>NZ_FNNQ01000001.1 GCF_900106775.1 Marininema mesophilum
GATTCCACATGCCACGTGATGGGGATCGCAAGATACCATTTCTTTTTCTTTTTATATAGTTTTCCTGCTCCTTGTTTTACGGTTCCATCGATGATCTTGTTGAGCCACGCGACTTGGAACGGTTTTGTTACCACTGGAACGCCGATACGTTTTTCAAGCGTGGGAAAAGAGACGGTATAGAGTTCCTTCTTTTCTACTTTCAAGTTTTGATTGTTGAAGCAACACCATCTTTTGCGAAAAGCTTTCGCATGTTGATTCTTCTTTTGAGACTTTACTTCACGAATGGTTTGATTGACAACAGCCGATGGAAATGATTGATCTGAAAATTCCTTAAAGATCGTGCTGGATGCCTTATTGACCTCTGGGTGCAAAAGAAGCCAGTTAGCAAACGCCGTGTTCATCTCTGTCATTCGTTGATACATCTGCTGTTTCGGTTGAGTGGGTTTATGCAGTTCTAAACGCAGTGTGATCGTAGGCATATGTTCACCCCCTTGTTTTCTGGGCTTCGACATAACGGTTAATCGTATCACTCGATACAGTTCCTGCTGTGCTAACAAAGAAAGAACGTGTCCAAAGGCTTTGCAGATGCACCAAATGGTTAAATTCTTGTCTTAATTGTCTTGAAGTCACTCCTTTCACTCTTGCCATCATATCGGATGGAGAATCAGTTTCTTGTTCCATAGTTAAATTATATCAGGCATCAATCGCACAGCTACATTCAAACAAAAAAATAAAGGCAAAAAATTGATGCTCTAAGCATCCCCATAAGGGGATACCGAGCAACGCCGCCTATCATCCCACGATTGAAACCGTGGGCTTTCAGTCGGCAAACATCTGTAAAAACCCACTGTGTTAGACAATGGGTTTAGTTGAACTCTTTTCCACTTTTCACAGCTCCATTGTCTTCGTGAATAATTTTCCGCAACGGTCTGGTGACCCTAAGTTAACTCCCGTAATGTCTCCACCAAATCCGTATGTTTAAAGTGAAACCCTTCATCTAAAAAGCGACGAGGGATACAATTGCGTCCTGTGAGGGCCAAGCTTGGATCTGCTCGCATAATTAAAACAGCACCCAATCGCACAAATGGAGCCGGTGCGGGTGGTGACCACCCTTTACCTATCGCAGTTCGTAGAGTCTTCATAAATGTATGATTCGTTACAGGATTAGGACCAGTAGCGTTATAGATACCCTCTTTTTCATTGGTAAGCACTTCACGGAACATCGCATTAAGATCATCGATATGAAGCCAGCTAATATACTGCTTTCCAGAACCAATCGTCCCTCCTAATCCGTATTTCGCTAATTTTTGTAAGGGTTCAAGAGCTCCACCGTCCCTTCCGAGCACAAATCCGATCCGCAAAAGGCTCTGACGCGTCTCAGATAGGTTTTCGGTAAAAAAAGCTTCCTCCCATCGCTGACAAACTTCTACAGAAAAGTTATCTCCGTGGGGGGCATCCTCGTCGCATACCTCACGGGTATCACCAAAGATCGCCAGAGAACCCGTTTGCACAAAAACTTCTGGTGGCTCATTACACTCCCGTATCACCTGATGAAGAACCCGCACGGAATCAATGCGGGAGGAGAGGATCTCTTTGCGATTCTTTTTAGTATAAAGACAGTTCACACTTCTCCCAGTGAAATTGATTACTCCATCGGCACCATTTATTTCTTCCTTCCAATCTCCCAACGTCTTCCCATCCCAGTAGACATAGGAGATCCCGTCTTCAAAACGGTTGGCACCCCGGGTCAAAACAGTAACTTCATGGCCTCGAGAAACCAAGTCCCTTGCTAAGCTTGCCCCTAAAAAGCCAGACCCACCTGGAAGAATGTATCTACGCCCCATAACCATACCTCCTTGATTATTATCATAACAGATAGAAGAAGGAGACTTATAGTCTGTTGCATCAAGCTAAGTTATAGAAGTAAATATAAGATCTGAGTAGGCATTCGCTTAAAAAGATAAAGTGAAAATTTTAAGTAATTTTTCATACTTTTTGTTTTTTGCTTTCTAAAGCCTCAAACATGGCACTAAACTCTTCGGGAATTGGTGCTGATTTACGTTTGATTGCATCAATAAATACATAAGTAATTTCCGCTTCACAGGCAAGGTTTCCTGCACGATCATACATCCGTTGTGTGAGTACTGCGCTTTTTCCACCCAGCCGTGTCGGCTCTGAGAATATTCGTATTTTCTCATCGATCAACAATTCCTTACGATAGTGAATGCTGACATGGACGACGACAGGCATAAGTTGACGGCGTTTCATCTCTTCCATAGTAAAACCGAGTTCCTTCATCCAATCAAACCGTGCCCACTCTAGATATTCTAGGTATTTCGCATGGTTTACATGTCCAATCATATCCACATCCGTAGAACGAGCAATCACTTCAAATTGATGTTTCAAGAGCCTTCCCTCCTCATTTATTTTCAGTATAGCATAAAGTGAATGAATAACCATTCATTTTATGTGGTTTTCTTTGTATAAATCACTTTGAAAAAAGCCACCATTTAAGTATATGAACTTATTTTAAAGGTGGAACCCATTTATGAAATGGCTATGGCTGATCCTCTTGATCCTTGTAATCCTATGGGTCATTTATCGGATAAAACCGCGTCAGCATGAAACGGATCTTAATCGCATTCAACCACTAAAGGGGCAAAAACCGATCATCTGGCTGATGACGGATTCCATCATGACCCACTCCATCAATAAAGGAATCGATAGTAAAACCCTACCTGCGCTATCTTTTCTTATCCAGCATGGTCAGTTTCATCGTGAACTGGTTAGCTCCTATCCTACCATGTCGGTCACGATTGACAGCACGCTGATCACAGGTACTTACCCGGATCAACACCATGTCCCAGGGTTGATTTGGTATGATTCCAGAGAAAAAAGAATTGTTAATTATGGTACCGCCTTCGAGGAAGCTGTGCGCAATGGCCCCAATCAAGCGTTAGAGGATGCTGTCATCCACCTGAACAAGGATCATCTCAATCCTCATCTAGAAACCTTATTTGATACTATCCATCAACGGGGTTTTGAAGCAGGTGCCGTCAATGCCATGATCTACCGTGGCCCCTTTTCACATACCCTAACCTTTCCTCCTTTACTATCCGGTCCCACCTCACTACCTGAACGCCTTAACGTTAAGGGACCTGATTTCTTCACCTTTGGTACGTTCTCTAACCCTCTCCAGGATAAAGTGGAGCTGCCCGAGGGGATTACCGACGACTTTGGCTTCAGTGATGCTTATCCAGTAGCTGTCATACGTTGGCTGATCCAAAACAATCGACTCCCCCATTTAACCCTGGCCTATCTATCGGATATCGACAGTTCCTTACATAAAAAAGGGCCTTCCGATATGAAAGGACTCGAACAGTTCGATAAGGAATTAGGCGAGATGATGGATGCCTTTGGTTCATGGAAAAATGCAATAACAAACGCAGTTTGGGTCATTTGTGGAGATAGTGGTCATACTGGAATTCACCCGGCTGAGAATAATCCAATCATCCCGTTAGACCAACTTCTCGTCAATTACCAAATGCTTTCTCCAGGAAGCACAGCCACCCCTGATACAGAAATCGTGCTCTGCGTAAATGAACGCTCTGCCTTTGTTTACGTCCTTCAAGAGGATATCCATATGGAGGAGATCGCCAATCTACTTCGTCAGGATACGCGCATTGACCTTATAACCTGGCTACAGGAGGATGATTGGATCCATGTGCTTCATACAGGCCGAAAAACCGAATGCTGGTTCCGACCGGCCAAAGAGTGGACGGATTCCTACGATCAGAAGTGGGAGTTTAAAGGAGATTTTGCAGCGCTAGACATCACCGCGGACACAGAGGCAAAAACACTTCAATTTGGCGCTTACCCTGACGCACTCGCTCGCCTTCAGGCTTCCCTTCACTCCCATCCCGCTCGTTTTATGATTGTCGAAGCCAAGACCGGATACGAACTATCCGGAGAACACTCTCCTCATCACAAGGGAGGCGGCGCCCATGGCTCCCTTCACCATATCGATTCCCACTTTCCTCTTATCGTTACGGGTACAGAGATATCGCCAAAGCGCTTGCGCATGGTGGATTTAAAAGAATTTATTATCGATATGATGGAGCATGAACGAAGTCAAAAGGCACATCCACATCACTGATCAAACCCTTTTTCAGGTGACCATTAGGGCAATGGTCACCTTTTCTTATTCCTTGCCAAAGATCGATAACTCTCCCTCTTCGTTTTTTCCTATGTTACAATGAAATTTAAATATACTAAAAATAAACTAATCTATCATATGAGGAGAATTTATTATCATTGAAATCAAATACTAAAACCCTCTGGAATCGAAACTTTACTTTATTATGGTTAGGAAGTGCTCAATCTCGTGTAGGAACGGCACTGTATATCGTCGCTTTAACTTATTTAGTATTAGACCTTACTGGGAATGCCAAATATACAGCGATAACATTGGCGGTAGCGGCTATTCCTTATCTTTTTAGCCCATTAGCTGGTGCATTGGTAGACCGGTTGGATATGAAAAAATACCTTGTAGTTGGTGATATTCTTCGCGGGGTAGGAATGCTAGTGATCTGCCTCTTAGGTTGGTATGATCATCTCTCGATAACGGTCATCTATGGTGTGTCGTTTTCTTTAGGAGTCGTTGGAGTCATCTACGCTCCTGCATTTGGCTCCCTCCTCCCTCGTCTCGTTCCCAAAACAGAGGT
This sequence comes from Marininema mesophilum, assembly GCF_900106775.1. Classification (GTDB taxonomy): domain Bacteria; phylum Bacillota; class Bacilli; order Thermoactinomycetales; family DSM-45169; genus Marininema; species Marininema mesophilum. Next base: position 4,725 of record NZ_FNNQ01000001.1, read on the forward strand.
GGGTAGGGCTAATGCTCTCAATAATATGAATGCCGAAATTGCTATCCTTTTTGGCTTTGCTGTGGGTGGCATTTTCGTGGCGTGGCTAGGGACGTTAACAGCTATCTTCATCAACAGTCTATCTTTTTTTATCATGTCGATCTTCCTCGGGATGATCCACTTCCCAATACGTGAGCAAAAAACGAAGAATAACACTGGAATCTGGATCGATATTCGACAAGGGTTTACCTACTTACTCTCATCAAAGATGCTCCTCATGGTCCCCATTATCTTCGGATTGACAAAGATAGCTTACACTCCTCTAGAAGCCTTAATGCCTTTAAAGATGAAGCAACTTGAGGCTGGCTCAAAGGAGTTCGGGATCTTTTTCGCCTTAATTACTGTAGGTTCTCTACTGATCAGCACCTATGTGTCGAAATACGGAAAAAGTCTAAATCCAACACGGTATACAACCTTTGGTCTCTTTATCATGGGATTGGCTATCTATGGAACAGCGATCTCCTCTACTATTATCATTGTATACATAAGTGCCATCTGCTTTGGTGTTGGTTCCTCTCTTGTAGGGATTAGCAACATGACCTATGTACAAACAGAGGTAGATGATGAGTATCGAGGTCGCGTGTTTGGAAGCTTTGGTGTAATTGAGCAGGCGGGTTTGCCAGCCTCTCTAGCGTTAATCGGTATTCTGATCGAAGCTGTGAATTTGGAGACAATCCTCTATGCACTGGCTGGCCTATTATTTGTGACTTTAGTGATATGGAATATTATGAGTAGGAAAGCAACAGAGGAATCTCGTACGATTAACCAAGCCGCCACCAAAAATGAATAATGAGAGAAATATTAGTTCACTCTTCCTCCACAAAAACAGCAAACAATTAACTCCTAACCATACTAAACAACAACTCCTAAGTTAAGGAGTTGTTGTTTTAATTTTCCTGCATTTAACCATTGATTTTATGTTTAGTCGATTTTGCTTTCTTTTTCTGGCGTCGGTTCGAAATATCTTGATGAATATTTTTGGTACCACTGTACAGCCCTGTCGCGGATAGCCCCATCGCTAATCCGACCACGACTCCTTGTACCCACTCTTCAGGAGATACAATGAATACACCCGCTACTAATCCTATCCCAACGGATAATAACGCTGACCATTTAACTGGCAGGCCCCACATTTTAGCCAGCTCTACCATACCCATAATCAGAGGTACTAAAGCAACTCCGAACACGTGATCATTCACGGAGCACACCTCCTATCAATCATATTTTATATATTACAATAATTATATGATGATGACTATGGATATAGAACCTATCTTACTATTCTACGGTATAAAATGGACGATTTGCCAATAGTATTCGCCTTCATCTTTGCACTCTACTATCTCCTAAACCTTCCACAGGAGATCAAACCCAGTGATGTCGAATTTCTTATCTAATAAACTTTCATAAAAGGAGAACATTCTCCATGACCAAACTTCTAATCGCCGACAGGGACAATAAAGAGCGTACTGGTCTTGAGTGGCTTGCCCGATCCCATCCCCTTCCCTTTGAGAAGATATTACTTGCGGAAAATCCTCCGCAGTTGCTACTTACATTGGAACAACAAACCCCGGATATTGTTTGCCTAGAGTTAGATGGTATCCCCCCAGAGCACTGGGAGGAGGTAAAACAGGCGATCAAGCGCTTTTCTAAAGCCGTGATTGCTATCACAGCTGAAGCTACCTTCGAACGAGCGGAACAAGCGATCAGTTTAGGAGCTACCGATTTATGGACAAAGCCCCTTGATCCTACTCGAATCCCACGGGTGCTAGGTCGGCTCTGTCGTGAACTGACGTTAAACTCTACAGGTGATCCCTTGTCACTCATATCGGCTACTACAAGCTATCCATCTCTTTTTTTAGATTTAGATACTGAAACTCGCGGAGGAGAACATCTCCTGTTTCTCATTCAACCTGAGAAAATTGAACGGCTACCCACACTGATCTCTTATTTAGAGCAACATCCTTTTCATCAGCCACCACAAATTCTCCCCTTGGATGATGCCGTGGCTTGTCTTTTTCCCAATCGGCCCGATACCACAGAGTCTCTTTTACGCCAGCAAGGATATCGTCTTTTAGACACCTGGAGTGAACATACAGGGGATGGCCTTACCGTCGTGATTCATTTCCCCGACCCTTCCCTCTCTCTTCGTCAGCAGTATCTAACCGCTCGAAAAGCTCTCCAGTGGCGATTTTATCGAGGTACCCGACAAGTCATTCCCCTCACAGCCCCCGTTCGCTGGCAACCCCTCGATCCCTTTCTCACTCCGGAGGAGCAACAGGAGTGGATTCATATGTTAGAGCGCGGCGACCGTGAGGCCCTTGGGGATTGGATGCATCAGGAATTTCTACGCATTGATCCACCCTTCCCTGATCCAAGTCTTCTTCGTACTCGTCTCACCAGTCTCCTTGCCCAAATTCGGCGTTATATGCAAGGAAGGGAGTTGGATAAACAGCCTGTATTGGAAGAGCGCTATCATCGGATTTTTGACTCAATTTTGCATGGGCCTGTGCTATATCGAATTGTACAGGATCTACTCCTCTTCATTGAGGCCCTCTTTGAATCTGTAGCAGAGGAGAAACACATAGCCACAGACCCAGCAAGACAGGCCCTTCAATTTATCCATGATCATTACGCAGACCCTAGGTTAAATCTGGAGACAATTGCCCAGCATGTCCACCGGAATGCCTCTTACCTTAGTCACCTATTATCTCGTACCCACGGGAAGCCTTTTCGCGAATTGCTGGCGGAAATCCGACTCAAGCAAGCTCGGCGACTTTTAGAGGATACAAACCTACCGATCACAGAAGTAGCTACCCAAACGGGATTTTGTAACGCGAATTACTTTAGCCGTTTGTTTAAACAACGGACTACCACATCCCCTCGCGCCTACCGTGATCAAAAGAGAGGGAAGAAAGATAAAACAAGGACACTTTCTGTATAAGAATTTGTCCTTGTTTCTCGTTCATCGCCAAAATGAGTGCAAATCCCTGCTAAAAATCTTCTATGGTGGATGATGTTTCCTTCCTATACTCAAAGGGAGAACTTATTTTCGAGGAGGATGAAGAGTGTGACGGAGAAACAGGCAACCAAGCGCGTCATACGCGCGAAGCGTGGTACTGAGCTACAGGCAAAGGGCTGGGTACAAGAAGCCGCCCTGCGGATGCTGATGAACAACCTAGATCCTGAGGTAGCAGAACGGCCAGAAGACCTTGTCGTATATGGCGGTATCGGAAAAGCAGCTCGCAATTGGGAATCCTTCGATGCCATCGTCAACACCCTGATCAACCTCGAAGAAGATGAGACCATGCTCGTTCAATCCGGTAAACCGGTGGCTGTTTTTAAAACCCATAGTGATGCCCCCCGGGTCCTAATCGCAAACTCCAACCTCGTCCCTGCCTGGGCGAACTGGGATCACTTCCATGAGTTAGATCAAAAAGGCCTTATGATGTATGGCCAAATGACTGCTGGAAGCTGGATCTACATTGGTAGCCAGGGGATCGTGCAGGGCACCTATGAAACCTTCGCTGAATGCGCCCGCCAACACTTTGGAGGCACCTTAAAAGGCACCCTTACGGTTACCGCAGGGCTTGGTGGAATGGGTGGTGCACAACCCCTCGCGGTTACCTTAAATGGCGGTGTCGTTATCGCGATCGAAGTGGATCGGGTGCGTATCCAGCGTCGTCTCGATACCCGTTACCTCGATCAGATGGTGGAGAGCCTCGAAGAAGCGATCACCCTTGCTGAAGAAGCAAAACAAGCTGGGAAAGCACTCTCCATCGGTCTCCTCGGCAATGCGGCGGAGATCCTCCCCCAAATGGTAGCCCAGGGCTTCATCCCTGATATCGTTACCGACCAAACCTCTGCCCACGATCCCCTTAATGGCTATCTTCCTGTGGGGATGACTCTCTCCGAAGGAGCAGAACTCCGGCAAAGAGATGCGACTAACCTTGTAGCTAAAGCGAAGCAGTCGATGGCGATTCATGTTCAAAGCATCCTGGATATGAAGGAGATGGGTGCTATCGCCTTCGATTATGGGAACAACATTCGCCAGGTTGCCAAGGACGAGGGCATAGAGCGTGCCTTTGATTTCCCTGGTTTTGTACCTGCTTACATCCGTCCTCAATTTTGCGAAGGCAAAGGTCCCTTCCGCTGGGTTGCTCTGTCGGGGGATCCAGAGGATATCTATAAAACAGACGAAGTGATCCTCCGGGAATTTGCGGACAACAAAGCCCTCTGCCACTGGATCCGCATGGCACAGGAGAAAATCGCCTTCCAAGGTCTTCCCTCCCGTATCTGCTGGCTCGGCTATGGCGAGCGTGCCCGCTTTGGACAGATCATCAATGACATGGTAGCTAAGGGTGAACTAAAAGCCCCGATTGTCATCGGACGGGATCACCTCGACTCTGGTTCGGTAGCTTCGCCTAACCGTGAAACCGAAGGCATGAAGGATGGTAGTGATGCGGTAGCTGACTGGCCAATTCTAAACGCCCTCGTCAACGCAGTCGGTGGAGCAAGCTGGATCTCAGTTCATCATGGGGGCGGCGTTGGAATGGGCTACTCCCTCCACGCAGGCATGGTGATCGTCGCAGATGGTACCGAAGCTGCCGCCAAGCGTTTGGAGCGTGTCCTAACCAGCGATCCAGGAATGGGTGTTGCCCGTCACGTGGATGCTGGCTATGAAAAAGCGGTAGAAACTGCCCAAGAGCGCGGTGTACACATCCCGATGCTAAAGGATAACGAATCCTGATATCTTGGACGTATAGAGAATCAGTAGTTTGATCACGGATCAGTTTGGCGAACCCCTTGACCAACTTATTTGGAGGAGATTCTATGAACACCATGTCCACACACTCCCCCCTCTTTCTCCGCCATGCTACTCAGCTTGTCACCCTAGCGGGTAGCTCCAAGGCACCCTTAACAGGAAATGCTATGGAAGACTTAAAGATTATCGAAGATGGTAGCGTTTGGATCGAAGATGGACGTATCCAAGCTGTGGGCACCGATGCAGAACTTCTCACCCAATACCAGGATCGTCTCGCAGAGGCGAAGGAGATCGACGCAACCGGTCGCCTAGTAACACCTGGCCTCGTTGATCCTCACACCCACCTTGTCCATGCAGGCAGCCGGGAAAATGAATTTGAAAAACGTCTCCAGGGCGCTACGTACATGGAGATTATGGCCGCAGGCGGAGGCATTCACTCTACCACCCGTGCTACTAAGGAAGCGGATCATGAACAGCTTCTCACCGAAAGTCGCCGTCGTCTGGATGCATTCCTGCTCCAGGGAGTGACTACCGTAGAAGCGAAAAGCGGCTATGGACTTGAGTGGGAACATGAAAAGAAACAGTTAGAAGTGGCCCAGGAGTTAAACCGTACCCATGTGATCGATATCGTCTCTACCTTTATGGGTGCCCATGCTGTTCCCAGCAAGTACCGTGATCGTCCCGACGATTTTGTCGACCTCGTGGTTAATGAAATGATTCCAAAAGTGGCACGCCTGGGATTAGCCGAATTTAACGATGTCTTCTGTGAGCGCGGTGTCTTCACTCCCGAGCAATCCCGCCGCATATTAGAAGTTGGGAAAAAACACGGGCTTGCCCCTAAAATTCACGCAGATGAGATCGAACCCTACGCTGGTGCAGAGTTGGCCGCAGAAGTAGGCGCTGTCTCCGCGGATCATCTCCTCCGCGCCTCAAAGGAAGGCATTCGCGCGATGGCTGAGGCAGGCACGGTCGCTGTCCTTCTCCCCGGAACCGCCTTCTTCCTCATGGCCGATTCTGCGGATGCCCGTGCAATGATCGATGCGGGAGTCGCAGTCGCACTTTCCACCGACTGCAATCCAGGCTCCTCCCCTACGGTTTCATTACCCCTTATCATGAATCTAGGTTGCCTTAAAATGGGGATGACTCCAGCAGAAGCCCTCACCGCAACGACGATCAATGCCGCCCATGCCATCCGGCGTGGACATGAAGTCGGTAGCCTGGAAAAAGGTAAGAAAGCGGATCTCGTACTTTATGATGTATCCGACTACCGGAGCTTACAGTATGCCTATGGGGTCAACCATGCACGCACAGTCATCAAGACTGGTCAAGTGGTTGTCCGTGATGGTTTGCGGGTGTAAACGCTACCTACTAATGGCAGAGGAGGTGGAAAACCTGCATCACTCGTTTTCACCTCCTTTCTATTTAAAGTTATCGACTCTATCAAGGAGGTTCCCCCATGAAAACTTTCCCCTACCCCATGCTCAATCCGCCACCTTTTCGCTGGCATCGGGATGAAAAAGTTACTGAACCAAAGGTACATGAATGGATTCATCCTTTAAATATTGATGGCACATCCCCCTTTGCAGACGATATCGATGTGGCTATTCTGGGTGTACCCTTGTCTCGCTCCTCAATCAGTTCCTCGGCAGCAAGTGAAACCCCGGACGCTTTCCGGCGGGCATGGCGTTCCTTTAACCCTTATCATCTGGAGGAGGAAATAGACCTAACCCCTCTTCGTGTAGCGGACTTTGGTGATGTACGCCAACATGTCACAGATATTTCCCAGTGTCACAGCAACATCCGTGAAGCAATGGCATCCTTTAGAAAACACCTACCACAAACACTTCCGATCACCATCGGGGGAGATCATTCGATCACCGCGATGCTCGTTCAGGGGTGGAAGGAAGCTCACCCGTCGGAGCGAATCGGACTCTTGCAACTAGACACCCACTATGACCTCCGCCCTCTCGAGGAGTTTGGGCCTGCCAATGGTACCCCCATTCGTAATTTGATCGAAAGTGGTACCCTAAGAGGATCTGATGTCTGGAACATCGGGTTACATGGTTTCTTTAACTCCCGATCCTTGAAAAAGTATGCTGATCAGGTAGGAGTTAATGGTATTACGTTGAAAGAAGCACGTAAAAAAGGGGTCCCAGCAACCATTCGTCACGCCCTCTCTCAATTAGAGAAGGAGGTAGACACGATTTACCTCACCCTGGATATGGATGTCCTTGATCTCTCCTCTGCCCCAGGCACCCCAGCGGGCATGCCTGGCGGGATGCGAACAGAGGAGCTCTTGGAAGCCATGCTGATCGCAGGCAATCATCCCAAGGTAAAAGCGATGGACATCGTCTGCCTCGATCCTCGGAAGGATGTAGGATCGGTTACCGTGTTTACTGCGGTCTATGCGATGTTGAACTTTTTAGTGGGGGTTATAAAACGAGGAGCAGCCTAGGCCGCTCCTCGTTTTTACATCCTATTGCAGAATAGACATTGAATCATCTGTTTCTCCGATATAAATGATATCACATATAAATCTACCTTCTATATTTTATACCAACTAGGCTTAATACTTTTGAAGGAATTATGATCATCTATTACAGTATATATTTTATTCAACATACAATCTACTTCCTCGGGTATAAATTTTAAAGACCAGACAACTGATGAAAACAAACACATCGCTAAATAGAGAGAATATAGAATCCAAAACGATTCTGGAGGCTCAGTTTTATCGTGATACCCTAGGATTTGACCAATACAAAAAGAAATGCTTTTTTGTCTACTAAACATCCCAATTTTGATAAATTCATGAACAGGGTCTCCCCAATCATGTGAATTAAAATCGATTATACCAGCTAATTTTCCATTTTTAACAATGATATTTCCTATATGGAAGTCATCGTGTTGAAATAAATTTGGGCGCCCCTTCATAAATTTTATATTTTCTTCAATAAACGATAAGATTACTTTATCTTGATGAAACCTAATACTTGTAGCTAAATATTGATCTACATATTTTTTGTGCTTCTCTAACTTTCGATTAAACCATGGCTCTATATTATTAGGTGCCCTATATTGATGAATTCTTTTCAATTCTTTCCCTGATTCTAAACCAATTTGAAATTGTTCAGATTCAGAAAGGTATGTTAGTTCATTTTCCACACTATCTCCTTCAATATATGATACGATCATATATCCTTTTCCTTCTTTATCAACCTTTTTCAATTCAATTGCTCGTGGGCAATTTACATTATATTGATTAACTTTCGAAGTGCATTAAATTCATATTTTTTACGATTTTATTCTATTAAATTAAATAGTTGCATGATAACCTTCGTTCCATCTTCATTCTCAATCAGGAACTTATCATCTCCAGATAACCCTCCTTTCAATTCTTTAATATGATAATTTTTCGTTATAGAATTAGATTGTTTAAGTAAAAATGAAAAATCCTTACTATCCAGATTCATTTCAACCACTCACCTTAGCCTTTCTAAAACACTTCGTCTCACGTTGAAAAAGATCCTTCTGTGAATGAATCTTTAATAACATTTTCTTATCTCCAACTGTTACACGATAAACATCTACTCCAAAACGCTTCACAATCGACTCTATTGAGTCGAATGAAAGGTCTTTTTTCAATCTGACTTCATCTAACTAAACACTTACCCCCTTTTCTTTTTACTATACATATCTGATTTAATTTAACTGAAAAGATTTGCTCTTGATAATCATAATAATATATTTCCTTCCCTAAATTAATTAGTTGTCACACATAGTATTTACGCTATATTTACTCTTTAAAGTAGCATCTTTCTTAGTATTTAATTATTCCTATTAACAAAGTATATGCGTTAACTAATTTGACTTCCTAAATAATTCTTGCTACCTTTAGAAATAAATCTTATCTTTCGAAGAACAACACAACTATATACTACGGGATACAGTCCTCAGAGAAAACATACCAACAAGAGGCGGTTGGACCAAACCAACCCGACTACTAGCAATTGTAGTCCCATGAAGTGAATAATTAAGTCTTGGACAAGTACTTAAATTAATGAGATTGATGCCTGTAGGGGCCACCCTTCACTACAAAGGAGTTTCCATGACTGATCTATCTACCTTCGGTTTTCTTCGAGTTCGTAGAACCATTTTCACTTTGCTAACCTTATCCTTCATCCTTGGTTTCTTTCATCGCTTTGCACCAGGAGCCTTCTCGGAGGCTGTACGGGGTGAGTTCCATATCTCAGCAGCGGCGCTGGGTACATTGGCCTCGATGCATTTCTATACTTATACTGCGATGCAGATTCCATCAGGTATCCTAATTGATCGATGGGGGTCACGTTTAAACGTCAGCATTGGGGCGGTCATTGCTGGATTAGGTTCCATCGTATTTGGATTGGCTCCTTCCTTTGCTGTTGCTAGTCTAGGACCATTCATTGTTGGACTTGGTGTTTCCACCATCTTTGTGGGCATTATGAAAAGCAACAGTTTATGGTTTCAGGAAAATCAATATGGGTGGATCAGTGGGATCACCATGCTACTTGGCAATCTAGGATCCGTCTTAGCTGCCCAACCATTAGCCGTGCTCTTACAATGGTTTTCTTGGCGAAGTATTTTTATTGGAGCTGGGATTCTTTCTATCGCTCTCTCAATCCTCACCAATTTATTTGTTCGTGACTCACCACAAGATGCAGGTTTTAAGCCTGGCAATCAATATATCCAAACTCAACGGGTGGTCTCTACAAAGCCATGGCTACTCGATTTGAAAACGATTTTACACAATAAAAATATCTGGTTTACCCTAGGTGCCGGCATAGGAACAAACTCCACGTTCTATGCCTTTGCTGGACTATGGGGCATTCCATTATTGCAAGATGGCTTCCATCTTTCCAACAACGATGCTTCTTTATATACCACCTTGGCACTTGCCGCCTATGGTTTAGCCTCACTAGGGATTGGTTGGTTTTCCGATAGAATTGGATTACGAAAACCCATGATTATTCTAGGAAATTTACTCTCTTTAGTCGGCTGGGTAGGGCTTGCTTTTCTACCATGGAATCCTGGTTGGAGTGGCTGGCTTCTTTACCTTCTTGTTGGAGCATCTGCCTCTCAGATTGTGATTACTTTTGCCGTAGTCAAAGAGGTAGTACTTCCTTCCATTAGCGGCATGGCCCTAGCATTTCTCAATGCGGGAATCTTTTTGGGAGTTGCTTTGCTACAATCTATCTTTGGATGGATCATGGATATAAGTAGTAATGGTAATGTAGTAAATGGTGAACCTCAATACGTCTTTCATGACTACATTGGTGGCCTCTTATTATTTGCCGCAGTCAGCTTTGTTGGCGTTATCTCTAGCTTATATGTCACAGAAACACACTGCCAAAGTTTGATAGAAGAAAAAGCTGCGTAAAGTTTTCATTGTCATCTAAAGAATCCATGTCACAATGGACAAAGCCTGATTTCGTCATGATTTCACCACTTACACCTTGGTTTTTTTAGCAGAATAAAAAAACAATCAAAATGTTTGTTTAACTTTTTTTACAAGCCATTTTATCAGCCAGAATAACAACATAAAAGGAAGTATGATATGTCCCCATATTTCAAGGGATATTTCAATAGCCCATTGAAGCAATGTTAACGTTGCATTACAAATAAAACGACCGAACCTCTTGAAAATCCTTTTTATAAATAATATTTAGTATTCACTCCTTTTTATATTATAAAAAATATGTTCTCAAATCTATTACCTCTATGTTGATGTCAATATCATAATAATCGACTACCTATTTTCATAAATAGTTAAGCAATATCGATCATATTTTATGTTGTTTAATTATGTCAAGAGATTCATTTCTTTCGGCCCATTTTTCTTATCTTTGACCGATGTCCAAAAAGAGACCAGAGTAGCGGACGCTAACAACAACTCAAGCGACCATCGGGGTACTGATAATTCCCACTATGCTCATCAGAAAAGCCTTGGGTGCTCCGGCTCTCGGCGTGCCAATTCATAGAAAGAAACCAATTCCCTACCCTGCTGTCTAATTTAAAAGGGCTTAGAGAAGCGCACAAAAGGATTTTTTGCGGACTCCTTTCCTTCGTATATCGAACTCCCAATTGTTGTTTAAGTGCCAAAGTTTACCCCTATTCTATGGACAGCACAAGCATATCCATGGTATCCTTTGGATAGAAATAGTAACGGCGGCAGGGTGCCCCCCTACCGCCAGGTAGCTGCCGAAGACGAACGGCCACAGTTAGCGAGAAGTAACCCGCAGACCTTTGCCTGGGAGCGGGTTACTTCTTTTTGAGTGTCTGATACGCGATATAGACAGCTAATGCGTGTACTACTACACCAGCCACCTTAGCGATCAGACTAAGAAGCTCCATCGGCCTCACCCCCCTCCTTCGAGGGTTCGTGTGACCGCCCGCCCAATAGGCTACTACCAAATATAGTCTATCATATAATTTTCTCTAAGGGATGTCTTATTCTTTAACTCCATCAAATTAAATGATGATAGCATATCCCGAGACTTACCGATAGATTTTACTTTATTTAGGTATTTTTCCTGATAACAGATCCTCTAGTACTACCCCTATTTTTTCTAAGTAATCAACACGCCTGATCCCAATCTAGCCATAGTAATAAATCTTTAGACATCCCCTTAAGATCAACCTAAACAGAGTATCCCGGTTTTCTAAGGTCACCTGATTAATAACCGCAATTACCATCGATAGAGGGTTAAATCGTTGCCTAGGTTCGAGTCCACTGATTCATAACAAAACGTCCTCTGGTTTATCAGAGGACGTTTTTTCTCACTGTTAGGATTAGGCGAATTATTTGATGGTTACTTTAACCTCTTTTTTCGTCTCGTTACCAGCATCATCCACTACTTTGATCCAAACTTTTGTTGTTCCTTTACTGAAGGTTCCTTTTTTGAAACTATAGGAGAAGGGTAGTAGGCTTTTACCATTGTAATTGTCCATCACAGGAATCGGTTTCCACGTCTTATACTTGGTCCCTTTTTTCTTCCAAGTTACTTTTACAGGCTCAGGCGAGAGTCCTGATTGGATCGCTACAGGTTCCAACAGCAAATCTTGAATACTCCCTTTGATCTTTGCTGAGGAGAAGGTACTTGCCATTTTCACTTTCGGTGCTTTCCGATCAATAACTGCTGGCTGATATTGACTGTATTTTCTATCTTGATTATTAGAAATCAGTTTCATATTAAATACCCCATCTAGTAGAGCTTTGCCCTTCTCATCCTTCCCACCCCAAACTTGTTCACTCATTCTATCCTTAGGATAAGATTTACTAAAAATAGTGTATCGACCAGCAGGCTTCCCGTCTTGGTTTAATTTGATCGCAGATAGATTGAGGCTCTTTACCTGCGTAGGCAGATACCAAGAAAGGGCCGCTTTATCAATAATCCCGTCACTATTAGGGGAGAATGCATTTGGACTTACTGCAAAAGCGGTTACTAATGGATAATCTTTAGGATCAATCAATACGGTGAAAGGGAGCTTCAGCGTTTTTTTACCGTCCTGTAATTGTATTTGACCGGTGTATATTCCACGGGGTAGACTCGAATCCACCTTTAGACCGATATTTAATTCTGACTTGCTGGTGCCTTTCACTGTTAATGACTTCGGCACATCCACCTTAATTTTACTTTTTCCATTAAAAAGCTGTGCCTTCACTTGATAGGATTTATCCGTTTTTGCTAGATTTTTAACTTCTGTCTGCCGGTGAACCTGAACTGTCCCAGAACGATGTTCCAGCTTACCAAAGCTCAAATTGGATGGCATGATCAATGTCTGAGTATCTATCGCTTTTGGAATATCGATCCGTCCAGATCCTTGCACATAGGCAGGATATACCTTTCCCTTACTATCGTGAAGGGAGGTAGCCGTGTTCGCTAGCGCTGCTTTGATTTCCTGCCCTCCCCAATCGGGATGGGCTTGTTTGATGAGCGCAGCTGCACCTGCCACATGAGGTGCCGCCATACTTGTCCCCGTTTCGCTACCATATTTTCCATGGGGCAGGGTACTTGTAATTTCCATACCTGGTGCGGTTACATCCGGCTTAATTGCCCAGCTTCCAGCGACAGGACCTTTGGAACTAAGATCAGCCATCAGTTCTTGTTTCGTATTGGTTACTGTTGTAGCGGTTTTTCCTGCCTTTAAGTTCTTGAGAAACCAATCTCTCGAATCTTCTAAAATACTCGCTGTTGGAGCATGAGAGCCTTTGCCTGACAACTTTAAATTGGCATCAGCCTCATCCAGAATCAATCCAACAGCACCATTTTTCTTAGCAAGAGTCGATTTAACGTTAAGATTACCCTCAAGCTTAGCCACTACCAATTTCCCTTTTACATTTTTCCCTTTATAGTCCGATGCATTTCCATTTCCTACATCGACTATTTGAAGGTTACCTGATGGGAATTTAGGGGACCCATTTACCATCATCATATTGGCAACTTTTCGTTCCCCTACAAACTTTAAATGAGGTTCATCAAGGGGTTTCATGGACGCACCCACGGAAATAGCTTCCCGGGAAGTGGCAGGTGACCTCAAAGTCCAGTCGCCCTCCTGCCCTTCGTTCCCATTGGCAACTACAGGGATTGTTCCTTTTAATGCAGCTATATCTACTGCGATTGCTACGGGATCTTCTGGTGAATTATGCTCGGGCAACCCCAAGGAGAGATTCATGATGTCGGCTTTCGCTTTTACAGCCCCTTCTATACCCGCTAGGATATTCTCTAAGGTACCATAACCCCCTTTACCCATCACACGATAGGCCAAGATTGACGCCCCGGGTGCAACACCTTTTAATTTCCCATTCGCGGCAATGATTCCTGCGACATGGGTACCATGAAAAAATTCATCCTGGGGAGTTTTATCATTTTCTATATAGTCGTAGCCACCGATGACGTTCCCTTTCAAATCAGGATGGGTAGCGTCTACACCTGAATCTACAACAGCCACTCGGATCCCTTTACCGTTAATAGCTGATCCTTTTGAATCTTTCCTCTTCCAAATATCAGGAGCGCCTATCAGGGGCACGCTCTCTTTCAAACTAGCTTTAAAGCGAGTGTTGGGCCAGATGCGTTTAACACCTGGTATCTTTGCCAGCTTACTAACATCTTGTCCTTGTAATGTAGCAGAAAAACCAGAAAACACCGAATCATAGTTACGACTCTTATGTATATTGGGTACTTCATCCTCCGCTACTTTGAGGACTTGATCCCGTTGTGAAGTCAATTGTTTATTTAATTGTGAGGTGGACACGCTTTTGTTCATTGCCGCAACACCTGTTGGTGAAGCCGCCAATTCTACAAGAACCTTAGTCCGTTCACTGCCACGGGTCTTTACTCCCTTGGCAATTTTATTTTTAGTCCACTCGTTCGTGATCGATACCTTTCCAGCGGCTTCCTTTGCATGAATAGTAGGATTATTCAGGGTAATACCCATTGCCCCGACTACCAAAGCAGAAGACAACAAGACAGCACTTACTTTTTTCACTCCAACTCCCCCAGTTTTTCTCTAAGTATAGTTGTTAAAAATCGCTAAGTAATACCCTAATACGGAGACTCCTTGATTGATCCCCTATTCTAGTTTAGCTAATGGTTCATCGGGCACATTATATTCGGAGCCTAAAGACAAGTTTATCACGTCATCTCCATTATCGACAGCCCACCCCACATCCCGCTATAACCTCTGCTGTAGTCCCTCCGGTTAAATCATTTAACTTGTCCTGCACGACTCTACTCATTCATGTAGGTTATTGAACACATCACATTGATTCTTACTTTACTGGGCGAGTCGGTCTCTTACTATGGATTTACCTTACATCAACCTTACATCTTTGTAAGGTTGCAAAGTGACCCCTTTTTCATAGACCTTCAGATATATAAAATTTTCCTGAAAAGGGATGTTTTAGGTGTTTTTATGGATATAGCTACGTATTGCGTTATCCAACTAAAAACGTTCCCTCACTTTCCCTATTATCTCGCCCCTACATCTCCCACCTTCACAAAGCGAAACCCTTTCTTCCGTAACACAGGCACTGCATCACGTACGCCCTCTGCTGTTTCGCTCTCGGGTTGGTTCATATGAAGAATGATGATCGAACCTGCACGGGCGTGTAATAACGCTTCATTGACCTGTTCACGATTATAAGTTGCACCAGCATCCCCGAGGATATCGAAGTTGACGATCTGAACCCCCAACTTCTGCGCTGCTGCTACGGATACATCATCGTAGTAGGCGGTTCCTGAACGAAAATAGCGAGGAGCTTTCCCTGTGATAGAAGCAATTTTTCGCTGATTGGACAAAATTTCATTGAGTGCTTCGCGGATACCCTGGGTTCCTTTGATTCCATAGACGGAACGACCATTTACAGATAGAGGACGATGCTCGGTTCCGTGATTCGCTATTTCAAACAATGGGTTTGCTGCAAGTTGACGGAACCGTTTTGGATGGGCATCGATCCAACGGCTGTTGATAAAGAGAGTTGCAGGGATTTTCTCATTTTCTAGATACTGAAGGAGCCTCTTATCTACTTGGCTACCTCTAGGCCCTCCACAAGCATCAAAGGTAAGGGTCATTACTTTTTTCTTTGTATCCAAGTGATGTTTAACACCTGGTACACTTTCTCCCCAATAAGTAGGAGAGCGGCCTTCGTAATCCATTAACACTTGTTCTACTTTCTTTTGCTGGAGGCTTAGAGGCACTACTTGTCTCTTCTCTGTCTCTCTATGTTTTGTTTGTTGAAAGTCTATTTTTTTCGTTCTAGGCTTTTCATCTAGGTTTTTGCTCGAGATGGCAAACAAATAGATACTCGTACCCAATACTACCAGTAAAACACTGGTCACTAACATGCTGATCCATTGTACTTTCCCACGCAAGTCATTCACCTTCTACGTTCTAATGTACCTATCCCCATAACAGATTCCATTTTCTCCTCTGATATCACGTAGCTCCCCTGATCATGATCATTTCCGGTTCAACAGTTGTTCCATTTCTGTGACTTCCTGTTGTAGGGAGGCCACTTTATTTTCGAGAACACTTGGATCCGTATCATCTGACAGGGCGCGGAGAAGACTTTCAAACCAGCGTGTTCCTTCACGGTTGGCTTTCTCTTTCAACTGGATAAGCGCATTTCGCCATGCATCCTGATAGTGCAGGTACATTTTTTCACCAGCGATCTCTGCATACCCTTGTACCGCTGTCTCCAATACTTCCTTTATCTCTTCGCGAATTCGTGCTTTATCATCCTTGGCAAAGAAGGATTTGCTTCCTTTAAAGGAATTAGCAATTTTCTTGAAGGAATCGAGGGATAGTTCTGGGAAAGGAGTCTCCCACTCGATAATCGAGGCGGAAAACGCTGGTTCCTCAGAGAGAAGCAGCCCCTGATTAATCCCTCGACTTGTTGAAGCTAACTCGTTAGCCTGATCGGTTAATCGATTCTCTTCCCAACCTTCGATACGAAGGGAAGTGGCTCGTAGCTCCTGTGTTAAATCATGACGGATAAAATCGATTAGCTCCAGGATACAGGAGCGGAAGATTTCTTTGATCTCCCCTCGATCCTCCCGCAACACCCCGGGGCTAAATATCTCCCCAAACACATCCTTATAACGGAGGAACATCCGTTGACGCACATAGTAGAGAAGCTCTTCAATTTCGCGACGCAGAGCCTGTTCATCTGCTCCACCATCAACCTTACCAACCGCCTGCTGGAAGGAGATAAGCTGAGCTTGTAGCTCTTCTCGTTGCTTTTGTTTTGCTTCGTTGCCTTGTTTTGCCGCATCAAGCAGGCTTTGCACCATGCTCAGTGCTCGCTTTACCCCATTCTGAAGGCTATGAAGGGTGACTGTCTGTAAATCCCTACTCAAAAAGCGATAAAAGGCCTCCTCAAGGGCGGCTAAGCCTGAGGGTTGATTTGATTCTTTTTGTTCATTCTTCTCCTCTAAGGCTAAGAGGCTAGAAACAGGGAAGAGACGAGGGTTGCGAATACCATAGGTAAGGAGTTGATCCTGAATATAATGGAGTACTCCTTGTTTCTCCTCCTCAGAAGCAGCCAAATCAGCGGCGTTCATCAGGAAAAACATTTTATCCATGGAGAAAGCATCTTTCACTCGTCCTAGCTGAATGAGAAATTCACGATCAGCCCGGGAGAATGCATGGTTGTAATAGGTAACAAAAAGGATAGCATCTGCTTCTTTAATGTAGCGGAAGGCCACATCCGTATGGCGGGCATGGATCGAGTCGGCTCCAGGAGTATCGACGAGGGTTACTCCCTTACGAGTAAGCGGACAATCGTAATATAGATCCGCAACCTCTACAAAACAGGCTTTTTCCTCTTGCGCCACCCAGGTAGCCCACTCTTCAAGGGGAAGGGTGACAGTGTTTCCTAGGCGTTCGGAGAAGGTGTCGTACCCTGCACTTACTGCCTTGAGAAAAGGAAGAGCTGTCTTTTGACGTGGATGGGTGATCGGTTGCTTGAGCAATTCCGCAATCCCAGATAGCCCTTCTGTTAGGGTACTGATCTCCTGATGGAACAAGCGATATACCTGTTTCATATCCTCGAGCAATGTTGCCGCTGTTTTAAAGGTAATGACGGCTTCACCATGAGCATGCTCTGCTGTTGGAGGGCCAATCCGATTTATTGCTGCTGTAGTTGGATTCGGGGAAACGGGCAAGACTCTCTCACCGATTAGGGCATTGGCAAAGGAGGATTTCCCTGCGCTAAATGCTCCAAAAAGGGCGACGGTAAATTTGCGTTCCTCTGCTCGTTTCCGTTTGCTGGCTAACTCTTCTCTATGGGCCGAGAGACTCTCTAGATCAGCAAGGATCTCTTCCACTCTCGTTACTCCAGTGATCACCTGCTGTTCAGGTTCCTCTCTAATTGTGCTTCTAGTAGTTTTCGTTGCAGATGCCATTTCTAGCACTTCGGGGACTTCCTCAGTCGATGCCATTGCTACGACATGCTCAAATAATTGCGCATCTGAAGAAACTAAATCGGCTATAGAGGCAGTGATCGTTTCTCCTGAGCCTTTTTCCATCTCGGCTAAACCAAGTACAGTAAGTTCCTGCTCCGTAATGCTTTCATCCTCAAAGGGTTGATTGGATGTAAGGACTCTTGTTAGTTGTTCCTTGTAGGAGAATAGTTGCGCTGTTTGTTCAGCGAATTCACGATGATGGGTGAGTTGTCCCTCTAGCTCTTCTAGCTGAGCATGAATCTCATCGAGTCGGCCAGATAGTTTTCCCTCGATTTCACCGATGAAACTCTCGAGCCACTCCCTTGCTTGGCGTTGGCTAACTCCCTTGATCGCCGCGGCGAGATCCTGAGTATACTTCAGTACATAGTCCCCTGTAAGCCTGGCCCCTGTCTTCACCATCTCCTCTAGCATCTCTGGTTTAAAGGTACGATCTGCACCATAGATCTCCTGTCCGCGTTCCTCTTTGTACACATCATTTTCCTTCAGAAAGCGGACGACCGTTTCACGTACGTGCCGATCCAGCTGATTATCTACTGCTTCACGCAACGCTTCATAAAAGACCTGTTTCCTTCGTTCTCGTTCCTGTTCCGTTTTCCCCTTGGAGAAAAGGAATCCCACTTTAAAATCGGTTAACTGTGTCTCTAAATAATCCTTCGCCTTCTCTCGCATCTCAAAGGGAAACAAGTACGCGTTACTTGTGATCTCTTCTAAACTACGTAGGAAGTCCGATTTTTTTAGATCCAACTCTTGTCGGATGGATGCCTTTTCTTGCTTCTTTCCAGCCATCTCCGATTCAAGGGTAGCGCAGGATTCGGGTGATTCAAATTTCCCTGCCTCAGCTACTAAGCGACGCTCTTGGTCCGCGATATGCTCACCGATAAGGTACTTGGCTTCCTGGTGAATGCTTCGCGTAACCCATTGCTCAGGTTCCTGCATCATTTGAATAAAGGTGGATTTTAGTTGCTCCCATTCATTATGAGGGTGATCCTTTTGTCTGAGCGATGTATAGTAGTACCCATCCACATCAATATCCCAATCAGAAAAAGATTTCTCAACGCTCTTTTGATAGTCAGCAAAGGAAAGTTCATTTTCTCGATGTTTATCTATCTGGTTAATCACCAGGTAGACTCGCTTGCCCCGTTGTTTTAATTCCTTCACAAACTGAAGGTTCACTTCGGACTGGACATGGTTGTAATCCATGGCATAGAAAAGGACATCCGCTAAATGCAACGCGGATTCTGTCGCTACTCGATGGGCATCATCTGTGGAGTCGATCCCAGGGGTATCTAGGAGTACAGTCCCCTCAGGTAAGCGACCATTGGAACGCCAAAGATCCACAGCAACTACCTCATCCCCATTCTTCGCCAGGGCCTTTAGTTCTGCCTCAGTATAGGCCCCATTGAACAACAACCGCTCTCCAGTCCGTAGTGTCAGTACCACCCGATCCTCGCCATTGCGCACAGCAACCACATTGGCACTGGTTGGAATCGGGCTGGTCGGGAGTAGTTCTTCCCCGTATAGTTCATTCAGCATAGTCGACTTCCCCGCAGAAAAATGACCACACAGCGCCAACACAAATTCCTGGGAACGGGCTTTTCGGGCAAGGTCCAGTAACTTCTCAGCTCGATCAGTATCTCCATGCTCTTTCATCTCACGATGAAGGCGAAGGTATCGACTAATTTCAAGTGTTTCTACAGTGTCCAGCATGGGTAAGTTCCCTTCTTCTATAAATAATCACTTTCAGGTAAAGAGTACAGAACTCTCTTAATCTATAAGTTAAATCAAACTGGTTGAGGAACTACAAGTCGAACCATCCACACTTATATCAACCCATGCATCTAGCAGTTAGTTACAGTGATATTCAAGGGATTTCACAAAGGGAGATAATATCCTAAAGGAGGGTTCGTCCATTCACTCGGGCTGATTAGTCACCAATATCCCTATGTTAATACAGGAGCACCGCAGAGTAAATGTTCCTTCTGGTATATC
Source organism: Marininema mesophilum (assembly GCF_900106775.1). Lineage (GTDB taxonomy): Bacteria > Bacillota > Bacilli > Thermoactinomycetales > DSM-45169 > Marininema > Marininema mesophilum. The sequence continues at coordinate 24,522 of NZ_FNNQ01000001.1, forward strand.
ACAAAAAAAAGAAGCTGACCATTACCCAGCTTCTCATCAAAGCGAAGGACACTAGCTTTCGCCAGTGTCCCAATCAAGACCCCTTTGAGTAAGGAAAAACGCTTCCATTCTATTATTCGAAGCTAATTTTTGTTTTGTGTCCAAAATAGATAAATATATTATTGTTGCAAGGATCCAGGGGCCACCAGTTCCTCGCGGTACTGTTCACAAGTCTGAAGCCACCTTTTTATTGTTTATTTTCATTACAATACGCGATTTTACAATCAACGTTCCAGCTTTGTTTATAGTTTTTAAAAGTTACTTAAGTATTCATTCGTATACTCAGGATTGAGAGATCTTGCCATAGCAGTATTATGTTTTTTTAGTCCGAGCTTGGTGTAAAACAGTTCATTACCAGTCGTAGCTGTTAAATGGACAAAAGGAATATCCTTTAACTCTGAAAGAATATTACTCATTATCGCTTTTCCAATCCCTTTTCCTTGATATTCGGAATGAATCACAACATCATAGACACAAGCATACATTTCACCATCAGAAAGTACTCGACCACATCCAACAATCTTACCTTCCTCATAAGCTATTGCCACGAAAGAACTAGCCAAAAAAACCCTTATTAAAAGATCTTTCTTATGTTTTTTCCACCCAGCCGACAGAAAGACTGACTCAAGTTCATTCCAATTTAAATTATCCAACTTATTTGTTATTTGGACCATCAAGATTCTCCTTTATTAATTAAAGTATTGGACCAGTAAAACAGAATTTATTAATCAGGTTATTTTCAATACATTCCCTCTTTTTTATATTTTACACGAGATTATGATATGGATAAAACCCGAAAATCCCTTTGTCTATCATATTGATTTTTTGATGCAAACATATTTCACAAAAAAAAAGCCGCCCAGCGGCGGCAACTTCTTATGGCAAATCCGTTTCACCCATCAGATAACGGTCACACTCACGAGCAGCTTCTCGGCCTTCGAGAATCGCCCACACAATCAAGCTCTGCCCTCGGCGAACATCACCAGCGGCAAATACTCCATCGAGATTGGTTGCATATTTCCCGTATTCTGCGGTGACACGACGATTTTGATGATCCAAATCAGAACCTTCCAGCAAGGCATCCTCAGTTCCTTCAAAACCAGTAGCGACAAATACTAACTGAGCAGGCCATACTTTTTCACTACCAGGAATTTCACGGAAGGTATGACTACCATCCTCCGCTATCACTTTTTCTGCTTCTACTGTGTGAAGTTCCTTCAGGTTGCCCTTATCATCATTTACTAGTTTTTTTGTAATGATTGAGTAGCGGCGAGGATCCCGACCGAAACGGGCCTCTGCTTCATCATAGGCATAATCCATGGTGAAGACATGGGGCATTTGGGGCCATGGATTATTTTCTGGACGCTCTTCAGGTAGACGAGGGTGACGGCCAAACTGCACGACACTCTTACATTTCTGACGAAGGGCCGTGGCTACACAATCCGCCCCTGTATCTCCGCCACCGATAACGATGACATCCTTCCCTTTCGCATCGATATCCGCTTTGTACTCATCATCGAGAAGAGCCTTTGTCGATTGAGTCAAGTACTTCATCGCCAGATGCACACCAGGTAGATCGTGTCCTGGAAGAGAAAGCTCACGATGTTTTTGAGCGCCTGCACATAGGATCACAGCATCTGCATCCGCACGAAGCTGCTCAAGGGAGATATCTTTTCCGATCTCTACCCCTGTAACAAAACGGATACCCTCTGCTTCAAGTAACTCTACGCGCCGCGTTACCAAAGATTTCTCCAACTTCATGTTGGGAATGCCATACATCAACAAGCCACCAACACGATCATCTCGCTCATATACCGTCACCGAGTGACCCACTTTATTCAGTTGATCCGCGGCGGCAAGGCCAGCAGGACCCGAGCCTACGATAACGATTTGCTTTCCTGTACGGGATGTCGGCGGTTTTGGCACCATCCATCCCTCAGCAAAACCACGATCGATAATTTCCCGCTCAATGCTTTTAATAGCAACTGCAGGATCGTTAATCGCCACTGTACATCCCCCTTCACAAGGAGCAGGGCAGACTCGACCCGTAAATTCAGGGAAGTTGTTGGTTTTCAACAGGCGTTCTAGGGCCTCTTTCCATTTACCACGATAGACCAGCTCATTCCACTCGGGAATTAGATTATAGAGAGGACATCCTGAGTCCGTCCCGTTAATCTGAACTCCTGTATGGCAGAAGGGGGTCGCGCAGTCCATACAGCGGGCGCCCTGTTTTTTCAGTTCGGATTCAGGAAATGGCAAGGTGTACTCTTTCCAGTCCTCTTGCCGGGATAAAGAATCCCTCTCAGCTGCCGTTTTCCGTTCATAGTCCATAAAACCTGTGGCTTTTCCCATGTGACTCCCCTCCTTATCCTGTGAGTACCGGTTCTCCTTCTCCTTTTTTAGAGAGCATCACCGGCTGATCCATCTGTTTCCGTTTAAAAGCCTCTGTAGCAGCATCGTTTCTACTCATCCCTACACTCATTAAGTCGGCAATGGATTGTAGCACTTCTTTATAATCATGTGGAATCACTTTGACAAACTTGGGAAGGGATGCTTCCCAGTTTTCCAAAATCCTGCGCGCGTGCTCACTACCTGTATGGTGTAGATGATTTTCGATCATCTGTCTTACTTCAGCAATATCTTCATCCTCATCCAGGGATTCCAGATCAACAAGTTCCCGGTTACAGGAGGCGGTGAAGACATCCAGATCCTCCGCCAGCACATAGGCGACTCCTCCAGACATCCCTGCGGCAAAGTTTTTCCCCACAGAACCGAGGATGACAACGCGGCCACCGGTCATATACTCACAACCGTGATCCCCTACACCCTCTACGACCGCATGAACTCCACTGTTTCGTACACAGAAGCGTTCCCCGGCAATTCCGCGAATATAAGCTTCACCAGCAGTTGCACCGTAGAAGGAGACATTACCGATCAGGGTTTGCTCCTCTGGAACAAAGGACGATTTCTTCGAAGGGAAAACCGCAATTTTCCCGCCGGATAATCCTTTTCCTACATAATCATTGGCGTCTCCTTCAACGGTCAGCGTCATCCCTTTAGGGACAAATGCTCCAAAACTTTGGCCAGCTGACCCCTGGAAATGAAGCCGGATTGTATCTTCAGGCAGTCCATCCGACCCATACTTCTTCGTTACTTCACTACCCAGAATCGTCCCCGTCACCCGATCTACATTGCGAATCGGGAAGGCAGCTTCTACTTCTGTCCCTTCTTCCAACGCCTTGCTACATGCCGGGATCAACTCGCGTCGATCTAGGCTTGCATCGAGTCGATGATCTTGCGGACGATAGAAGTGGCGCTTTGTTCCCTCAGGAACCTCTGGCTGATACAACAGAGAGGTTAAGTCAAGGGTTTGTGCCTTCCAGTGGGACTTTGCACGCTCCGCCATTTGAAGGACATCATTACGCCCAACAAGCTCTTCCATACTACGGAAGCCAAGTGCCGCCAGGGTCTCTCGGACTTCCCGAGCAACGAACATCATGTAGTTCACCACATGATCTGGATCACCCGTAAATTTCTTACGAAGATCAGGGTTCTGCGTGGCAACACCTACAGGACACGTATCCAAGTGACAAGCCCGCATCATGATACATCCCATGACTACTAGCGGCGCCGTAGAAAAGCCAAACTCCTCTGCCCCAAGTAGAGCGGCTACGACAACATCCCGGCCCGTCATTATTTTCCCGTCGCTCTCTAGGACGACACGGTCCCGTAGATCATTGAGAAGGAGCGTCTGATGGGCTTCAGCCAATCCCATCTCCCAGGGAAGGCCTGCATGTTTGATGCTCGTACGCGGGGAGGCACCTGTCCCACCTTCATAACCACTGATCACGATCACATCAGCTAATCCCTTAGCAACACCAGCGGCAATCGTCCCTACACCTGGTTTGGATACTAACTTGACACTAATTCTTGCTGCTGGATTACTGTTTTTCAGATCGTGAATCAGTTGTGCAAGATCCTCAATGGAGTAGATATCGTGATGAGGTGGTGGAGAAATCAGTCCCACACCCGGAGTGGAACCCCGTACTCCTGCAATCTTGGGATACACTTTATTCCCCGGGAGTTGACCTCCTTCCCCTGGCTTTGCCCCCTGGGCCATCTTGATCTGAATTTCATCAGCATTCACCAGATAGTGACTGGATACCCCGAAACGCCCCGAGGCAACCTGCTTGATCGCACTACGGCGGAAGTCTCCATTCACATCGGGAGTAAAACGAGCAGGGTCCTCCCCACCCTCACCACTGTTACTTCTCCCACCAATACGGTTCATGGCAATGGCAAGAACTTCATGTGCCTCTTCAGACAAGGCGCCGTAGGACATGGCTCCTGTCTTAAAGCGGCGGACAATCGATTCCTCAGATTCCACTTCTTCAATCGGAATCGATTTACGTCCACTATTAAAGTCGAGAAGGCTACGGAGAAAGGCAATCTGCTCCTCATTTGCACGCTTAGAGTACTCCTTAAACCGATCATAACTTCCAAGGCGGCATGCCTGTTGCAAGGTATGAATCGTCATCGGGTTAAAGGCGTGGTACTCACCATTGCGCCGCCATTGCAATTCACTTCCTGGATCTAAGGTTCGTTCTCCATTATCCCGTGGAGGATAAGCCTCCTGATGACGCATCAAGCTTTCCTGGGCAATAACATCGAGACCGATTCCAGAAAGGGGGGAGGTCGTCCGTGTGAAATATTGATCGATTACGGATTGCCCAATGCCAATCGCTTCAAAAATCTGCGCACCCCGGTAACTCTGAATCGTAGAGATCCCCATTTTGGACATTACTTTCACAATGCCCTCGGTTGCCGTGGTGAGATATTTTGTCACAGCTTCTTCCGCTGTAACACCTTCGACCAATTGCTCCTCTACCATATGCCTCAACGTAGCAATACCAAGGTATGGATTGATCGTATCAGCACCATAGCCAAGGAGCATCGAGAAGTGGTGCACATCCCGCGCTTCCCCTGACTCCACCAAAAGGCTTACCTTCGTCCGTGTTCCCTGGCGAACCAAGTGATGGTGTAATCCACTTACTGCAAGGAGCGTAGGGATGGCCGCACACTCATGATCGACTCCACGGTCGGAGAGAATAAGCAGAGTAATGCCATTTTCAATCGCACGATCCGCTTTCGTAAAGAGGGCATCGAGTACGCTCTCTAATTGTTGCCCCTCTATTTTCGCTGGAAAAAGAAGAGAAAGCGTCTGGGATTGAAACTCCGGGTACGAGTTATACCGTAATTTCGCCATCGTCTCATTGGAAATCATCGGCGATTCTAAACGAATCCGATGACAATGATTCGGCTCAGGTTGCAAAAGATTCCCCTCAGCCCCCAGATTTGTCAGGGTCGAGGTGATACACTCTTCCCGAATCGCATCAATCGGAGGATTTGTCACCTGGGCAAAGGATTGCTTAAAGTAGTTGTAGAGAAGTTGCGAGCGATCCGAGAGAACAGCCAAGGGGGTATCATTCCCCATGGAACCAATCGGATCTTTTCCTTCAGTCACCATAGGAGCCAAGTTTTTGGTAAGCTCTTCATAGGTGTAACCAAAAACCTTTTGCAAGCGGTACAGTGTCTCTTCATCGATGCGGTCTTCCGTTACTGGCGCATCAGCTAACTTCTCTAAAGGAAGAAGGTGCTCATCCAACCATTCCTGATAAGGATGCTCTGTAGCAATTCGGTGTTTCAACTCCCCATCAGAGACAATCCGCCCTTCCTCCAAATCAACGAGTAACATCCGACCCGGCTGAAGACGACCTTTTTCCACAATGGTCTCTTCTGGGACATCTACTACACCCACTTCAGAGGAGAAGATAATCATATCCTCCGAGGTCACATAATACCGAGCCGGGCGAAGTCCATTGCGATCAAGTACAGCTCCAACTTGATGACCATCACAGAAAGAAATCGCTGTCGGCCCATCCCAAGGCTCCATCAGACAACTGTGGTACTCATAAAACGCATGTTTCTCCTTATCCATCGGGGTTTTATCCCAAGGTTCAGGAACCATCATCATCGCTACATGAGGAAGGGAGCGCCCAGATAACGCTAAGAACTCAAAGCAATTATCCAAAATCGCAGAGTCGCTTCCCTCCATATCCATGATCGGATGAACTTTATCCAGATCGTTCCCAAACACATCTGTCTCAAACATTTTCTCACGAGCATACATCCAGTTGACATTACCTCGTAGGGTATTGATCTCCCCATTATGCAGGACATACCGATTGGGGTGTGCTCTGTGCCAACTAGGGAAAGTATTGGTACTAAAACGGTTGTGAATCAAGGAATACGCTGAGGTATACTGCGGATTACGCAGATCCTCATAATAACCGCCTACTTGTTCTGGAGTTAAAAGCCCTTTATAGACAAGCGTCTGACTAGAGAGGCTGACAACATACAGCTCATCGCGCGCCTCCTGTTCCAAACGTTTCCGTATCACATATAATTTCCGCTCAAAGGGAAGGCCCGTCTCTTGCCCTTCACCCATCCCGATAAACACCTGGCGGATAGTTGGCTGGCTTTCCATGGATGATTCTCCAAGACAGCTAGGATCCACGGGAACATCCCGCCATTCCAAAAGTTGCTGCCCTTCTTCTTCAACGATGACACCCAGTCGATTTTCCCAAATGGTTCGCCGAGTAGGATCTGTAGGTAAAAAAAGCATTCCTACGCCATAGTTACCCGGCTGCGGCAACTGAATGTCCAATAAGTTTTGAAAATAATCGTGGGAGATTTGCACCATGATTCCTGCACCGTCACCCGCATTAGCATCCTTCTGTCCACCCCGATGCTCTAATCTGCGGAGGATCTCCAGTCCTTGTTCCACAATCTCATGGGTCGCCTCTTTTTTTAAACTGGCAACGAAGCCGATTCCGCACGCGTCGTGCTCATAGGCTGGATCATAAAGACCCTGTTTCTGCGGTAATCCTTTTTTGATCATGGTTATCACCCCTCGCACGTCGATGTGTAGTGTTTGGACTCTCATAGTCCAAACCGCAAGGTACCTACCGTCAGAGACATCCTTGTCTCCGCAAAGACGCACTATCTTGCCGATAGTGGTTGTTCTTGTTATTCTATATGCGTTGATTCATATTAACAATATATATTTTCGATCAGATCAATCTCATTTTGAGATCAATAAAATCCTGCGAGGCGATAATTCGTGGATTTCAAGCAGATTCAATACTTCATCGAAGTTGCCAAACGCGAACATGTGACCGAAGCCGCCCATAACCTACATGTTGCTCAATCAGCTATTAGCCGGCAAATCGCCAACCTTGAGACCGAACTAGGCGTACAATTGTTTTTACGTGAAGGACGCAACGTACGCCTTACTCCTCTTGGTAAAATATTCCAAGAACACGCCGAAAAGGCCATGCGCGAAATGGAAATCGCCCGCCGCGAAATCGATGAATTCCTCAATCCTGAAAAAGGAACCATCCGGGTCAGCTTTCCAAGTAGCCTTGCCTCCCATATCTTGCCCTCGGTGATTTCAGCCTTTCGCGCTCGGTACCCGGATGTACGCTTTCAATTACGCCAAGGTTCATTCCGTAACCTCATTGATTCAGTCAGCCGCGGCGAGGCAGACATCGCCTTCGTCGCCCCAGTCCCAAAGGATGAAAAAGATGTAGAGGGACACATCTTCTTTTCAGAAAAACTCGTTGCCCTGCTTCCCGCTAACCATGATCTAGCAGATCAACCGGCAATCCGGCTCGATCAAATTAAAGACGATCCCTTTGTCCTATTTCCCAGAGGTTTTGTTCTCTATCGTATCGTTACGGACGCTTGTCACCAAATGGGCTTTCACCCCCAAGTTTCCTTTGAAGGGGAAGATATCGATGCCATCAAGGGCCTTGTCGCCGCTGGACTTGGCGTAACACTATTGCCTGAAGTTACATTATTAGAGAGCATCCCCCGTACAACGGTGAAAGTACCTGTGAGTGAGCCTGAGCTTACCCGAACAGTAGGAGCCGTCATCCCTAGTAACCGAGAGTTACCTCCTTCGGAGAAGCTATTCTTTGAGTTTTTGCAGGAGTTTTTCAATAATTTGCAGCGGTTTCGGTTTTGAGGGGAAAGATAGAAAGAAGATGGCCTACTCGTCGAGTAGGCCATCTTCTTTCTATCTATTTTATTCACACATAACAAGGTCCCTTTACTAGAATTCATCGAGTAGCTACATTATATAAGGGAAACTTTATGGTAATGAAGAGGTAACCATTTCTTCTTGTAACGCTGGGTCCTCTTTTTTTCCACGATTGGCCCGCAACACCCGCTCATAGGTGATTGTCACTGTCTTCTCACCATACATTAGACCTGCTCGCGCAGCATGAGAGCCTGACAATATCGCATGCGGTTTATAATCAAAGACCCCTACTTCTTCTCCATCCTTGATAACACGCCAATATTCTTGCAACTCTTCTTCAACTGGCCCCGGTTCATCATCTGCTTTTTTCTGCAATTGATAAGCTTCTGCAATCCCTGCTGCATAAGCTTGTGCCATTTTTGTTAAAAAATCCTTATCCGCTAACCACTTATTTTCCTCCTGATTGGTTATAAACAGATTTTCAAACAAGATGGCGGACATTCGTGTATACCGTAAAACATAGTAGCCAGCTTCTTTTTTCCCTCGATCACGAACGCCATACTCCTTTAATAACTTCATGGCATGCTTGTGCAATATATCTTGCTTGCGTGCGGCATTGGTCATATAGTCCCGAGCTCCATAAACCACATAGGATTCATACCCTGCGGCAGCGGAATCGGAAAAACTATTGCAATGCATGGAGATAAATAGGTCGGCATCCGTATCGTTAGCCAAATCACATCGTTGATCTAGACTCAAATATTGATCGTTCCACCGCGTCAGATCGACCTCTACTCCCTCATAGCGGCGTAACTCGTCGTAAAGAAACTTAGAAAGTTGGAGAGATACCAGTTTCTCTTGTAAACCATAACCGGAAGCACCAGGATCCCCACCACCATGACCAGGATCAATCATGATATAGACCACCCGTATCCCCTCCCTATCTCGCTACTTATATTCTACGAAATTTATTTATTTTAGGGAAGGAGTCCTTAGGGACTCCATGGGGACTGGAAATTGTGCACGAAGACATCAGATCCATTGCTTAATAGAATGTTTAGTGTTACAACCGTTATTCCCGAAGCTTATTCCGTTTATCTAAGGCTTTATCTCGTGCACTGTTTCTGCGGTCCAACTCATTGTTACGCACTTCATCTCTTAAATTAATACCTGTATCTCGAGCATAGTCGCGAAGTTTAATCCCTCTCGTACTGTTTAACGAACGAATGTCAATAGTGATACTAGAATCCCATCCCCGACTTTCCATGTATTGCGTAAAACTTCGGATACGTTCTTCTTCTAGTTCTGCTAATTGCACCATTTTACTCTCATTCGACTCTAATGCACTCAACTTTTGCGATTCTGATTTATACGAGTCGTCCACATTCCGACTCTCCCATTTCTCCCATTCTGCAATTAGTCGCGCTTTTTCTCCTTCAAAATATTCTTCCAATGCTTCCTCTGAATCTACTTTAGAGTACGTACCTTTGCCAGCCTCTGCTACCTTTTTCAATGCCCGCTGACCTGCATTATCGACATCGAAACCGATGATATTGATCATGGTCTGTGTATTGGACCCACTTAATTTTCTGGCTTCTGCAACTGGATCCCCGCCACATGTTTCTACTCCATCACTTACTACATAAATGATGTTTTCAACTTGATCCCCCTTCTTTGTATTGAGGTCCTTTGCTGCTGCTCGGATGGAATTAGCTAAAGGGGTCCAACCTGCTGGGCGAAATTTATTTAATGCTTTCTGAAATACACCCTCTCGATAAGGGCCTACTGGATATACTACATCAGTGCTTTTGCATGAGATTCCCTTTTGACTTTTACTGTTACTCCCTTTGTGTCCGTAGACTCTTAAGGAGATATTTACACCCTCCGGTAATTGGCTAGAAAATTTTTTAATGGCCTCTTTTGCAAGCTCCATCTTTACCCCACCATCCACTTTCCCTGCCATACTACCACTCGAATCAAATAAGATCTGTACGTTTACCTTTTTACCCTGTGGTAATTTTGCAGCTCTTGCACCACCAGGTTCTTCATCGTTCGCCTTGGCTATAGTATTAAAATCACTATAAAGTTTAATATAGGGACGGTAATCTTCACTAACTAAGGAATGAAATTTGTCTAAATACTCCTCTGCTTTAAGATTCTTTGGAAATCGATTGACCTCTGCTTTTACCTTCTTTACATCGTATGCATCCCCTATATATTTACCAGGTCCAGCTAGCACATCGATTCCCTTCAATTCCTCTGGAACCTCTACAGGGATCAGGGTTTTTTTCTCGGAAGATTTAGCAGATTTCTTTTCACTCGAACTCTTAGTAGCCTTAAGGTGATCCTGCAGTATAGAACAACCACTTGTCATCATCAAGACACTAACTAATATGAAAGTAAAAAGACGATGTTTCATCGAATTCCCCCCCAATACTTAATTTAATGATATATCTCTTATAGTATATAAGAGATATATCATCCTGTCGTTAATACTATCGTAGTAGTCCCATCCCTTCTCTCTTTATTCGAATAATCCTAGATCCATTGAAAATTTCATGAAATATTAACATTTCGAAACCTATTTACGAGAACCATCGTTAATCACATCGCACACATAAAAAAGCCCCCCAACCCGAATTGAAGGGAGGAAGAAGCGATGGTAGCTATCCTATTGGTCATCTTATTAGTTTTCGCATTGTTCCAACTAGAATGGGAGGTCAAAGAAGCGTCTGAACAATAGGCACACCTCGGTGCTTATTTTTTTATCATCCATGTAATATCCCAACTAACTGCGCTCGACTACGATAGGGACCGATAGGAATTTGAATGAGGCACGTTTTCTTTAGAGGAGAAAGGTCATAAAGTGTATCACACAATACCGCATCGAATCCTAGAAGAGGATGTCCAGCCCAACCTACTGCAGAAGCAGCTAACAATAACTGCTGAACAATGATACCTGCCTTCATCTGCTGAATGCGATACCCTCGTTCACCCAATCTCTCCCGCCCATACTCCCTCTCCCCTACAATATGAAAGCAAAGCGGCACCTGAGTCAGATTCACATTATGTAGGGTTAATCCCTGTTGTAACGGGAGGCGATGATCACCTGATCGAACCAGCTTCAATCCATGGCGATTTTCATCATAATAGTAGGCTCCATCGGGAATTCCCTTCACTCCATACAAGCACACATATAAGGTAAGTGGTTGATGTGTATCCTCCCATAGTTTCTCTGGCCCTCTTCTACCCCCTAAAGAGCCAGCTACCTCGTAGCACAATTGTGCAAATGGCTCCGGATCGACTTTTTCCAGTATGAAATCCATGCCCGGTGAATATCGTCGTCGGTTTACCTTCGTAAAATCATAGGATAAATGTCCCACTCGGGGGAGTAGAATCGAGGGTTCATCCGATTCCTCCCTCTCTTCGATCTGACCTCTCACTACTTTTTCTTTCTTTTCCTGTGGAAAAAGAGAGGTGGATTCTATCATTGAGGCCTTATTTATCGCTACTAGCACAGGGTATTCTACCTTTCGTCTAGTAGAATGACGTATCTCCACTTGGAGTGGGGGTAGTTGTTGTAGTTGTTCAATGCCCTTTTCGATTTCCCAGCTATCTTCTTCTTTCCTTTTTTCTACAACCTTGCCAGATGCTCTATACAAAGGAAGAATAGCATAGGTACTCTCCTCTTCCTCAGCAAGGCCTAACAAGTCATTCACCATCCGATCCAAAAAGCAATAATAGGTTGCTGTAGAAAAACCAAATCGTTTTGCAACTTCATTTAGTTGCCCGATCACCACGCCGGCGTCCAACCCCTGTAAGCGATAAGAGAAGTTGTGATACTTATAAAAGTTTTTCCAAAACATCGTTGTGAGAAAGACGACCCCAAAACTATTCGTTAGATCACACCGTCCTCCAAGAGCACTCATCAGGTACGGATTTACATCTCCTTCTCGCAATAGCACTAACTGATGATGGGCGACATCATAGTGGTAGACTCCTGTATCCAAACCATCGATCCTTAAGTACACATATAGTTCTGTAGGATATAGTCCACCACCTGAAGGCACAAATCGCCGTGTGACAGGAGAGGCCCCCAATAACTCTGGTGTTTCCAAACACTGTGTCAAACCATAGACATACCACAAAAAATGGCCCACACAATCCATATCAATTAGAGGGTCTTGTTCTAACCTGCAGAGAGAAAAAGGAATGCCGCCTGGAAAATTCACGGCTGATGCCCCTTGATACAACTTATAAGGAAGCGGGGCATTTTCCCAATCCACATCCCAATCAGAAGGGCGTACTTTCTCTACTGCAAAATGTAGATCATGTAAAAATTGACGGAATTGCATCGGAACACCTCCCACCATGAACTAGCTGAAACTTAAGGAAAGGGATGAGGATGAGGATTCAACTGATCCATTGTCAATGATTGCGAAAGATAGCCCAGCTCCTTAGGCACATGTAGAACCCGCTTTAATCCTTCAAGACGAGTGAAATGATGCCCGAAGGTCATGGGCAACATTCCCGGAATTAACACTTTGACACAGTGAAGATCATGGCGAGCAACCTCAGGAGATGTCTGATTTACTACGATCACCTCTAGATTCCGTTCTTGGAACCGTGCTAAAACCCCCTTTAGATCCTCAGTGATATCTGTTGATACAGATACCTGAGGGAATGCCTCCTCGAAACTTTGCTTTGGTCGCTCCCCCTCTAATAAAAATCCCAATCGTTCCTCTGCTTCTGACAAACTATATAAGAGGGAGTGATCCTTCATTTCTCTTACCTTCATCGGATCCTTTAGCATCGAGATAGCCTTCTCTTTATTCGTGGTGAATTCCTGATCCAACATGGGAAGGATTCCAGCTAATTCATAAATCGAACTTTTTACCGCCCGAATCGGATCCAAGTGAGCCCCTGCTGCACAGATGAGATTAACCCCTTGTGAACGCTGGTTCTTCGCTATCGCCCAAACAGCCGGGATGCCATTTTCCATCGTGGCGTTAAATAAATGAACCTCATAACCTGCCACCGCTCGCATGCGATCGATCATCCAATGAAGTTCCTGATCTTTTGCGGAGGTTGGTTCTAACCGTGGCAGTGGCAATTGTGCATACCAAGTGAGTAAGAAGGCATCACGTTCCACTACTTCCATGATTCCATGAAATATCGCCTCTTCTAAACTCCCTCCCATGGCACATCCATTGGATGTTTCATAAACATACCCTCCACTACAACTAAAGCTATAGTAAGCCAACAATTGAGGAACCAAGAGGGGACGCTCCTCGTTTAATGACCATCCCCAGACCCAATCCATATCACGATCAGGATTAAAGGGTTTAAAGGGGAACTTTTCGTTTGCGTACTGCTCTGCACGGTGAAGCCCCACCTGCGGGGGATAAAGAGCCTCGTTCTCTCGGTTGCGATAAGTATCTCGCACAGTAGGCCGTCTCCCTTGTGGTGCATATCCACAATGCCGTTCCAAGCCCTCCAAAATCGCTGTCATTTCACTTTCCTCATAGGAGTGGGTACGACCTGCAGTCGCCTCATCCCCTATAAAAAGGGGTAGATTGACCGTCACATCCGCAAAGGTGGTATCAAAATCCTGTGCTTTTCCATTAAACAAGCCTGTGCGACTATCTAGATAATTGCTCGGCAATACCTGTTTCAATTCCGTCATGGATCGAGTACGGAAGGTGCTTAGAGAAATTTTCGGAGAGGGTTTCAGGGTAATTTGCGCGGTGAACGGAGAGTCATCAGGTAATTCTCCACAAAATGGGCATTTTCCATCTGGTAAGACGACATGTTGGGAAGTATCTAAGGTCTTTAAATGGATGAAAAAAAGATGCCCCTGGGTAAGTACATCTTGCCCATTTATCATGTGCCTCGTTTCCTTGACAAGCATAGTGGCCATATACGAAAATCCACTCGCTGTTGACCATATATCTCCACGCAGTGGACTTCCATGTTCTATTAACCTCTGTCGTATCCCCCACATCTCTCTACGATCATTCCCAGCCATCAGGGTACGAAGATCCGCACACTGGGAGCATCCCGCGCTGTGAGGTTGAACGAGAGGTCCGATCACACCCTGACCAAAGGAGACAAACCCTCGCAACCAAGGAACTCCTCGTAAACGAAACACTTTCTCTGCTTGAATATGTACCGCTGGTTGCCACTGATCATGAACTACTAAAGCAAATTGCAAACCTTCTGGTATCTCATCAGATAAATCGGCTTGATGCACAAGTGTATTCTCCTTAGACAAATCCGCAATAACCCGTTCTGCTAATTTTCCCACTCCGAAAACGCCCATTACTCCACTCACTGGGAATCCTCCTTTCTTAACAGGGTTACGCCAAATACTCCCGCCAACCCCTCCTTCATAAATGGCTCCAATGTGCAATCCACAATCTCCAATTGCCGCTGATTGCGTTGCAAAATCTTTTGCGTGTCTTGGATGAAATCAACTTCTCTTATGTTCATGGAAACTTCAAGATTCCTTGGCTTGCTATTTTCCAAGGTAACGGTAGTAACCTCCATCCCATCCTCCGTAAGCCACGCTTGTGGGTTTAGCTGTCTGCCGAGCGCGTACCGCAGAGCCCTTTTCAAAGCGAAGGACTCATGGAATCCAATGCTTCCATACCAAGACTCCCCATCCCCTACCCAGATAACAGGAAATCCACAAACTTCTTCACCTCGCCCCAATCGAGGGAGCTCACCCCTTCGTGACCACACTTCCAGATAAAAACGACAATCACGATCCTCCATCGCTCCTAAACGCAGACTGGATATCCGAGGAACCCCTCCCCTTAAACTTTTTTTCCATTCTTTAACCAGACATTTTTGTAATCCACGACAAACTCCTTCCGCCAATGTAGCACCTGCGCCAAGCCCGATAAACCTTTGTTGACCCCCTTTTTCTTTCAACCATCGTGATACATAGGTCTCCATACCAGTTAAGCCTGCTTCCCGTCGTGCTTCCCGATGGGTTATCCCTACTCCGATTCGCTCGTGTAGCGGATCAGCTAGCCCTTCTGTTACAGGATCCATCACTTGGACCTTACATTGGGCGAGGGGGAGTTGACCTAAGCTTCCTTCCTCCCAATGGCGATAAATCCCAGTTACTGGCGAGGTCCAGCCAGCAAAAGCAAGAAACATCTCCTCCTCTTTCCGATCTCCCTCCCCCTTTTCCGCACTCCACCATTCCTGTGTCACGCGCTTAGGTGATTGTATGCTTCCAAACTGAGGATGAGGGATAAAGGAATGCCAGCTTCCCTCCAATGTTTCACCATGAAGAAGATAAATTTGTTGCTCACTTTGTAAATTGGTCTGAGTCAACTCCTTAAAACATGTAAATGCCATCACATTGGCTAGCATAGCATCTGTCGTTATCGAGAAAGAATCACTCTGTCCACTCTCCCACACCTGTCGGTTCATGCGACACCAAGCGGATTCCCAGCATCCTTTTCCTTCGGTATTCATCCATGGACCTACCCACCCAAGATCACGGGCGATAATCCCAGGCAACAGTGCCGTTTTCTTCTCTTGACACACCCTTTGCAAGAGCCTCAGTCGATCCAATCTTTCTTCTTTAACTAGGAGTAGGACTACTTCATAAGGTGCTATCACTTTTTCCCAACTAGATAGATCCTCTCCATTAAATCCACCAATCGAGATTTCCGCTAGTCCTACTTCGGGGTCCATTGATCGTGCTTGTTCCTTTAGCTCCTCCAACCTTTCTCGATCCGTCTCCTCTTCTTCTGATAAAAGAAGATGAACGTGAGGGTACCCTGATTGCCATAATGCGCCTACAAGGGCAATCAGGGTAGAACCTGCTCCTACTACCAAAACTTTAGTCTGACGAAATCGCTCGAATCGATAGGCTCCTGAGTCCCCGAATGCCTCTAAAAAGGCGATCTGGGATGCAAAATTATCTACGACCTCCTGGAATAAATGATGAGGTTGATCCTGGCTTACATCCCGTGCCATACCCTGGTTGTGCAACATATTCGCAATCTCATATATACGCTCTTGGTAGGGTTTCGGTAATCCTTCGGTCAATTCACTCAATGGCTCCTTCCCATCAAACATAGGGGTCAACCTTTCAATCCATTGGGCAATCCCCTCCCCATCCAAACGGAAAGAACAACGATTGTTACGCAGATACACCCCACCATTCACATCTGGAAGAATAAAAGTATCTCCATTCATCTTTAAACGTGTGGAAGATTGTAAGCTAGTCATCATCGACTCCCCCTTGCCTAATGTCCCGCGAAAACCCGAATCAACCTCCTCTCGTCCATTTTATGTATCATGTATCACCTACTTGCTTATTGACCTAGAAAAGAGCACCCAACCACCAACAATCGTTGGCAGTTTGGTGCTCTGCTAAAAGGAATCACACTTTCATGTTTATGGCCCATAGGGTGGATATGCTGAAGGGGGATATGAGGATGGGGGATACGACAGTAGAAAAGGAAAGGGCACTCCACATACCCCCACACAACCTACGCAGCCCACACAACCTACACACCCTGCACAGCGGAACCCACAGGCACCCGCACAACGGAAACCCCCGCAAGCCCCAGCACAAGGGAAACCCCCGCAAGCCCCAGCACAACGGAAACCCCCGCAAGCCCCAGCACAACGGAAACCCCCGCAAGCCCCAGCACAACGGAAACCCCCGCAAGCCCCAGCACATCTAACACATCCAGCGCATCCAGCACATCTAAAACTAAAACATCGCTGAGCTACCTCAGGATTGTTGGGATCTGGATAATCCCATGGAACGGTTTCACTCTGTGAAAATTCATTAAGGCTTAGTTCTTGTAAATCTTTTTTAAAGTCATCCATTTTTCTCCCCCCAAAAGCTGATCGCCAGATATCCACTCTGTACCATCCGGCTAGACCGACAACCCACCCCCTAACTCAAGATATTTGATACTTATGAGCAGAGGTTGCTATTTTTTCGGGGCCAAGTTTAGATTTTCTTCTTTGCGAAGGGAATGAACAACTCGTACTCACCTTGATTCTCTGTCTCAATCCAGGTGCTAGTATAGGGATTCGTATTACTATCGCCAAAGAATAAGCAACAAAGGAAATCCTTTTTTAGCTCCACCGCCTCAAGACCACTTCAAATAAATCTCCCAGCGGGGAGATTTATTTGAAGTGGTCTCTTAATTGTATAACGAAACCCTATGTACAGATAATAACCAGGACCAAGGAGGCTATAGGATGTTCTCGACACTCAAGCGATTACTAATCGGCAAACCCTTACGAACCGAACAGCTAAAAGAAGAGAAATTGCCTATCTGGAAAGCCCTACCCATCTTATCGTCGGACGCCTTATCCTCTTTGTCATACGGTACAGAGCAAATTCTCCTTGTATTATCCATGGTCGGAGCTGCTTCTTTGTGGTATTCATTGCCGATCACAGCAGCGATTATCGGTCTTTTAACTTTATTGATTTTCTCTTATCGTCAAATTATTTTCCAATACCCTGGTGGTGGGGGAGCTTATATTGTCTCTTCGGATAATTTAGGGTGGTTTACGGGCTTAATCGCTGGCGCCTCCCTTTTGATTGACTATACTTTAACTGTTGCTGTAAGTGTATCTGCAGGAGCGGCGGCTATTAGTTCAGCGATACCCGCATTTCATAAGCATGTCACCTTAATCGCTGTCTTTTTTGTTATTATTGTTATGGCTTTAAACCTTCGCGGAATGCGTGAATCTGGTACAATTTTCGCTTTTCCGACCTATCTGTTTATTATTGGAATCGTCGGTCTGGTCATCACTGGACTCTTCAGCGTAGCTACCCATGTTACGGATCGCCAAATCGTTCAAATACCCACCTATCTGCCTACTGGATTAACATGGTTTTTGCTTCTTCGTGCTTTTTCCTCTGGTTGTTCAGCACTTACAGGTGTCGAGGCGATTTCTAATGCAACTCCCAGCTTCCAACAACCAGAGACCAAAAAAGCTTCTCGCACCCTACTAATTCTGGGTCTACTGCTAGGGTGCATGTTTGCTGGTACCAGTCTGTTAGCCTACCTTTACCATATTGTACCTCGCGATACAGAAACCGTGTTATCGCAAATCTCCGCTCATACATTTGGTCGTACCTTTCCCTATTTTTATATTCAAGGAACGACAGCCCTCATCTTAATCCTCGCTGCTAATACCAGCTTTAGTGGTTTCCCTCTTTTAGCCTCGATCATGGCACGTGATAAATTTATGCCCCGGATGTTTGCAGTTCGAGGCGATCGTCTCAACTTTTCTAACGGTATTATTCTCGTTGCCATAGCGGCGATCGTTTTAATCCTCATTTTTAAAGGAAATGTGGAACGATTAATCCCTCTTTATGCCATTGGTGTCTTTCTATCCTTTACTCTCGCTCAATCGGGAATGGTTCGTCGCTGGTGGGTTCACCGTGAGCATAGCTGGCTTCCCAAGCTCGCATTAAATGCTCTTGGAGCCGCCGTCTCGTTCAGTGTGCTTTTGATTTTTGCTATCACTAAATTTTCCGAGGGAGCATGGATTGTTGTCCTCGTCATTCCTTGTTTTATCTTTCTCTTTTACAAAATCCGTCGCCACTATGAATCTATCGCCAATGAACTACGCATTGATTGTAATAATGAGCGTCCAGAGCCAAAAGATCATGTAATTGTACTCCCGATTGGTGGCATTAACCAGGTCGTAAAAAATACAGTTTCCTATGCTCAATCTCTCGACGGCGACATCGTTGCTTTTTATGTAGGATTTGACAAAGAAACCATCAAAAAAGTAGAGACCAAGTGGGAAATGTGGAACCCTGATATCCGTTTAGTGACCACTCTTTCCCGATACCGAAGCATCTCCCAACCGTTAACTCGATTTATTCACCTCGTTGAAACACACGCTAAGGGCCGCCACATTACCGTGCTCATCCCCGAATTTATCACCCGAAAATGGTGGCATCGATTTTTACACAACCAAACCGCGATCTTGATCCGGTTTCTCTTACGTGGTCGAAAAAATATAGTGGTCGCAACCGTGCCTTACCTGCTCAGAAAATAAATCAAAAAGACCAAAAGAAAAGCCTATGGGAGTTCCATGACGCTTCATGAACTTCCATAGGCATATTTATTGTTCAGTTCAACTACTGTTTGCGTTCCTCACCATGGTCTTTACGTTCTTCCTCACCTGACATACCGGAGGTCGCATATTTAAATTCTCGTAACGCCTTTCCTACCGAGCGACCAAGCTCAGGTAATTTCTTCGGTCCAAAAAGTAGGAGCGCGACTAAAGAAATCAAAATGATCCCTTGTAATGTGGGTGCATGCATCGATACATCCCCCCTTTTCGAAATCTATTCTTATCCTACCATGAACCCCACAGAAAAATGAGAGGTTGGATATTAATATTTCGTTTTTTTTTGAAAGATCCATTAGATATAGAAGGGTTCCCCTAGTTATCCTTTTTCAATGACTCGCCTTAGGTTAAACTATGGTTATTCACTATGGACAAGGCAGGGGAGACAAATGAATCCATTAGATATTCATGAAATCGGCGAAATCGTACGCAAGGTACGTAAAGAACGGGGCTTGCGCTTAGAAGATCTAGCAGATGAAAATATATCTCCAGCTACCATCAGTAATATTGAGCGTGGCGTTCCTCATGTAAGTATGAAGAAAGCCCACTATCTATTGAGTAAATTAGATATTGACTTACATAACCTTCCTGATCTAATCATGAAGGAACAAAAAGAGCATCAGGACCTAAATTTTCAATTATTATCCATCGAATCGATGTGTACGACCCAACATACTGATAAAGCCTTACATACATTAGAACAACTTGATATTGACGATGGTCATCCTTATGCAAGTACGGTACTTTATCTTATCGGCAAATGCCATATCCAAAAGAAAAATTGGAAACGAGCAGAACGGATCCTTTTCAAAGCCGTGCAACTTACCAACCAAGGAGACCCTACCCATAACATCGAAGCAGCCTCCCTTGCCGAATTAGGCCTTTGTAGTTACTATCAAAACGATCTGGATAGCGCTTTGAAATATACGGAGAACGGGTTAACTGCCTTCGATCCTCAAGGAGATCGACCCCATGTTCAATTTGTTCTCAAGCAAAATAAAGCCGTTTACCTCGAAAGGCTTGGTCGAATTGGTGAAAGCATGCGGGTGGTGGAGTCAGTATGGGAGAGTCTACCCTTCATCGATGAATCCAATATGGTCCTCACTTTTTATTGGTTACGCTCAGAGCTTCTGCGACGGTCCAAGGTATATGAGGATGCCATCCTATTTGCTACAGAAGGCTTAGAGAAAGCTCGCCGTAATACCAATTACAATCTTATGTACGATCTTTGGACAGTCCTGGGTAGCGTCTATATGGATAATGAGAATTGGGATTCAGCAAAAACATGTTTTAATCGTGCATTGGAGTTGGAAGAGTTTCTCTCCAGTAAACACAAATTCATTGTTACCTATGCTCGTCTGGGCGTTCTCTATATCCAATTAAATGCCTGGGAAGATGCCAAAATAGTTATCGAAAAATCCATCCAATTTGGTAAAGAGTATAATGACATTCCGCGATTAACCTACGCTTTACACACCATGGGTGATTTTTATCGTCTTCAGGGAGAATCCCAAGAAGCGATTTCCTATTATCAACATTGTTATGAACTTTGTCATCAGCATCATCTAAAAGAAAAAGAATACCAAGCACTTCTAAGACTCGCTCAATGTTGGGAAGAAACTAATGAAGTGGAATTTCAAAAACATATCCGTAATATGTATGAAGTACAACTACAACTGAATAAGTTAGGAGGACGCTTTTGAGGAAAAAATTGCAACTCCTCTTTTGTATCTTGACTCTTCTATGTTCTATTGGTGGCTATCTGTTGCCTACTAACCACGTTCAGACCCCCGTTATCGTGGCCGAAGGATCGGATAGCGATCCTACTGGAACATGAAGGACGAACCCCATCATGCCGGGCAGGTCCGTGACCTCGCCTGTCTTTTCTGTACCAGCTATCTACAAGGGCATTTAACATGGATGTAAATAACTAAATATTCCGTTTTCTAACGGATCAAAGGAGTAGATTACTCATTCGCAGTTGCTTCCATAGAAGAAGAAAAAACAGGCCGAGAGCTCTCGGCCTGTTTTTTCTTCTTATTCATCTACTTTCCCTTGTGTTTCATCTACTTTTCCTTGTACTTCTTCTACTTCCGCTTGCTCGCTTTTCCCTTTGAACAAAGGGTGAATATACTTCTTAAAGAACCAAGAAGCAACTAAAGCGACAATAAGCGCTTTAACAATAAAAACTCCTACATCTGCGCCTAAAGGGATGATTAATTGATTCACCCAATCGACCTCGGGAGATTGTTGTGCACCTGGGATAATAATCACTCCTTAAAGTATAAGTCCAATAATACAATGAATCACATGCCAAAGGATACCTGTACTTTAACTTTTCCCCCTTTTTAAAAACACTTTTACTAACATTCCCCCACAAGCAGGTAAGTAAACGTCCTCAATGAAAACATCAAAAAGTAGGAATATTCCCAAATACTTTAAAGATGTATATACTTATAATGAAAGTGTAATGTATTTTCCCGTAACACCAGGTTCATAACTATGATCATTTCTCTCACTACGTGAGAGAACAACAAGGTAGATACCATTCTGGTACCTACCTTGTTGTTCGACGATATTATTTAAGTACTTCTTTCGCCAATGACTTAAGTTCAATTATGTTGCAAAAATCATGAAAAGTGTGCAGTAAGCGTAGAGATGGTCAAAAAAATGAGCCTTAGTAATACTTAGTCCGTTCTATAATCTTCATTTTAAGATTTTTATCTACTTTCACTTTAAAAACAAATCCTTTTAAAGATTTTTTCCCATTAAGAATTCCTTGGTATTCTCCTATGAACTCGTAAACTCCAGGGGATGGATTAAATGACTTAGGTGCAATATGTTTATAGTCTTTACTAGTCGTATTCACCTTGGAGGCGTGCTGATAAAAAGGATTAGGGGCTACTTTAGGGTCTTTTCTAAAAACAATGATATACTGACCTTTTGCATTTTTGATTTTCTTAGTAAAATTAAGCTGGAAAGTTCTTTTACCTTTTACTACTCCATCAAGAAGAAAAGCATCTTTTTTTCCCTTTTCATGATTTTTTTCAGCTAAAGCTGGAGCTGAAAAAGTGAAGAAGAGCGCAAAGGCAAGCATAAATGGTAAGAAGCTACGTAATTTTGACATGTAACCACTCCTTAAATATTTTGAAGCTCACATTTGTATAATACATTTTATACTCTATTTTATCCAGCAAAAAACACGTTCGTAATTTCCATACCGTTTACTTCTTATTGGACAAATGGCCCCAAAATCGATCGATGCTCCTTCTGGGCCTAAAAGAGGCCCGTTCTTTGTTATGCTCTGATAAACTCTCTTATTTAGATTAAGATAGTTAATACGCCCGAGCAAACCATGTTGTAAACTTCGATTCACTGCCACATGCAATGCATCGCTTCTTCACCACAGGCGCCTCAAAGGGGATATTGCGAGAAGTTAGCTTTGTCTCCTCCTTTACCTTTGACTCACAAGACTCCTCCCCACACCAACCGGCTAATACCCAGCCAACTGCCTTACTTTCCTTTTCCATTTGAGCTACATGAGCATTTAAATCTCCTATTGTTTCAATCTCAAGATATGAGTTCTTCTCCCGGAAATCCAACGCTCTTTGGAACATCTCTTCCTGAATCTTAACCAGTAGTTCCTCCACCTGCTCCACTACACGATCTAGCTCAACAGTCACCTTCTCACCAGTATCTCGACGAGCTAAAATCACCTGATTGTTATCAACATCCCGTGGACCTATTTCCAAACGAAGAGGAACCCCTCGCAACTCCCATTCATTAAACTTCCATCCGGGGGACTCATCCCGGAGATCCGCCCTTACTCTAATCCCAGCTTCCTTCAGCTGGTCAAAGAGAGGATCAAATTTCTCCATCACCTTCTCACGCAATTTACCCGGTCCGACAGGTATCATCACTAGCTGTGTTGGTGCCATACGTGGAGGGTTAACCAATCCACGATCATCCCCATGTACCATAATCATCGATCCGATCAAACGAGTCGATGTGCCCCAGGAGGTGGTATGTACATACTTCTGCTGGTTATCGCGATCTAAAAATTGAATATCAAATCCTCTAGCAAAGTTTTCTCCAAGATAATGAGAGGTACCTGCCTGAACCGCCTTCCCATCCTTCATCATCGCCTCGATCGAATAGGTGTCTACTGCGCCTGCAAATCGTTCACTAGGGGTTTTCTGCCCCATCCAAACAGGAATCGCAAGCTCTTGTTCCACCACTTCTTTATA
The DNA here is from genome assembly GCF_900106775.1 of Marininema mesophilum. Taxonomy (GTDB): domain Bacteria; phylum Bacillota; class Bacilli; order Thermoactinomycetales; family DSM-45169; genus Marininema; species Marininema mesophilum. The sequence goes on from NZ_FNNQ01000001.1 coordinate 48,051, forward strand.
TATCTGAAGCATCTGCATCGTCTCTTCGCGGGCCTCTTCTTCAGTAGCATGAGCCGTATGTCCTTCCTGCCACAGAAATTCCGAAGTGCGCAAAAAAGGTAACGTCCGTTTCTCCCAACGAAACACATTGGCCCATTGGTTAATTAAAACGGGCAAGTCCCGGTAGCTTTGGATCCACTGACTGTACATACGACCAACCATCGTCTCAGATGTAGGTCGAAGCGCAAGCTTCTCCTCCAACTTTTCGCTTCCCGCCTCGGTAACCCATGGTAGTTCTGGGTTAAAGCCTTCTACATGCTCCTTTTCTTTCTGAAAAAACGACTCAGGTATCAACATCGGAAAGTAAGCGTTCCGATGTCCAGTCTCCTTAAATCGCCCATCCATCACAGACTGGATGCGCTCCCATAATTCAAAACCATCCGGTTTAAAGACGATACAGCCACGCACAGGTGTATAATCCATAAGATCCGCTTTTCGTATCGCATCGATATACCAGCGGGAAAAATTCTCTGACTGAGGGGTAATCCCCTTCTCATTCACTTTACCATCTGCCATAACCATCACTCCCTGAAAAGAAATGCTACGCAAAAAATCCCCTATCCCAATAGGGACGGAGGATTAACCCGCGGTACCACCCTGATTAACCATAACGATATGTTATGGTTCACTCAAATTCCCTCAATAACGGTAGGGCATCCGATATGGCTCATCACCAATGGCTCCAGGGTGGGAACAGTTATTTCTAGTGTATCGACTTTCAGCAACCGTCGACTCTCTGTAACACATTCGCAATAACTGTTTTACCTTTCATCACCTGTTAGTTGTTAATTAACAAAATGTTATCACCAGAATAATCCAATGTCAATATTCAATTCAATCATATCCCTTGTTACACAGGTACAAGTTATTTAGTGACTACTACCAGAGAGGTTTATAAGCATAATCTTAATCTCACTCAACAATCATAGCAATGACCCCTACACATAGAAATCCCACCGAAATGAGGATTGTTGCAACAACCACATCCGAGATGAAATCAATTACTTTATCTACAGGACCCTTCTCCCCCCACTCCTTTTTTGAGGGATAGTTCTTGACAAAAAACCAGACCCACAATCTGATGCATATAAAAAATATAACAATCGCACTTATAACTATACCAAACAATATAAGGATGTTTTTTTCTATGTAGATCATCTCCTTATTGACTATTTATGTATTCTTTGAACTGAATTAAGTTCTTTACGATCTCTCACAGTTTCCAGGAGATGACCTTCTCCACTCACCCATGACATTCATAAATATTCTCCCTCTAAATATAATAACATCACTAAAGTGTATTATTCTATTTTAATTAGTCTCAATCTGTTTTTTGTGTAACATATCCACAGTTTACCTTTTATTTTCTTATCAACTTTCTCTTATCAACTTTCTCTTATCTACATAAATAAACGTGGTAAATTTACCACGTTTATTTATGTAGATATACTTACCTCTTATCTTTCACCTATGTCAATTCAAAAGTCCCTACGTTATCCTTGGGTTCAGAGAAATAGCTCATCTTCTCTAGAGAAGCCACGCAATTACGCTGTCCATCGCTCGATTGAAGTAAGACCGTACCTTCTCCTGTGCGTAATACTTCCCCATTTTTCAGTACTAATCCATTATGAAAATGAATGTTTACAGGCAACCGTATCATGGTATTAAACTGCTCACGTAACGGCTTTTCCTTGCATAGGCACTCCCCCCCTTTGCGGCTGGTTAGAGGTTGTAACAGAGTTATTTCAGGATCCGCATTAAAGAAAACGGCTAGCACATCAAAAATGCTAACAACATAGGTAACCATATTTTGCTGTACAGAAATCAAAAAATTATCTACGGTTTGTATTTCAGCCTTAAGGAAAACAGGTGCTGTTTTTGGTTGATCCGCCACGGTCACTAACATCACCTGTTGACCCACTACTTGACTGAGTACCTTTTGCATCGGTGTAGTGCAACAATCGCAAATCGATGAGGATATCTGTACATACTTCTTCTTCGATGTTCGAGCTCTCTTGGACCTTTGCTCCCCTTTTGCCTCCTGCTTCCGTCGAGTGCCCTTACGCTCTTTCCCACTCAATCGATCCACTCCTCACCATGGTCACATGTTCCATTTATATGAAATATCCGCATTTACTGTGCCATCTTCGGCCACCGTAAAAAAAGTAAGCCTAAGGGAAGCATCTCCCTCGCTTACTTTTTAGTGTAAGTTGTGTTCTTTTTACAGCCCTTCTCACTCCCACCACTTCCGATCCAACGTCCGATACTGGATCGCCTCAGCAACATGCGGCACCTCGATCCTCTCTGAACCTTCCAGGTCCGCAATCGTACGCGCTAACTTGAGAATGCGGTCATGAGCTCTAGCAGATAACCCAAGAGCATCAAAGGACTGGCGCAGGAGGCTGCTCGACTCCTGATCTATCGCACAATGTTGACGAATTAAAGAAGGGGACATGGCTGCGTTGTTCAGCATACCTTTTCCATGATAGCGTTCCTTCTGCACCTGATGGGCTCTATTTACCCTTTCTCGGATGAGAGTTGAGCTCTCCCCTCGTGCCTCACTTGAAAGTGTCTGAAAATCCACCCTAGGCACCTCTACATGGATATCGATACGATCCAAAAGCGGACCAGATAATTTCGAGCGATAGCGTTGCACCTGGTAAGGTGTACAGATACAACCTCGTTCCTCCGAGTATCCAAAAAATCCACAAGGACACGGGTTCATCGAACCGACCAACATAAATTGGGCAGGATAGGTTAACACCGCCCTTGCCCGACTAATCGTAACCTCACGATCTTCTAAGGGTTGTCGTAATACTTCCAGTGCGCTTTTAGAAAACTCCGGCATCTCATCGAGAAAAAGAACACCTCGGTGGGCCAGACTTACTTCCCCAGGCTTTGGTATGGCTCCCCCTCCCGTAAGGCCCACTTGGGAGATGGTATGATGGGGAGAACGAAAGGGGCGTCTATCTACAAGCCTTCCTTTCTCCGTTAAATTACCTGCAATGCTATATACCTTGGTTACCTCCAGCGACTCATCCATAGACATATCAGGCAATATAGAAGGAATCCGTTTAGCTAGCATCGTCTTCCCAGACCCTGGTGGGCCAATAAAGAGTAAATTATGCATCCCTGCTGCGGCTACTTCCATGGCTCGTTTAACTTGTGCCTGTCCCTGTACATCCGCAAAATCTACTAAGGAGGTGTCTTCTTCTACTGTACTTGCCTGTATTTCCCATGGATCTAGCTCTTTCGCTTCCCCCTTTAGAAGGCAGACGGCTTCTGTCAAGGAACGAAGAGGTAGCACTTCCATTCCCTCAACGAGGTTAGCCTCTATCCGATTGGCACCCGGAAGCCAGACACGCTTAAAACCCGCCTGTTTACCGGCAATCACCATAGGGAGTACTCCACTAAGGGGACGGAGTGTCCCATCCAAAGCAAGTTCCCCTATCCATAAATCCTTCTCCAAACCCTCTGCAGGTAATTGACCACTCGCTACTAATACCCCTACTGCAATCGCTAAGTCAAACCCAGCCCCCTCCTTTTTTAAATCCGCAGGTGCTAGATTGGTCGTGATTCGTTGTAAAGGAAACTGGCACCCTGAATTTTTAACCGCAGAACGAACTCGATCTCTAGATTCTCGCACGGCTGTATCGGGTAAGCCAACAATATCGAAGACGGGTAAACCATTGCTAATATCGACTTCCACCTCGACAGTCGTTCCATCAATCCCTAATACGGTACAGGAATGAAGCTTAGCGTACATGGCCTCCTCCTCTATCTCAATCTAGCAAGATACAAAGGTCCTCACTCTCTTTGAAGTTGTACAGGTTGCTGTTGGCGCTTTTTTTCTGAAGTATAACGGTTGGTTATCCAAACACCTAGTAAAACCATCGCTGACCCAAGAAGCTGTTCCCAGGTAATCCTCTCTCCATATATGAGGGTACCCAAAAGGATCGCTACCATCGGGGTGAAAAAAGAGTATAAGGAAACACGGATGGCTCCCCATTCTTTTAAAAGATAAGTAAACATGGTAAATCCAACAATCGATCCGATTATAACGAGATATAACCAGCTAATAACAAAAGTCTGGTGGACATATTCCCATGAGATGATCTCCTTCCATTCCACAAAGGGTGCCACTACCATCAGGATGGCACCCCCTAGTAGATTTTCTAAACCAGATACAAGAATGGAAGAGTATTGATTGAGAGTATCTTTACTAATGACAGCTCCCCAACAATATGCTGTGGTTCCTAAAATAATCGATATCATTCCAAGAATAGCCATTTTATTATCTGGAGATTGAACCTGAGGCATAAAGATTACGAACACTCCTAATAGTCCGAGGACGATTCCCCCTATCAATGGAGCATTTAATCTACTTTGCCGGTACAACGAACTAAAGAGTAGCATCAAAATTGGAATCAATCCCTGCACCAATACAGCCGTCAAGCCCGAGGAAACCCATTGTTCCCCCCAGTAGATCAAACCAAAGGTTACGGCGATGACTAATACTCCAAGGATGAAAAGATGTCGGAAAGCTTTCCCTTCCAATCGGAAGGACCCATGCTTCCATCGATACCAGCACAGGAGCAATACCCCTGCTAAAAAGAATCGAGTACCTGCTGACCAAAGAGGGGGGGCATGATCCACCCCAATTTTAATTGCCAGCCAGGTTGACCCCCATACCAAGCACAGGAGTATAAAGAACAAACGAAATTTCAATCAAATCCCTCCTGTAATGTTTGTGGTTTCTGAGCAACGAGAACATTGGTATTGCCAAAGGCCTCTGTAAATTCATTAAATACCTGGACAACAGAAAAGCCCGCTTTTTTCAATTCCTTCGTTAGTTCATCGCTGGATGCTTCCTTGTATGGCAACAATTCCAAAGGAATCATCTTACTTCCCTCTTTGGTACGGATCTTCCTTTCGATAACCCTTCCTGGTACAACTGGACCCACTGTATCGTAATCTGGCACGGAGAAGAATCCCTCTAACCATTTCTCTCGGCAATGGGCAAGTAAAAAATAGCCCCCCGGTTTTACGATTTGATAAACTCGCTGTAAGTGCTTTAACCTAAGCTCTTCCTCTGTAATCATATGTAAGCATCCCATATTGATCGCAAAATCGAAGGTTTCAGCAGGAATATTGCGCAAATAAAGAACATCACGTTCCAAAAATGTACAGAAGAGTTCCCCCGCTCTCGCCCTCTCTCTAGCTTTTTCAAGGGCGGAACGCGCCACATCCACACCTGTTACATGGACACCCTGCTGAGCCAGATAGAGGCTGTCTCGTCCTTCTCCACACCCAAGATCGATCACACGCTTACCCTTTAAGCCATAATGTTGCGCAAACCATACTAAAGCCTCATTTGCTCCCTCCTCTTCCCAAAGGGTTCCTCCTTCTGCGTACACCTTTTTGTAGCGTTCATCGTAACCGTAGTAGTAATCGGTCAGATCCGTTTCCAGACCATGGATGGGAGCTGCCGGATGAGAATGAAACATAAATTCACAGGTATCAGATAAGCTAACTTCAATGACCTGAGCTGGATTACTCTCATCCACTGAATATAGGCGGTAGGTTGTATCTGGAGGGATAACCAATGTCTCCCCAATACCAATCCGCTCACGTTTGATTGTCGTATAAGCCCCATCAACAAAAGAGAATTCCTCATATTGCAGTCGACTGTGTACGATCCCAATCAACTTCTTTGCTTCGGGAAATCTTCGAGGGATCGAATTTTCCTTCCCTTCTACTTCCCTACATTCACAACGACGATCAGCATTTTTAAATAAGATATTAGGGCCTTTTTCCTTGAAATCAGTAAATTCATACAAATAAAAAGTATTACTACACATAAATTGCTCAATTTCATCCCGAGTAATCGCATCATCCTGTACGAGGTTCATTAATCGAAGAAAGCTCATCCCATCACTGCCTCCCCATCCAACTTCATCTCCGCAAGCCGTTGACGTTGTTCCTCAGGCCACCAAGCACCACAATCCTCACTAACAACACAAGCCATACATCGTTCTAAATCATACACCTTCATTCCAGAAATCGGTGGTGAGTAGACATGAAGCGTAACCAATGAAGATTCACTCTGGTTCTCCATATCATGGACCATGGTTCTCGGTGCAAAAAAGCTAGCCCCTTCCTCTGTAACACCTGTGTGCTGAGGAACTGGAATTTCCCGTTGGAGTGAATAGATCGTCTGGGTAGATACCCCTTTGACGACATGAACCCAGCCATGGGAGTTACCATGATCATGAGGAGCACATTTAAAATGCTGTGCCCAGTTCATAATTAACACTTCTACATGTTCGGATTGAAATAGCATCTTTCTTCCATAAGGATGTATACCTGGATCTTCCAAAAAAGTACGGAGATCCTCTTCGGTTACTTGCAAATGATCCAAAACACCTTTCAATTCCTGGGCCGTCGGAGCATGCAAGGGCGCAAAAGATTGTTGAAGCCTCGAGATAAAACTCAACAAGATCCACTCCTTTGAAAGCAAATTAGTTTCAAAATCAGGATATCCGATTGGATATTGAGTATATATTTCCTTCTTTATCTCCTATACATAGTCAAAATTCGACGTTCAGTAGTCATCTCCTTTATTAACCCTCAAGTAAATCATATCAAAACGACCTTAAACCACTACATAAAAAAACCTTATAGAACCTCATGAAAATGATTCCTTTAGATATTAACCCGCATCGACTGAATAGGATAATTTATATCTAATTAACCAGCGGACTAACTTCACTAATATCTTATAAAAAATGACCACCCTGCACTCTTACAACCAGCTATATCAACGGTTCTCCCACCTCTCCTTCCAAAAATCTCGTAAATCAAATGATTTGGGGAAAAAGTGCCTAAATCGACAGCTAATCTCTCCTCATCACCCATATTCATCCATCAGCAAAGCAATACAAGTAAATATCCATTTGAAAAATGAATCATCCTTTGGTAAGTTTGAAATTACCGTTATATTCTAGTTACGGTAAATGGAAACTGTTTTCAAAAAAAGAAGAGTTGCAGGATGATCCCCATTTACCTTCTAATAAAAGATACATAGCTCCACAGCCATACCTGATAGTAAATCCTTAAGGCACCCTAGGTGCAGCTTAGTAAGGGATCAAGGATAATATATGGTAACGATTAACCATTATGCTGAGGGCGCCGCTGATAAAAAGGGATTATTACCCACCACTGGATGTGCTTTTTGGGCAAACAGAAAAAAGCCCTCAGCTTAATAAACTGAGAGCTTTTAATTCAAATCGATGCAATTACGGTAGAAAGGTAAAACGTCCACGACCTGTTTTTTGCACAGCAGGACAGATCTTCATGATGCTTTTCATCAAGATAGTGGGGTTACTACCTAGATTACCTCCACGTTTTTCCACTTCCTCTTTCAAGTGAGACAAGCGAAGGGAACCGTGGTCACGTAGGATTTGTGCAACTAATTCAGCTGCTTGAATCGTTTTCTTGTGAATTCCTTTAGTTAATGCTGGGTCTACTAATGGAGTTTGATCTCGTGCTTCTTCATCAGCGTCAGTACCTAGTCTACTTGGCGCACGCAACTCTTCAGGAATTTCCTCAAAACCATGCTCTGTCAAGTAGTGCAACAAGGCATGATCCAGCCCATTCCGTAGTGCGGAAAGTATAAGGGCTTGTTCGTCGCGAACGACCTTGCGGATCTTTTCCTCCATTGTTTCTTCCAGTTCTTGTGATTCCCATTCTTGTCCTTGCATTTCCTGTCCGTGCATTTCCATAGAAAATTTCTCCTTTGCCTTATGTATTTGCATTTCTATCATCCCAAAAGCAGTTTGGACCGTTTTTTCCGAAGTGTGAAACGTATAGCCCATTGAAGCTTTCATTCCATTGCCTATTCGATTCCACATCAGGGGATCTGTTTCCTTCATGAAAACGGTGGATAAGCTACGATGGGTGATAAACTTGCCTATAAAAACATGGTAAACGATTTTCCTATTAAAATCATTGACAATAAATACACAAACTAAAATCCCCTAGGCAGGAAATTTAGGGAAAATCGTCAACTTTTTTTTCTGACGAGCTGTTTTCCCTGTTATTCCTTATTTGCTTCCCCATTCCCCATCCATTTTAACACCAAAAAATACCGGGCTGGTTCAATCACTCATGTGCCCCGTAACCACCTCCCGCTCTATCACCTTGTTGGATAGACCCATTGCCTATGATTTAACCTTCCCCATTTTAGGAACATCTATATCTCTCCACTTATCCCTTAGACAACCCCTGGAGAATTTTTGAGATCGGATATACTACAACTTAACTCCGATTTTTACCTGATAACAATTATCATTTTTTTGATAATAGAGTATACTACGATCTCTTGTCTGTCAATAAGTCATTCTATGTTGGATTCTTTTTCCTTCTGCCAATCATGATGTTCCTTTTACAGATTGATGCCGACTGAAAGCCCACTTCTTTCAAGGGTGGGATGAAAGTCGGCGTTGCTCTGCATCCCCTGCTTTTTTGGGGGTGCTAAGCAAGCGCAACACGTTTTGATATAGTGAACGCATGAGCGGTGCTCATCCCGCTGTTCTCACGTACGTCATGGGTGGGGTTCTAGTAGCTAATAACCAACCTCTCCTACTAGGAAAACCATGAGAGTGAGAGCTGGGTCTAACTTAACGTACTGGTAACAGGTACGCCGCCCATGCGGGTACATTTCTAACTGCATGGGACGGGGTGATGGTACACCCCTGAACTTGGGAGTTGCATGAAGCAGAAATGAATTGAGTGCGCTAACTACCCGAGAATCCTATCGGCGCCCGATCAATACTTTAATCCCTCATTGCACTTAAATGACACTCATGTGAGTATAAAAAACCCCTTCTTTTTTGCAACACCCCCTCCAGATTACTTCCAACTAATCAATAAATCTAAGGGGAACTCGTTACGCGAAAAGAAGGGCAATTGTTATCCGTTTTTCAATGTCATACTTTGTGATACACAAACATACGTTATTTTATCTAGCTAGAAAGGGGACAAGCCTAATGAAGATCACTATTATTTATGGCCCCCGTGTGGAAGAAGTAAGACGCAAAGGATCGAATTACTTAAAACGCCTACAACGTTGGGCAAAAGAACATCGGTTAATTCAATAATAATCCAGTAGCCCCGTTTAATTAAGGGGTTTTTTTATGCTGTGAAATGGTGATGGTCCTTTTTGGATGATGAGGATACCGACGCTGTCTTTTTATATTCCAATTTCAAGATATGTTCAAAGATATAAGCAACCTGTTGATCCGTCACTGTTTTTTGGTTCTTTTTCTCATAGAAGATATCGAGAACTTCCTTACGTTCTTCATCATAGGAATCTCGCCCGTTAACCACATCCTCCAAAGCCTCCATGAACGAAGCGAAACTCTCCACTTTTGGACCCGGTGTTACATCATAGTAGTCATGGTACATTTCATTTGATTTTGTGAGGTACTCATCTAGGTCGTAACAATAAAACAGAACAGGACGGTTGAGCAAGAGGTAATCAGTATAACAGCTGGAAAAATCGGTAACCAGTATATCTGTATATTTGAGCAGCATCTGTGGATCGATATTTTCATGACTAATATCCACCACATTTTTGAGACGAGTCGGAACTTGACCTTTACTAAACATATGACGCTTGACTAAAAACTTGTACCCATGAGCTTCACAAAAAGCATCTAGTTCTTTCAAATCCAAAACCCGGTTGATATCCTTATCCAACTTCCCGAAATTGCGATGGGTTGGCATATATGTGATCACTCGGTTTTCCTTGATAAAAGAAGGAACCGCCTCATCCTCCTCCGTTTCATGGAAAAACACATCGTTACGTGCTTGACCCAATTGAAGGATGTTTTCTTTCTTAACTAAATACGTTTCAGGGTAATATGAGGAGACGACGTCACTAGTGGAAATCACATAGCTGATAGACGCATTTTGCGTGCGCACGACAAAGGAATGCAACCAACGTTTGATAGGATTTTTCTCGTGTAAAGCTTTGTAGGTATACGTTTTTTGGTTCGCACCCCATACTTTTTTCAGGCCCACTCCGTGCCAAGTATTGATAGAAGTCGCCCCACCCAGTAGATATCGATTAAAATCATCATGGATTGAATGGGAATGAATAAACGTTTTTGCTCGTAGTTGAAAATAAATACCTTTCAAGGAGTGAACCGAATAGCATTCCATTCCTTCTTGATTCATCTGCTTGACTGCTATTGGATTCTTCAACACCCAAACACAATGAATACGATCATCTTGTTTCGCCTTAAGGTAAAGATACTTTGTATTCCCACGAAAACCTTGCCCAGCTTCCGCCCCAAAAACTACAAACTTTGGATCACGGGGAATAAGCCGCGCCACATGATAAATGCAGACACCAATAAAGCGCCGTACAAACACCTTCGTCCCGTTAATAATTCTTTTTATTGTTGACCGAAAAACACCGATCAGGATAACCGATAAAAGTATGGTTTGTAAAAGTGCCATTTTCTCAACAAAAGTCCAATCCGACAATGCATCTTCTTCCTCTCTTAATAAGGTTGTTAACTGCAAATTCCCCGCCAGTAGCGGGGAATGATCCAGCTGTATATCGAACTGCCGTTAAGCCGTAACGGACTGATCTTGTAGTTGCTCAGCAGCAACTAGTTTCACTTGTTTCTCGTAATAGTTTGGCTGTTGACGGATAATCATATTTTGACCATCAAGACATAGCCCATGATCGGCTAGTAAGCTATGTACCACATCCGCCACATCTTCCGGTTGCATGATCTTCGATTGATCCTCATCGGGGGCCAATGTCCGGCGGAGATCCGTCGCGCAACGACCTGGAGAGACACAGTAAACTTTAATTCCGTACTCCGCCAATTCATCGGATAACGTATTGGACATACTGATCAAAGCGGCCTTTGAAGAAGCGTAAGCAATCCACCCTGGACGAGAGCTCATCCCTGCAGTTGAAGCAACGTTCAAAATTTTCCCACCCGTTTTTTTCATCCATTTTACAACTTCCCGGGTAATCACGAACACCGATTGAACATTGACTTGATACGTGGTTTCCCAATTCTCTAAGGTGGTCTCTAAGAGAGATTTTGGTTCAGCATAGCCTGCTACATTGAGCAAAAAGTGGATGCCACCGTAACGGTTTCCTGTTTCTTTGACGATTTCCTCGATTCGTTCTCCCTGGGTAAGATCGACTGGGTAGATCTCAACATTTTTCTCTGAGTTCATCAACCTTTTTGTCTCTTTTAATTCATTTTCATCCCGTGCCAGCAACACGAGATTCTGGATATCATCCCTTTCACTAAGCCGGATAGCGATAGCTCGTCCAATTCCACGGCTCGCACCACTAATCATACATGTTTTCATCTCTATACTCCCCCTAAGATATAATCCTTGTATATGATTTCTCCGATTTGCTGATCGATCGGCTTCGTAATCTTAATGTTGTACTCGGTTCCTTCCAATACTGCAATATTTTCTTTGTGGTAATGGAAAAAGAGACTCGCGTCTTCTGTAAAGCCACGTTGTTCTTTAGCCGCCTTTTGATGCGCTTCGCTTAGCTTTGCAGTATCAAATTTTTGTGGTAATTGAATATTAATCAGTCGATTACGATCCAGCGTTTTCTCAATCCATGCTTCCCCTTCCAACACCGTAAAAGGGATATCTGTCCCATATGTAGCATTGATGGCTTCACTCTGGATCAATCTCTCAAACTCTTCCTTACGGACAAGCGGACGTACAGCTTCATGTATGAGTACACTTGGATGGCTAACATTAGCCAACCCTTTCATCACCGACTGCTGACGTGTAGCTCCACCTTCGATGACTTGAATCCGCTTAGAAAACTGATGGGTACGAATGAGTTCCTCTGTCCGTTCAATGTGCGCCTGCGGCGAAGGAATAATAATTTCATCAACTGCGTTCATTTGATCGATCTTTTCTAAGACATGAACGATCATGGGCTTACCGCCGATTGGTAGAAACTGCTTTGGAACCGTCGCTTTCATACGCGTTCCAATACCACCAGACAACAAAATCATACTTAAGCGCTTCATAGTTCTCCTACCTATTCTTTTATTTTTTCCTAGGGGCTAGCTCTCTGCTACAACTCATGAAATACCCCCCCATGTAGTTATTCGCAGAAAGGGTTAATTTTGTTGTCGTTTTTTGTTGTTTTAAAATTATTTCCAATAAAAATTTGCTATGCACAGTTAACTTTATACCATAAACAAATCCGCCGCAACTGGAGCGGCGGATTTGTTTATGGTAATTTTTCTTCTATCCACGCTGGATTCCTGGCCGTCCATTTTCCACAACAAATGTTTCCCGAGTAACAATAGGGGCACCTGGTTTACTGACATATGGAAGTATACGATAATCAGTTCGCCAATTTTTGGGTGTAATATGACAACGAACATAACCACGCTGACCATTGAAAAAATGAACATGGTCATTTTGTGAAAGCTCTCGTGAGAAATGAGGTTTTATATCAAAACCATCGCCTTCAGAAGTGATTGAGGTTCCTACAAATTCACTACCGACTACGGGTGAACCTGGATTATTAAAGTCCGCCTTCAGATCACATGCCCAGTTGGAGTGTACGTCTCCTGTTAAGATGATGGGATTAGCATCTTTTAATTCTGCAAAATGCTTCAATAGCCGCTTCTGAGAAGCTGTATAGCCATCCCATGCATCCATGTTTCTCATGTGAGACTGTCCATCCCTATGATCTAAGCGGGAGAAGAATACCTGTTGTGCAAGCACATTCCAATGGGCTTTTGATTGATAGAGCCCCTTCACTAACCAGTTTTCCTGTGCTTTACCCAGCATCGTACGATGAGAGTCTGACGCTTCCTCACTTATTCTATTCCATTTCGTCCCATTTACTTGGTCATCACGATATTGGCGTGTATCCAACATATTAAATTCGGCTAGATTCCCATAGGTAAACCGACGATAGATTCGCATCTGAGGACCGTGTGGAAGAAGTGAAAGCCGCATCGGCATGTATTCATAATACGCTTGATAGGCAGCAGCTTTGCGACGCAAAAAAGCAGTGGGCGATTGGTTTTTTTCAGGATGAGAGCCTGCATAATTATTGTCTACCTCATGGTCATCCCAAACGGCAATCCACGGGAAAGCCGCATGGGCTGCTTGCAAATCAGGATCTTTTCGGTACTGAGCATATCGGTTCCGATATTCCGATAAGCTTTTTACCTCTTGGCTCTCATGACGGCGCACATTTCCACTATTAGCCACATATTTTCCAGCACCATATTCATAGATATAGTCTCCGAGATGAAATACCACATCGAGATCCTCTTGAGCCATGTGTCGATAGGCAGTATAGTAGCCATGCTCATATTGTTGACAAGACGCAAAAGCCAAACTCATATCACTGATGGAAGATCCTTTAAGAGGAGTCGTCTTTGTCCTTCCGACAGCACTTATATCTGAACCTGACTTAAAACGATAGAAATACTCTCTTCCTGGTTTTAGTCCACGAACATCCACATGAACAGAATGACCCAGTTTCGCTTGAGCTGTGGCTGCACCACTCCGAACAACACTTCGAAAATGCTCATCATGAGCTACTTCCCATCGTACCGGTAAATCGTAAGTAGCCATCACGCCTCCCTTTAATGAATCTGTTGCTAGCCGTGTCCAGAGGATACATCCATCGGAAAGAGGATCTCCAGAGGCTACCCCTAAACGGAAGGGATGGGAAAGATACCTCGGCGCTGCCTCTATCCGTGTTCCTGACAACGGATTCGTAATCGTCCACACCAAAGCTAGCAGGGCTCCTTTGCCAATTGCTTTAAGAAAGCCACGCCGATCTACCTCCGCCGAGGGGATCCATCTTTCTATTGAAGCTAGCAACCGATCTCGCTCATCATCCACGAGGCCACCCCTTCTCTATTTTCAACGGTTCCGTTTTCTAATCAGGCCACCATATTAGTTTGATCGCCACTCCCATCTGCCATACGTAAAAATAAGTAGAAAGAAAAAAACCGCCCGTAGGCGGTTATTGTTGATGCTTCATTCATATAGAGCTCCCACTGCTAAAGCAGTGAGAGTGTCAAATCCCACCACAGAAGCCAAGAGTTTTACGGCGCTCTCTAAGGGGCTACTATATTTTCTAACCCTCGCAGATCACACCATTATTAGGATAGAGAACCCTTTAATTACTATTTATCAGGTAGAGAATCAGATTCTCCTATATTGAAAGAGAATACTTTATGGGAATCATCTTGGTTCACTCCGCCTAGTCAAGTATAATAGAAGTTAGAAGGTCGCTAAGGGGGACGGTTATGTATGTTCTCATGGATGAAGCGCTTCTTCGATACGGCGATGGAGCCTGCTCACATGGAAGAACCTGAACGGTTGCACAAAGAAATCGACCGTTTAAAACGAGAAAACAATGAATTACGACTGCAACAAAAGTTGAAAAAGAGTAAGAAGAATGTGGAAGTGGCACCTCGCAAGATACATATCGAGTTTTTTCTCTATGACGCCGCACACCAAGATGAAAGCGCGTATTCTGAATCAGATATCCATCGATATCCCATGATGGGTTTTACCATCCATTTTTTAGAGGATGGTACTTGTCCCGAGTGGCTCTCCTACCTACTTAAAGGGCTTGAAGAGAGTTTACGAGGGATGAAAGTAGGTTCCCACCGCGTGGAGGAACCTAACTTATATAGTCAATTTGTAGATCTAAAGTTGTATCCCCATATCGAAGTGAAAAAGAGCATTTACCTTGTCTTTCAGCAATTGCATCAGTGGCAAATCAATGGGAAAGATCTTGTCTCTTTCCGAGTTCATATTGGTGGCGAAGATCTCTACCAAGAACTATTGAATACCCACCTGGAAGCTGTCTAAACGAAAAAACACCCTATGGGTGTTTTTTCGTTTCCTATAACGATCATACTCACTCTAATCCCACACGGGTGTATTAGATTAACCCTATCAAAAAGCGCCCTCAAAATGATCCACCTGAACCGCTTCTTCTGTCGGCCCTAGCAAGATGGAGATCACATCGAGTCGCACCAGGTGATGATCAAGGTGCTTTTGACGCAAATATTGGGTGGCCAATCGGCGAACTTGCTGTTGTTTTTTCCGATCCACAGATTGAAAGCCATAGCCATAACGATGACTCCGCGTAGTTCGCACCTCAACAACGATGATCCAACCATCCTGCTCCGCGATAATATCCAACTCACCTAGTCGGGTACGCCAATTCGTTTCGCGAATCCGCCAACCCTTCTCTTCCAAATAACGCCGGGCAATCTTTTCACCGAGAAAACCTGTCTCTTTTCGTTGATCCCGATCCACTTTTCTCACCGTCCAGTGTGGATGATCCTCCTCTATACCCGGTCTCCGACAGGAGCAAAACTTCTGCGATGTATCGCACATGGCCCCCACTTGTCCAATGCGACTAAATGCTCCGCTGTACAATATCCCATATGACGATCAAATCCATACTCCGGAAATTCCTCAGCCGCCTTCATCATCCACTCATCTCGAACCGTCTTCGCGATAATCGAAGCTGCGGCGATAGAGTGACTCATTCCATCCCCTTTAATAATTCCTCTCTGGGGGCAGGGTGGCTCTGGGATTTCCACAGCATCGAGAAGCAAGAAATCCGGCTTCATCTCTAAGGATTGTAAAGCTTGGCGCATCGCTAAATAAGTCGCCTGTAGAATATTGATCTCATCAATCCGTTGATGATCCACAATACTAACCCCCACCGCTATCGCCTCCTGCTCAATTCGAGTACGTAGGGTTTGGCGCGATTCAGGGCTTAACTTCTTGGAGTCATCTAGGCCTGATACATCGAAATTTTCCGGCAATATAACCGCCGCAGCCGTGACGGGCCCTGCGAGCGGCCCTCTGCCTGCTTCATCAAGGCCTGCGATCATGCGATAACCCATTTGCCAATATGTACGTTCAAAGTTCCATAACTTCTCCATCCGCTCCTTCTCTTTGCGGATACGATCTTGTTTTTTCAGATAAGCCTTGGCTCGATTTTGCACCCCTGTACGAGTGTCCAATAAACAATCTTCTACCCAGCGAGAATCTACCTCTTCATTTTTTAAACGTTGTTCAATCTCGCGAATCGTCCCCGTCACTTTCATCCACTTCAACCTCCCAATCAGAAGGACGTTCCAAGGAGACTCGTCCTAAGCGGCCAGAACGTAGATCTTTGACGACGATATCCGCCGCTTTATCATAATCGATCTCACCGCCCCGTCGCATACAACCCCGATGGCGTCCCACTTCTTCAAGTAAAGCGAGGCCTTCCATCGACTCGGGTTCTTCTATCTTATATCGCTCACGAAGGAGCTCAGGGTACCTTTCGCCCAAGTAATTGAGTAAATAGAGTCCCACTTCATCGACTGGAAGGATATCCTCTCGAATCGCCCCACTTGCTGCCAGACGAAAGCCTACGATCTGATCTTCAAATTTCGGCCAGAGAATCCCTGGGGTATCCAAGAGTTCCATACCATCTCCCACTTTAATCCATTGTTGTGTGCGAGTCACACCTGGACGGTCTCCTGTTTTAGCGATACTTCGCCCGGCTACGCGGTTAATGAGAGCTGATTTCCCTACATTGGGAACACCAACAACCATGGCCCGAATCCGCTCACTTTTAATCCCTTTTCTATCTCGACTTGCAAGTTTCTCCTTTAACAATTCTCTGCTGATTAATGGAATTTTTTTAATCCCTTCTCCTGAAAGCGTATCGATAGGAAGCACCTTAATATGGTGTGCGCGAAAATGATCACCCCACTCCTTTGTTACTTTGGGATCAGCAAGGTCGCTCTTGGTAAGTAAAATCACGCGTAATTTCTCACCGAGCACTTCATCGATCATCGGATTACCGCTAGCCATCGGGAGCCTTGCATCAAGCAATTCAAAAACAAGGTCCACTTGTTTAACCTTCTCCTCAACTTGACGGCGAGCTTTTGCCATATGTCCAGGAAACCATTGAATGGTACTCATCTCATCACCCTTTTCACCACAAAAACGAGTAATTTTTGATCGGCCAAAAGATTACATCGGCTCGCCCGATTACTTTATCCATCGAAATCGGCCCCAACTCCCTGCTATCTTTGGAATTACTCCGATTATCTCCCATAGCATAAATATGGTTAGCCGGTACCTTCACTGGTCCAAAATCTTCTGTTCGATTTCCCTGATCCACATAGGGTTCATCAATGCTTTTCCCATTTACCCGAACAACATTATTTTGGGCGGACACCACATCACCAGGTAATCCGATCACTCGTTTAATATAATCTTTCTTTTCAGGAGCTTCAAAGACAACCACATCATTAACCTTTATATCACTGATTCGATAGATCAGTTTATTAACAACAACCTTGTCTTTATCATGCACTGTTGACATCATCGAAGATCCAGAAACACTGAAAGGCGAAAAAACCAACTCACGGATGATCAAAGCCAACACCACAGCGATGGCAAGTGCTTGAAGCCATTCCCATGCCTCATCACTTCCCCGCTGCTGCCTTCCATGTTTCTCCGAACGGGGGACAAACTCACTCATGATGCTCCTCCTGACTATCGCATACCGTACCCCCCGCACCAAGAAGAGTCCTCATGGCGATAGTAGATACGGAAGCGAGTATTGACCTCATCCAGGAGCGGGGGATGAGGTCAATACTCCCTCATTAATCAGACTACTCTATACAACTCATAAAAGGGCTTGAGAATTCAAGCCCTTTTAGAAAATTAATGGATTTCTTTGATTCGTGCCGCTTTCCCACGACGTTCGCGTAGGTAGTACAGTTTCGCACGACGGACTTTACCACGACGGGCAACTTCCAGTTTGTCAATCCGAGGGGAATGAAGCGGAAACGTCCGTTCTACTCCTACCCCATAGGAGATCTTCCGAACCGTAAAGGTTTCAGAGATACCGCCACCACGGCGCTTAATCACAACTCCTTCGAAGAGCTGGATCCGTTCACGGCTACCTTCGACAACTTTCACGTGTACTTTTACAGTGTCACCAGCACGAAAGAGAGGAATTTCCTTACGCAACTGTTGCTCACCCAATTCACGTACAACCGGATTCATGTAGTTTCCCTCCTTTCAAAAGTTAGTTCAACTAGATCCGTTGGCTTATAAAGCACAAAACCCATTTTAACACAGGATTGTGATCAAGAACAATTGGAGACCTTACTGGCAGGATGCCTTCTTACGAAGGCTCTTCCTCCAACAATTTCGCGAGAAAAGCGCGGTCTGCCTTCGTCAAATCAGCGGTTTCCAATAAGTCAGGACGGCGATGAAATGTACGCCGTAGCGACTCATGTCGACGCCACTCTTCGATTTGACGATGATGACCTGAAAGAAGCACATCCGGGATCTTCAACCCGCGGAAATCCGCAGGACGGGTATACTGGGGATATTCCAACAGACCTGTCGAAAAAGAATCCTCATCTGCTGACGATTCGTTCCCAAGCACTCCAGGTAACAAGCGGCTAATGCTATCGATCATCACCATCGCAGGTAACTCGCCTCCTGTGAGAACATAGTCACCAAGGGAGATCTCTTCATCCACCAAATGTTCCCTCACTCGCTCGTCAAATCCTTCATAGTGGCCACAGAGCATTATCAACTGAGAGGCTGTGGATAGCTCCTCTGCTTTATGCTGAGTGAAGGGCTCGCCTTGAGGGCTCATCATCAACACGCGAGGTGACTCTGTCTGATCCCGCTTCAGGTCCTCCACCGCCTGGAACAATGGTTCAGGTTTCAGCACCATCCCGCCACCACCACCGTAGGGCGTATCGTCAACGGTTCGGTGTTTATCCGTCGTATAATCACGGAAATTAATAGCGGAAGCTGTAATCAAACCTTTGGCAATCGCTCGCTTCATAATGCTGGAGGAAAAAAATCCTGTAAACATCTCTGGGAAAAGCGTCAAAACATCAAAACGCAACTACCTTCACCTCGATCACCCAAGCCCCTCCATCCACTGGATGGTCACACGCTTCGTGGTTACATCCACATCCTTCACCACATCATCGATGTAGGGAATAAGGAGCTCTTTTCCTTTTGGACTGCGTACGACCCAGACATCGTTTGCTCCAGGTTGCAGGATGTTGGTAATGGTACCGAGGTACTCTCCCTCCGTCGTCACCACTTCACAACCGATGATCTCAAAGTGGTAGAAACCATCTTCTTCCTCAACTCCTTGAGAACGATCCACCATCAGCGTCCCCCCCTTGAAAGGCTCCGCCGCAGTAAGATCTGGCCATTCTTGAAAACGGATCAAGTACCATTTCTGATGAGTACGGACGCTTTCCACGGTAAGGACCAGATTCTCCTTGAGCTGAGGGTGGGAGAGCATCAGTTTTGCTTTGGGCACAAAACGGAGTTCGGGGTAGTCCGTACGAGAGACCACGCGAACTTCACCACGGACCCCATGGGTGCCGGCGATGTGGCCGACGGTCAACCAGTCCGGTTCAGACATGGACCGGCCTCCTTTCATGGGTTTCGCCGCAGTCGCCGCGTCAGACGATCTCCACCATGACGCGTTTTTTCTCCTTGACCGCAGCTGCTCCGACTACCGTTCGTAAAGCTTTGGCAATCCGTCCCTGCTTACCGATCACCTTCCCCATATCCTCAGGAGCGACAGAGAGGATGTATACCACTCTCTCCTCCTCTTCACGCGCTCTGATACGGATCTGGTCCGGATGATCCACCAACGCTTTGGCGATCGCTTCGATCAGTTGTTGCAAAGGGATTCCCCCCTTATGTCCACTTCATAGGAACAAAGGAACTTTACTTCTGGTTTTTTGCTTCATGGATTGTTTTCAAGATACCTTCTTTACGGAACAAGTTTTTCACCGTATCAGACGGCTGTGCACCATCAGAGAGCCATTGAATTGCTTTCTCTGCATTGATTTTCACTTGGGCCGGCTGAGTTAGCGGATTGTAGTACCCGATCTCTTCGATGAAACGACCATCACGAGGGGCACGGGAATCAGCTACAACAACACGGTAGAAAGGAGCTTTCTTCGCACCCATACGTTTCAAGCGGATTTTCACTGCCATTTAGAACTTCACCTCCTCTACAGGGTAAACCAATTTTCTACTGCATAAACGGGAACTTAAAGCGTCCCATTCCTTTTTTCTTCTTGCCCTTGGTCATGGAAGAAAACTGCTTCATCATCTTCTTCATGTCCATAAACTGCTTGATCAGGCGATTCACATCCTGGACTGTCGTGCCACTGCCCGCTGCCAATCGCTTGCGACGACTTGCATTGATAATATCAGGGCTTTGTTTCTCCTCCCGAGTCATCGAGCGAACAATCGCCTCTACTTTGCCCAGTTGCTTTTCATCCACTTGCATATTTTTGAGCCCTTTCATCTGTCCCGTCCCCGGCATCATACCGAGGAGTTCATCTAAGGAGCCCATATTTTTCACTTGTTCCAACTGGGTGAGAAAATCATCAAAGGTAAATTCCTGGGTGCGCATCTTGCGCTCTAACTCCCGGGCCTTTTCCTGATCCACGTTCGCTTGAGCTTTTTCGATCAGGGTGAGGACATCCCCCATGCCGAGGATTCGCGATGCCATCCGTTCAGGATGGAAAGGCTCGAGGGCGTCTACCTTCTCACCCATCCCAGCAAATTTTACAGGACAGTTCGTCACTGACTTCACCGAAAGAGCTGCCCCGCCTCGGGTATCTCCATCCAACTTGGTGAGCACAACGCCTGTCAAATTCATCTCTCGGTTAAAGTTCTCAGCAACATTGACTGCATCTTGCCCAGTCATCGCATCAACGACGAGCAACACTTCATCCGGTTGAACCCGTTCGCGAATCGCCTTCAACTCATCCATCATCGTTTCATCAACATGCAAACGGCCCGCAGTATCCACAATCACTACATCGTGACCTTCTTCTTTGGCTTGAGCAACACCTTGTTCTGCGATTTTCACCGGATCTTCTTTATCACCAAGGGAAAACACCGGAATCTCGATGCTCTCTCCCAACACCTCTAGTTGCCGGATTGCAGCGGGTCGGTAGACATCCCCTGCTACAAGAAACGGGCGCTTATGTTGCTTTTGTAGATGATGAGCCAGCTTACCACTGGTTGTCGTCTTCCCCGCCCCCTGCAACCCAACCATCATAATGACTGATGGCTTGGAGTCGAGCGAAAGCTTCGCTTGCGTGCCTCCCATTAATTGGGTCAGTTCCTCATTAACTACTTTGATTACCTGTTGGCCAGGGGTGAGACTTGTTAGCACTTCCTGGCCGACGGCTCGCTCGCTCACCCGGGAAACGAACTCCTTCACCACTTTGAAGTTAACATCAGCTTCGAGAAGAGCAAGGCGTACCTCACGCATCACTGCCTTAACGTCAGCTTCGTTCACTTTCCCTTTACCGCGCAGTTTTTTTAGCGCAGATTGCAGGCGTTCGGACAATCCTTCAAATGCCATTGTGCCGCCTCCCTGATCCTCAGGTTCTTACAATTGTCTTAATCGAGATTTAATAACTCCTGCACCATACTTCTCACATTCTTACCTTCAGGAGAATCCTTCGTCTCGGTTATAATCCGGTCAGCAATCTCCCTCCGCTGAAGATGACGACGGAGAAGCTGTAATGCTTCTTCCCACTCTTCCAAGGCTCCCTGTGCACGCTTCAATCCTTCAAAGACGGCTTGGCGCGAAATTCCTAGATGATCGGCAATTTCACCCATCGACCAATCTTCATGAAAATAAAATTCTAGAATTTGTTGTTGTTTCTTGGTGAGAAGTGGAGAATAGAAATCATACAGTAGGTTGACGCGGGTCGTTTTCTCTAACACCGTAAGAACACCTCGCATCCCTCTGTCAAGGTATAACACTTTACACGCTAATCATCTTATCAAGTGGGTATATGGTTGTCAAGGTATTTTACTTGATACAGACCAGGATTGGATTCTGTTTCTTATTTCCGTTATACTTTACCAAGTTCCATCCACTCTGTATCAAAAAATAGCGATACATAATAGGGGATAAGGAACTTACTTGAAAAGGGGGATTGCAATGAAAAAAGTAGAAGTCCGGGACCTAACCAAGATTTTCGGTAGATCCCCCTCAAAAGCACAGAAGCTGTTAGATGAGGGGAAAAGTAAGCAAGACATCCACCGAGAAACTGGGATGACCGTCGGCGTGAACCGTGCCAACTTCCACGTCGAAACAGGCGAAGTTTTTGTGATCATGGGGCTCTCTGGTAGCGGAAAGTCAACATTGGTTCGTTTATTGAACCGGTTAATTAATCCAACCAGTGGTTCCATTCTTATTGATGAGGAAGATGTCGTTAAAATGAGCGCAGAAGAATTGCGCCGTATGCGCCGAAATAAGATGGGAATGGTATTTCAGAAGTTTGCTTTATTTCCCCACCGTACTGTACAAGAAAATGTAGAATATGGATTAGAAATTCAAGGGATTGCACGTCAAGAACGTGCAGAAAAAGCATTGCAGTCCTTAAAGCTAGTGGGGCTAGGTAGCTATTCTGAAAGCTTCCCTGATCAACTTTCAGGGGGTATGCAACAGCGTGTAGGCTTAGCGCGTGCCCTAGCAAACGATCCAGACATCCTTTTGATGGACGAAGCTTTTAGCGCCTTGGACCCTTTAATTCGTAAAGATATGCAAGACGAGCTGCTAGAACTACAAGCCAATATGAAAAAAACGGTTATCTTCATCACCCACGACTTGGACGAAGCGCTTCGTATCGGTGACCGGATCGCACTGATGAAAGATGGCTCTATTGTACAAGTGGGTACACCCGAAGAAATCTTGACCAATCCGGCCAACGCCTATGTGGAACGGTTCGTCGAAGACGTGAATCTAACCAAAGTGCTTACGGCTAGTTCCATCATGAAAAGATCAGAAGTACTCGTCCTAGGCAAAGACGGTCCTCGTGTGGCTTTAAAACGAATGCGTGAAAAGGGAACTTCCACCTTGATGGTCGTCGGTCGTGACCGTAAATTTCTCGGGATTCTCACTGCTGAAGAAGCAAAAAAAGCTTTAGATGCTAAGGAAGAAGCATCGGCGCTGGAGAAGTCTCTTATTACTGATGTGGTAACGGCCTCAGAGGATACGCCTGTCAGCGAACTACTACAACAAATGGCCGAGAAGCAGTTTGCCCAACCGGCAGTTGTCACCGATGAACAAGGTAAATTACGTGGAGTGGTTGTTCGTGGGTCGATCTTTGCTGCTCTTGCTGGAAATGGAAATGGAGTGAGCACCCAATGATTCTGCCTAAAAAAATCCCACTGGATCAATGGATAAATGCGATTGTGAAGTGGTTACAGGACAACCTTACACCCCTGTTTACTTTCATATCAGGGATTATCGAACCTACAGTTAACTTTTTCCAATCCGTATTGACTACACCACCTACGTTGGTAGCAATCCTTGCCCTCAGCGTCCTCGTCTGGCTAATCACTCGTCTACGTATCGGGATCTACACGCTGGTCGGCTTGTCATTGATTGAGTCATTAGGATATTGGAACGAAAGTGCAGAAACGATCGCCTTGGTTCTTACAGCGACAGCGATCTCTATCATCATCGGACTTCCCCTGGGGATCATCGCTACACGGAGCCGCGGAGCACAGAATGTCATCATGCCCTTTTTGGATTTCATGCAGACCATGCCTGCCTTTGTTTACCTGATTCCTGCAGTATTCTTCTTTTCTCTTGGGACAGTACCAGGCATCATCGCCTCGGTGATCTTCGCGATGCCACCAACGATTCGCCTAACCAATTTAGGGATCAGACAAGTGGACAGTGAATTGATTGAAGCGGCGGATGCCTTTGGTGCTACCTCGATTCAGAAATTATTTAAAGTACAACTTCCCTTAGCGAAGACTACGATTATGGCTGGAATTAACCAGACCATTATGCTCTCTCTTTCCATGGTCGTCGTCGCTTCGATGATCGGCGCTGGTGGATTAGGAACCATCGTGCTACGGGCCATCACTCGCCTTGAAGTAGGCGTCGGGTTTGAAGGCGGTCTTTGTATCGTTGTTATTGCAATTCTTCTGGATCGTATTACTCAAAGCCTCGCCTCTGAGAAACCCGTCACCAAGGTTGCTTCAATAGGCTGGTTTAGAAATCACTGGCGGGGAGCGGTCGCATCAATTTTGGCCCTTTCGTTACTAGTATTTCCTGTTACATATCAACCAGAATCCGCTAAAAAGACGGTTACACTCACCTATGTAAACTGGGATTCAGAAGTTGCCAGTTCCAATGTTTTAAAAGCCGCCCTTGAGCAGGCAGGCTTTAATGTGAAGCTATTGGAAGTAGATCTTGGGCCGATGTTTGCAGGGGTAGCTAGCGGAGCAGCGGATGGGACCGTAGCTGCTTGGTTACCTGTTCAACATCAGTTGTATGTGGATAAGTATAAAAGTCAAATCAAAGACCTCGGCCCTAACCTTGAGGGCACCACTTTAGGGCTTGTCGTTCCTTCCTATGTGAAAGCCAACTCGGTTTCTGATATGAAGGGAAGCGAAGGCCAATTCAAAAAAGAAATCATCGGTATTGAAGCAGGCTCCGATATGATGAAGCAGACAGAAAAACTGATCAAGGATTATAAACTGGATATGAAGCTAGTAGAAAGTTCCAGTGCAGCGATGGCCGCTACTTTAGAGAAGGCCTATAAAGCGAAAAAACCCGTTGTTGTCGTTGGATGGAAACCTCACTGGATGTTTGCCAAGATGAAGCTTAAATTCCTCAAAGACCCGAGAAACGAATTTGGTCAAAAAGAGAAGGTTCACACCATCGTAAATAAAGACCTACAATCCAACAATCCAAAAGCTTACAAGATTATGAACCAGTTTAACTGGGAACCTAAGGATATGGAGAAGGTGATGCTCGATATCCGCAATGGTGATTCACCCTCTAAGGCTGCCAAGAACTGGATTAAAGCGAACCCAGAAAAAGTCAAGGAATGGATGAAGTAAATCCATAGGAAGATAAAAGACCTGTCGTAAATGACAGGTCTTTATTATTGCCTCTACCCATTCGAGGATAGTACACGGCTCCCTTTTGTTCTGCTCATATTCTTCTTTAAGCTTTCCTGTTGTCTTACCTGACGGAGCTTAGTCAACACACTCATAAACAAAACGAACCCCGTCAAACACACGGCAACATAAATCATCGCCATTCCCCATGAAGGAATTACTGCTCCTAAAGTAATCCCCATCGCCCCAGCCATCTTTCCCCCTTGATGGGATAGATTTCGTACGGCCATATAACTCCCCCGTAGATTCTCTTGGGCTAAATCAGCCATTAATGTCTGTTGAACAGGGACATAAGCTAGCTCTCCAAAGGTAAAAGCCAATACTGCTATTAGTAATATAATAAGATCATTCGACACCGTAAGCACCGCATAACCCACTGTATAGCTAAGAATACCAAGGGTAAGCACTCGCTGATCCCCATACCTCTTTAGCAAACGGGAGACCCAAACCGCTCCTAAGATAACCAGCACGGTATTTTCTAAACGAATCCAACTTCCCATCATCAAACCATCTAGTTGAAATGAGAACCATCCATCCCATGATAACTTTTGCACCTCAAATTCATTGCTAATCCGAATCGCTATATAGTTGACCGTTTGACATTCCACTGCATATAGACAAAGGCCAGCGAGCAATACACGGACAAAGGGTTTATCTGCCCATACTTTTCGATAAGAGTATAGGAAGCTCCAACCCACCGTAAGTTTCTTCTCTCGTTTCTCTCGCTGGAGTGGAATCGTCTCTTTTACTTTGACCATTAACAATATCAATGTAAATAAGGAGATTCCTGTTAAACTGAGAAAGAGCTCAAACTTATGCGTATTAAATAAGAGTCCACCGATTAATGAGCCAAGCGCTATCGATAAGTTAATCGCCCAGTAATTGATGGTGTACAACAGCCGCCGATTTTCTGGGGTGCTTACATCAATCAGCATCGCTTCCGCTACTGGATTCATCATCCCCGATGAAATCCCATGAAGCATCATCATCACAAAGGTGAACCATGGGGAGAACCACCAGGGTGAATTGGCTAAGGCCATCCCTATAAAAGCGATCAGCATAAGGCTTTCTGCTATAACCATCATTTTTTTACGACCGATTAGATCTCCCAAGTGGCCACCCACAAAACCAGCTACCATAGCCACTCCCACATTGCTGAGGACGAGGAGACCAGCAAGAGTGGCTCCCATCACATCTGCAAAGTAAATCGCCATAAATGGAAACACCATCGTCCCCACAATCCGTGTCAAAAAAGAAGTCATGATACGAATGCGAATATTGGGGTGAAAGTTACGAAGTAACATCTCGATCGCCTCCTCTTTCTACTTACCATTATCAGGAGGGAAAAGAGGAACAAAAAGAGAAGTTATCGAAAAGTTATTTCATCTTTTATTTTCGGAGGCACTACATGAAGGTAACTGAACATTATCTCACCATCCGTCTGGCTCATCTAGAGGCGGAAACTCACGTTGAAGTAAAAACATCTCTCAAGAAAATTGTCCAGGTGCTTAACTGTACAAGGCGGAATGCCCAGGGGGTCTTAAACAAGCTAGAAGAACGGGAATGGATTCGTTGGAAGCCTGGAAGGGGCCGAGGAAATCATTCACAACTTACTTTTTTACGCCCGCTAACTACCGTTGTAGAGTCTTACATCGAAGAGCAGTTCGAGCATGGCCGATTCGAAGAAGCGATGACTTTTCTCAATACATTCACCCTACCGCCTCATGCACGTACAGCACTTACCGCTAAACTTGGACAGCGTTTTGGCTTTCAAACAGGGGGCTCTACCATGGGAAATCGGCACATTTTACGAATTCCCCGCTATCGTGGATTTGCAACGATGGATCCTGTTCAAGTTTACACAGCATCAGAATGCCACTTTGTTCGGCAAATGTATGATACCTTGCTCCGCTATCACCCTGCTCGTAAACGAGTGCTTCCCCATCTGGCCCTTGGTTGGGATACCAAGGACGATATGAAGTGGACATTCTATCTACGCAAGGGAGTCCGATTTCATCATGGCCGTTCTCTCATAGCAGAGGATGTTGCCCATACCTTTCAACGTCTTATCGACCCGCAAATTAGCGTTCTCTCTTGGTTGAGCCGCTACCTAGAAAATGTGATCGTCCTGGATCCACATACCGTACAGTTTCAATTCAACAGACCCATCCCATTTTTCCCGAGGATCCTGTGCGCAGTTAATACCGCTATCACTCCCTATGATGTAGACATCTTAACAAAGGCAATCGGCACTGGTCCCTTTGTCATGCGCACTCTTACTGAACAAAAGCTGATTTTAGTAGCCTTCGAGGATTATTTTAATGGGCGAGCTTGGCTCGATCAGGTAGAAATCCTCCGAGTTCCGAAGGAGATCCATCACACACTTAACTATCAAATGGTCACAGCAGAAACCCAGTACACTGAGGAGGATATCGAACAAGAGTCAGAGACAATCAAACGATTTCGAAAAAACTCCACTCAAATGCTGATTTTCCACACCAATCTTCCGGGCCCTCAACAAGATCGCTCGTTCCGAAAAGCCATCCGACTTGCGCTAGATCGACATGCGATGGTTCGAGCGCTTGGTGCGAATCGCCTTTCTCCTGCTAATAGCTTTTTTCCCGACCGGAGTGATCCGTCATTCATTCCTTCAGGTACCCTAGCAGAGGCAAAAGAAGCTTTAGCCAAAAGTACATATCAAGGAGAGAAACTCACTCTGATCTACCACTACCCTTCCCAAGAACAATGGGAGGACATAAGATGGATTCAACAACGATGTGCTCAGATCGGTGTAGCCATTGAATTACTTCATAAACCACTGGAAACATTTAATCTTGGAAACGTTCAACAAAAAAAAGTGATCGATCAAGGGCATATGTTTATCGTCGATGAAGTATTGGATCAAGAACCGGAAATGAGCCTGTTAATGTTCCTAGCCATTTCAACCCTTTTACACCAACTTCTTGACTCCGAAAAAAAGGAAATAGCCAGTCATTATATTGACCGATTCATTATGGGGAAAACCTCCGCAGAGCGAATGGCTATTTGGGGCGAAATAGAAGACTGGTTTCACCGTGATCACCTGTTTCTCTTTCAATATCACCTCAATCGAGAAGCGACCTATCCTAGCTCCTTGCAAAAGGTTCGCATGGAATCTTTTGGATGGATTGATTTTCGTAAACTATGGGTGAAACCACGTTCACTCTAATCCAAATGAAAGCTATTTTTTCATTCCCATTTTCGTTATTGGAACAGGAGTACCCACGAGGATCCTCGTGGGTACTCCTGTTCCATGGTATAGCTCCCGATCCTGTGATGCATGGATTCCTCTCCAAGACTCATACTGAAAGAAAGGTAGACCCGACTGTCGGAGGGATTGCTATGGAGCAGCTTGTATTACGTCAATTTAGCATTGTCAAAAAAGAAAAAAGCTCCTCTTTTCAAGCCATCGATGCTATTTGGAAAAGAAGTAGCTCTGTCGCACTATATGGGCCATCCGGTACAGGACGTACAAGCTGGTTACTTGCACTAGGAGGTCTTATGGCACCTACCCATGGTGAAGTCTTGCTCGAAGGAAAAGGTGGGACCCGCCCGCCTAAAGCTCGTGACATCGGAATTGGACCTATTCGTGACCTGATCCCCCTTTTTCCTACACTCACCATCGAAGAACATATCAAGATGCAAATTCGCCTTTTTCGTGCTGGATCCATCCAGAAACGCACCGATCAGCTTTTACAGGATTGGCAACTTTCTCATGTAAGCCATCAACGGGTGAAAGATGTGGATCGCCATCTGCAAACGAGAGTAGGCATCGCCGTTGCGATTGCCCATCATCCTTACATACTTCTGCTCGATGATCCCGAAGAAGGCATGACAGGAAGTGAGTGGAGACACCCTTGGGGGGATTTAATGAGAGAAATCCAGCAACACTCTCTATTGTTGATTACCACAACCATGCGCGATGATACGGTATCCAACTGTGATTATATGCTCGATTTCTCTCAAACAACGGAGGCCTTCCAATGACCCCATGGACGATCACTCAAACAGAATGGCGACGCGTATATCGCAATAAGATCGCCCGCCTTGGCCTGATCGCTGTCATCCTAATTCCACTGTTATATAGTGGGCTTTATCTGTATGCCTTTTGGGATCCCTACGGTTCACTAGAACGCCTCCCTGTCGCCCTCGTCAACGATGATGAAGGAGGAACAAAAGATGGGGAAACCATTCACTACGGAAAAGATTTTGTAAAGAGCATAAAAAAGGATGTCGATCTTGAATGGCACGAAACGAATAATGAGACAGCAATACGGGGTGTAAAGGGGGGGGATTATTACTTAGTTGTACGCGTCCCCCCCAACTTCACCAAGGATATCCTCTCAGTAGAAGGGGACAACCCACGTTCTGCTCAACTCCTCTTCACTCTTAACGAAGGAAAAAACTACATCACCACGCAAATATCTCGCCGATTAGAAGCGCAAATTCGGGAAGAAGTAAGTAACCAATTTACGCGTGAATATGTCCAAAACCTCCTTAACATCGTGGGGAAATCAAGAGGAGGAATCAACGAAGCAGCTCAAGCCGCTGAAAAACTTGCCGATGGAGCGGAAAATTTGGATCAAGGGATTCAACGATTAAAAACGGGGACGAACGAAGCTGCATCCGCGGCCAAACAATTAGCAGAAGCTGCCGGTCAAATGGAAACAGGAATCCATAAACTGTCCCAAGGTTTGACCCAATTGGACCAGGAAGTATCGGGGATTACCAAAAAAGCTCAAAATGCAAAAGCACTCATTCGTGGCTCCAAAGAGGCACGTGATTTACAACAACTTCGCGCCCAGCTCTCCACGATCCAGCAGAAATTTTCTCAACTTCGCTCCCAAGAAGAAAAGATCCGTAACAACCTTGAATCCCTTTCGCAAAATAATCCCCAACTAGAATCAGATCCTTCTTATCAAGAGGCCATGGATCAAATGCAAAAATGGGAGACAGCTTCTTCCTCCATCGAAGACCCTCTAAATCAGGTAGGAAAACTCCTTCCTCAATTATTATCGGGTGATATGAATCCTTTGACGATAGCTACACAAATTAAGAAATTGACCACTTCCATCCATCTCTTAGCACAGGGAGCACAAAAACTAGAAAAAGGAGCTACTCAATTAAACAAGGGTGCGAAACAACTCTCCTCAGGAATGAGTAAACTCGTCTCGGGGATGAATGAATTATCAAATGGGGCAAAAAAATTATCCTCTGGTAACCGTTTGTTAGCTAAAAAACTTTCTCAGGCTGTTGCCAACGCAAAGGCTCCATCAGATAAACTGGCACCCGTCTTCTCGGAGCCCGTAAAGACAAAGGAGAAACGCCTTTTTCCAATTAAGCAATATGGGACAGGGCTTGCTCCCTACTTCCTACCTTTATCCCTTTGGGTAGGGAGCCTCATGATTTTTTTCATCATCCCCCATCAAGATACGCGTTGGAAGCTAGTTCCTCATCCACCCGCGTTCACTGCAGTAGGTAAGTATCTCTCTATTTTACCAATCGGTCTGTTACAGGCGATCATCACAGGGACAGTCATCCATCTGGGGCTTGGCCTTCCCTTGCGCTCCACTTTCGCCTTTTATGCTTATCTTATTTTAATTGCATGGATGTCCGCTTCCATCATTGGTTTTTTATTAACCGTATGTGGTAGTGGCCCTGGACGTTTGCTGGCTGTCATCGTGTTGATCCTGCAGCTGATCTCCAGTGGTGGCACCTTTCCCATCGAACTAACACCGGGGCCCATCCAAATTATCCACCCTTTTTTACCCATGACCTATGGCGTAAATGGCTTACGTGATGTGATTGCATTGGACAACCCCACTGGTATCCGGAATTCCTTTCTCGTACTCGTCGCCTTCTGGCTAGCTACACTCATAGGATGGATTTCCCTGCAACGAAAACAATTCTCCCCCAAGGATCTAAACAAACCGGATCGCTTAGAATCCTCATAACCAATTGAATGGGCCCTAACCGCCACCAGAGATAAGTATAGCCATCTGTTTATTTTTAGACTGCTTCACATTGAACTAGCCAGAAAGATACTACGTTCTACCATAAAAAAAGGAACTAGGATCCATCTATGGAAGGGCCATCCTTCTGTATAGAGTGAGTAAAAAATGAGTAGCTGGGTTTTACACCAGCTACTCATTTGTTTTAATTAATGCATTGCTTCTTCTTTTTCGATCACATTCGCGAACAAAGCATGTACAAATTGATCAGCGGCGAAGGGTTGTAGATCGTCCATTTTCTCGCCTAGCCCGATCCATTTCACAGGAGTAGCCAGTTCACGGCGAATCGCAATCGCGATCCCACCCTTAGCTGTGCCATCCATCTTCGTTAATACGATCCCACTTAATCCTGTGGCATCATTGAAAATCTTCGCTTGCTGTAAGGCGTTTTGACCTGTAGTTGCGTCTAAGACCAATAACGTTTCATGTGGAGCTCCAGGTATCTCTCGTTGAATCACCCGATGTACTTTTGCAAGCTCTTGCATCAGATTTACTTTATTTTGCAATCGGCCAGCAGTGTCACAGAGAAGTACATCGCCTCCTCGCGCTTTTGCCGCTTGTATTCCATCGAAAATGACCGCCGCAGGATCAGACCCTGCTTGATGGCGAATGACATCTACCTCGACCCGTTCCCCCCATACCTGAAGCTGTTCGATGGCTCCAGCACGGAAGGTATCACCAGCCGCTAAGAGTACTTTTTTCCCTTGCTGTTTATAGTGATGTGCCAGCTTCCCAATAGTAGTTGTTTTACCAACGCCGTTTACACCTACCATCAGAACAACCGTCAATTCTCCCTCTTGGATATTCATCTCTGAGGAGGAGCCATCTCCATCCCCTTTCAAGATGTCCGCTAGGATCTCTGACATGAGAGGTTGCAGCTCAGCTGGCTCTTTAATCCGTCGCTCCTTCACTTCTTTTTGCAAACGCTCCACAATTTCTAACGTAGTGTTAACTCCAACATCTGCACTAATCAACACATCCTCTAGTTCTTCATACATCTCTTCATCAATTTTGCTACGCATAAAGACCGTATCCATCGCTCCAGCAAGGGAGGCACTTGTTTTCGATAGCCCCGTCTTAAACTTTTGTGTTACGGATCCCGTCGTTTTGGAGACGCTCTCCTTTAAGCGTTTGAAAAAACTCATTTTACTTTCCTCCTCATTCCTTTGCGGCGGCAACTTCTCGCTCTCCATCAAAATCCTCCAGCTTGACAGAGACGATTTTGGAGACACCCGCTTCCTCCATCGTAATGCCATACATCACATCTGCACCCTCCATTGTCCGCTTCCGGTGGGTGATAATGATAAACTGCGTTTTTTGGGAAAACTCCCGTAGGTAGCTCGTAAAACGGGAAAGATTAGCTTCATCCAAGGCCGCATCCACTTCATCCAATACGCAAAATGGAACGGGCTTATAACGCAGGACAGCAAATAATAGTGCAATAGCAGCGAGCGCCCGCTCCCCACCTGATAAAAGCGCCAAGTTTTGCGGCTTTTTCCCTGGAGGTTGTGCGGTGATCTCAATGCCAGTCTCTAGTAGATTATCCGGTTCGGTCAGACGTAAATCCGCCTGCCCACCCCCAAACATTTTAGCAAATACATCGGTAAACTCAACTCGGATCGCTTCAAAGGTTTGGGAAAATCGACTGGACATCTCTGCCTCGATGTCTCGAATCACCTGTTTGAGTGTTTCTTTCGCCTGGAGAAGATCATCCCGTTGTCCAATGAGAAAATTAAGCCGCGTGGTTAGACGACCGTGCTCTTCGATTGCACCCAGGTTCACTTCACCTAAGGAGGCAATTTTCCCTTTATATGATCGTACCTCACGCTCCGCTTGTTTAGGGTCCTCTGGACGTTCATAACGAGTCTTAGCTAACTCATAGCTCACCTCGTACTCCTCTGCTAGTTTCTCCAGTAAATGATTTAACTCTACATCGAGACGATTGGCTCGTACCTCCTGCTGATGCAACTCTTCTTCGTGTTTACGAAGACCCTGTTGCATCGTTTTTAATTCCGCTTCCCGCTCCCCACGATTGCTATGTGAAGCGTCTCGTTCTTCCTTAGCTCTGGTAAGGGAGGATTGGATCGACTCCTTTTGCTCACGGAGTTCATCCACTTTCACAGCGAGGGCACGGGCCTCTTCGCCACCATCTTCTTCACCAGATTTCTGGCGATTTAAGCGTGAGTGCGCCTCTTGAATCGCCTCTTCCGCCTTGGCTGTCTCCCCCGCAAGTCGCTCACAATCGAGGGCTAAATACTCTTGTTCCTGGGTAAGACGAGCAACACCAATTTTCCAATCGGTGATCTCTTTATTGGCCGCATCCATCTCAGAGGCGTGTTGCTCCACTTGTTCCTGGGAAACATGAATCGATTTTTTCAGACGATCTTCCTCGGCTTCTGATTCCTTCGTCTGTTGGCTCAATTCTGTCTGTCGATCACGAATCCGTGTTAATTCCTCCACTAATCGTTCTTTCTCAGTTCTGGTAAGCTCTTGTTGAGAAAGATGGGTACGATTTTCCACCATCCACTCACGCTCAGTACCCTTAAGCTCTTGTTGGGAGTGGCGCAGTGCTTCTCCTTCTTCTCGTAGATCCTCCAACTCCTCATCCAACTCCTGTTGCTGGCTGAGTAGTTCCTTATGATCCTCAAGCGCCTCCTCCCAAGCGGATTGAGCCACCACGACCTCCTTCTCCAATTCTTCTACTTGACGAGAACGACCCAGGAGATTATTTTTCGTTTTTTGCTGACTTCCCCCAGTCATCGATCCACCCGGATTAACCACCTCTCCGTCAAGGGTAACGATGCGATACCGATAGCTGAGGCGGCGAGCAATTCCATTAGCTTGTTCCAGCGTACGTGCTACAACCACTTGTCCGAGTAGGTTAAGGACAACCTTCCGGTATTGTTGCTCACATTTCACTAGATCAGCAGCAATGCCGACAAAACCATCCATCTGCTCCAATTCCGCTTTTTCCTGTCCAGGGAAGAAGCGCCCTTTGATCACATCCAGAGGAAGAAAGGTAGCACGACCGGCCCGTTGCTCTTTAAGATAACGGATCCCTGCACGAGCGGTTGCTTCATTTGCCGCTACTAAGTGTTGCATTGCCCCACCCAAAGCGGTTTCAACTGCCACTTCAACCTCTGCAGGAACTTGAATCAATTGAGCAACAGCCCCATGAAGCCCGGCTAGCCCCGTAGCACCACGGTCCCATGCCTTGAGGATCTCCTTTACACCTTGGAAAAAACCTGCGTGTCCTGCTTCCATATCCTTAACGATCTCACGGCGAGAGCGGAGGTTGTCCAATTTTTGTTCTGCTTGGCGAAGTAACGTTGCCGCTTCCTGAATGCTTTTCTCTAGTTCCCTGCGATCCTCTACTAACTCCTTCATCTGGGTCGTGCAAACTTCTAGGGCATTCTCAACCTCTGCTTGTTCTCGATCCAGCCATTCTTTTCGACCTTGTAGTTCCGAAGCTTTTTCTGCTTCTTTTTCTTCCCGCTCGATCAATTCCTCCTCGTTTTTCTTTGCCTGCTCATACTGTTCCTGAATATGACGCGATTCACTGTCCAAGCGAGTACGTTCGTTAAGAAGAGTAGATAAGCGTTGTTTCAAATCGTCCAGATTGGTGACACCACGATCAACGGAGGCTGCAAACCGTTCAAGTGCTCCATCTAGCTTTCCTTGTATATCGGCAAGCTCTGTTTCTTTTACAACCAGTCGCTCCTGTTGTTGCTTCCATTCGGCTTCTCGATCATTCTTGGCAACTGTCAACGTTTGAATACGTTCATTCAATTCATCGATCGCCGCAACACGGTTACGGGAGCGTTCCATCAGGACTTCTCGCTGTCCCTCGGTTTTTTCTAATTCCTCACTCCTTTGCAGGAGCTCTCCTTGTAAAGATTCTACTTGTCGTTCCTTTTGTCCAATCATCCAGCGGATCTTTTCTAATTCAGCCTCATGACTGGAGACATCTGCTGCCAGAAGTGCCTGCTTTTCACGCAGATGCCCCAGGGTTTCATCGGCTTTCTGCCAATTTTGGTGAAGAGTTTCTATTCTATGTACGTACAGTCCAATCTCCGTCTGTGTAAGCTCAGTTTTCAGTTTTTTATATTGCTTTGCCTTTTCTGCTTGCTCAGTGAGAGGGGCAACCTGATCTTCTAGCTCACTCACCAAATCTTGAATGCGTGATAAGTTCTGGTCGGAAGCATCCAGCTTTTTTTCAGCCTCGCGTTTGCGAGATTTATATTTGACAATCCCCGCCGCCTCTTCAAAGATCACCCGGCGATCCTCTGATTTGGTAGAGAGAATTTCATCGATCCGTCCCTGCCCAATCATGGAGTAGGCCTCTTTCCCAATCCCTGTATCCATGAACAACTCGGTGATATCGCGCAGTCGACAAGCCTGTTTGTTAATGTAATACTCACTTTCTCCAGAGCGGTAAACTCTCCGTGCTACAGTAACCTCTGCATAATCGATCCCTAATCTCTGATCATTGTTGTCAAAGGTGATTGCCACTTCACAATAACCAACAGGCTTCCTGGAATCACTTCCTGAAAAGATCACGTCCTGCATTGAGGCTCCACGTAAGCTTTTGGCACTCTGTTCGCCCAACACCCACCGCATGCCATCAGTCACATTGGATTTGCCACTTCCATTCGGACCAACGACCGCTGTCACTCCTGGAACAAATTCCAGTTCGGTTCGATTCGCAAAGGATTTAAAACCAACTATATCCAACCGTTTAAGATGCAATGAACTCCCCTCCTTCCTGCTCTAGAAAACCTTCCCTACCAATTTGCACCATTTTAGAAAGAGCGGGGTTCTCCCTCACTCCGACACTTCAGTTTACCACGAAAAACCCCTTCAAGATAAGAAGAGCTACTGGCTTTTGTACGGGCACTTATCCCCTTTTGGTCAAAAACCCTAACATCAAGAGAAACCCTTTTCCATTCTAAAAAATTGTTCATAAAGAGGCTCCCTGGTTCAGTTCTGAGATTTACAACTTCTCGTAACTATACACAAGGAGCCTCTATTATTTATGTTTAATTATAAAATCATATTTATCAGGGCTGTCGATTAACCTAATTCAGGAAATAAATGGGTAACGTTCAAATGTTGTTTCATCCAACGAAAAAGTAGTTCCACTTGCCATCGAGCGCGATAGCAGTCTGCAATGGTTTCTGGAGAGATTGTCATCAGATTGGTAGCCACACGGATCTCGTTGCCCTGTTCATCGTGAAACGATAAAGGAATTTCACTCGCTTTCCTGGCAATCGTGGAATGATCGACCGAAGGGAGAATTGGATGATTCCTCATCCTCTTTTCACTGTCGCGAAAACCTCTCCAGCGGCCCATCGATGCAGCGACCCAAAATCGTAAACCATCGTAGGAGCTAAATTTGCGAGCA
Source organism: Marininema mesophilum (assembly GCF_900106775.1). Taxonomy (GTDB): domain Bacteria; phylum Bacillota; class Bacilli; order Thermoactinomycetales; family DSM-45169; genus Marininema; species Marininema mesophilum. Next base: position 84,621 of record NZ_FNNQ01000001.1, read on the forward strand.
CCTTCCCTGTACTCATAAGCACGAGTGAGTTCTAAACGTTTCTTCTTGACTATATAAGGTTTGCAAAATATCGAGAAGTAGCGTACTCTGCTTGATAAGAATGCTCCTTTGTGCGTTGTTTGAGGTGGGCCCTTTAAAACTACTCTACTTTTTTACCCTAAAATATGGCTGATCAACAGCCCTGGTTGTCATTAATTAAGTGAGGTGTTTTAAATGAATGTTAAACGAGGTTCAACCACTTTCTTAAAGGTAATTATTTTTCTGGCTGGAATTGCAGTGCTTGCTTCGTGTATCTGGTTGCCTGTGATAGCCGTTAGAGATGCAAAAGTCCATCCAGATACGGCTTACTTCCTAATCCCCTTTTTAGTATGTTCATACGGATTCTGTATTGCGTTTTCTGTTGCGTTGTATCAATCATATAAACTATTAACCTACATCGAAAATAACAATGTTTTCTCTGAATTATCCCTTAAATCTTTGAAGATTATAAAGATATGTGCTTTTACAGTCATTTTCCTTATTTTGTTAGGAATAGTAAGCTTAAAAGTGCTTGCTAAAGTTACAGGTGATGATCCAGCAGGTCCTATATCATTAAGTCTAATGGGAATTTTAGCAACAAGTATCATTACAGCCATTGTGGACGCACTTCAAAAGCCATTAAAAAACATCCTTGAATTAAAACCAGAAAATGATTAACGTTTGTGTGTGGTTTTTGAAGTTGTCCCTTCAAAATTACTCTACACGATGGAGCTTCTTTTTCCTCTCAAGATAATCGGTCATCTGATCAAATCTCTTATCTTCTCTCTCCGAAGCTGCATAAATTGAATCCGAATTATCTTGTAGCTGATCATACTTCGCACTCCCTACACGAGCAATTTTATCATCATTTTCTCTTTGCCAACAGTTCCATTCATCAGCTAAGCGCTCTTTTTCCGCCTCGAAATATGCCTTTAAATCCTCATCCGAGTCTACTGAATTAAACTCTCCTCCACCTGCGTCTGCAACAGCTTCCAACGCAGTTTGTCCTTGATTATCTACATCAAACCAATGATATTTACAACTGCTTTCATATCTTGTTGATGCAGGTTTTCTGCTTCCTTTCAGGATCTCCGCCGCAGGTTTCCAATCCATCACTGACGATATATACCAAGTTTTCTTCACCATCATGATTGGCCAATTGATCTTCCGCCTCCTTCATTGCCGTTTGGTATTCTTTCTTAGTCGCCTGTGTAGATGGACATCCATCCTTTTCACTGCGACATTTCATTTCTGTAATTACAAACAGTACAGTTATGAATATCAAGTCCAGGTAAGGTTTTTTTATATACTTATAAGCCCCAGGATTATCGGGCAAGAAAATCTCCAACTCACTCATTGTGATTCACCATTCCATCGTCAACGTCTATCCCTTCTTAAATGAGAAGATCTAAAGAATGGCTCGTCTATTGCCAAGTTGGGTTCTTAGACAGAAAAAAACCTCCGAACTGACATCGGAGGACCATCAAGAAGGGGCCAGGCCCCTTCTTTAATCACTTTTTATCATGGGGGTGTTAAATCCCTAAAATATCTTGAATGTCTGATTTTAATACGTCAGCTTTCGGTCCATACACTGCTTGAACACCTTTGTCTTTTACAATTAACCCTAAAGCTCCATGTTGTTTCCACTTCGCTTCTTCTGCAACAATATCTAGGTCCTTCACTGTTACACGTAAACGTGTCATACAAGCATCTATATCAACAATATTATCTTTTCCGCCTAACATTTCAATAACTGATGTTGCTAAGGAGCCTTCTTTTGCACTTCCAGCAACCACTTCATCTTCTTCTGCGCCATCTTCATTCTCAATGTAATTACCAGCACGCCCTGGAGTTGGTAAATTGAACTTTTTAATCATGAAGTTGGCTAGTGCGTAATTTAATCCAAACAATGCAGCTGATGCAATAACAAAGTTGATGAGGTCTCTTGCTAAACCTGCTTTGATAATCATCGGTGTACGAGTTAACAACTCGATAAATCCAAACGCATGAATACGTAGGTTAATCATGTCTGCTAGAGCAAATGCTAATCCAGTTGTAATTGCATATACAATATACAATACGGGTGCGATGAACATAAACATGAATTCAATCGGTTCGGTTACACCTGTGAGAATTACTGCTATGGCTGCAGAGAAGAACATTGACTTATATTTATGACGTTTTTCTTTATCGATATTACGGTACATCGCGAAGGCAATACCAATTAATCCTGCTGTGGAAACAATAACTTGTCCTATTTTAAAACGTGCCGGAATGACATTGTTTAGTAATTGATTATAGGATTTCATATCACCCTTGTCTAAAAAGTTGTTTAAATCTGTAATCCATGCAAGCCACAATGGATCTTGTCCCGCAACAATTTGCCCTGCCTTGGCACCTGTCAATATTTGGTACGTACCGCCAAGCTCTGTGTAGTTCATTGGAATCACTATCATATGATGTAATCCAAAGGGTAGTAATAAACGTTCTAATGTTCCATATATAAATGGCGCAATAATGGGGGCACTATCTCTTGACGTTGCAATCCAACGGCCAAAGTCATTTAGTCCACTTTGAATGAATGGCCATACAAAGGATAAAATAATAGCAATGATTGTAGAACTAACGATTACTACAAATGGAACAAAACGTTTTCCATTAAAAAATGCCAACGCATTTGGTAATTTGTCGAAGTTATAATATTTATTGTATATTATAGCTCCTATGAAGCCCGAAAGAATACCGATGAAAACGCCCATGTTAAGTGCTGGTGCACCGAGTATAGACGTAAAGTAATCTTTTACAAGTAAATCTCCCGCGAATAGGGAAGAGATTTTCGCCTTTGAATCCGCTAACATGGTAGCGTTTACACCAAAAATCGCTCCTGTAATTCGGTTTGTTAAAATGAATGCTAGTAACGCTGCAAATGCACCACCCGCTCGATCCTTCGCCCAAGACCCCCCGATTGCTACGGCAAATAAAATGTTTAAATTGGTAATAATCGCCCAACCGATATCTTCCATAACCCTTCCGATTGTAAGCACAAAACTAATATCGCCAGCTGACATACCAATTAATTTACCAAGAGAAATCATTAACCCTGCAGCTGGCATAACTGCAACTACTACGATCAATGATTTCCCGAACTTTTGCCAAAAATCAAAAGATGTAATTTTCATCTGTTGTTTCCTCCATCTCATATTGCAATAGTAAGTAGGTGGAATGCATTAGGATGTCTTTCGTGAACTTACTTTATACGCGTGAAAATTTTGTCTTTTTTTACTGAAAAAGACAAAATTTTATTGGGGTTTTATGTCCCTCCTTTTTTAATGAGATAATTGTAAGCGTTTTATTCATGGCAATCAAGGGCGAATAGTTGGTTTAATTGGTAATATATACATGAATGTATTTGTTTTATCGGAGGTTGTCGATTATCCTATATCTAGGAATAGATGGATATATACTCTTTTACCTTATTGAATATTAAAGTTATAAAAAATCACCGGTTTATTCCCCGGTGATTTTTACTCAGGCTTTCTTTTGAAACTGTTTTAATCCTTCAGCAGCCGCTCTTTGTTCAGCTTCTTTTTTGGAACGTCCTGTTCCCGTCCCAAGCTTTTTGCCCGCTAACCAGACTTCAGCGACAAACTGTCGATCGTGTGCTGGACCTTGAACATCGACGATTTGGTATTCGAGGGAACCGAGGCGATCCTGTTGAACTGCTTCCTGCAACTGACTTTTTGCATCGGTTGCCTGGGTGAGAAAACAATCATCAATTAACGGGAAGATCGTTGTCTGGAGAAAATCCTTCACCCCATCGAGCCCTTTTTCTAAATATAACGCTCCAATAAAGGCTTCAAAGACATCTGCCAACAACGAGGGGCGATTTCGCCCACCCGTCATCTCTTCACCCTTGCCCAATCGAACGTGCTTGCCAAAGTCCAATCCCCGGGCAAAAACAGCGAGGGAGGGTTCACAAACAATTCGCGCTCGCATACGTGTCAAATCTCCCTCGTGTAGATTCGGGAACCGGCGATAAAGATGTTCGGACACCGTTAGCTCCAACACCGCGTCACCGAGAAATTCCAACCGCTCATTATCTGGTTGTCCTTTCTCCCCTTTCCGCTCATGGGCGTAGGATGTGTGGGTGAACGCTTGGAGAAACAATTCTTCATCTTGAAGAGATAGGCCGATCGACTGTCCCAATTCGGCCAGATTCATCCCCTGATCACCCCTTACCCATTACGACTCTTCATACGCTTTTAGCGCAAGGGTCGCATTATGTCCACCGAAGCCGAGGGAATTGGATAGTGCCGCACGTACTTGAACCTTCCGTGATTCATTGGCTATATAGTCCAAATCACACTCAGGGTCTGGATGTTCATAGTTGATCGTTGGAGGCAAAATACCCTCCTTCAATGCAAGTGCTGTGATGATCGCTTCGATGCCACCAGTGGCGCCTAACATATGACCATGCATCGACTTTGTCGAACTGATCGCCAATTGATATGCATGGTCACCAAAGATGGACTTGATCGCCATCGTTTCAAACTTATCATTTAGATCTGTAGATGTACCATGGGCATTGATATACCCGATATCTTCTGGAGATAGACCAGCACTAGCGAGAGCACTCTTCATCGCCCGTCCCGCTCCTTCTCCTTCAGGAGCTGGTGCAGTGAGATGATGGGCATCCCCGGTCATTCCGTATCCAACCACCTCAGCATAAATCTTCGCTCCACGAGAGAGTGCATGATCTAAGGTTTCCAGGATTAGAATACCTGCCCCTTCACCCATGACAAAACCATCTCGCTCCTTATCAAAGGGACGACTCGCTTTTTGCGGTTCATCATTGTGGGTGCTCATGGCTTTCGCTGAACAAAAACCTGCAAAGGCCATCGGAGTGATCGTGGCTTCCGTACCACCAGCAATCATCACATCCGCTTCGCCCCGTTCCAAAATCTTCGTAGCATCACCAACGGCGTTCGTACCCGTCGCACAGGCGGAAATCGCTGCGCTATTTGGTCCTTTCGCTCCAAGGAAGATGGAAACCTGCCCCGCCGCCATGTTTGGAATCATCATCGGAATGAAAAAGGGGCTTACACGACGGGGTCCCTTCTCCAATAGTTTGCGATGCTCTTCCTCTAGGGTAGATATGCCACCAATGCCAGACCCGATATACACGCCAACGCGATTAGGATCCAATGAAGACAAATCTTCAAGATCCGCATGTGTTAACGCATCTTTCGAAGCAGCGACCGCAAATTGGACGAATCGATCCATACGGCGAGCCTCTTTTTTATCCATATAATTCGCTGGATCAAAATCATTCACTTCACCAGCGATTTTTGTCGGATAATCGCTAGTATCAAATCGGGTTACCGGCCCAATCCCTGATTGACCCGTTATCACATTGTTCCAGAAGGTAGGGACATCACTACCAATTGGTGAAATAACGCCCATACCGGTAATTACAACCCGCTTCGCCATGATTCTTCACCGCCTTTGTTCAAAAACATAAGAAAGAACGCCACAAAAGGGGGAGAAAGTCCCGTTATGAAACGGGACTTCGCATCTTCTGTCAAGAGTGGGAGTTAATGTATGTGACAATGTCTCCTACTGTTTTGATCTTTTCAGCATCTGCATCAGAAATCTCAATGGAGAACTCATCTTCTAATTCTAGAATGAGATCCATGCTATCCAAAGAATCGCCTCCCAAATCCTCCGTGATGGAAGCTTCAAGAGTCACTTCAGCTGCATCCACACCCAAACGATCAACAATGATGCGTTGTACACGGCTTAATGTATCGGCCATTTTCCTTCACCTCCCTTATTTAGTATACAAGCGGTTATCTGAAAATCGAGTAACATACAAGAATAATAGCATTCTTTACTAAACTACATCGTTACCATACCACCATCTACATTTAGCGTCTGGCCTGTAATATACGATGCATAGTCTGAAGCGAGGAATACAACCGCTTGGGCTACATCCTCAGGTTTACCCATACGGGAAAGAGGAATCTGCTCTAACATATTTTCCTTTGCTTCATCCCCTAGCTTCTCGGTCATATCTGTTTCAATGAAACCCGGTGCAATTGCATTGACCGTAATATTTCGCGACGCTAACTCGCGGGCCGCTGACTTCGTCAACCCTAGCACACCAGCCTTAGCCGCTGTATAGTTAGCCTGTCCAGGGTTGCCTATCAGCCCAACCACCGAGCTAACATTGATGATCCGGCCACTCCGTTGTTTCATCATCGAACGGGTAACTGCCTTCGTAAAGAGGAAGACTCCCTTTAGATTGGTATCCAGGACTTGGTCCCAATCTTCCTCCTTGATACGAAGCATCAAGTTATCCCTTGCGATTCCAGCGTTATTGACTAAGATATCCACTCGACCCAATGCGCTCATTGTTTCCTTTACCGCACGATCTACATCTGCACTTTGCGAGACATCCGCTTGGATCGTAATCGCTTGTCGTCCCTCATCACGGATGGCGGTAGCGGTATCCTCTGCTGCGTTTTGGTTTCCAGCATATACAATGGCTACATCAGCCCCTGCCTTTGCAAGGGCAAGGGCAACTGCTCGCCCAATTCCTCGGGAGCCACCAGTCACAAGTGCAACCTTCTCCTTCAGCATAGGAAATCCTCCTTCAATCATGACAGTCTGTCCAATGCTTTAGTAAAAGAATCCTGATCCTGCACAGATAGAGCAACTGCCTTACGATCCACTTTCCTTACCAATCCCGTCAGGACATTCCCTGACCCGATCTCGATAAAGGTATCTACACCATCGGCAATCATCCGCCGGATTCCATCCTCCCACAGTACTGGAGCCGCCACTTGTTTCACCAGTGAGTGGCGAATCTCATCCGCAGCTTGTACAGGACGAGCAGATACATTAGCCACTACAGGAACAGACGCATCCTGTATATCACATTGCTGCAACACAGCTTCCATGCGCTTAGCAGCGGGCTGCATCAAGCTAGAATGAAAGGGACCACTTACCGAAAGAGGTAAAACCCGCCGGGCCCCCGCTGTTCTGCAACCTTCCCCTGCGGTTGCTACGGCTTTAGCTTCGCCAGAAATCACGATTTGTCCAGGACAGTTATAATTAGCTGGTTCAACGATAGCCCCAGTATCCTTTACTTCCTGGCACACCTTCTCCACCGCTTCTCGCTCTAAACCAACAATGGCAGACATCGCTCCTTGCCCCGCAGGAACAGCTTCCTCCATCAGCAGGCCGCGCTGTCTCACGGTGGTGAGGGCATCTTTGAAACTTATTGCCCCCGCCGCAACAAGTGCCGAGTACTCACCTAAACTATGGCCTGCAACATAGTCGGGCACGATCCCCTCATCCGCAAAGAACGGCAAAAGTGACACACTCGTCGTCAATAAAGCTGGTTGAGCATTTGCCGTCAGACGCAGTTCATCCTCAGGGCCTGTAAAACAAAGCTTGGACAAGGAGTATCCCAAAATCTGATCCGCTTCATTAAATCGTTCCCCTACACGGACATCCCCTTCGGCAGCAGTCTGTCCCATTCCTACCGTCTGAGAGCCTTGCCCAGGAAACAAAAATGCGAGTTTACCCAAAGCATTCCCTCCTTGTAAATCCTTGCACTTTCAACCTACTAGTTATGACCATTTAACAACGGTTGCTCCCCATGTCATTCCTCCACCAAACCCAACAAGGACGACTGTATCTCCCTTATGAATTCGTCCTTCCTGTACCGCTTGATCCAGGGCGACAGGCACGGAAGCAGAAGACATATTGCCACAACGGTCCAAGTTAACTACAGTGCGCTCTTTTGGGATTCCAAGTCGATCCACTGCAGCATCGATGATACGCATATTGGCTTGATGAGGGATGAGGAAATCAATGTCTTCCTTAGTCAGTCCTGCTTTGCTAAGAGCCTCCTCAGCCGAAGAACCAATAACGCGTACTGCAAATTTAAAAACTTCGCGTCCATTCATCGCAATCGTGTGCAAATTGTTAGCCACAGTCTCTTGGCTGGCAGGCATCCTTGAGCCACCTCCCTCTTGCTTGAGAAGGTGACCACCTGCGCCATCTCCACCTAATTCAAAGGATAAGAATCCTTCTCCTTCATTCACCGGACCAAGGACGGTGGCACCAGCACCATCACCAAAAAGAACACAGGTGTTTCGATCCGTATAGTTAGTAATTCGAGAGAGGCAGTCTACCCCGATCACCAGAGCATGCTTATAAACGCCTGTCTGGATAAACTGAGCAGCGACACTAATGCCATAGATAAAGCCTGTACACGCCGCAGACACATCAAAAGTAGCTGCTTTTTTTGCTCCTAGCCTATCCTGAACCAAACAAGCCGTCGCTGGGAACACCATATCTGGAGTAACCGTTCCCACCACGATCAAATCCAACTGTTCTGCTGTAATCCCAGCAGCATCCAATGCTCGCTGAGCTGCCTCTACTGCGAGATCAGAGGATGCCTGTTCATCGGAAGCGATCCTACGCTCCCGAATTCCTGTGCGAGAGACGATCCATTCATCACTGGTGTCCACCATCTTTTCCAAATCAGCGTTCGTCAGTACTCGCTCAGGTAGATAGGAGCCAGTTCCTAAAATGCCCACCGATCTCATCATCCTCAACTCCTCTCTAGATCTTCCGAAATCCGCCTGATCACACCTCGCTCTATAAACAAACGGGCTTGGCGAACAGCATTATAAATTGCTCGAGCATCTGAAGAGCCGTGCGCCTTGATAATCGCTCCACCCAAACCAAGAAGGGGTGCTCCACCATACTCTTTGTAATCCATACTGGAGGCAAAACGCTTCAGACTTGGCTTTAATATAGCAGCGGCTAATTTATTTAATGGATTGCGTGTAAATTCCTCTTTCAATTTTACAAACACAGCATTTGCTACACCTTCTGTATTTTTGAGCAAGATGTTACCAGAAAACCCGTCACAAACAAGCACGTCACAGACACCTTCAAGTACATCTCTTGCTTCAACATTACCAACAAAGTTAATGGGTAGCTCTTTAATTAAACCAAAGGCTTCTTTCTGTAAGGAGGTGCCCTTGTTCTCCTCTGTCCCGATATTTAATAGACCTACACGAGGTCGCGCGATCCCCCATCCACTCTCAACATAGACACTACCCATCAGGGCATACTGCTGTAGATGTTCCGGACGCGCTTCTGGATTGGCTCCGACATCTAAAACCAATACCTTTCCCCCCGTTACTGTAGGGAAACTAGGGGCAAGGGCTGGCCGATCAATCCCCGGGATTCTTCCTGTGGAAAAAAGGCCTGCCGCCATCAATACTCCTGTATTTCCAGCACTGATAAAGGCATCAGCAGCACCCTCCTTTACCATTTCACATCCAACTACCATCGAAGAATCCTTCTTCCGACGAATCGCCCGAACAGGTTCATCTTCGGCATTGATCACCTCGGTGGCCGTCCTTATGGATAGATGATCCATGGCAGCTCTCTCTAAAACAGGGGTGACTACCTCATCTTTCCCAACGAGAACAATTTCCGTATCTGGCCAAGATTTTGCCGCTTGCAATACACCATCGATCACCGCTGTAGGTGCGTGGTCCCCTCCCATTGCGTCAAAGGCAATACGCACTTATTCATCCTCCTTTGCGCGGTACACATCGAAAACACCTTGAAAAACAAGCTCTTCTTCGACAAAGGTGTTTACAGCTACCTGAGTACGGCCGGTTTGCTGTGTAACTCGAGCTTGTGCTACACATTTCTCCCCCAACTGAACGGGCCGTACAAAACGGAGGCTAGCTGTTGCAGTCAGTGCCGTCTCGGCATCCACTACCGCAATCGCCAACGAGTTAGCCTGGGCAAACAGATGATGCCCACGCGCAATTCCGTTGCGAGTAAAAACATGTTCCTCACAGATCTCTAAAAAAGATGTAGCACCGACATCCAGTGTCAACTCCGTCACTTCCCCGATAACCTCGTCAGGGTAGAGAGAACGGACCCGGTCAAAATTTTTCTCAGCCATATCTTTAATCCGACCTCGTAATTCTGGAATGCCTAGTTCCATCCGGTCGAGTCTGATCGTCTGGATGCTGACATGATACCGACGGGCCATTTCCTCATCCGTCAAAAAAGGCTCGATCTCTAACGCCTCTAATAATTTTTGTTGTCGCTCTTTTTTTGACAGACGCACGTGAGAAAATCACCACCTTATTGGTACCACCTATTAATACCTAGTACTAACTCAGTATAGCTGAAACCCTGTCTTAAAGACAAGCATGAAAATACCCAGCCACAATCCTGTAACATAGAAAAAGGACTTCCTAGGAAGTCCGTGCTCAATAAAACATCAGTTGTTTACTACTTCGTTCCCTTTGTAATGTCCACACTCTTTGCAGACACGGTGGGAAAGTTTCAGCTCACCACATTGGGGGCACTTCACCATCCCGGGCACGCTCAATTTGAAATGAGTACGGCGCTTGCGTTTACGGGTTTTAGATGTCCGTCGAAAAGGTACCGCCATGTTTTCACCCCCTTGAAAGCTACATATCCGATGATACGGGATTAGTCCTCCCGTTTCAAGAGTTCTTCCAGCTTGGCCATGCGCGGATCAACGCGCCGACGATCACACTGGCAAGACTCATGGTTCCAGTTGGTTCCGCAGTGGGGACATAACCCCTTACAAGTCTCGGTACAAATCGGTGCGAATGGTAAAGAAAGGAGCAATGCTTGCTCGATCACAGGTGTGATATCCGTTGGCTGATGAATATCGACATAGAGGGTTTCATCCTCTTCTTCCTCCCCAACAACCTCAGAGCGAGATTGATTGCTATCAGCAAAGGTTTCAAACCAATCCATTTCAAGAGATTGATCAAAGGATGTAAGGCATCTTGAACAACGTAGCTCTACATTCGTTGATTGCTTCCCCTGAACAGGATAGACCTCCTGCTCCTTCCAGGCCGTCACACGCACCTTCAAGGGATCTAGCCGGAGAAGGTCGGGTGTTTCTTTTTCCAGCCCCTCCAGCATAACCGTTCCCTCTTTTTCAATGGGACCGGGCTTATAGTCCAACTCTCGGAAGGTTATTCGCATGATACCGTCTCCCTTACCAAACAGATAAATTATATGGGATTTTGACGTACTCTGTCAATGTTTCTCTCGTTTACGCCGCTTTTTTTCCTGTTTTCTCCTTAGGGAGCTTCTTTAAATAAGAGATTGCTTCTCCTAAGGTGCGTACCGGAACCAGCTTCATCTTTGAACCAATCCTTTGCACCGTTTTGCTTGCTACTTTTTGGTTAATATCCTCCGTTTTTTGATCTGCTGGTACAAAAAAGATATCGGTTCCTTCATCATCTGCCGCGACAATCTTATGCTGAATACCACCAATTTGTCCGACTTGGCCTTTAGACGTAATAGTCCCGGTTCCTGCAATCTGATATCCTCTCGTCAAATCCTCTCTCCCTAACTGATTAGTAATCTCGAGGGAAAACATCAGACCTGCTGAGGGACCACCAATATCTCCTGCCTTGATTTTCACAGGGAGGGATGTTTTCACCTCACGTTGTGTAACAGGTTGAATTCCCAGTCCGGGACGTTTCATACCCTTGGAAACCGGGAGACTTCCCAATTCTACTTTTCGCTCTAAATTCATCCCCTTTCTCTTAAAGGCCAGCTGTACATCTTCTCCGATCTTTTTCCCCGCTAAATAACCGACCAACTCTTCTGCACGACGAACTGATTTCCCATCCACCTTTTCGATAATATCTCCTTTATGTAACACTTTCTCAGCAGGCATATTTTTAATCAAGGATAGGACTTTTACTCCTAACAATTTCTCCTCTACTGGGCGGGAGGTAGCGTGAAATGCTGCTAAAATCGCATCCTGTTGAGATTCTTTCATAATCTCTTTTTGCCGTCGATCATAATCCTCGGAATTGCCCCCAGGCCCCAAAACCTCTTTCTCTGGTATCAATTCATAGTTGGAATTTACCTGAGCTGCTAGCCAACCATAGATATTTCCCTGACGCAGCGCCACTGTAGTTAAATAGAAGGATCCTTTTTCCTCACCGGGAGATTTTTTTTGCACAGTTACCATGGGACGCACTTCTAGTGCCGATCCAGGTAACATAAGGAAGTACGGAATTGGAACTAAAAATAATATAGCCCCTATCACTACAACAGCGATGAGTGAAATGATCCATGTATTACGATACCTAGGTTGTTTATCCGCCATTCTGTTTTTCCTCCCAGTTATTGATCACACTCCTGATCCGCTCTACCTGGATAACGGCCGCTTCCTCTCCTCGCTGGATACACTCCGAGACGCGGGAAAAGGCCGATGGGCTGATGTCCGCTAGATCGGGATGGATTAGTACATCCGCCGCCAAGAGTTTCTGATTTAGTATTTCCCTTTCCATCACATTCAAAGTCTGTGTAATGACATCAAATATCGTACGAATTTGAACAGAGGATCGTTTTGGAACCACATCCACCGCGATCACAATATCTGCTCCCATCTCCTTCACTACCGTGATGGGAATACGATCAACCACTCCCCCATCCACCAGCGTGCGTCCATCCAATATCACTGGCTCAAAAATGCCAGGAATCGAAATACTTGATCGTACCGCCACATCAATTGGACCTGAGCGAAAAACCACTCGTTTTCCTTCAACGAGATCCGTTGCGACAACAGCTGTTGTAAGGGGTAAGTCTTCGATATGCTTCCCCTTTGTAAGAAAATGAATTAACTCTTTCACCTTTGTTCCTGTTACAAAGCCAAACTTAGGCACAGTAAGGTCCAACCAATACTTCCTCTTCAAGTGAGTAGCCAGGCTCTCCATCATCTCCAGATCCAACCCATCGGCAAACAACACGCCTACCAAACTGCCGATACTACTTCCCGCTACATAATCTACAGAAATATTTGCTTGCTGAAGCACCTTCAACACACCAATATGGGCCATCCCCCGCGCACCACCTGAACCTAAGGCGAGACCTACTTTTGCTCTAGCCGTCATCCCCGACCATCCTTCCCACCTTATAATCGCTCTTACTATCCTGAACCGAAGAATCCCCTCAAGAGCTGAAAGACAAGCGGTCTATTTTAGGAAGGGCACGCGTAGACATGTTATTAAAAATCCCCTAGGAACGGAGGATCTCGATGCGTCCAATCAGCCCCGTCCTCCGCAGTCAAGTTTACTCCATCTTATATGGAGCGATTGCCCTATTTTTGGTATGTTCCTTGATTTTATATCCTGAACAAGCGTTTCAATCCTCATTAAAGGGACTAAAAATTTGGTGGGAAATTGTCTTCCCTGCTTTACTGCCTTTCTTCATCGCATCAGAGATCCTGATAGGCTTTGGTGTTGTTCATTTTCTTGGTGTCTTACTTGAGCCATTGATGCGCCCTCTATTCCGTGTACCAGGAGTGGGGGCTTTCGTATTGGCGATGGGACTCGCTTCCGGATATCCCATTGGTGCCAAATTGACTGCACGACTTCGGGAAGATGGGCTAATCTCCCGCACCGAGGGCGAACGACTTGTATCCTTCACCAACACCGCAGACCCTTTATTTATGTTTGGTGCTGTAGCCGTCGGTTTTTTTCACGATGTCTCTTTGGGAGTCATCCTAGTAGTTGCTCATTATGTAGCGAGTCTCCTACTAGGAATTCTGATGCGCTTTCATGAGCCAAATGGGCCGTCCACACCACCACCACCCGCTGATTCTTCTTTTTTTCTTATCCGGGGATTGCGTGCCATGCATCGTGCACGTTTAGCAGATGGTCGAGGATTTGGTCAGTTAATGGGGGATGCTATCAGCACCTCAATCAAAACCTTGCTCATCATTGGTGGTTTTATCATCATGTTTTCTGTTGTTATCGAGGTACTTGGCCGGATTGGTATCACAAACCTCTTGATAGCAGCCATCTCCCCTCTCCTACTCGCGATCGGTATACCCACCGAACTTTCTGCTTCCGTTATAGCAGGGTTGTTTGAAATCACCCTAGGTGCACAGGTTGCTTCTCAAGTACCTGCTCATGTAGATATTTCATATAAAATGGCCATTGTCAGTGCTGTCATTGCCTGGAGTGGATTTTCCGTACACGCCCAGGTAGCCAATATTTTGAGTAAAACAGATATTCGTTACGGACCCTACTGCATTGCTCGCTTGATCCATGGCGTCCTTGCAGGATGGATCACTTTCATTGCTTGGGAGCCTATACAGCACTATTTAGTTTCATCGAAGATGACAACGTTACCTGTTTTTCTCAGAGCCCTACCCGCCCCTGAATGGAGTGAATGGTCAATTCGTATTCATTGGGGATGGTGTATTCTCTTGCTTCTCGGATTACTCACCCTTACGGCTACCCTATGGGAGAGAATTAAAAATCGTTATTTTAAAGATTCTCTTTGAGACATTCTATTCCTCATCAACAAATTTGCCCACCACCCATGCAGAAAAGGAAACGAGAATCGATTGGATCATCGATTCACAGCTAACTTCCATTATACTAAGCTAAACATAAAAAAGGAGACTGACAGAGAATGCCTATTGCATTCTTTCAATCAATCTCCTTTTTATTATATTATTTTCTATTTTCCTTATGTTCAGTCATCAATCCTCAGTAGTTAGGTGGCGGTTCAATATTCGGTTGTTCAGTTAAGGTGGCTTCAATTCTGGGAAAATAGATTTTCGTCAAGCCCTCAAACCCTGAATCCGTTCCAACGAAGAGCCATAGGTTGCCTTTAAAATCTGACTCTGCATAAAAGGGTTTCCCTTGATTATTAAAGTTCTTCACTTGATACGTTGGTTTTTTATCCTGGATTTTAGCTAAATTTCCTAACTTGATCGCATTGATACCATCCACAGTTTGATTCCCTTTATCTAAATTTAAGCGATAATAGTCACCGTCAATGATAGGTTTAGGTTCATTGGAAGAAGCTCCTGCTTTTACATACACACTCTCTCCAGGAGAGCCCCCAACTCCCATCATCCCTGATACCGCATTCGTTGCAATATCAAAGTTAAAATCAACCTGGTAACGGGTGTTGGGTTTCACCTTGATTTGTTTCTTAACAAACATGAACAAATCATCACTACGGTTCATCCCTGTTAGGGAAAGTCCTTTTTGAGAAGAGTCTATCTCCAAAGGTAAAAACTCATGATCAAACTTGACCTGGTATAAAGCAGGATTCTCAACCGTGTGAGGCAAATCAGCAAATTCCCCAGTCCACCCTTGTGTTCCTTCATTGAAAGTATCGTTGATTTTAATCGTAGGATAAAAGTCACCAGGTGGTACATCATCGGGAGCCGCTACCGCCGCATTTGTCGTTCCCCATGTAGACCCAGCCAATCCAATAAAAGCCACCAAAAAAATTGTAACCAAATTTCTCATTTTCACTGCTCCTCACTCCTTTTTTTGTCTATATAATTCTCAATACCTCCAGATAAATATCCTAAACTATAAATTAGTTAGATTTTGTTTGCGTTTTTTGTGTGTGCATTATCTTGTAATAAAAACTAGAGTCATTATATCCAGCTAATATTAATAAATCAATAAAATTTTTATTCAATTGGTTGAATAAATAATTTTTATACGCTTTTTATTCAACTATTAGATAATTTAGCCTATTCGATATTATGAAACTATCCATTAATCCCACACTAGTTCTTAGATAGGTACCCACTGTAGCAAAGCATTTTTCCTATAAATGGGTAATCGCTCACGAATATTTTTTTTTATTCATCTCGATTTACCCCCTCAAAAACCCTCACTCCTCCTCCCTCTCAGCCTCCTTGAAAAAATCAACAGGAAACCTCATATAAAACAACAACACCCCTTCCTTAAAAGGAAAGAGTGTTGGTTCCAGATAGTAACAAAGTAATTTTTCTTCAAAAAAAGTTAATCATGAGAATGATATCGTGACTCACAATTAACCTGTTGTTTATTTCATATACTTTTGTTTCAACGCTTCCTCCACGATAGCCGGGACGAGGTTCCCCACATCTCCACCATATTGCGCCACTTCTTTTACGATACCTGAACTCAAAAAAGAGTATTGATTATTCGTCATCATAAACAAGGTTTCAATGTTAACGTCAAGCTTTTTCATCATAGAAGCAAATTGCAGCTCATATTCAAAGTCTGTAATCGCTCGCAAGCCACGAATCACATTGGTCGCTTTGCGATTATGAATATAATCCACGAGTAGACCCTCAAAGTGATCCACCTCAACATTGCCAATCTCCTGTGTCACTTCGCGAATAAGATGGACTCGCTCTTCAACAGTAAAGAGGGGCTTCTTTTGTGAATTATGTAATACCGCGACAACCACATGATCAAATACCCGCGCTCCGCGCTGGATAATATCAAGGTGCCCCTGGGTTATCGGATCAAAACTACCTGGATACACAGCCACCTTCTTCATTGGCCACCCCTTCTTTCTTCTCCTACTGGTTCTCTAGTAAAAAGGGCAATTTGAATATCACCATAAGTAAGGGTACGTTCTTGGACCAAACTACCTACTGCTGCAGGTAATGTTTCATCTCTTCCATGCTCTGCAATGAGCCAACCATCTTCAGCCAAAAGATTGCCCTCATCGATGGATTGAATGATATCGGGCAATATCCCATCCTTATATGGGGGGTCGAGGAATATTAGTTGAAAAGAGACTCCTCGACCCTTTAATGTCCGGAGAGTAGCTCGGGCATCTCGTTTATAAACCTCCGCTTTCTCTTCCATCCGTGTCGCTTTAACATTTCTGCGTACAGCTTCAATACTTCCACGGGCTTGGTCGATAAAAATTGCGCGATCTGCTCCACGACTCAATGCCTCTAAACCCAATGACCCCGAACCTGCAAAAAGATCTAATACCCATCCTCCTGCAAAAAAAGGGCCAATCACTTGAAATAAAGATTCTTTTACCCGATCCGTCGTAGGACGTACGGAAAACCCTTGTACAGAATATAAGCGCGTTCCTTTAGCACTACCGGCGATGATACGCATGGGGTCACCTCTTTCGCCGAATTAACAGTTTCCATCCTATCACAAAGTTTCCTAAGTTGAAAACAAATCCAATTCGACTCAAAAAATTTAAAAGAGAGATGTATAGAAAACCTGTACCCGGAAAAGATAGGAAAGACAGCGTCAGGTGATGCTGTCGAACCGCGGAGAAGACTTACGTTTCCCCATAAGCTCTTTCTCCGGTTTCTCCTCTCCCATTCAGTATCTGGTATATACCAGATACCATGAGTCCTCCCCCTGGAGGGCTATTTTTTATACAAAAAATAACCTGCGGATTTCCGCAGGAGGACAATATAGGCGGCTTAGCGGTGTCTACGCCGATGATTACCGCGGTGACGACGACCTACAGTTGCCTTATCATTTTCTACAGGAGTCGTTTTTGCAATCGGAGGGGGAGTATTCTCGGGTTCATCAAACATCGCCATAGGGAGATCTTCCCATGAACGATCTCTATTCAGATGAGTAGGTGATCCTAACGATTTCCTGGAATCCTTAGATCTGTCCGCCTCTCCTTCGTTCTCTAATCGCATCGTTTGTTCCGGCTTCTTGCCGGGTTCAGGTATTGCGGGTCCGCGAGTAGATTTCTGACCCTGATTCCCAGGTGGAGATGGATTCATCCCCTCAGGTGGAGGCGGTGGTGGTCCATCCCAACCCCACATACTTTCCCATTCTGGCTGTTGACGAACCTGGGACCCCTCTTCATTCCTATCATCATTCTTAGAACGGGTAGGTGGCGGTGGTGGTGGCGGAGCCATACCTAGAAATCCGAATGCATTCTCCATCCCCCACTCCTGGTCCCTATTGTAACCAGGCGGTTCTGAGGAGTAACCTCTAGGAGCATTTTGAGGTAGATCCATCATCTCCATTTTCTCTTCATTTCCAGGGGGGCGATTCTCCACGAACTTCTCCATTTTGTTCTTCAACCATTCCCAGCGGGAAGCATCTTTTTGTGAAGACCGACGTGGTTGTTGATTTTTCACGGAGTGGATCCTCCTTTCCATAGGCGAATCTGCCTAGGTTGCAGTTTTCACTATTACCATATGACCAGTGACCTTTGCCTGTCCCCGGCATCAGCCTATCCTCCCACCCAAAATCAGGAAAAAATCCCACACACCCCTAAGAAAGCATCCGCTTTAACATTAACGATTCAGTAAAGGTGATCACTTTTTCCTTGATCAGATGATCTGCTATCCGATTAACTAATTCTTTTCTTCGTGGGTGAGCTTTCAATATATCCATCTCTTCTGCAGTGAAGACCTGATCTGCCATTTGATTCAAGTACGTAATAAGTGCAAAGAGCCCTCGCATCTGCCGAATCATCCGTGCTTCTTCCACCGTTTTCATCAACAATTGCACAGAGATCGCTTTACGACCAATGGCCTGGTTTACCGTTTGTGTAAGATCCTGATATAGCGCTTTTTTAACAGTATTCATCTGTTAAAACTCCCCTCCTCCTTCTCTCTCCTCTATACCTATGCATAACTCTGTTAATACGATCTTGCTTCCCTCATTCAATAAAGAAGAACTCCCTTATGCAGGCTTCTATTTATATGGGAAGCAACACCATTGAAAAAATGTTTTTTCTATGTATTTACAACATTGCACTTATTTGGTATATTAGAATTAGGCCAATTCCCCAATTTTTTTGCCCCTTTGTCCTTTTTACCCCCTGTGACACAACACTCTCCTTCCTCCTTGCGTCAGCCTATAAGCATCTATGCTGGAGTTGGCACATGATCCTCGACCGTCGGAACATGTCCGAAAGGAGGGTACGAACGTGGAGAGATGGATCTTACTCTTCTCTGCGGTCGTCAGAATGGTCGAGACTTTGACGCAGCTATCACAACGCTACGGGCAGAGAGCAAAACGAAAGAGTCGAAAAAAAAGCCCTTACCTGTAGGCAGGGCCATACCCCTCTTCACCCGAACCCGGAGGAATATCCCTTCGGGTTTTTGGGTCACAATCTCAATATATGAAATGATGAGGGAATTACCACCGATCAATCCAAATTTGCTTGGTTCTTTTCAAAATCATGTAGATAGCCCCTAAGCCAAGCGTAAGCGGATTCCTCGTAAAAGGACTCCTGCGCAAGCAGTCGTGCTGCATCGGCACGAGCTATCTCCAGTACACGAAAATCTGTGATCAAATCCGCTACCTTAAAGTCTGGTACACCGCTCTGTTTGACACCAAAGTAATCTCCGGGACCACGTAATTCCAGGTCTCGACGGGCGATCTCAAAACCATCTGTCGTCTCAGTCATCACCCTCATCCGTTCTACACCCATTTCCGAACGAGGATCAGCGAGAAGAATACAGGTAGCTGAACCACCCCCACGACCTACACGCCCCCTTAGCTGATGAAGCTGAGCTAAGCCAAAACGATCCGCATCATAGACAACCATCACTGTGGCATTGGGTACATTCACCCCAACTTCTACAACCGTGGTGGAAATGAGCACCTCTACTTCGTTGGCCTCAAAGCCCTTCATTACGTCTTCCTTTTCCCCTGGTGGCATCTTCCCATGTAAAAGACCTACACGAATGGGTGCTAGCTCCTGAGTGATCGACTCAAAAACGGAGTATGCATTCGCCAGGTCCATTTTTTCCGATTCCTCAATCAATGGACAGATAACATAAGCCTGTCTTCCAGAATCACACTGTTTACGAATAAATTCAACGACCCGTGACCATACCCCTGATTTTACCCAATAGGTCTCCACTGGTAACCGTCCTGCTGGTAATTCATCAATTGTAGAGACATCCATATCTCCATAGGCAGAAATAGCCAGGGTTCGTGGAATGGGTGTTGCTGTCATATAGAGAACGTCGGGAGCATCTCCCTTTTCTCTGAGAAGAGAGCGTTGATTGACACCAAAGCGGTGTTGTTCATCGGTAATCACGAAGCCTAGTGAACGAAAAACGACAGGTTCTTGGATGAGTGCATGGGTTCCAACCACAATATCCGCAAGTCCCATCTGAACTTGACCGAGGGCTTCCCGCTTTTCCTTAGCTATCATTCGACCCGTTAATGAGATCACCCGTACTCCCATAGGTGCTAATAGCGGTTCAAGGGATCGTAGATGTTGCTCAGCGAGAATTTCCGTAGGAACCATCATCGCCCCTTGAAAGCCCGCTAGATAGTTGGCATAGAGACAAATCGCAGCAACGACAGTCTTTCCGGAACCGACATCCCCTTGCAATAGTCGATTCATCCGTTCCTTACTCACTAGATCCGTCAAAATTTCCTGTACCACACGGTTCTGAGCAGCCGTTAGTGGAAAAGGAAGCTGTTCGATAAACGACTGTAGTTTGACCCGATCAAAGGTACGGGACATTCCTTTCTCTTCCTGTTTTTGACGACGACGATGCCATAGTAGCCTCATCTCGTACAAAAATAACTCTTCATAAACCATTCGTCGCCGCGCCAGTCGCCCCTCTTCTTTCCCCTTAGGAAAATGGAGCAAATACATCGCCTTTGCTCTGGACATCAATCGGTACTCGTCCAATAATTCCTGTGGCAGTACTTCATTGATTTCTTCACTAAATTGAACGAAGGCACGACGAATAGCCTTACGTAACCACGTTACGGATATGCTGTCGGTAACTGAGTAGACGGGTTCTAAACGGCCTGCCTGCTGTTCTTGGTCTGCTTGACTGGTAAATGTCCGATCTGCGGTCAATTGAAGACGATGAGCATCCCACTTTCCAGAGACGATAATCGGTTTCCCTGGGATCAATTTTTTGCGCAAAAAAGCCTGATTAAACCACACTACTTGAATATGAACCCCTTCTACTTCCAAACGAGCGGTGAGCCGGGATTTATTTTTTCCATACCAACGGTTGCTCGCTTCACCATACAACAACCCACGAAAGGTAGCCTTTTCTTCGTGTATAGCATCAGCTGGCGATAGCAATCGGTAGTCATCATATCGATAGGGAAAATGGGCAAAGAGATCCTTTACACGATGAATACCAAGTCGTGCTAATTCCTCAGCTCTCTTGGCTCCTACTCCCTCTACTTCAGTGACCTTTCGTTGGTCTAGCCCCATCTCACTCAACCGACTCTCCATAAAT
The DNA here is from genome assembly GCF_900106775.1 of Marininema mesophilum. Lineage (GTDB taxonomy): Bacteria > Bacillota > Bacilli > Thermoactinomycetales > DSM-45169 > Marininema > Marininema mesophilum. The sequence goes on from NZ_FNNQ01000001.1 coordinate 105,721, forward strand.
ATCTTTCTCGATTCGCTTACCCGTTGGGGTCGCAGCCAGCCCACCTAAGGCTGTTTCTTTTAGACTTGTCGGCATATCTCGACCAATACGGAACATTGCACCGACAACTTCATCCGGTGGAATTACACTCTCCACCCCTGCCATCGCCATATCTGCTGCGACCATAGCAATCGCACCACCCATCGCGTTTCGTTTGACACAGGGAGCTTCCACTAACCCTGCCACTGGATCGCAAACCAATCCCAGCATATTTTTAAGAGCGATTGCCAGGGCTTGGGCGGACTGAGCTGGCGTACCACCCGCCATCTCCACAACGGCTGCTGCCGTCATTGCCGTCGCAGAACCAACTTCGGCCTGGCAACCTCCTGTTGCACCAGAAATAAAGGCGTTATTGGCGATGCAGTAACCCATCGCACCACTAACAAAGAGTGCACGCACCATCGCCTCACGATCCGCCTTTAATCGCTCAGCGGCGGTAAAGATGCAACCAGGTAATATTCCACAGGCTCCTGCTGTAGGCGTGGCGATAATGGTTCCCATCGCAGCATTTACTTCAGAGACACTCATGGATCGTGAAACCGTATCCAATACATCTGCACCGGAAAGAAGAGGGCCTCCCTCGTTAATATAGGCACGTATTTTTTGGGCATCCCCACCGGATAGGCCACTTGGTGATCGAAGATCTTCTTCGTTTAATCCTCTTTCGATAGCCTTTTCCATAACGTCAAGATGACCTGCCATCTGGGCGATAATTTCTTCACGCGAACGGTCAAATATCTTCATTTCCTTTTGAATCATTGCTTCGGAAATTGGAATTTCCTTCGATTCAGCCAGCTCGACCAATTCCGCAATGGTACGAAAATCCATCTGGACCGGCTCCTTTTTTCAAAATATAAGTGGAACACCGCACCTGTCACGTAATTCAGGTTAAGAAGGTGGGGTGAACTAATGCGGGTGGTCAACTGCTACAGCATTCCATTGGGGCAAAGAAGTTTTTTTGCTAAATGCTATCGTATACATTGGCTTAGGATCATTGTATCATATGGTACACAACAAAAACCGCCAACCGCCATTCTGGCCGGTTAGCGGTTTTGAAAGTCGTGTGTTCCCTCAGGAAAGAACCGTTAGACTAGTGATATCCTCTAGATGTTCAATTTCCCTTTGTACCTTTTCACCAACGGACTGATCGGTCTCGATGATCATCAAGGCTTGATGGGAACCTCGCTCTTTACGAGAAACTTGCATATATCCGACGTTGATCTTGTTCTCTGCCAACACGGTTGCCACCTTGGCAATAGCACCATATCGATCATGGTGCATAATGAGAAGCGCAGGAGCTGAGCCAGATAGACGCAACTCAAATCCATTTAGTTCGACGATCTCCATCTTGCCACCGCCGATGGAGATGCCAACTACTTCTGCTCTCCCTTCTTCATCCTCCAATAGAAGACGAGCCGTGTTTGGATGATCGGACTTCTCCTCTGACTCAATAAAGGTAATCTCTACCCCTTCCTCACGAGCGATCTCTAAGGATTGCACGATGCGTTCATCAGAGGTGTCAAATCCAAGAAGTCCTCCCGCAATAGCGATATCCGTCCCATGACCCTTATAGGTTTTAGCAAAGGAACCATAGAGAGTGATCGTGACACGTTGTGGCTTTCGTCCGAAAAGGGAACGTGCCGCACTCCCGATCCGTGCCGCACCTGCCGTATGGGAACTAGAGGGTCCGATCATGACGGGACCGATAATATCAAAAACAGAACGATACTTCACGGAAATCCCCTCCTTAGTCTTCTCAAAAGCAGAAACGGGACGATGAGAGAAGGGATTTTACCCTTCTATCGGTTGAAAAACAACGGCTAATGTGCCAGGTCCCACATGAGCCCCAATCACAGGCCCAATCTCTGCACGATTCGTTTCGCGGATATTAAATTCATCCACTAACTTTCTTTCCCACTGATCTCCCTCAGCGAGGTTATCCGTACAAAGAACGGCTGCTTGGACTTGTTGATCACCAAATTGCTCCCGTAGAAGCTCTTGGATTTTTGCCATGGCTTTATTTTTCCCGCGCACTTTATCGACTGGGTAGACAACCCCTTCTGAATTGAGAGAAAGAATCGGCTTGATATTGAGTAAAGAACCAAGAACAGCAGAAGCTTTACCGATCCGTCCACCCTTTTGTAAATACTCTAAGGTATCTACAAGGAAGTAAACCTGCTGACTTTGGAACAATCGATGAGCCAATTCAACACATTCATCAATACTTTTTCCTGCTTTTGCTGCACGAGCTACTTCGACGACGACTAACCCAATGGTAAAGGATGCTTTTTTCGAATCGATCACAGTCACTTTCAATTCATCCTCAACCATGGATTGTGCCAATAAAGCAGATTGATAAGTTCCACTCAGAGAGGAAGATAAGTGAATCGAGAGAATATCCTTATCTCCATCCTTCGCTGCCTCCCGGTAAGCTTCTACAAAATCGACCGGAGAGGGTTGTGAAGTGGTTGGCATATCATCCACTTCTTTTAGGCGTGTATAAAATTCCTGGGGATGAATGTTCACTCGATCCAGATAGGATTGATTACCTAGGTGTACTTTCAATGGGACAAGACCAATTCCTAGTTCGTCACGGAGGGAATCGGGGATATCAGCAGTACTATCGGTAATCACGTGCACTTTTGCCATTCTCGACACCCCTGGTTTCTACTCGACAGCGAACAAGAAGTAATAGAGGGGCTGTCCTCCGTAATGCACTTCACATTCGACGTCGGGATGATGCTTTTCCAGATAATCAGTCAATTCTTTCACCTGTTCAGAAGAAGCATCTTGACCATATAAAATGGTGACCACGTCTGCTTCATCTGCCATCATCTCCTCAAGCAAATTTCGTGAGGTGGTGATCAGTTCTCCACCAACATGATGGATCTTTCCTTCTTGAATCCCAAGAAAATCACCTTCATGGATCTCTCCACCATCATATTGGGAATCGCGCACAGCATAGGTAACCTCACCAGAGCGAACAGAACGCACACTATCCATCATCCGAGTCATGTTCTCCTCTGCCCCTTCCTCTGGGCTAAAGGAAAGGAGAGCAGCCAGCCCTTGTGGGATGGTCCTGGTGGGCAATACCGATACAGGCGTCTTAACCAACTCTACTACCTGCTCTGCCGTCAAGATAATATTTTTATTGTTAGGAAGAATAAATAGTTGATCTGCATGAATCCCTTCGATCATCTTTAAAATTTCTTGGGTACTCGGATTCATCGACTGCCCGCCCTGAATCACAGCATCCACACCAAGGCTTTTAAAAATCTCAGCAATTCCTTCTCCAGCAGCCACTGCAACAAAGCCATAGGGCTTTTTCTCCTTGGGAGCTGCTGGTGCTGTGTGCCCTGATGTATTCCCTCCCTGTTCCAGGATCGTGGAGTGCTGTTCACGCATGTTTTCAATCTTGATGCGAGTTAGCTCTCCATATTTTTGGGCATAGGAAAGGGTATCCCCTGGATTCTCAGCATGGACATGTACTTTAACCAAATCATCATCCGCCACAACCAATAGCGAATCTCCGAATTTACCCATATCGGCCCGGAATGATTCTTCGTTAAACCCGGCCTTATCCTGTTTCTTTGCATCCAAGCGAACAATAAACTCGGTGCAGTATCCATGTTCGATGGTGGATGTATCAAAATGAGACTGGGCACTTTGATGCGCCAATTCACTTAGGGACTTCACAGCCTGGGGCTGAGCAGGCTCTGCAGTCAGCGCGGGTAACTTTTCTCCTTTAAGAGCACCGAGAAATCCTTCGTAAATCGTTACCAAACCTTGTCCACCTGCATCAACAACACCCGCTTGGGCCAAAACTGGCAAGAGCTTGGGAGTCTTGCTCAAAGAGATGCGTGCCTCCTGTAACACCGTTTCCATTACTTCGATGATGTCTTCTGTCTTACGTGCTTTTGCCACTCCTTTTTCCGCAGCTTCTCGAGCAACGGTTAAAACAGTGCCTTCCACTGGTTTGATCACCGCTTTGTAGGCGGTTTCAACTCCTTTTTTCAATCCTTCTGCGTAGAACCGAGCAGTCAGAACTTCTTTTTCTGCAACGCCTTTACCAAATCCGCGGAATAATTGAGAGAGGATCACGCCGGAGTTTCCCCGCGCACCCATCAGGAGTCCTTTGGAAAGCGCTTCAGCTAACTCTCCCACATGGGAGGTAGAGGCGGACTTACGCACCAGCTCTTGCGCTCCCGAGGTTAACGTAAGATTCATATTCGTTCCGGTATCGCCATCCGGAACAGGAAACACGTTTAGAGCATCGACCATATCGACATGTTCGTTTAGTCGCTCCGCCCCAGCCCGAACCATATTTGTGAATAGAGTTGCATCAATCTGCTGTACCAACAGAGATCCCCCTTACTCTTCGCTAACCAATCTAACCCCTTGTACATAAATATTGACCCGATTCACGGTAATCCCAACCATCTGGCCAAGGGTGTACTTCACCTTTGATTGCACATTATGAGCCACCTCTGAGATCTTCGTCCCATAACCAACGATGATGTGCATATCAATTTCCATTTCATCGTTTTCGTTTTTTACTTCAATGCCTTTACTCCAATTTTCTCTTCCCAACAGTTCAGCAATGCCATCTTTCAGCTGTTTGCGGGAAGCCATCCCAACCAGCCCGTAGCAATCCATCGCTGCCACACCGGAAATCGTGGCAATTACATCATTGGATACTTCGATCTGGCCATAGTTGGTAGAAACATCCAAAGTCATCAATAGTTCCTCCCCGGAATGGTATCCTTATACATTAAACCCATTGTACAATAACAGTTTGCGGAAAAAAAGTGCCACAACCATCATACTCAAGCCTCTCCGTTCTTGCAAGGGATCTATGCGTGTGCTAAAATGGGTAAGTATTTTGCCGCCAAGGGCTGTCCTTGGCAGGAAAACCGACCGGTACATAGCCACCGGTTTGGATTCAGCTTCGGGAGAGCGGGCGGGATCGCCCTCGGATCGCATCCTCCCAAACGATGTTTAGGAGGTGGGGAATATGTCACGTCGTTGCTTCGTCACCGGCAAAGTAGGCAAAACCGGAAACAAGGTAAGCCACTCCAACCGGAAAAATCGCCGCAAATGGGGCGTTAACGTCCAAAAGGTACGCATCCTTGTGGATGGAAAACCAAAACGTGTATACGTGAGCACCAAAGCCCTGAAATCAGGCAAAGTGACCCGCGTCTAAAACCGGAGAAGCACCATTTGGTGCTTTTTGCCGTTTCGTCTTATAGGGTACGCCAAAACCCGGCCTCATAGTAGGCCGGGTTTTTAATCCCATTCGCCGGGTTGAATGGGGAAAGGGGATCGCCTTTATCATGCTGACGATCAATTATGATCACTAGAGATCAGTCCGTTTTTCCCGACCGAAGGATTCGGCGGATGGGGGTCATTTTTCTTTATTAAATACGCCCAGTAGAGCCTTGACCATCCCACCGAGTAACTTTGGGAGTCTGATGGTGTAGAATTTCACCCCTACCCCTCCTTCAACTTGGTCGAAGCGTGCTCATCCCGCCACACTTATTTATATTCTATAGGTGGGATCGTGTACCTAGAACCGGAAAGGACCACGGCCTAAATTGACGCGATTGGATTTTCTTAGGCTGTGTTGGCCTCCTTACTTGACTCCCCTTTTGTTATGTACGCTTAAAGTAGGTTGGCCCATGAAACGAAAAAACGACTAACCCATGCGTCTAGCCGTCTCTGCTTTCGATGATGATCAGTTTCCCCGAGCGAATCTGAATAAAAGCTTCTGCTTCAATTTGTTCATTACTAATGCCAAGCGAATCCACTCGTGTAAGAATCGCATTGGTTAAAGAATAGGCAAATCCCGTAATCGTCACGCCCTCAACTTGATCGGTTAGCGCGAGAAGTGATACATAGCGAAAACGCTGATCCTTGAAGAGGGTCATCATTCCCTTCTCCGCCGTCAACAGGCGGATATTATTATCATGATTACTGATAATTCCCTTCACACCTGCTGCTTCAATCTTCTCTAGTAGAACGAGGTTTGCCAAGGCATGATCGATCCTCGTCCCACCTAAAGCCCCGAGTAGAAGGAGCTCACTAGGAGATTGCAAAAGAGCTTCGTCCACTGCAAAATAGGTATCCGTTACATCTTTGGCCATTGGAAGGTGTTTTACAGGGACTCCCTGATCGGATAGATCTTTCAGAACAAGCTCCCCAACAGAATCAAAATCACCCACAGCAAGATGGATCGGCATCTTGGCATCTAGAAGGGGAAGGACACCTGCATCCACTCCAATCACGGTATCCTGTGGCAGGATCTTCTCAAGATCCCCTTGATCGATCTTTCCACCAACCACGATTACCACCCGATCATTCATTAGCGACGCACCGCCAAATGAGGGGCTTTCTTTAATAGAAATATCATGATAGCAATCGTGACCGATATATCAATCACCATATAAGTAGCATTGTAGTACAAGGAATAGAGTGCTACTGGCCACCCCTTGGGAGCATTGCTACCAAACCAGACTACCCCAGAAATAAAATGAGAAGAGAGCCTGGCTAACCCTGCTACCACAACCCCTAGAGACATCCTCTTCATGTTAATCTCCGCTTTTTTATTGCTCAGGCTAAACAAACCAGCTAGACCTAATAACGCAAAGGCGAGCGGATAATCCAAAATAACCTGCACTGGATGAGTTATATATGGTTTAATCATCAAATTAATAAGTCCTACTAATAAACCCGTCACCATACCCGCAACCCATCCACGCCGAAATGCTAGGATAGCAATCGGGACCATAACCAAGCTGGCCGAACCCCCTTGGGGCCAAATCTGTATTGCCACATAGTTACTAAGTATCCCACCGATTGCTGCCATAATCGCAATTTCCATCATGATAAGCAAACGTTCGCGTTCCATCTTTATCCCCCTTAAAACCAACCGAACAACCCTAATCTACAACTTTAAAGAGCCGACTTAACCCCTTTTTCCGCACTGTGGCGAATCGCAGCAATCGCAGCCCCACGATCTTCTTTCCCAAAAATAGCCGAACCCGCTACCAAATTGGTAGCTCCAGCAGCAGTACACAGCTCCGCAGTTTTAGAATCTACCCCACCATCAACTTGGATCTCTATCCCATTTAAACCACGACTTTTTACCATTCGATTGACCGTCACGATTTTATCCACCACACTCGGGATAAATGCTTGTCCACCAAACCCGGGGTTTACTGTCATCAAGAGGATGTAATCCAAGTCAGCTAGGATCGGTTCAAGAGTTTCCGCAGACGTAGCTGGATTGAGCACAACACCCGCTTTTACCCCAGATTCTTTAATTAAATGAATCGTCCGATGCAGATGACGGCATACCTCCATATGGACTGAAATATAATCTGCTCCCGCTTCGGCAAAGGCTGGAATATATCGATCTGGTTCCTCAATCATCAAGTGAACATCAAGAGGCAATTCTGTATGTGGACGAATCGCTTTCACGATCAGTGGACCAATGGTGATATTGGGAACAAATTTCCCATCCATCACATCCACATGAATCCAGTCTGCTTTTCCCTGTTCTACATCCTTAATCTCTTCACCGAGGCGAGCAAAATCTGCTGAAAGAATAGAAGGTGCGATCTTAGTCATTCGTTAATACCTCCGATTATCGTTTATTTCTTCAAGAAACTGAAGGTACCGTTGGTGCCGTCCTTTATCAATCTCTCCTTTATCACATGCCTCTAACACTGCACAACTTGGTTCATTTTTATGCAGGCAACTGCGAAACTTACATCGGGGTGCGCGTAACGCTATTTCAGGGAAACAAGCGGAAAGCTCTGTCTCCTCCATCCCCGTAAAACTGAGTTGACTAAAACCAGGAGTATCCGCCACTTGTCCACTGCCTGGCAGATCCAGTAGTTCTATTTGACGCGTCGTATGGCGACCACGGCCCAGCTTTCGACTCACTTCCCCTGTCTCTAAGCCCAAGGAGGGGAGTATCGAATTAAGAAGAGAAGATTTCCCTACTCCAGACTGACCCGCAAAAACAGAGAGTTTGCCTGACAGCTCCTTCTTCAATTCATCGATACCCGTATCCTTCTCTACACTGGTGGTGAGAATCGGATATCCTGCTGGATCATAGATCCCTCGCACACGATCAATCAGTTTTTTTGGGTCGTCCACGAGGTCCACTTTTGAAAGGCAGATCAAAATCTCCAATCCTTCTCGCTCCGCATGAACAAGGAAACGGTCAAGTAAATCAAAGGATAACTCGGGTTGACGTAAGGATCCAACCACTACGGCTTGCTCTACATTAGCAATCGGGGGACGGATCAATTCAGTCTTCCTAGGATGGATATCTGTCACCCAACCTTCTCCATTCTCCGTCTCCTCAAAGGTAACGAGATCGCCGACCAACGGAGACCATTTTCGTTTTTTAAAAACGCCTCGTGCACGACACTGAATATCCGCTTTAGGCGTCCGTACATAATAGAAACCACTGATTGCCTTGACAATACGCCCTTCAGGCATACCATCCCTCCTCGATTTAAGCTTGAAAAACGAAAGGAAAACGAGGCTCCCGCCTCGTTCACATGATGTTCTATAAACCACGTTGTCATTCCTGGTTACCGATTAGGTGGGGGCTCTGCATCCCGCCCTTTTTTAGAATCTGCAATCCAGACTTTCACCACACCATCTCGTTTCACGCGCTCGCCAGGCGCAGGATCCGTGGCAAATACTTTCCCCCGCGGCGTTCCTGGCTTTGGCCAGAAGATCAGTTTCGTACGGAGTCCACTACCCCCTATACTGCTCTGAAATTTTCCAACCAAGTTAGGTACTTTCACCGTTCCATTTTTATCGTTCACATACAACGTAATCGACTCATTACTTTTTACGGAGCTCCCTGAACTAGGGGTCTGCTTATATACTTCGCCTTCTCCATATTTGGAGTCATAGCCTTCTCTAGCGATATTAACATTTTGGAAACCCTTTTCCCGCAGCTTCTTTTTTGCAGCGCGCACCTTTAATCCTACTGTGCTAACCATCTTCCCGCTATTCGAGCCGGAACTGACGAAGAGGTCCACTCCGGACCCCTTCTCGACCTCTCTGCCTGCTTCTTCACCCTGTCGAACTACTGTATTTTTTTTGGCTGAATTAAAAACAGATTCGACTTTGCCTATATTGAGGTCTTCATCTTTTAAGACCGCTTTCGCCTCAGCCACCGTTCTCCCTTTTAAATCAGGAACTTCAGCACTATTATTAAAAACACCCCACACCGCATCAAAACCAAGCAAAGCAAGACATATAATTACAATCATTGTAAAGAGACCAAAGAGCACTTTTTGCCACCAAGGCATGTTGGTTTGCACATTTTCTAGCCATACAACCGTCCGCTCGAGTACGGTTTTATCTTTATCTGCAGGAACATTTCGTAAACGCTCCAAATTTGCCAGCGTTTCTTGTCCTACCTGAGAGCGTTGGGATTCTTCACTCGAACGCACACCGATGCCACTATTTACTGTATTCATCGGCTTTGTTGCTAAATCATCTCCATCTACTGTACGCCAGCGTGGCTCATCCATCGAGTTTCCTGTATTAAAAACAGCATCGATATCCTGCTTCATCCCACGCACCGATGGATAACGATCATCTGGATCTTTCTCCAGTGCCCTAATGATAATATCCCGGATTTGGGGAGGAATATTCGGGTTGAGTTGAGAAGGGTCCATTGCTGGTTCCTGTAAATGTTTCATCGCGATGGAAATCGCGGAATCACCATCAAAGGGAAGCTCCCCTGTTACCATCTCATATAGGATTACACCAAGGGAATAAATATCCGATTTCGCACTAATCATACTGCCACGAGCTTGTTCTGGAGAGAAATAATGAACCGAGCCCATCACCGATCCTGCTTGGGTAATAGTAGAAGAACTTGTCGCACGGGCAATTCCAAAATCCGTCACCTTGGCCCGACCATTATAACCAAGGAGAATATTATGAGGTTTCACATCCCGGTGAACAATTTCGTTTTCATGGGCGTGTGCTAACGCGTCACAGATTTGAGAGGCAATTGAGACGATCTCTTCTGCTGTGAGAGGGCTGTATTGCTGAATATACTCTTTCAGCGTGGGACCCTCAATATATTCCATCACTATGTAGTGGGTGTGGTTTTCCTGACCAACATCATAAACCCCCACCACATTAGGATGAGATAGACTGGCGGCGGCTTGGGCTTCACGGCTAAATCTTCGCACAAATTCCGAATCATTAGAGAGGCTCTCATTCAACACTTTAATGGCAACATAACGGTTTAACAGAACATCCAGAGCCTTATATACCACAGCCATGCCACCGCCACCTACTCGACTAACTACCTCATAGCGGCTTCCTAACTTCCTGCCTTCCACGGTTATCTCACCTCACCCTCCTGTACAGTTTCTAGTTCGTCGATTGGATAGATCCGTCATGTTTTATAAGGATGACCGAAATATTATCTGTCCCTCCAGCTTCTAATGCTCGTTCTAATAGAAGATCTGCCTTCTTAGACAGAGGAAGATTCGCCGTAAGTACAATTCCCACTTCGTCGACCTCCACCATATTAGAAAGGCCATCGGAGCAGATCATTAGTATATCCCCTTCATACCAAGGAGTAACGATAATATCCGGCTCTACTTCATCGTTGGTACCTACAGCACGTACGATAACATTGCGCTGAGGATGAACCTTTGCTTCTTCTTCTGTGATCTCACCATGCTTTTTTAGGACATTGACGAGAGAATGATCCTCAGTTAATTGATAAAGACCATCCTCATGTAGAAGATAAGCGCGACTGTCTCCAATATGAGACAGTACAATCTCATCATCCCCTAGCACAGCGGTAATGGTCGTCGTTCCCATTCCCTGTAATTTACTGTTATTGGAAGCCATTTCATAAACTTCATGATTTGCTTTTGCTACTGCCCGTAACGTTAACTTACGAATTTTCTCTGTATCCATGTCCCGCTTAAGATGATGTAGCTCCTCCTTAATAATACGGACGACCGATTGGCTTGCGACATCACCCGCTTGATGACCGCCCATACCATCAGCGACAACAGCTACAGGGACGCCATCCTCTGACTCAAATAATCCCACGCTGTCCTCATTATGATCACGTACACGCCCTTTATGGGTATGCCATGCATTTTCCATTCCGGTGACCCCTTTCCCTGCCTGTACGGTGGAACCGCTTCTTAACGAAGGGAGAGGAAGTAGTCCTTTAAGTTCCCTGTCTTTTTAGTACCAACACCGCACCTCGGAGAAAACTTCACTAAGTTAAACATACACGAAACATCGCTATTGGTCTATATTTAACCAGGTTGGTTCCGAACGAGGTAGTATTTCTTAATCTATCAGGTTTGGACCTTCTTCTCTTCTTTATCCTTGTGCTTCGCACGAAGCTGACCACAGGCGGCATCGATATCACTACCATGTTCGCGGCGGATGGTTGCATTCACCTTGTAGGATTCCACGATCTTCTGAAAGCGGAAGATCTGATTACGAGATGTACGGGTATAATTTCGCTCAGGTACAAAGTTAACCGGAATCAAATTAACAAGTGCTCCACTACCTATAAGAAGTTGACCCAACTCATGGGCATGCTCTTCTTGATCGTTCTTACCACCAATTAGAGCGTATTCGTAGGTAATCCGTCTCCCCGTCTTCACCGTATAATATTGGCATGCCTCCAAGAGTTCCTCCAGAGGATAGCGGCGACTTACTGGCATCAGCTGCCTGCGAAGTTCTTGGTTTGGAGCATGTAAGGAAATGGCCAACACCACCTGTAACTCCTCATCCGCAAACTTGTAAATCGAAGGAACGATCCCACTGGTGGAAACCGTGATATGCCGTTGACCAATATTGAGGCCATAGGAATCATTGATCACCCGTATAAACGAAAGAGTCGCGTCGTAATTTTCAAAGGGTTCACCAATCCCCATAATTACGATGGAATTGACCCGTCCGCCGCCACCCTTACGATCCAAGTATTTTTGAGCCGCCAAGACTTGCGCGACCACTTCACCAGCAGTCAGGTTTCTTTTTAGTCCACCAAGGGTAGAAGCACAAAAGGTACATCCCACTCGGCATCCAACTTGAGTCGTAACACAGACGCTATTCCCGTAATTATGCTGCATAATCACCGTTTCAATGGCATGATGGTCATGCAATTGAAATAGGAATTTCACAGTTCCATCTCGGGATTCCTGAACGGTAAGCGTCTCAAGGGGATCTAACCAAAATGCCTCATGCAGACTTTCCCGCACTCGCTTGGGAAGGTTGGTCATTTCATTGAAAGAGTCCACCCTTTTTTTATAGAGCCAATCCATCACTTGTCCAGCTCGAAAAGCAGGCTCTTTCATTTCTTTCATCCACGCTACCCACTCCGTATGAGTGCGGTCGTATACAGAAGGCTTCATAACAGGAAAACTCCCAGCATAAATAAAATACAACCATACCTCAAAACTTTTCTCATTATATCAGTCCGTGTCCGGAAAGAAAAGGGCACTACATAAGGATTTTTTCCCCGTTTCATGGTTTCTAATGAAACATTTTTGCATAACAAATAAAAGTTTACCCCTTCTTTCAATCTATGCTTTATCCCTCTATTATATACTACTTTTCATCAAATACAAAAAATTATATTCCTATTCTCACCCCTGGCCGCTTGAGGATAACTTCATATTTAATCGAAACATCCGCTTTAGAGAAATCCTCATCGGTCCAGTTCATCTCATTCCACCATTTAGGATGAAAGGCTCGAATGCGATTCCCCAGTCCACAAATATCGGAACGAAAGTTTTTTTGCATTATTTTCATAGAGTTCATTGCCTGATTTTCATAGGCCTTTGCTACGTGATGAGATAATCTATCCAATACCGTGGGTTGATGGAGATCACCTATACATGACTGTTCAACAATGTCTCCTAACACCTTTATCGTGATTCGAAAAACCGCCCTCCCCTTGCGGTTACCAATACGAATTTTACGCTTCACTGCTGATGGTTTAATAGCAATATAACCCGGCTTTTCTATACAAAGAGTATTCATTTCCTCCCCCAAAGTTCCATCATGGAGTTGCACCACTGATCGAGATTCTATCCGATTAAGAGTGCCTAGCATCTTTGTCCCTTTAAAAACGGCTAACCCTTCCCATTTTACTGTATGACCGTCAGCACTCAAGTAATTGAGCGCAGGTTCTTTAGCCGGATTGGCTTTATCAGTATAAAAACGGTTTAATCCCCTATGTTCTAAAATTAAGCGATCTCCGATTTTATCTTTTAGAAACGCAATAACATATTCAGCTGCCACTCGCTCTGGTGATTTTACCTTCAAAAAATGCTGAGCATCTCCTTTTGCAACGATCATAAACTCTCTTCGCCTAAACTCTGGATCGCGACCAAAGGCATCTAATAGTTTAGAGATGCCTTTTTTAGCAAGCTGCTCGCCGATAATAATAAGACGAGTATCTCCGAAAGTGAGGTGTTGGTTCGACTGATAGTAAACATCACTGACAGCATCGGAGAAGGTATGCCCGCGTCCTGTTAAGATTTGCGCCGGCACTGCGCCACTTCCGTCAGAACCCGCTGCCGTGTTATTTACGGGAATAGGTATCTCCATGTTGACAACAAGTTGATCCTTATCACCCTTATCCTGATCGACAGCTACCGCGGTCACCGATAATCGTTCTTCAAGTTCTTGTGAATCCCAACATCCTCCTAAGGGTAAACAGACCAAGATAACTGGCAAAATTTTAAGAAGGTGAAGACGCATGTTCTTCCTCCTTCCTTCGCCCACGCACAGCCAATAAGATGAAAAAAATCCCAACAACGAGCAGGATGACGATCATCTCCGTAATACTTGCCCATCGGCTCCATTTCCATAATTTATAAATGTTGGCTGGATATTGGGCTAAAAAACACACGATGAAACCGTAGATGATTGCCACCCATATACGTCTTTTCTCTTTTAATTGGAGATAGGTCATCGCCAACTCGACGGCGGCACCAAAGATAACAATGATGGTCGTAAATATATTGATCATCCACATAACAATAAAAAGCGCATCAAAACGGTCTAGGATTTCACCAGGAACAAAAACCCCCTTAACATCCTCGATGGTGGGATAAACCAGATGGTCCACTTCCCAAGCTCCAAAGGCATCTATAGAGGATACCACCGTTAACCAAAAAAATAAGGTAGCGACGAGAATGGCCACCCCATGAGTACGAGTTGATTTTTCTGGTTGTTGGAAAAAAGCCATATATACAAATAAAACGCTATATCCGCTAAAGGAGCACATCGTAATAAGCACACCTTTGAGTACATCTTTCCAGTCACACTGAAACATTGGGAGCAGGTTAAGAAGATCCCCATTAGCAAACGCTCCCAAAAACAAAGGGATTGCAAGATAAACGAATGGAGTCAAAAACTCAGTAATCCGAGCGATAATCACTAATTTATTGCTAACGGCTACTGCAGATACCGCGACGATAGTGGCCATTAGTACGAGCTGAGGCGTATCTGGTAACACATAAGCGTCAAGTACTTCAGCAAAACCACGTGTCACAGTAGAGGATATCCACAGCCATAATCCTCCTAATACGAGAGTAAAAGGAAGGGCCAAAAATTTGCCCATCCACCGTCGCTTCTTGTTACCCAGGACACTCTCAGTAAATTGAATCACATTTTGACGGGGAATTTTCTGCATTAGAGCGCCAATCACCCACACGAGACCAAAAACAAGGGCTCCACTAATGAAAACGATCCAGATACTATCTATACCACCCACCTCTGCACCCTCTCGAGGCAGCACAAGCACTTGAATCCCTACTATACATGAAAAGAGTAGATTGTATACTTGATAATCCGTAATTGTATCATCATGGTTGTTTTTGCCCACCAGATTTCACCTCTTCCTCTCGTTTGTCATTTTCAGCACGAAAGATTACTGGGCGCTGATTCATATATTGCCACGGAACACGTATGAAACTATCTTTTAAATCGGACAAGCGCAATGGACTAAAGGGAGCCATGTAAGGCACATTAAATGAACGCAGTTTAAGTAAATGGATAAGGATTATAAAACTTAAGAGAATAACCCCAAATAAACCAAAAATCCCTGCGGACATTATTATTGGGAAACGTAAAAGACGGAGAGAAATCGCCGCATTATAGCTGGGAGTAGCATAGGAACTAATCGTTGTTAACCCAACAATAATTACCATTAAAGGGGAGACCAAACCTGCGGTCACCGCAGCCTGCCCAACGACTAACGCCCCAACGATCCCAATGGTTGGGCCAAGCAGGCCTGGTAAGCGAATACTCGCTTCTCGCAATATCTCTACGCTCAATTCCATGATTAAAGCCTCTATAATGGATGGAAAGGGTACCGTCTCTCTTCCAGCAGAAGCAGCGATGGTCAGCTGTGGTGGAATCATCTCCGGATGAAAGGAAATGAAGGAGATATAGAGGGCGGGTAGAGAAAGTGAGATCAGTAAGCTGAGTAAGCGAATCAATCGAATAAACGTACCAATAAGATATCGTTCATAGTAATCATCTGGGCTATTATAAAACTGGGAGAAAATTGCTGGAGCAATAAGAACATTGGGGGTTCCCTCCACAATCACTGCCACTTTTCCTTCCAATAGATGAGCGACAACCGTATCGGGCCTCTCGGTATTTTGTATGGTAGGAAAAATGGACCAAACATTATCTTGAATCATCTCCTCGATATAGCCACTTTCCAGAATTCCATCGATATTAATTGCTTCAATTCGTTTTACTACTTCTTCTACAAGTTCGTTCTCAGCAAGACCGTCAAGGTAGGCGACGGAAATGGGTGTTTTTGTCCGTTTACCCACGGTCATCCCTTTCATACGTAGATCTGGATCCTGTAACCGCTGCCGAACAAGGGCCGTATTGACACGCATGGACTCGACAAAGCCTTCTCTAGAACCACGAATGACTGTTTCAGACCGAGGATCACTAACCGACCGCCGGTGAGGCCCTTTTAAACCAATGATAAATCCCTCTGCATATCCATCCACAAAGAGCGCAACGTTGCCACCCAAGGTGTTGTTTACCAAATCCTCCATCTTTGTTATCCGTTTTACGTCCCCAAATTGTATAAGGCTTTGATCGACAGCTTCTAACAGATCTTTCTTCGTATCAAGGGTTTTTCCCATCAGCATTAAGGGTTCAAATACATTTTCATCGATTCCAGCAGTAAGGCTCATCCCATCGAAATAAATAAGTCCTGCTTTGCACTCCGTGGTATATTGAATCGTAAAACGACGGACGATTAAATCATTGCTATTTTTCTTGTCAAGAAGGGTTTCAAAGTAGTCTAAATTAGCTTCGACATCCGAGGATATCGAAACTCCGTCTACCCGATCTTTTTGCTTTTTCTTTGCATTTTGTTGGAGGACGTCGTTTTTACGGCGTTTCCGTAGACGTCGAATCCGTTTTATCATTATCCATCACCACATCCTTACACTCCCCCTAAGACAAAAAAAGCATACTAAACAAAAATAAGATCATCCCTTTATCCAATTTTCCCATAAAAAAAGCCGTTCTCATCAAGAGAACGGCACCTACAGAGATCAGGAATTATTTAATTAAGACCTTTTGGATGGAAAGGCGGTTACACTGCCTTTCAATTGGAACACTCAGTCGAAGTTATGTCTCTGCTCGCTTTACCATACGAGAGATAAAAAAACCGTCACTTCGAAAATGGTGAGGGAGAATTTGTATGCTTCCCTCACGAAGAAGTGCTTTGCTTTTTACTTTGGGTAAGAGCTTTTCTTCAATTCGCTCATCCAATTGGAACGTGTCGTTACGTGCCAAGAAAGCAGCCACTTGCTCTTCATTCTCTCTCGGTTCTATCGTACAAGTACTGTAGACAAGCACCCCTTCTGGGGCGACTAAGCTCGCCGCCGCATCTAACAATTCGGCTTGTAAACCTACGAGATCTTCAATCTCAGTCGCTTCCTTCGACCACTTGATATCCGGTTTTCGCCGGATCACTCCCAAACCAGAACAAGGTGCATCCAGCAATACAAAGTCAAATAAGCCATCCACTTTTTCTGGCAAGGTACGTAGATCTTCCTGACGCGTCTTTACCATCGTCAAACCGAGTCGATTGACATTGGCACGAATTAACGCCACTTTGTGACCATGAATATCACAAGAGAGAAGCTCACCTTCATTGCCCATCTGTTCCGCAAGATGTGTCGTTTTCCCACCTGGTGCAGCACAACCATCCAACCCACGTTGTCCTGGAGCAGGACCTACGACTTCAGCAACTAACATGGAGCTTTCATCTTGAATGGAGTACCATCCCTCTTGATAACGGGCATGGAGGGCTGGATTTCCGCCTCCCTGAAAAACGATGCCTTGTGTAGCGATCTCAGAAGGAGCGATCTTCGCTTCGGGATAGGCTTCTTGTAAATAGTGAATCAAAGCCTGACGGTCGGTTTTAAGAGGATTGGTACGAAGCGTAATCGCTGGGGGCTCGTTATTGGCGGTTAATATGGCCGTAGCGGTCTCACGTCCATAACTTTCTACCCAGCGACGTACCATCCATTCAGGATGGGAATAAAGAAGAGCTAACTGGCCAATATCCTGGGGCAAGTCAGGGAGATTCCATTCTGATCTCCGCCGTAGATACCCGCGCATAACTCCGTTAACCAAGCCGGATATCCCTTTATGACCACGATTTTTCGCCTGATTAACCGTCTCATGTACCGCAGCCCGAGAGGGAATCCGATCCAGATAACGAAGTTGGTACAAGCCCATGCGTAGAAGCTGGCGAACCCACATTTCTAGCGAATGAACTCCTTTTTTTACAAGGGCATTGAGAATCCAATCGAGGGTATTACGACGTTGAGTCGTACCATATACCAGTTCAGTCACCAACCCACGATCACGGGTATCATTCAGTGAACTTTTTTTCAGTCGATCATTGAGAAGAAGGTTGATATATGCCCCTCTTTCCTCGGTTGCAATCAGGATATCTAACGCGACATCCCGTGCTGATTCAAGCTGACCCATCAACAATCCCCCAAACGGGTCCCAGGCTTCATCGGCCGGCCCCGTAAAAGTTGCTCTGCTGTCATTGCTTTTTTACCAGCGGGTTGTAGCTCGGTGATCACAAGAGCTCCATCTCCCGTAGCAACTACAATTCCATCCCCACCTGCGCGCAGAATCGTCCCCGGTAATTGTGTGACGGGCTCGTCCAATTCATGGGCTCGCCAAATTTTTAAGGGCTTTCCTTCCCAGAAGGTAAAGGCGACGGGCCATGGATGTAATCCGCGTACTTGGTTGGTCAACTGCCGAGCACTTTTCTGCCAATGAATCTCTTCATCTTCGCGACGAATGTTAGGAGAATAAGTAACCTCATCGGTATTCTGTGGACGTGCTACAATCTCTCCTTTTAGGAGATCAGGGATCGTCTCCAGCAATAATTCGGCTCCCAATACGGATAACTTATTGTGAAGTGTACCCACATCATCCGACTCTTCAATCGGGATGCTTGACTGGCTGAGAATATCCCCCGCGTCCAATGCCTCCACCATATACATAATGGTAATTCCCGTCTCCTTCTCCCCAGCGATCAAAGCATGGTGAATCGGAGCCCCTCCACGATATTTGGGCAACAACGAAGCATGGACATTGATGCAACCCAAGCGCGGTACATCGAGTAAGGATTTTGGTAGGATCTGGCCATAGGCCGCCGTTACGATAAGGTCAGGCTCAAAGGCAAGTACCTTTGCCAATGATTCTGGTGCACGCAACCTTTCCGGTTGTAAGACAGGGATTTCTAATTCAACGGCTTCCTGTTTCACAGGAGAAGGTGTAAGCTCCCGCTTTCGCCCACGGGGACGATCTGGCTGAGTTACCACTGCAACGACATTGCCACCCGCTTCAGCAAGGGATTTCAAGGAGGGGACTGCAAAATTGGGTGTACCCATGAATACGATTCGAATTTGATTTATTTCACTCATCCACTCACTCCCCTGTCCCAGGTTCATAGACACGAACTGCTATATCTGTAAATAGAATTCCTTCCAAATGATCCACTTCATGTTGAAAAATCCGTGCTAGATATCCCTCTGCTCCCATCTCAAAGGGGTTTCCGTCACGGTCCTGAGCCTTTACCAGGACCCGTTCAGCTCTGCGTACATTTCCTATCAAATTAGGAATGCTGAGGCATCCCTCTGCTGGCTCTATTTGTTCACCCTCATAGTTGGACAAGACGGGGTTGATTGCTTCGATCAAACCTTCACCATCATCCAATATGATGACTCGTTTCGAGATTCCTACCTGGGGCGCAGCCAGCCCTACACCAGGGGCATCATACATTGTATCTGCCATATCATCTAATAATTTATGAAGGCGTGAATTAAATTTAGTTACTTCTTTTGCCTTCTCTTTTAAAATGGGGTCCGGTACTTTTACGATATTTCTAATCGCCACGTTTTCCCCCTCCTTCCATCATCTAACCTATAGGGAAATTAGAAACCCTCCCGATCAACTCCTACGCGCAGGTTTATATCCTCGTATTCTGTGCGTATCTTCCGTAGAGCCTCTATCCATCTGCTTTTTCCATCTATATGGCCGGTAATTTTAATCATGATTTGAACCCGATAACGATCTTTGATTCGTGGAATCGGTGCTGGAACCGGTCCAAGAAGATTTGCTTTCTCTGGAAGCAAAGGACGTAGATCACCAACCACACGGTGTGCCAGTTGCATGAGCGATGCCAGGTCTGGATGGCTCATCCGAATCTGAAATACTTCACAAAAGGGAGGATACCCGTGTTGCTTCCGCAGGAGACACTCCTGTCGATAAAAGGGTTCTCCTTCATATTGTGCCGCCATACGAATGCTATAATGCTCTGGCGTATAGGTCTGCACAACCACTCTTCCTGGTGCTTCATGGCGCCCTGCACGGCCACCCACCTGGGTCAATAGTTGGAAGGTACGTTCCGCCGCCCGGTAATCTGGCAGGTGGAGCATTGAATCCGCGGCAATCACTCCAACTAGAGTAACTCGCGGAAAGTCGAGCCCTTTTGCGATCATCTGTGTACCCAATAGCACATCCGCCTTCCCCTCGCCAAAAGCTTGGAGAAGTCGTTCGTGAGCCCCTTTGCGACTAACGGTATCCACATCCATCCGAATGGTTCGCATCCCAGGCAACAACCGGGTCAGCTCTTCTTCCACCCGTTGTGTCCCTGTCCCAAAATAACGAATGTGCGAACTCCCACAAACCGGACAACTCTCTGGTACTCGTTCATTATGCCCACAATAATGACAACGTAGAGTTCCATTCGTACGGTGATAGGTAAGGGAAATATCACAGTGAGGACAATCGACTGTCTTGCCACATTCACGGCAGAGAATAAAGGTAGAGTGTCCACGACGATTGAGAAATAGAACCGCCTGTCCTCCTCGATCAACACATTCGTTAAGAGCCGACCTAAGGGATTTACTAAATATGGAGCGGTTCCCACTCCGAAGCTCCTCTCGCATATCCACGATATCCATACGCGGAAACGGACGACCGTGAACACGCTCGCTCAAGGTAATCCACTCATACTCTCCAGTACGAGCCCGGTAATAGGTTTCCACTGAAGGAGTCGCCGTTCCCATGACCAGTACCGCATCATGAATTTGACATCGCTTTTTGGCTACTTCCCGGGCATGATAGCGAGGGGTCTCTTCTTGTTTATAGGAGCTCTCATGTTCCTCATCCATAATGATAAGCCCGATATTCACAAAAGGAGCAAAAATAGCGGACCGCGCCCCAATCGCTACTTCTACTCCCCCTGAGCGAATCCGGCGCCATTCATCAAAGCGTTCCCCCTTGGACAACCCACTGTGGAGAACCGCTACTCGATCACCAAACCTCCCTTTAAATCGCTCTACCATCTGGGGAGTTAAGGAGATTTCCGGCACCAGCACAATCGCCTGTCTGCCCATATTTAAGGTTTCCGTGATCGCTTGTAGATAGATCTCTGTTTTGCCGCTACCTGTCACCCCATGAAGCAGGATCGAATGGTTTCGTTTCTCCACCATCGGTGTCTTGATCGCATCAAAGGCACGCTGTTGTTCTTCAGTAAGAGGGAGAGGGGTCGTCTGTTTAAAAGAGCGATGAGCGTAAGGATCTCGATACTCCTCCCGTTCCTCGCGAAGGAGGAGTCCCTTTTCTATGAGACGGTTAACGGCTGAACGGGAAACGCCTAAATGTGTGAGCAATTCTGGGAGGGGAATCCCCTCAGGACGAGCCTGCATAAAAGCCAAAACTTCCTTCTGCCTCGATGCTTGGGGTGGCAGTTCTTCCATCGCTTCTTGTAAAGAGGCATCTCCTACTCCCGGTAACACCCAGGTACGTGTTTTTCTCGTAATTTGATCCCCTACCCGAATGTCTGACTGTAACCTACCCTCTTCCACCAACGTACGAAGGAGCGAACGAGTCACACCTGGGAGCGCCAAAGCGTACTCCTCTGTAACTTCCTTACGCTCCTGTAAACAAGTGAGTAGCTTTTGCTCCCCTTCATCGGCTAGCTCACTTATTCCCCCCTGCTCCCCGATAGGCAAAGATATGATCCGCTGATAGCGACCCTTTAATACCGCAGGCACCATCCCGTGTAATACGCTAATTACGGGACAAAGCCATGTTTGAGCGCTCCATTCAGCCAAACCGACGAGCTCCGGGGTCAGCGGAGGGGTTAGATCCAGCACATGATGAATCGACTTTAACCGCTTCGCATTCGTGATCGTAGGGAAACCTGCAACATATCCCATCAACTTCCGGGGACCAAAGGGTACTTGTACTCGGCTGCCTACCTTTACCTCACTAAGCAAAGCTTCTGGGATGAGATAGTCAAATGCCCGGTCCGTCCCATGGGCGGACACATCGACATAAACGGCAGCAATTCGCCTTCGCTCAGCCTCTATTTTCCTGTCCATCGTTCCGAGATCAAGTCGACTATGCGCCTTGCCACTTCTTTTTTAGAGACTAAGGGGAGATGAAGAACTTCACCCTCTCCATCGTATACCCTGACTGTATTCATATCCCCATCAAAACCAGCACCTGGTGTTGAAACATCATTGGCCACGATGAGGTCCATCCCTTTTCGGGCCAATTTCTCCCGAGCATGCTCAGCAACGTTTTCTGTCTCCGCAGCAAACCCGACGAAAAATTGACCTTCTTTCCGTTTACCAATATCGGCGGCAATATCCTTCGTCCTTACAAGACGTAGGACCATCTCTTTTCCAACCTTTTTCAGCTTTTGCGTTGCCACGTTCTCCGGTTGATAATCAGCTACCGCTGCTGATTTGATGATGATATCTGCTTCATTCAACCGCCCCATCACCGCATCATACATCTCCTCTGCAGTCGTCACATTCACCCGCTGTACCCCTTGAGGACTAGGCAGGGCAGTAGGACCACTGACGAGTGTAACGGATGCTCCTGCTTCTACCGCTGCTTCAGCTAAAACGTATCCCATCTTTCCAGAGGAACGATTGGTTAAATAACGCACGGGGTCGATTGCCTCACGAGTAGGGCCAGCCGTTATGAGAACCCGTTTACCGGTTAACGCTTTGGCTGTATCTTGCCCGCGAAAAAAATCTTCCACTGCCATGACGATGGTTTCGGGCTCTTCCATCCGTCCCCTGCCGACATACCCACAAGCCAGCTGACCCGAGCCGGGTTCTATAAAATGCCACCCTAAACGGGCCAATTTCGCCATGTTCTCCTGCACGATTGGATTTTCATACATATGCACATTCATGGCCGGGGCAACCATAATCGGTGCTTTTGTCGCGAGCAGGGTCGTCGTCAACATATCATCACCGATGCCGTGGGCCGCTTTCCCCAGCACATTGGCAGTTGCAGGTGCAATGATAAAGAGATCCGCATGATCGGCTAAATCGATATGCGTGACTTTCCATGGATCTTGCTCATCAAAAGTATCAACAGAAACATGATGGCGAGACAGTGTCTGGAACGTCAGCGGAGTTACAAAACGGGTAGCTGATTCAGTTAAAATCACACGTACTTCTGCTCCTGTTTGGGCTAACTTGCTAACTAACCCCGCTGCCTTAAAGGCAGCGATACCACCACTCACACCAACCACAATCCGCTTTCCCTTCATGGATCTCTCCTCCTATCCGAAAAAAATAACAACCCCATCAGGTTGTTATCTTTTTCGCGTTGGACTCTGGCGGTACGAGTATATCTGCTACAATCTCTTCCAAAGCAACACCAACGTTTTTATTGGAACGAAGATCGTGCAGATTACTCTCGGCCCCTTCGAGTAAGTCCCGTGCCCGCTTCGCTGCAAGTATGACCAAGGTATATTTACTATCCGCCTTGTCCATTAATTTATCAATCGATGGATACAGCATTTACATTCCCTCCAACCAGTTTGGTTGATCATTGATAAAACGCTCCCGCCGGCAATGTTCTGCGGTAATAATCGAGCGGACTCGATCACAAGCATCCTCTATCCGATCATTCACCACCACATAATCGTAATACTCCACTTCCCCCAATTCTTGCTCCGCGGCTGACATCCGATGACGGACAATCTCTTCTGTCTCTGTACCGCGTCCTCTAATCCGAGAAGCTAACTCTTTTAGAGAAGGGGGGAGAAGAAAAATAAATACGCCCTCCGGGAACCGTTCTCTTACTTGTTTTGCCCCCTGCACTTCAATCTCTAGCAGGACATCTTTTCCTTGCTCCAGTTGCTCCTTCACAAATTCGCGAGGAGTACCATAATAATTGTTTACATATTGGGCCCACTCTAAAAGCTGTTCCTCTCCAATCATCTCTTCAAACTCCTGTCGCGTCTTGAAGAAATAATTGACCCCATTCACTTCCCCTTCTCGAGGTTTGCGAGTGGTCGCTGATACAGAGTAGACTAACTCTGGAGCATATGTCCGAAGGGCACCACATACTGTGCCTTTCCCTGCCCCTGAAGGCCCAGACAGCACAACTAATAATCCTTTTTTCTTTGAATGAATGCCCATCATGCTCTCCTTCTAGTCTACCATGTCCTCTGAATGATCCTTGCTTGCAAGGCGGTGTGCCACCGTTTCCGGCTGAACAGCGGAAAGGATGACATGGTCAGAATCCGTGATAATCACTGCGCGTGTGCGCCGCCCATAAGTTGCATCGATTAAAACACCCCGGTCTCTGGCCTCTGTGATAATCCGCTTTATTGGCGCAGAATCAGGGCTAACAATGGAAATGATTCGATTTGCGGATACGATGTTACCAAAGCCTATATTGATCAGTTTAATACTCAACCGGGAGTACCCCCTCATTGCACGGGTGCTAGTAGGTAAATAATCTTCTATAATATGATCCCTGATCCGTTTTCCTGTCTAGGAGACCACATTCATCTCATTATAACCTCTTTACTCGATATTTTGCACTTGTTCTCGCATTTTTTCCAGTTCACTCTTACATTCAACGACAAAAGCCCCGATTTTAGCGTCATTTGCCTTGGATCCAATGGTGTTAACTTCACGATTCATTTCCTGGAGAAGAAAATCGAGTTGTCTACCGATCGGCTCATTTGAATGAAGAAGTACAACACCCAACTGATCGATATGACTTCCAAGCCGCGTTAGTTCTTCCTCGATGTCCGCCTTATCTGCAAAGAGAGCGGCCTCCCCTGTGATGCGGTCCATCCATCCTGCCTCTCGTTCCAGCCATTCTTCCATTCGTCTCTCCAACCGTTCACGAAAAGCCTGAATCACTTGTGGGGCTCGTTCACGAATCTCGTTACCATATCGCTTTAGATTCTCAGAACGGTCTACCAAATCACGATAGAGGGCCTCTCCTTCTCGCTTGCGCATAGTAGCTAATGCTTTGCAAGCCAACCCAACGGCCTCAAGTAACGGCTCTTCCAAGGCTTGTGGATCGAAGCGAGTCTCCTCTATTTTTAGAACCCCTGGAAGTTGGAGTAATTCTGCCGCTGTAGGTGGTGTCTTTATCCCATATCGAGGTGCCATTTCCGTAGCCGATTGAACGATCAAATCGACTAGCCCCCAATCCACCGAAAGAGAACACGGAGGCTTCCCCACCCCCTCCACATGCACAAAAACATCTGCTCGCCCACGGCGAACAACCGGTTGCACCACTTTTTTCACCGCTTCCTCTACACTCATCCATCCTTGAGGTAAACGAAGAACGAGCTCTTGAAATCGGTGGTTAACCGTCTTGATCTCTACAACAAAGCGAATCCCTTGACTTGTCACTTCACCGCGTCCATAACCTGTCATACTTTGAATAGTAGATGTCATGCTCCCATTTTAAAGGAAACGGCCTCCCCCTACAAGCATTCTCCTAATGTCACGAGTTTTGCCATTGGCTAGGATTTTATGTTACCACTCTCAAAAGCCAGAAAAGCTCCTTACCCAATGGGTAAAGGAGCTTGAAATTTTCTCTTAGTCTTTATTTAATGTACTATGTCGTTTTGAGTAAGTGAAGTAGATCAAAAGTCCAATCACAAGCCAAATCACAAATGCGATCCATGTTATCGCCGCCAGCCTACTCATCAAAAAGATACAGGCGGCTATCGCAGCCAAGGGTACAAAAGGTACTAAGGGAGTGCGGAAGGGCCGTTTTAAATTCGGTTGTGTTTTACGTAGCACTAACACACCGACGGAAACCAGAGTGAAGGCAGCCAATGTACCGATATTGACCAGTTCGGCCAAACGATCCAGTGGAACAAAACCACCGATTAACCCAGCTACAATCCCAAGGAACCATGTTGCTCCGAAGGGCGTTTGGAACTTCGGATGTACCTTGGAGAAGCGTCGAGGAAGCAAACCATCCCGGGACATGGAGAAGAAGATTCGTGTCTGACCATATAGCATAACAAGCATTACCGTGGTCATCCCCAGAATGGCACCCAGATCAACTACGCCAGCCATCCAGTCCTGTCCAGCAACTTGCAGCGCGAGGGAGATTGGATGATCCACCCCTTTGAAATCACCAAAAGGTACAATTCCTGTCATAATACCGGTTACGATAATATAGAGCAGCGTACAGATCCCCAAGGAAAAAATAAGCCCTCTCGGTAGATCCCGCGCCGGATTTTTTGTCTCTTCAGCCGCTGCCGCTACTGCATCAAAACCAATGTAGGCAAAGAAGACCATCGCCGCAGCATCCATCACACCTGATGCACCAAAAGGAAGAAAAGGCTGCCAGTTGTCCGGTTTTACATAGTTTGCTCCAACAGCAATAAAGAGGAGGACAACCGTTACTTTAATCGCTACCATCACATTATTGGTCCGTTTGGACTCGGTGATTCCCCGGGAAAGCAAGAACGTAATCACCATGACGATCAAGAAGGCAGGGAGGTTAAAGATTGCACCTTCTTTAGCCCCTGGAGCCCCTGTCAATGCAGTGGGAAGTTGCCACCCGAATAATCCTTGGAGTAAATTTTGAAAGTACCCTGACCAACCGACGGATACGGTACTAGTCGCTAGCAAGTATTCGAGTACCAGATCCCAGCCGATGATCCAGGCAACAAACTCACCAAGTGTGGCGTAGCTGTACGTGTAAGCGGAACCGGAAATAGGCACCAGAGCCGCAAACTCAGCATAAGCCAATGCTGCCAACCCACAGGCAATCGCAGAAATGATAAAAGAAAGAATAAGGCCTGGGCCTGCTGTTACAGAACCTTGTCCAGTCAATACGAAGATCCCTGTACCAATAATGGCCCCTATGCCGAGTAGTGTAAGATCCCATGTTCCCAAATCACGCTTTAGGGATCTCCCTTTTTGACTATCTTGCAGTAGTTTATCAATGCTCCGTTTTCTAAAAAGACTCAAACAGGAACCCCCCTCTCTCCAAATCACAAAAAGAATACTCTGTCAATTTAAAACAGAATTCTCTCCCATAATATATTGTAGACCTTTATTCACACGCCACATATTGTACCACAAGGAAAACTTCTGTCAAAAGATAATTTTTCATCTTAATCAATATATTACCAGGCAATCTCTAAAAAACACAGACCTACGTTGGGTCTGTGTTTCATCGTTCCAGGTAACTGGTTACGTCTGTGGATGAGTGCGGGCCATTTCTTCCTCGACTTCACTCCGATATTTTTCGAGTGTCTCTCCATCCCAGTCTTGCATTTGACCCATCCAAGCTAATACAGAGGAGAATGTTTCTTCGGCATGTTTTCGATTAAAGTAAAGATTACCAGTGCGACGGATTAAATAGTCAGCAGGAGTAACTGCCATCTCTTCCTCAATTGCATAGGCCACTTGTGCCTCTTCTAAATTAGCTGGTTCTTCTCCAGCGCGCTTCCATACCTCTGCCACATGACGCCCATACAAATAAACCAATTCCTCCGCTTTAGCTGGATCGGTTCCTTTATCTGTTAATCGCTGAATCCATTCCGCTTTAAATCGTTCAAAGCCTTTTGGCCCCATATCTCCACCACCACTAATGGGGAGACGATCTGTTTTACAAGGAACAAAGGAGGTTACTCCTGCCCCTTCTAACCGCTTATTGACTAAATCGACTACTCGTTCTGCCATCTTACGAAATCCAGTCAGTTTACCACCTGCAATAGTGATAAGCCCTGTCTTTGATTCAAAGATTTCATCCTTACGGGATAGTTCAGATGGATCTTTTCCCTCTTCATGGATCAATGGACGAATTCCTGCCCATCCAGACTCCACATCTTGCGCAGTCAATTTTGCCTCAAGGAAGACAGAATTAATACCCTCTAGGAGATAATCCCGATCTTCTACCGTCATTGTTGGCTTATCGATTGACCCATTATAGTTGGTATCGGTGGTACCAATATAGGTGACACCTGCGCGTGGGATGGCAAAGATCATCCGACCATCAGGAACATCAAAGTAGATAGGTTGTTTCAGCGGTAGACGCTCATGAGGGACAACGATATGCACCCCTTTAGTGAGGTGAAGTCGTTTACCGGATAGGGAAGCATCCTTCTCACGTAGTGTATCTACCCAAGGACCTGCTGCGTTAACAACTTCCTTCGCCCTCACTTCATAGCTACCTCCGCCGACACGATCTTTAATCCGTGCCCCAAGGACGCGGTCATTTTCATAAATAAAGGATTCTGCCTCAGCATAGTTGACTGTCTTGGCACCAAGAGAAGCTGCTGTCTTCATTACTTCAACGGTAAGCCGTGCATCATCTGTACGGTATTCTACATAAAGACCAGACCCTTTTAATCCATCTCCCTTGAGCATGGGCTCTTGCCGTAAGGTCTCATCCTTAGACAACATCTTCCGACGCTCTTCTTTGATGACACCTGCTAAGCGATCATAGACAGCCAGCCCAATAGAGGAGGAGAATTTACCATAAGTACCTCCCTGGTAAATCGGAAGCATCATCGGTTGAGGAATAACGATATGAGGCGCTCTTTCAAAGAGTAGAGCCCGCTCTTGACCCACCTCTCTTACTAGGTTGATTTCAAATTGCTTAAGATAACGCAAACCACCATGAATCAGCTTTGTCGAACGACTGGACGTACCTCCGGCGTAGTCCTGTTTTTCTACAAGCCCTACTTTTAATCCCCGAGAAGCAGCATCCCATGCAATTCCTGCCCCTGTAATGCCTCCACCAATGACCAGTAAGTCCAGTTGATCCTCTTGCATTTCTTCTAAAAATCGAATTCGACTTTTCGCAGAAAATCTCATGATGAAATCCTTCCCTTCATTTTTTTATAGGGTAACCATCATATGACCACAGCTCGTGACGACTCACTGAAACAGCACTGGCTCCGTTTTTAAAGGCATTCTCCACATCGTATCTTTCTCTTAATAATCCACCTGCTACGATAGGAATATCACTCTTTTTGCGAAGGTCTTTAAAGACCCAGGATGGGATCACACCAGGCATTATTTCAGTAGCATCCGCCTTGGATTGCTTCAGCAAATTGATCCCCGTTTCTACGGACATGCCATCAGGAATAAATAGGCGCTGGATTGCAAACAACCCTTCCTCCCGGGCAAATCGGACTAAATTCGTCCTTGTAGAAAGAATTCCATCTGGGTGAATGACTTTTTTAAGGTATTGTAGTGCGGCACGATCATTGCCAAGTCCTTGCGCTAAATCTAAATGGATATAGACTAGCTTTCCCATATTTCTCACACAGTCCACGGTTTGCTTCAACGTATTGATTTCCCCTGCTAATAGAAAACAAACGGTGGGTTTTGAATCTTTCAACGCATTTAAGTCCTCTTCACTCCTTACAGCAGCGATAACAGGATGCCGCTGGATTGCCTGCTTAAAGTCACCCATTTTTTGTAACCCCTTCCTGAAAAATGCAAAAAGAGTCCCCACCTATGGTGTAGTCATCCACCCGGGTGAGGGACTCTCTTATCGTCTCCAGTCCCAATAACTCCGATACAATTTTCCTACTGCTATTGTACACCCTTTCCTGTGGAAAGGAAACCCCTTAGATTGTCACTTCGGAGCGAGACATAGTACGAGAGACAGCATCTTTCCAGCCTTTATAAAGGGCTTCACGCTCTTCTTCCTTCATCTCAGGCTTAAACTTCGCATCAATAGCCCAGTTTTCTCGAATCTCTTCTTTATTGTTCCAGTATCCTACAGCTAGACCAGCAAGATAAGCAGCACCAAGAGCAGTGGTTTCGTTCACTTTCGGCCGTTCCACATTAGCCTGTAGAATATCTGATTGGAACTGCATCAAGAAGCTATTCAGAGCAGCGCCACCATCCACATTCAATTGTGTCAGGTGAATCGACGCATCTTGTTCCATCGCAGTCAATACATCGCGTGTCTGATAAGCGAGGGATTCTAGAGCAGCTCGAGCCAAGTGATCGCGGCTCGTACCTCGGGTGAGCCCGAAAATAGCTCCTCGTGCCTCTTGATCCCAGTATGGAGCACCTAGACCAACAAAGGCGGGTACAAAGTAGACCCCTTCATTAGAGGAAAGATTACGAGCCATTCCTTCAGAGTCAGCGGCTTTCTCCAAGATTTCCAAGCCATCCCGTAGCCATTGGATCGCTGCCCCTGCGATAAAGATACTTCCTTCCAGGGCATATTCCACCTTACCATCTACACCCCAAGCAATTGTGGTTAGCAAGCCATTGGAAGAAGGAATTGCCCGCTCCCCTGTATTCATCAACATGAAGCAACCAGTACCATAGGTATTTTTGGCCATTCCTTTATCAAAGCATGCCTGACCAAAGAGAGCTGCTTGTTGGTCCCCAGCTGCACCAGCGATCGGAACCTCCAAGCCGAAAAACACATCCTTGGTTGTATTGCCGTACACTTTACTTGAAGGAACAACCTCAGGCAACATGGCACGTGGAACATCCAGGTGTTTTAGGAGTTCCTCATCCCAATCCAAGTCGTGAATATTGTACATCAATGTACGGGAAGCATTGGTATAATCCGTTACATGAACGGCTCCACCAGTCAGTTTCCAGATCAACCAGGTATCAATGGTGCCAAAAAGGAGTTCGCCTCGTTCTGCCTTCTCCCTTGATCCCTCTACCTTGTCGAGAATCCACTTTACTTTCGTACCTGAGAAATAAGCATCCACCACTAAACCTGTCTTACTTCGGAAGGTCGATTCCAAACCTTTTTCCTTTAGCTCTTCACAAATGTCTGCTGTTTGACGGCTTTGCCAAACAATTGCATTATAGATGGGTTTCCCAGTGTTTTTATCCCAAACTACTGCGGTTTCCCTTTGATTAGTAATTCCGATACCTGCTATGTGCTTAGGTTGGATAGCTCCTTTTTCAAATAACTCTTTCATTACATCCAATGTACCTTGCCAAATCTCTTCAGCATCATGCTCTACCCAACCTGGTTCAGGAAAAATTTGAGTAAATTCCTGTTGACTAACCCCTTTGCTTTCCCCTTTTCTATTAAATATCATCGCCCGTGTACTTGTGGTACCTTGGTCGATCGCCAACATAAATTGATCATCTTTACTCATTTCTTTTCCCCTTTTCTATTCTCTAGTGGCTCATCCTATTTACATCTATTGTAACCTTTTCATAGGTTAATCGATGCCTTATTGCCCAATTTCCATATTCAGTTTATGTTAGCACAACTTTTTCTAACTGTGCTCTCTAAACGCTTTATTTTTCACTTGTCCTACAGGTGCTTTGCTTTGTGCAAGATATCGACGAACCATCAAATCATAGATCAATGCCCCAGCTAACCCGCCAAGGATAGGAGCAACAATCGGCACCCATGCATAACCACCAGGTCCGGGCACACCAACCGAATCCCAACCAGCCAACCAAGCAAAGAGTTTTGGACCGAAGTCACGTGCGGGATTTAGTGCAAAACCCGTCAAGTTACCAAAGGAAGCTCCGATAATTGCCACGGTAAACCCGATTAAAAGTGGTCCAACATTTTTTAACTGCTCAAACAGTGGGTTGCGATCATCGGTTACTCCAAGAATGACAACCAACAAAAACGCAGTGATGCTAAATTCTACGATGAAGGCGTCCCAATTGGTCAGGAATGAAGCAGGGTAGGTGGAGAAGATCCCAGCAGTTTTCACACTTTCCGCTGATCCTCGTACCATATTATGCACATCTTCAAACTGGAGAAAAGCTTTCCGATAAATTCCATACACCACTGCAGCGCCTGCAAAAGCACCTGCCACTTGGGATACAATGTAAGGGATTACATTTTTGGCAGGAAAATCACGAAACACCGCATTGGCAATCGTTACTGCAGGATTAATATGAGTCCCAGAAATCGCACCCGTTACATAGATAGCCATCGTAACGGCTAGCCCCCAGATCAATGAAATCTCCCATTGTCCGAGATTCGCTTTATTAAGTACTAATCCAGCCACAGTACCACAACCGATAAAAATGAGCATAAAAGTCCCTAGGAATTCCGACAGCATCTGACCACGTAACTTTTTATCCAACTTTACACTCCCTTTCATATCCAGTTTTGATAATACTTACCGAGGCGAAGCAAAAAGGACGTACTGCTCCAAGGTGATCACATGTAATGGACCCTAGATGCAGTACGACCTCTCCTCGTCTCCGGTCGCTTGACAGCGTTTTCAACTGTACAGCTTCAATTATATGGGATACTGCTAGATCGATCAAGACTTTTTAACTACCAATAACTGTCTCATATAAACACATTTCTTCTTCCCAATGCAATATCCTACTTACTTTATCCTCTAACCTTTAAAAGGTTAGCGAATATTTTATTTTAATACGACTTATGCAAGAGATCCAATTTTCATTCAATCAAGTTTTAGTGTTGCGGTTGAAATAATTTCTGCAGAACAAGGGTAAATGCACCGATGGCTCCCCCATTCTTGCCAAGTCCTGTCGGTAGAATCGTTACATCAGCAACAGGAGTTGCTAGGGCCCTCCGTTCTACAGTTTCTCTAATAGTATTGACTACAAATGGTGCCTGATTAATCATCTCCCCACATAAGATAATGCGTCGAGGGTTAAATAAATTAACTACATTAGCTAATCCAATCCCTAAGTACCCTCCTATATCAATTAATACTTCCATAGCAAAAGCATCCCCTATACGGGCTGCTTCAAAAATCTTTCTGCTGGTCAAAGTTCCTTTGCTGTGCGCCAACAATGAGACAACCCCAGCATCCAGACCCTCTTGTACTCGCTTAATCATGGCAGAACTGGATGCAAATACTTCTAAGCAACCACGATTCCCACATCGACACAGAGGTCCATCACTATCTACGGTGGTATGTCCCAACTCCCCTGCTGTAAAGGAGGGGCCATAAACCAGGTTCTTTTTCATCACAAAGGCGGCACCTACTTCTGCACCAATGTCCACACTAATAAAATCCTCTACCTCCAAGCCTTCACCAAACCAACTTTCTCCCATCGCTAAGGTGCGTACACCGTTTTCCACTTCCACAGGCACAGCAAACTCACGCTCTAGAATATCTCGTAAAGGAATATTCTGTAAATGTAAGTTAGGACTACAGAGTGATATCCCTCGTTCATTGTCTACCCAACCGTTCATTCCAACCCCCATGCCAAGAAGTGGGCGCCCACTCCTGCTTATCGGAGCTGCCAATTGATGAATAACATCGATAATTGATCGGATATACACGGCTCGATCAGGATTGGGAGGAATCAACGCCTCTGCTTCCCCTTCAATATTTCCATCAAGATCAGCGGATAAGGCGTGTATTCGGTCGACTCCAGCATATACACCGATTACTCCAAAAGTAGAGGCGTTGATACGCAGTAAAATCGGCTTTCGTCCCCCAGTCGATTCCCCCAATTCGCACTCTACAACAATCCCCGCATCTAGCAATTCCCCTACAATATTCGTCACAGTGGGTGGTGTTAATTGAGTCACCTTCGCAATCTCGGCACGGGGAATGGGTCCCTGTTGGCGAATCACATTGAGAATAATCGATTTATTGATGGACTTCATCCATCGGAAACTACCCGTTTGCACCATTCGGGTCATCGACGTCACGTCCTTTTTTCCGCTTGCGGCGGGACTTCGTAACCTTTCACCCTTGCTCAATCGAATGATTCACTTTCTCATATCCTCCAACTTATTGTTATTTATAAAAAGCCGTATAGCATAAGGCATTTTATTTATGGAATAAACAAGCTAAACCTATTCTATCCAAGAAAGGCAAATGAAACAACTTAAAAGTGAGGGGAAATCAATGAATGAACACTATAATCGCTGGTTGCATCATAGGGGTTTAGATCCTGACTTAATGCAGGAACTGCTTTTATTATCCCAGGATGAGATCGAGGATTGCTTCTACCGCCATTTGGATTTTGGTACCGCTGGCATGCGCGGCCTTCTAGGACCCGGGATTAATCGGATGAATCTCTACACGGTACGTCGTGTAACGGAGGGTCTTGCTCGTACTCTGATCGCTCAAGGAGATGATACACGAAAGCGGGGGGTAGCAATCGCCTATGACTCACGCCGCTTCTCCCCGGAATTCGGCGCAGAAGCTGCAGGAACCTTGGCCTCTCATTCGGTCCGTGTATATCTCTACCCCTCTCTTCGTCCCACACCGATGCTTTCCTATGCGGTTCGTCACTTAGGAGCTGCCGCCGGCATTATGATCACGGCTAGCCATAATCCAGCATCCTACAATGGCTACAAAGTCTATGGTAGCGATGGTGCACAAATGCCCCCCCACCGTGTCGATAAAATTCTGCAAGCATTAGCCGGTATCGATGAATTGGCGTTACCCTCCCACTCCTTACAAGACGGTATTGCTTCTGGTTGGATTAAAGAGATCGGCAGTGAAGTGGACACTGCCTATTACAATCATGTACTCTCCCTTTCTCATGAAAACAACGCTACCGCTAACCAACAGTTAAAGGTGATTTTCACACCTCTCCATGGCACAGGCAATCGACCTGTCCGCCATATCTTAGGTGAGCTGGGTTTTACCCAAGTACACACCGTCTCAGCCCAGGAAACACCCGATCCAGATTTCCCAACGGTCTCCGCCCCTAATCCAGAGGAGCATGACGTATTTACCCTTGCACTTACAGAAGCCGAACAATATACCGCCGATATCGTCATCGGTACAGACCCCGATGCAGATCGCCTAGGACTATACGCCCGAAATCCAGCTGGAAACTATACTGCCTTTAATGGAAATCAAATTGGTGCGCTTCTCCTCCACTATACTCTCGAACGTAAAGCTGCTAAAGGGGAGTTGTCCTCCCAAGGCATTGTTCTTAAATCCATCGTTACCTCTGAAATGGGTCGTTCGATTGCTTCCTCCTTTGGGGTGAAAATGGAGGACACGCTGACTGGTTTCAAATATATCGCTGAGAAGGTTGATAGATACGAAGCACTAAACACTCCATTTCTATTCGGTTATGAGGAAAGTTATGGATACCTCCTTGGTTCCTTTGTTCGCGATAAAGATGCTATCCAGGCGGCAATGATGTGTTGTGAAATGGCTGCTTATTACAAACAAGCGCAGAATCTCACACTCACAGAAGTTCTGGAAATTTTATATCAGCAACACGGCGCTTATATAGAGTCCATTTTTTCTTTTACCTTTCAAGGGAAAAAGGGACTAGAGAAAATGTCCACGCTAATGGATACCTTACGCAACCAACCTCTAAAACAAATTGCCGATCTACCCATCGCACAGGTAAAAGATTATCGTCTTGGCATCGATCACCTACCAAAAGCGAATGTCCTTAAATATCTTTGCACGGATAATAGCTGGGTAGCTATCCGTCCCTCTGGAACTGAGCCCAAAATCAAATTTTACATTAGCGCTGTTGCTGACATCATTGACGCTGCACAGGAGAAGAAGAAGCGAATGGAAAAGGATCTCCGTGATCGACTGGAAACCTCCCTATAACTCTTTCATTTACTTATTCTGTCACCTAAAACAACCAAAAAAAGGAACTCCTTTTTCGGAGTTCCTTTTTTGCTTAGAGTTTTTTTCGCTTATGGAATCATTCACCCAGACGCTGTAACAGTTTGCGTTGTTCTTCTTCATAACCAGGCTTGCCTAATAAGGCAAACATCTTCGATTTATAAGCTTCTACACCCGGTTGATCGAAGGGGTTAACTCCTAGTAAATAACCGGAGATGGCACAAGCCTTTTCAAAGAAATAGACCATCATCCCAAAGGAATAGGGACTGAAATCGGGCACAGTAAGTAAAAGATTGGGTACGCCCCCATCCGTATGAGCAAGAAGGGTTCCTTCACGCGCCTTTTCATTCACATCATCGATGGTACGGCCAGCTAAATAATTAAGCCCATCCACATTTTCCTCATCTAATTCAACGACAAGAGGGCTCTTCGTCTCCTTGATGCGAATCACTGTCTCAAATAAGTCTCGCCGTCCCTCTTGGATATACTGCCCCATCGAATGAAGATCCGTAGTAAAGTTAACGGATGCAGGATAAATTCCCTTCTGATCCTTCCCTTCGGATTCTCCAAATAATTGCTTCCACCATTCTGAAAAGATCTGTAGAGATGGTTCATAGTTTACAAGCAACTCGATGGTTTTACCCTTTTGATACAAAATGCTTCGCAGTGCAGCATACTGATAAGCTTCATTCTCAGATAGGGATGGATTAGCATACCGCAGTCGAGCATCTGCCGCTCCCTTCATCATTTCCTCAATATCAATACCCGTCACTGCTATGGGTAACAGCCCTACGGCGGTCAGTACCGAGTACCGACCTCCGATGTCATCCGGAATGACAAAAGTCTCGTATCCTTCGCTATCTGCTAGTTGCTTTAATGCCCCTTTATCCCGATCCGTCGTAGCATAGATCCGTTTATTTGCTTCCTTTTTTCCTACTTGGTTTTCTAGCCAGTTCTTTAAGACGCGAAAAGCAATCGCAGGTTCCGTCGTCGTCCCAGATTTTGAGATTACATTAAGACTGACCCGCTTCCCCTCTAAGGTTTCCAATAAATGGTTTAGGGAGGTGGAACTAAGGTGATTACCGGCAAAGTAAATAGCTGGCCCCTTCCTTTTTTCAGCGGGTAGTTCATTATAGTAACGATGGGAAACCATCTCAATCGCTGCGCGAGCTCCTAAGTATGACCCGCCAATCCCTATGACTACTAGTGCATCTGAATCTGCACGGATTTTCTCAGCCGCTTTCTGAATACGAGCAAACTCCTCAACATCATACTTAACAGGATGATCTAACCAACCAAGAAATTCGTTACCTACCCCAGTACCCTCGTGCAAAAGTTTATGTGCCGTATTTATCGAAGGCTCCATCTGTGTCAATTCGTTCTCATTAACAAAGGAAAGAGCCGATTGATAATCAAATTGTAGACCCTTAGTCATCATATTCCGTCTCCAATCGAAAATAAAGTATTTTTATTATCTCATTCCCTGATGTATTACTCTACCCCTTACTTTTATTTCCCTCATGAAATATTCATATCCCCCCGTGAAATAACACCCTTTTTCGCGTTATAATGGATGATGTTCATTTGACATGCTGATAGGGATATATTACACCTAGGTGATCCAAGTAAACCTCATCATGAGATTTTTCACCCGTGTACTGTCCGAAGGAGGCCTTTTATGAAATCCATCTCATGCGCAGTTATCGCTGCTATGCATGAAGAATTAGCACCATTAAAAAAACGACTTCAGGTAGAAAAAGAAGAACAAGTCGGAGGAATCCATCTCACCCACGCCCTTGTTGGTGAGGAACGGATCATCTTGGCCGTCTGTGGAATTGGTAAAGCGAATGCAGGCGCCGCAATCCAATACCTGATCACAGCATACTCCCCTGAGGAGATTATCAATATTGGCTCTGCTGGCGCATTGACCAACCGTTTCCCTATCGGCGCAACGGTTCTCGTCACGGAGTCCATCTATCATGATGTCGATTGCACTGGGGTAGGGGAGGACCCTTATACCCTCCCCCGAGTCCCGAGTATTATTCCCTCTGATACGGGCCTCATCACCCGACTGCGGGAAGCGGCTACCCAAAAGGGACTTATCGTGGCTGAAGGTCGTATCGCCACCGGGGACAGCTTCATTTCCGATGGTGAACTTCGTGCTCGCATCCACGAAGGGACAATGGCCGACTGTGCTGAAATGGAAACCGCGGCATTTGCTCAAATTGCTTATCTAAATGATGTTCCATTCGCCTCGATCCGTTCGGTTTCTGATCGAGCTGATGGTAGTGCTGACGTCTCCTTTGATACCTTCTTACGGGAGATCTCAGAGCGAAACGCTGAATTACTAGAATCCTATCTTCATACTCGAATCCCATCGAGTGTGGTCTTGTAAGCTATCTTTTTTTCACTAGCGAAAGGGCGGATCATTGATGAAATCCGAAGCACGCTTTAACGTTGAGTCTTTCAACCTAGATCATACCCTCGTAGCAGCTCCCTATGTGCGCACCGCTGATGTTAAAGAACTAGGGAGAGAGCGCATCATCAAGTTTGATATTCGGTTTACTCAACCCAATGAAAAATTCATCCCAACAGATGCTCTTCATTCCCTCGAACACCTGTTGGCGGAAAACATTCGTAACCATACGGATCAGGTAATCGACCTTTCTCCCATGGGATGCCGTACTGGCTTTTACCTCATTATGAGAGGGGAGATAACTCCTGAGGAAGCTGCTAACTATATCCGTCTTGCTTTACAGGATGTAGTAGAAGCTACCGAGGTACCTGGATGCTCCCCTATCCATTGCGGAAACTATCGCGATCATGATCTTGAAGGTGCCCAATTATGGGCGAATCGCTTTCTCTCGATCCCAGCGGATCACTTAGGTAAAGTATTCCAGGAAGAGTTCTCACCCGAAGAACTAGAGCAGATCCCTGCTTGGACAGGCTATGAAAATTAATAAACACTACAGAAAAAAGGCAACCGGGGTTGCCTTTTTTTCTTTGGTGTCGATCTTAGGATATCTTCGATTTTTGTATAGCCTCTTCCGAGATAAAGTTCCAATCTTGTATGGAACAGCCCCCATTGGACGGACAACTGTTGCATCCGCCAGCGGCACAACCGCTTCCCGAACTTTTTAGACGGCGGAGGAAACCGATCAACTGCCATGCGGCAAATCCGAGTACACCTACAATCACAAGGTAAATCATCGATGGTTTCTCCTCTCTTTTCTCAGTTTCACAGGATCAAGTTTGCGATTACATACACGATCCAAGCAACAATCCAAGCGAGCACAAAGCTATAGATGACAGAGAACATCATCCATTTCCAAGACCCTGTCTCTTTCTTTAACACCATCACCGTTGATACGCATGGAGTATACAGAAGGACAAAGAAGAGGAATGAAATGGCTGCGGCAGGTGTGAAGGTCTCCGGTAAAAGCGAAGCTAAAGTCCCCACAGAAGTCCCTGCACCATATGCAACACCCATCGTTGCTACTACAACTTCCTTGGCTAAGAATCCGGTCAATAACGCAACACCAGACTCCCAGGTGTCAAAGCCCATCGGAGCGAAAATAGGAGCGATCCAGCCACCGATGGAAGCTAAGAAGCTTTCCTTCATCGGAGCGGCTCCCTGCCATGAGTACTGTCCTAGGAACCATAGCAGGACAGACATACCAAAGATGATCGTCCCCGCTTTTTTAACAAACCCCTTGGACTTATCCCAAGTGTTTAACAACAAGCTGACGAGCATCGGCGTACGATAAGGTGGCAACTCCATCACGAAAAGTTCATCCTCTGTATCAATGAAGCGATTAAGAATAAAGGCGGTAAGTATCGCCATTAAGATGCCAAAAATATAGAGTAAAAAGACAATCTCTGCTTGCCACGTAGCAAAAAAAGCAGATACAAAAAGTGCATAGACAGATAAACGGGCAGAGCAGGACATAAATGGCGCAATCAACGCCGTCAACAGACGACTTTTCTGATCTTCCAGAGTTCGTGTTGCCATAATCGCAGGCACATTACAGCCAAACCCAAGAACCAATGGAATAAATGCTTTTCCGTTTAACCCAATTCCTCGCAGGAACCGATCCATCAGTACAGCCGCACGGGCCATATATCCTGAATCCTCTAATATCGATAGGCACAGGAACAAAATTGCAATCTGAGGCACAAATACAAGAACAGCACCCATCCCCGCCACAACACCTTCAATCATCAGGTGTGTAAACCAGTTAGGACTATCCATTGACACAAGTAGTGTCTTTAATCCATCAGAGGCAGGTCCTGCCAACCAACCGTCCAATAGATCCGATCCCATCATACCAACCCAACTAAAGGTGATCTGGAAAATCAAATACATAAAGAGAAAGAATAGCGGCAATCCCATGACAGGGTGCAAGAGCACACTATCCACTCGGTCACTCCACGTTTTACGCTCTACATTGGTTTGGCTAACCGATTCGCGGAGAATTCCTTCTACCCATGCATATCGAGCTTGCCGAATGAGGGCATCCGCAGTAGGAATCTCTTCCCGTACCCTTTTCATTTTTCCGATTAGAGTCCGGTCCGTCTTCTCATTTACCATCGTGGTAACACTTTCATTTCCTTCCAGCCACATGAGAGCCAGCCAGCGTGCATCGATGGTTGTAGTCAAGCCCGCGTCTTCGAGCAATGGGAGCAGGGCCGCCACTCCACGTTCCACTTGATCTGGATAGGAAATCTGTACGGAACCAGGGCGAGCACCATGTTCAAATCGATTGAGTAGGGATTTTTTTCCCTTTCCTTTGCGAGCGACCATCGGCACCATCATCACACCTAGTGCCTGCTCCAAACGATCCTTGTCAATCTTAAGCCCACGACCCTCTGCCACATCCATCATGTTTAATGAAACAATGGTAGGTAGTCCCGTTTCAAGCAATTGCACCGTAAAATATAGGTTCCTTTCTAAATTGGAAGCATCGATAATATTGAGCAGGATATCAGGTTCATCCCCGAGGATAAACGATAGCGCGATTTTCTCTTCAATTGTCTGGGAAGATAAACTATAGATCCCTGGCAAATCAACAATTTTCCACTTTTGCT
The DNA here is from genome assembly GCF_900106775.1 of Marininema mesophilum. Lineage (GTDB taxonomy): Bacteria > Bacillota > Bacilli > Thermoactinomycetales > DSM-45169 > Marininema > Marininema mesophilum. Next base: position 146,261 of record NZ_FNNQ01000001.1, read on the forward strand.
CGCCTTTTATCCAGCCTTCCTTACGCTCTACCGTAACCCCTGCCCAGTTACCAACGTTCTGTCGAGTTCCCGTTAAAATATTGAACAAGGATGTCTTACCCGCATTTGGATTCCCTACTAAAGCAATCGTCTGTGTCATGACTGTAATCCCTCACCCTTGGCTATAAATCAATTTCCCGTTTCAATCTGGATCCCTTTTACATCACTGCGGCGGAATCCCATTTGATATCCTCTAAAACGAATCACAATCGGATCTCCAAGTAATGCCTTCCGAACCACTTCAATCTCTGTGCCCGGTGTTAAACCCAGATCCATCACCCGATTGCGATAAGATTCTTTCAATTGAACATTCTTAATTCGGCCTTTAGTTCCTACCCTACATTCGCTCAAGAACAACAGGCTCACCCCAATCTAGAATGAGAATCATTATCATAAATTGATCATAACCTATCTCTCTCCTTTCGTCTATCCTATTTTTTCTTGATATCTTTGGCTGCCTTACGTTTGATAATCGGTTTGGAGTTATTCCTTAACGTATGTATTTTTCAGCTCATGAAGGAGGTTTAATTGAATATTCTTATGGAAAAAATAAGGGGTGGTGATAAATAATGATAAATCGGATTCGACGAATACGAGAACTCCGTAAAAAAAAAGTCCTCCAAAAATATACAGAGCAAAAGCAAAAAGAACATGTAGCGGATGATTTGGTATCTTCGGATGTCGAAGCTAATTTAGTGTTCTTTGAAACCCTTCTGGACAAGGAAAATAGTAATGATTTAGTCGTCCGTCGTTTTACCATTCAACACACGACAGATCGCAAAGCAGGGCTTATCTATATTGATGGGTTAAGTCTTAATAATGGGATTGATGAAAATGTATTAGAACCCCTGATGCTAATGGGAAAAACCTTAGATGGGCAGAAAGATCTGATAGAAGCTGTCGATCAAAGCCTTATACAATATGGGGACGTAAAACGGGTAAAAAAGATGGAGGATTTGGTAAGCAACACATTGGCTGGTAATGCAGTGCTCTTTGTGGATGGATATGCAGAGGGGTTTATCATTGGTTTAAAAGGGGCTTATCGGCGGATGGTTGGTGAACCTCGAGGAGAAACAGTTATTCGGGGTCCTAGAGAAGGTTTTGTCGAGTCGATGCGTATCAATACCGCCCTTGTTCGGATAAGGTTACAGGATCCAGATCTACGCATGAAGGGGATGACTGTGGGGAAACGCACAAAAACACCCATATCCCTTGCCTATATTGACGGTGTTGCTGAGAAGGGAATGGTAAAAGAAGTAGAAAAACGGATTCAAACCATCGATATCGATGGGATTCTCGAAAGCGGCTATATCGAAGAGATGATTCAAGATAATGTATGGTCCATTTTCCCTACTATACAAAATACCGAGAGGCCCGATACGGTTGTCGCTCATCTATTGGAAGGAAAAGTGGCAGTGATTGTGGAGGGGACTCCAAACGTTCTTATTGCTCCAGCTATTTTCTCCCAGTTTTATAATAGCCCAGATGATTACTATGAACGATATCTTATTGGTACGTTTATTCGTTTTATTCGCTTATTCAGCCTATTCATCTCCCTTTTACTACCCGCTCTCTATATCTCCTTCACCGCCTTCCATCCAGAGATGATTCCACCACAACTAACCCTCGCAGCTGCTATTGGGAGAGAGTCAGTACCCTTTCCATCCGTTGTAGAAGTTCTTATCATGGAAATCAGCGTAGAAATATTACGAGAAGCGAGTATTCGCTTACCAGGCCCGATGGGCCCAACCATTGGGATTGTTGGTGCGCTTGTTATTGGACAGGCTGCGGTGACCGCAGGTTTGGTCTCCCCCTTAATGGTCATCGTTGTGGGTTTAACAACGATTAGTTCTTATGCTACTCCCAACTATAATGCGGCAATTTCTATCCGTCTTATACGTTTCCCAATGATAGTTGTTGCAGGGATATTAGGTTTATTTGGGGTTACTCTCCTAAGTTTTATAATTCTTATCCATTTACTTAAACTGCGTTCATTTAATGTACCTTACTTGGCTCCCTTTAGTCCGCTTCGCTTGTCCGATTTAAAAGATAGTCTCATACGTGTTCCGTGGAAATTTATGAAGCAACGCCCGGTGATCTTCCGTCCCGAAGATGCCAAACGAGAGGAAGAGGTGAAATCTGGTGGACAACAATAATATTCGTGGCTTCGGTGATTCCATTTCAAGTTATCAAATTTACACTCTACTCTTCTCATTGGTTGTTGGGACTCAAGTGCTTATGATGCCTCGAGAGAGTGTTGAGGTCTCCGGTACAGATAGTATCTGGATCGTCTTCATTAGTGGAACCCTTGTTTTTGGTATCGTGTGGTTGATTGGCGCTCTAATGCAGAAAATTCCCCGTCAAAATGTGATTCAGTTGGTTGAGAGTATGGCTAACAAGAAACAATGGTGGATGGGCAAATTTTTGGCCCTTCCTTTTGCTCTCGTATTAGGAGGATTATGGCTGTGGATAACCTCTATTGTGACACGTGGTTATAGTGATGCGATTAACATTTATGTGTTACCAAGAACGCCTCAGATCGTAATTTTGATATCTATCATAATAGCATCCGTAGTAGCCGTTAGTAATAAATTAGTCATTACCGCTCGGATAACTGAGTTCTTGCTCCCATTCGTTTACCTTCCAATACCCTTGTTTATTGCAGGGGTCGCGGAGAATGGAGATTTTCGCAACCTTTTCCCATTGTTTCAGGCCAATTGGGACAAGGTATTCTATGGTGTCATAACTACGATGAAGAGTTATAGCGGATATAGTATTTTATTTGTATATATGGCTTTTTATCAACAACCAGAAAAATCGACCCGTACGCATGCTGTATCCTATCTCGCCATCACTTTTTTTTCCTGGTTAACTTTGGTATCGTGTTTAGGTATCTTTGGAACTTGGGAAGTTACCAAACTGATGTATCCCCCTATCGAGAATGTTAAGTCGATCTATGTTCCTGGTGGAATCCTAGACCGTGTTGATGCCCTTTTTGTTGTTATGTGGATGGTTAATATATTAACAACCATCGTCATTATCTTTAATGCTACCGTCGAGGTGATGATGACTTATCTTCAATTAAAAGAGAAAAGGCGTAAATGGGTAGCGATCACTCTTAGTATAATAGTATTCTTTTTATCCCAATACCCACCCAACATTAATAAATTATGGAAGTGGGATCGATGGTCCAGTATAGCAGAGATGATTATAACCGTCCTCTTTGTTGGGATCTTCTTTATTTTATGGGTTGTTCGTGGGCGAAAGAAGGAGGAAGACCATGCGACTTCTTAAATTTTTGCCTGTCATCTTGGTCTGTTTACTCTTAGGAGGGTGTTGGGATTCACAAGAACTTGAAGATCGCTTATCGGTGACGGGGATAGCTATCGATCAGGATAAGGATCAATTGGTAGTCAGCATTTTGACACCTATTCCCCAAAATAACATGGGTATAAGTGGAGGTGCGACAGCAACGCAGCAGCCGGTACAAATCTTTACTGGACGCGGTAAGACCCTATCCGATGCTACGAATGATATTCGCTTTCAGTCGAATAAACGCGTCACTTTTGGAGATACTCGCCTCATTATTATCAGCGAGAAGGTTGCTAAACAAGGCCTTTCTAATCTACTAGATGCCTTTGGTCGCAATCCAGAGTTCAGGCGAAGGGAGTATATGATCGTTGCAAAAGGAGAGGCTCAGCATTTTTTTCAGCTGAGATCACCTCTTGAATCAAATCCAGCTGGGTATATTATTTCGTTTCTAAAAAATAAAAGTGAAGATGAATTAATTATGAAGAAAAAAGGATTAAATCATTTTTTTATTGATGAAGCAAATCCGGTTGACCAACCTATACTCAATTACTTGAGTATTGACGGTCAAAAAGTGAGATGGAATGGTGTAGCTATTTTTAAAGAAGAGAAGATGGTAGGCATTCTTAATCGGATAGAATCCCGATCGTTGTTGCAAATCAATCATAATGGTACTGGGGAAGATTTAGTTACTCCCTGTAAAGTAAAGCCAGGTTTAATTGCTATTCAGCCTAATATAGTGACTAGCAAAGTTCGTTTTGGCAATCGCAAGGGGAGAGCTGTTTTTCGAATTATGGTTAATGTGAAAGCATTAGTTAAAGAAATGACATGTTCAGTTAATCTAGATGACCCTAAGTCTTTGCAAAAAGTATCTCGTCACGTAGAAAAAGCCTATGAAATTCAAGCAATGAACACCGTGAAAAAAGCTCAACAATTACGTTCTGATATTTATGGACTAGGGAATTTCATTCGAACTTATCATCCCACATGGTGGAAAAAGTTGAACTGGAGCACCGATTTCTCTAAAGCGGATATTTCGATTAAATATAAGGTTGTCATCAATCCACTGGGGGTGCGAAAAACCAACTGAAAACCCCATTAGATGGAAATGTTCCCACCATAGTGGGGAAAGGGTTGTAGGTATTCCTTTGGGATTTCTACGCCTTGCTTTGCAACATAGCAACGGCACAGGAAAGATAAACCGTATATCGCGATAATGTATCTATTGAACTATAGTGGCCTTCGTGTTTCGGAGTTAACCTCATTGGATCGCAACGTAACTCGATATGCAAAACCATCACCTTTGGAGTTGAGAGAAGCAATTGATAAAGCATTCCGTGCATAAACGTAATAAAGCCCCGTTATTCCTTAGCTTACAGGGTGACGGGGTTTTTGTGCCCATTGATGGCCTTAGCAAAAATACCCAACCATATATTAAAAATTGAATGCACAAAGAAATCCGCTTTTTGGAAAAATGATAAATATTTTAGTATGAACAACCCCATTTATATGGAAGAAAATATATATTTAATTACATGATGATCTAGTTTTTTCGATTCATTACCGCGTATATTTATTTATTTTTTAATAATATGATCAATATAACTCATTTTTATTAAAATTAATCTTGACTGTTTATAGTCGATCTTGTAATATGAACTAGTCAAATAGACAAGGGGGAAAAAACCATGAAAAAGAACAAGATTTTTTCAGTAATTCTTTCTTTAGCTTTAGTGTTTGGAGTCGGCTTTACTGCACTATCATTCCCAACGACTGCTAGTGCAAAGATAGAGGATGCATGGGAAGATACCATAATAACCGGCTACAATAAACATACAGTGGAACTTTCAGCTACCGAAGGGTTTCCATATCTTAAAGTACAGGTTATCAATAGAGGGGCTGATACTGTAACTGCTACTTTACGTCATAAGGACACTGGAAGAATCGTTATGAATGAAAAAGTTGGATCAGGTAAGATATTCGATTTCAAAAAGAATGATGGTATTAGGTCTGGTACGTACGAATTTACTTTTCACAGTGAACACGCAAATTTAGATGTTTACTACGCTGGCAAGACAAGTGATATTAAATGGTAAAAGGTAAACAAGGCGGGTTTCCCGTCTTCTTTCTTGTTTTTTTTAATGAGATGCTGCTGCCCTATTCCCCTTCACTTACTTAAGAGATATTAATACGCTTAAATATAAAACGTGATCTTTTCTAACCTAGCTAGGAGAGAAAGGATCACGTTTTATGAATTTATCGATCAACGGCCAACCTTTACCTTGGGGACATCTCGATTAAAGTGAATTCCTTTTCGGCTTTGCCAATAACTCCAACTCGATTTGCAATCCATTCTAGGATAGAATAACTAGACTAGAGATCTTCTATGTGAGGAGACCAGCATGAAGATGCAACAAGAGGATTGTTTAGCAAAAGCCAGGAAGTTTATCCTTGACTGCTACCAAGAACTTGGTCACTCTCCAAAAGAAATTCAACAAAGAGTGGCAGAAGTAGAGGAGTCTATTCGCAACACAGGGGAATATACCCATCACTTCAAAGAGTTGGAACATGGTGCTAAAATCGCTTGGCGCAATAGTAATCGCTGTATCGGCCGTCTTTTTTGGGATTCCCTCCATGTATTGGACGCCCGCCACCTACGAACGGAGAAAGAGATTTTCACTTCATTATGTGATCATCTTCGCTATGCAACGAACCAGGGGAAAATCCGGCCAACCATCACTATTTTTAAGCCCATGAAGGCCAATTTGCCCCAGGTGAGAATCTGGAATCATCAATTACTTCGTTATGCAGGCTATCAAAAGAACCAGGGGATTATTGGTGATCCCGCTTCTGTTGCCTTTACTCAAGTTTGCGAGAAATTGGGGTGGCAGGGAGCTGGCACGCCCTTTGATCTGCTTCCTCTTGTTATACAGCTTGGCAATCGACCGCCCATGTGGTTTGAGATTCCATCCGAACTTGCGTTAGAAGTTCCTATCCATCATCCTGAATATACTTCCTTAGCAGATCTTCATATACAGTGGTACGCTGTGCCCATCATTTCCGATATGAAATTGGAGATGGGTGGTATTGAATATACCGCCGCCCCCTTCAATGGCTGGTATATGGGCACAGAGATTGGAGCACGTAATCTTGCCGATACCCAGCGGTATAATCTACTACCTGAAATTGCTTTCTGTTTGGGTCTCACCCAAACTCCTTCCACGCTATGGCGGGATAAAGCATTGGTTGAGCTAAACATCGCCGTCCTTCATTCATTCAAGAAGGCAGGGGTTAGCATCGTCGATCATCACACAGCAGCCCAACAATTTGCCCTCTTTGAAAAAAAAGAGCGGGAAAGCGGTCGGGATCTCACAGGGGATTGGAGCTGGCTGATCCCTCCACTCTCTCCTGCAACAACCTCCATCTGGCACACCTCCTACACCGACACATCAAAAACTCCCAACTACTTTTATCAGGATCGACCTTATTAATTGAAAAAGATCCTGGGGCTATAAAGTACACTGCCCCAGGATCTTTTTCATATCAGCAATTGGAATAAGGTTGGATCTTTATTGATCTCGATAAATGGATAACCCTTTCGTTTCATTCGCTTAATGAGAGGAGCATAGTCCTCCCGTCGTTTCAACTCGATTCCTAGTAGAACAGGACCTTGCTCTTTACTATTTTGTTTCGTGTATTCAAAGCGGGTAATATCATCATCTGGCCCCAATACATCATTGATAAATTCGCGGAGCGCACCGGAACGTTGGGGAAATTGAATCGTAAAATAATGTTTCAACCCTTCATAAATCAAGGAGCGCTCCTTGATCTCAGGCATTCGTTCGATATCATTGTTTCCACCGGATAGAATACACACCACATTTTTGCCATGAAGCCGATCACCAAGCTGGTCAAGGGCAGCAATCGGTAACGCTCCAGCTGGCTCAGCAACAATTGCATTCTCATTGTATAACTCAAGGATCGTGGTGCACACCTTACCCTCTGGTACGCTGATAAATTCATCGATCAACTCACGACAGATTTGATAATTAAGTTCCCCCACTCGCTGAACACTTGCACCATCCACAAATTTATCAACGGTATCTAGTGTGATAACTTCCCCAGCCTCGACTGACTTAGACATAGAAGAAGCTCCCCCAGGTTCTACACCGATAATTTTCGTAGAGGGGCTGAGAGCTTTCACATAGGAGGCCACTCCAGCTGCAAGTCCTCCGCCTCCGATCCCCATGATCAGATAGTCCAACTTTTCTGGAAGATCATTCAATATTTCCAATCCAATGGTTCCCTGTCCCGCTACGGTAGCAGGATTTTCAAAAGGGTGAATAAATTCCATTCCCTTTTCGGCACTGTAGGAGAGGGCTTCAGCCAGAGCATCATCAAAGGTATCTCCGGTTAAAATCACCTCGACAGCATCGCCACCAAATCGCTTTACTTGTTTTACTTTCTGATTCGGTGTTGGATTTGGCATATAGATACGCCCGTGGATACCTAATTCACGGCAGGTAAAGGCCACTCCTTGGGCATGATTTCCCGCACTGGCACAGACAATTCCCAGCTGTAACTTCTCGGGGGCTAATTGATGAATCACATTGTACGCACCACGAATCTTAAAGGAGCGAACCATTTGCAAATCTTCTCTCTTAAGATAAAGATTGCAACCATACTGCTCTGAAAGCCATGCATCCTTTTGTAACGCGGTAGGGATAATGACGTCCTTTAACACATGGTTGGCTCTTATAATATCCTCCACTGCTATGCGCAAATGAGGTAGTGGTCGTTGTTCATGATTTTTGACTTCGATTGCTTCGCTCACTGAACTTGCCTCCGATTGTTTTTCCGATCATCATACACCTGGGAGGCTCCTTTTGACAACCACTTTGGACGTAAAATGTTTTCCAAATAGAGTTAGGAAACTTCCTCAACTTCTAACCCTGCAACACCCCATCAAAGACAAAGGAAGCCGCACCTGTCATATAAACACACCCATCACTTTCTTGCCATTCGATAAAAAGGTCCCCCCCAAGGAGGTGAACCGTTCCCTGACGTTCCGTCCGTCCACGAAGGGAGGTAGCGACAAGGGTAGCACAAGCCCCTGTCCCACATGCAAGCGTCTCTCCTACTCCCCGTTCCCACACTCTCATATCCACTTCATTTTTGGAACGTACAGAGATAAACTCGATATTGGCTTTATGAGGGAAAATCGGATGATTTTCTAGCAACGGCCCCCATTTTTCCACGGGAAAATGCTGAACATCCTTCACCTCTATCACACCATGTGGGTTCCCCATGGACACCCCAGTAAAGAAATAGGACTGACCCTCTCCCTCTGCAGTTACCGCTATCTCCTGATCTACAACACGCTCACCATCAACGGTGGTCGGAATCTGTAAACCGGCTAAAATGGGATTGCCCATATCAACTCGTACCTGAGTATTGTCGTCCCCTTCTATCCAGACTCGTTGAATCCCTGCGCCTGTTTCCACTGTCAGTTCACGCTTCGCATCCGAAATCCGTTCATAGTAGTAGCGAGCGACACAGCGAACCGCATTGCCACACTGCTCTGGTTCACTTCCATCCGCATTAAAAATACGCATCCTCACGTCCGCCCGATTGGAAGGTAAAAGATAGACAAGCCCATCGGCTCCAATGCCAAAGTGACGATCACACACTTGCTTGGCTAAGGTAGAAACTGCCTCAGGGAGCTCTTGCTCACTCGCTACAATGATAAAATCATTGCCAAGACCATGCATTTTGGTAAATTTCAATTCCATCGTCCATGGTGTTCAACTCGCTGAACACCTTCCTCCTTTTTCATGAGCATGCAATAAGCTCACTGTTTGTTCTATGAGAATACCTCAGGTAGAAAAGCCATGCAACAAGAGGGAGGGATGCGGTGTCCCTTGAGGCAAACATTCTCTAGTTTTCGCTGCTCGGTATCTTCTTGTTCGCTAACCTAAACCTCTATTCTTCTTCTGAAGGGAAGACCGTAACGATAAAGGTACCGGTAGCCGAATTACCATTGGAGTCGATAGCGGTACAAGTAACAACGGTCGAACCGATGAAAAAGAAGGATCCGGAGGGTGGATTGCAGGAATTGGTAATCGTTCCAGGACAATTATCCGTCACAATGGGGTCAGGGTAGGTGACGATGGCGCCAATGGAGTTATCTGCTTCGATGTCGATATCGTTCAGACCAGATATGACAGGAGGTTCGGTGTCATTGACGGTAACGGTAAAGGTACAGGTTTCGATATTGGTGGGATTCACATTACTAATTGCGGCACTCGTGACTAGGGTAGGAGTTCCAACAGGTACTGTGGCGGGGGCACTGATTGTGGATACGTTGGAACATTGTGGTGTAGGGAAAGGAACAGTAGCTTCACAGGTTCCTGGATCATTCGCGAGGGTAAGATCCGTACAGGTAAGTGAAGTGACACAGCTGTCCAATAAAACAGAGATGTTATCGTTGCCTAAGTTGGTGACAGCTAAATCAGGGGTCCCATCGCCATTAAAATCAGCGCTAGCAATACCCGATGGTCCAGCTCCTACAGCAAAGGTAGTTTGGGGCTGAAAAGTCCCATCCCCATTGCCTAATAAAACAGACACCGTATTACCGTCAATATTGATAACCGCTAAATCAGGAGAGCCATCGCAGTTAAAATCAGCGCTAGCAATTGCGACTGGATTATCTCCCACAGCAAAGGTAGTTTGGGGCCCAAAGGTGCCATTCCCATTGCCTATTAACACACTTATAGTATCGGCATTTTGGTTGGTAACAGCCAAATCAGGGATCCCATCTCCGTTAAAATCGGCGCTAGTAATCCCAAATGGAAGACTTCCCACAGCAAAAGTAGTTTGGGGCCCAAAGGTGCCATCCCCATTGCCTATTAATACACTTATAGTATCATCGACAACATTAGTAACTGCCAAATCAGGGATGCCATCCCCAGTAAAATCAGCGTTAGTAATCCCCAATGGATTAACTCCCACAGCAAAAGTAGTTTGGGGCCCAAAAGTGCCATTCCCATTGCCTATTAACACACTTATGGTATTATCGGTTGAGTTGGCAACAGCTAAATCGGCGAACCCATCGCCATTAAAATTGGCGCTAGTAATCGCGATTGGCACAGCTCCTACAGCAAAAGTAGTTTGGGGCCCAAAGGTACCATCCCCATTGCCTAGTAAAACAGACACCGTATTACCGCCAGAATTAGTAACTGCCAAATCAGGGAAGCCACCGCTATTAAAATTGGCACTAGTAATTCCGATTGGTACAGCTCCTACAGCAAAGGTAGTTTGGGGCCCAAAGGTGCCATTGCCATTACCTATCAAAACACTTACAGTATTGGAATTTTGGTTGGCAACAGCTAAATCAGGAATCCCATCTCCGTTAAAATCAGCGCTAGTAATCTCAAATGGTGCATCTCCCACAGCAAAAGTGGTTTGAGCACTAAAAGATGGACATACCATTTCCCTACCTCCTATCTGGTTTGATTGTGCGTGATCCTGAGGATACAAAAAATGTGGAAATTGATTCATGAATCATGGGGTTTCCCTGTTCACCATCCTATGCAAGATCCACATTCTCTCCCACTTCCCATCCCTTACAAACTCACTAAAAAACGAACTGACAACATCGTCAATTCGTCGATATTTCTCATAACATCTTTCTTATCTCTCGGTACGTGTTACCATCCGACGGAGGGGAAGCATCATGTCGAGGGCTCCCGCTGCCAATGTAGGTATTGCCGCCGCCACAGCAACTAACGCCCATTCTCGTAAAGCAAGGGAGGTGGTATGAAAAATGGGCTGAAGTGGTGGATAATACATCACACCAATCATCAGAGCTGCTGAGGAAACCACCGCCAACACAAGCAATGGATTGCTAAAAGGACTACGATGAAAAACCGTGCGCGAACTACGGCAGTCAAATACATAGATCAGCTGTGCCATCACTAAGGTAGCAAAGGCGATGGTTTGCGCACGTACAAGATCATCGGGAGATTCACTATATGCGATCCAAAATGCTACCAGAGTACTGAGACCGATAAAGAGACCTCGGCTAAGAATCTTCCATCCCACACCGCCAGCAAAGATATTTTCGCGACTGTTCCGCGGATCCCGATTCATCGTATCCTCCTCTGCTGGGTCGACTCCTAATGCCATCGCTGGCAACCCATCTGTCACTAAATTCACCCAGAGGATTTGGATGGGCACTAAGGGCAATGGAAGCCCCGCCAACATGGCTAAAAACATAACGAGGATCTCACCCACATTGGAGGCAAGTAGGTAACTAATAAATTTACGAATATTGTCATAAATATTTCGTCCTTCCTCTATCGCAGCCACAATCGTAGCAAAATTATCATCCGCAAGAACGAGTGAGGAAGCCTCCTTGGAGACATCAGTCCCCGTCACTCCCATGGCAATCCCAATATCCGCAGCCTTTATCGCGGGAGCATCATTCACACCATCCCCCGTCATCGCAACAACATGTCCTTCTTCTTGCAATGCCTTTACAATCTTTAATTTATGTTCTGGGGAGACTCGGGCATAGACATGGATATCTTTTGCCTTTTTACGAAACTCTGCCTCACCCATCTGTTGAATCTCACTACCATTAACAGTGGCTCCCCCTTGCAGGATGCCAAGTTGGCGGGCGATAGCTACCGCCGTCATTTGATGGTCACCCGTGATCATCACCGTTCGGATTCCTGCACGGCGACAGGTTCGAATCGCTTCCTTCACCTCTTCTCGAGGAGGATCGATCATCCCCGCTAGCCCTACAAAAACCAACTTACGCTCGGCTGTTCGCTCATTATCGGGAGTTGCGCCCTGCCATTCCCGGTAAGCAAATGCCAGATTGCGTAAAGCCATTTTTGCTAGCTCTTCATTCATTTGTATGATTTCTGTACGGTGGGACTCTTTAAGAGGAACGGCCCGCCCACCCTGGAGGATATGAGTGCACCGTTCGAGGAGCACATCAGGTCCTCCCTTAGTAAATAAGAAACGCTTCCCGCCCCGATCTTCCAGGAAAACCGACATCATCTTCCGCTCAGAATCAAAGGGAAATTCTCGGATGCGCGTCCAGGATTGGAGGAGACTTTCTCCCCCTACCCCACCCTTCGCTCCTGCAACAAGCAGAGCTCCCTCGGTTGGATCTCCATCTACTCGCCAGGTTTCCTGCTTCCGCCGCAGGAGACCCTCTCGAGAGGATTCGCCAATGAGACGAGCATTATTACAAAGAACAGCCACTTCAAGGAGTCGTTTTAACGCTACCTCTTTATCTGGTCTCACCTCTCGCCCATCACGATAAAAATCTCCATCGGGTTGATAGCCCGAGCCAGATAGCTCTATCTTACGGCGATCACACCAAAGATGAGTCACCGTCATCTTGTTCTGAGTAAGTGTTCCAGTCTTATCGGAGCAGATAATTGAGGCGCACCCTAAGGTTTCCACTGATGGCAACTTGCGCACAATCGCTCGTCGTTTGATCATCCTTTGTACACCAAGGGCTAGCGCAATCGTGACGATGGCAGGGAGTCCCTCAGGGATGGCGGCTACGGCTAGACTTACACCCGAGAGAAACATTTTATAGGCATCATGCCCATGCAAAATCCCCGTAACTACAACCACGGCCGTTAGGAGTAGAGCAACCCCAATCAAAATCTTTCCCAATTGTTCCAAGCGACGTTGTAAGGGAGTTTGCATCGCCTCTGTCGTCTGGATCAAGTGAGCGATGCGTCCCATCTCCGTCTCCATCCCTGTATGGACAACCACACCAATCCCGGTACCACGAACCACCATCGTACCCAGGAAAGCCATGTTTTTACGATCACCCAGAGGAACATCTCCCCTAGATAATTTCCCATTCGTTTTGCTCGTTGGAACGGATTCGCCTGTCAGAGCAGACTCCTCGATGTACATATTGGCCGTTTGAATTAAACGTAGATCCGCAGGGATACGGTCCCCACTTTCTAAAGCAACGATATCTCCTGGCACGAGATGAGCTGCTTGAATCCGGCTCCACTCACCATTTCGCATCACCCGCGCAGTAGGAGCGGATAATTCTCGCAGAGCACTTAGACTTTTTTCCGCTCGTACCTCTTGTACAAAACCAAGGACTGCATTTAGGACCACAATCGCGATAATCGCGATGGCATCGGTATATTCACCAAGCAATCCCGACACCAATGTCGCCGCTAATAAAACGAGCACCATAAAATCCTTAAACTGATTTAATAGCAGTACAACTGGGGATATACGTTCCGCCTCGGCCAACTGGTTAGGACCCGTTTGCTCCATCCGGCGGCCCGCTTCTGCATCGTCCAATCCTTCAGCAGGATCCACTTTGAAATGACCTGTCACTTGTTCTACATTCCAGTCGACGTAACGGCCTCCTTCTGACACGCTTCCTCCCCCTTTGTCCAAAGAACTCTCATGCTAACCTTATTCAGACAGGCCTTCAAACATGCTAACCTCACTGGAAGTAGCTTGATTACAGACTTACCCGACTTTCATCATCTTTGAAGCAGTAGATCTGTAAGAAAGAACCGCCATTGGTGTCTCGTTGATGGGAATAGTATGGAATGCACATATCAATATCGGCTGGATTTCACTTTTATTTAGTTTACTTTCCGTATTATTTAGCAGTCTAATAAATAGAAAAATATCAAGTATATAATGGACGGTGGATATCCTAACGACTCAACAGCCCCAAAGGAAATACCTTGGGGAGTGTCAATCCCTTGTAATCACACCTTAATCCGATATACTGGAACATGGACTCATCATGAGCGGATCTTAGATCACAGGGGGGACTCGCTATGTCCTTCGACGGAATCGTCACACGGGCAGTCGTACACGAACTTCAGGAATCACTTACCAACGGCCGTATCGCCAAAATCTATCAGCCTTCAGACTCAGAACTGATTCTCCACATACGAAATAAAGGTGCTAACCAACGTCTCCTTCTCTCGGCGCACCCTGCATACCCACGTCTTCATCTGACGGATGCACGCGCTGAAAATCCACTCTCTCCTCCCATGTTTTGTATGCTTCTTCGGAAGCACTGCGAAGGGGGTATCATCACAAGCGTACGCCAAGTAGATATGGAGCGGGTGGTGATCATCGATATCCGAGGCCGGGATGAGCTTGGCTTTGAAGTAATCCGCCAATTGGTTATCGAAATCATGGGACGCCATAGCAATATCATCTTGGTCGATCCTGCGGCGAATAAAATTATGGACGCCATCCGACGGGTCAGTCCTGCTATGAGTCGACATCGCCAAGTCATGCCAGGGATCTCCTATATTGCTCCCCCTGAGCAGGGGAAAAAGAATCCCCTCACCATTGACCGGGAAGGTTTCCTGCAAAGGATCCAATGGAACCAAGGGCAAATGGATAAACAAATTCTCCAAGGCTTCTCCGGTATCGGCCCCCAAACGGCTTCCGAGATTGTCCATCGAGCAGAGCTGGGAAATCGAGATTCTCTATGGGACTCCTTCCATAGAACGATGGAATCCATACGTGAATGTCGCTTTTCACCTGTGATTATCTATGGTAAAAAAAACGTTTTTTCCGCAATCCAACTCACCTACCTCCCAGGTGAAGTTCACACCTTTGACCATATTGGACAATGCTTAGATGCTTTTTATCTTGGTAAAGCTGAACGGGATCGAACCCGCCAGCAAAATCACGATTTAATCCGTAACCTTAAAACGGTGACGGATAAGAACGAAAAGAAGATCAAGAAGCTGGAACAAGAACTTCTCGACACACAAAAAGCGGACACTTATCGCACATGGGGGGAATTAGTGACCGCTAATATGTATCAAATTCATCGAGGGGACAAAGAGATCACTACCATCAATTATTATGATCCCGAGTCCGCATCGATTACGATCCCCCTCGACCCCCGCTGGTCCCCTTCAGAAAATGCTCAGCGTTACTTTAAGCTCTATCACAAAGCAAAGTCTGCCCGCAAATGGAATCAAGAACAAATCGAAAAAACCAAACAGGATAATGCATACCTTGAATCTGTGCTTGTTCAACTTGAGGATGCTACGACAAAGGAAGCCGAAGAAATCAAAGAAGAGTTGGTAGAGGAAGGCTGGTTGAAAGCAAGGCCACAGAAGCGAAAACCGAAAAAGGCCGAACGCCCAAAACCTACCGCCTTTCTCTCCTCCGAGGGAGTTACCATTTTCGTCGGCAGAAACAACAAACAAAACGATTACTTAACCCATCGACTTGCTTCTGCCACTGATACCTGGCTTCATACAAAAGAGATTCCAGGCTCCCATGTGGTGATCCGGGAGAAAAACTTTGGTGAACAAACCCTACACGAAGCGGCCCTCCTTGCTGCCTGGCATTCAAAGGGACGAGAATCTAGTCAAGTTCCGGTAGATTACACACTGATCAAGCATGTTCGTAAACCCTCTGGTGGACCACCTGGCTTTGTCACATATGATGAGCAAAAGACTCTCTTTATCACTCCAGATGAAGCGCTTATTCGTAAGCTGGAGAAAAACCTACAAGCTTAATTCTTCACAACAGCCTTGTTTTTTTCATACAATAAGGGCGTATGAACCCCCAGAAGAAGCAGAAGGACGACCGAGGCTTTGCTCTCAGCGAACTATCCGACAACCTTCCTTAACCTCCTCCCCAGTAACTGGGGAGGGATTTTTGTCTCCGTTTATTTTTGATGCATCAGGGGGATAAATGAAAAGGCATTCCAGCTCTTTACAATCATGAAAAAGGGTCTTTACACACCCTCAACAAATGGCGAAGAGGAGTGTGGTACCATAAACTCAAATAGGGATGGAAGGTGGGAGCACCCTTGAACCTCTTAGATATGCTGGTTTGTGCTTTTGTCACCTGTAATGTACTTTTCTTCGCCATGCTA
Organism: Marininema mesophilum; assembly: GCF_900106775.1. GTDB lineage: Bacteria > Bacillota > Bacilli > Thermoactinomycetales > DSM-45169 > Marininema > Marininema mesophilum. The sequence continues at coordinate 162,534 of NZ_FNNQ01000001.1, forward strand.
TTTGTCAAAGAAAGGTTTGAACTCCCTCAACACTACCCTGATTACCCAGCAGACGAGCAACCGCGGTTGTCCTAAGTTCACCAAAAGGAACAACGCCTACTTGTTCGCACGCTTTTCCATCTAAATAAATAATAACGGATGCTAAAAAGACGCTCCTTTGACATGGGGCGTCTTTTTCATACATCTCAGTAGATCGTTTCCTTCATATCATAACAGTAGACCTCATCTCCCACTGATAAAAATAAACGAGAATCACGAGTCCACCAACGATCAAACCTAATCTCTTCGCCTTCTTCATCAACAGGCATCACCCTCTCTAACGCTCTGCGGTTGAGAGAGCCTCTGTATAAATGACGCCGTGGGTTTCCAAAGAGGAGAATCCGCCCCCAAATAGCAAATCCTCCTGCTTGCACCAAAGGCGATCGCCAACTGAGCACAGGTCCCCCCTTCCAAAACTGTCGTACGCGAAAATCCTCGACCCGTGCCAAAATATGATCCGTAAAATAATAGATCCATGTCTCACCATTGGGTAAAGCATTTAAACCATAACAGTCTCTCACTTCAGGAAGTCCTTGTTTGATTGCCGTCTCTAAATAGCTAAAAAGAAGCTTACCTCTTAAATTAAAGCAGATAACCCCCTCACGGCTTAAAAGATTATCCCCCTCTACACCCTCTTCCATATAACCGATCCAAAAACGATCCCCCACCGCCTGAACATCCTCTATTGCATCTCCAACATGGAAGGAAGCGAGAAGGTGACCTTGATTATCATAGATAAAGGCATTATGCTCTTGATTCTCTGAAAATGCGGAAACCAGTAAAAAGCGATCCTCTGATAACGCCTGGACAAAGTGGATCTCCGTCCCGGGATCCTCTAATCGAATTCCACGCGCGGACCCACCATCCAAGGAATAGTCAGAGAGCAGGGTTCCTCCTCCTTGGGAGACAACCAGTAATCGATCACCCGTCACCCCTACTCGGACTAACGGGTGCGTCGTAACAGCCAATTCTGGCACTTGTATCGGGGAATTCATTACAATCTTATCCATGTACTTCCTCCCGTGCAAAAGCGCCGTAGAAAACACGGCTCACCCTATGGAATCCAATAATGTCCTACATCGTTACATTCTGCGACTCACTTTATCAGATAGCTACCAGAACAGCAATCTCCCTTTAGAAAGGAAGATCCGCAAGTAAAAAGGTTAACTTTCCTTTTTACCACATTAAGTGTCTAAAGAAGACGCACTCATCATTGCCCTATGCAGCTCCGCTCAAAGATTGACTTGGCCATGAAATCCCCAATCATTTAGGTATTAGTATATAAGCACACTTTAGTTCAACCGTTTCATTAGTCTAAATTGGGCCGTTTTAACCCTATACATAGTATGATACTCTGAACATAGCTATTTTGCGCAAGGATAGATGTCACAAAATTACGGATCAGGAGGCATTCAAACATGGGTAAAACCAAACACACCGGACCCATTCCCCTCCCTAAAACCCCTAACCCGGATCTATGGGTAAGCCCCATCCCCTTCGGTCTTGGTAAGGTAAAGCCCCATCATATTCGAGATACCGCCCGTGCGGCTTGGGAAAACCGAGATAATCTCGCCTACGCTACCCGTATCCTCACCCAAGGAGTTTGTGATGGTTGTGCACTTGGCGTAGCTGGTCTATCCGACCAAACCTTGACCGGCCCCCATCTATGTACTACTCGTCTCAATGTACTCCGTCTCAACACCATGCCAGCCATTCCAGCTGAAACCCTCCATTCAGACATCGAACAACTACGAAGGATGAATAGCACCCAATTACGTAAACTGGGGCGTATTCCTTATCCCCTACTTAGGGAACCTGGTGACCGTAGCTTCCGCCGAATTTCGTGGAAAGATGCACTTAATCGAATCGCTAACAAAATGAAAAGCCTTGACCCTCATCAATTCGCCTTTTATCTCACATCCCGCGGTATCACCAATGAATCTTATTATGCCGCCGCAAAAGTTGCCCGCTACCTTGGAACCAACCATGTAGATAACGCTTCCCGGATCTGTCACTCCCCCTCTAAAACCGCATTAAAACGTTCCCTGGGAATTGGTGCTTCCAGTTGTAGTTACAAAGACTGGATCGGCACCGATGTCCTTGTCTTTTGGGGCTCTGTCGCCGCCACCAATCAGCCAGTCTCTACCAAATACATGTACGCCGCCAAACGTAAGGGTACCAAAATCATCGTTATTAACCCTTATCATGAGCCCTCTATGGATCAATATTGGATTCCCTCGATTCCCGAATCCGCCCTATTCGGCACCAAATTGGCGGATGATTTTTACTCCGTCAACATTGGAGGGGATATCGCCTTTATGAATGGTGTGATGAAACATTGGTTTGCAATGGAGGAGAAACACCCAGGATCTGCAATCAATCATTCCTTTATAAATGAACATACCCAGGGATTTGACCAACTAAAAGAACATGTGTGCCAATATGAGTGGCAAGACCTTGAAGCATCCGCGGGTCTAACCCGAGAGCAGATGATCACCTTCGCAGAATGCCTCGCCCAGGCAAAATCCGCCGTCTTCGTTTGGTCCATGGGCTTAACCCAACACCGCTTTGGTACGGACAACATCTCCCAGGTAGCCAATCTCGCTCTACTCCGTGGCTTTATTGGCCGTGAACACTGTGGGGTAATGCCGATCCGGGGGCACTCTGGGGTTCAAGGTGCTGGGGAAATGGGTGCAGATCCCTTTAGCTTACCTGGTGGTGGATTTGAAGCAGAGAACATCGCTCGTTTAGAAAATCTCTGGAGCTTTTCCATTCCCCGCTGGCAGGGAGATACAGTAGGCGTCACCCTTGAGAACGCACTCCTTTCCGAGGAGCACTCCCAACGGATCCGTCTTTATTATCTATCGGGAGGAAACTTTTTAGAAACCATGCCAGATCCCACCTTCATTCGCAATAGTTTGGAAAATCTAGATATCCGCATACACCAAGACATCATTTTCAACACCTCGACTCTCCTGGATGCTCGCGAAGCGGTCATTGTTCTCCCAGCCATGACCCGTTACGAACAACCTGGGGGAGGAACTTCCACTTCAACCGAACGGATGGTCTACTTTTCCCCGGAAATAGATGGCCCTCGTATCGAAGAAGCTCGTCCCGAATGGGAAATTTATCGAGAGTTAGCTAGCCTCATTCACCCTGAAGAGGCTAATCAACTAGGATTACAATCGGCAGAGGCCATTCGCAAAGAGATCGCCCATGCCGCCCCAGACTATGATGGGATCCAGCATCTAAAGCAAAAAGGGGATCTCTTTCAATGGGGAGGTGCCTGGCTATGTGAAGATGGGACTTGCCCTACACCCGACGGTCACGGCCACCTGCTAGCCATTGATATTCCCGAACGGCGTATCGGGGAGGATCAATTTGCCATCACCACTCGGCGTGGAAAACAATTTAACTCCATGATTTACGGAGAAGTGGATCCCTTTAATGAAGCAGAACGCACAGATATCTTGATCCATGAACAGGATGCTCAGCGTCTTCATATTCAAGAGGGCGACGCTGTAGTCCTTCATAATACCCATGGTCGACTACAAGGAAAGGCCCGTTTTGCTCCCATTCGCACAGGAAATTTAGCTGTCCATTGGCCTGAAGGGAACACTCTCTTGCCAAAGGGGGTATACGAAAAGTACGCCCAGATTCCAGAATACAATGGGACGGTCACACTGGAGAAGGCGGAAATTTTTTATGGGCGGAAGGAGACGAAGGGACGTAAAAAGGAAGAAGAAGTAGAAGTGTGATCCCTTTAAACCATTATGTTTAGAGAATAAAAAAAGGCTGTTCCGATGCTAGATAGCGTCAAAAACAGCCTTTTTCTTTATGATTAAACCATACGAATATTAGAAGATATCTCCTCTATGAGATCATCACACTCAACCTCCGCCTCCTCCATCTGACCCACCGCTGTCGCCTCCACTATCCCAGCCTGAGTCACTATCAAAACCTCCATCATCCGATCCCCAATCACCAACACCAAAAAATCGAGATTTTATATGACTTTTCTTCCGCGAAGATCGAGTATTGTATAAGGCAGCCAACCACAACACAACGCACAGTATTATCCCCATTAATACCATATACCAGCGCCCCCAACTTGATGAAATACCATTTTATCCATTTCGCTAAAAAACCTCCTAAATATGAAAACTATGTCTATTATAGAGTTATATTTTACCCTTTCCCAAACACCATTCTAGTGTCGCTAGCGCACTATGTAATTTGTTTTCCGCCTGATCGAAGGCAATACTTGCTGGACCATCTAGTACTGTTGCACTCACCTCATCCCCACGATGAGCGGGTAGATCGTGCATAAAGATCGCATTTGGGTAGCGCTCAAGTAATTTTTCAGTCACTGAAAAGGGGCGAAATTTATCTCGCCAGGTGGGCTCCGCTTTACTTGTTCCTGTTGTCTCCCACCGGGTCGTATAAATGACATCAACTTCACCTGGTAAATTCGTTGCATCATGGCATTCGATCACCTTTGCCTGGGAAGATCTCGTATACCTGTGCGACATGTCAAGGATGGATTGTGATAAACCGTAACCCGCTGGGGTAAGGAGATGCAGAGTTATATCGGGGAATCTGGATAGAGAGAGGGCCAGAGCGGCGGCTGTATTATTCCCTTCACCAAGATATAGAACGCGAAGTCCCTGTAATTCACCAAAATGTTGTTGCATAGTCGTCAGATCGGTTAGTCCTTGTGTTGGATGCTCATCCGCACTCATCGCATTAATCACCGCCATCCGTTCCTGGGAGGCAAATGCCTGCATTTCTTGCGGACTTCCAGCGGTTCGTGCTACTAATCCATCTAACATCCGAGACAAGACCCGCGTAGTATCGTCTATCGATTCTCCGGTATTTTCTTGTAGATCATCTGGACCATAGGAGATAATCTGCGCACCCAATCGCAGGGCTGCTGCTGAAAATGCGGTTCTCGTTCGAGTAGAGGTCTTACGAAAGTAGATCCCGATCACATTGCCCGATAATGGCTGACTCGGCAGTACTTTACCCTCGGCAAATTCGACCCCTCGCGACACTAGATAACCGAGCTCTTGATCAGAAAGATCTGCAAGGGTAATTAAATGTCTTTTCATCACTGGATGCCACCTTTATATGAAGGTTACTTACCTTTGACTGACAAAAAGTTCTCCATTTGCTCCACAACCAAGCGCTCTTGTTCCTGTACTCGTTCAAGTCGCTTAAAGATTCGTGGTTTCATCCCCTCATGATTGCCTGCTACTTTGGCACGTAATAACATGTTCGATGCCGCCCGCCAACATTGGGCAGCTTCTTCTACCGGGCTCGTAAGTTGACCCAAGCCCATCCTTTTTAAGAAGGCGCTATAATTGTCTCGTGAATAGGCTACTTCCTTTATATCGCAGTACATTTCTTCCATGAGATCCTTTGCCGCTGACTCTTCTAATGACAACATCTCATCTAATTTCTTGATCAATCGAACAATGACACCAAAGCCATAAATCCCTGATCCAAGGGACTCCATTCCGTCAAGTAGAACGCCCTCCATGATCGCACAATTCTTTTTGATTATCGTAGTGGCATCCTCTATATCTGGCAGTTTCAATTCATTTTCAGAGATTTGTAGATAACTAAAGGTGATATCGGGTAAACAATGGCTGTTGTAGGCATCCAATGTTTTTTTCAAATCACTGCGGGAGAGTGTCCCAATGAATTGAAAAAAGTGATCGCAAATGTGATAACTCCCATCTTCTAGCCGTAACATCTCGATACTATGGGGATTATGCTGTTCTCGATAGTACATGCTGTAGGGTAATTCATAGATATCAACGGGCACGACAACGTTCTGGCCTCGAGTTAATAAATCATCCAAACGATCCAATAGGCGATCATTGCAGGAAAATTTCTCTGATATTACCTTTACCCCGCGTAGACAGTTGTCCACGCTCTCAAAATAGGGGGTCATTTTCCAATGATTTTCCGACTCTTCATAATATAGGCCCGCTTGGTTCCATGCATAATCCGGATGAATGCCATTTCGCTCAAGAATAGCGGCTAAGACAAGGTGAAAACAATTTTTATTCGAGTCGACATATGCAGTAACTTCTCCCATTAGTCGTTTCCCCCGCTTTCAATCGTGATGGCAAAGATATGCATGGAAGGATTATCCTCGAAACAGATCGTATCAATAGAGAACTCTCCCTCTAAATCAAGAGATGTATGCCAGAGGATCGGTTTAAAGGTATCCTTGGGTCCTACCCGTGTATTCACATGGGTGAATTGCAGAGCGACACGGTTTTGGGGAAAGAATGGCTCCCGTTCAATAAAATTGGTCAACGCAAGGCGAGATACGCGGACGAGCTTTCCTTCACGAAAAAACTGTACGCGGTCAAAAAAGTTACCATTGGTTGAAACACCCAGGATATGAACTTGACCTGCCAGCACCTGCGCGAAAGAGAGGGTTTGTCCTTCTAATTCAATGTTGTCTCCCTCATCGGTACGACTAAATAGAAAAGGGATCTCCTCACAGATCAGTCCCGTCTCTATCGGCACTTCCTCCAAAGGGAAAGAACAGCCCCCTACGGAGATAAATCCTAAGTGATGATCGATATTGGCTTGTGTTATCCCACGGTTATTTATATAAGGGGTTATATCTAAGGGTGTACATTGCCTCATTTAAAACCACCTCACCATTTATTTATTGGAATCGGGCTGTTGACTGAAGTTCATCAACGCGCCGGGTGAACCATCCATTCATGGCTACTAGAAACTCTCTTCCAGTTGGGGCACTTGCACCTCGATATAAGGGGGGAATGGGTGGAGCTTCTCTAAATTATGTTCAAGGATAGAGATGTCCTCGCGCTTATCTACCTCGTTAAATCCAGCTAGGCGAAAGGTGACAAACATCATCCGGTTACGTTCTGTTTGGCAAAACTCAGCCAAAAAACGTTTGCGGGCTTTCTTTGTCCTTTGCATCAAATGGGTCAAAAGCACTGTTCCAACGCCACGGGACATGACACGACAAGACATCAGTAAGAGCTTTAAGTAATCAGCTTCTGCAGTCTTCTGAATAAGTGCAAGACCTATTTTTCCATAGGAGCCATATCGATCCGTTAATTCACAGACGAGTAGGAGATGATTCGGATCTTGACGAAAAATGTTGAGTTCATCGTAGTCGTAGGTAATCCCGGTTGAATTAAGCTGATTGGTACGCACCGTCAGCTCCTCAGCACGTTGAAGGTCCTCCTCCCGCGCTTCACTGATCACGAACTTCATATCGAGGGAGGCTAAAAATTCCTCCTTCGGTCCCTCAAAGGTCTCCTCCTCCTGCTGGCGTTTCATATCCTCTATAACCATCAAGCGGCGCCTTGTGGAATCCTTAGTAATGATCCTCGGTTGCAGGCATGGACGGGTTAGCAACTCCTTATAACCCGCTGCGTCGATACAGAGCACATCCTCGTGTACACTCTTCACTTCTTCCAATTCAAAGGGTTGATCATCGATAAAGGCGAAGGTATCGATACCGATATTCAAGTTTTTGCGAATGTTTTCGATGGAGGTTGATTTAGCATTCCAATGGATCTCTGGATAGAGAAAGTACTCTGCCAAGCCAAATTCCTTCAGCTTGGCTAAGGCATCCTCACGATGATTCTTACTCGCAATGGACTGTAGAATCCCTCGGCTATCCAACTCACGGATGATCTCCGGGATACCTGGCTTCAATGTGACATGAGGGGACTCTAGCAATACACCCTCCCACATCGTATGATCCAAATCCCAGACGACACATTTGATCTCTTTACTCAAGGTCATACCTCCTCTTCATCACCCAAACCAGCGCGTCACTGACTCTAGCAGTAGGTTCGCTATTTTCATGCGGTGCTCATCGCCTTCTCTTTCAAGGGGCGTAGTACGTTTTGACCAATGCGTTCGATTTCGGAGTCACTAATCTGGGAGGTGAGGAGAAAGTAACTAGCCCCTGCCTCCCTAAAATCAAGAAGCGTGGATATCACATCTTGGTAGTTTCCAACGATGGAGACGGAATTGGAGGGGTTGACGGCACTTAGTCCCCCCCACAGATGCTCGTCTACCCAGTAGTCATCCTCTGCACGCAGGTTTTTGTACCGACTGAGCCCCACCGAGTCTGCATTTTTCAGAAACAGTTTGGTCATTCTCTTTAAGGTTTTAGGCGTTCTCTTAAGCAGTTCATTGGCGGTCTCAAAGGCCTCTGCAGTAGTCTCTCGGGCAATGATATCAACCAATACGGCACACGGGATCTCATTACGGCCGTATTCCTTTGCATAGCCTTGCACCTTTGCAAAGTGTTCCCTTAAGGTTTTGCGATCGGTTGCATAAAGAATATAAGCGTCGCCATGTTGGGCGGCTACCCGCATCGCATCCTCGGAGGAGCCGGCTATAAAGTATCGAGATGGACGCTCTGGATTCTCCTTGGGATAAATGTCGCTATTCTCTACTTGATAGAAAGTACCCGTAAAGGTGGTGACTCCCCCACGGAGTTGTTGGAGCAGATCGATATACTCCCTTGTACGCGCGTAGCGTACACCATGGGCTTCCGGTTTACCGTCACGGGCTAAGACAATCGAGGCACTGCCTGTAACGACATTGACATCAACGCGATCACCGATTAGTTGATTTAGGGTATTTACCGCTTTAGCTGTAACGGTGGGCAACATCTGGTTCGTATTTTGGGCAACGAGAATCCTTACGCTCTCTGTGCTCATTCCGATTAACGTAGTCGCAACTAGCGGATCGACGGAGGTTGGTGCAACGGAAACTAGCACCGCATCAAAGTGGTTCGCCTCCGCACGCTTGGACTGATCGATATATGCATCCAATAAATCCTTGGTTTGAGGAGTTGGAATGACAGGTAATCCCCAACAAAATTCCATCGTTAATCCCCTCCTCGATCTTCCTGGACTCGGTAACTTTCAAGGTGTTCTGCAAGCAGACGAATCGTTCTATGTTCATAGACAAGGAGCTCCGCCTCGTCAATCGCTCCATTCTCTTCTAAAGCAAGGTCTAGCTCCACAGCTGCTAGCGAGTTTCCACCCAGTTCAAAGAAATCGTCATCGATGCTCACCTCATCCCTCTTAAATAACTGTTTCCAAAATTGGACCAGTTTTCGTTCCAGTTCAGTACGCGGCTTGGCCAGCGAAACAGCCTCTTTCTGAACACCTATCGGGATGGATACGAGTGAGTTACGGTCGATTTTGCCACTGGATGTGCGCGCCATTTCCGTAAGTGGGTGAAAAAAAGCCGGCACCATGAAGTTTGGTAGGAAGCGACTCACATGTGTTTTGATATGGGTAGGCTCTATCAACCGATCTGCAACATAATAGGCAACCAATTGTTTATTACCTAGCGAATCCACCTGATCCACTACAACAGCCTCGATAATCCCATCCAATTGGTAGAGTAGAGTTTCGATTTCACCCAGCTCGATACGGAAGCCATTTACCTTCACCTGGTGATCGATCCGTCCGAGGAATTCGATATTGCCATCTGGAAGCCAGCGCGCAAGGTCACCGGTATGATACATCCGCTCCCCTTCAATAAATGGATGGGGGCGGAATTTTTTTGTGGTAAGTTCGTGTTGATTTAGATATCCCCGAGCAAGGCCTGCACCTGCGATAAATAACTCGCCGACTACACCGATGGGAACGGGCTTCTCCTGTCCATCAAGGATGTAGCCCTGTACATTGGCAATGGGTCGACCAATGGGAACATGGACAGACTCCTGCAAATTTGTGAGCGGATATCGAGTGGTAAAGACGGTTGCCTCGGTTGGACCATATAGGTTGTCTAGTTGGACATCTGTACCTAAGCGATGGAATCGTTCTACTAAATCCTTTGTCACCGTTTCACCGCTAAGTAACAAATATTTTAATAGCTTGAGAGGTTGTCCATTGCCACCTAGTGCATTGAGGAAAGCGCCAAACATCGATGGGACAAAATTAAGCAGACCCACGTTGTACTCAGTAACCGCACGTAGGATCGCTTTTGGATGACGATGATCGCCTTCTTTTAAAATGGCGAGACGGCCACCCATTATCGTCCAACCAAATAGCTCAGGGACAGAAACGTCAAAGGTGTAGGGAGTTTTCAACAAGAAAGTATCAGACGCCATCATTGGATACTCCTGCTGCATGGCATGTAAGAAATTAATAATATTTCGGTGTTCAACCATCACCCCTTTTGGCTGACCCGTTGAGCCCGAGGTGTACAAGATATACGCCAAATGTTCGGATGCCGTGACGGAGGGTAAGTTGCTAGGATCACCCTGGTAGATTTCTTTATCGGTCACATCCAAAATAGATCCTGAAAAATCGACTTTCTCCCGCCAGTCCCTTTGGGTTAATAGCATGCTAGCTCCACTATCCCGTAGCAAATATTGAATGCGATCTGTGGGGAACTCCGGATCTATCGGTACATAAGTGCCTCCGGCTTTTAAAACAGCATAGATGGCAATGACCATCTCTTGTGAGCGGCTCAGTAGCAACCCCACGCGATCCTCTGGCCCCACTTGACATTCACGGAGGTGCCTGGCTAGTTGATTGGCTCGTGCGTTTAGCTCCCCGTAGGTCAATATCCCTTCCTCCGAAATAAGGGCATCTCTCGCCGGGTACTCCTCAGCCTGCTTTTCTAGCAATTGATGAATCAGTCCGGTTTCTTGCCAGTCGCTTGCTGTCTGATTAAAGGTAGTGAGAAGATTTTGCGTCTCTTCCTCATCTAGCAAAGAAACATCTTGCAAGGCTTGATGGGGCTTTTGAATGACATCTTCCAGTATCCTCAAATAATGTTGGGAAAACCTCTCCATCGTCTCCCGTTTGTAAAGTTTGGTAGCGTATTCCACCGCCAGCAACATTCCATCAGCCTCTTGATGAAACTCGAGCGTAATATCAAACTTGGCCGCATGGTGGGTAAAGGGATAGGGTGTAAAAGTTAGGCCTTTAGCCACACCAGGCTGACGGGTGTAGTTTTGCATAAACAACATCGTGTCAAACAACGGATTACGACTGGAATTACGCTCTAATTGCAAACGATCCACTAATTCCTCAAAGGGATATTCCTGGTGTTGATAGGCTTCAATCGCATGTTGTTTTACTTCATCAAGCAATTGGCTGAAGGTTTTGTCCCCTGTAGGACGATTACGTAGAGCCAAGGTGTTCACAAACATACCCACCATTGATTCCTGATCACTGTGCAAGCGGCCAGCGATGGGGGTGCCTACGATAATATCCTCCTGCTTCGTGTATCGATGAAGGAGCACGTTATATGCTGCAAGGAGAAGCATGTATAAGGTCACACCCTGTTGTTCGGCGAAGCTTTTCAACTGCTCTGTCAAGTCTGCGGGTAGGTCAAATTGCAAACGATCCCCAGCAAAATGTTTATTTAGTGACCGCGGATAGTCTGTCGGCAACTCCAAAACGGGAACCTCATCACTAAATTGGTTGATCCAGAAACGCTCCTGCTCCCTCATCTCCTCACTCTGCACCTGTTCGCGTTGCCAAACTGCGTAGTCTTTATATTGCAAATCTAAAGTTTCAAGGCTTTCACCCATGTACAAACGGATAAACTCCTGCTCGAGGAGGGCAAGGGATACGCCATCTGCGATGATATGATGGAGGTCAAATAGTACATAGTGTAGGTTAGGCTGACCGCTGATCGAGATGAGTCCCACACGGAACAACGGTGCCTTTGTCAGATCAAAGGGACGGATAAAGGCTTGAATCAGGGCTGGAATCTCCTGTGTATCGAACCCTTCAAACCGTTCAACTTGAAAAGGCACCGGCTCTCCAACGATCTGAACCGGCTGACCATTTTTAAATTGGAAGGAGGTACGTAGGGATTCATGACGCTCAACCAATGATTGAACAGCAACTGTAAGTCGTTCAGCTGCAAAGGGGCCATCCACCTTTAGAACACCAGGGATGTTATACGCCGTACCAATACCCTCAAACCGATTCAAGACATAGAGACGTTTTTGTGCGGAAGAAACAGGATAGTCTTCCCGCTCTTCTTGCCGTTGCAATCCCGTATAATCCTTTTGCTCCGCCGACTGCACATAAGCCGCTAAATCGAGAATGGTTGGCTTTATGAATGCTTCACGTAGGGGAATATCGACGCCTAAGTCCCGTTTGATATGAGAAGCAATCGTAGTAATTTGGAGCGAATTGCCACCCCGTTCAAAGAAACTATCGTGAATACTGATTTCTTCTACCCCAAGCACTCTACACCAAATATCCGCCAATGCCCTTTCAACATCATTGCGTGGCGCTTCAAAGGTGCTACTCGATTGAAGCCTTTCCGGAGCGGGTAGTGCTTTTCGGTCAATCTTCCCATTAGGGGTAACTGGAAATTTATCCATTGGAATCAGATAAGTAGGTACCATGTAGTAGGGTAAATCCTCTGCCAAAGAGCGGCGAATATCCGCTACATCAACAGGTATCTCCAGGACTACATAGGCACAAAGGTGGGCATCTTCATTCTCCGCCGTTTTCCGAAGGGTAACCACTGTATCACGAACCGATGGCAGAGCCCGCAACCGGCTCTCAATCTCCCCTAGTTCAATTCGCATGCCGCGAATCTTCACTTGATCATCGATTCGTCCTAGGTAGTCTAAGTTTCCATCAGGTAACCAACGTGCAAGATCCCCCGTACGATACATGCGGCCTTCGTCGACCATAGCTGTCGAAGCAGCAAAGGGATTAACTTGAAATTTCTCTAGGTTACTTTCTGGTCGATGAAGATAACCCCGAGCCAAACCATTCCCCGTTATGCACAGTTCACCGGGTACTCCGATGGGTTGGAGCTGATTTCGTGGACCCAAAATAAGAACCTTTGAGTTCAGTAATGGCGACCCAATCGGAACGCGTTGCATAGTTGCTAGTTTTTCATAGGAGATGTGATAGCTACTTGCATTGACTGTTGCCTCGGTTGGTCCGTAGGCATTCGTTAACTGTGGTTTTTTGGCGCCGAATCGCTCCAGGAAGCCCTTGGCTAGCAACGGGGGTAAGGTTTCTCCGGCGATGATGAGATGGCACAGAGCAAGATCCTCTCCATATTGGAGATGATCCATCATGTGGCGCAGGTGAGTCGGTGTACCATCAGTCACTTCTATTTGATGGTAACGAAAGAAATCAAGAAGTAGCCCCCCGTTCAGTCGGGCCTCCTCCGGCACAATATAAAGGGTATGGCCAAATAAAAGCGTTCCAAAAATCAGCTGTATAGAAGCATCAAATTCAAAGGGCGAGACGAGTGCTGCGCGGAAGGGGGCTTCATATAGGGAATAAATCTCCCTCCACATTCCCCAGGTAAAATTGACAACACTCTTATGCTCAATCATGGTCCCCTTCGGTTTGCCCGTGGAACCCGAGGTGTAGATCACATAGGCCAAATCATTTGGATGACTGACAGGAGGCAATTCCTCGGCCTCCACAGTAAGCAATTGCCTGTATACTTCCGGGGTGATCAACAGGGGGGAATCGCAATCCTCCAATACTTCCTGGACACGATTGGCTGGCCAATGGGGGGAAATGGGCAGATACGCTGCCCCAGCCTTCATGATACCGAGGAGCGCAACAATCGTTTTCGAGTTCCGTTCAGGTAACAGACCCAGGATGTGACCGGAGCCAATCCCCTTATGGCGTAAGGCGGTAGCGACACGATCTGCCTGTTGTTTTACCTCAGCATAGGTAAGGGAGCTCCCCTCCGCTACGACGGCCAGTCTATCCGGGGTATTGGCCGCCTGCTGATCAAATAGCTGGACGAGCGTACATTCATGGGGATAATCCGCCACTGTATCATTAAAATGCAGCAGTTCCTCCTGCTCCCCTGAGGGAATCCAATCTAGCTCAACATGAGGAATATCCGCATGCTTTACTGCCTGAGCAAGCAGGGATAAATAATGACCTCCGAGTCTTGCAACCGTACCGGGGAGAAATCGCTCGGTACGATAGTGGATCGTTCCTATAAAACGACCATTCTCCCGGCGAAAGGAGAAGATCATTTCCGGGGCAGCAGGCTCAAGATAGTCAATATCCTGCAATTCTTCGAGCACAATGGCTGTCCGAAAGGGAAAGGAACGACCTTCAGGTAGTTCCTCATTCAATTGATCCTTAAGGGTGATCAGGGGAAAGTTTTGATGTTGGATCGCCGCAGAGGTCGTGTCACGCACCTGCATGAGAAGCTGCTTAAAACTCATCTCATCCTGAACTTTCTGGCGCAGAATGAGAACCGTGTTGATAAAATCTGCCTCCTCCTGTTGACGGTTCACCGGTGCTCCTACCAGGACGTCTTCCAACCCCGTGTATTTATTTAAAAGCAAAGTCAGCCCAGCCGTCAGCACCATAAATAGGCGAAGGTCGGAATGGTTGGAAATTTCCCCAAGACGATTAGACAACTCCTCGTCGAAGTCGAAGGGGATAGAGGCCAAGCCCCCTTCTCCCTCCAACCCAGCCACCCGATCAGAGGGAAAGCGGCTGTCAGCTAGCTCCCCCGCCAGTTGGCCCAACCAGTAGCGGCGTTCTCTATTTTTTTGCTGGCCTGCTATGATGAGATCTTCTGTGACGATTCGCGCTGCCATTTCGAACCAACTCCTTGCTCCCGATTAAAAATTAAAATCGTCAAAATCCGTTGCTGAATTTACCGACTGTAGCTCCTTCAATTGATGCTTCACTTTAATCTCTCGGATGGGAATATCCACATGGGAAGTAATCTGTTCTAACACCTCGATAAAACGATGGCAAAATTTATCCATCGATTCTCGTCTAAACAATGCATCCGCATACTCCAATGCCATCTCGATACTGTCGTCTCCTTCATTGGCCCGTAGAAGCAGATCAAACTGTGCCCGCTGGTGATCGTAATCGTAGGATGAAACGGATAGCCCGTCCACTTCCATCTTTTCTGTATCCATATTTTGCAGTACAAACACCGCATCAAACAGTGGATTACGGCTTAGATTCCCCTGCAGACCAAGTTCCAGGATGAGATCTTCGTAGGGGTATTTTTGGTGTTCAAAGGCCTCCAACGCATGGTCGCGCACTTCCTGAAGGAACAGTTGTAAGGGTTTATCTTCCTGCGGAGAATTACGCAGAGCCAACATGTTGATGAAACCACCAATGATGTTTTGCAGATCAGCATGGGGGCGCCCGGTGACTGGGGTACCGATCACAATATCATCCTGATTGCTATATTTACCAAGTGTGACATAGTAGCTTGCCAGAAGAACCGTAAAGAGAGTCGTCTCCTCCTGGATAGCCAGCTTACGGATCTTTTGTGTTAACTCTGCTCCGAGAGTAAAGTGGCATGTATTCCCTGTGAAGTTCTGTGTTTCAGGACGGGGGAAGTCTAGTGGTAATTGCAATACGGGAATTTCATCTTGGAATTGATCGATCCAATACTCCCTATGGCGACTCATCGCGTTCTTTTCTTGCTCACTGTTTTGCCATTCCGCGTAATCCTTGTACTGAAGGCGCAACGGAATCAACTCGCCACCAGCATAAAGTGTCAAAAAGTCGCGCACGAAGATATCATAAGACACCCCATCCGTTACGATGTGATGAAGATCAATCACCAGGATGTGTCGCTCTTCTACCAAACGAATCAAAGCGATCCGCAGATATGGTGGCTGATTAAAGTCGAAGGGTCTCACAAACTGATGGATGATTCCATCCACTTCCGATTCCACGGCTGTAAAATACGCTACCTCTACCTCAGCATGGGGATGAATTCGTTGCTTGGGTACATCGCCCACCATCTCAATGGTGGTGCGGAAGATTTCATGGTGCTGTACTAGATTTTGGAAACCCTCCTCAAGCCGATTCGTATCGATACTTCCTTCGAGTAAAATAACCGATGTATCGTTGTAAGAAGTGCTGTCTGGATGTAAGCGGTGCAAGATGTAGAACCGCTTCTGGAGAGAAGAAAGTTCATAGTACTCCTTTTCCGGTGCAGGCATGATCGCGTTGTACTGGCTTTCTTCCGTTCCTTCAATATGGTTGGCCAGCCCTTCAATCGTGGAGAGATTAAACATCTCTGCCACAGACACCTCTACATTTAATTCCTTATGAATTCGCGACACGATAGTAATCGCCTTTAGCGAATCGCCACCCAGTTCGAGAAAGTCATCTCGCACACCAATCTGTTGCACACGGAAGGCACGCTGCCAGATACTACATAGTTTTTCCTCTGTTCGAGTGCGTGGGTGGATGAATTCGGTTAACAAATTCGGACGTGAATGGAAGGACTCTGTGCCTTCAAGTACTTCATCCTCTTCCTCCCGCAGTGATTTCAAATGGACCCACTCATCGATACGGGCTTGCAGATCTCCAGGGCTGTGCACAAGCAGATCCCCTTGGCGCCAGGTGAGGACTCGATTAAACATGTCAATCCCCTCTTCTGGTGTCATAGACAATTCATGAACCGCGGCACCGATTTGCATATCCTTGTCCTCTTCCTCCCAGTACTTCCAATCCGACCAGTTTACACTGAGCCAGGGCAATTCCGCCTCGCGGTTGTAGTAGGTGACAAAGGCATCCATATAGAGGTTGGAGGCTGCATAGGGAAGATAACCTAATCCTCCGAGAACAGCGGAGATCGAAGACATCAACAGACAAAAGTCCAGTTTCTTACCTCGAAGTACTTCTTCCAACACAAGAAGACCGTATACCTTTGAGGTGAAGTGAGCTTCACAATCCTCCCTTGTCAACTCCCTGACCAGATTATAGGTATCTCCGCCGATAATACCCGCAGCATGAATCACACCGTTGAGCTCACCAAAACGAGTTTCTATATCAGCAACCAATCCCTCCATGCCCTCGCGATCACTGACATCCACTGCCTGCACATCGATTCTTCCACCAAGCTCCTCTAACTCCAACACCTGGCGAATCTTCGCGGCATTGGCCGTGGCTGCACTGAGGTGTTGATTCCATTCATCCCGTTGTGGGAGCCCTGACCGAGAGGTGAGGACGATGGTTCCCTGGGTTTGCTTTACTAGATGACGAGCAAGTATCAAAGCGATGCCGCCAAGTCCCCCTGTGATCAAATAGACTCCGCCTCGTTTTAGAGGGAGCTCCGTTTCATCCGCTTTCCCCATCTTCAGCGGGGTATAACTTTGCACAAAGCGTGTCATCCCACGGTAGGCAATCGCTTTATCCTCTACCCTGTCCACCATCGCTTCAGCGATCAATTGCTTTATCAAACGGCGCTCCTGCTGGCTGCCCCGCTGGGGAAGCGATACATCGATACTCAAACAATTAAAGTAGGCGTACTCCTGGGGAAGGACGATGGATGTCCCCAACAGGGGAGCCTTTTCTGGAACGAGCTCTTCCTCCCCTGTGACGGATTGCACACCATTCGTAATCACGCACAGGGTTATTGGATCGATCACCTGTTGAGTGCTAAATGCCTTAGCAAGGTGGAAAAGGGCGTAAAATCCTACTTCCTGCATCTTCGCTACCCGCTCAGGACTACGCTTTCGTGGACTCTTCGTCACGCCCCAAAGGTGCAAAATACGGGTAGGAATCCCTGTATCCTTCAGCAAGGAAGCATAGTCTGCTGCTTCAGCTGGGTTTATCTGATATTTCTTGTGATCTTGCTTGCTATAATGATCTCCTGGATAAACCACTGTGACATCCGCCGTCTCCCTTAGGTGGGTAGCGATCCCATCCCCTAGCCCACAGCGATCCGCAAAGATCAACCAACGCTCTTTCCCAACGGATACAAGTTGAGGTGATAAGGTAGACGTCCATTGTGGGACGTAAAACCACTCATCCAAATTGGTATTCTTACCCGTCCGCTTCGGCTTCGTAGCCTGAAGCTGGCTACCGATATCAAAGGGGTTCCCTTGTAACTTGTGGGAAACAGGTTCAAAGGAATAGCTCGGTAGCGGAATGCGGCGTCGCTTCTCTCCCTCATAGAAACGTTTCCAATCAATCGAAACACCTACTGTCCAGAGCTGGGCCATCTGGTTGAGCAGGTACTGATCATCGGTCAACGTGGTTTGCTCGGGACGGGTCGTATTGAATAGCCTTGGTGCGTTCTCTTTCCTATCAAGGGAACGCTGGACCATCACGCTAAGGTCTCGCCCAGGTCCGATTTCAATAAAAACACCGATTCCTTCTCTTTTTAACGTTTCGATACTTCTGTCAAAACGTACCGTTTCACGCATATGACGTACCCAGTAGTCTGGGTCAACGGCCTGCTCTTTTGTGATCCATGTTCCTGTAATACAGGAGATATATGGGGAGATCGGCGGCTTGAAGTTGATGCGACGCACATGCTCGGCAAACTGTTCCATAATCGGTTCAAGAAGATGAGAGTGGGCAGCTCCTTCAATGGTGACTCGCATGCTCAACAGACGCTTACTACGGAGCCACTTTTCAAATTCCTGTATCGTCCCAGGGGAACCTGCCACGATACAGGATGGACCGTTAACAATCGACAGGGACAAGGGACCGCCACCCTGTTCGTAAAATTCTTCGAGCATCGGTAGTAATGTTTCTTCCTCGAGGGGAACCGAAAGCATGCCACCACCCGGCAAAGAACTCATCAAGCGACCCCGGATAACGATAAGATTCAGCGCCTCTTCCAATGTGAACACACCGGCTAGACAAGCGGCTACATACTCACCGAAGGAATAGCCTAGCAGTGCAGATGGTGCAATACCCCAATGTTGTAACAAGGCAGCTAAGGCATATTCGAAGGAGAGAATAAGTGGTTGACAGTATTCCATCTTCAGCAGTTTCTGTTTTGCTACTTCACGATCTTCTTCCCTTGGAAAGACCACTGCTTTGAAATCTTGACCCGTCAAGCGATGTAGGATGGCAAAACATTTGTCCATCTCTTTTTGGAAGATCGGTTCGTTAGTATACAAATCCCGTCCCATATGGCTATATTGGGAACCATTGCCCGCAAAGAGAAAGGCGATCTTCGGATTCTTCTCTTTCACATGGTGGTGATGGATTCGGCGTGACTCTTTCTCTTGTAGCCACTCAGCCGCTTCGCGTGCCGAGGAGGCGAGGAGTGCACGGCGGTAAGTAAACTCTTTCCGCCCTACTTGGAGTGTATAAGCGGTATCCGCCAAATTTATTTCAGGATTCTCCTCCAGAAATTGACCCAAATTAGCGGTCATCCGCTCCAGGGCTTTTTCTGTCTTGGCGGATAACAGCAACACTTGATAAGGGCGACTCGGAGAAGTCGGAGGAAGATCGGGGGCTTCCTCAAGTACCACGTGGGCATTCGTCCCCCCAATGCCAAAGGAACTAACCCCCGCCCGAAGCACACCATCACTTTCATCCCAATCCTTAAGTTTCGTATTGACATAGAAGGGACTGTTTGCAAAGTCAATCGCCTTATTCGGTTCATCAAAATTTAAACTAGCAGGAAGCTGACGATGTTGCATCGCAAGCACGGTCTTTACTAAACCAGCAACCCCTGAAGCAGCATTGAGATGGCCGACATTCGACTTTACGGAGCCAATGGGGAGACTTTGTTTTTCTCTTCCCCCGAAGACATCGCCAAGTGCCTTAACCTCAATGGTGTCACCCAATTTGGTTGCTGTGCCATGGGTTTCAATGTAAGAGATGGTATCAGGATCAATGCCAGCCGCTACATGGGCCGACTGGATCACGTCAACTTGTCCCTCTACACTTGGAGCGGTGTAGCCAATTTTATTACTCCCATCGTTGTTAATGGCACTACCCTTAATTACGCCATGAATCGTATCCCCATCGGCGAGTGCATCATCTAGCCTTTTCAATACAACCACACCCACACCATCGCCGAAGAGCATTCCATTTGCCTTTTCATCAAAGGGCTTACAATGACCATCCGCAGAGAAAAGCATCCCTTCTTGGTAGATGTAACCTGATTTATCAGGGAGGGCAAGGGTAACCCCTCCTGCAAGAGCCATCTCACAATGACCATTCAAAAGCGCTTGGGAGGCTGTATGAATAGCCACCAAGGATGTGGAACACCCCGTAAAGATATTGGTACTGGGACCTTTCAGATTAAATCGATAAGATATTTGTGTGGTGAGTGAATCCTTATCATTGAGTAGCGAAGTCAAAAACTGCCCCGATGGTTCGCTCGATTCTGCTAAGGTGGAAAGTACTTGCCAGTAAAGGTTCGGGGAGGCTCCCGCATATACGCCAA
This sequence comes from Marininema mesophilum, assembly GCF_900106775.1. Lineage (GTDB taxonomy): Bacteria > Bacillota > Bacilli > Thermoactinomycetales > DSM-45169 > Marininema > Marininema mesophilum. Next base: position 182,748 of record NZ_FNNQ01000001.1, read on the forward strand.
CACGACCCGGATAGGTTTCCCCTTCATACCCTGCATGTTCCAGGGCATCCCAGGCTACCTCGTGGAAGATCCGCAGTTGCGGGTCCATCAATACTGCATCCTGGGGCGTGTAATCGAAGAATGCCGCATCAAAGCGATCAACGCCCTCTAAATACCCCTTTGCCTTGACGTAATTGGGTTGGGTCACATCTGCTTCTGGTACACCCGCTTCCAATAGCTCTTCATTGCTAAAAAAGCGAATCGACTCCATACCTGCGGTCAGGTTATCCCAGTATTCCCCTATATTTTGCGCCCCGGGAAAGCGACCCGCTATCCCCACGATGGCAATATCTCCCGTTACTGATCCTGGGGAGTATCGGCGATGGGTTACCTGTGAGGAAACTTCTTCCCCACCACTTAAATAAGTAGCAAGAGCGCGAATCGTCGCGTGTTCAAACATCACATCGATGGGGATATGCCGTTCCAGTCGGTTGATCAGCTTCCCATGAATTTGGATGATATCAAGGGAGGTTGCTCCTAGATCAAAGAAATTATGGGTTACTTCTACATGGTCTACGCGGTAGAACTCCTGCCATATGTCAACGATGCTTGCTTCAATCTCTACAAGGTTTGAGCTACCGATAGTCATGCGATTTCGTTGGTTATTGCCCTGTTGGGGTTTACCAGATGGAAGTGATTGCTGCTGACGCTGGCTCTCCATAGTGATCCACTGATCATATCGACTAAACATATCCCCCGCGGAAATAATGACGCGATGAATGTTGGAGAGGGCAAGAACACACTGAAAAGTCTTGATCCCCTCCTCCGCAGTTAACTCGAGACGTTCCAGGGTTTCACCCAACATCGGCTTATCATAAGCCTCGCCTGTGTATTGCCAGTCGCCCCAGTTGACGCTCACCCACCGATTATTTACTCGATTACTCAATCGGTCAGCCACGCCATCCATATACAGGTTGGCACCGGCATAGGCAACAAACCCAAGTCCGCCGAGGATAGGAGACAGTGAGGAGACAAACAGACAAAAGTCCAGCTCACGATCACCTAGTAGCTCCTCTAATACCATCAATCCATGAAGCTTCGGTCGGAATTGCTCTTCGCAATCCTCCCGCGTAATTGTCGCCATCACACATTGGGCAGAGCGAACGCGAAGTACCCCCGCAGCATGAATCACCCCTTGGACCGCTCCGAATCGCTCTTCAGCTTGGAGGAGAGCTGCGCGCATTTCGGTAGAGTCTGCAACATCTGCTCCAAGTACCAGTACCTCGGCCCCCAATTGCTCAAGGGTTAATACTGCTCGAATTCGAATCGCTAGCCGATCATCATTGCCATGGGTGGCTAAAACCTGCTCCCACTCGCTACGTTCGGGTAATCCGTGACGGCCAATCAAAACAAGCTTCGCCTTGACGGAACGGGCTAGGTATTCAGCCAGTTTTAATCCAATACCACCAAGCCCGCCCGTGATCAGGTAGACACTCCTTTCACGCAGACGAGGAGCAACCTCTTGTGGTTCCAGGTTAATGGCCGCTTGGATTTCTTCCTTGGGTAGTAGCTCGAAGGTACTGATGAATTGCTGGTCCCCTCGATAAGCTAACACCGTATCAGCAATCTCTCGTTGCAACTCAGCTAGCAAGTGAGATACAGTCCATTCCAAATCGGTAAGTTCGATATCTACACTTCGGCAACGCACATTGGGATATTCCTGGGGCAATATTTTAACGGGTGCGAGCAAAGGCTGTTTTTCAGCACAAACGCTTTCATCTCCACACACTTTTTGTAGCTGATTTGTCACAACCGATACTTCAAGGGGATGAATAATATTTTGAACGCTAAGAGCCTTGGCAAGGTGAATCATGCTATAAAAGCCAGTCTCCAAAAAGGCAAGCCCCTGATCCTCCTGGGAAACATTCCACAGGTGCACAATACGATCAGGTAGCAACTCCCGCTTACGCAGCTCATCGAACAGAGAATGATAGTCCTCTTCCTTCGTTGCATCTACCGCATAGGCCATCTCCCCCGCTACAGCAAAGGCCGACTTGCAAGCAACTGTTATGACTCGATGCCCACCTGCCTGTAAACCCTCAGCAACTCTTTGCCCTACCCCCTCTTTGTCGACGAAAAGTAGCCAGTTGAGAGATGGCTGTTGATCCTTCCCTGACAGATTAGCCGGAAAGGGTTTGCTCCCCCATATCGGACGGTAAAACCAGTCTGCGATGTCCGGCCGTTTCTCCAATACATTGGCATGCTGCTTAATAGCATCTTGGGCTTTTGGTTCTAGCCAATACCGCCTTTTTTCAAAGGGATAGGTAGGCAATGGGATTCGTAAACGGCGTTCTCCTTCATAAAGAGCCTCCCATTTCACTACAGCACCTTTTTCCCAGCAACACCCGAGTATAGAGGATAAGTCCGCCGTTAATGGAATCAGTTTCTCCGATGCCCATTCTGATTCGATCTTAGCAGGAAGCTCTAGCATGTGAAGGCAAAGGTGATTATTGTTTAGAAGTTTATGCACCTCCTCCATGCCGACCTCATGAGCAGGAGGCGCTACCGCTACCTTTGCCCAGTAAAGGGGGTCCATCGCGAGCTTCGCAGTAATCCAATCCCCTGTCACATTGGACAGAAAACGAATCTTGGGAGGGTTGTATGAGATCTTTTTTACATGACGTTCTAGCGTAGCTTGTTGACGTGTTGTGGCAAGGGTAAGGGCATCCTCTAGCTCAAAAACCCCTGCTACTGCAGCGGCAGCCAATTCAGCCACCCCAAAGCCTACAAGAGATGCCGCTGGTAGAATTTTATGAAGAAAAGTACTGAGTGCAACGCCAATCGCAACGACTATAGCCTCTTCAGTAGCGGCGGGCCAGGATTGAGAAAGGATCGCTTCAGTTAGATTAAAGCCCATCTGAGAGGAAGCCCGCTCCAACACCTCTTCCAGTTCCCTAGGAAACTGTCCATCACCATCAGCCAGCGCGAGGGCCAATTTGACTGCTTCCTTGGCATTATCAGGTAGAAGATAAACAACAGGACGCTTCTCCGTATGAATAGGAGTGGGTAAGGAAGATTGACGTAATTGCCGAATCGCATCCGCTGTATCCTTAACAACTAGGGAGCGACGAACAGGGAATTCACGCCGCCCTATCTGCAACGTATACGCAAGATCCGCCAAGGAAATCTCAGGATGTTGTTCACAATGCGTCGCCAGGTTCTCTGCCATCTGAGCCAAAGCATACTCACTGCGTGCGGATAGCACCAACAGATGACGATCTGTCGATGGTAGTTCACTTGTAAGCTTTGGGCATTCCTCTAGCACGACGTGCACATTGGTGCCACCAAACCCAAAGGCGCTGACACCTGCACGACGGGGATAGATCCCTTCTGTCCTCCACTCGGAAAGCTCTCTATTTAGATAAACAGGACTATCTACGAAATCGATTTTAGGATTGAGGTTATTAAAATGAAGACTAGGCGGCAACTGTTTGTGTTTTAGCGACAGAATCGTTTTGATTAGCCCTGTAACGCCAGCCGCTGTATCTAAATGTCCGACGTTGCTCTTGACTGAGCCAATACCGCAGAATGCTTTTCGCTTTGTATCCGAAAAAGCGCGCTTAATCGCCTCAAATTCAATCGTATCTCCCAGCGCTGTCGCGGTTCCATGGGTTTCGATGTAGGAAATGCTCTCTGGTTCAATTTCAGCAAAGCCATGTGCTGCCCTGATCACCTCAGCCTGACCCTCGACACTTGGCGCGGTATACCCCACCTTGCGCTCCCCATCGTTATTAGCAGCGGAACCCTTGATAATCGCATGGATGGTATCCCCGTCTTCTAGGGCATCTTCTAAGCGCTTGAGCACAACGATTCCCGCCCCATCACTAAACACAGCTCCCTTGGCAGCAGCATCAAAAGCGCGCACCTTTCCATCAGGCGATGACGTCATGCCCTCTTCGTAGAGATAACCCTCCTTCGTCGGGTAAGAGACCCGTACCCCCCCTGCCACAGCAATCGAACACTCACCCGTCAACAGAGCACGACTAGCGAGGTGAACACTGAGCAACGAGGTAGAACACGCCGTATACAGTGTAAAGGATGGACCTTTTAATCCAAGCTTGTAGGAAGTTAGCGTGGATAACGCATCCTTGTAACACAGGGTCCCTGCTTCTGAAAACTCGGCTGCACTACTGCTACCGAGGAGCGGACTCTGTTTCATCCAATTAAAATTGGTTGCAGCACCAACATAAAGGCCGATGAGACCCGGATACGACTTAGGATCGTATCCCGCCATCTCAAGTCCCTCCCAGACGATCTCTTGCAGGATGCGAATCTGCGGGTCGGTAATCTCCGCTTCTCGAGGTGAGTAGGAGAAGAAGGAAGCATCAAACTTTTCGACATCTTCGATATAACCCTTCGCCTTCACATAGTTAGAGTGCTGAACCAAGTCGGGATCGACACCCGCCTCGATCAGCTCTTCTTCACTAAAATGCGCTATCGATTCAACACCTTGTTTGAGGTTTTCCCAAAAATCGTCGATATGATTTGCTCCTGGAAATCGACCACCCATCCCAATCACGGCAATTTCCAGACCTGTTTTCTCGTTGTCATCCAGGCTGCGTGTCAACGGATTCCCTCCCTACTGTCGTTTATTCAATCGGGCCAATGTATTTTTCATCACGGTTTTCGCTATACCTAGCTCTTCACGTGGCTGTGCTTCTTCAGTCGCCCCAGGTTGGCTCAGGTATTTCGCGAGGGTATGAATCGACGAATATTCATAGAGGGTAACCACAGGCAGATCGTATTGGAACAAATCCTTTAGTTTGGCGTTAACCCGGACAAGATCGAGTGAGCTCATCCCTAGATCAAAGAAATTATCGTGAATACCCACCTGTTCATACCCAAACATGCCCTGTAACAATTCACTTAACTGTTGTTCGATCTCATTGGACGGAGCGACAAAGTCCACTAACCGATCAGAACGCTGTTGTTTTGCTTTATTTTTGCCCCCTTGATCCAATAGCTCCGTGTAGTACCTCATCCCATCGGTCAATTTCCAATGCAGATCAACCGGGGATGCCACTACCTGAGGATGGTTGTGGCTGATAATGCGATGGAATACCTCAACCCCTTCCTGGGCGGTTACCCCATCCTCCAGCACACTTTCAACATCTGTGTTCAATTGCTTCGCCCACACCTTTGCCGATTGCAAGGACATACCGACCTCCTGCCAATCCGGCCAATTGATGGACACCGTATATACTCCATCACGCAGGTTTTTATAAACAGCAAATGCATCGAGAAATTCATTGGCTGCGCTATAGCCGCTCTGCCCGAACTTCATGTGATAGGCAACATTCCCAATGGAGGAGCAAAGCACGAAGAAATCAAGGGGCTCCTCCTGAAGGAGAGAGTCCATAAGCAAAGTCCCTGTGATTTTCGGGGCGAGGATGGCATCGTTTTGCTCCTTGTCGCGATTCATCATAATACCTAGATAATCCGCAACTCCAGCTGCATGAACCACTCCCTGGATCTCACCAAACCGCGCCTTTGCTTGGCTGAGCATGTGACGCATATCATGTTCCTTAGCCACATCCCCCTGTACTACCATCACCTCAGCACCCTGGCTCTCCATTTCACCTAGGGCACGTATAACAGCCGCCTTGCGCAGATCTTGCTCCTGTCCATTGATCCAATGATCCCACTCATGACGGGCTGGAAACTCTGAGCGGCCAAGCAGGATTAGTTTGACATCAGGCACCCGCTGGGCCAGGTACTGGGCGATTGCCAAACCAATCCCACCAAGACCTCCTGTAATCAAGTAGACACCACCTGCTCGTAAACGGTTTGTCTCCCCTTCTTCCTTGGCAAAGGAAGTTTGGCGAAGGGTCGGTACCCAGCGATGCCGACCGCGATAAGCAACTACTAGATCGGGGGTGTCACTGAGACACTCCTGTAATATCACCTCAGTAAAAAATTTCTCCGGGAGCCCAAAATCCATATCCAGCGTTCGGCAGGTGAGCGAGGGAAATTCGAGTCCACAAATCTTAGTGAATCCCAAGATCGTCGCTCGTTCAGGATAAAGCGCCTTCTCCGTCCCTGTAACTTCTTGCATGCCCTCCGTCAGGACATACAACTTCCCTTCAACCCCGTATTTGCCAAGGGCTTGTGCCAAATAGAGCAATGAATAGTACCCTTCATCGATCCCCTGTACTACTCGCTCCTGGGATAGCGTTTCTTCCTGTATGCCATGACAGCTCCAGGCATGCAGTATTTTTCGAGGGAGGCACCCTCTGCGTTCCAAATCAGCGAAAAGCTCGCCGTAGTCGGCTTTTTCGTGGAGGTGAATTGTATAGGCATCCTCTGCTGTACGAGAGAACCATTCACCCAGTTGCACAATGATAATCCGTTGTCCCTTATTACGTAGATGTACCACTAACGATTCCATGCGATCTTGCTGATCCACAAAGAGGAGCCAAACATCGTCCCCATTCTCCCATGATTCTACCTGTGGTTGCGCAGGTATCGAACTCCGCTCCCAAGAGGGTATGTAGAACCACTCATCCATGTTGGCCCGTTTTTTAGCATGATTCACCTGTGGAAGCGAGCTGAGGCTGGCGGTTTTTGGATCGGTGGGGAAGCGGTTTTTCTCGAAGGGATAGGTAGGCAAAGGTAGGACCTGTCGCTTCTCTTCACCGTAGAAGGCTTGCCAGCCTACCCTTCCTCCAAGCATCCACAAACGACCGATCTGCTTGAGTAAGTGAGCGCTATCCTTCACAGAATCAAGGGGATGGCGAAGAAGATTAAGTGCAGTTTGCCCCACCTGACGTTCGGGATGAGTTTGTACAAAGGTGGACAACACACGACCCGGTCCAATTTCAAGGCAAATCGCTTGCTCCGTACGGAGGAGCTCAGATAATCCCTTTGAAAATTGGACAGTACCACGTAGATGTTTAACCCAATAGGTTGGCGAGGTTGCTTGTTCTGCGGTAATCCATGTACCCGTCACATTAGAAAGGTAGGGGATATTCGGGGCAGAGAGGCTCACCTTGGCTACTTCCCTCTCAAATGGAGCGAGAATAGGGTCCATCATGCGAGAATGGAAGGCGTGTGACGTATGTAGCATCGCTGCCTTCACTCCAGCTTCGGACAATGTACGCTCCAAATTTTCGAGGAGAGCGGTCGGACCTGAGAGAACTACCTGCTCCGGTAAATTAACCGCTGCTAGATCAATCTCTTCTCTTAAAAATTCTTCGATATCACCCTCTGCTAGATTCACACTGAGCATGGACCCTACAGGAAGCGTTTGCATCAATTTACCCCGTATAGATATCAAATAAAGAGCATCTTCAAAGGCCATTACCCCTGCCACACAGGCAGCAACATATTCTCCGATACTATGTCCAATCATCCGCTGTGGAGTCACACCCCAGTGGATCAATAGGAAGGCAAGTGCATATTCGATGAGGAAGAGGAGCGGTTGGGTAAACGCGGTCTCTTTCAGTCGTTGGGTAGCTAGTTCCTCAGCGCCTGCGGTTGGAAATAAGATGGAGCGCATATCGATGTTGATGTGTTTTTTCAACAAGGTAAAACCGTAATCCATCTGTTCGCGGAAAACCGGCTCATTTTCGTAAAGATCCCGACCCATATTCACGTATTGGGAACCCTGGCCAGAAAAGAGGAACATGACTGGACGGAGAGATTTTGCTTCCGATGTTTCACCAACACTACGCAATTGAGCAATTGCATCAGCTATATTTGGAGCTACCACCGTACGGCGGTGCGGAAAGTCCTGGCGTCCAGTGTGCAATGTATAAGCAACATCAGAAAGCATTCTGTATGGATTTTTTTCCAAATCCTTGGCTAAATTTTCGACCATCATCTGCAACGCAAGCTCTGATTTAGCAGAAAGCGTCAGTACATGCCACTTCCGACTCTCTGCCAACGAAGGGACACTAGGTGCTGATTCAAGTACGACATGGGCATTCGTGCCTCCCATCCCGAAGGAGCTAACACCAGCGCGATACACCTTATCATCCCAGGGAGTCAACATCGTATTAACACGGAAGGGATTTTTACCAAAGTCAATCTTCGGATTGGGGAGCTGATAATGAAGGCTTGGGGGAACTTGTTTATGATAAAGGGCTAAAACTGTTTTAATAAATCCGGCTACACCTGCCGCTGCGTCCAGATGTCCGATATTCGTTTTTACCGACCCGATCAGTACCCGTCCTGACTCCTGTTCTCCAAAGGCCAGCTTTAGTGCTTCCATTTCAAGGGGATCACCCAACTGTGTACCTGTCCCATGGGCCTCTACATAGGCGATCTCCTCAGGTTTTACCCCGGCTATTTGTTGAGCTGCTTGGATTACAGCTGCCTGTCCTTCAACACCAGGGGCTGTAAATCCAGCCTTACGTGCCCCATCGTTGTTGACCGCTGCCCCTTTGACCACGGCATAGATCGTATTCCCATCGCGCTGGGCATCCTCGAGCCGCTTCAATACAACCATACCGACACCGTTTCCGCCAACAGTTCCCGCGGCATCTTCGTCAAAGGCCCGGCAGTGACCATCTGGGGAATGAATCATCCCCTCCTCATACAAATAACCCGTCTTCGTCGGATAGGTTATACTCACTCCTCCTGCGAGTGCCGCCTCACAACATCCATGGATCAGGTCCGCCCAGGCGTTCTCAATCGCAACAAGGGAAGTGGAACATGCTGTTTGCACTGTAACCGCTGGCCCCGTCAAATTCAGTTTGTAGGCAAGACGAGTAGCGAAAACATCCTTCTCATTCAGCAACATCGCTTGAAATTCATCGAGAGCACTCGTACCCTCCCCAGCAACCGAGCGTAACCAATGAAAGTTGGGTGAGCCACCCACATAAACTCCCATCCGTTCGCCATTTGCCCATTTGGATTCCCCAGCATGCTCCAAGGCTTCCCAGGCGCATTCATGGAGAATACGAAGCTGTGGATCCATCATCTCTGCTTCTTTAGCACCGTATTCAAAAAACTGATGGTCAAAGGCATCGGTATCCTCCAAGTAGCCCTTTGCCTTCACATAGTTCTGTTTTTGAAGTTGCTCCTCTGGCACACCCGCCACACGCAATTCTTCCTCTGTAAAGACACGAATCGACTCTACACCCTGTTGTAAATTAGCCCAAAACTGTCCCAGATTAGGCGCTCCAGGCAACCGCACCGCCATCCCCACAACCGCCACATCACTCCCCGTGGGAGGCATGGGGGTGGGGGTAGCCAGTGCATCCTTCTCTCCACCTCGGTAGTAACAGGCCTGGTCGTATATGGTGGTATATCTAAATAACGTCGGCATGGACACTTCCTTCGTAAAGGTACTGCGCAGGCGCGACAGCAGGCGAATCATTTTGAGAGAGTTTCCCCCCACATCAAAGAAGTTCTCATGCAAACCAATCTCTTGCACCCCGAGCACCTCTTGCCATACCTTCGCCACAGTAGACTCTATCTCGTCCTGGGATACTTCATGACCTCTATTGACATGAACTGCCTCACTCTTGCGCAGCAACGCCTTGCGATCCACTTTCCCATTGGATGTAAGCGGGATATTGTTTATAGGAATAAAATAAGCAGGGATCATGTAACCAGGAACTTTATCCACCAAATCGTTACGTAGTTCTTCCTTAGAAATCTCCGTATGGGTTACCACATAGGCACATAACTCCGGCGTACCCTCCTGATCATTTACCGCCACAACCACGGCTTCCTTGATCGCATCGTGTTGTTGCAAATGGTGTTCAATTTCACCTGTCTCGATACGATATCCACGAATTTTCACCTGATGGTCGATCCTACGGATATACTCCATTTCACCGCTTTCCAGCATGCGCACCAAGTCACCAGATCGGTATAATCTCTCCCCAGGGCGGTAGGGATTTTCTATAAAACGGTCCGCATTTATTTCAGTGCGGTTCAAGTAGCCCCGGGCTACACCACCGCCACCCACATATAATTCACCCTGCATACCCTTAGGTAACAATCGTCGGTGTGAATCTAGCACATAACAAGCATAGGTTGGCAAGGAAACTCCGATAGCACTAAGGTTGCTATTCATTTCCTCATCGCCGATTTCTTTATAGGTTACATGGACCGTCGTCTCTGTAATCCCATACATATTGACCATCACTATATGAGGAGAACGTTGGCGCCAGCTTTTTAGTAAATCCGGTTTCAACCTTTCTCCGCCGAATGTGATCAGACGAAGGGAAAATGTTTGATCGGGAAATTCTTCTGCTACCTGTTGAAACATATAGAACGCAGAGGGGGTTTGGTTTAACACGGTCACTTTTTCCCGGGCTACTAGTTCAACTAGCCCATAGGTATCGCGCAGGGTTTGTTTTGGCACAATGATCAGTCGGCCTCCATGGAGGAGAGCACCATACATCTCCCAGACGGACATATCAAAACAAAAGGAGTGAAACAGCAACCATGTATCTTGATCTGAAAAATGAAACTGGCTCGGTTGATGCATCACAAGCTGTACTACATTACGATGCTCGATCATCACTCCTTTGGGGCGACCGGTGGTTCCTGAAGTGTAGATCACATAAGCCAGATTCTCAGGACTAACGGCTGGCATCGGAATGCTAGCTCCCTTTGAGGAATCTTCTTCAGCGAGCTTCGAGAAATGCTCGATAAAGAGTAGCTCACCTGCAATTTTCGCCTTCTCCCTGAATCGTTCAGAAGTAATCAACCACTGCGTTCCACAATCTTCGAGGATGAAGGAGATCCTCTCCTGCGGATAGTCCGGTTCAATCGGGACATACGCCCCCCCAGCTTTCAGTATCCCGAGCAGAACCGCCATCATATCAAAGGAAGGTTCCAGCATCACACCAACGAGTTCATCAGGCTTCACGCCCCTTTGCTGTAGCAAAACCGCTACTTGATCTGCGCGTTCCTGCAATTGACCGTAGGTCATGTGCTCATCACCAAAGGTCAGTGCAATTCGCTCAGGATCCTTTCTCACCTGGGCTTCAAATAATTCATAGATTGTCAGAGGTGGATAGGTGGCTGCTGGTTGAAGGCCGCCTTGCAACAATTTTAATTGCTCATCATTACTCATCATCGCAAGGGATGCGATGGGTTTTGTAACATCCGCTATCATTTCATCTAGCAGACGTAGAAAATGATGGGTCATGCGAGTGATCATCTGTGCATCAAAAGCACCCTCAGGCCACATCATTACGAGTTTAATAGAATCAAAACACTCGACGGAAACCGTAAGATCGTAGTTGGTCAGCTCACGCATTTCATAGCCTGTCACCTGTAGGATCTCATCTGGTTTGGTCAATTGCGCTACATCAAGGGGGTAATTCTCTACCACTAGGATGGTGTCAAAGGAACTATCCACATCGACTAAGGAGATACTCTCATATTCCGACCGATCTAATAGATCCTTTTGCACTTGCTGGAGCAAGTCACTTACCCTCTGCTCCTCCTGATGGGTCACCCGAAGTGGTGGAGTGTTAATAAATAGCCCTACCATCTCCTTCACACCTGGGAGCGTTCCCCCACGGCCAGATACGGTCGTACCAAACAATACGTCCTCAGAATCTTGATACCGTTGCAGTAGCACACCCCAAGCAGCATAGAACAATGCTGCCACTGTAATACCCTGTTGCCTGGCAAACTCTCTGATCCTAGCGCTCTGCTCCTCACCCAGGTGATTGGTAACCGTTTGTGCTATCGAACGCTTCAACCTTTTTTCAGACAAAGGGATGGGTTCTTTTAAATCCGCCAGATACTTTTGCCAAAAGGTTTGTTGACGAGATGCATCCTGGTCTTGTTGCCAACGGATGAAATCTTTAAATTTCGCTTTCTTGGTCAGTGATGGGGTCTTCCCCTGTACCAGTTCACGATACGCCTGGATAAACTCGAGCAGGATCACACCGTTGCTCCACCCGTCAAACAAAATATGGTGATGGCGGAGAATCATTTCATACTCCTTCTCCCCCAGACGGCACAACTCCACGGAAAAGGGTACCTGATGCAGATCGTAAGCCTCATCATCTCCTAGCGCTGCTCCATCACTAAAAAGTAAGCGCGGTGTATGCTCCTTCAACACGATCTGTACAGGATGTTTAACACCCTCCCAACGAAAGGCTGTCCGAAGCATCTCATTCATGCGAACCACATGCTGCCAGGCCCGCTCATATAACGGGATAGAGACCTCACCTGACAAGCGAAGACGAAGTTCTTCTCGATATATGTTGCTATGAGGTTCTTTTAAATAATGAAAGATAATTCCTTCCTGAAGCGGTGTAAGCGCCAGTATATCCTCAACATCTTCCTTCCGTATCTTCGTTGCCTCCGTCATCAAGAGACCCCTCCTCCCGTAAGGTTCTTTGAAGCTACCCAGGTAGCTAACAACTTCCGATCGACCTTGCCGTTCTCGGTCAGTGGTAGCGTCCGATGGTGTATATAGCTACTCGGCACCATATAGTCAGGCAAATGCAAGCGAAGGTGTTTTTTCAGACGGATCGATTGAAAACCCTCTGATGCCTCATAGTAGGCAACCAACTTCACTACAGTCTCCGATTCCCTGCGCACTAACACAACACATTGTTGAATCCCTGCACAAGCCATGGCACAGGCTTCAATCTCGCCTAGTTCAATCCGCAATCCGCGGATTTTAACCTGATGATCGATCCGACCGTGATACTCGATGTTGCCATCAAGTCGTCTAAGGGCTAAGTCCCCTGTTCGATACATGCGCTGACCCTCTTCATTCTCGATGAAACGTTCAGCAGTCAAGGAAGGATTATTTACATATCCGCGTGCCAGGCCAATTCCAGCTATACATAGTTCCCCTACTTGTCCTCGTGGCAACGGATGACCCTTGTCATCGATGACAAAGAGATCAATATTTCGAATTGCTCGACCAATCGGTATATTCTCCTCTAAATTGCTCTTCGTTGGGCAGTCATAGGCGGATACATCAATCGTCGCTTCTGTCGGACCATAAAGGTTCGTCAACCGCGTACCGTTCGTACGATGAAGTAGATCGTTAAATTTCTTCACTTGTCGGGATATCAATGCTTCCCCACTAACAAATACACGCCGCAGGGAAGTTAGTTGATCGATTTCATCCGCCCCTTCGATGTAGTTTAGAAAGGCATTCATCATCGAAGGAACAAAATGCATCACCGTAACTTGCATCGTTTTAGTACCTTCGATAATTGCTTGGGGAAACTTTTCCATGCCGGGTGCCAGGAGGCATACCTTTGCGCCAACCATGGACCACCAAAATATCTCCCAAACGGAAACATCAAAGGTAACTGGTGTTTTTTGCAGGAGGGTATCCTGGGAGTCGATAGGATAAGCTTCCTGCATCCATTCAAGGCGATTCACCAGAGCACGGTGCTCAATCATTACTCCCTTCGGTTTGCCCGTCGAGCCCGAGGTATAAATCACATAAACAAGATCCGCTGGTTGATTCAAACAGGGGAGATTTTCCCCTGAACCTATGTACAAAGTAGCATCATCCAATGATAAAGCAGCTAACTCTATTGACTCTTTCAACTGCTGAAGGAGGTTGCTCTGGGTCAGGACTAACGCCATCCCGCTATCCTCCACAATATATTGGAGACGTTTTTTCGGATAAGAGAGGGAGAGGGGGAGATAGGCTCCACCCGCCTTCAGAATCCCAAAAATACCAATCATCATCTCCAAGGAACGTTCCACCATCACACCAACTATCGTTTCAGGTCCAACACCACGTTTGCGCAGGCAAGAGGCTAATTGGTTGCTCTTCGTGTTTAATTCCCTGTAGGTTAAAGATTGCTTACCAAAGGTGACTGCTACAGCATCAGGCGTTCGTTTTACCTGCGCCTCAAAAAATAGTTGCATGATTGGATTCATACTCGCTGTTGCACTCCCTTTGCCTTTTCCGACGTCCGCATCGCGCGCTTCGCCCTTTTGGCAAACCCTTTACCAAGCAATAGCTGGTGGATCTGATTGCTCCCTTCGACGATTTCCATCGTCTTTGCGTCGCGATAGTAACGGGATACCGAGTGATGTTCGTTGCATCCTAACGCACCCATCATCTGCACGGCATTAGTAGAATGGCGCGCGCCCGCCCGGGATGAAAAATACTTAGCAACCATGATTTTTTCTGTTGCATCAGGACTATGCCCATCCTTTGCTTTAACGGCTTCTAGGCAGAGCAGGGTGGCTGCTTCTAAATCCACCCCCATATCGGTGATCATATGGGAGATCATCCCCTGGTCAATCAGATTGGTGCCAAAGGTCTTACGATCCATCACATGTGCCCCACATAACTCTATACAAGCACGGAGTAAACCAAGGGAGGCAAAGGCGATGGAAATTCGCCCGAACTCCAGCGCATAGGGCGCTAGGTAAGAGATCGCAAACCCCGGACGTCCGATCATATTTGCCGCTGGTACTTCCACATTGTTAAATTCCAATGTAGCAAGGTACGAAGCTTTAAAGCCTAACATATCCGGAATGGGAGTAATGGTCAGCCCTGGGCTGTCCTTTGGGACAAGGCAGGCAATCGGTTCTTCACCTGCTAGCTTCCCAAAAACCAATAACACATCGGCAGCAGCACCAAAGGTGATCCATTTTTTTTGGCCGTTTAAGATGAATCGATCTCCCTGTTGCTGGTACGTCGTCTGCATCATCATTAAGTCAGAGCCAGCGCCAGGTTCGGTCATGGCCAACGCCCCAACCTTCTCACCTGAAGCCAACATGGGTAACCAATAGGCCTTTTGCTCCTCGGATCCCCACTTGAGTATCGACTCCATCACCATCGTATGAACATTAAACAAACCAGACAAAGAGATGCTACCCCTACCGATAGCCTCAGTGAATGCTCCATAGGTGAGATAATCCCAACCCTGCCCGCGATACTCCCGAGGAATCGTCGCACCGAGAAAACCCTTTTCAGCACATCGGCGGATCACATCCTGGGGAATACCCTGCTCGATATCCCAGCGATTTGCATAGGGTTCTACATACGTATTTACGAAATCAACAAACTCTCGATACGGTTCTTGATGAGATCGGGCCAAATGCCCTCTCATCGCACATTCCGCTCCCGCCAGCGACGGACAAATTCCCCGATAGCATTGACAGACTTGTAGTTTTCCATATCGAGATCGTCCATCGTGATTTTGATAGCAAATTCCTTCTCCAGAAAGGTCATCAACTGAATCGCAAACAGCGAATTTACGAACCCTTCTTCAAAGATCTCTGTATCATAATCGAACTCATCATCCACATGTTCAGCGATATAGGTATATACGATTTGTTCCAATGTTGCCTCGACCATTTTTTCTCACTCCCTAGAGAGTTTATTTAGAATAAGCATAAAATCCCTTTCCTTGCTTTCGACCGCACTCCCCTGCATCCACCATCTTCTTTAACAGGGGACAACAGCGGAATTTTGGATCTTGGTATTCTTCGTAAAGTACATGCAAGGAGTGCATAACTGTATCTAACCCGATCAGGTCCGCTGTCTCCAAGGGGCCCATTTTGTGACCAAAGCATTTTTTAAAGATATCGTCCACTTGCTTTGACGTTGCTACTCCATCCATCACTACCCAAGCAGCTTCATTCATATAGAGATGGGAAATCCGATTGGAGACAAAACCCGTCTGATCATTGACGATAATCGCATCTTTATCCAATTGGGCAAGAAACGCCTCCGCTCTCGCTACTGTCTCATCCGAAGTTAAGTGACCACGGATAACTTCAATAGAAGGCTTCATATAAACAGGATTCATAAAATGCATGCCAATCACTCGATCTGGGCGATTCGTTACACCGCCTACCTTCGTGATCGAAATACATGAGGTGTTTACACCAAAAACAGTCTCTTCTCTACAAATCTCATCTAATCGGAGGTAGATCAGTTCTTTGATTAACCAATTTTCAGGTACATTCTCTACGATATAGTCGCAGTCCGCCACATCCTCTAACTGGGTGGTGGCATGTACCAAGGATAGGACTTCCTCTTCGGACATCCTGGGGTATTTTTTATTCAGCATCGGGGCAAAGCGAACGGTCTGTAAAATCTCAGCCTTTGCCCTCTCCAACTGCTCCTCCTCTATATCCACTAAAATGATTTCTAGACCATGCAACACTAGATCCACCGTCATGCCGGTGCCCATCGTACCAGCACCGATAATCCCGATTCTTTGAAACATTCCCGCATCGCTCCTTGGGTTTTATCCATGCATCTGCAACACTTTGTTGTTCAATACTCTTTGCAAATGACGTTCTCGCTCTTCCCCGCGTATCCGTTTCGCTGTTAGTGCACCTTGCATCATTTGAAGTGCCCTCTGTACATCACTCAATTTGGGGGAGGATTCAGAGGCGGCTAACTCCTCATAGCGATGCTGAACTTGTCGAAAGGGAAGCACGACACGTCTCTCGTAATCCGCTAGATCGGTGCTATAATTACGCGTGCCGGCAACCACTGCCAGACAATTGGTAATCACTTGGTTATACTCTGTCTCCTGCACGACTAGCGCTTGCTCGGTCCTGCGCACGTCCTTTTCCTTTTCGTAGTTAACCATTAACAGGTTAGGATCAACGGCCTTGAGCAGATATTTCAGAACATCCTTCGGCCCCATCTCCACTGCAATCGTCATCCCCTCTTGGAGTAAATAGCGGAGAGAATCAAGCCAACGTACTGGTTCCACCAATTGTAACCACAGGTTGTCCAATACACCTTCCACATCTCTGTAAAGAAGTGCACTACGATTTGCGATCACGGGGACATTCGGTGAATGGATCTTACTGTCTATCAATAATTCTCGATAGCGATCCGCCGCCGGCTTCATCAAAGGAGAATGAAAAGGACCACTCATCCTTAACGGGATAGGAATTCCTCCGCGCTCTACTACCTTCTCCCCCGCAAGGCGAATCCCAGCATTTGAGCCTGAGATCGATGTTTTTTGCGGTGTATCATAGGCGGAAACAACCACCTCTTCCCCCGCCTTCTTTACCTCTGCACAAATTTGTTCCACCGTCTCTGGTTCAAGGTTGTTCACCCATGCCATCGTGCCATCTATTGAGGCTGCATATTCACTTACAATCAGCCCCCGACTATGCACGAGCTTCAACACATCTGCGAATCCCATCACCCCTGAAGCACAAAGAGCGGAGTACTCACCGAGTGAATAACCAAGCATTGCATCCGGTTTTATGCCAATCTCCTGCTCAAACACGCGAAATGCCGCCATACTAACCGTGACCAATGCTGTCTGCGCGTTTTCCAAGGCATCTAAACTCAACTTACGGGATTTATCCATACAGAGACTAACCATATCTGTCCCTAACGTATCACTCGCTTCTTGAAAGGTTTCCCGGGCAATTTTAAAGTTATCGTTAAAATATTCACCCATTCCAGCATAGTGGGATCCTACCCCCGGGAACATAAATGCGACCTTCATCAATCGTGTCCCCTGCCTTTCTTTAGCCCAATCTCCTCTCAAACTCCTCCAGCAACAATCGTCCCCTCTTTGTTTTGCGAAGATTGACTAGATCGAGATCATAGCGGATATCTGAAACATTCTTCCAACCCAATTCCACCGCTTGTTTCATATGGAATAAGGATTTTTCTATATCTTTAGCCAATGAATAACCGCAGGCGAGCAGAAAATGATGCCACCCCTTTAATTTCCCTAGTCTAATCGCTTGTTCAAGATAATGCTCTGCTTCCACAAAGTTCCCTCGGTAACGAAGACGATGGTAAGCAGTAAATAGGAAATTATCCAATTCGTTGTACAAAAACACGTACGCTCTATACTCTTGACGATTGATAAACCCTACCTTTTCCGCCAGCTTGAGCGAGGGCAGACGAAAATCCTCTGTTTTCCAATGGGGAACCCGGCCCTCTGCCAAACACTTGTCGAGGAAGGCACGGGTGACTATCTCGCCATAACCCTTGCCTCGGTGAGCACGACTATACGTGTGAATCCCAATCTCTACATCCGTCTCAGTGGCAAAGGCGGTCAAACAACAGCAAACAACCTCATCCCCAAGCAGGACAACATAGCCAAACCCCTTCTTGAGAAAAGCATCCGATGTCACCCAAAAATCAGTGATCATCTCTCGTACCTCTTTCAATTCATCCTTCGCTAGCGACTCGAAGGTAATTGGTTCAACACGAACCCCCGGGGGTATGGAAAGCGGAGGGAGCTTGCGATATCTCTCCTGGGAAAAGGTAAACATGACCCGATCATAGGACTTGGGGATAAACTCGTATAGTTCTTCCTCAATAATGGACTGCCATTTCAGCGAATCACTTGCCCCAGGAAGCAACTCTACCTGAAAAAAAGGGTCGTCTATGCGCATGGCTTCCGGTGCAATCACTTCTTTGATAAAAGTGGGCAGGGTATCGACGAAAGCCGCCTTCGGCTCCCCAAGCAGATAAAAAATCTCTTGTTCAGCCCAAATCAATGCACAGGCAGGGTGCCTTGGATGATCCACATAGATGCGTCCTTTGTTATGACCGGCTAGAATTCCATTTAATATGGGATGCCGAAGGTGCTCATGAAAGAGAGGCTGGATCTGTTCGGGAACTACCGATTCCCTTGCTAACGGATAGATCATGGTTCACTCCACCAACCCTTTCGATAGCAAGTTCGTAGTGCATGCTGGGCAATCACTGGTTGAAGCACCTGGGAGGTGCCTTCTATGATCTCTAATACCTTCGCTTCACGGAACAAGCGCTCTACCGGATAGTCCCGGGAAAAACCGTTCCCGCCAAATACTTGCACCGCATCGGTAGCCACTTTCATCGCCATTTTTGAGGAGAAGTACTTAGCGATGGTGGTTTCGATGATCGCATCGGGATGCTTATCCCGTCGTTTCAAACCAGCGGCTACACAGAGAGCACGCGCTGCATGTAGATTCGCACTGGCATCTGCGATCATTTTTTGCACCTCAGCATATTCACAGATCACCCTGCCCCCTTGTTTGCGGGTTCTTCCATAAGTCACCATCCCATCAAGGGCTTCCTGGGCGATGGCTACTCCTGACCAAGCAATGCTGTAACGCCCATGATCCAGTGCGGTATTAACCACATAGGCAAACCCACCTCCCACTCGACTCAATACATTTTCCAGTGGTACCTCTACATCCTGGAGGTGGATTTCAGCAAGGTGAGATGAGCTACTTGCTAGTAAGTTGCTCATCTTCGTCGTGGAGACACCAGCCATCGAGGATTCGACGAGAAAGGCAGTCATCTCTTCCCCCCGGGAAGCAAATACCAAAAATAAATCCGCAATTCCCCCAAAGGAGATCCATTTTTTACGACCATTAAGGATAAAGCGATTCCCTTCTTGTCGATAGGATGTACCAATCCCTTTCGCATCGGAGCCTACTTCCGGTTCGGTTAAAGCAAAGGCCGCCAGGATTTCCCCCGTTGCCATTCTCGGTAACCAGTACCGTTTTTGCTCCTCTGACCCCCAACGCTTTATCGACTCCCCTACTAATGAAACATGAACGGTAAGCAATTCACGTACCGAGTTGCATGCCTTACCAACCGTTTCTGTAAGATTACCGTAGTCGATAGCATCCAGCGCCAGTCCACCATATTCCACCGGAATTGTTGCACCTAGGACCCCATGCTTTGCAAGACTTATGATCACATCTTGCGGGATCTCTTGCTGTGCTTCAAACTCCCCTGCTCTGGGCCTAAGTTCCTCCGCTGCGAACTGTTCCACCTGGGTAAGCACATCGTGAAGGGCTTTCATGCAGGTGACCTACCCTTTTGCTTCTTTTCAATAAGACGAACAATGTTATTCACTGTGGAAAAATTGACGAGATCAAGGTCATCATTGTCTACTGTCAAATCGAATTCCGTTTCGATAAAGGTAAGCATCTGCATAGCAAACAACGAATTTAAAAATCCCTTTTCGAAAATATTGTCATCATCGGTAAATTCAGCTTCTGTAGCATCGAAGGTAACGAGATTACTCTCGATATATTGACGAATTTTCTCATGGGTGCTCATATTTCTACCTCCTTAACGAATTTCCCTCGTCTTTTTGCTGAGTGGCTCATGCCTTCGGCTAGCTAATTTTTGATCCTACTATCCTTCACATATGTATACCGGTTCCGTATAGAGTCTTAAGCTACGACTCCAACCCTGGAGCAGCTCCTCCCAGCGGTGTTGATCGAAGCGTTCTTCCTGTAGCAAATCTAGTGAGATGCGTAAATTAAGAAGCCGCCCCTGTACAATTGTTCGTGTAACACCCGCTGGCATCAAACGATCATTTTCCACAACCCACTTTAGCTCCTCCAGGGTATAATCCGGATAGGAGAATAATACTTCCCCTTCCCTAAACTGTGTCGTTCCTCCATCCGCAACTCGTTGTACGATACACCCGTGTTGGTACTTGCTAACAATGCGATGCCAAGCTGTAAGATGGGTGAACAAATTTTCATCTGTGTCACGAGGATACAGAAAATACTCCCTGCCCGTCGCCTCCGTTACATGAGCAAGCAGGCGGCCATCCATCCTCGTATCCGACCAGGTGATATGTGGATCACATCCTAGCGCTTCCCACCACTCGCCCATCGGAAGCAGGTGATTCCAAGCCCGCAGTCTTACCTGCTGCTCCTCTACCACCTGTACAGCTAACCCTTTGCAACCAAGCTCTTTCATCGCCATGACACGATGGGCACCATCAAGCAATAAGTAATTGCCTGAGGGTAGTTTCAGAGCGAGCGCCGGATGATGAATAACTCCCTCTTCCATTATGGATCGGCAAACTCGATCCAATCGCTCTTTTTCATGGGTCTCATGGAATAAGAGCTTCTCAGCGGATAGAAGCGTTAGCGTAGTAAGGACATCATTACCTGCGAACCTCCTATAATCCTGAATGACCTGACTCATTTGAAATCACACCCTTATTGAAGAGTCTGACCTACACCCTTTTCACCTGCTTGTCTGTAATAATAGGCTGCAATGGCAATATCAAAGGAGGCCATCCCCATCGGGTTAAAATATAGGGTTTTGTTATCCGGAATCTCCTGAAGTACCCCTTTACACACCACATCCGTCATCGAAAATGTCTCTTCCTTTTGCAATCCCCGCTCCTTAGCCATCACTTCAATATCTGTGTTCGCCCGACATACCTCCTCCCAGCTATCAACAACTACTGCGAGATCGTAGTCAAGCATCACAGGCTTAAAATCACGCAGGGAAACATTTAGTAATAGCGCACCTTTTTTCGGTTTTTTATCGATGTAACCGCTCGCAGAAACAGTGCAAGTAATGAATAAATCCGCCCCTTCATAAGCATCTTCCCATTTATCCACGATGTGCGTACGCGTTGCGATCTGCTCAGGAATCGCTGTCCTGTCGATTTCCCGTACATCATACAAGTGGACCTCTGTGATCGAATCCGCAAAAAGGGCTGTAAGCATTTGCAAATGCAACTGCCCAATCGGTCCAAAGCCAAGGAGACCCACTTTTAAATCCTGTAAATGGCGGTCTTTCAAGGCTTCTTGGATCATCAGCCCTGTCACTGATGCGGTACGAATCCCGCTGATAATCGCTGTATTAAACATGGCAATCGGACAGCCATTATTCGCATCATTCAGGATCGTTAATGAATGAGCACGTTGCATCCCCTGATCGATATTTTTGGGAAAAGAGGCAATCCATTTAATACCCGCCATATTGACATCGGCACCCACATAAGCAGGCATAGCAATAATGCGATTACTCGGGTTAGGAAATTGCAGATAGGGCTTTATCGGTTGATGATACGCTCCCTCTTGGATATAGCGAACCGTCTCACCAATGACCCTTACCGTTTCATCCCAGTCAATCCCTAAGGTTTGAATATGTTCAGTATTCAAATAAAGCATATTTTTCCCTCTTTTTCGTTTAGTTCACTACCGCATCATCGATCAACTGGTTACATGTTCTTCCTGACGTAATTGCGCAACCCAGTCAGCGTTATAGACGGTATTTACATAGGCTGTGCCCCCATCTGGGCACAAAAAAACCACCTTCGGTCGCTCAACCAAATCCATCTCAGAAAAATAATGATGGATAGCATGATAGCAACTTCCCGAGGAACCCCCGGCAAACACCCCATGTTCTTCAAACAAACGGTGACAGCCATCTATTGCATCGATTTCCTTAACCATCACCACATCGTCGATCAATGCGCGTTCAATTTGCTTAGGCACCATACTAGCACCAATACCAGGTATGTGACGTTTTTTTGGTGGCCCACCAAAGATCACCGATCCCACCAAATCCACGGCAACGATTTTGATTTTTGGAAATTTCTCCTTCAATCGGTGGGAAATACCCGCAATCGTTCCACCTGTACTCACCCCAATAAACGCATAGTCCAACACTTCAAAGTGATGAGCGATTTCACTTCCTACCCCAAAGTAGTGGGACTCATAATTGAGCGGATTCTCATATTGATTAGGCCAGTAAGAATCAGGAATCCCCTGCAAAAGCTCTCTTACCTTCTGCAAACGATTTAATAGATACCCCCCTGTCCTATCTCGTTCCGTAACCTTCTCCACTCGATAGGACAGGGCACGGAGTATATCTTCATAAGCATTATTAATATTAGGATCGATTACTGGAACGAATTTTATTTGAAGTTGTCTACACAAAGCAGCAAGCGCAATGCCAAAATTCCCCGAGGAAGATTCAACTACCGTGGTACTCGGGGTTATCTCACCCTTTTTAATCGCCGCTTTTAGGATGTGATAGGCTGGTCTCACTTTAATGCTATTCATCAGATTGTGATACTCTAGCTTCGCAAAAATTTCTAAACGATCATAATCTAATTGGACAAGCGGAGTGTTACCAATAAAGGCTCGTACTTGTTGTAGTTTGTTAATCATATGCGTCTCCCGCAAAATGAAAATTTTAACCCACGATACTCAGGCAAACCACAATCGCTCCTCAAATTAATCCACGGCTCGGCGCATTATTTTTACTCAGTATCTTTTTTTTGATTCTAAAATAACAATAGAGAGTAAATAGAAAATATCATTATTATTAAGTTATTATTAAAGTGATATGATCTAACTCTTTCACTTCATCATACATCCACTAACTAGAACACAAAGGACAATACACTTCATTCTCATTTACTCAAACACTACTGCGACCCATTCAGAAATTCTCTATCGAGCATCCTCTCCAAAAATTATATTCTCTAAAAAAGAGCTATTCCCTTCGTGTATGTAAAAATAATATAAAAATACAAATAATATTACTCTCGCTTGGATAGTTATACAATAAAGAAAAGCATTTTTTCCCCTTTGGGACGGTGCAACTTGTTCATACCTTTTATTTCTCTATTAAAATAAATTACCCTTTTGGTCAACTAGAAGCGGTTGTACCAATTTATCATCAAATCAAAAAAGGAACCGGACCCTAGCATTGGGTCGATTCCTTTTCATTCTTATGCCTTTGTCATTTGCCGACTCCCCGGTTTTTCTACAGGAACCCCTTCTATACATAGGGGACATGCCTCTGGCTCATAGCTTTCAATCGTATGAGCTAGGAGTGCTTTATAGGGATGGCGGAAATTTGTGTTTCCACCACTTCGGTCAACGATGGAGCCGATTCCGACGACCTTAGCCCCAAGTTCCTCTACAAGGTCGACGACTTCCTGGACAGATCCCCCGGTAGTGACGACATCTTCGATAGCAAGAACCTTTTCTCCTGGAAATACTGCAAAGCCCCGGCGAAGGCTCATCTCTCCTTCTTTCCGCTCGGCAAAGAGACAGCGGACACCTAGCGCCCTTGCGGTTTCATGGGCGATGATAACGCCACCTAATGCCGGACCGACTACGACATCCACTTCGATGTCGCGAAACAAATCAGCTAGGGCTTCTCCCGCCGCTTCGGCTTCCTTTGGATTTTGCAGAAGCTGAGCACACTGCATGTATTGCTCACTATGACGACCTGATGAGAGGACGAAGTGACCTTCTTTCAGTACACCGGTTCGCTTCATGGTTTCCAATCCGTTCCAGATTTGACTCATCCTCTATTCCCCCTTGCTTCTTCCACTCGCTTAAGGATACTCTGATAAGCTGCTACAGGGTCTTCTGCCTGGGTGATGGGACGGCCCACAACAAGGATATCCGCCCCTTCACTGATTGCCGCTTCGGGAGTCATGACACGCTTTTGATCCTCTGAGGCCTTCCCGTCGAGGCGAATTCCTGGGGTGACCGTGAAGAGAGAACCCACACTTTCCTTCATGCCTCGTGCCTCTTCCCCTGAGCAGACGATACCGTCCATCCCCGCTTGTTGGGCTAGATCGGCTAAATGAAGAGCTGAGTCGCGCACCGTTCCCGGGATGCCGATCTCATGATTTAACATCTCTTGATCGGTACTCGTTAGTTGAGTGACCGCGAGGAGCCGCGGGCGCTGGCTACCGGCCTCTTCTGCCGCTTCCCGAGCAGCCTCCATCATCGCCCGGCCACCTGAGGCATGAAGGGTTATCCATTTCACCCCAAGCCCTGCAAGGGAACGAACCGCACTCGCTACGGTGTTCGGAATATCGTGTAGTTTTACATCGAGGAAAATGTCATACCCTGCGGCGGTCAGTTCCTGGATAAACCCAGGCCCTGCGGCATAGAAGAGTTGCATTCCCACCTTTATAAAGGGTTTTTCATTTCCCTGCCACTGGTTTAGAAAAGCCTCTGCCGCTTGCCAACTGGGCACATCAAGCGCCACCGCCACCCTCTCACGTTGAGACAACGATTGATCTGTGCTGGTGGCACTCATCAGACGGTCACCTCCACCGTTTGTACAGGGGCTTCCTTCGGTTGTCCGATAGGTTCAGCGGTTAGATAGATGGAGGCTAGGGTTGTAAGAAGGGCTTCTACGGTATCGAGTGAGGTAAGGCAAGCGATCCCGTGCTCGACGGCCTCCCGACGAATCCGGAAACCATCTCGCTCTGGCGTTTTACCACGGGTCCAGGTGTTGACGACGAGGTCCGCCTTCCCTTCACGAATCCAGTCCAGAATATGGGGAGATCCATCCTTTAACTTATTAACCCGCGTAACGGGCAAGCCTGCTTCTGTTAACATATCGGCTGTTCCGCTGGTCGCTACAATTTGATATCCCAGTTGGTGGAAGCGATGCATGAGAACCATCGCCTCTTCTTTATCCTTATCGCTAATCGTAGCGATGATTGTTCCAAAGCGAGGGAGAGAGACACCTGCTGCGAGGAGCCCTTTATAGACAGCACGAGCATAATCTCGATCTCGTCCCATAACTTCTCCTGTCGATTTCATTTCCGGCCCTAGTGTGACATCCACTCGGCGCAGTTTGGCGAAGGAGAATACAGGTACTTTAACCGCTACATCCTCCCCTTCAGGCCATAAGCCACCTGAATACCCCTGAGCCAATAGATTATGCCCCAGCATGATTCGTGTCGCAACACGCGCCATAGGTACCCCTGTCACTTTACTGAGGAAAGGTACGGTTCGTGATGCCCGAGGATTTACCTCCAGCACATAAATTTCTTCTTCATGAAGAACGAACTGGATATTGATAAGCCCTTTGGTTTTTAGTGCCCGAGCTAGCTGGGTCGTCATTTCTACCAGGCGCTCTTTTTGCTTCTGGGTGATGGAGCGTGGAGGGTAAACCGCAATCGAGTCCCCTGAGTGAACTCCTGCCCGCTCGATATGCTCCATGATGCCAGGCACCATCACGGTTTCACCATCGGAGATAGCATCTACCTCGATCTCTTTCCCTTGCAAATAGCGATCGATCAAAACCGGGTGATTAGGATTTACCTTCACCGCCGCAGCCATATAATTAAGCAATTCTTTCTCACTATAGACGATCTCCATCGCCCGTCCTCCGATCACATAGGAGGGGCGTACAAGGACAGGGAAGCCAAGCTCTCTGACCACTTCCAACGCCTCTTCAACGGAGGTAACCCCTTTACCAGGAGGTTGTGGGATTCCTACATCACCAAGAAGACGCTCAAATTTTTCGCGATCCTCTGCTCGGTCAATCTCATCAAGAGAAGTACCCAGGATCGGGATACCTGCTTCTCTTAAATCCCGTGCCAGGTTTAAGGCAGTCTGTCCACCAAATTGGACGATGACCCCGACAGGTTGTTCCTTTTCAATAATGTGAAGAACGTCTTCAATGTAGAGCGGATCAAAGTAGAGTCGATCAGAGATATTAAAGTCAGTGGAAACCGTCTCCGGGTTGTTGTTGATAATTACGGCTTCCAATCCAGCATCACGAATCGCCTGGATCGCATGGACAGTCGCATAGTCAAACTCTACTCCCTGCCCAATCCGGATAGGACCCGACCCAAGAACTACGACGGTATCTTTCCCTGTCTTAACTACCTCATCTTCCCACTCATAGGTGGAGTAAAAGTAAGGAGTAGCCGCTTCAAATTCCGCGGCACAGGTATCCACGATCTTATATACCGGCCGTAATCCCTCTGCTTGGCGATAGCGACGCACTTCTTCTTCCTTTCGACCACTAAACCGGGCGATACTTCGATCCGTTAGCCCAAGTCGTTTGGCTCGGGTAAGAAGATCTAGCGTCCACTCCTCATCGGCTAGCTCCCTCTCTAATGCAACGATCTTTTCTAATTTCCCGAGGAAGAAACGATCAATCTGGGTGATGCGGTGTGCCTCTTCAAGGCCTTCCCCACGGCGGAACCATTCTGCGAGTAAATAGAGACGTTCATCATCGGGTACGGCTAAGCGTTGGATGAGGGTCTTGCGATCCAATTGATCTGCATCAGGAAGTTGTACATGATCCAGGTCAATCTCTAGGGACCGTACAGCCTTAAACAGAGATTCTTCCAGGGTACGACCGATGGCCATTACTTCCCCAGTCGCTTTCATCTGGGTACCTAGCTTCCGGTTTGCATCCGTAAATTTATCGAAGGGCCAGCGCGGAATTTTTGATACAACATAGTCCAGTGTGGGTTCAAAGCAAGCGGTGGTCTCCCCTGTCACCGGGTTAATAATCTCATCCAATTGATAGCCAATCGCAATCTTTGCCGCGATCCGAGCGATAGGATAACCCGTCGCTTTAGAGGCGAGGGCACTGGAGCGGCTTACCCGGGGATTTACCTCGATGACATAATACTGAAAGCTGTGTGGATCAAGGGCCAACTGCACATTACATCCACCGCGAATGTCAAGCGCTCGAATTATCTTCAATGAAGCCGTACGCAACATTTGATGCTCTCGGTCCGAGAGGGTTTGGGTAGGAGCGAAGACGATAGAATCCCCTGTATGGACACCCACTGGGTCAAAGTTTTCCATGTTACAAACGACGATAGCGTTATCCGCCGCATCCCGCATGACCTCATACTCTACTTCCTTAAATCCAGCGATACTCTGTTCAATGAGACATTGGCCAATCGGACTATAGCGAATCCCATTATCCACGATTTCACGCAGTTCTTCCTCCGAGTCGGCAATTCCTCCGCCGGAGCCGCCCAATGTATAGGCGGGACGTACGATCAATGGATACCCAGTCTGATCCGCAAAGGAGACCGCCTCCTCCACGGTGTGTACGATATCGCTCTCAGGCACCGGCTCATTTAACTCGCGCATCAAATTACGAAACAGATCCCGGTCCTCTGCACAGGTGATCGCATGGAGCTCCGTACCGAGAAGTCGTACTCCTTCTCGCTCCAAGACGCCACTCTCCGCCAACTTTACTGCTAAGTTCAGACCCGTTTGCCCTCCTAGAGTTGGCAGAAGTCCATCTGGGCGTTCTTTTCGAATCACTTGGGTGATAAACTCTGGGGTCATTGGCTCAATGTAAACTTTATCGGCGATGTCCGTATCCGTCATAATCGTTGCGGGGTTACTATTGATCAGAATCACTTCAATGCCTTCTTCTCTTAGCGATTGGCACGCCTGGGTACCCGCATAGTCAAACTCCGCCGCCTGCCCGATCACTATGGGACCGGAACCGATCACCAGGATTTTTTTCAACGTGGTATCTTTAGGCATGGACGGCGCCCTCCTTTTTGGTCAACATTTCTACGAAGCGATCAAAGAGATAATTGGAATCATGAGGGCCTGGAGCGGCTTCGGGATGGTACTGAACGGAGAAGGCTGGCAACTCCTTATGTGCTAATCCTTCACAGGTACCGTCATTTAGAGCAATGTGCGTTAATTCCAGGGGCGTATCTTTTAAGGAATCGATGCGCACGGTGTACCCATGATTTTGAGAGGTAATCGCAGTGCGCCCTGTAGATAATTCCTTTACCGGTTGATTAGAACCCCGGTGACCAAACTTCATCTTCTCTGTGTCCGCGCCACAGGCGAGGGCAAATAATTGATGACCAAGACAGATCCCGAAGAGTGGATAATGGCCTAGTAATTGTTCTACCGTACGAATCGCTGAGGGGATATCCTTCGGGTCTCCAGGACCATTGGACAAAAATACGCCATCTGGGCGCAAGCGATGAACTTCCTCTGCTGAGGTATTCCAGGGAACTACGACGACATCGCAACCCCGCTTGGTTAATTCACGCTGTTGTCCATACTTGGCGCCAAAGTCCATCAGCACCACTCGCGGTCCATAACTTGGGGAAACATGGATGTTGCGTGCACTTACCCGTGCAACCTGATCGCGCATTAACTCCGTCGCCCCGAGGCGTTCAGCTAATGCCTCCCATGGTTCTTCTAAAGTAGAAAGGATTCCTTTCATCGTGCCATGGATACGAAGTTTCTTCGTGAGCATTCGGGTATCAATCCCACTGACCCCCAGAATCCCGTATTCCTTTAGCCAGTGGCTAATGCTCTGCTCACTTCGCCAATGACTAGGTACTGTAGCCTCTTCCCGGGTGATAAATCCGTTCACAAAAGGACTACGCGATTCTAGGTCATGCCGATTTAGCCCATAGTTGCCGATGAGAGGATACGTCATCGTAACGATTTGCCCACAATAGGAAGGGTCCGTCAACACTTCTTGATACCCTGTCATCCCTGTATTAAATACGACTTCCCCTACCTGCTCACCCTCTGCTCCGTAGGAGTGTCCTTCCATCTTGGTTCCATCTTCTAATAATAGCTTGGCCCTCATGTTTCACCCTCCCAATTTTCCCGTTCCTTATTGTCAGCCTCTCTACTTTAATCCAACCATGCCCGAGCTTAGATGTGAACCCCAGTTTCCTGCCATACGATACGCCCTTCAACTATGGTCATCGTAGGCCAGCCTTTTAGCTTCCAATCTTCGAAGGGGGTATTACGCCCTTTTGAAGCAAAATTATCGGGGTCGACT
Source organism: Marininema mesophilum (assembly GCF_900106775.1). Classification (GTDB taxonomy): domain Bacteria; phylum Bacillota; class Bacilli; order Thermoactinomycetales; family DSM-45169; genus Marininema; species Marininema mesophilum. The sequence goes on from NZ_FNNQ01000001.1 coordinate 212,011, forward strand.
GCTCGTTCGGTTTCTAAGTCAATCACGGCCAGATCCGCAACCGCTCCCTCCACCAAACGTCCCCAGGGCAGATTGAAGCACTCTGCTGGAATCCGGGTCATCTTGTCCACTAACTCACTTAGCGTCAGCTTGCCTGTTTCCACAAGGTGCGTGTAAAGGAGGGGGAAAGCTGTCTCTAGACCGACGATCCCAAAGGGGGAGTTAACCATCCCTTGCGCCTTCTCCTCAGCGATGTGAGGGGCATGGTCCGTCGCAATAAAGTCGATGGTGCCATCCTTTAGTGCTGCCAATAAAACTTGTTGATCCCTTTTCCGTCTTAGAGGAGGGTTCATTTTATAGCGTGTATCTAACCCTGGAATATCCTCTTCGCAAAGAAGTAGATGATGAGGGGTGACTTCCCCGGTTACCCGCTGCCCCCGGGATTTTGCTTCCCGAAGCAAACGGACAGATGCCTCTGCACTCATGTGGCAAATGTGATAATGTACCCCGGTATCTTCGGCTAGTAGTATATCCCGTCCTACATGGATCGCTTCAGACTCTCCAGGGATGCCAGGAAGATCGTAAGCTTTTGCAAAGCTACCCTCATGAACACAGGCTCCCTCTACCAACAGATCCTCCTCTTCACAGTGGGCAACTACCGCAACATCCACCTCTGCTGCAAGTCGCATCGCCGCTTTCATCATCCGTGGACTCTGTACCCCTACCCCATCATCAGAAACTGCAAAGGCTCCCGCTTCCTTTAAGGCCTCCATATCCGTCAGCTCTTCGCCATTAGAAGTCTTGGTAATCGCAGCAATCGGGAGAACTCGTACACCACTTCCTTCGCGCTCATTGGTCTCAAGGATCCTGCGCACACCTTCTACACGATCCGTCACTGGGCGTGTATTTGGCATACATGCCACTGCAGTATAGCCACCCTTAGCCGCGGCGCTTGTCCCTGTTGCGATTGTCTCCTTTGCCTCAAAACCTGGCTCCCGCAGGTGAATATGCAGATCGATTAATCCAGGTATGATTAGCTTGCCATCTACCGGAATCACCTTATCCCCTGCTTCTGGAAGATTGGCTCCGATCTCAACAATCTGTCCCTCATGGATACGCACATCTGCAGGGACCAACTGACCGCCCTCACCGATCATTCTGCCCTTCGTTAACAATTGTCCTCCCATATCCCCTCATCCTCTCCCCAATAGTGCTCGTTCCAAGACGGCCATCCGAATCCAAACCCCATTCTCCATTTGAGTAAAAATCTTAGAGCGGGGATGCTCAACTAACTCGCTCTCAATCTCCACATCACGATTGACAGGTGCTGGATGCAGGATGATTCCATGAGCGGGCATCCTCTCCAATCGTTCCCGTGTCAATCCATAGGCCAACCGATACGCATCGGCTGAAGTAAATAGACTCTCCTCATGCCGTTCCAATTGGACGCGGAGCATCATGAGCGCATCGGCCTGTTCGATCGCTTCATCAAAGGGAAGGTAGCTTGCTACCTCCTCCATTGAGGGATCTCTCATGGATTCCGGGCCAGTTACTATTACCCGGGCACCGAAGGAGCGTAATGCCCACAAATTAGAGCGAGCTACACGACTGTGACGAATGTCCCCAGCGATCACTACGGTTAGACCAGCTAAGTGACCAAAATGACGCTGTAATGTAAAGAGGTCCAGCAATGCTTGGGTAGGATGGCCACCATTTCCTTCCCCTGCGTTGATCAAGGTAACCCCTGTGTCGACCTCCGCCATGGTAGCCAGTCGCCCAACTCCCTGGTGGCGAACGACGACGACCTCCACCCCGATGGCCGCCAAAGTTTTTAACGTATCCTCCATCGTCTCGCCCTTCACCGTACTGGAGCGTTCACCATCTAAATGTAGGGTTTCCATTCCTAGTTTTTTCTCCGCCACTTCAAAAGAAATCCGTGTGCGCGTACTTGGTTCGAAGAAGAGATTGGCAGCAAAGCGTCCTGGAAAGGCGTGTTGCCATGCTTCAGGATGGGTACGCCAATACTCTGCTCGTATGAAGAGCTCCTCCATCTCCTCCCGAGACAAATGATCCGTATCAATTAAATGGCCGCGATCCGCTATCATTGAAATCATTCTATATCGTCTCCTCTCTCTTCTTCGTAAAAGAACTCCTTCTGTTTTATCGGAAGGAGTGGCCAGGTTGCAATCCACCAAGTGATAGGAATTACCACTGGAGATTACCCGCTTCCTTCCTCAGTCTCACAGGACTGGATTTAAAGGTTGCTTCTTCGCTTTATAGTTTTAGGCCACTTGGGAAGCACTGTTATTTTTTCCTTTTCGTTTCAGCGGAAACACTAGATTGAGTAGAATCCCCACTACGGTAGCTAGCGCTGTACCTTCAAGTTCCAGATGAATACCCGTCAACTTGAGGACAGCACCGCCAATGCCGATGACCAGGACCACAGAGGCGATGACCAAATTTCGCTTATCACTAAAATCAATGCGATTTTCTACCAACATCCGAAGTCCCGAGGAGGCGATGATGCCAAAGAGGAGGATGGAAACACCACCCATCACTGGGGTAGGGATGGTCGCAATCAATGCCGAGAGTTTTCCGATAAAGGAGAAGGTTGTCGCCAACACGGCTGCCCCACCAATCACCCAGACGCTAAAGATACGCGAGATCGCCATCACACCGATATTTTCTCCGTAAGTCGTTGTTGGCGGCCCTCCTAGAAAGGAGGAAAAAATGACGGATACCCCATCTCCCAAAAGGGAGCGATGAAGTCCTGGATCCTTTGACAAATCTCGTTCCATAATGTTACTCGTCACGACTAAGTGACCGATATGCTCAGCCAACACCACCAAGGTGACGGGTACGATTACCCATGCTGCTGACCAGGAGACTTTCGGGGAAGTAAACTCAGGGAGCGCCAACCAAGGGGCCTCTCGTACAGGGGTAAGGTCGACCATTCCTAGTGAGAGGGCAATGAGGTATCCTCCAATGATCCCCAGTAAAATCGGAATTAAATTGAGGAACCCTCTAAGAAAAAGACTGGCACTGATCGCGATTGCCAGGGTGGCTAAAGCTACCCCGAAGGTTTCCATCGAGTAAACCTTCAAAGTAATGGTCCCTTTCTCCTGATTCACCTGATCCACTTGACCTGGTAATGCCTGATACTCTTTTACTGTATCGGGGATGGGTACGGCTACCTTTTTCATACTCGCCATATCGACTGCGGTTCCTGCTAAAGCCAACCCAATGACAATGACCACTGAGCCTATAACAACGGGTGGCAATATTTTATCCAACCAACCAGAACCCATCCTACCAACGATCAGAGCCACTACACCGTAAACGAGGCCGACGAGGAAACATCCGAACAAAGCGGCCTCTTTTCCTTGGGATTGGGATACTGAGATAATCGGAACGATAAAAGCGAAGGATGAGCCTAGGTACGCAGGTACTTTCCCTCGTGTAATGAGGAGATAGGCTATCGTTCCTACTCCACTACACATCAGGGTAACAGCAGGGGAGAGGCCGGTCAGCATCGGTACAAGAATGGTTGCTCCGAACATGGCAAAAAGGTGTTGTAAGCTAAAGGCCAACCACTTTCCAATAGGCGGTTTCTCATGAACATCCAGAACCATTTTTTCTTTCATAAACGAAACCTCCTTGGTATAAAAAAGCTCTCTGCCTGAGATTCGGCAGAGAGACGCACTTTCCCAAGTTTCAAAGGACCATGGGGAAGCCTAGCGTCCTCCCTTACCGACCTCACGGGATCGTCCTTAAAGGGTGAACTCTTATTGATTTTATTTACGAATCATGACTCGATCCTGGGGATCAATTTCCTCTACAGTGACCGTGACGACTTCACTGTGAGAGGTAGGAACGTTTTTCCCTACATAATCAGGCCGAATCGGTAACTCCCTGTGTCCCCGATCCACCAGTACGGCCAGTTGGATCATCTTCGGGCGCCCTTGATCAATCAATGCATCCATTGCCGCTCGTACCGTACGTCCGGTAAAGAGAACATCATCCACCAGAACAACGGTCTTACCATGGATAGAGACAGGTAGATCTGAATCCCGCACCTCCGGTTGTTCGATCTTCTCTGTCAAATCGTCTCGGTAGAGGGTGATATCCAATTCCCCAACAGGGACCGTCTGCTCTTCGATGGTCTGAATTCGTTCGGCTAACCGTTTGGCAAGGTAGATCCCTCGCGTTCGAATACCGACGAGAACCACTTCCGATACTCCCTTGTTCCGCTCAATGATCTCATGAGCGATCCGTGTCAATGCCCGGCGAATGGCCGCATCATCGAGGATGGTTTTCATATCCAAGTGGATCATTCCTCTCTCCATAAAAAAAGCGCTTCTTTTACCCATGTTCGGCAAAAAAGCGCACACTACTCCGTGCATACGCACCCTTGCCAGCCTCACGGGACTGAGTTAAAAGGTCTTATTCAGTTAAAATTATTATGACGGATCCCCTATAGGATGTCAATCACATTATTGTTGACGAAGACGAACTAAACATGCCTTCATATCCTCTGGTACTTCGGATACAAAGCGAAGCTTATCCCCGGTGCGTGGATGGAGAAACCCGAGTACTTTGGCATGTAACGCCTGCCCGTTAATCGGCCATTTCTTCACCTGGGTGCTGTACACAGGGTCTCCAACAATCGGATGGCCAATATACTTCATATGCACACGAATCTGATGGGTGCGACCCGTCTCCAAACAACATCGAACCAAAGTCGCCTTTCCAAATCGCTCTACCACTTCAAAATGAGTAATCGCATGTTTTCCCTTTTTTGGATCCACGGCCATTCGTTGACGGTTTTTTGGATCGCGTCCAATCGCCGCATCGATGGTTCCATGATCATGGGGGAGATTACCGATAACAAGTGTTTCATAGACTCGCTCCACCGTATGCTCCTTCAACTGCTCCGCTAAAGACCAATGTGCCACATCATTTTTAGTAGCCATGATCAGGCCCGAGGTATCTTTATCGATGCGATGCACAATCCCGGGGCGAATCACCCCGCCTACACTCGAAAGATCGTCGCAATGGTAAAGTAAAGCATTGACCATCGTTCCCGAGTAATTTCCTGGTGCCGGGTGAACCACCATCCCCCGCTCTTTATTCACAACGATCACATCGTCATCTTCATATACAATCTCCAGTGGGATCGCTTCTGCTTCGATGTGTAACTCTTCCGGAGGAGGAACGGCTACTTCTATATGTTCCCCTACTGCAAGACGATAATTGCTTTTTACATGCTGGCCATCTACCAGCACTCGGTTATCCTTGATCCAAGCCTGGACAGCCATCCGGGACCAATCATCCTCGCGATTAGCAAGGAATTTATCCAGCCGTTCTCCTGCCTCCGATTCGTCCACATGAAAAGCGTGTAAGTTCTCTGTATCACTCACTGGCTATCCCCTGCTTTTTGGACCAACTTCTCCTTTGCCGCCCCTTCCGACTCACCCTCGGACTGACGTAACGTAACCAACAACATGAGGGCAACTCCGATACAAATTGCAGAGTCCGCTATGTTAAATATGGCAAAGTTGATATAGCGGAAATCCAGGAAATCGACGACTTCACCAAAACGGATCCGATCCACAAGATTTCCGATCGCTCCACCCAGGATTAAAGCCAAAGACCAAGAAAGCATCGGTTGACTCTTTCCTATCCGCATCAGGTAGAAGACGATAGCCGCCAACACGGCACACGTAACCAAAATAAACAACCAGCGTTGGTCTTGCAAAATGCCAAAAGCAGCTCCACGGTTTCGATGGGAAGTAATGTGAAAAACGCCTTCCCACAATGGAATCGACTCATACAAATGCATTTTTTTCATAACCAACCACTTTGTCGCCTGATCCAACAGCAAGATTGCAGCAGCAAATATATAGTAGCGCAACAATGCTTCCTCCTGTCCCTCTTCATGACTTATAAGTACCGCTTTCACGGATTTATTCACACTGGTTTCAGGATCTCATTGTAGCACAAGCCCAAGTAAGCCAACAACTTGAAAAGGAGAGCATGGAGGCTCTCCAGGTAGAAATGGCATATCATGTTCACAATAGAGTTAGTTACTCGAGGGGATTCTCTTCGTCATCTATTTCTTCTTTTCTTCGATTGGCTGCATCTTGATAAATTCCTACAGTACTTTCAATCGGCCGGCCATCCACTCCAGCCACTGCAAGTTCCTCTACATCATCTGCATATCCAATCCGCTCTTCTGGATCAATCGTTAACTCATTGTAGTCCTTCCCTTCGCGGAAGAAATCCGGTGGATTAGATGTCCCATAACGTTCAACAGCTTGCCATGCATCCTCTCCATCAAAGGCATTATCATCTTTACAATCATTAAAGGTCCGCCCAAAGGGACTCTGTAGTACTTGTTCCTCAACAGGGCGACGATTGGAAATATCCTTATCCCGTTGATGGTCAATACAAAAAGAAGTCTCAGGTACTGCCTCCAGTCGTTCATAAGGAATCTCTTCACCACAAACCACACAAGTGCCATAATGATGTGCATCCATCCGCAGAAGCGCCATTTCTACTTCTTCCAATTGCTCTTCATGTTCATCATTTAAAGCAAGATCCTTCCCTCGCTCAAACAATTCGGTTCCAATATCCGCAGGATGGTTATCATAACCGGATAACTCACCGATTGAGTCATTCATTCCTTGTTCCATCCCAAAATGGTTGTTATCGGATAATTTCTTTTGCAGACGTGCCTTTTCATTTTCCAATTGGCTCTTTAATCCAGCCAGTTGTTCCTCTGTTAGCATGGCTATCATACCCCTTTCTTCCTGTGCAGTCGCGGGTCATGCGCAAATGACGGGAAGGAATTCCTTTTATAGTCTCCCAAAATCCACAAATTCAACGCGTCTGAATGAATACGAATCCTTACTCGCTGAGTCTCCTACAAACACCTGACTACCTGTGATATCCTGAACCTACATTAGTAACAAGAGGTGTGACACACATGAAAGACGAAGAAGGGTTTTACACACATGCCAATCATCGTGTATTGATAGTCAATGGGTGGACTGGAGTCCTACTCCTTTTTGTGGATCGCCTCATCCTTCCCTATAGCTCCCCACTCCTTAATCACATTGGCATGATCATGATTGGTATCTCTGCTATTTCGTTATTAGCTTTTCTTATCCACAGTGAAGGTCAACAACGACAATAAAAATCCGCAACCAGCTACATTCTCTGGTTGCGGATTTTTTCATTCTTGAAATGCAGTGGGATGATCTCTTTAATCCTACCTCGTCACTCCACGTCAGCGTAGTGCTTAGAAACCGTGTCTGCGCAGCGATCACAAAGCTCTGGGTAGGTTTCATCCGTCCCTACCGTGGGACTGATCATCCAGCAACGTTGACATTTTTCACCGGAAGCAGGATTTACCTTTACATCGAGTCCCTCTCCCTTAACTACTCCTTCACTCTCAGGTTTAGCTCCTTGGAATAAGCTAACCTGGGAAACGATAAACAGCTCCGTCAGATTGTCCTGAATGCTGTGTAGTAGCTCAAAATTGGATTCGGATGGATATAGCTCTACAGCCGCTCCGAGGGAGTTCCCAATCACCTTGGCCGCACGTGCTTCTTCCAACGCTTTCAGCACCGTATCCCGCAGTTCAGTCAAGCGATCCCACTTCTCCTCAAGTTCACGATCCAATACCGCTACCTTCATTTGAGGAAAATCTGCTAACTGAATGCTTTCATCCTTGGTACCCGGCACAAATTTCCATACTTCTTCTGTCGTGTGCGGAATGATGGGGTTCACCAAAACCACCAGGGTTTTTAGCATTTCCAACATGACCGTCTGGGAAGAACGGCGTTTGGCATCAGCAGCAGGCAACGTGTAGAGGCGATCTTTTAATACGTCTAGATAGAACTGGCTCAAGAAAACGGTGCAGAAGTGATGGATTTGATAGTAGACAGTATGAAAATCATAGTTTTCATATCCAGTCGTTACTTTCTCAATCAACCGCTGCAACTTAATTAACGCATAGCGGTCGATTTCATCCAAATCAGCCACTTGGACCGCGTATTCCACAGGAGCAAAATCCGCCAAGTTTCCAAGAAGAAAACGCAAGGTATTACGGATTTTCCGGTAAGCCTCAGCGATCTGCTTCAGGATGTCCTCTGAAACCCGAACATCGGCTTGATAATCCGTAGAGGAAACCCATAGACGTAAAATGTCGGCGCCATAGTTTTTCATCACTTTCAAGGGATCAATCACATTGCCGAGGGATTTAGACATCTTCTTTCCTTCCCCGTCCAGTGTAAATCCATGGGAGAGAACTTCACGATAAGGTGCAGTACCCTTCGTCGAAACCGAAGTAGACAAGGAAGAATTAAACCAGCCACGATATTGATCTGAACCTTCTAGATAGAGGTCCGCTGGCCAGGAGGAATCTTTTCGTGTTTCCAGAACAGCCGCATGACTCGAACCGGAGTCAAACCAGACATCCATGATGTCGGTCTCTTTACGGAAGCTATGGTTTCCACACTCCGAACACTGAGTACCTTCAGGTAATAACTCTTTTGCATCTCGGGCAAACCACACAGAGGAACCTTCTTGGCTAAATAAATCAGCCACCTTATCGATTGACTCATCCGTGATATGCGGGTGATTACAGGATTCACAATAGAAAATAGGAAGGGGTACTCCCCAGACTCGTTGTCTGGAAATACACCAGTCATTTCGATCCTCTACCATATTTCCTAGTCGTGTTTCTCCCCAGGATGGAGTCCATTTTACATGTTGAATCGCATCTAGCATCTCTTTGCGGAATCCATCGATGGAGGCAAACCATTGCTCTGTCGCCCGGAAGATAACTGGCTTCTTCGTCCGCCAATCATGGGGATATTGATGGGTGATAAAGACGAGTTTCAATAGATGACCTGATTCGGTCAGTTTTTCGGTGACCACTTTATTGGCATCATCGTAAAACAATCCTTCAAATCCAGGAGCTTCTTTCGTCAACTTTCCTTTTTCATCAACTGGACTAATAACACCCAGTCCATACTTCTTAGCAAGTTCAAAGTCATCCACACCATGCCCAGGAGCCGTATGGACACAACCTGTACCCGCATCCAATGTGACATGGTCTCCAAGAATGATTGGACTTTCTCGATCATAAAAGGGATGTTGGCAAAGAACACCCTCTAACTCTTTTCCGCGGAAAGTTTCTTCTTTGGTGTACTCTTCAACTCCGATTAGCTTAAGCACATCCTCAGCTAAATCCTCTGCCAACAAAAATTTACGCCCTTCTCCTGTAGTTACGAGTACATACGTAAATTCTGCACCGAGAGCAATCCCCAAGTTAGCAGGGAGCGTCCAGGGAGTGGTTGTCCAGATGATGACGGAGGCATCCTCAGGTAGTTTGCCCTTCCCATCTTTTACATCAAAGGCTACATAGATGGAGGGAGAACGTTTATCCTGATATTCGATCTCAGCGTCAGCCAGGGCGGATTCCGAGGAAGGAGACCAATAGATGCAGCGATAGGAACGATACACATAGCCTCTCTTCGCCATCTCACCAAAAACGCGAATCTGACTTGCCTCATACTCCGGCTTTAAGGTAATGTACGGATGATCCCAATCCCCGCGAACGCCCAATCGTTTAAACTGTGCTTTCTGCTTTTCAACAAAGGAGAGAGCGTAATCTTCACAGATCTTGCGGAACTCGACAGGGTCCATCTTCTTCCGGTTCACTTTCTTCTTGCTGGTAACTGCCTGTTCAATCGGCAGACCATGGGTATCCCATCCGGGAACATATGGAGCATCAAATCCTTGCAACGATTTATATCGAACGATAAAATCCTTTAGCACCTTATTTAATGCATGCCCAATATGGATATCTCCATTCGCATAGGGGGGACCATCATGCAAGATAAACTTCGGCTGTCCCGCCCGTTTCTTTGCCACTTGACCATAGACATCTGTCCTATCCCACCATGCCTGCATTTCTGGTTCACGGTTGGGTAAGTTTCCTCGCATCGGAAACTCCGTTTCAGGTAAATTTAAGGTTTTTTTATAGTCCAACAATCTCACCCCTTCAGAAATAAAAAAACTTCTCAATCCCCTTAGGGACGAGAAGTAACCCGTGGTACCACCCTACTAAAGTCCTAAGCCACAAAAAAGTGGTTAGAACTCACTCAAGCATTCGTAACGTAAATGACTCGGTCCGCCCTATTCTGGATTTCGCCATTTCAGGGGACGGCTCTTGGGTGATCTTCAGTAAGGGACATCGACCAGGCTTACACCATCCCTGGCTCGCTTATACCATGAACCCCTTGCTTACTCTCCCAGTCATTGCCGGATATGATAAGACCCTGTGGAGGATCCACAGGGTCTTTTTGAAAAACTCAGGTTTGTCTCTTGTTAGCGAAGACCTACCTGATTTCTTTTCATTGGGTAACCCAATCGATCATTTTCTAAATGATACCAAGCACAAAACCCCTGTGTCAAGCTGGTCAGTGCTTCTATCAGTTATTAGAACATCGCTTTCCGTTTCATCTTGCGAGATGTACGGCGCAGATCACGACGTGGCTCGTCCTCTTCATCCATATAAGAAGATTCTGCGTAGCCACTATCATCGTTACCTATCGTTGGGTTAAATTCTTGGGTGTTGAAGTCCTGTGCACTATATTCCTGTGTACTGAACTGTTCACCAGATTCCAGGCTCATCGTTTCAGGGCCAGATTGTGCATATTGATTCAACTGTTCTCCCGCTTCTTCCAAACCTTCCTCAAGCTCCTCAAGGGATTCCCAATCGGAATTGTCTAGGATATCCATATGAGATTGAACCAGCGTACGGAAACGCGCACGATAGATCGTTGCTTTTTGCTTGAGGTCAAACAGTTCACTGTGAATTGCACGGGCTTTTTGCAACGCTTCGTTGATGATCCGATCTGCGTTTTTCTCAGCCTCTTGTACAATCAACTCTGCTTCTTTCTTTGCATTCAAGCGAACTTCTTCAGCCACTTCCTGAGCGACACGAATCGACTTATGGATGCTTTGCTCCATGGACGATAGTGCAGCTGGGGAAGGCGTAGCCGGATAAGATTGTTCTGGTGCTTGATAGCGAGGCTGCGGTTGTTGAGCAGGTGCAGGAGGTTGTGGACTAGCTTCCTGAATCGGAGGCAATTGTTGATCCATTGCTTGCTCCAATTCCTGCTGTAATTCCTCGACTTGTTGCTCCAATTGTTTTTTCTCACGAGTGAAAAATTCGAAGTCTTTGATGATTTCGTCGAGGAAGTCGTTTACTTCATCTACATCATAGCCGCGAAAAGACTTAGTAAATTCTTTGTTGTGTATATCCAAAGGACTAAGCGGCATGTCGACACCTCCTCTAATTTGGGTTCGCCACTTACTATTCTACAATGGTAGCAGAATTACCTCCACATGACCAGCTATTTTGTCCAAAAGTGGTGACATTCGTGGGAAGAACCTCCGGTTTTAACGGCTTTCTTACTTATACCTGATAAGCGAAACTAGCAAACGTCCTTTTTTAGAACGCCCCTGAATTTCCCCCACCTTTGTACGGCCAGACCCGCGTAGCGACAAGACATCTCCCTCTTTTACCGGTTCTGCCGGATTCTCAGTCGTTTTCCAATTCACCTGACATCGACCGTTCTTGATTAGGGTTACTACTTTAGACCTAGATATACGAAAAGCATCCGAAGCGACGGCGTCCAGACGCATAGAAACGACAGAAATCGACATTTCTGTCGTTTCTATAATGGGGGAGATCAGCTGATTCCGATCCATTTCGCTAATGCGAATGGTAAGCTTCCCCACATGAGTTAACTGAAGTGGTATATAATCCGCCATATCCGAGGCGATAATAATTTGATACCCATCAGCATGAGAAAGAAGATCCCCAATCTTATCTCGCTTCATACCTAAGCCCAGTAAGGAGCCTAGGACATCTGGATGTTTCAATTTTCCATCAGGAGATAGCGAACTCACCATAAAAAAAGCGAGTCCGAAATCCTCCTCATCCATATACTGAGGAGCAATCCGAGCCCTGCGTCTCTCAGCATTGGAAAACCCACCATCAAAGGTAACGTGAAGATCTGGTGATCGCCTAACAAGCATATCGACGATTCGTTGTTCTCGTGGATTTAGAAACGGGGTAAGTACAGATTGATACCGTTCTTCAGCTCGCGAAGTCCAATCCAGAACTCGCTCGACGAACATCCGTTCATCCGGACGAAAATGATGAAAAAGCTCATCTTCCATTGACATCACATATTCCTCAAGATCAATTCAATGATAAAAAAGACACCTTGTTGCACAAATCGCAGAGCAAACAACGCAATAATGGGTGAGATATCAATCATCCCAATGGGCGGGATGAAGCGACGAAAAACGGAAAGATACGGCTCTGCTATCCAGCCAATTACCGTACCAATCGCAGATTCGCGCAATTGTGGAATCCAGGACATCAATATATAAATCACTAGCACCACGGAGTAAATATTAAACAACATGTCGACAATAGCAAAGATGTTCATGGGGTCACCTCAGTATATCATTTGCTTCATCTGGAAAGATATTAGAAATTGTTCCCTGTATATCAACGTTGGACGGCGTGCAAAAGAAAATGTGAGATCCTAACTTATGGATATTTCCGCCCAGAGCATAAACCGTACCACTCAAAAAGTCAACGATACGGATAGCTTGATCTTTAGGCACCCGTTGCAGGTTCACCACGGTAGGTCGATGATTTTTTAGGTTATCCGCAATTTCTTGGGCTTCATCATACATTCGTGGTTCAGCAAGCACCACCCGAACATTTTTCTGGGAGTGCAAAGAGACCACGTTCTTCCGATTTTTCATCACAGTAGAGGCGTCAACATCCGGTGATCCATCAACCTCATACTCTTCGTCTTCATTAATCCCAAAGAACCCCATCATGCGATCCTTAAAATTCAAAACGGCCGCCCCCTTCAGCGCCGCGCTATTTTCCTCCCCCGACCAATACAGAACCTAAGCGAATATAGGTTGCTCCTTCTTCAATCGCCACCCGATAATCTCGGGACATTCCCATGGATAAGTGGGGTAGTGTGAGCAGAAGCTCGTCCAATTGTCTTAGTTCCTGCCTAAGAACACGAAGGTGTCGGAAAATAGGACGCACTTCCTCGGGATTTTCTACATAAGGGGCCATTGTCATCAGCCCCTCTAATTGAATCCCGGGCAATTGGCTCACTTCCCGAGCGAATTCCGGTAGTTCCTTGGGTGACAGGCCAAATTTACTTTCTTCCCCAGCAACATTCACCTGTAGGAAACAGCGGATGTTCTCACCCACTGTATCACAACGCTTGGACAATTCCTCTGCTAAAGAAAAGCGATCGAGGGAGTGGAGGTATGAAAATTTGCCCACAACCGCCTTTGCCTTATTCCGTTGCAAATGCCCAATAAAATGCCATATTCCCCGTTTGCCAAGTGCTTCCCATTTGGGAACAGCATCCTGAACACGGCTTTCCCCAATATGGAGTAGTCCTGCATCCAGGGCTTCTTGTGTTCGCTTCTGATCAACGTATTTCGTGACCGTGACTACATTGATTTCCTCAGGGTCACGGTTAACCTGACGACAAGCTGTGTCGATCTCTCCTTTTACAACACGCCATGAGGTCAAGATATCCTCATCCATCCTTCTCACCCCTTCCGCCTTCCGATGTAGGCAACCATACGACCCGTGTTACCTCGATCTCGACGGTGCGAATGAAAATGAGCGGGATGGCAACTGGTACACCACTGACTGACGAAGATATGTTCTTCAAAAAGACCACTTTGGAGAAGAATTTGACGATTGGCTTCCTTTAGATCCAACCGCCATCCCCCTTCACCAGTCGATTGTAAGACCCTTTCATCCGCATGGGGTAACGCTTGAAGTAAGGGGGTTGTCACATGCTCATCCACCTCATAACAACATCGACCTATCGACGGTGCAATAGCCACTCTTAAATTGGCTAGGCTTGCCCCACGAAGGTGGAAAGCTTCAACCATGTTCCTTCCAATTCCCCCTACTGTTCCCCGCCAACCTGCATGGGCTACCCCCATCCATTCCGTATCTGGGCTATAAAACAAAAGGGGAACACAATCCGCATAGAAGGAGGTGAGTAACACATCATCTGCATGGGTGATAAGACCATCTGTGGCCGGATAGGCAGTAGAGGCATCATACAACCCTCTTCCCTGCTCTTCTGATGTCACTTCATGGATATGAGTTCCATGAACTTGATCGCCACATGTCCAGTAAGACAGCGGCACATCCAGGGCTTCTGCTAGCCTTTTACGATTATCTAGGACATTTGCTCGATCATCGCCAATATGCAGAGCATAGTTACAATGCATTGGATCTTGTATGGATTCGCTATCTCGAGTGCTGATCCCTGCTCTCAGTCTTGGAAACTCTCGTTCCCAGGGGAGAAGAGAAAAGTACGGTACAGATGATTCTTTACAAGCTTGAAACGGTTCCATTTCTCTCTCCTCCTTCCCATCATATATTACCACAGGCCTAGGAGGAGACAAAGGTGTTTATCCCTTACCGCGCTGACTCAAAAGGGGAATTGAGGAGTGGGCGAGGCTCTCTGGAACGCTCTGAATCCTCCACATAGCTTTGCCCGTTATCCAAGCGAACAAGGATCACATCATTTCCGATTTTTACAATACGATTCCATGGAATCACTGTCTCTTTTCCCCCTGTGACCAGACCAAAAAACCGGCTTTCACTAGGCACAACCAACGCCTTGATCTGTCCTTCTCGTAAATCTAATTCTAAATCGTTAATTTGACCAAGTTTTTTCCCATCACTGATATTGACCACATCTTTTGCTTGAAGCTCCGAAATTTTAATCATGGGCGATCACCCTGCTTTTTCTTTTTATACCCAGTATATGTACTCGCCCTGAAAATTGTCCTTGTTCATCTCATCAAAAAGAAAGACCGCACGATCATGCGTGCGGACAGTCCATAGGATCACATAATAAACTTGTTCATCTGTTGAATCGCTGCCTTTTCCAAACGTGAAACCTGGGCTTGGGAAATACCAATTTCGTCAGCCACTTCCATCTGGGTCTTTCCTTCGAAAAACCGCATGGATAAGATCATTTTTTCCCGATCATTCAACTTACCCATTGCTTCGCGAAGCGCGATCTCCTCTACCCAATGCAGGTCCTTGTCTCGATCATCCGAGAGCTGGTCCATCACAAAAATCGGATCGCCTCCATCTTGATAGATGGGCTCGAAGAGGGAGACTGGGTCTTGGATGGCATCTAAGGCAAACACCACTTCTTCCTTTGAAACATTGAGCACTTCTGATATTTCCACAATTGTTGGCTCTCGGGAGTGTCGATAAGTTAGAGAATCCCGTACCTGAAGCGCTTTATAAGCGATGTCGCGCAAAGATCGAGAGACGCGGATCGGATTATTATCACGCAGATAGCGACGGATTTCCCCGATGATCATGGGGACTGCATAGGTAGAAAATTTCACGTTTTGTCCCAGGTCAAAATTGTCGATTGCCTTCATCAAGCCGATACAACCGACTTGGAAAAGGTCGTCCACATTTTCACCACGGTTATTGAAGCGTTGAATGACACTGAGTACAAGACGTAGATTGCCATTCACCAGCTTCTCCCTTGCCGAGAGATCCCCCTCTCCCTGCAAGGAACGAAAGAGCGCTCGCATCTCTTCGTTTTTGAGCACGGGGAGCTTGGATGTGTCCACTCCGCAGATTTCCACTTTGTTTCGCGCCATGGATTCCCCTCCTACTCAAAGCTACTGTTAAGTATCTCCTCCAGAGGAAAATTTATAATCCATAAAAGCAAATATTCCCAAGCAAAACCACCTAGGCGGAATCTCTTCAAGCAAAAGAAAAAGCCCCGTAGGGCTCAAACACTCATGCTTTCTAGGCATGATGAACTTCTTTTTTTCACACCATCTTGTTAAATTCTTTTCGTAAACGTTTGATGATCCGTTTTTCTAATCGAGAGATGTAGGATTGGGAAATACCAAGCATATCCGCTACATCTTTTTGCGTTTTTTCTTCCCCACCATCTAACCCAAAGCGAAGCTCCATAATTTTTCGCTCTCGCTCCGATAACCTCATCAATGCAACACGAAGAATTTTACGATCCACCTGTTCTTCGATGTTGCGACAAATGATATCGTTTTCAGTTCCCATCACATCCGATAACAGAAGCTCATTGCCATCCCAGTCCATATTTAACGGTTCATCAAAGGATACCTCTGAACGAATCTTATTGTTGCGACGCAGGAACATTAAGATCTCATTTTCAATACAGCGCGATGCATAGGTCGCCAACTTGATCTTCTTAGAAGGATCAAAGGTATTAACCGCTTTGATCAATCCAATCGTCCCAATAGAGACTAGATCTTCAATATTGATTCCTGTGTTTTCAAACTTGCGCGCGATATAGACGACCAAACGCAAGTTTCTCTCGATTAACATCGCGCGTACAGCCGTATCCCCACTAGGAAGACGATCAAGGAGATGCTCTTCTTCTTCCCGGTTGAGCGGTGGAGGAAGAGCCTCACTACCACCGATGTAATAAATCTCTTCTCCTTTTAATCCGATCTGCATAAGGATACGGTACCAAAAGAGTTGCATTGCCAACTTCCATTTGATCATCATATTTCCCTATGACCTCCCCATCTCTTAATCCTATCCCGCCACCGACACACATGAAGGATGAAGAATTGCCTGATAGGTTCCGTCGGAGGAAAGACGTCCAGTATCCAGCCCAACCAACACCTTGCCCGCTTCATGCCACTCTCCTTGCTGATACACCTCTAACTTATCCGGCTTCAATGCAACAAGGATATCTCCATCACTAGCTGCTCCCCGAAAGGGGACAAGTCTTACGCGAGTCATCCACTCCCCTGGCATCTCCTTGCCAAGTCCATCCCAATTTCCTTTCCTTACAGCATCCACAAGACCGACTGGCAATACCCGTCCCCATTCCTCCACTTCCACTAGAATCACTGGCGTTCGTGAGATGGGATCTCGCAATTGGTTTCCCGTATCAATCAATCCCATCAATTCTAGTTTGACATCTCCCCATTGGACTCTTACTTTAGCCAAATGGTCATTTACCACTTGCCGATCAGCTAAGGAGCGGAAGGAAAAACGAGTGTAAAGCCAAACAATCGGAAAAGCTACCAAGACAAATACCCAAGAAATCGGTGATCCCCAGCCAGAAGAAAGAGAGAACAGAGAACCTCCTCCTGCATGAACCCCACTACCTAGGAAGTAATGGAGGGCAAACATGCCGCCTCCAGTCACAAAGGAAATCAGATAAAAGATACCTAGACTACGTAGATACGCCACCAAGGAATGATATCCAATTGCGACCCAAACCATCAGCATAGAAAATAGAAGTTTGCCATAGAACGTGTAGGAGAACGTGAGGGGCTGCCATAGTTGAAAAACAGCGTAACCCGCCCCCAATATAGCTGCACACAAAATTCGTAGAAGGGATGGGTGTTGACGCCGGATGGCTGTCATCAACCAGAGAAGTAGAAAGTCAATACATAGGTTGAGCAGAAATACCACATCGGCATAGACAACCATATTTGGTTCCCTTTCCCTTTAGAGGTGTCATCAGTATACCTAATCTCTATTTCAATGTCTGTCTAAACTTGCTGGATAGAGGTCATTTTTTTTGTCGATTGAGCGCAAGAATCGTACCCTTCTGTACTAGATAAGCCTAAACTCCCTTTATAACCTTCACTGGAATTTCGCCTCATTTCGGATGTCCACAAAAAAACTAGCTCTCCGCTAAAGCTGGAGAGCTAGTTTTTTCCTATTTACTTTTTACGCCGATGACGTAGGAAGGTTGGTATATCCAAGCTGTCTTCATCTTCATATTTGGGTCCGACGATATCCACAATTTGTTGCTTCTTTTTTTGCTGGCTACTCTCGTTGTGAAGTTTACCAAAGTCTGGCTTTTTCGCTGCTTTTTCTTGCTCCTTGTGATCAAAGCCAGTTGCAATCACCGTAACGAGAATTTCATCCTTCAGCTCTTCATTGATCACAGCACCAAAGATCATATTCACTTCTGGATCTGAAGCAGAAGCAACAATATCAGCGGCTTCATTCACTTCATAGAGTGAGAGATTCGTACCACCTGTGATATTCATCAAAACCCCACGCGCACCATCGATGGAGGTCTCCAGAAGCGGACTACAAATGGCCTTCTTAGCCGCTTCTGTAGCACGGGATTCACCGGTTGCCATCCCAATGCCCATAAGGGCAGAGCCGCGCTCAGTCATGATGGTTTTTACATCAGCAAAGTCGAGGTTGATCAATCCAGGGACCGCAATCAAATCAGAAATACCCTGCACCCCTTGCCGGAGAACGTTATCCGCTTCACGGAAGGCTTCCAACATCGGCGTATTTTTATCGACGATTTCTAAGAGTCGATCATTGGGGATGACGATCAGGGTATCAACCTTATCCTTTAGAGCGGCGGTCCCTTCATCCGCTTGCAAGGAGCGTTTACGCCCTTCAAAGGTGAAGGGACGAGTCACTACCCCAACGGTCAGCGCCCCTACTTCTCGAGCAACTTCAGCGATCTCTGGTGCAGCCCCAGTACCAGTACCACCACCCATCCCAGCGGTTACAAAGACCAAATCCGACCCTTTTAATACATTTTCGATACTCTCCCGACTTTCCTCCGCCGCTTTTTTACCAACGTTGGGGTTTGCGCCCGCACCGAGACCCCGGGTCAGTTTCTCACCGATCTGTAACTTGATCGGTGCAAGAGACCTGTTCAGCGCCTGGGCATCCGTATTGGCTGCGATGAATTCAACGCCCTGCACCCCGCTGTCAATCATCCGGTTAACGGCATTGCTTCCGCCACCACCGACACCGATGACCTTGATTTGGGCGATCTGTTCCACTTCCATATCAAACTCCAACATCGATAGTCCCTCCAATATCAATCAATCTTTCCTCACTTTAGATAAATTCATTGAAGAACCAATTCTTCATCCGTTCTAGGGGTGAGGGGCCACGTTTATCTTTTTGTGGGGAACGACCTTGACCATCCGGCTCAGCTAATCTGAGCATCCATCGTTTTTGGATGTAGTGGATCATGCCGACCCCACTAGTAAATGACGGATCCTGCACACCTATGTACCCAGGGGATACGATGCGGACCGCCTCTCCCAATTGATTCTGAGCTACTACAAGAATATGGGGTATCGACATGACGCCACCGGTGAGAACATAGCCACCAGGCAATCCATCAGAATAGCCCATCGATTCCACTTGATCACGAATCAATTGGAAAATCTCTTCAACCCGCGGTTCGATAATCAACGCCATCTCTTCTTGATTGACATTACTCTCTTGATTACTTCCAATCGCTGGGACGGAAAAGACAACATCCTTCGATGATTCCTCTACTAAAGCAACTCCGTATTTACGCTTAATCTTCTCAGCTACTTCACTCTGCGTACGAAGTCCAATGGCTATATCATTGGTAATAAAGTCGCCACCTATAGGTAGCACAGCTGTTGAAACCAAGTGCCCTTGTTCAAAGATGGCAAGGGATGTCGCTCCCCCGCCGATATCTGCCAAAACAACACCCATGTTTTTTTCATCGGATGATAGACAAATTTCACTAGCCGCCAGTGGTAGAAGTAGAATGCCTGCCACTGAAAGAGAAGCCTTCTCCACACAACGCAGGACATTGTGAATGATCGTCTTTGAACCGGTGACGATAATTGCTTCCACTTCGAGTCGTACTCCGACCATTCCATAAGGATCGTGAATACCTGTGAGTCCGTCAACAATAAATTGTTTAGGAACGACATCAATCACAGCTCGCTCTGGGGGAAGGGCAACAACCTTAGCCGCTTGCATAACCCGATCAATATCTGGTTGTCCAATTTCACGGTTGTCACTGGCCACAGCCACTACACCGTGACTGGATTGTAGGGAGACATGATTCCCAGAAACCCCCACAAATACTTTAGAAATATCTATACCAACCATCTGCTCGGCGTGATCGACTGCTTCACGAATCGATTGCACCGCCTGGTCAATGTCAATGATGGCCCCTTTCTTCGTCCCCTTGGCAGCCGCCGATCCCACGCCGACGATCTGGGTACTCTCTTTGGTCACCTCGGCGACGATCACACGGACCTTAGAAGTTCCTATATCTAAGCTGACGATAAACTCTCCACTGCTCAAATCCTGGGCACCTCCTAGCCCGAGAATCGGTTCCTTGTGGTGGAAGTAGGTAATTTCTTTGTTGAGGGGAGAAGCGAAGGGAAGATTCCGCTTATACCACAGGTATTCAACATGAAAGGAGTTTTCCCCTTTTTCCCACCTAATTTTTTATCTTAATCGGATTTGACTCCGTTTCAGTCTGTTTTATCTCCTGTTGCAGGAATAAACTTTGTACTTTCCAACAGGTTCAAGGTACCTGGAGAACGGTTACGGAAAATTGGATATACTTTAATCCTTCTGCCAAAGTCCTGAATACGAAGACGAATCACATGGCCTTGGCGGGTATACACTTTGATCAAATCAGGATATGTATCATCCTTAACAGGGCGAATCTCAGAAAGGTCACCTACTATTTTTTTCGGCAACTGTGTCAAGTCCTCTGCAAAGGATCTGGGTAGCTTTTCCTTAGGCCATCCACGAAGGAGGGGACGATCGACTGTCCCTTTCCATGAACGGTCAAAGAGGACTTTTCCATTTTTCAGCACTGGAACAACTTTCCCATCGTCACTCCAATAAGCAATTCGATTCTCCTCATGAACCTCTAAGCGGATACGGCTAGGAAATATACGCTCCGCCGTTACTCGACGAATTTCGCTCATCCGTTCAAGTACTTTCTTTGCTTGATCTTCATTCCAACGGTAATAGGATCCCCCCTTAGCCACTTGGGCCTTCGCAAGGATCTGTTGATCAGGAACCATGTGGTTCCCAACCACCTCTATTTCTTGTATTTCACTGAAAGGCGACTTTAAAAACAAGAGGAGAACGACCCCTGCAAAAAACATTAACAAAAACAGAAGCGCCGCAAACGACACAGGTTTGCGGGATCGTGGTGGACGGTAGGGAGGTACCCCTTGGTCCATGTCGGCATCTCCTCCATAAGAGATAGAAACCCTCATCAAGTGGACTTTCATCTAGTTACCACTATGTTACCACAAATCACGTAGATCGGCCGCGATTCTTTGCAAAAATAGTAGATTAACATCACAAGAAAGAGCAGCGGTACCCAGAAGGGGCCCACTGCTCTTTCAACACGATACCACTTTTCCTGACCAGCGCTGAATCTGGCCTCCTAATTGAAGAAGTGTCCGATCCAAATGGTCGTACCCACGATCGATATGGTTTAGACCTAAGACACGGGTCGTTCCTTGCGCCGCCAATCCCGCAATCACAAGAGCGGCCCCTGCTCGTAAATCCGTTGCTTGAACCGTAGCTCCTTTTAAGTAAGGAACTCCTTGAATCTCTACAGAGTGTTCCCCTGGCTGCAGATTCGCCCCCATTCGCACCAACTCCTGCACATGTTTGAAACGTCCATCAAAAATGCGTTCGGAGATGATACTACTTCCTTCAGTAATGCTGAGAAGAGCCATGATCTGTGGTTGCATATCGGTAGGGAATCCAGGATATGGACCTGTCACAACATCGCCAACTCCTTTTAAGCGCGGAATCCCTTTAATCCAGAGTGAGTCACCTTCATGCTTTAATGTGGTTCCTGTGCGTTCCAAAAGTTCCAAGGTGGAACCCATATGATCCAACACCACATGAGTCAACAAGATTTCGCCACCGGTCATCGCAGCGGCAGCTGCTAATGTTCCTGCAACGATTCGGTCGGGAATCACCTCATAAGAGACTGGATGGAGGCGGCGTACACCACGAATAACGATCGTATTTGTGCCTGCGCCACTTACATCGGCTCCCATTCGGTTAAGAAAGCGTTCAAGGTCCGCAATTTCTGGTTCCCGAGCGGCATTTCGGATCACCGTTCTCCCCTCTGCCCGAACTGCCGCCATCATGATATTTTCCGTTGCTCCGACGCTCGGTAAATCAAGATGGATATTCGCACCCTTTAACTTGGTCGCCGTGCAACGGATGAAACCATCCCCCTCTTCAATTTTCGCACCGAGAAGGGAAAGTCCTTTGAGATGAAGGTCGATGGGGCGAGCACCAATCGCGCATCCGCCCGGAGGAGTAATAATAACTTCATGAAGACGAGACAGCATCGGCCCCATCAAAAAGATTGAAGACCGCATCTGCCGCATCAGCGACTCAGGAATCCGAAAGGTTTTGATCGTTGAGGTTTCCATCTTGATGTTATTGCCGTCCCATCTCATCTTCACACCGAGAGCTTTTAAAATCTTACCCATCACATCGATATCCGACAAATGGGGGACATCCCGAATCTCATGAATTCCTTCAACCAAAAGAGTCGCAGCAAGGATGGGAAGAGCAGAATTTTTAGCTCCTTGAACACGAATGGTACCGTACAGAGGTTTTCCGCCTTTGATGACATACTGCTCCAATGTTCCACCTCCGTCTACCCCTCGCCCACCACCCGAACTTCCGGTTCCAACGTGACACCGTATTTTTCATTAATGGTTCTGATGATGTGCTGAATCAGGGCTAGAACATCGTTGGCTGTCGCTTGCCCGCGATTAATGATGAAATTAGCATGTTGCTCAGATACTTCGGCATCACCAATCCGGTACCCCTTCAATCCCGCCTCTTCGATTAGCCGACCAGAATGGTCACCTGATGGGTTACGGAATACACTACCCGCACAGGGAAACTGTAGAGGTTGGGTCAGTCTGCGCCGATCTTTAAATTGAGCCATCTTCGTAGCCACAACCTTACGTTCACCTTCATGAAGATTAAACGTAGCTTCTGTTACGACACCTCTCATCTCAGA
This sequence comes from Marininema mesophilum, assembly GCF_900106775.1. Classification (GTDB taxonomy): domain Bacteria; phylum Bacillota; class Bacilli; order Thermoactinomycetales; family DSM-45169; genus Marininema; species Marininema mesophilum. The sequence continues at coordinate 234,963 of NZ_FNNQ01000001.1, forward strand.
TTGGAGGATCGACGTCCGATAACGAAAGGCCATCTCTTCAGCAGAGATGCGTATCCAGCGACCATCTTCTAAGAGTACTTCCACCGACTCTAAGACCTGAGAAAGTTCAGATCCATGGGCACCCGCATTCATAAAGACAGCGCCACCCACAGTACCGGGAATTCCTCCAGCGAATTCCAAGCCGGTTAAACCGTGTTTAGCAACCATCACCGAAAGCTTGACGAAGGAGTATCCACCCCCAGCAACCACTTGCTGACCGTTCACCTGTAAGTGGTCAAGGCCCGCACCCAGTTTGATAACAGTCCCACGGATACCACCATCTCGTACTAAAAGGTTGGAACCACGTCCGATGACGCGCCAGGGTAGGCGATGTTCTCTTATCACCATCATCGCCTTCTCCAATTCCACTTTACAACGAGGATAGATGAAAAGATCCGCCGGCCCGCCCACCTTCCAGGTGGTATGGTGGGAAAGGGGTTCGTCAACCCGTACATCCTCCACACCTATATCTATTAATTCCTGGGCGATTGCTTGCACAAGGGAAATCTCCTTTCGCGGACACTTTGGCCCTTCGGTTCCAGGCGCGGCATACGATAGCTTATGCCTTTGCCCGTTTTTTGTGACGAATGCCCACATTCCACTATCGCTAATTCAGCGACGGGTTGCAGACAGCTTTTCCAATTCATCGAGGATCACCTCCGCTGCATCCGGCCGACCCAACTTACGAGAAGCTTCACTCATTTGACGATGATGTCCATGATTCCCCATCACTTCGGAAATAGTTTCCCAAAGTCGCTCCCCAGTCAGTTCCTTCTCTAAAATCATCCGCCCTGCGTTGTGATCATCCAATAAACGCGCATTCAATTCCTGATGATTGTTTGTTACATAGGGAGAGGGAATAAGAACAGCTGGTACCCCAAGAGCAGTCACTTCAGCCAGGGTAGTTGCTCCTGCACGAGAGATTACCATCGAGGAAGCAGCTAACACATCTGGCATGTTATATATAAACGGTTTTACGATAAGGTTCGGCCATTGATCCGTATCTATCTTATCAGTTACATCCTTATAATGCACCTCACCCGTCACATAGACAAAATGGATATCGGGTGCCTTCGTTAATTGAGGGAGCATCGATTCTACTGCATCGTTGATCGGCTTCGCCCCTCGACTACCACCAAATATCAATACGATAGGCTTGTCCGAATCTGCCAAACCAAGAGAGGCTCTGCCCGCTTCTTTTTTAGCATGTATGACTTCGGTTCCACGAGGATTTCCTGTGTGTAAAATGCGTTTGGCCTTTGTTAAATATTTCTCGGAACCAGTCAAGCTTATCGCTGTTACATTTACATATCGTGAAAGAAAGCGTGTTGTCAATCCAGGTAAAACATCGGGTTCAAGAATTAACGTGGGGACACCTAATTTAGTTGCCGCATAAAGAGCAGGCCCACTTACATACCCGCCTGTCCCCACCATCACATCTGGAGAAAACTTACGAATATACTCTTTGCATTTCTTTACTGCTCGGATAAATTTAGCAATCGTTTCCACGTTATCCAGGGATATCTTCCGCTTAAATCCTTGGATTTCTACATCAAAAAAAGAAATCTCACCTGCTTTAGGCACAATGCGTGATTCAAGCCCCTCTTTTGTCCCAATGTAGCCCAGCTTTACATCGGGGTGCCGGCGACGAACCGCATCCGCAAGCGCAAGAGCTGGATAAATATGTCCGCCAGTGCCGCCACCGGAAAGCATCACTTTTTTCATCATAATCCCCCGATTCTCTATATATGCCGATCACTGATCTGTATAACGAGACAAATTTAACAATATGCCCACGGCTACCAATGTCAATGTTAACGAAGAACCACCATAGCTAAGAAACGGCAACGTAATTCCTGTAACGGGAAATGCTCCAGAGACTACACCAATATTAATTACGGCTTGGATGACAATCATCCCCGTCACTCCTGCAGCAACCAGACTCAAAAACATATCCTGAATGGTGATTGCCACGCGAATTCCTCGCCAGATGAGGATTGCGAAAAGAATAATCGCAGTACCTGCTCCGATAAAACCCAACTCTTCAGCTAAGATAGAAAAAATAAAGTCTGTATGAGGTTCAGGCAAATAAAGATGTTTCTGCCGACTCATCCCTAACCCTAGTCCCATCAACCCACCTGGACCGATAGCAAATAATGATTGGATAATCTGGTACCCTGCATTGAGTGGATCTTGCCATGGATTGAGAAAAGCCGTAATTCGTTTAATACGATAGGGAGCTGCTAATACCAGTCCCGCAAAACCTGCCAATCCAATGCCCATCAATGCAACCAGATAATTGATACGGACACCTGCTATATAGATAAGGATAATCGCCGTCCCCATCATCACGGTACCTGTCCCAAGGTCAGGTTGCATCATAATCAATGCAAAGGCAGATCCTGCAATCCCTAAAGGATACATCATCCCGTATTGTAAGGTTTGTATCTCTCCTGACCGATTACTAAAGTAACGGGCAAGAAAGAGAATGACCCCTAGTTTTGTAAACTCAGAAGGTTGAATACTAAAAGCACCGATGCCAAGCCAACTTCGAGCACCATTTCGTAGGATCCCCACACCAGGCACCAGAACCAAAGCTAACAGAGCAAAACAAATAATCAGTGCAGGTTTTGCCCACTGGCGAAAGAGCTTAGGATCCAACCTTGATACGACAAACATCAGGAGAACGCCCACCCCAGCAAACAACAACTGTCGCTTCGCGTAAAAGAAACTATCCCCAAACTTATGTTGGGAATACGCAGCACTCGCACTATATACCATGATCACCCCGAGGGTTAAGAGCATCAGGATGACAACGATAATAATAAGATCCGGAGATCGGCGAGAGTGGGGATTGGGCATGGACGATTCACCTCTTTGAACGGATTGGGGCAAGCCTCACTACAAGGTATGCACGGCTTGTTTAAAAATGCTTCCCCGTTCTTCAAAAGAGGTATGTTGATCCCAACTAGCACAAGCTGGTGAGAGCAGAGCCACGTCCCCTGGCTGTACGAGAGTAGTAGCGGCTGCAACGGCTTCCTCCACATTTTGCACCTGCAAACGGGACCGTACCCCAGCTTCCTTTGCTCGAGCCAAGAGCACACCTGCCGCTTCACCATAGGCGACAATTCCCTTTAACTTCTGAAAGACAGGTACCAATTCCTTAAAGTCCACACCTCGATCCAACCCACCTGCAATCAAAACAACGGGGTCTGTAAAGGAGCCAACTGCCGCAATTGTCGCTTTAGCATTCGTCGCTTTGGAGTCGTTATACCAACGAACTCCCCTTTTGGTTCCCACAAATTCCAGACGATGTTCCACCCCAGTAAAAGTGGCTAACTCGTGCCGTACAGCCTCTTTGGGACACCCTGTTGCAAGGGCAATAGCTACCGCGGCCAGTCCATTCTCCTGATGAACCCCTGGTAGGTGCATATCTGAGACGGGCATCAACTCCCATGCATCCTCCCCAAACATCCGTACCATCACTCGTCCATCCACTATATAAACTCCTGACGCTACTGGTTCTCTACGGCTAAACCATAAAATCTGAGCAGTCACTTTTTCTGCGGCCGAGTGACATTCCGCTGAATCCCAATTGAGCACAGCGATATCCGAGGGTTGTTGGTTTGAAAATAGCTTCTCCTTAGAGGCTATATAATCGATCAGATCCCCGTGGTAGTCCATGTGAGCAGGAACGATATTGAGCAAGGCTCCAATCCGTGGTCGGAAGGTTTGCACCCCTTTTAGCTGAAAGCTGGATAACTCAGCCACGAGCCACTCCTCAGATCCCATCTCAGGCGCCACTTCAGCTAACGCGCGACCGATGTTACCCGCTATACGAGAAGGAATCCCCCCTGTTGCCAGCATCCGACCAACCAACGTCGTTGTCGTCGTTTTCCCATTGGACCCCGTGATTCCGATAATCGGAGAAGCGGTCACGCGATAGGCAATCTCTACTTCTGTCACTACAGGGATCCTATGAACCAGTGCTTGTTGGACAGGAGGAGCTGTATAAGAAATCCCCGGATTTTTCACAAGGAGATCCACCCCCTCATGGATAAGATCCGCTGGATGCCCTCCACAGATCACAGGGATCCCCAGTTTCTCAAGCTCCTCCGCTTCTGGACTCTCGGCGCGTGGCTTGCGATCATTAACCGTCACCTTCGCCCCAAGGTGGAAAAGAAGCCGAGCCACCGCTACCCCACTCCGGGCCAAGCCCAGGACGACGACCACCTGCCCCTTCCACTCATCCGTCAGCATATTCACTGCAAAAACACCTCCAGAAAGATACCCAGACCAGCAAGCAGAAAGCCAGTCAACCAAAAAGTTGTAACGACTCTCCACTCCGACCAACCCACCAACTCAAAATGATGATGAATCGGACTCATGCGGAAAATCCTTTTCCCTCGTGTTTTAAAGGAGATTACCTGGATCAGCACCGACAGCGTCTCTATGACAAATACTCCACCAATAATCGGAAGTAACAACTCTGTCTTGGTAATCACAGCTAAACCCGCCAAACCGCCACCGAGGGCCAATGAGCCCGTATCCCCCATAAAAACTTTTGCGGGATGGGCATTAAAGACGAGAAAGGCAAGCAAAGTTCCTGCCACAGCAACTGAAAAAATAACGACATTAGCGTTACCTTGTACAATGCCGATCACCGCATAAGCACCATAAGCAATCGCAGCCGTTCCTGACGCTAGACCATCTAAACCATCCGTTAGGTTTACCGCATTAGAAGCGGCGATCATTATCAGAACCAACAAGGGTAGATAAAGCCAATTTAATTCTAAGACAATATCCGTTGCGGGAACTTTTATCGAGAAAATCGCATCATAGGTTCCACCGACCACCCGTACCTGCCAGAGCACCCAAAAAAGGACTAAACCGATAAAGAGCTGACCGAGAAGTTTTTGTTTCGCTGTGAGACCTAAATTGCGTTTCATCACCACTTTGATGTAGTCATCCAAAAAGCCTAGAATTCCATAGCCTAATAGGGCGAATAAAAGGAAAAATAGATCAGATCGACCACGTTGGAGGCTACCTAGAGGAACAGCGGCGAGAACCGTCGCTGTCAAAAAGATAACACCACCCATGGTAGGAGTCCCTGTTTTCTTTTGATGACTTTCCGGACCTTCTGTACGGATGGATTGACCAAATTTCAAGCGACGTAAAATAGGAATTACAAAGGGAGCCAAGATCACACCAAGACCGAAGGCAACTGCGAGTACCAACAAGATCAAGGCATGGGGACTCAAGCCAGTAGAAGAAATCATCGGGCTAGGTACACCTCCAAATAAATACCCAATCCAGCAAGTAGGAAACCAATCGACCAGAAGGTGGTTACTACTCTCCACTCCGACCATCCTAACAATTCAAAGTGATGGTGAATCGGGCTCATACGAAAAATTCGTTTTCCACGAAGTTTAAAGGAACCAACTTGAAGTATGACAGATAACGTCTCGATAACAAATACACCGCCAATGATTAGGAGCAAAAACTCTGTCTTGGTAATCACCGCAAGAGCCGCTAATCCCCCACCAAGGGCAAGGGAGCCTGTATCACCCATAAACACCTTTGCGGGATGCGCGTTAAAGACGAGAAAACTTAGGAGCGCACCTACAACCGAAGCAGAAAATATAACCACCATATAATTGCTTTGTACCATCCCAATGATGGCATAAGCACCATAAGCTATGGATGCTGTTCCAGCCACCAATCCATCCAGACCATCCGTGAGGTTAACTGCATTTGAAGTAGCAATCATCATCACTACCAATAAAGGCAAGTACAGCCCTGTCAATTGAAAGGTAATATCTGTCCCGGGGATATGTATCGAGGAAATCCCAGGATTTTCTGCACGTTCAACTCGAACTTCCCATAACACCCAGTAGAGAACAAGACCGATAAACAACTGACCGAGAAGCTTTTGTTTTGCGGATAGACCCAGATTTCGCTTCATCACCACTTTGATGTAGTCATCTAAGAAACCCAGGATCGCATACCCTAGGGTCGCGAACAACAGAAAAAACAAATTTGAAATACGATCAGAAAACAGATTGCTTAGTGGTACAGCGGTTAACACCATCGTGGTTAGAAAAATAGTACCACCCATCGTAGGTGTACCCGCTTTTTTAAAGTGTGCCTTTGGCCCTTCTTCACGAATCGCCTGACCAAACTTTAACCTGCGCAAAATCGGGATAACAAAAGGGCCCAATATAATGCCAAGGCTGAAAGCGACAGCGAGGGGAGCCAGAAGAATACGCATATCCATTTAGAAAGTTTTCGCTCCTTTTAAAATATGCTCCACCGTAGTTTCCAAACGCGCTCCCCGAGAAGCTTTTACTAAGAGAACGACCCCTTCGTTTCCTTCCGCTAGGAGTGTCTGAGCGGCTTCTTCTGGATTCTGAAAATGAATCGCCTTCCCCTCAGGTGCTACTTCCTGCGCGCCATCGACGATCCAACGACCTCGTGCACCCATAGCATAAACCCTTGAGATTCCTTTTTCCATGGCAAAACGCCCTACTTCACGATGATACGCCTCTTCCTCAGGACCCATTTCTAACATATCCCCGAGCAGGACCCATTTCTCTTTAAAACCATCTAAGGAAGAGAGAAGATCAATCGTCGCTCGCATCGACGAGGGGCTCGCATTGTATGCATCGTTGATGATCAACATCCCATTAGTGGCCGTGACTTTCTCCAGACGCATCCCTGTTATATGAACTTGATTAAGTCCCTGCTGAAGCTCCTCTTCAGTCAGCCCGAGTGTACGCCCAACGGTGATAGCGAGAAGGGCATTCTTCGCATTGTACTGCCCCATCATCGGGAGGGTGAAGCGGCTTCCTGTCAAGGAGGTTGTAAAGGAGATGCCCTCTAATCCCTCCGTAGCAAATCCTTGCAGAACATCATCATTATCTTCCTTCCAACCGACACGGATATATCGTCTCTTCTCCTTAACCAATCGCTCCCGAAGAAGAGGTTCATCCCCATCGATTACTAATGTACCTTGTTGAGCTAAGCCTTCACATATCTCCAACTTCGCATCGGCAATCCCTTGCCGACTTCCTAAGTGCTCAATATGGGCCTCACCAATATTGGTAATGACCGCAAGATCTGGCTTAGCGATTTGAGAAAGCAGAGCGATTTCCCCCGCATGATTCATCCCCATCTCTACCACAGCTACTTCTGACTTTCGTGGCATCGAGAGGAGCGTAAGGGGTAAACCGATATGATTATTTAGATTCCCTTGGGTGCGATGGACACGGTATTTGACAGAAAGAATGGAACCCAAAAGCTCCTTGGTTGTCGTCTTACCATTGCTTCCTGTCACGGCAACTACCTTAACCCCGATTTCCCTGCGCCAAGCAGCAGCAAGCTGTTGAAGTGCCTCTAATGTATCCTTTACCCGGATTAAAGGAATAGAGGGGGACGAAGGTAGGGCGCGATCCTCCTGCCAAAGAGCGGCAACTGCCCCTTTCTTCACTGCATCAGAGAGAAAATCATGGCCATCAAAGCGATCCCCAAGGATGGGGACATAAAGTTGATTTGGATATAGAGACCGTGTATCTGTCGATACACCCTGGGCGAGCATCGTTTTATCCGAAATGCTACCGAGGAGTGTCCCTCCCACCTCACCGGCAATGGATTTTAATGTTTTCTGCATGGTTTCTCTCTCCTCGCTCATCGGAAAGCTTGAATAGCTTCGCGAGCTTGCTGACGATCATCAAAGTTGTGACGAACCCCGTTTACTTCTTGATACGTTTCATGGCCTTTGCCTGCGATCAACACGATATCTCCTGGACGAGCCCCTTTGATTGCAAAGCGAATCGCTTCTCCACGATCCACAATCGCTGTCCACTCTCCCGCAGGTACATCCTGAACACCCTCCAACATATCGCTAATGATGCTTTCGGGCTTTTCTGTGCGTGGGTTATCGGAGGTAATCACCAAATGACTACTGTACTTGGCCCCTATCGCTGCCATCAAGGATCGTTTTGTGCGATCACGATCACCACCACAGCCAACAATACACCAAACATTGCCTTGACTGATCTCCCCTACAGTTTTAAGGACGTTTTCTAAACTATCCGGGGTATGAGCATAATCTACCAATACCGTATAGGGCTGTCCCTCATCCACCGCTTCGAGGCGTCCGTCCACACCTTGAATCGATTCTAACGAACATCGAATTTGATCGAGAGAAACCCCTTCCCCCAGGGCAACAGATGTAGCTGCCAACGCATTATAGACGCTAAATTTACCCATCAACTTCATTTCGATATCAATCGATCCTAGAAATGTGTTCAGACGGAAGCGTGTTCCTCCTGCATGATGGTCAATCGCATCTGCGTAAACATCAGCCGGATTATCAATTCCATAAGTCATTACTTGAGCTGGAGTCACCTGAGCAAAAAATGTGGAAGCGGGTTCATCCGCATTGAGAATCGCTAACGGCTGATCTTCTTTTTGACCCGCATAACTATTGTCCAACTGACTAAAGAGTAGGGCCTTTGCATCGCGATATTCTTCCATCGTTTCATGATAATCCAGATGATCCTGTGTCAGATTGGTAAACACCGCTGTACGAAACCGACACCCTCGCGTCCGACCCATATGGAGCGCATGGGAAGAGGCTTCGATCACCGCATGGCTACATCCTGCATCTCTCATTTGTCGGAAACCTCGTTGTAACTCGATCACTTCAGGGGTTGTGTTCTTGACGGGTATGGAATCCTTACCAATTTGCATATTCATCGTACCGATCAAACCCGTCGCCATTTCGGCATCCTCGAGAATATGGCGGATCAAATACGATGTCGTTGTTTTACCGTTAGTACCCGTCAAACCAATCAATTTCAATTCCTTTGTTGGGTGTTGAAAAAACACATCGGATACGATGGCCATCGCCCGCTTGGTATCCGGTACATGGATCACAGGCACTGATGTCTCTATCTCTTCTTCCACGAGCAAAGCAGCCGCTCCTTGTTCTAGAGCTTGAGGAATATAATGGTGTCCATCCACCGTAAAACCCTTGAGCGCGATAAACAAATCTCCAGGTTGTACTTCGCGGGAATCCATTTGTATCCCTGTGATTTCTACATTCATATTGCCAATACGATCTGCTAATACAAGAGAATTGATGAGCTTCTCTAGTTTCATGAAATGGGTACCTCCTTGGGCCAAGCGCCATATGCCTGGCACCATTATAACTGAATGAAAAAAATAAGGAAGACACGCGAAATGCCAGGGTCCTCCTGGCATAATGGGGTAGATCATCCCTATTTTAATTCTCTTTTACCCATTTGTCACCCGAAGATGACTCTTTCAAACCCTGATAGCAAAGGAGAGTGAGCATTCATTCACTCTCTCCTGCTGGGATGATCCGCCCTTACTTATCTCCTAAATAAATTCGAATAGGGGTCCCTTTCTTTACACGTTGTCCTGGTTTTGGCGCTTGGCTAATCACCTTATTTCCTTTTCCTCGCACCTGGAGTTCCGTATTTTCTAGACTGTTCCTAATCTCATCGATATTAGAACCGATCAAGTTAGGCGTAGTAACTATCGGTGTCTCCGTTGGAGAATTTTTGGGTGATATTTGTTTCTTTCGTGGGGGTACTCGTAAATGACGCAGGCTATCTCTTAGAATATCTTTTACGATAGGTGCCGCCACCACGCCTCCAAACTGGAGTGCCTTTGGATTATCAACCGCCACATAGACAACCAATCGAGGATCATCCGCCGGAGCAAAACCAATAAAGGAAACGATATGGTTATTTTTCATATAGCGTCCATCAGGCCCTACCTTTTGTGCTGTCCCTGTCTTTCCACCTACCCGATAACCATCAAGAAACGCTTTCCGCCCAGTACCTCGGGCAACTACACTCTCCAGTGCGATTCGAACTTTTTTGGATGTGCTCTCTGAAATCACTTGCCGTTTAAAATGAGGCTTATTCTCTTCTACTATTTTATGAGTATCTGGATTGATCCACGCCTTCTGTAATTGGGGTTGCATCAATTTGCCACCATTCACAGCTGCGGCTACCGCGGCTACTTGTTGAATCGGTGTAACCGAAACCCCTTGACCAAAAGAGGTAGTCGCAACTTCCACAGGTCCCGCTTGTTCAGGAGTAAATAATATCCCCTTTGCTTCTCCATTTAAATCAATCCCTGTTTTTGCACCAAACCCAAATTTGCGAATGTAGGAAAATAGTTTTTCTTCTCCTAATCGTTGACCCATCTTTACGAAACCAGGGTTACATGAATTTTCAACTACTTTTAAAAAGGTTTCTGGTCCATGCCCTCCACGCTTCCAGCAACGAAGACGCACCCCTGACACATTGATAAAACCTGGATCAAAGAAATAACTTCCCAGGTGTACCTTTTTCTCTTCTAACGCAGCCGCCAATGTGATGATTTTAAATGTGGACCCAGGTTCATAGGTTCGCCAGATGGGTAAGTTCCGGTTGTAGACCAATGGATTTGCCTTACGAAATTCATTAGGATGAAAGGTAGGGCGACTTCCCATCCCTAGAATTTCCCCGGTTTTCGGATCCATCGCGATCGCCATAATATTATCTGCCTGAAACCGAGCCATCGCTTGATCCATCTCTCGTTCTATATAAGACTGGATCGATTTATCTAAAGTTAACTCCAGATCGAGTCCATCAACTGGAGGGGTGTATTGATCTGCACTCCCTGGTAATCGCTCCCCCTTCGCATTTGCACTAAAGGAAACATACCCCCGCTTGCCCTGAAGGCTCTTATCGTAAACTAGTTCTAAACCTGCTAAACCTTGATTATCAATACCCGCAAAGCCAAGAATGTGAGCCGCCATACGTCCCATTGGATAATGCCGTTTATTATCCTCAGCGATAGCAATCCCAGGAAGACGTAGGTTGTGAACCGTTTTAGCTCGTTCATCACTTAGCTTGCGTCCATAAGGGGTGATACGTACAATCAACTCTCGCTTGGTAATTAATTGGTAGATTTTATCCTCCGGAGCCATCAACGCTTGGGCAAGTGCCTGTGCCGTTGCTTTTGGATTTTTTATCTGAGCGGGAATGGCCAACACCGACGGTGCGCTAATATTATAAGCCATCACTTTCCCATTTCGATCCAAGATCCGCCCACGGGTTCCTTCAAAGGGAATATCCCGTGTCCATAACTCCTCTGCTTTTTCCTGTAACCATGGTCCACGTACCAACTGCACATAACCAAGGCGCGCCAAGAGAGCACCAAAGAGCAATAAACCGAGCAGCAGTGAGATAAATAATCGTTTGCGCACCACGTGGTTTGTCATCCTCAATGGATCCCACCCCTTACCTCAGACAAGTCCTCATAGACAAGCCTATGTAGAACCAAAGTTGTATAGAACAGACATGCTGATTATCCAAAAGGTAGACTTGCCATTGGTGAGGATGCGTTTTGGTTTACGCCTGGCAAAAAAGAACTGTCTCCTTATGGAGACAGTTCTACTGCCACTTGGGTGGTTTTAGTTTTAATTGAATATGTTGGTTATCTAAGATGGGATCACCAGGAGGAATCGATTGTCCTATGACAAACCCTTCACCCTCTGCCTTTGGTTTTAAGCCGATCAGGCGACTGACATCCATTGCTTCTCGGAGTGACTTTCCGCGCAAATCCGGCATCGAGAGGGATTTTGTTTCCTCTGTCACTAGATAGACCGTTCCTCCGCCTCGAATGATTCGATCACCCGGTGCAGGATATTGGGCAATTACTTTATCCTCACTACCAAGGATATATGTGCGGACCTTCTTTTTCTCTAGGGATTTTTTTAGTGATGCGACAGGTTTCCCTTTCCATTTACCAGCCATAACCTCTTTCTGAGATATGTTTCCTGTCGGTTCCTTTTTCGATTTTCCATTTAATTGGTTGATTGCACCCTTGATAATTTCTCGGGCAGCAGGAGCCGCTACCGTTCCACCGTGTTTATCTCCTTGGGGCTCATCTACAGCCACATATACAACAACACGGGGATTATTAGCAGGGGCAAATCCCGTAAAGGAAACGATATAGTCATCAGGATCATAACCTTTTCCGCCCTGAGCCACCTTTTGGGCCGTTCCCGTTTTACCTGCTATATCATAGCCTGGGGCATCTGCTTCCTTCCCGGTCCCCTTTACAACTACATCACGCAATAGCTTTCGTACCTTTGCTGCCGATGAGGGTGAAATGACATGTTTGCGAACCGCAAAGGGGTTGATTTTCTTTATCTTTTTTCCTGTCACAGGGTCTTGAATATGATCCACTATATAGGGCCGGTACAGTTTACCCCCATTGGCTACAGCCGAAACTGCCATCACCTGCTGGATAGGAGTTACCGAAATCCCTTGTCCAAAGGCTGTTGTTGCCAACTCTAATTTGCGAAGGGGCTGATAACCATAAAAAATTCCCTTTGCTTCATACGGGAGATCAATGCCTGTAGGACGACCCACCCGATCCGTGATACGCCCAAAGCCAAAACGATCAATATAACGAGACAATCGATCTCCCCCAAGCTGCTTTCCTAACTCGATAAAAGCCACGTTACTGGAAAGATTGATCCCCTCTGCAAACGAAATCTTTCCCCAGCCAACATTATTCCAATCTCGGAGCTTACGTCCCTCTACTTCGGTGTAACCAGATGGAAATTTCTTCTGCTCATCAAACTTTTTCTCCTCGATAGCAGCGGCTAGGGTAACGATCTTAAAGGTAGAGCCCGGTTCAAACTGAGAACTGACAGCGATATTGGTATTCGTATCTGAATCCCAGGTATCTCCGAAGCGATTGGGATCAAAGTTCGGTCGACTAGCCATCGCTAGAATCGCTCCAGTTTTTGGATCAGCAGCGATTGCTGTTGCCCCCTTCGCTTGATAGCGTGCCATCACCTGATCCAGTTGATTCTCCATAAGCTGCTGGATTTCTCGATCCAGAGTCAGTGTAAGATTTTTTCCTGGATCAGCGGGGCGAAACTTCTCTGCTTGGTTGGGAACTCGATAACCCTTGGCATCTTTTGCGAAGCTCATCTTCCCAGGACTTCCGGTTAGTGTCCGATTATACTTCTGTTCAAGACCGCCCACTGGTTGTCCCTCCATATTGACAAAGCCAAGTACGTGGGCTGCTAGATCTCCTTCTATGTATTTACGCCCTGTTGTCTGAATCGCATAGATCCCAGGCAAATCAAGATCCATCACTTTATTCCGTTTTTTCTGGGAAATCTTATAGTTCCCCTTCTTCCGCAACTCCACCTGATTCACTTTTTTTCGATTTAACTTTTCATAGATGTCATCCTCAGGAATTCCAAGTAAGGGTGATAATTTTTCGGCTGTTTTCCGTTTGCTTTTAATCAGTTTCAAGTCCGCCGCAATATAATACATCTTTACTTCTTGGACAAGTTCATTCCCATTTCGATCGACAATTGCTCCCCGCTTGGGTTTAATCACTTCTTTTTTCTCCCAGATATGTTGCGCTCGTTCGCGTAAAAAAGAAGCATCGACAGTCTGGAGCCAAAACAATCGAAAGACCACTGCCGCCAGGAGCAATACACAGCCCATCCCAACGAACAGTGATCTTATCTTTCTTTGTTTTTTAGTCGGATTCACACGTTACACTCCTTGTTCCACTCATGGCCGCGCCTCCGATGTTTATCGACTTGATTCCACGGAAGAAGATGGTCCAAGGCTATTTTTTTCTTGGAGCACCATGCCCCGATCTTCAGCGTACCGGCGGATCCTCTCCCCGCTCTTCAACTCCTTTTGTTGTGACTCTAACTCTTGAATAGTTTCCTGCGATTGAGAAGCTTCCTGTTCCACCTTTGATAGTTTCATACTGAGCTCTGTTGCCGCCGCATAGCGGGACAAAACTAAAAGGGCAAGTGCGACACAGATGACCACGCTAAACAGGTACAGCAGCTTCTCTCCTACAGGGAACCCCGGCTTACGCGGCTGTCTCTCTCTCTGATCTGCCTTTTTCGGCCGGCTCTCTAGTTGGAAGGCGGTCGAAGCGTTTCCCCGGTACTCTCTCATATATAGTGACCCTCCTTACACTTTTTCTGCAACTCGCAACTTCGCCGACCGGGCTCGCGGATTTTGCTCCGTCTCTTCCGGTGACGGCAGGGTCGGTTTTTTGGTGATGACCTTTAAAATGGGGCTCTGTCCACAAATACAGACTGGAAAATCTGGTGGGCAAGTACAGCCCTGTGCATGTTCCAGGAATGTTTTTTTACAGATACGATCCTCTAGCGAATGGAAAGTGATCACACTCACTCTCCCCACCGGCTTTAAACGATGAATGGCTTGCTCAACTGCATCTTTAAAAGCTTCTAACTCATCGTTCACCGCGATGCGAATCCCTTGAAAGCTACGACGGGCAGGGTGAGGGCCAGTTCTTCTCGTTGCGGCAGGGATCCCCTCTTTGATAATCTCTGCCAACTCTCGTGTGGTCTGAATCGGATGCTGAGAACGGTACTCCCCAATCCGCTGTGCAATTCGCCTAGCAAATTTCTCCTCACCATATCGGAAAAGAATGCGGGCAATTTCCTCAACAGGCCATTCATTGACTACCTCAAAGGCTGTCAGCTCTCCCTCAGGATCCATTCGCATATCGAGCGGAGCATCTACATGATAACTAAATCCACGTTCTCCCTCGTCCAATTGTGGCGAGGAGACTCCTAGGTCAAACAAAATACCATCTACCGCTTCAATTCCCAATTCATCCAGTACAGCACTTAACCGCCGAAAGTTACTTTTAACAAGGTGAATTTGACCAGGTGAATCCTGTAATCGCTTAGATGCTGCCGCTAGTGCTTTATCATCCTGGTCAATCCCGATTAGCACCCCATCTTGGTTCAACACCGAGGCAATCAAGTGACTATGACCGGCTCCACCAAGGGTGCAATCCACATACATTCCGTCAGGACGCACATGAAGCCCCTCTACTGCTTCTCTTTTTAAGACCGTCTCATGATGAAACAATGAATTCAACCTCTCTACAAGTCCAAATCAAAATCGACCAATTTCTCCGCAATCTCGTTAAAGGAATCACCGGAGGTCTCGTAATATACTTCCCACGCTTCTCTACTCCAAATCTCCACACGATTGGATACACCAATCACGACACAATCCTTAACAAGCTTAGCAAACTCCCTCAAATTGCCAGGGATATTCACCCTCCCCTGTTTATCCAATTCGGCAACCGTAGCCCCAGAAAAGAAGAAACGGGTAAACGCGCGCGCATCTGCTTTTGTGAAGGGTAAAGCCTTCATCTTTTGCTCCAGTCTTTCCCACTCGGGCATTGGGTAGACAAAGAGGCAATGGTCGAGTCCACGGGTAACAACAAAAGTCTCTCCCAGTTCTTCCCGGAACCTGGAAGGAACGATCAGACGCCCCTTATCATCGACGGAGTGTCGATACTCCCCCATGAACACGCCACTACACCCCCTTCGCTCCCCCTTATTCCCCACTTCCCACCACTTCTCACCACACTGGTAGTATACCACAGAAAAAAGAAAAATCCTGCACTTGGAGCACAGGATTTTTTACAATATCTTCTTTTTTAAAATCTCATACCTTCCAGCTAGCGAGATACTCTTCCTGCTCTTCTGTCATTTCATCAATGGAAATCCCAAGAGATTCCAATTTAAAAATAGCCACCTGCTCATCAATATGGTACGGCACATCCAAGACTTTCGGGCCAATTTTATCATAGTTTTCACTTACATAAATGATAGAGAGCGCTTGCAGCGCAAAGGTCATATCCATAATTTCTGTTGGATGACCATCCCCAGCCACCAAATTAACCAATCGACCCTCACAAAGTAGATGTAATCGACGACCATCCTCCATTTCATACTCCACGATATCTTGTCTGACCGTGCGATGTGTCATTGCCAACTCTTCGAGAGCTAGTTTATCAATCTCTACATCGAAATGACCCGCATTGGCCATAATGGCCCCGTCTTTCATTAAAGCGAAGTGGGAGGAGGAGAGTACCTTATTATTCCCCGTCACCGTTACAAAGATATCTCCCAATTTTGCAGCTTCTTTCATCGGCAATACGGTGTACCCTTCCATATGCGCCTCAGTCGCCTTAATGGGGTCAACTTCAGTAACGATCACCCGAGCACCTAATCCCTCAGCCCGCATGGCTACCCCGCGGCCACACCATCCATAACCAACCACCACCACGGTCTTCCCAGCAACGACCAGGTTAGTGGCTTTATTGATCCCATCCCAGACAGACTGGCCTGTACCATACCGGTTATCAAAGAGAAATTTAGAGTAAGCATCATTAACAGCAATCATCGGAACTTTCAGTTCCTTCATCTTTTCTAGGGCACGTAAGCGAAGGATTCCAGTTGTGGTTTCTTCACAACCACCCTTTACTTTTTTAAGTAGATCCGGGCGTTCGGCATGTAAGACACCAATCAAATCTCCACCATCATCGATAATGAGATCCGGTTCTGTCTCCAATGTCATCATCAGGTGCTGACGATATTCCTCTGGTGTCGGATCATACTTTGCAAAAACGGTGACTCCAGCATCTGCCAATGCGGCAGCCACATCATCTTTCGTCGATAATGGATTACTTCCCGTAATCGTCACTTGAGCGCCAGCATCCCGGAGCAATTCCGCGAGGCAAGCCGTTTTAGCTTCCAAGTGGAGGGCAATCGCTACCTTTTTTCCAGCAAGAGGCTTTTCCGCGATAAACTCCTCCCGGATGCGGTTCATCACTGGCGTATGTTGACGAGCCCAGTCAATTTTCAATCGCCCTTGGGGAGCCAAACTTCGATCACTTACCACACTTTCCAGCGTAGAACTCATTTTCATCCTCCTTATAACACGTCTCCATCAGCTTTTTTATACCACAACAAAAAACACACTTCATAGAGCATCATAAGTATACCACCCGATGGCTTTCCTTGGAAAGAAGCGGAATTTCCCCCAATCGCCGTATCCAATTTTCTCCGTATTGATTCCAGTAAGGAAGCACATTATGTACTCTCTCTTGTAACATCCCATTTGGACATAGATATAAAGCCAGCTCATTAAAACGATTTCCATCTGTAGCACTCCGCTCAGCTAATGCTTTTCTTACTTCGTTCTCCAACCATCCAAACTCACGCAGGACTCGTTCTCGATTCATTTCACCCTTATTTACTAAATCACTACGCAATCCTCTCAAATCACCCAGCAGTGGCTGATAGATCTCCTCAACTCTCTGCCGAATCCTTGCAAACGTTTGTTCAGCATCCACTTGATATTGTGTAGCAAGCCACTCCTGCTCTCTCTCCTTTAAATGGTGGATCGCCGCGTACGGAGTTAACTGATAACGACGAAGCCACTTTTCCTCTCGCGGCCCGATCAGAGTGACCCCCACTCGTGGATAGAGAATGGGCATTTCCATACCAGCATGTTCAAAGGCACTCTTTAGTAACGCCCAATATGTAATCTCTCCAGTCCCTAAGACAGTCGCTAAGGTAGGAAACAAAAACTCCTGCATCAGGGGACGTGTCACCACATTATTGCTAAAGTCCTCTGGTCGATCATATAAGCGTCGTAGGATTTCCTGCCGCGACCAACGCTGATCTCCTTCACGATTCCTGAAACCCTCACCGTCTAAATAAAGAGCTGTCCGTTCTCCATCTTCCCGCAAAAAGAGATGGACACGCCCCTCCTCAGGCTCTACCTGCAAGGGATAGCCTTTCTCTTGTAGTCGACCTGCTGTCGCCAGCACTCGATCGGATATCGGCTTTGCCTCCAGAATTAACCACTCAAAAAAAGGCACCTCTAATTGGCGCAGAGGAGGATAGGCCGAGTCAATAAAAATCAATCCAAAAGGGCTAAACAAACGATGCATCATGCGCGCAAAATGACGGGAGATACTAGAGGGTTGGTAGGCTAGCTGACGCATCTCTTCCAATAACCCCTGTTTATGCGGTGTATCTGGGAGCAGATTGGCCAATTGTTCCAACATCTTATCCAATTGGTCATCTAACTCAATCTCACTGATCGAGATTCGCTTCTTCGTTTCAATCCCCAAGTCGATCTGAAGCTTCACTAACTCCTTGCGAAGGGATAGATGGATATGATCCACCTCTTCTATATCATGATCCTCCCCCGCTATCCAGAAAACCGGAATGACAGGACGACCTAAACGTTGCTCCTCACGCGAGGCCAACTGAATGAGAGTGATCGCCTTATATAGGGTGTAAAGTGGACCCATAAATAATCCAGCTTGTTGCCCCCCTACTACACTCAAGCTTCTAGGATCTTCCAAGCGCTTCAGGTTGGCTTCAACCTCTGAACTCGTGAGTTCCTCTCCATGGTACTGGCGTAGCACCTTTACTAACTCGTGTCGAGGGGCTGATTGAACTCTTTCGGATAATCGATGGGCCCGTACAGAAAAAGCTGTGTCATCACCAGGATCGTAGGTATAAAAGTCTATGGTCTTCTGAAATGTCTGCAGATAATCTCGAAATAATGGATTGCTTGATTCTAGATAGATATCCTCTATTCTCATGTGTTATCCCTTCTCTTCCACCCATCATATAAAAACACCTATTCTCTTCCCTCTCCTACCACTAAACAAACGAGGGAGAAACCGGTTTAACCATTTTTCTCTTTCACTAACTCTTTTTGTGGCACTGGCAACCACAGGGCCAAGATAAAACCTAATACAGCAGAACTGCCTGCTATTAGCATGCCCATTTGATAGCTGTGTTTCCACAGTTGAGGAATGCCCACTACATCCATGGTGGTACTCGCTGTAATCATCGGAGTCGCTGCAAAGAATGAGAGGCCCATCGCAATTAATCCCAGAGCAGTCCCCGCTGCACGAAACATGCCAATCGCCATAACTCCTTTTTTCATCTGGCGATAACTAATCACTTCAAATACTAATTCATGAACCGGTGCAATCAAGGTAAAGCTCATGCCAAAGCCTAGTACCACCAGAATACTGGTTAACACCACAGGCTCTAAGGCAAAAGCGAGGGTAAAGTAACTAGATGCTAAGGCAAAAAAACCAATAATTAATACACCACGATATCCCCAGTGCAAAGAAACCCGTTGAGCCAATGGGAGAGCTAACCAAGCCGAGCAGGCTACCACCGTCAAAAAGATGCCACCTGTTCCAGTAGGGTGCTGATAAACCTCCGCCATCCAACCTGGTACCAGAACGATGGCTGACCAAGTAATACCGGATAGGACCATCACACCATGTAACAGCATAAGTCGTCTATCAGTAAATAGTTGCATCGAAAAAAAAGGGCGATCCGATACATTTTCTACCATCATCATTAGAACACCTAGTCCTAGTGACAAGATAGCAAATGGGAGAAAAGAGGGATCGACCAATGCCGCCCAGCCTTTACTAGGATTAAATTGGGCAATGGCCATCATCATCGAAAGTAGAATCACGCCAAAATACATCACGCCATGGATATGGTGTGTGGGTGTTCGCAACCGTCCCGTTGATCGAAAACGAAAGCTAATCACAAAAACCACCAACACAGCCGGGATATTGATCCAAAACAACCAGCGCCAATTAAGATACCAAGTCAGGGTAGAGGAAAGAAAGGGGGTTAATATCAACAAGGCCGCCAGAATTCCTTGAACTGTCCACCGCCACTTTCTACTTTGCCATTTTAGCATTCGTCCTAGCTCTTCAGACAATATGGGTACAATTCCACCAGCAGCCATAGCCTGAACGACTCTCCCGATAATTAACGTGAGTAAACCTTTACTATCTCCTGCAATTAAGGAAGCAGCGGCGTACACTAAAAGGGAGGCTAAAAACCACCCCCTTTTTCCTGCTTTTGCGCCCCACGCTTCCATCAATGGTAAAGCCAGTACAAAAACCGCAAGGTGAAGAGCGATCACCCAAAAAACCGCACGAATAGGAATCTCTAGATCTAAGGCTATAACCGTTAATGCAGGTGCTAAAACGCCAATATCGAGCGCACTTAAAAATATAGCGATAATAAATGCGTCGAGTGTAGGATTCTTTTTCGATAGCACACGGATCGCTCCCTCGTCCTACCTACTTATATTCGAGTCCTTTGTAGGCTATACTTCCTTTTCTGCCAACCGAACTCTTTCATGCAGGTACTGATTCCAGGGTGTCTGCACCCCGTTTTCTCTCCCGATATATACGATATATCCATTAATAAAATCGATTTCAGTAGGTTGACCCTGACGAAGGTCTTCATACATAGAAGATCGGTTCGACCCTGTCTGTTCACAAACGTGCCTAACCTGAACAACCAACTGGTGGTAGTCAAGATCCACCCCTACATGAGAAGCCGTCTTCACCACTTCAGAAAGAATGCGTTCGACCCAGGTAGGAAAAATCTTCAAACGAAGCAATTCTCCATTCGTCACCTGAAAGAGAGCCGTCAAGGGATTAATCACACAATTGATCGCCAACTTCCTCCAGGTGCGTAGGCTAACCTGAGGATCATAGGCTACAGGTAACCCTTTATTTTTTAAGCCCTCGATCCAATCGAGTTCCTTTGCATCAACCTCTGTATTCTCTAAGAGAGGTCCTAGATATGTCTCTCCTTCTCCAGTATGGATTACTGAGATATCATTCTCTCTTAAGGCACCTTCTGTTATAGTCCCCCGCCATAATCGGCAATTAGGAATATCTTCTAACAACAAGCGTTCGGTACCCATTCCATTTTGAAAGAGGTAAAGCATTGCCCCCTGATGACACTGCTCAATCAACCTTGGAACCAATAAAGCAACCGCAGTTTGCTTCACGGTAAGGATAATGCGATCAAATGAGCCTGTGACCTCTTCCGCCCATTGGGCGCGAAGGTTTACTTTCTCTATATCCGCTGACCGATTTTGAAAACGTAGGCCCGCTTGAAGAAGACGCTCCTTTTGTGCTTCGGTTCGGGTAATTATCACCGGATTGTCCCCTGCGAGGGCCAACCGCGCCCCCCATAAAAGGCCAATAGAACCAGCTCCCCAGATGGCAGTTTCCATATTGAGCGCCACCCTTCCCTCTTTCTGTTCACCTATCATAACAGATTCCCCTCACAGATGTGAGGGGAATCATCGCAGAGATTATACAGGATATACGGGATGACGGCGGCGGCTAAAGGATATTTCTTTTCCGTCGTAGGCTTGTAGACGACCAATTATTTCCTCGCGCAGGTCATCCGGCTGTACAATTCCATCAATAATCAGTTCAGAAGCTAGGCGGTAAATATCAATATCTCGCTGATACTCTTCTCGCTTCTCTTTCACAAAATTGGCCCTGTTGTCTCCTTCTAGCTGAGCAATCTTATTACTATATACAGCGTTGACAGCTGCCTCTGGTCCCATCACAGCAATCTGAGCTGTTGGTAACGCTAAACAGCAATCTGGCTCAAATGCAGGACCAGCCATCGCATAAAGTCCAGCTCCATATGCCTTCCGAATGACGATAGAAATCTTCGGCACCGTCGCTTCTGACATCGCAGCTATCATTTTCGCTCCATGGCGGATCATCCCCGCTTTCTCTGTCTGGGTGCCAATCATAAACCCAGGAACATCGGCTAAAAAGAGAAGGGGAATACGGAAAGCATCACACAGGGTCGTAAAACGAGCCGCTTTATCCGCAGAATCGATAAAGAGAACGCCACCCTTTACCTTGGACTGGTTGGCAATGATCCCTACAGGTTGACCATCGATCCGGGCAAAGCCCGTAATTAACTCCTTCGCAAACAGTTTCTTCATCTCATAGAAGGTGTCTTCGTCCACTAAGGAGTCGATCAACTCTAGCATATCAAAGGGAATGTTTTGATTATCAGGTACAATCTCTGAGAGCTTTCTTTTACCAGGTGCGACGGCTTTACTTTCTAACCGAGGAGGGCGTTGTTCGTAATTAGACGGGAAGTAGGAAAGATAACGACGAGCGGAGGCAATCGCCCCTTCCTCATCAGGAGCCAACACATCCCCACAACCACTGATACTACAGTGCATACGCGCGCCACCCATTTCCTCTAAGGAAACTTTCTCCCCGATAACCATTTCTGCCATCCGGGGAGAACCCAGATACATGGAGGCATTTTTATCGACCATGATCACGACATCGCAAAAGGCAGGAATGTAAGCTCCCCCTGCAGCAGAAGGACCAAAGAGGATACAAACCTGTGGAATTTGACCCGACAGTTTCACTTGGTTATAAAAAATCCGTCCCGCTCCCCGTCGACCTGGAAACATCTCGATCTGATCGGTGATCCGTGCACCTGCTGAGTCAACGAGATAGATGAGAGGTACTTGCATCTTTTCAGCAGTTTCCTGGATACGAATAATCTTTTCTACTGTTCTCGCACCCCAGGAACCTGCTTTTACCGTAGAATCATTAGCCATTACACAAACTGTCTGGCCATTTACACGCCCTATCGCTGTCACAACACCGTCAGCGGGTAGGCTCTCATCCATTCCATTGGCAAACAACCCATCCTCCAACCGAAAATCATCATCAAATAATAATTCGAGACGCCGACGGACGAACAATTTGTTTTGCTCCGCTAATTTCTCATGATACTTGGGTGCTCCACCTTCTTGGATTTTTTCTGTCCGACTCTGTAACGTATTTAGTGTGGTTTCGTTCATGATCTCCACTCCCTTTGAATCACTCACCCAAGTAAATGGGCTTTCTTTTTTCTTTAAATGCATCCAGGCCCTCAAGGCGATCTTTGGTCGGAATCAACGTTTCATACGCCTTGGTCTCCAGAGCAAGTCCTGTTACCAAATCGGTTTCCGCACCATAGTCAATCGCATATTTGGCCTGGGCAAGAGCAAGGGGGGCATTTTCATTGATCATGGAAGCCAGTTTCATCGCCTCTTCCATCAAGGCCCCTTCCTGTACCACCTGGTTCAACATCCCCATATCCATCGCTTCCTCGGCAGTAAGACGCCGAGCCGTAAAGATCATTTCCTTAGCCTTTGCCTTTCCTACTAAGCGAGCGAGACGCTGGGTTCCACCTGCACCAGGAATGATTCCTAGCGAAGTTTCCGTAAGCCCAAAAACAGCATGTTCATCCGCAATTCTAAGATCGCAGGCCAAGGCCAGCTCCATCCCTCCACCAAGGGCAACACCATTCACCGCTGCAATTACCGGTTTAGACAAGTGAGCAATCCTATTAAAGCATTCGCGAATGGTGTATATATAACGACGCACCTGATCCTCTGTAAATCCACGTCGTTCCTTTAGATCCGCTCCGGCAGAAAAAGCCTTATCCCCTGCTCCTGTAATGACCACAACCCGGGTCGCTTTAGAGTGTATAAGCTCCTCTGTGATCCGGGAAAGCTCCTGTAAAATAGGGAAGTTGAGGGCATTGTACACTTCGGGACGACAGATAGTAATGACCGAAATCCCTTCCCGTCGCTCCCATTCCACCAGTTTCACTGTTCAACCTCCTCCTCACACAACCCTTCACTTTGTAGCACCTTAGACGGAAGGGGTTTACCCAGTTGTTCTTCTGCATATCGACTCACTTCACATAACTTAGCAAGGTTGATTCCCGTCTTTACACCCATCCCTTCTAGCATATAAACAAGATCCTCTGTTGCCATATTCCCAGCTGCTCCTGGGGCATAGGGGCATCCACCTAATCCACCAAAGGAAGTATCGAGAGTCCTTACACCCTCTTCTAAAGCAACATAAGCATTGACGAGAGCAGTCCCCCTCGTATCATGAAAGTGACCAGCTACTTTTGTTACCGGAATTTCCTTTGTTAGCGCTTTCAACATTTCGCGCACCTGATTGGGGGTTGCTACCCCGATGGTATCCCCGAGGGAAATCTCATACACACCCATCTTCAGTAACTTCTCACATACCTCGATAACCTTTGCCAGCGAGACATCTCCCTCATAAGGACATCCAAACGCGGTAGATACATAACCACGTACCCGCTTTCCCTTTGCTACCGCTAGATCAACAGTCTCTGCAAGAATCGGGTAGGTTTCTGCAATGCTCTTATTGATATTTTTCTGATTATGGGTCTCTGAGGCAGATAAAAAGACGGCGTACTCATCCACTCCTGTTGCAGCAGCGCGCTCTAGGCCCTTGCGATTGGGGACTAACACCCGATAGCAGACTCCCTCATGTCGGGGTAATCCCTCGGTTAGTTGGGCGGCATCTGCCAACTGCGGGATCCAGCGCGGATGGACAAAGGAGGTCGCTTCTATTTCTTTAACTCCTGCATCGATCAACATCTGCGCTAGTTGTTGTTTGACTGTAGTGGATAAAATAGTCTCTTCGTTTTGCAGGCCATCCCGTAGGCCCACCTCTACAATCGTCACTTCCGCCATTTTCTACCCCTCCCTTTCAATCACATTCATACTATTCCAGTTCAATCATCACCTCGCCATCTCCTACATAGGAGCCTTCTTCCACTTTTATCGTTTTCACCTGTCCTGCCGCTTCTGCTTGGACAGGAATCTCCATTTTCATCGATTCTAGGATAATGACATCTTGACCGATTTCCACCTGATCTCCTACAGCTACGAGCACTTTCCATACAGTGCCTGCCATCGACGCTTGTACTTGTTTCATTTTTCCATTCCTTTCCCTACATGATCATTCATTTTTGTTAGCAATGATGTGTTATAATTTCCATCCACAAAATCAGGGTAGTCTAGAACTCTTGTAAATAGCGGAAGATTATGTTTGATCCCTTCAATTTGAAAAACAGACAGCGCTTCTTTACTCCGCTTTAAAACCTCTTGACGATCCTTACCATGAATGATGCATTTTGCAATCATCGGATCATAAAAAGGCGTCACTTGACTCCCTGTCTCTACACCTGCATCCACCCGAACCCCTTCCATCAAAGGTGGGACAAAGGAGGTTACCTTCCCAGGAGATGGTAAGAAGCGAAGGGGATCTTCTGCATAAATGCGATATTCAATTGCATGTCCAACTTTGCGGACATCCCTTTGGCTGAGCGGTAACTTATGACCCATAGCGATCTCCAACTGCAGGCCCACTAGGTCCAGTCCCGTCACCATCTCGGTCACAGGGTGTTCCACCTGAAGACGCGTATTCATCTCTAAAAAGTAGAAGCGTTCCTCGGAATCCACTAAAAATTCTATCGTTCCTGCTCCGCTATACCCCACTGCCCGTGCCGCCTGCACAGCAGCTTTCCATAACGCCACTCGGGTCTTTTGTCGAATCGAGGGTGAAGGACATTCTTCAACCACTTTTTGATTACGCCTTTGTACGGAGCATTCCCGTTCTAGAAGATGGATCACATTCCCATGTTGATCCGCCATCACTTGCACTTCAACATGGCGAGGATGGGCGATAAATTTTTCTAAGAAAAGGCTTTCATTTCCAAAGTACGCCTGAGCACGTCCCTGCAGAGTTGGAAAGGCTTGCACAAGAGCTTCCTCTGAGTCCAGGATCTGCATACCGATCCCTCCTCCGCCTGCGCTGGCTTTCAACATCACAGGGTAGCCCATTCTATTTGCTTCTTGTACAGCCTCCCCTACATCCTGCACCCCCTCCGTACCCAGCACGATAGGAATGCCTGCTTCATCCATCTTACGCCGAGCCGTTACTTTATCCCCCATAGCGGCGATCACATCTGCAGAAGGACCCACGAAGAGTAGCCCTGCATCTCGTACTCGACGAGCAAAATCCGCATTTTCCGATAATAGGCCATATCCTGGATGGATCGCATCCGCACCCGTCTTTATAGCCGCATCTACGATAGCTTCTGCATTTAGGTAGCTCTGGGCTACCGATGGTGGACCGATCCGGACGGATTCATCCGCTTCCAGTACAAAGGGTAGATCCGCATCCACGTCAGAATGGACAGCGACTGTCCGAATGCCCCGTTCTCTGCACGTCTTCATGATCCGGCGGGCAATCTCCCCCCGGTTAGCGATCAACAGTTTTTGCATTACTCAAGACCCCTTCCCTGTCTTCCTTTATGCTAACGCATTCATTATATCCAGTAAAAACAACCCTGAACATAGAAAGAGATCCCGTCCTCTTCCTTGCTAGAACGATGAGATCCAACACATTCTTTCGACAATTTCCGGGCTAATCCCTTCTCCTCCGATAATTTTTATTCGGAAGTTTCCTATGTTTACATAGCAATAGTATTGGAAAAGAGCATAAAAAGCCCGATACTCTAACCAGAAATCACACCCTCTTCAAAGTCTCCTTCATCATGTATAAT
The DNA here is from genome assembly GCF_900106775.1 of Marininema mesophilum. Taxonomy (GTDB): domain Bacteria; phylum Bacillota; class Bacilli; order Thermoactinomycetales; family DSM-45169; genus Marininema; species Marininema mesophilum. The sequence goes on from NZ_FNNQ01000001.1 coordinate 261,193, forward strand.
AGGAGGCAAGTTAGGGTGATAAGAAAGGGGTATAAAACCTTGAGTCAATACCGCGTCGAACGGTTGAAAATCAATTATAAGACATTAGAAGAGTTTCAAAAATTCCGTGAATATGGGTTGCAGGAGCTATCCATGTTGGACGACTTACAGGCCAACATGATCGAAAATGACAGCAATTCACCCTTCTATGGAATCTATGATGAGGACAAGCTAGTCGCCCGTATTAGCCTTTATCGCATCGATGCGAAGTATGATCGCTTTTTTAGCCCACCCCAGGACTATTACGAATTATGGAAGTTAGAGGTACTTCCGCAATACCGAGAGCTAGATCTTGGGACATTACTTGTCGAACACGCGAAAAGCCTACGTTTGCCAATAAAGACGAATGCTCGCTGTCGTTCCGATGAATTTTGGCTAAAAATGGGCTTCCAACCTGTAAATTATGATCCTGTACGGGATCGCGGAGAAAACCCCTTCGTCTGGCTCCCCGTTGGTGTTACTTTACAGGAGACTTGAAATCAAGCCTTGATTAATCAAAACAAAAACCCCCTCAATAGGGGGATTTTGTTTTACTATCCTTTATCCGCTCGCTCTAAATTTCCGCTTGATTCCATACGGAACCGTGTTTTCATCACATTTTCATCCTCTTCATCCAATATCGCTAACTTACGGGCACGGTCCATAATTTGAATCAATGCTTTATAATCATCATTCACAACACGATAATCTGTCTGTACGAGATCCAGTCGGCCCTTCATATCCTCGTTTTCACGGGATAATTTTTGAATCTCTTTTTCTTGATCCTCGATCTCTCGTTCAAGATCCTGTTGCCGCTTTTTCATCTCCAAGACTTCCGTTTTGTGTTGCCGTAAATAACGGATGATGGAGTCAAGGGAGCTACTACGATCATTTTGTACTTGAAACCCGTCACTGATAATCCGAGACCTTGTTTGGACCGTCCGCTCTTGATTTCGTTGCTGCCGTTGAGATTTTGCTATCTGAATCGCTGCTTCATATTTTTTACGAACGAGACTATTCCACCGAAACCCGCATGCAGCTGGTGTTCTGCCCAATTTTTCTGCCACTTCTTCAAAGGCATTTAATTGAGTACTTCCCTCACGAACATGTCGTAAGGTTACCTCTGCCAGCACCATATCATCTTCTGGTGTCCATGCATCTTGCCTTTTCACAGCCATAAGTGTAATAACCTCCAATCCTTGTTCACACCGTAAGCCCACAGAAGTCCAGTTGTTCTATCTGTATGCATTTGGTATAAATCGTAGTATATGTAACTAGTATTTTTATATCCGAAACCCTCTTCTCCTATACGTAGCCTTGCTTAAGCAAGAAAAGACCATGAAAGAGGGACGGCGTTTAACCCGTCCCTATCGGATCACTTACAACCTTATGATTTTTTGCTTCCTCTTGTTCTTTTTAAAAATGCTTCCACTGCTTGATGATGTTCATCCGATTCCCACAATCGTGAACAATGACGAGCTTCTCTGTTGATTAATTCATTCCTCGATACACCCCTCCGGCTGTCATTGGCAAGGGATAGAATCGCTTGAATCGTAGATAGAGGCGCCGCGGAGATTCTCTCAGTGAACTCTTGTACCCTTTCTGTAAATCCTTCCTGAGGGAAAACCTCGTGAATCCAGCCCCATGTATGAAGCCTGGATGCATGGACGCGTTCCCCGGATAATAGGAGATATAGTGCCTGACTACGCGGAAGTTCTTCTAGCAACCGAGTGCCTCCACCCCACCCTGGAGTAATTCCAAGGGTGGATTGAATAAAGCCAAGCATAGCCCCATCTGCCGCAATCCGGAAGTCACAGCTAGCAGCGATCTCACAACCTCCTCCCACAGCAGTTCCTTCGATGGCGGCTACTGTAGGTTTCCCAAAATTACGCATCTCCTCAAGTAAAAGGCCCATTCGATGCATAACGGGGAATACTTCCTCCTCCTTCGTGAGGCGATGAAATTCCTCTAAATCACCGCCCGATACAAAGGTCTGTTTATCTCCAGTAAAAACAAGTGCCTTTACTTCATCATCATTGGCCATCAAGGTCAACTGACCTTCTAGTTCCTCCATCATCTTCTGATTTACCGCATTCCTCACCTGGGGACGGTGAAAACAAATCCAACCAACTCCGTTTTGTTTCCATACCTGGAGCGTCTCCATCAGCTTATCTCCTATCATTGAATTCTTGATCCTTAACTTACACAAACTACAAATGCTTGAACCCCGAAATTCAGAAGGTTATAATGTTTGTTGACGCGCAGAGCACGATTCCTCAATTTTTTGAGGACGAGCATGCACTTCGGGATCACAGGTTGCCACACTGATACTGTTGGTTTAAAAGGAGTGGGCTGTACATGGACCGCATGTTTCGTGTTTTAGGTTTCTGGTGCATCGTTATTGGCCTAATGTTCATGGCCGGTCACATGAACATTCTCGCTGGCCTCTTCTATTTCCAGGCTGCATTATTTATCGTGTTGGGCTATATGCGTTACACGGAACGTACCTACATGCTCATGTTTGGTGGCTATATGGTACTTTCCTTTGTCGGGATCGTTTACTGGTCTTTTTTTCAAGTGGGTTGAAAGCGTTTACCACGAAAGAAGCTCCTCGAATACGGGGAGCTTCTTTCATTTATGCTTTTCACAGCTAGCTCCATATTCCAACAAATTTATCCCCAGCAATAAGTGCCTTTTCGGGACAAGCTACCCCTTTCCCTTGTAACAGCACCTGATAAGAGTCTCCCATCCCACCAGGTAGGGCTAATTGTCGGAGGGACCGGATGCGCTTTGCCTCTTTACTAAAGGGATCCGTGCTTACCACTGGAGAGATCTCTTCTAAAATACCCACCTCTAACAAAAAGCGCGATTGTTTTCCATACCATAAGGGGAGAAACCCCACTTCCTCCCCCCAGCTTTGCAACAAAGTAAAGGATACATCCGCAGTGATATCCACTTCACCAGGGGAAATCAGCAAATCCCTCACCATTTGATGAGCCTGAAATCCCCTTGCCGTACCTACTTTTCGTAGGGGTGAACAGAGCTCTTCATCTGTACCCCCATAGTCTACTGTAAGCAGATACCCCTGTTCTATCCATGTACCCATCGATTGGATCCAATCGCGCCCTACCAAAGAGATTTCTGTTTCACTTCCCTCGTCAGGTATCCTATCACCCATTCGATCTTTTAACATCGGCAGAAACCCTTCATTGGATAACGATCCCTCCACCTCGATAAGGCGAGAGGTCGTTTCATCCCACCCCACCCAAATCTCCAACCATTCCCCATCTCGCCACCGAAACCGATGAAAGGGAAGAGCATCCAAAAGTTCATTACTAACCACAATCGTTGGTTGCCCCTGAGGAAGCTCTTCGAGTCGTGAAACCCATTGGACAGGTAGTGACACTCCTGACAATCTTTCTTGCTGGAGATGGCGATGATACAAGCTGGTCTCAATCATGCCAATGGTTGGCTGGACTGCATTGCCCTTTCCTTCGATTGCCTTTACAATCCCCTCCATCAGCCGACCATCTCCACCGCCCACCTCCACTACCAACCATGGTTGATCAGGAGGAAAGCTTTCCGCTAGGATCAGAATCCCTCGCCCTATGGTAAGGCCAAATAAATCCCCTACCTGGGGGCTAGTAAAAAAATCGCCCCTTCGCCCGGTTTTCTGCCAATCCGTTTGATAGTATCCATACTCTGGATGGTAGAGGGCTAATTCCATAAAACGTGCAAAAGGGATTCGACCATGCTTAGATTGAGTCACTTCAGCTACAATGCTCTGCAAAAGTTCCTGCCCCAACAGCCTTGTCTCCCCTCAGCTGAATAAATCGGTACTGAGATAACGTTCCCCGGTATCTGGTGCAATGCATACCACCCGTTTCCCCGGACCTAATCGACGAGCCATTTGTAACGCTGTCCATACAGATGCTCCTGAAGAAGGACCTACCAAAATCCCTTCCTTTCTCGCCATCAGCCTTGCAGTTTCCGCCGCATCTTCATCCTTCACATGAAAGATTTCATCATAGATCTTCTGGTTTAAGATGGCTGGTATAAATCCTGGGCTTGTGCCAGGAATCTTGTGGGTTCCAGGCTTTCCCCCTGCCAACACAGGGGAAGCGGCTGGTTCTACTACTGCGACAAAAACATCAGGATAATGGGATTTAAGTACCTCTCCAATCCCAGTAATTGTTCCCCCTGTACCTGCTGTAGCCACGAATGCATTCAGCCCATCACCCATCTGAGAGATAATTTCCTTAGCCGTTGTGCGGCGATGGACATCGGGATTAGCTAGGTTTTCAAACTGGAGTGGCATAAAGCTTTCAGGAAGGGAGGCGATAATCTCCTCTGCTTTACGGATGGCCCCTGGCATCCGCTCTTCTCCTGGTGAAAGGACTACCTCGGCGCCATATGCCTTTAAAATATTAATCCGTTCACCACTCATCGTATCCGGCATCACCAAAATCGTCCGATATCCCCGAGTAGCTCCTACTAGAGCAAGGCCAATCCCTGTATTTCCACTGGTTGGTTCAACAATGGTATAGCCAGGCTTTAGATAGCCTTCTTTTTCTGCCCACTCGATCATATTGAGTGCCGTTCGATCCTTCACACTTCCCCCAGGATTGAAGGACTCTAGCTTTACAAATACCTCAGCATCCTGCTCAGTAGTCAATCGATTGAGACGAACAAGAGGAGTACGCCCTACGATATCAGTGATCCATTCTGCCACCTTTATCTCTCCACTGGTCCCGTCCATTCGAGCATGCCTCCTTTAAGATTAAAGAGATGCTGAAAGCCCTCCTCTGCCAGGATATGAGCCGCTACCACACTACGACGCCCACTCCGACAGATGAGCATCACATCCCGCTCCTTCACGTCTACCAGCTCCACATATCGTTCTTCCATCTCATCAAAAGGAATATGGATCGATCCAGGGATATGCCCCTCCCGGAACTCTTCCTCGGTGCGCACATCCACCCAAATGAAATTTTCCTTATCTGTGGAATACGTATCGCTCAACTCACGCGCTTCTCGATTGATATATGGATAATCAGACATGATCATTTGCCTCCTAAGTATCGATCTTCTCCTTCATGATACCATGACAGTTTCATCCCTGAAAACGAAGGAAGCCCCTTCACTTAGAAAGGGCTTCCCGAGCATATCCTTCAATCTGACCCTCCAGCATCTGACCTTTCATTTTACGAATGATTTTCCCCTCTCGGGAAATAAGGTAGGTAGCTGGAAGGCGTCCCACATCATAGCGTTTTGTTACAACACGATCCTGATCCAATACAATGGGAAAATTCAAATCGAGATCACGAGAAAACCCGGATACAGCCACTTCTGTCTCTGCGATATTAACCCCTACTACTTGAAAGCCTTGTTTTTTATACTTATCATACACTTTTTGAATAGCGGGCATCTCTTCACCACAAGGCTTACACCAGCTTGCCCAAAAATTGAGCAGAACAGGCTTTCCTTTTAGGTCCTTCAATGATAGTTCTTTTCCATCCAGTGTTTTCAATGTAAAGTTAGGAGCTTTTTCACCAACTGATGGAGCCTTCTGCTTCTCTGTAAACAACCCTTGCCACAGTGTATAGCCAACCACAACAATCAATATAAGCATCACCACACGACGCACCCAGAATCGTGTCTTCGTATTCAAAAAATCACCTGCTTATTTACCGGCGATATACGCGGATAGGATAGATCTCTTCTCAATTATAGACATAAGAGATTACTCCGAAGATAAAATCATATCAAATTTCAGTGAACACTCTACGATCCATCGTCAAAACCCTTGAAAGCCCCCAAAGAGATCCGTTAGCCAAATCGTAATGATTGTCATCTGATCAAAATAGAGAAGTCCTCCCATTACGATCATCAAGGCTCCCCCGATCTTCATCAACCGTTCGGAATACTTGAGTATCCATCGAGTGCGTCCAAGGAAAAAAGCCATGATGAAAAAGGGAATAGCGAAACCGAGGGTATACGCTGTAATATAAACCATACCTGTTGCAGGCTGAGACGCCGCTAAAGATAATACCCCTACCAAGATCGGCCCAACGCAGGGAGTCCACCCCGCAGCAAAACCAATCCCGATCAACACGGAACCAAAGTACCCCCAGCGACGCTTTCCAACTTCTAAACGCTTCGATCTCATCAAAAAGGTTGGCTGAAATACTCCTAGTAAAAAAAGTCCCATCGCTACAATCAACACACCACCAAGCATACGGATCAAATCCCGATACTGGGTAAAAAACTCTCCTAACCAACTAGCCGTAAAACCAAGGGCAAAAAAAATCAGTGAAAAACCTAAAATGAAAAATAACGTATGTAGCAGGGTTCCTCGTTTTAATGCCGACGACCGCTTTTGATCCTGCAATTCATTGACAGAAACCCCTGTAATATATGACAAATAGGACGGATATAAGGGCAAGCAACAAGGAGAGATAAATGAGAGAATTCCCGCTCCAAAAGCTACCCCTACATTAATATCTGCCATTTAGTCCCCTCCTCTCCCAAGGAATATCCCCATTAAGAGGTGATTTTTTTCATCATATAATGAAGCTGTTTTTCAGTTAACGCACCGTTAATGTGATAAAGAATGACACCCTCTTTATCCACGAAATAGGTCTGAGGAATATTGATAGCTGCTAATGCTTCACCTACATCTCCATTTTGATCAAGAAGAACAGGGAAGGTGTATTTACCTTTGCTTAGAAAGTTCTTCATCTTTTTCATCGAGTCTACCGTGGTTAAATTCACCATACGAAAGTCTACTTGATCCTTGTATTTCTCATAGGCCTTTTGCAGATGTGGCATCTCATCCTTACAAGGCGGGCACCAGGAAGCCCATAAATTGATTACCGTAACTTTTTTACCAGGAATGAGAGAAGCGTTTTTACCATCGACTGTGGATAACTTAATATTGGGAATCTGCTTACCCTGTGATTTTTGTACCAACTGATTTTCCCCAAAAATATCCGCTACAGGATCTACTTTTTCTCCATCCTTTTTGGAGGCAGGTGCTTCTACGTCCTTTTTTGGACGGGGAGAAGATACTTTTTTATCCTGGGAAAAACCTGACCAAAACGCTATACCTAATGCTATCAACAACACTCCGCCGATAAGTACATTCCAAAATTTCTTACCCCCTTGGCCCATGGCCACCCCTCCAATGACTTGCGAAATCTTCCTCGTTCTCTTATCTTACTCACCCATTATAACCGAACGGATGAAACACTTAACCTACCACAGTTGAATGACAAAAGATAGACAATTGCGCCTTTAACTTGGCAAGCCAGTTTGTCTCCCTTATGATTTAGAGTATATTTCTACTTATCACGGAGGGACAATGACACAGGAAACTGCTACTTGGTTGGCTCAATGGGGATTGTACGCCATCCCCTTAAGCATTCTATTCAATGCTTTTCTCAATATCCTTGGAGTTGTGCCCAGCGTCCTGATTACTGGTGCCAATGTCTTGCTATGGGGTCCCTTATGGGGAGGAGTCATCTCTTGGGCTGGGGAAGTGATGGGAGCCACTGGTGCTTTTTTTCTCTATCGGTTGGGTTGGCAACGTTTTTATCGCAAACAACCAATCAATTGGCGTTGGCTAACCGCTCTCCAAGGTTGGCCTCATCGTCGACAATTTCAATCCCTATTCGTTGCCCGTCTCACTCCCATGGTACCCTCTGGAGCAGTCAATCTCCTTGGAGCGCTCTCCCATATTCCCTTTTCACTCTTTCTCCTGGCAACACTTCTCGGTAAGATTCCATCCATTGCCTTGGAAGTCTTGATCAGCTTCGATATACTGCACATCGAAGAGAACGGTATTCGCCTTATTCTCGTGGTAATCTCCCTCGCACTCGCTACCTGGATATGGCGGTCGGTAAATAAAGAGAAACTGGCCAGATAAGTAATAAAAGCCAGTTGTTCAGAAAAACTTTTAGATATTAAGAAGGCTATCAAGCGCTCCCACTCGCGAGTAGCTTCCATCACCCACGCGTCTGGAAGCGGTCGGCTATCCTGAAACAAATGTGAGGCTGACTATAGGAGGCAACTCTCCCGTAGTCAGCCCTGTATCTTTGAACTTACCCTTCTTCCACATCATACCCCTGCTCTTCGATTGCTTCCTTCAAGATGTTGATATCACTTATCGTCTCCTGATGCTCCACAATTGCAATTCCAGCATCGATATCCACCGTCACTTTATCAACACCCGATATTTTCTCTAAAGCCCCTGTTATGGATGCTTTGCAATGATCACAAGACATCCCCTTTACATTCAGTACAGTAATCGCCATGACCGTTCCTCCTTCTTAGGGAACCTTTCCATTTCAAGGATGAACTATCCACTTTCTATCGTCAATAAGAAGGGGACACTCATAATGCCACCCTCCTCTGGCAACCTGCTGCAATATCAGGATCATGAGAAACAATTACCACCGTTTTGCCTTCTTCATTTAGTTCCTTTAATAGGTTGAACACATCCTCTCGGTTTTCCATATCAAGGGAGCCTGTAGGCTCATCCGCCAAGATAATTTCACTTTTTTTCAACATTAACCTAGCTAATGCTACCCTTTGTTGCTCTCCTCCACTTAACTCATATACTTTTTTATTCAATTTTTCAGGTAAGCCCACTCTTTCAAGTGCCCGGTACTTTTCCTTCTTTTTATCCTCTACATCCGAATAAGCTAGGGCAATATCCAAGTTTTTACTAACCGTCGCCTGTTCGATCAGAGCATAGTTTTGAAACAGGTACCCAATTGAGTGCCTAATTAACTTGATTTTCTCTCTTTCCTTTTTCCACGGATTTTTCATCCCTTTAATAATGATATCACCGGAATCTGGGTCTTCTAAAAGTCCGATTATATTTAAAAGAGTCGATTTGCCCTTCCCACTCGGTCCAGTAATCGCCACCAGTTCACCATCTTGTATTTCGAGATTAAAGTTACTAAATATCACTTTATCCCCTAGTTTTTTGCATAGTTTACTCATTGTGATCGCCATATTATCAAGCTCCCTTTAAGGTATCTTTTGTTCTTTTGCTTTCTCCGATCTTAATCACTACGTAGATGATGATGACTTCCAGCACTAAACAAACGGACAATAAAAGGATGATACTGGTGACAATCGAACTTTTAAAAGCTATCGCGCCCCCAGCTATAATCATCCATAAGAGAGCAACCGTACCGATGAAATGGTAATGACGTCTATAGAATGAATAACCATTTACTTTCTTCACCGCATGTATCATCTTGTTTCTCTCCAGGTAGTTCAGAGTCATAAACACCGTGATGACAACCCCTACAGTCAGTAGCACAAAAAACAGAAGCGAATTGATCTTCATTTTATTTTTAAGTTCAAACAGGTAACTATCTACTTTGCTATACAAAGAAGGTGTCGTAAGAATGATGTCTTTCAAACCTGCTGACGCAATATCCTGTTTCAATCCTTCATATGGCTTATCCATTTGACTTGTTTTTGCAAAGAAAGTACCACTGGTTAGATAGTTTAGATAGCTATCTCCACCCATATTGTTTCCATTTACTACAACAAGCACAGAATCCACACCATAATTTTGATTCGCTTTATTTATTTCAGGATTATACAAAAAGTGTTTTTGCTGATCTTTGATTGGGATGATAGTTACATTTACCTTCGGATGATGTCTTTTCTTTTTTCCAATTCTCTTATTGCGCATATCCTCATCAATATACCTCTTAAACTGATACCACTTCTTATATGTATCTTTCAATTGTGAATCCCCAGCCAGCCTTTTAGGTACTAAAACGACAATCCTGCGGTCATCTTCTTCTGGCACTGTCACTAAATTCCCCTTTGTATCATAAACAGGATTTTCCTTTAGAAAGTTATTATTTACATAAATCACATTGCCCGAATCGGGATCATATGGCGGAAAACCTTTTACTTTCTGTTTATACACGATTCCATCCGCTGGACTTACTAAAATCGCTCCTTTTTGATCCGCTTGTTTAAATAGCTTTTTACTTTTCAATCCGGTTTCATATTCCCACTGATCTAGATTTTCAGGATTATCTGCTTGATATTCGTAGAAAGCATACCTTTTAGCAGTTTCCCACTTTTCTTGATTGGATGTTTGTACACGAAACTCTTGATAATCGTGAAAGAGATTGGCGAATAAAAATAGTATCAAGCTTGTAAGGATCAATTTTGAACTGTAGTTAAGAAATTGAATGAGCCCTATTGGTTTTTTATTTTTCAACATCGCAGCAATATCGATGTGATAGACCATCAAAAAAGGAATGAAACTGATTAACACAGAAGCGCAGGTGAAAATAAGTTGCCAAGTCATCCACTCAGTAGAAAAATCAACAATTTTACTCATCCCATTGTAGAAAACTAAAATCAATGCTTGTCCGAGAAGTACCGTTCCTAAAGCCATCAGATGAATAATGATACTCATCTTCATTAAGTGCTTAACGATTAATCCCGCATCGGAACTCCCAAACATTTTTAAAATGGCTAACTCTTTAAAACTTAAGAGGATATAGTACAAGAAACATAAACATATGAGAACCATCACGATGATCAAGATGACAAAAAGATAGGAGTTGATCCCCTCATCATTAAATATATCCATTACACTTAGAGTAGTTTCCTTTTTTACATCGAGTCCGACTTCTGTTTTCATCCGTTGTTTTATATCCGTTAAAATCTTCTTATTTTGACTATCGATCAAATACGTCCCTCTAATATTTTCGTACTTTGCAGCTTCTAATAATCGAACCTCAGCCATTGTGGTAGGTGAAAATAATTTTATCCTTCCAATTTGCTGATTATCTTTCTCGTTATGGGATGAAAGAAAGTTTTGTTTTGGCTCGTTTTCTCTGAAAAAATTCCCCCATTTTAATTGAAATTGTTGCTGGAACTTTTTCTTATCTCCAAGTGCCACATAAAGCACGATTTTTGGCATCTCAGCTGTTTTTACCGGTTTATATATCACTTTGTATATATTTGTTTTTTCATCCCGGGATATTTTCGTTATTTTATTTAATTTTTCTTCAACCTTTTCTTTTTTATCCCAACCAACTACATTGATACGCTCTTTATTACCCGATTGTAACTCATGGACTTCTTTAGCTTCGTAGTAGTTCGTCAATATAAATGAGGATAATGAATAGGATACAAGAATTAGCATGAAAATAATCTTTTTCATATACTTACCTCTTTTCCATTCTAAAGATACATCATTAATACACCTTCACTTTTTTCTATTATAAATAGGAATCCCACAGTATTTACCGTGGGATTTTTATCTTACCGCACATAAAAATATATTACTTTTTGAAAGTGTTTATATTATTCTTGTACACTCCAGAATGCATAATCCATATAATTCGGGTTTTGTTTATGCCATGCGGTAGACCATACACCTTTGGATTTCCATCCTGAAGTTACAAAGAAATCTACACCCTGTACGGATGATTTGTGTGTTTTACTACCGTGATAATATTCGGACCATACAGAGTTTGAATCTGTCCCATGACTCCATACACCACCACCTGGGTGGGTTACCTCAGCAAATGCTACTGTTGTTCCTACCGTAAACAAAGCACCGCAAAGTACTAGTGAGACTACACTTTTTTTGATATTCACTTTTCTAAACCTCCTTAAATTTTATATTTCATACATCTAAACACTATTATAGTTCATAATATTTAGTCAATACTTATGTAAAATAAAAATTATTTAATTAAATTTAAAAAGTAATTCTATTAATTTAATTATTTTTGTATGATTATTGAATATAATTATTTTGTTTTTTTATGTTCAGTGTTTTCTATCAGGAACAACATTGGAATTTCCTATCCCCTGCTACACCTTATATCAACGATGGGCACCATAGGATCTTGGATCTTCATCAATTAAAAAGTAGGGGATCACATCTCATCCCTGATAAAACACGATTTTTAGCGTCTTAGCAATATTTCCTTTTTATCCCAATAAACAACAAAAGTCTATAGTTACAATCGGGTAATAAAGGATACAAGAATTAGCATGAAAATAATCTTTTTATTCTATTATAAATAGGAATCCCACAGTATTTACCGTGGGAGTTTTATCTTACTATACATTAACTGGTATCACTTTTTGAAAATATTATTTTGTACTCCAGTATGTTCTATCAGCATAGCCCTTTTTTTGTTTATGCAATGCGAAAGTCCATACATCTTTGGATTTCCATCCTGAAGTTACATAGTAGCCTGGTCCCTTTACGGATGATTTATGTGTTTTAGTTTTGTGATAATAATTAGAATATACATAGCTTGAATTTTCTCCATAGTTCCAAGTACCACCACCTGGATAGGCCATCTTAGCAAATGCTGCTGTAGCTCCTACCGTAAACAAAGCACCGCAAAGTACTAGTGTAGCTACGCTTTTTTTGATTTTCACTTTTCAAACCTCCTTAAATTTTATATTTCATACATCTAAAATAATAATACAACTCATTATATTAAGTCAACACATATTTAAAATTAAAAATTTAAACAAAAATATTCTACCATTAATTCTATTTTTTATGAAATTATCAAATTGTATTTTTGTATTTAATTTTCTATTCCCTGCTACACCTTAAGTAAACGATAGGCAAATCAACCCTTCGATTTTCATCCAATATTAACAATCACTCAAAAAAAGTAGGGGATCCCTCCCCCACTCATCCCTGTCACAAAGGAATTGGATTCCTGTTCCCGCCCAATCGTTGTCACGGGACCATGTCCAGAGTATACGAATGGTTTCCTCTGGTAATTACCTTATCGTATATGGAAGTTTTATCTTACCATACATTAAAATGTATCACTTTTTGAAAATTTATAAATATTATTGTGTACCCCAGAATACTTCATCATTATAACCCGGTTTTTGTTTATGCCATGCGGTAGACCATACACCTTTGGATTTCCATCCTGAACTTACATAGTAATCTGGTCCCTTTACGGATGATTTGTGTGTTTTACTACCGTGATAATATTCGGACCATACAGAGACTGAATCTTCTCCATAACTCCATACACCACCACCTGGATGGGTTACCTTTGCAAATGCTGCTGTTGCTCCTACCGTAAACAAAGCACCGCAAAGTACTAGTGTAGCTACGCTTTTTTTGATTTTCACTTTTCAAACCTCCTTTAATTTTATATTTCGTACATCTAATATGTAAAATAATATTTTTTAATTAAATTAAAACAAAAATAATTCTATTAATTTTTGTTTTTTTATATGATCGTAAAATATAATTATTTTATCTTTATATTCATTATTTTCTGTTAAAAACGGGGTTTTCTATCCCCTGCTACACCTTATATCAACGGTGGGCAAATCAACCATAGGATCTTCCTCCAACAATCACTTAAAAAAGTAGGGGATCTCTCCCCCACTTATCCGATCATCCCTGTCACAAAGGGATTGGATTCCTGTTCTCGCCCAATCGTTGTCACAGGACCATGCCCTGAGTAGACTATTGTCTCCTCTGGTAATTCCATGATCGTGTCATGGATACTTCTCATGAGCGTCTGATGATCACCGCCAGGTAAATCCGTTCGGCCAATCGATCCTGCAAACAACACGTCCCCACTAAACACCATCTGTGGGAAAATAAAAGAGAGGCTCCCTGGTGAATGGCCTGGGGTGTGTGCTACCTTCACTTTCTCTCCCAACACAGAGATCGTTTCGCCACCATGCAACACTTTATCTGCCGGTTGACAGCTTATTTCAGGAATACCAGGAAACATCCCCGAACCATTTAGACGTGAATCAGTCAACCACTCTGTCTCCGCCTGATGGATGGTAACCGAAGCCCCTGTCGCTTCTCGTACCGCTTCCACTCCACCAATGTGATCAAAGTGGGCGTGGGTAAGTAAAATCTCCTTTACGGAAAGTTGTAATTCTGCGATCCTCTTTAGCAAAGCATCTGGTTCAGTACCTGGATCGATCACGATCCCTTCTCCCCCTTGTTTACGGTACAGCAAATAACAATTGGTCATCACGTAGCCTAGAGTGAAGCTCTCTACTTGGATCAAGGATCTGACCACCTTTCCTCATGCTATCTCCCCCCATTCTACACGGAAAGCGCACGGGTTTCCAATGTGGTCGTGTCATTCGCAGGATTATAAGGAGAGTGTGTAGAAAATGCAATCAGATCATTCTGCTAGATGGCTTAAAATTTAGAAAGTAATATCCTGATGAAATCAAGGGATACCTAGGAACACCCTCCCATAGATTTTATCAAAGACTCCGTCTGGAAAAATCCGTCTAATTGAGGAGGAACATCTTTGTACTTTCACCGTTTTTTTTATGAACCCTTAGCACACGCATCCTTTCTCGTGGGTTGTACCCACTCCCAGGAAGCATTAGTCGTTGATCCAGGTCGCGATATAACGCCCTATCTAGAATTAGCCCATCGGGAAGGAATGCAAATTACCGCTATTGCTGAAACTCATATCCATGCAGACCTACTTTCAGGGGCAAAAGAGCTAGCCGAACGCACCCATGCTTCTCTGTATCTCTCTGGAGAAGGGGGTGCTGGAGATTATGCATGGGCGCAAGATCTTCCCCATCGTTTCCTACGAGACAACGATGAGTTTACCATAGGAGGATTACGTATAAAGGCACTTCATACTCCTGGTCATACTCCTGAACACCTTTCTTTTCTATTAACCCAAGAGACAGTCCGTACTCCCCTTGGTTTATTTACGGGTGATTTCTTATTTGTCGGGGATGCAGGTCGTCCAGACCTTTTGGAGAAGGCGATTGGTGTCCAAGGAAATGCCGCTATAAGTGCCAAAGCCCTCTATCACTCGATCCAGCGGATACGAAGCCTTCCTGATCATCTTCAGATATGGCCCTCTCATGGGGCCGGTAGTGCCTGTGGCAAAGCCCTCGGCTCTTTGCCCATGTCAACTCTTGGCTATGAAAAACAAACAAGTTGGGTTTTTCAAGATCAGGATATAGCAAGCTTTCTAAAGAAAATCCAGACAGGACAGCCTACGCCACCTCCTTATTTCTCTCGTATGAAAAAGTGGAATCGCTCCCATCTCCCTTTATTACGCGAGCGGCCAAAGCCTGAACGTTTTACTGCTGAAGACATACGACAATTAGACTTTGGCAAGGATGGCTTTTACCTCGTAGATACACGTCCCGCTGGCGAATTCCTTCAAAGTCATATTAAAGGCTCCCTTTGTCTTCCTCATAATCGTTCATTTATCCAATGGGCTGGGTGGTTTTTGGAGGATGCTCCCCCATTAGTCGTGATCGTGGACGAAAAGCGACAGAAGCAATTAGAACGTGACCTCGCGATGATTGGATTGGACCATATTGCAGGAATCCTCCCCACAAGTGAAATTACCCGTTTTCAAGCGAGTGAACTAGAGAGGGTTATAGAAGCTGAGCCTAGTGAGATTGCCCAACGCGTCAACCAAGGGGATGTTACAGTGATTGACGTCCGCAATGACTCCGAATGGGAAGCAGGTCATCTTCCCCAGGCACTACACATTCCTCTTACTCAGCTCACTTCTCAATTGGATACACTTTCCAAAGATCGCCCTCTCCTTCTCCAATGTAAAGCGGGTGGCCGTTCTGCAATTGCCTCCAGCCTTCTTCAGGCACAAGGTTATGATGTAATTAACCTCCGGGGTGGATGGGATCGGTGGATGGAATGTAACCTCCCCACTTGTTCTTCACCTGCTTCTTCCTCTTAATTCTCAAGAGATGCCATACACCAACAAACACAGCCCCTCCTATGATTTGGGAGGGGCTGTGTTTGTTAGTTATTGCCACCCCGAAACTATGAGATCGGTGACCCCCTGCTACGATATACGGATGATCCTCGCAAATTACATTAAGGGATTGGAGACGTTTCAGTGATATTTCTGTGACTCTCCTATGTATATACGGTTTTCTCTTACTTACAAATCCGTGTATACTGGGATAACGGAGTTGTTAATACCCAGGTCTGTAAATCAAACCATTATCGACGAATTAACTCTCTCTATAGAAAGGAGGAAAGTGCTATGACAGTCACATGTATTCTCTGTGAAGATTCCTTTGTTCCTACATCCATACAAGCCAAGAAGATCCGCAAGCATCCCCATCGCATCTTCCTCTGTCCAGCTTGTCATGAACGTGTCGCCAAAAAAGCCAAAGAATCTCCTCACCTAATCCAAGTAAAACCATCTCTGCCTCATCTCTAGCTCTTATCCTCTAATCCACAGTCCCATGCAGCATTATACTTTGGTTCTGTTTCAATACTGCGAAGTAATGATTCGGCCTGTTCTCGACCATAGGGACGGGATTCTTCATCTCCATCCTTCTGCCAACTTACCCAGTACTTGTTCGCTTCTACTGCAATGGAAAGCTCCTTAACACCATGATCCTCCTGTAACATTTGCTGGAAAAAGCGGACCGTCTCCTCGGCAGAACGGTCCTTTGGGCGTGCATTCCATACTAAACGAATCTGTAGCCAGTTAAATAACGCTTCTTCTAATCGCACTGCATACTCTCCCCTTTTTGCAATCTACCTTTTTAAACTAACCACAACCAGGAGAAGCAGAAGCTTCTCCTAGAAAAAGCTGAACCAGCCACTCTCACCCATTTAAGACGTAGTCGGTGGACCTTCCTGTTCCTTCCGATGATTCGTCCCCATGCGAATCCGAGCAATCGCAATCATCACCACGGTGACGGATAAGATCTCAATCATCGGGAACTTCAAGAAAAAGAGTGCCCAAAAGAGAATACATCCGATTGCCAAGACCACATAAACTACGGCAGCCTTCAAAATTGGCAATCGACGAGCAAAGGCCACTTTATAGATGATACTGGTCAATACCAGGATCAACAGATACGCTAGAGCTGGCTCCCCTCGTAACCATTCATTGATTCCTTCCATCTCATATCCTCCTCTCTGCCATCATTGGTAGAACATTTTCAATGTGCGGGTGTTCCTTCTTTCAACTGATGTAAGTACTGAATCTCCTCAGCATATTCCTCTTCTTTTTCCACTGGTGTTTCCAGGATGATCGGTATGCCCTCTAGTTGTTCACAATGGAGGAAACGGGTTAACGCTTCTGCCCCAATCTCTCCCTTTCCAATCTTCTCATGGCGATCCTTGCGGGATTCGTATGGAGCTTTACTATCATTAAAATGGATAGCAATTAAGCTTTTTAGGTAGCCTGTCTCTTCCATCTTCTCAATCAATTCGTCAAAGGTAGGCAAATTCCATGCTCCTGCCGCAAAACCATGGCAAGTATCGAAGCAAAAGCCGATTTTTTCCGGATAATCCGTCGCTTCACGGATCTTGACGAGGTCTTCAATCTTCAGACCCAATTCCGTCCCTTGTCCAGCGGTATTTTCAAGTAAAAGTAGCGTGTCTCCATCATAATCTGCGAGGATTTCATTTAAGGTTTCCACCATTCTACGGGTACCCTCTTCTTCCCCCTCACCGACATGTTTTCCACAATGGACGACCGCACCTATCGCACCATAGGTTTCTGCAATATGAAGATCTTCCTTAATGGAACGTACGGTTACCTCATGAAGGTCCACCTTTGGTGTCGATAGATTGGTAATATAGGGTGTATGAGCGACCAAAGTGATTCCCTTTTCACGGCAAAAGGCAACTCCCTTTTCAGCGTCCGCATAATCAACCTTTTTCGGACGTAGTCCACGCGGGTTCTTAGTAAACACCTGAAAAGACGCCGCTCCTAACTCCGCTGCTTGAAAACTCGCTTTTGAAAATCCTTTGGCTACGCTAATATGGCAACCCAATTTCATCCTCTTCACTCCTCTTAAAGAAAGAAGCGCCTCACTCGGGCGCTTCTTGAATCATCGTCATCATACCATTTTGGGCAGACAAGCCGCAACTGAATCAAACCAAAGGTGGGAATTATTCCCCGCGATTGAGTTCAGTAAACGCCTGTTCCACTTTATCTGTGATGAGTGCATCCACGCCTAATCCGATGAGTCGGCGCATCTCTTTCACCTGATTGATAGTAAAGGGGCGTACTGGGAGGTTATACTCTCGGCATTTAGCTACCATAGATTCTACTACCGTCGGCCGATATGGATGGATAGAAGTAACACCGACTTTACGGGCATATTCCCAAGGCTCAAATAGATTAGCCATATAGAGAATGGCGGTATCTACATCAGGACATAGTTCCTTCACCTTGCGTAGGCTATAGTGATCAAAGCTAGAGATCACTGTACGGTGAACAAGATCATATTCCTGGAGCATCGTGATCACTTTGCTCTCTAGATTGGCGTAGGCGATTTTGTTATTTTTTAGTTCAATATTCACTAAGAGACCCTTTTCAGCTACCAAGGTAAGAACTTCCGAAAGAAGAGGGATTTTTTCTCCTTTGAACTCCTCCCCGAACCAACTTCCAGCATC
This sequence comes from Marininema mesophilum, assembly GCF_900106775.1. GTDB lineage: Bacteria > Bacillota > Bacilli > Thermoactinomycetales > DSM-45169 > Marininema > Marininema mesophilum. Next base: position 279,656 of record NZ_FNNQ01000001.1, read on the forward strand.
CAACTGACGAAGTTCATCGAGGGTCAGTTCTCTCACCCGGCCTTTACCATCCGTTGTTCGTCCGACTGTTTCATCGTGAATAACAACAACTTCATCGTCCTTCGTCAGATGGAGATCCAGCTCTATCCCATGAGCTCCTGCATCTACTGCTCTTTGGAAGGCGGCCATTGTATTTTCAGGTGCGACTGCGGAATAACCGCGGTGTGCGTATACTTGTAGTGACATCGATATCTCCTTCTACAAATGAATATGGTGTAAGTAGATTTGATTCCTACTCTTTAGCGAAAAGGCATCCTTCTCCGGTGTATAGTGCAAAAAGAGCTCTTTTTCCAGATACTCTTGGCTCTTTAAATCCAGAATGATCCTTACCCCAGCTTCCTCTATCTGCAAATCATCGACTTGAGGAAGATCCCAATTCATCTCAAACCAGATATCTCCCCCACAGCCGCAACCTTCATTCATCACTGCTAAACGAAGCGCTGCACTCTCCTCGGGTCTCTTCTCCAGGAGAGCTTCTGCCGCCTGATCATCGATATGGATCTTTATGCTCACCACTCTCCTTCGCCTGTTTATTTCTGTAGTATACACAACTTTGTTCGCAAGGACATCCCTCGCAACGAGGGCGACGTTTTTGACAGTGTTCCTTCCCCATCTCGACCAACAACGCGTGAAGGAGTTGTAAATCCACCACATTAGGAAGCTCCAGCAGTACGCCTTGGCGAACCTCTTCATAAGAAAGCGTTTCTTCATCATAACGACTGATGATCCGCCGAGTATAAGCATCTCCCATAAATGAAGGCCGTTTTAATACATATAGGAGAATCATATCGGCTGTCTCAGGCCCAATTCCACGAATGGACAACAAATCCCGCCGTAAATCGAGGACTTGATCCGATCCATCATGATCGATATGACCTTTAGCGATGAACCATGTTGCAAGACCACGAATTGCCTGGGACTTTGCCCTATAGAAGCCCGCCGGACGGACTGTTTCCTGGAGCCTATGTTCATCCCCCTGCAAGATATCCTCTGGCTGAATAAACCTGCTTTCACGCATATTATCCAATGCGCGGGCCGCATGGTTCCAGGTAGTATTTTGGACAAGGATACTCCCCCAGGCCTTTTCAAACGGATCCGTTCGCCCCCACCAATCCTGAGTGGACCAGTCCGGTTTCCATTCTCGTAGCCTTCTATAAAGACTCGTCCACTTTCCTATCTCCATGGCCCTTCACATTCCCTTCTCCGCCATCCATAAAAAGCTACAGGAATTTATGAATTCAGCTTGACCTCTACGCGGCTTCTAAGGGTGCCAATCCCCTCAATCGTCATCTCCACTTCATCACCGGGCCGCAAGGGGCCTACACCAGCAGGGGTTCCCGTCAAGATCACATCCCCTCGTTCAAGGGGAAAGATCGATGAAATAAAGGCGATCTGCCCAGGGATGTCATGAACCATATCCGATGTTCTTCCATCTTGCCGTATCTCGCCATTAACGCGTAACACCAGACGGATATCCGATGGATCTAATTTTGTCTCAATCACAGGACCTAATGGCTTAAACGTATCAAAGGATTTGGCTCGGGTAAACTGACCATCTTTTTTCTGTAAATCCCGATTAGAAACATCATTCGCTCCAGTATAGCCCAACACATGCTCCAATGCGTTCTCACGAGGTATATCTTTGCCACCTTTACCAATCACCACTGCCAATTCCCCTTCATACTCGATCCGATCCTTGGTATTAGGCAATTGAATCACCTCATCTGATCCAATCACTGCTGTGGGGGAAACAAGGAAGATCATTGGCTCCGTTGGTACAGCATTTCCTTTTTCCGCAGCATGAGCGGTGTAATTGCGGCCCACAGCGATCAACTTCTGAGGTACTAGAGGCGCCAGAATCTCCACTTCATTGAATGGGATTAACTCCCCTTCAGGTTCTCCCCCTCCAAAAAGGCCCCCCGGCAATGGACGAATTCCCTCTTCTTCTAGCACACCCCATAAAGGTTCACTTGTATGGTGACGAAATCGAATAATTTTCATCATCTTGCTCCCTTTCTCCATAGCCTTATTTGAACGGCGGCGACCACCCAAATGGGGTGGTCGCCGAAAAAATGAACTCCTTTTGATCTCTATCTTTATTTTACTACTGAGAAAAGCTCATTGCCAACTGAGCTATGGTACGAGTGGCGACACCTGTTGCCCCTTTACTATGTATCCCTTTCTCTAACTTCGATCCAGACGTACCTGCAATATCTAAATGGACCCATGGAACATCCTCTACAAAATGGCGCAAAAACGCTCCACCCTGACTAGCCTGTGCCGGTCGCCCCCCATCATTTTTTATATCAGCCACATCACTGGCAAGACATTCGTCTACTTCATCCTCCATAGGTAATTCCCACATTTTCTCACCCGTGAGGCGAGCAGCTTCCTTCACCCGCTTTGCCCAATCAACATCATTGGTCATCAAACCTGTCACCGTGTATCCGAGGGCCACAATCACTCCACCCGTCAGAGTTGCAACATCAACAAGGGATGTAGCACCTAGACGACGGGCATAAGCAAGACCATCCGCTAAAATCAATCGTCCTTCAGCATCCGTATGCTGAATTTCAATCGTTTTCCCACTAAAGGATTGAATCACATCTCCAGGGCGATAATTGTCTCCTCCAATCATGTTTTCACATGTAGGAATAACCGCGAGTATATTACAGCGGGGCTTCAATTCACCAATCGCCTCCATGGCTCCTAACACAGCGGCGGCCCCTGCCATATCACCCTTTCCTTTTTCCATACCCGCACTTGGCTTAACCTGAATACCCCCTGCATCGAAGATAACCCCTTTTCCTACTAAACCTAGGGTTTCCTTCGTTTCTGGTGCGCCCTGATACTTAAGGATTATCATTCGTGCCGGCTCATTACTTGCTCTAGCAACTGCTAACAAAGCCCCCATCTGTAATTCCTGAAGGCGTTTTTCATCAAGGATTTCTACTTCTAACCCCTTTTTCTCGGCAATGGTTACTGCTTTTTCCGCTAGTGTTACCGGAGTCAGCTTATTGGCTGGCTCATTAGTGAGGTCTCTGGCCCGGTTCACCCCCGTTGAAAAAGCCCTCCCTCGAGCTAAACCCGCTTCCAACGCAGAATCACTTATACCCTCTACCGCTAACCAAATGGATTCGAGCTCTTTTTTGTCCTCTCGCTCCGATTTGTACCCTTGATAACGATAAAGTCCCAATTCGATCCCTTCTACTATCGCTTGTATAAAATCAGCAGCATTCCAGCGACGACTAAAGGTCTCCGAACAACCTAGAGCGAGTTGCTTCACTCCTGACTGACGAGCACGCCGAGCAGCTAACGCAACTCCATTGCGAATTTTATCTAGGTCCAAGGATTCCTCTTTTCCCATCCCTTGTACCAGAACTCGTTTTGCAGGTATTTTACCCCAATTATGAAGAAGTACTGTCTCCTGGAAACGGCCTGTGATCTCACCATCACTAACAAGTTGTGAGAGGCGGTGCTCCAGAACGGTATCCACATCCTTAGCACAACCCTTCAGGGATTCTCCCCCTTGAGTGTGTATGACCAATAAACAATCGACTGCTAATGAAGTTACTGGGTCCTTTGTAATCCTCCATTCCATGAAAACATCCCCCTTATCACGCATCAAATATATCAATATTCAGTTAATAATTTCCATAAATGAAATTCAATCAACCCTTTTTATGAAACAAAAAAGTGTACCCCGTACACATGGGACACACTCATTTATATTCGACAAATAAAATTCATATCCTTTAGATGCAGACATGAAAACGAGTGTATCCTTGTTCTTGGACACACTCTTTTCTTCTAACATTAACCGCCATTTTTTCTGTTTTACTCTGTCCTTTAATACTTATGTCAGAGGGCTTCCAGCATCAACAATTCATGGCGAAGTTCCCGGAGACGCGCTATGCACTGGTCAGCTCGATGGGGATTCTTCTCAAGCAACGCCTCATGCAGCAGGGCCAGTTCGTAATCCAACTCGAGTCGCAAGACAGGGATCCGCTTCTCAGGTTCCCGACACCGATACGCTTTGATCACATCTTCCACGGCTACGCTGCACCCCTTTTCCCGTAGAATATTTCCTTTATGAAGAGACGGTCCCCATCACCCGGGTTGATGAGAACTTCACCGATGGACGCCCAACATTTGGTAACTTAGGAGCTCTTGCTACAGGATGTCCGCCTTACCTGAGAAATAAACCTTTCACCGATGGATATTTCCGGATCAGTTCTGATTGAATATTTACTTTATTTAAGGTACGCAGGAATACCTGAAGTTGTCACGGTACAATCCCATCTCTACAAAATTCTATCCTAGGCTTTCACCTAGTCCAACCCGTTTGGACTTCAACCCTTTGTGTTATGATAAGAGAAAGAAACCGATGATGGTGGTGTATATAACAATGACCTTCCAAGGATTTGATACACATGATTTCGAAATCTTTTCCATTCCTGGCCTGGAACCTCGAATGGAAGGGTTAAAAGAAACCATACGACCTAAATTGACTGCTCTAGGTGAAGAGGTCGCCCCTTATCTTTCAAAGCTCCTTAACGAAGAAATGGTGGTTCATGTGGCCAAGCATGCTAGGCGTAGTGTCCATCCTCCCGATGAAACATGGGTCGCTTGGTCTGCAGGAAAACGTGGATATAAAGCGACACCCCATTTTCAGGTAGGGATGCGAAAAGAAAATCTATTTGCGATGTTCGCCATCATCTACGAATATCCAAACAAGCCTGGCTTCGCAAAGGATTTACTGGAACAACAGAAGGAGCTTTTCTCCACCCTTCCTAAATCCTTTGTCATCTCCCCTGATCATACCAAACCAGAAACGACCAGTTTAGCGGAGCTAGGGAACGATGGGATCAGAGAAATTTTGCAACGATTAGCTGATGTGAAAAAAGCAGAATTTATGATCGGAATCGAACTGGATCGTCACGATTCTCAATTAGCGGATGGTGAGGCATTGAAAAAGAAAGTGGAGACTACGTTCTCCTCCCTCACCCCCTTCTACCGCATCGCCTCTTTAGCAGCTCAATAAGACCTGATAACGATTACCTCTCCTTCACCGATGGTGAAGGTTTTTTGCTATAGTATGGAGCATCTCTCGAAATGGATCATACATCCATATGGTCACAAAGTTCTTTCTTTCCTGGAAAGCGGTTGTTTGCTATACTCACCCTTATGGAGTTTGATACGAAAGGTAGGCCCCGCTAGTGAACAAACGACAGTTAGACACTCCCCTTTTTACTCAACTACGGGAACACGCAGCGAAAAATCCCGTACAGTTTCATATCCCTGGCCATAAAAAAGGGCAGGGTATGGATCCTGAATTTCGGGAGTTTTTTGGAGAGGCCCCTCTTTCCATAGACCTGATTAATATCGAACCACTGGATGATCTTCATCATCCCCATGGTGTGATTCAAGAAGCGCAGGAACTAGCAGCTGAGGCCTTTGGCGCGGATCACACCTTTTTTTCCGTACAAGGAACCAGCGGTGCGATTATGACAATGGTAATGACTGTTCTTTACCCCGGTGAAAAGATCATCGTTCCCCGTAACGTTCATAAATCTGTGCTTTCTGCCATCATTCTCGCAGGGGGTCATCCGATCTTTGTTCACCCCAATATGGATGAACAACTTGGCATTGCCCATGGAGTCACACGTAAAGATGTAGAGCGAACCTTGATCCTCCACCCTGATGCAAAAGCAGTCCTCTTGATTAACCCCACCTACTACGGTGTGGTCGCCCATTTGAAAGAGATTGTAGAGTGTGTCCATGGCTATGGCATTCCTGTCCTTGTTGACGAAGCCCACGGTGTGCTCACCCATTTCCATGATGACCTCCCCATATCTGCTATGCAGGCGGGTGCAGACATGGCAGCCACCAGTGTCCATAAACTAGGTGGTTCATTAACCCAGAGTTCTGTGCTCAACATACGTGTTGAACGGATTAACCCCCAACGTGTTCAATCGATTATCAGCATGTTGACTACGACTTCAACTTCTTATCTACTATTGGCATCCCTCGATGCGGCACGACGTCATCTAGCGATTTATGGCAATGAACTGGCACAACATGCTCTTGCCCTCGCTGATTCCGCGCGACGTCGAATCAACGAGATTCCTGGCCTCCGGTGTATCGGACGTGAGCTACTTGGTAGTGAAGCCACCTATGATCTAGACGAAACCAAGCTGATCATCCATCTTGAACGCATGAACATCACCGGCTATGAAGCAGAAAAGTGGTTACGCAAACAGTGGAATGTCGAAGTTGAACTTTCCGACCTATACAACATCCTCTGTCTCATCACACCTGGCGACGATGATGGGACGATTCGCATTTTGGTAGATGCCCTAACTGATCTATCTCAACAGTTTTACATGGAAGAGCAACGGGAGGAAGCCCCTGTACGGATACCAGAAATCCCTCTTCTCACCGTCTCACCACGGGATGCCTTCTATGCAGAAACAGTCTCCATACCTTTTACCGAATCGGCTGGCCGGATTATTGCTGAATTTATCATGATTTACCCTCCAGGAATTCCAGTCCTCCTGCCTGGAGAGCAGATTACCCATGAAAACATCGACTACATTATCGAGCACCTCGAAGCAGGTCTTCCTGTACAAGGGCCCGAAGATCCCGATATAAAAATGGTTCGTGTTATCAAGGATTTGTGACGAAAAAGAGCTCATTTATAAACCACAAAGTGTTAGCTCTTTGTGGTTTAAATAAAAACCCGGCGTTTAAACGCCGGGTTTTTCATCTATATGGATATAACCATCAGCTGTGATCCGAACAGTTGCCCTCTTGGCACATCACACAATGCCCATAGAGAGTGCCGGCCTTGTCCCCATCGAGATAGGTGATCACATCTTCACAATCCTTACAAACGATCACTTCCATACCGTCACCCCCTTTGTGTAACGCCACAAATGAAAGCGCTTTAATTATGATGTCATAATGATTATATTAGGACATACCATTTATGTCAACCAACAGTTTTAATCCATCAAAAAAAAGGAATCCACCATTGTAAATTGATGAATCCCTTTTTTGATAGGTTCATTTTATGACCCTCTTTAGCCGGATTCCGCCTCAGCCTCCATACTAAGATGCGGTACATTATGATGAAGGAAATTTGAAACTTCTTCTGCCTCATTTCGTGATTTCAGGCAATAGACCCTCTGAATATGATCGAGGTTATCGATATCGTCTTGTGACAAGAGTGAAGATCGCCCAGTCTGCAAACAAACAACAAGGGGCTTACCAAAAAACATGCGTGTGTAGACAATACCAAAATCATACCTTCCATTACCTGAAACAAATCCTACAAATCTTACCTGAACACGTTCTGTTTCATCATATAAACGTTCGTGCAGACTCATAGACTACCCCCTTTTCTTAGTCTTACCTATTACATTTTTTAAAGATTCGGAAATATTTATACCGCCGAAAAATCGGCGTGAGACACTCTTGCATATAACGATTATGAGTTACATCCCTCGACCTTGGTTTCAAACAGAGAAGCTAACTCACAGAAGAGCGCAATATCTTCATCATCGATGATGTCTGGAGCATCGCTAATTACCACGATTACCCCCACTAGATGATGCCCTCGATAAAAGGGTACGTATACCTCTGTGCACCCGCTAACCTGCTCTCGTACCACATTGCCTCTAGCCGCAGTTAAGCTGAAATAACCCTCTCCAAAACGTACAACAGGGGAAAGAGTACTATTCCCTGCACGGAAAAAACAGCGAAAAATTCCGGGAGACGTCAGATAAATACCTACATAACGGTAACCCGCCACTCTCGCATGCAATGTCTGGATGACAAACCGATACAGGCTATATACCTCACGCTCCAACCTGTCTGACACGACACCAATATCTGCACGGAGCTCATCCAGAAGGTCCGTTTTGCGCATCAGATCCATCCCCCATGCCTATCGAGTGTTCAACAGTATAGCATATCTACTAATAATATACAATGCATTGTCTTAATATTTTAGCAACTGTATTATTCTTCAGGGAAATCGGTCACCGTAAATGGCAGAGCGCCCGTTATGCAAGTAACGGTAGTACTACCTATGGGAAAGAAGGAGCTTCCCCATAACTCCACATGACATATTGTCTAATTTCATCTCATTCGTCCTAAGACTCCTGCTGATTTCCTCTACCCAACTTAAATATCCTATGAACGTCTTCCTTTTCCGTGCTAAAATATACAGGAATAGGTTCCGATGAATTCTCAAAAACTGAGGTGAGCGACGGAGTGGGCAAGAATGCTTATATTAAAATGGTGAACGGTTCCACCCAGCAAGAACTTACCCTAGACGACGTCAAGCAAGCTTTGGATCATTTTATCCATATGACCCAATTAACAGGGGAGCAGCTCGATTGGGGTTATGCCGAAAATGCCTTCCCTTACACGGTAGAAGAGCAAGTGCAAGAAGGCACTCCATACCTTTTACTTAAAGGGAATGACCCTCGGCTCTACAAATATCTCATTATTGGTGTCAGATCAGACCCTTCTTCATCTTCTGCTGTTTCTAACTGTATTCAATTGGTCGTCCCCCAAGGAGCGACCCATGGAGATACCTCCAAAGCCAATGAATTCTCCCGCTACTTAGCACGCCGTTTCCAAGCAGAGCTTCATCTGTTAAATGGCCGTATAATGTACTTTAACCCACGCAAATTATGATAATATCTCATCTCCCCACCGGCATTTGCCGGTTTTTTCATTTCTAAACAGCAATGGATTCTTTACGTCCAATTCGGCATTGTAGCACCAGCCAAATCACTTTATTATTGTTTAAGTAAACGATTTAATACATTTATATTATATTTAAAAGCTGAACAGATACTTATTTTAAGGAGGTATTTTATAGTGAGTGATCAACGATTATGGACAAAAGAATTTATCATACTGGCTCTTAGCAATTTCTTTCTATTTATGAGCTTTTACATGCTCAATCCGATAATTCCTATTTATGTAACTGATGTACTTCAAGATAACGCGAAAACTGTTGGGATAGTCTTTGCTTGTTTTACAACATTTCAGATTATATCTCGTTTAATTTCAGGTTATTTACTTGATCGTATTGAAAAGAAAATAGTTTTTCTCATAGGCAGAGTGTTGTTTTTTACTGCTGTTTTATTTTTATTTAGTATTCCCGGTTTAACTCTTCTTCTTGTTGCAAGGTGTATCCAGGGGTTAGGGGTTGGGTTAGCCACAACCGCAGGTAGTACTATAGCCCAGGATTTATTACCAGATAAAAGGCGTGCTGAAGGAACAGGGTTTTTAGGAAGCTTTACTAGCATAGCCTTAGCTATTGGGCCATTTTTAGGAATCTCACTAATGCAACTTTTTAACTTTCATATTATTTTTTTAGTATGCATTATTTTTTCTCTTTTTAGTATTTTATTAGGTTCATTCACGGAAACAAAGAAAAGGGACATAAGTCAGAAACAGAGGAAAAAACGCAATTTTATTGAGACTAAGGTACTTAGTTACTCCATTATTTCAGCTTTATATACTTGTGTATCAGGCGGTATAATGGTTTTTTTGCCGTTAATGTATCATAAATTTGGCCACATTGAGTTTGCCTCCTATTACTATGCTATATATGCCGGAGTCATTTTTATTATCAGACCCCTAACAGGAAAGCTCTCTGATAAAGCTGGTCCAAATATTTCTATCTACTCTGGCCTACTATTAGGAATAATTGGCTTATGCTTTCTGAGCCAGTCCAGCTCCCTAATCCTTGTGATATTAACAGCATTATGTATGGGGTGTTCTGTAGGGTTAATACAACCTACTATTGTTTCTATGATAGTAAAGCAAGTGCCAGCAAAAAATAGAGGCTCTGCCATAGCAACTTATATGTTAAGTAATGATTTAGGCATTATTTCAGGATCATATGTGTTAGGCTTAGTAGCTCAATTGATTGGTTATAGCCCAATGTTCCTTTCTTCCACATTAATATTGGTATGTGCATTTCTAATTTACACGTTCCTATCCGCCCGAATTTCTCAAATCCAAATGGATAAAAAGCCTACTCCATAAACGGATATAATCCATTTCTTCTTATGACATCCATATGAAGTACACTGACCTCTAAACGGTTAACCATTTACCATATCGAAGCATAGGCATACTACAGCAACGAGGTTCAAAAGGAGGAATATCCATGGTTTGTCCCGCTTTTGCGTCTTCTGCCCCCCTTACAACGGGGGTTGTTCCAGCCTTCGTCACCAGTGCTGATTTTAACAATGATGGGAATATCGATCTCGCTGTCACCAATTTTACAGATGGCACTGTCTCTGTGTTCTTAGGCATTGGAGATGGGACCTTTGGTACTCAAACCACCTTTGCCACCGGAACCTTTCCAAACGGGATCATTAGCGCGGATTTTAATAATAATGGGATTATCGATCTCGCTGTCGTTAATCAAGCAGATGACACTGTATCCATCTTGCTAGGAAACGGCACTGGAGGCTTTGGTCCTCAAACCACTTTTGCCACCGGTAGTAATCCAGTAGAGCTCACCAGTGCAGATTTTAATGAGGACGGCAATATCGATCTCGCTATCACCAATCTTCTAGGTGACACGATCTCTGTGCTCTTAGGCAATGGAGATGGGACCTTTGATCCTCAAACCACCTTTGCCACCGGAAGCTTTCCAGAAGGGGTCACTAGCGCGGATTTTAATAATGATGGCAATATAGACCTGGCTGTCACTAATCCAGGAAATGACTCCGTCTCCATCTTTCTAGGCAATGGAGATGGTACCTTTGATCCTCAAACCACCTTTGCCACCGGAACTATTCCACAAGGGATCACTAGCGCGGATTTTAATAATGACGGGTTTATCGATCTCGCTACCCCCAGTCTAATAGATAACACCATCTCCGTCTTGCTAGGAAATGGTGACGGAACCTTTGATCCTCAAGCTACCTTTGCCACCGGAGCTGGGCCATTTGCCGTGATAAGTACAGACTTTAACTGTGATGGGATTCTGGATCTAGCCGTTACCAATAGTGGTGACGACACTGTCTCTGTGCTCTTAGGTAATGGAGATGGGACCTTTGGTCCTCAAACCACCTTTGCCACCGGAGCCTTTCCACTCGGGATCAATAGCGCCGATTTGAACAATGATGGGGCACCCGACTTAGCTATCGCAAATACATTTAGTGACAATGTCTCCGTCTTGCTCGACGACTGTGTCCGTCCTTTTACTTGCTCGGATCAGGTACTACCCAATGATCCTGGAATCTGCGCAGCAACCGTCCCCTTCCCATCGGAACAATGCGTCAATGTTGCCACTTCCTGCGATCCAGATACCGTCGCGGTGGGTAACCCAACCCTAGTCACTTGTACCGCAGCCAGTAACCTAAATCCAGCGAATACAGAAGTGTGTACCTTTACGGTCACGGTTAATGATACCGAACCGCCTGTTTTTACAAACCTTAGAGATATTGATGTTGAGGCGAATAATTCCATAGGAACGATCGTGACTTATCCCGATCCCACGGTCACCGATAATTGCCCGGGTGTGATCACAACTGCTTGCAACCCTCCCTCAGGTTCCTTTTTCCCAGTGGGAGCCACGATTGTCACCTGTGTGGCCACGGATACGAACGGCAACTCCGCCACCGGATTTTTTACGATTACCGTCTTCCCTTTTGAGGAGGAGTAAGAGTTAAGTTTCCTTCTGATTTTCAATCCTCGATGGGCCACTCTAGTTCAACTTATCCTACTCTTCGAAAACTGTTTGCTTCAATGCATAAGTTTGTCTGGGATCACTGTCTGTCACCTTTGCTACTGTTCTGCTAATCCAATAATTACCACGTATTAGGATGCTAGTTTTGGTTATCGAAATCTTTCATTTTTATCATAGAAAAAGACGTTCATTATAAACGTCTTTCTGTTAGTCTCTTCTTAAGTTTTGGATGTGCCGTACTGTATCATTGGAGACACCTCTTCTTCAATCCCTCTTTGATAACCTGCTCATTATCGCCGCCAAAAATTATTTTGTCCATTTCTTCACTGTTTCTGGATTCTCTTTTACCCACTCGGCGGCTGCCTGCTCAGGCTCCTCACCCTTGTGGATCTTTAGCATCACTTGTTGCATATTATTCACGGTCCAGTAGAATTGATCGAGGATTTTATACGCCTTTGGATTCCTTCCTTTTAAATCTTTGCTGACCATGGTATTGATATGTTCCGTCCCACCATATACCTTCTTCGGATCCTTAAGGAATTTCAGTTTGTATTGTATGAATTTCCAATGAGGAACCCAACCTGTCACAACGATGGGCTTTTTCGCGTTAATCGCTTTTTTAAGTGATGCTGTCATCGCCGCATCGGATCCCTCAACTAACTTCATACCTAAATCATAGCTTTTAAGCGCCCTTTCTGTAGCCTGCATCACACCAGCACCTGAATCAATCCCGATGATTTCATTATCAAACTGGCTTTTATCTTTCTTTAAATCATCGATCGTATTTGCTTTTACGTACTGCGGCACAACTAACCCAATGTGAGCACCTTTCAGATTAGGACCTAGATTATCCACTTGATTTTTGTAGCGATCGTAATAAGCCTTACCAGTAAGAGGTAGCCAAGCAAACATAACATCCGCATTTCCTGAAGCAACCCCAGACCACATGGGCCCAGCATCTACTAGTTTCAGTTCCACTTTGTATCCTTGGTTTTCTAATACCTTTTTAATTACACTGCTACTAGCTACTTCCGATTCCCAGTTCCCAGAGGCAATGGTGATTTTCTTACCACCACCCCCTGGTACAGCCTGCTTGTATAAGCCAAAGATAATGAGAACCGCAACAGCTACCAGTGCAGTGATGGGCTTACCCCATCGACCAAGGAAGTTTTGGTTTTGACTAACACGAGTAGCTGATTTTTGCTTGCCCATATTTTGTGTTATACGGTCAAGGATGATGGCAATGATTACAATCGCCACTCCCCCTTCAAACCCTTTCCCTACTTCCAGACGACTGATCGATTGAAGAACAATCGCCCCAAGACCACCTGCTCCAATCATAGAAGAGATGACTACCATGGATAATGAGAGCATAATCGTCTGGTTAATCCCCGCAAGAATCGTCGGGCGAGCCAGAGGAAGCTGTACTTTGATCAGTTTTTGTCTTGGCGAAGAACCAAAAGCATCTGCCGCTTCAATCAAATCCTCTGCTACCTGACGGATCCCAAGATTAGTAAGCCGGATAGTTGGTGGCATCGAGAAAATGACGGATGCAATGACCCCCGGAACGGACCCTAGAGAGAAGAAGAAAACAGCGGGAATCAGATAGACAAAGGCTGGCATCGTCTGCATGAAGTCCAATATTGGATTTAAAACGTTCTGCACACGCTGACTGCGAGCAGACCAGATTCCCATCGGGATACCGATCACGATAGATATAATCGTGGCCGTCAAGACAAGGGCTATAGATTCAGCGCTTTCGCTCCAATACCCAAGATTATCAATCAATAACAACCCTAAAAAGGTAAAGAGTGCAATCGAGAGCCGACTGGCTAAAAAGGCTAGGAAGGCAATCACTAAGGCCACCACCAAAGGTGGAGCCGTATCAAATATAGTCTGAAAGAACTGAACCGTTGGTTCAATAATCCCTGTAATCAGTGCGAACAATGGCTTTAAGTTTGTTTGTAGCCATTCGACAGCCATATCGACCCAGTTATTTAAAGGTATTTTAGTAAGATACATTGTTCATTCACTCCATTTAGGCAAGCACAGCGATGATGGAACCTCTAGCTCTTGTGCAAACTTTAATTATTTAAGCGGGAAAAAGCACTTTTGTAAGCATTGATAAACCGTGATAATTCTGAATTCGGATACCCCTTGCACGACGGGAAATAGGATCATCCCGTACTTTCTTTCGATAGTTGATCATGAGGACGAAGTGGTAGTACATCAAGAATACTGATTGGTTGTTGCTATCCCATTTTCTCTTTTTATCAACCATTTCATCACCTAATACCGATGAATCGATCAGGTGAATATTAAAAGCAACAACGATTCTAATATATGGTCAGACTTGCTAAGATCAGCGGTTATATAATCTATTTTCTTTCACGCTGATAATACATAAGAAACGAACACACAGTTTGCGATGTTACATCGCTCACATCAATTATTCAACCGCTCTGCACAAAATTCCTGTAATACCAGCAAGGTTAGACTGTAAGCACGAACCGTATTTTCCGATTAACAACATAAAAAACCACTCCTCGATAAATTGTAGAGTAGTGGTCATTATTTTGCAAATCGTATCTCACTGTGACTACTATCTTGCAAAAGTGCGAAAAACTTTATTATACCGCTTCTGGTGGGTGGTACTGGGATCGAACCAGCGACCTCTACCGTGTCAAGGTAGCGCTCTCCCCCTGAGCTAACCGCCCATAAATGTAGCAAAAATGGTGGGCCCAACAGGACTCGAACCTGTGACCGATCGGTTATGAGCCGACTGCTCTACCGACTGAGCTATAGGCCCTTGATAAAAAAAAACTGGCGGAGCTGACGGGGCTCGAACCCGCGACCTCCGGCGTGACAGGCCGGCGTGAACTCCAACTTCACCACAGCTCCATATTGGTTGCGGGGACAGGACTCGAACCTGTGACCTTCGGGTTATGAGCCCGACGAGCTACCAACTGCTCCACCCCGCGATAGTGTATCCGCGTATCAGCGACAAGTTCAACTATACAGGATTTTGAGAAGCAATGCAAGGGTTTTTAAATTTTTTTCTTATTTTGATTCCAAATATAACGAACTCCATAACGGCCCCGTGGAGATCGAAAAACTTCCACTTCCTCTGGACTTTCATAACCATATACCCACCAGTCTTCCTGCATCCGGGTTGCTAAACAACGTGCTTGAAAACGAGAGCTATATAGCTTAGCCCAGTAAATCCAGTTAGACATAGAGGTTCCCCCTTATCATGCCCCCTATGTCTCACCAGCGTGAAAGACAGAAGAGACCATGTAAACATTCCTGTAGTAGTGCATTTATTCTTTGCTGTTTATGGTAGTTTCATCCCATCAGTCAAGGGGCCATTTTTATGCCCGCCGTTGCAGTACTACTAAATTCACATACACTATATCAACAACCGGATCCGTTGTTACTTTATCATCTGACCTCCATCGGACAGATGTTCCCTCCTCTTTCGCCGGACCCCTTGGGTCCGGTTTTTTTATTAAAAAGAGCCCGTACCTCTTAGGCACGGGCTCCTTCTTTATTATCCAGCATGTTGATTAGTAAGTTCTCGCTCTCTTGCTTCCTCTTCATCACGAATCCGATGAGCTAGACGGCTAGATGCAGAAGCTGCAATACTAGCTACCAAATCGTCCAGGAAGGTATGAACAGGACCATCTTGTTTGGTATCTAATTTTTTAATGATACCAATCTTATTTTTATCTAAGTAACCAAAAGTGGTTACCGCTATGCTTCCATAGCCAAACACAGAACCTAATGCCAGGGTTTCATCGCAACCAAATAGTCCTTCATCTGATTCAATAATGGATTGCAGTGGCTCTGAAAGTTTCCTTTGTTCTGCAAGCATATCTAACTCAACACCAACTAAGATCGCATGTTGAATTTCTCGCTTGCCAAGAACAGCATTCACGCTCTCTACACAATGATCCATCATGAGATCTTTACTGTAGGGAGCTTGCATGCGGAAAACAATCTCCGCAATACCTTCGATAGTGACACCTCGTACACTGAGTCGTTCTAGAGCTGCTTCCTTGACTTCTTCACTGTGCACTCGTCTTTTCATGGTTTCTCCTCCTTCAGGACTCCCTACAGAGCCTAATTTCGATTTTAACATGAACACCCTCCCATATCCAACTAGCCGCTCAACACATTCCAGGAATCCAGTAGATCGCTTTCATACATAACCGTTAGTAGGTATAATAGGAGGACCACCCTGACATTGTTTTGGTTTTATTTCCCATACATTAGCATCCCAAGGAGGGAAAAAGTATGAAATATGGTGTAGTCATATTTCCCGAGAAAAAAATTCAAGATATCGCCAACTCCTATCGTAAGCGGTATGATCCTCACTATGCTTTAATTCCGCCCCATATCACACTAAAAGAAGCTTACGATTTTGATGAAAATCACTTGAATGAAGCAACAAATCATTTGGAGCAAATCTCTCGTGAAACGGCTCCCTTTGAGATACTTTTGCATAAGGTAAGCACTTTCCATCCAACTACAAATGTCTTATATCTTGCCGTTCAAGAAAGTGAGGATATTTATAGCCTTCATGAGCAAGTGAATTCAGGAGAACTGTTTCATGAAAGTTCTTATCAATTCATTCCTCATATCACCATTGGCCAGAAACTGCCTGCAGATGAAATGCACGATATCTATGGACGTCTACGGATGGTGAATGTTCAACTAAAAACTCGAATCGATCGCTTTCACCTTCTCTACCAACTAGACAACGGTTCTTGGACCATCTATCAAACATTTTTATTAAGGGGCTAACGCCCCTTTTTTTGAAAGGATGACATTCCCCATGTCCATCGAGATATCCATCATTACAGATAAGACGGCCCAAAACGAAGCTTTATCTATCCGAAAAACGGTCTTTGTTGGTGAACAAGGGGTTCCATTAGCCCTAGAAACCGACGAACATGAGGAGCAATCTACCCATTTCATTGCAAGAATGAATGGATATCCTGCTGGCACATTACGCTTTCGCTGGCTGTCCAAGGAACTCGGTAAAGTGGAACGAGTCGCTGTCCTTTCCCAATATCGCGGAGCACGCATTGGTGTAGCTTTGATGCAAGCTGTTGAAGACTATGCTCACCAGCAGGGAGCACTTCAAATCAAATTATCTGCTCAAACAAATGCTTTACCCTTTTACACCAAACTTGGTTATCAGGAAGTAGGGAGCCCCTATATGGATGCAGGGATTGAACATATCACCATGGGGAAATCCCTTACCTCCGAAAAAGTGTAGAGAAAGAATCACTACACTTTTTCGGGGGTAAATAATAAAATATTCAATCATTTAAGAGTTATTTTAAATAGCACCTCCAACAATGGAGGTGCTATAGGGTGCTGTACACTCAACTTACTTTCGGTTGCGTTTCCGAACTTCTTCCGTGAGCCGCTTTCCTAACTCCGTCGAGTCGCCTTGAGCAGAGCGGCCATCTTTATCGATGCCCAACTCACCGGACACTTCGTTCATCATTTCTTGAAGTTTACGGTCGTCATTCGATTGACTACGTTGTTGTTTGGTTTTCTTCCATTTACCAAATCCAAACAAAGCAGACGCCCCCTTTAATGCTTGCGTTGAGTGCCCCTTTATCATTTGCACTGCTACCTTCATTTATGTCTACCTGAAACTGGCTTCTTCTGTCGCGAAACCAAACAGATCAGTCCCCCAGGGTCACATCCTGGGGGACTGATAAAAACCTTTATATTACACAGTTTCTAACTGTGGAACATCCAGACAGGGATATACGGTTTCAATATCAGTAAAATAGCTTTCGTTCTTCTTCATTATAACTGGGCCTTTCACCCAGAACCAGTTCTCCATCCATGTCGGCGGAAGACCGCGTAGGTTCATTTGTACGGGTACCCATCGCTCTCCCATATCCAATGTTGCTCCTCCTGAGGATATGGATACCCTGTATATGCCCTCCAATGGAGTATAGGTATCTTCCCCTTTTAATACACCATTTTCTTTTAACCACCGACGGGCTTCTAAAGCAAGCGGCAAACTACGGATCAAAGAACGGTAAACCTTGGCGAAGGCAGTGTAAACATCACAGATAGCCTCATCTTGCAACCATTTAAATAAACCTTTTAATGTATTGAGGAGGATCTTAGAACGAATTGAACCGGCTCCTTTTCGCTCCACATACCAAACACCAAAAAAATGGGCAAGACTTTCTTCAGTTAATTCTATCCAGGTAAAGGTTCGACCAAAGTGAGTCGCAATATATTCTTTCAGTAAAATAAGGGACTTACCATAATATTCACGAGTCTTTTCCTGAAATTTACTAACGAATTTTAATTCAAACTGACCCATTTGTTGATTCACTACATCAGGAACGACCCGATCTTCTTCTGACACTAGGGTCCCTTGTGGTAAGTGATTCTCTGGAATTGGCTCTTGCTCTAAAGTCCTAGGTTCTTCCTCTTGTATGACTGGAACAGTTTCATCGATGATCGGTGCGGCAGGAATAACCTTTTTTAACTGATCCATCTCCCGTGCACGTTGCATCAGTCCACCAACGACCTGCAAACTGTTTTTTTGTAAAAATTCTCGATTTAGTCCTCCACTTTTCTGTGCCTCATTCTTTAAGTACACATCCATCTCCCCTCTCATCTCGTCCCCGAAAGATGTGTAAGGGCCAAAGAGCTCATGGCGATTTCCTAGGCGGCAGAGGCGAGCAAACATAAGCATCCCCGGTCGCACCGGTTCAGCGAGATGAACACGGTACAATTGGTCGTCTGAAAATGAGCAGAGGCTAATACTCTCCCCATTTACTTCGCGAACTTCATAACCATCCAGACGGATATTACACATTTCTTCGGCTTGTCGATGAACTTCTGACTTATGTTCCAGGGAATCTTTCCATATTTCGACAACTCTTCGTCCATCCATATAAAAAGCGTCGAATAACATCCAAAAGCGAAAAGTAAAAGTATAATCCGCTGGAAGTGGTTGAGTCACTTCCAATTGAAGATCTTCTTTAAATGTTCGAGTCCACTGCCACTCAACTTCCCTAAAAAGACTCACTTCAAACCAACGATCCAACTCACCAAGTAACTCAGTTTTCCCTTGTAACTCCCGTTTTTCACGAAGCTTTTCAGCCGACTGAATCGCGACTACTCGTTCGCAGCATCTTTTGTACTTTTTGCCGCTTCCGCAGGGACACGGATCATTGCGTCCAGCCATAGAGACACATCCCGTCGAAGAGTTATCCTTTTCTGTAGTATATATGAAGTCTGCCGAGTTTTTCAAAAAAAATTGGAAAAGTCAGATGGATTTACCACTGTACTTGGTCTTTTATTCATAATAAAATGAGCAACCCTGCGGTGTAAAGACCCGTAAGGTTGCTCATTTTTTGTCGCTATTTGAGGATATAGGCTTTTACATTACGTCGTCCCCATTGAATCGCTTCCTTCTCTGAACTGAAGAAAAGATCAATGATATTACCGTTAACGGCACCACCTGTATCTTCAGCGACAGCCTTTCCATAACCAGGAATATATAGCTTTGTCCCGAGAGGGATTACATCCGGATCTACCGCAACAGTCCCCCGATGAGGAACGGTTCCCGTGGCAGTTCTGTTTCCTGAGGCTGTGTATCCCGTTGTCTCTGCGGCCATTGATCGTTCATATTTCAAACCAGCGATCCTGGATCCAGAAGCGACCTCGCCCCCTCCTGCTCCATTGTCAGCAGTTTGATCGCCTGAGCCAACTGTCACTAGCTCTGTGACAGGGTTCACTTTATCTACGAGTTTTTTATCCGTAACCATCGCTTTCCCATTTTTATAAATGGCAGTTACTTGATAAATGGACTTTCCTTTTTTCCCTTTTTTAGTGACTTTCTTCTCACCTTTTGGGATATCTTCATCCTTCTTTTTCTTCACATCAAAGGAAACAGCCTCTACTTTTTTCTGCACACGCTTTTCAATCTTATCGATGACAATAGCCAGATCATTGGTAATCTTCTGATCAAGAGCGGCATTCATTTGGTCATTATTATCGAGATCGACCTTCTGCTCTTTGAGAAGTTTACCAACTGTAGGCTGAGTCGTTTGAAGCCCTTCATTCTTCTTGCTACCCACCTTCAGGTTGACAGAACAATTGCAAGCGAGTTGGATATTCGTATCATCCTTCTCGATAGGGCTGTCCCATTTCTTGCTGGGTTGATACTGCTTTTTCAATTTTGCAGCATCGTAACCTTCATTCTCAAGTGCGTCTGACAGGGTACCGTTCAGAACTGACGTGCGAATTTTTTTCTCTTTATCGCTGAACGAAATCGTTACTTCCTTCTTCATCATCGCATAACCGACTGCGGTACCCGATAAGAGTAGGATGGCGACAACCCCTACCACGATCATCAGGGTTTTTTTCATCCAATTCCTCCTTCGTTATCCGACTAGCCAAAGAGACGTTATTATTATAACAGAGTGGTCAAGAATGATCTATGAAAAATTTCTCAAATTAAAACGGATCACCAAAAAAATGTCAACGCAGGCTAACCAATACATAGTTCAATCGTCAATGATACATGGGTAATTCTATTGTATATGATTACCTCCTTCCCCCATAAAGCCACTATATATTAGACCACCTTATGATACCTACGTATGAATCATTCCTTAAACATAGAAAATGGGCGGAATCGGATACTCCAGTCCGCCCATAGATTATTGTCCATTACCTGTTTGCGGCAAAGGAGGGTTTTCATATTGACGCCCTGTGTTATCGAGGGGCTGTTTTTCAGTTGGAGTAAGATCTTCCTGTGTTTGTGGTTCTTTCTTAGGGGGATCTGGCGTATATCGTGGCGAAAAGATTGTATCCGCCGCTCCGTAGATGGATATATTCAACCAACCTTTGACAGCCTTCGCTTGAATGAGCACTGGTCGATTTAACTGATTTTGAAAACGGAAATCAGGTCCCCCCCATGCCACAGTGGCATCTCGACCCTTAGGTACATAAGTCACATACTTACTGTGACTACTTCGTTGTAAAATGCGAAGCCCTGCCCGGTCAACGCTATTATAGAGCGTAGACGATGTTTGGCAAATCCCTCCACCAATTCCTTCGGTGTATTCTCCACGCACAATAATTGGAGCAGGCCGATAGCCTCGCGCGGTACTACGAACACCCACTATCTGATTAAAGGAGAAGGAACCACCCCTTGGAATCACCTGATTATGGATCGCACGCACAGATAAATCGATATTATGGGAACGATTCCAGTGATAGGTATTATAACGGGTGGTGTAGGAGGATAGCCTTTTTTCTCGAATAGATGTTAGCATCGCTGTGGTGATACGCGGTCGCCAAAGCTGCATGGGAGCTTGACGCGTTTGATCAACGTGTTCATGAATTTGATCTAACCACTGTTCGATCACCACACGATTTAATTTGCGTCCATTTGCATGAGGGATAATCCGTTCGTTTTCAAGCCGCGCATTACGAGGAGCACGATCGAACTCCTGCCCCACTTGAGTTAACCATCGATGAAAGGCCTTTCGGTCTACACTCGTAGGGTCAACTCCATCATAACCCATTTGCGTCAGATCCACTCGCCATACCTTCGATCCATCAGTGATTCCCAACCAAACGGGAGTATGGACTCTCTTCAAATTTTTTTGCCCTGGATCAGGTTTCTCTATTTGTTTGGCAACAGGGTCTCTCACTATCCCAGAGCTACACCCACATACCATTGCCAAGGTGAGTACCCATAACCATATTCTGTTTCCGTTCATCTCATCTTCCCCCTCTTCTACCCTGTAGTCTTCGTAAAAGAGGGGAAAACTCTATTGGTAAGATCATACAACCTCATAATCCCGAAGTTTATGATCATCATAGACTACTCATGCTTGAGGCAAGCTTGGATAAAAGCAGCAAAAATAACCTCAGAAATAGGGTCCTCCTTTACCATGCCCTCAGGGTGCCATTGTAAAGCGAGTAGAAAAGGGGATTTTTTCCCCTCGTAAGCTTCAATCACACCATCAGAGGAGGTTGCACATACCTGACAATCCAGCGATACTTGCCGGACAGCTTGATGATGAAAGCTATTGACACGGATTTTTCGTTGTCCGGTTATTCTGTGCAAAAGGCTACCTTCAAGTATATCGATTCCATGGGAAGGATGATTTCGCGGAGCACGTTGCGCATGCTGAAGGAGATTCTCCCGTTGTGATGGCAGATCCTGATACATCGATCCACCAAGGGTTACGGATAACAGTTGACACCCTCGACAAATGGCTAGGATCGGTTTCTTTTTTCTGATCATTTCTTGCGAGAGAAGGATTTCCATCTGATCCCGTTCAGGCTCGATCACCCCTAAACCAGGAAGAGGCTCCTCACCAAACAAGGAAGGATCGATATCCTTCCCACCTGTCAGAAGGAGCCCATCCAATTGGGTTACCAATTGCCTTATAATGCTCTCATCATTTGTAGGTGGAAGCATCAAAGGAAGACCTCCGCCGCCTAAAATCGCTTCACTGTAATCTCGTCGACAAGAACACATCCCATTTTCCTGAGAAACCGTTAAACCAATCCATGGACGCACCTGCTATCCCCCCTCTCTCTAAATATAGAGGGCTATAGGGGATATGTGACCCTATCAATGCCAACAAAATAAAAACGCCACAACTCAACCTTGCCGCGCGGTTAAGCCTGGCGCCCCTTGTCACGAATGGCGAGATTACATATCTGCATCTGCTGGAGTACGTGTGTCAAACAAGAATTTGATGGAATAGATGCCAGCCAGACCAACGATGGCATAGATTACGCGACTGAACCCGGAGGATTCGTGAATCGCATCCCCACCAAATATGGCTGATATTAAGTCCCACTGGAACAGACCGACCAACAGCCAATTTAGCGCTCCGATAATCACTAAGATCATGCTAATACGAGATAAAGCGCTCATGGTTAACCCCTCCTTTATGATAGCTCGATCATAGTATGTCAATTCATTCTGCCCCTTATCCATAAATACGAAATTTTTATGGCCATGAAAAAAGACCCGTCGGGACGGGTCTGGACTACCTTTCTGAGGAGGAATCATCATGGATTAGGATGTCTGGGCTTCTTTTTTTTCCTTCTCTTGCTTTAGACGATATTCTTCAGCTAATTTATCGATCTCTTTCTTTAATTCATCAACCATAGTCTCCTCAGGAACCTTACGGATGATTTCTCCATGGCGGAAAAGAAGACCTTCACCACGTGCACCAGCAATCCCAATGTCCGCTTCCTTTGCTTCCCCAGGACCGTTTACTGCACAACCCAGTACAGAAACTTTAATGGGTGCTTTAATTTGAGAGATGTACTCCTCCACCTCATTAGCGATCTTGATCAAATCAATCTCGATCCGGCCACAGGTAGGACAGGAGATCAGTGTAGCAGCATTGGCTGCAAGTCCAAAGGACTTGAGAAGCTCACGTGCCACTTTCACCTCTTCTACAGGGTCCGCACTTAAACTTATGCGCATGGTAGAACCGATACCATGAGAGAGGATAGCTCCCATACCAGCAGCACTTTTCACTGTACCAGAGAAGAGTGTCCCTGATTCGGTAATGCCTAAGTGTAAGGGATATTGAATCTGTTCCGCAGCCTTCTTATACGCTTCAGTCGCAAGATGAACATCAGACGCTTTCAAGGAAACAATGATGTCATGGAAATCAAGATCTTCTAGGATACCGATGTGGTACAAGGCACTTTCAACCATACCTTCCGCTGTCGGATATCCGTATTTTTCTAAAATACGCTTCTCCAAGGAACCTGCATTGACACCGATTCGCATGGGAATTCCACGTTCTTTTGCTGCTTTTACGACTTGTTCCACTTTTTCACGACGACCGATATTCCCTGGATTAATACGAATCTTATCAATTCCACCTTCGATGGCTTTCAATGCCAATCGATAATCAAAGTGAATGTCGGCTACCAAGGGGACAGTAATTTCTTTTTTGATAAGCGGGATCGCTTCCGCTGCACGCATATCTGGGCAAGCTACACGAACAATTTGGCAACCCGCTTCGGTAAGACGATTTATCTCTTCCACTGTCGCTTTTACATCATGGGTTTTGCTCATCGTCATACTTTGAATAACGACCTGATCATTACCGCCAATTTGGATATCGCCTACTTTGACCGGACGGGTCTGAGTGCGATGATACATGGTGTATCGCTCCTTTTAACTCGTGACTACACTCCGACCATTATACCATTTTGCGCCCGAAAAAAAAGGAGCCATTCTGGCCTCGGCACCTTTTCTACATAAAATGCTCACATTCAACGGATTATCGTTACCTTAGATCGATACGTGCTTGCACTGCCTGATAAACCTCTTCAGGGGTCATTCCATCCGCATTGATCACTGACATATCCGTTGACGTATCCTGCATTCCCATAACGTTTTTGTCCTCACCTGTAATCACACTGCAAGAACAACCACCCTCATCGGACATAGAAACTACTTCATATCCTTGGTTCGTAAGATATTCTCTTACATTACTTAGTCCCTCTTCTACTGCAACTCGTTGTCGTTGATTACCCATGGTTATTCACCCCTTTAATCGGTATTCCACGAATCATCCTGATCCTTCACATAAGCCACTAAGGCAACATTGGCCTCCAGGAGCTGCTTTAGTTGTTCTTCTGTTTTAGCGATTTCATGTAGAGCAGCTGTCTCACGTTGTAAGTTGGCTAATTTGAATGCATCTTTTTTTTGCCCCATCACGAATCGCCTCTCGTCAATCGTTTTTTTTGTTTCCGTGCGTACATCGATACGCCAAAAGGGATCATGCCAAACCAACGAGTTGACCAGGAGGGCTGTTTTTCCCGACGTTCTCGCCTTGCTTCTCGTCGTTCGATTTTTGGTGTATCCATATAGCGGACCATCCGTTGAGTTAAGAATTTAATATACTCCTGGGAAGACATACAATCACCCCCTGATCCTATCTTATCCAGGGGGTGATCCTTTCAATCCTGTTCATCATTTTTGAGGAGGGGAAAGAGCTTTCCACTCCTGCCAAATTCTCTCCGCTGTTTTTTGAGGAGAGCTATGGGTCGTATCTTGCTTAAAATGAGCAAAGTCGTAAAATCCTTGCCGCTCTTTTTTTAATCGCTGGACCTTTTCTGTGACATTCCCTGTAAGAAGTGGACGGGAACGGTCCCAAGATAGGCGTCGGATCAATTCCTCCTCAGAAGCATCCAGTGCAACCACCCATCCCTTTTCTTTCAATAGACGTACATTTTCGTGATTTAGGACAATCCCACCACCTGTAGTAATAATCTGAGGGGGTCTTTTTAGAAGTTGTTCAAGAACCCGTTGTTCTCTGAGACGAAACCCCTTTTCCCCCTCCTGTTGGAAGATTTCTGGGATCGTCATTCCAGCCTCCCGCTCCACCTCATGATCTGTATCTGTCACCATCAAGTGTGATCGTTCTCCGAGCAATCGGCCGATGAGACTTTTTC
Organism: Marininema mesophilum; assembly: GCF_900106775.1. Lineage (GTDB taxonomy): Bacteria > Bacillota > Bacilli > Thermoactinomycetales > DSM-45169 > Marininema > Marininema mesophilum. Next base: position 304,929 of record NZ_FNNQ01000001.1, read on the forward strand.
CTGTACCCATAAACCCTATTAAGACGAGGTGTCTTTTGTCCTGCATAATCATCCTCCATCGGCAATTGTTTCGGTCATTATAACATGGGAAAAGGCGATGGATAGACCCGTGAAACTTCACTTAATAAATGGTTTCTTACATTGTTATGTAAAGAGAAGTCCTATACAATCTTACTAAGTATTCAGTAAAGGAGCAGATAGAATGAAGTCCCCCATTATACAGGTAAATGCCTTCACTAACCGACCCTTTGCGGGAAATCCCGCTGCCGTCTGTATCCTCTCTTCTCCCCAAGACGACAAGTGGATGCAACACATCGCTATCGAGATGAACCTCTCGGAAACTGCATTTATATACAAAGAAAGCGAAGATCACTATCAATTACGCTGGTTTACTGTTTCACAAGAAGAAGACCTTTGTGGCCATGCAACATTAGCCTCCGCCCATGTACTCTGGGAAGAAGAGTTAGTAGATCCTAAAAAGCCAATCACCTTTCACTCCCGAAGTGGGCCATTAACTGCTCATCGTGAGGGTGACCACATCCGCCTCGATTTCCCAGAGGAGCCGATTACCACTCTTCCTACCATCGATCCAGCTCTACAAAAACACTATGGTGACATCATACAAACCCAGGGTTTCAATCGACTTGATCACTTTTTAGAGTTGACCTCAGAGGAGGCTGTCCTCGCTTTCCAACCTGAGGTAGCGATCAACCATTTGGTTGGTCGACGTGGATTAATTATTAGTAGCCGTTACCATCGGCAAGACGTGGATTTCGTCTCTCGGTTTTTTGCTCCGGTTCTTGGCCATGGCATTCCTGAGGATCCTGTGACTGGCTCTGCACACTGTGCTTTGGGCCCTTACTGGGCTGAACGAATAGGGAAAAAGAAGTTTAGCGCTTTCCAAGCCTCTGCTCGCGGAGGGCATTTGCGTGTCGAACTTCTAAATAATCGCGTTCATCTATTGGGTCAGGCTGTGACGATCTGGAAAGGAACATTGGAAGTTTGAGTTTCTCCTTGATAAAGGGCCAAATAAATCTTCCGCCACTGCGATCAATTCCCTCCCCTGTACCACCTTCCCTTCCTTATGAAGAAGGATAAACTGAGTAGCTAGTAGCCACTTTTCCCTATTCATCACCATTCCCTTTCATCTCCCATTTAACCGAAGATCACTGGGACGCGGAGGATCTTACGGGAATCCGAATATGGAACGATTGAAGAGGATGGAGACTTCTTTGACCAGATCTCACCCATCCATCATATAAACAAGCTCAAAGCTCCCCTCTTTGTCATCCACGGAGCCAATGACCCCCGTGTCCCCGTAGATGAGGCAGAGCAGATCGTCTCCGCTCTCCGCCAGAAAAACCATCCCGTCGAGTATCTCCGTTTTGAAAATGAGGGTCATGGCCTGGTTAAATTAGAAAATCGAGTCATGGCTTATAGTAAGGTAGCAACGTTTTTTGAACGCTGGTTGTTGCAGGAACCATAAACAACAAAGAGGAAGCCTGTTCTATGAGCAGGCTTCCTCTCCTCATTATTTCCGCATCCCAGTAAAGATTTGGATGGCATCTCGTAGAAATTCTGCCGTCCCCTCTTGCTGTTGATCGTAGTGCGCTTTAAACCGTTCGTCATCTACATACATTTGTGCCAGGCCTGCATGGGCTTCTTTGCTGTACTCGTTCCAATAGTAGGTTAGCCACTCTTTATGCAAAGCCGCTACTTTTTGAGCGAGCTCACCCGCAGGATCACCCGTTTTATAAGCCTCAGATAATGTGGTCGTTATTTCATTGGCCAGACGGGTTACCTCTTCGTGTTCTTCCTGGGTCATATTTTTCAACTTTTGGTTTGCTTGATTGATGGTATCCTCCCCATGTTTTTCACGAATCTCTTTTCCATACTTTTGTTCATTCTCATCGATCATCTGTCGCTTAAACCCTTCAAATTTTTCTTTGTCCGTCATGATTATTCTCCCTTCTGTGGAAACCATTGTTTTTTGAACGTTAGTGATCAACAAATCCAATTGCCTCCGTTGCTCCAAGAGCTGTTCATGGTGATCAGCTAAGGCCCTTCTGCGGTCAAAGGATGGATCGGTCACGATTTCCTTAATTGAATCAAGCACCATGCCGAGCTCCCGGTAGAAAAGAATTTGCTGTAGTCGGTCCACTTCCGTCTGACCATAAATGCGATAACCTGAGGAATTGATCTTGGCTGGCTTTAGTAAGTCAATCTCGTCATAATACCGCAGCGTTCTCGTACTTACACCTGCTAGCTGGCCTAGCTTCTGTACGGTATATTCCATATGTTCACCTCCCATAAGCTAACAGTAATCCCTTACGTAACGTTAAAGTCAAACCCTTTTAATTAATTAAAAAAGGCGGATGTCTCCATCCACCCACCGAATCTTATCGTCCCCATTTTTGGATTGTACAGTTATCCCTTGCTAGTTTTGCCTTTATGGTCTGCTTTACTCCTTTGCCATGGGCAATAGAGATTACATGAACAGCATTCTTCTCGTAGCGGTCGATTTTCGTCTCCGTGCGCAAACCATTCATCTGGGTGGTGAGTAACTTTTTTGGCCGCTTAACTACACAGAGACGGGACTGCATACGGGCAATTCCACTTTCCGCCGCATATTGGGCACGTATCATCTTCCACTCTGCCGTTCGAGCATGACCTTCCCTCACTAACTGAGTAAGCACCGCCGTCAGAATCAAAAAAAGAAGGATCGTAACGGCTAATACCATCGGGAGAGCCAATCCCCTTTCATTTCGCACTACTTGCCAGCTTTCTTTCATAACGCTCCCCTTCCACGATAGTACCGACGAATCTTCAGATCACTGTGCCAGTTTTGCAAACCGATCTCCACCCACACTCCTTCATCGTCCGGTTCAAAACCTACCCAATAAGCATCCTGCAATAAAACAGTCACTCCCTGGAATTTCTCACCCTGGTCTGACCGGATCCCTCGCAATAAACGCCGTTTATCCTGCTTATAACGAACGGTTTCTCCCGAGGGAAGCTCAAAGAGTAGCCACCCTTTTTCAGAAAGCCTAAAGTTAATCCCCTGCCTGATCTCATCTCGCACATCTGCATTAAACTGCTGAGCCTCTGCCTGTAGTTGGTGGCGATAAAATCCTTTTTTTAATTGGCTTTCCAAACCATATTGGACAGAAAAGACAGCAGGAATCAGGATAGATACAATGATTAATACAACCGCCAACTCCACATAGGTGAAGCCTCTCTCATCTCGGCTTAAGGTAGATAGCGTACACTTTTTAGTGTAATGTCGCGCCGTTTTCCCCAACTGTCTTTCCACCCTACTTTCACCTCACTTCCCGATAGATTCTGACCTATCGACTCCGTATGCCAACGAAGCCGATAGCTTGTCCCATCCTTTTTCTTGTTTTCATTGCCACTGCGATCTACTTGCAAAGTACTCCTTTGGATCTCTTCCATCTTCGACTCTGCCATCCCCATGGCATCCATCTGCCGTGCCCCCGAGATCAGTTGATGATTAGCCTCAACCACTACGGGTAAGGCTGTCACCAGCAGAAGACTAAAAATGAGCATCGCAGTTATTGTTTCAACGAGGGTGAAACCTCTCTCATCTCGCATCATGGGTCAACCTCTACTCGCGGCCGACCTGAAGCAACTTGTACCACAACGCGGCCAACTCTCTTCCCCCTGGTATACAGGACAAAGGTACCTCCGCGCACCTGTCCACTTCGCCGGAAGATCACACGGCTACGAGGGTAGTTGCTCGTCAGTTGAAAGCGGGAGGGGATTTTTTCATTCCGGAGAAGGTGATCCCCTTGCTTTACCGTATAACGATGCTTGGAAGCATCCAGGACAAGGAGCGTCTCCTCTTCGGTTAAACGTGCTTGCGTTTGCGCAAAACGCAAATCTGCCGCAAGGCCTCCTAAAAATAACTCTCTATCCAAACGATCCCCCCATTGCACAAAGGCAGGCAATGCAAGTATCGCTAATAGGCCAATCATCGCTAGGGTTAAAGAGAGCTCTACTAAAGTCCATCCTTGTTGCTCTTTCAGTACTCGCCTAATCCCCATGCTTGCTGCAATGCACCCGCTTTTCCACGGACGCTCCTGAGCGGATTGTATATTTCCCCTTTGCAGGGCAGGTAGGGGTTGTTCTCAGGTAACCGCGCGCCTTTAATTTAGCCACTGAAGATGGGTAACTCCCGAGCTCTAAATAATAATTGTCCGCTTGAGCACCAACCAATTTTCGATTCGCATTACAAGCCCGTTCTTGGGCCGATTGACCTGCGGCTCTCAAATTAGGTAAAGCAATTGCGATAATTACACCGATTACAAAAATTACGACAATCATTTCGATCAGCGTAAATCCTCTCTCATCCTTTAACCACTTATTAATTTTCATCACTTAACTCCTTTCATTACATCGCTTGCACCATATGAAGCATCGGTAAAAACATAGCCACCACCGTCGCTGCCATCAGTACACCGATCCCAAAAATCAAAAAAGGCTCTAAGCTACGAGTAAAACGATGCATCTTTTCCCGGATGATCATTTCTGTGCCTCGTCCCAATGTAAGCAGGGATTGATCTAAGCTTCCTGTTTCCTCCCCAAGCGCTACCAACCGAGATAAGGATGTTAGGAAAAGGGACCCTTCCTTCGCTAAACTTTCGTTTAAGGAGTACCCTGCTAATAACCCCTCACGCACCCTGCTCATCCCCTTCGTCAAGGGGTACCATGGACTAAACCCTTCAACCATCTCCACCGCACGCAATAAGGGCACTCCTGCTTTTAATAAGGATCCTAACTGAATGGCTAAGTAATGGGTAAACCGTAACGCAAAATACGGCCGTATTAATGGGAGGTGATACATCCACAAAACCCAGCGGTTTCGCTTTTCTGCTGGCAAACGCCCTAGGAAAAGATAGAAGATGACCGCTAACAAGGCTGTTCCTACTACAAGGATTAAACTTCCCCTCACCCATTGATGAAGCGAGAGAAACAGACGTGTATAGAGGGGTAATTCTAGACCCATCGTTTCATACATCTCCTGAAAACGTGGCACCACTGTTGTAACTAGGAAAAAGAAGGCACACCCTACCAGTATGAACACAATGACGGGATAGGTGAGAGCTTGTACCAAATCACGTACCAACTTGCCACGTTCCTGAAAATACGCGGTACACTGACGAAATCCGAAAGCATAATCACCGTGCTCTTCTGCCGCCATCATAAAAGAGACAAAAAGAGGCGGTATTCCTTCCTCTGCCAATGAACTAGAGAGACTTTTTCCTTCTCCGAGCCTATGCAAAATTTGTTCTGCTTCATGAGGGTGCAAAATTTTTTGTTCACCGAGTAGGCGAATACTTGGCATAAGTGGGAATCCCGCTTCAAGCAAATTCCCTAAATGCTGGCTTAATTGGACCAGTCGATCAGCATCCCACTTTGATCGCCTAATCACGGGCATCCACCACACGATGATACTCTGCGATACTCGTCTCCCCTGTCATCACTTTCTCTAGAATTACATCCGCTAACGAGCGCATCCCTGACTTTTGGAAACATTGTCGCAGCCTGGAGAGTGGAGCCCGCTCTACAATGAGCGACTGGAACTCTTCTTTTAAAGTGATTACCTCAAATGCACCAATACGATGAAGATATCCCTGTTGTCGACAAGAATAGCACCCTTTTCCTCGACACTCACGACAAATTAGTCTCACCAAGCGCTGTGCCACCGCACCTACCATCGAGGAGGCGATCCGATAAGGTTCAATTCCCATATCAAGAAAACGAGTAATGGTTGAACTCGCATCCGCCGTATGCAGCGTAGTTAGCACCAAGTGACCCGTTAATGCTGCCCGAATAGCGATATCTGCGGTTTCACGATCTCTGATCTCCCCTACCATAATGATATTGGGATCCTGCCGCAAAACAGCTCGTAGCCCGTAGGCAAAGGAAAGGCCTGCCTTTGGATTAATCTGAATCTGATTTACCCCGGGTAATTGAAATTCTACCGGGTCCTCTAATGTGACAAGATTGGTTTCTGCACGATTAAGCTCCTGTAAAATTGCGTAAAGTGTCGTTGTTTTCCCCGCCCCGGTGGGTCCTGTCACTATCAACAAACCACTTGGCCGCTGTATCAACCCTTTTAATCGTTTTTGTTCCTCCTCTCCCATTCCCAATTCAGCTAAGGACATCAATTCCGGCCGATTACGAAGTAATCGCAATACGATTTTCTCCCCATGAAGTGTCGGCATACTGGAAATGCGTACATCGACTCGCTCCTCATCTACCATCACGGTTAGGGCTCCATCTTGAGGAAGCCGCTTCTCACCAATATCCAGATGTCCCATCACCTTAATCCGCGAGATAATGGCATGCATTTTCTCCCTTTCTACACGATCTCCCTCAATTAAAAATCCATCTACTCGTTGGCGAATGCAGAGATGTTCTAGTCTAGGCTCGATGTGTATATCACTCGCTCGCCCGCGAATCGCGCCTTCCAACAATGTGGAAACGTAACTCGCCGCATCCATCTATCCTCACCTCCTAAAATTGGTATATTTGATGAATACATCCTTAATTTTCGACACGTATCGCCATTCACCTGCTGGTTATTGTCGATTTTTCTGAAATAAATTATTTATAACATTATTCTTATATTTCATGCATTTGTTCAAAACACACCTCTTTTAGTTATTCTCACCACAATAATTACACGGAATCTTCTTTGGCCTATGCTTGCAAATCTATCATTGCCCACACACTATTTTTCTCCCCTGCATACAATTGATAGTCAGGATGTTATAAAGGAGTGATCATAATGACTCAGGACAATTCCCGTGATCTTTACAAAGATAAAGATTCAGAATATTACAGAGGATGCAATAAAGAAATTCTTCGTTTTATTAAACATGACGCCGAACATATCTTAGAAGTCGGTTGTGCAGAAGGGCGCCTGGGTGAACTAATTCAAAATACCTCTGGGTGTCGTGTGACAGGAATCGAGCTGGACCCAAAGGCAGCCCAAATAGCAGCCGTTCAATTAAAGCAAGTGCTCGTTGGCAATATTGAAACAATGGAACTTCCCTTTGCACCTCAAACCTTTGATCATATCCTCTTTGGTGATGTCTTGGAACATTTAGTGGATCCATGGTCTGTTCTCAAACGGTTTTCTCCACTTCTGAAGCCATCTGGGTCCGTTATCGCTTGTATTCCCAACATTGGACATATCTCCATTATTGCTGGATTATTAATTGGTCAATTTTCCTATGCCAAAAACGGATTATTAGATCGCACCCATCTACGATTTTTCACACGAACGGGGATAGAGGACCTATTTAATGAATGCGGTTATCGAGTAGGAGATATTTTTGAAATCACTCATACTACTCCCTTCTTTGATCAATTAATTATCGAGTTAGATAAAACCTTACAAAAATACAACCTCCGTACCGACGATTTCTCTAACCTTACAAGGGCCTATCAATATGTATTGGAAGCTTACCCTAATATTTTAAAAAAACATATACCTACTTCATGATTTTTTTAGTTCTATTCTATTTTTTATCTTTCATTATATTTATTCCCCAAAACCACTAAGAAAATTTGTATTGGGTTGACAAAGGAGAATGGGTTTGTTAGCTTTATATTGTATTTATCATGAATATTTTCACTGTCCCCTACACATCATAATTTTTGTAAATGCGTTCCGGGGATGTAATAAAGCCGATGGGGCGTAGCCAAGCGGTAAGGCAACGGACTTTGACTCCGTCATGCGAAGGTTCGATCCCTTCCGCCCCAGCCACCATGGAAAACCCTGGAATATTGCGGGGTTTTTCACGTTTTTGTAACCAATTAACCCTCGACTTCCTTCTACGAATCCATTAAGATGTATATCGTACCCTTGGAGTAGATCGGTGGTGAAACAATCATGACGTTTCTAACTTTCGTAACGATGACTTCTGTCTTGTTGGCGATAATCTGGTCCGTCGCCCGTTTCAATACCTTCCGACCGCTCATCAAAGACGTAAACATCGAACTGACCCATCCCATGGACCCTGAAGGCCTACGGATCCTCCATTTATCCGATCTTCATATGGAAAAATTGTCGATTACACCGGAAGCCTTACTAAAAAGTGTATCAGGGAAATCGATTGATTTGATCGCTTTGACTGGCGATTACATGGACACGGCACCGATGCAGAAACGCTTCTTAGAATACTTGGAAGTACTGCAAACGTTGAAGCCACGTTACGGAACTTATGCCGTATTTGGGAACCATGACTACTGCATTGCTGATCATCTACCCGCCCTAGCAAAGGAAATGGAGAAACGCGGATGCATCGTTTTAAAAAATGAGCATCGCACCATTCAATTAGGTAGACGAAAGCTAAATATAATTGGAATCGACGACTACTATACAGGACGAAGCGACGTCGACAAAGCTTATGCGGGCGTTGGCGAAGGTATCAATTTAGTTCTTACGCACGATCCTAACATCGTATTAGATATGGGTTATCACTTTGATTATCTCTTGTCTGGCCATTTCCATGGTGGGCAAATTCACTGGCCAAAGCCATATCATTTGAAAAAAATGGGGAAACTTCCTCACCTCAACATGATCAGTGGGCTTCACTATCATGAGGAACGTGCCTTTTATATCAGTGATGGATTAGGGCAGACTGGAGTAAATCTTCGGTTGCGTTGTCGCCCGGAGATTACCGTCCATAGTTTAGAGGGTGTTGTCTCTATGGACTAATCCATAAGGCAATCCATTGCATAAAAAAGTTGACCGCGTTGAAATAACCGGTCAGCTTTTTTTATTTACTATCTACAAGTGCTTGAGAATGATCTGTGCCGCATCCCTTGCGGAATCTGGCCGCCCTAGTCGCCGTGCACGAAGGCTCATCTCTCTCCACTCGGGGGATTGTATTAATGGGTGAATATGCTGAGGAATGGACCCCGGACGATCCTGTCGTAGGGCCACTCTTTTCTGGGTGAGGTAGCGGCTGTTGCGCTCCTCCTGACCAGGGATCGGTCGACAAATAACCATCGGCAATCCGGCTGCAAGGCATTCAGAGCTAGTCAATCCCCCAGGTTTAGTAACAATCAGATCTGCAGCACTCATCCAATCTGCCATCCCTTGCACGAACCCAAAGAGGTGGATGTTTTTCTTTTGTCCAAATCGATCCGATAGCCGTTCCAATAAAGTTTTATTTTTCCCCGTAATCACTAGTAGTTGGGATGCGGGCATATCCTTTTGAAATTGTTCAATCGACCGCTCCAAAGGTCCTAAACCAAGCCCTCCACCCATTAGCATCACCGTAAAGGGATCTGGCTCTACACCAAGGATCTTCCTTACTTCTGCCTTGGCTGGACGAGTACGAGAAAAATCAGGATCAATGGGTATCCCTGTATGATAAATTCGCTCCTTTGGAATCCCATATTTGTGGTGCAACTTCTGCACCACACCCTCGTGGGCGACAAGATAAAAATCCACCGCAGGGTGAACCCAAAACCCATTCACATCAAAATCAGTTATGGCTGCCCCTAAACGATAGGGATGGGAGACTTGTTCCTTCACATAACCTGCCGCGCTTAAACAGAAGGCATGCGTACAGATAACCACCTCTGGATTTAAAGGGTCTAGAAAGCGACGCAATTTGGTCGCCAATACTTTGCCTACCCCTGATCGAAACGTTTCGCTGATGGCTTCTTCTCGTTTATAGGCTGCTCCCCATAGCTGAGGAGCATACTGCAAGGTATTTAGATAAACTTTGCGCACAACTCCCTCCAACTGGCGACTGTATTGGGGTAGCCCACAGGAAATATCCACTCCTACAGCAGGCGCTTTCTGATCCAACCCCTTGGCGATTGCCTGAGCTGCACGGAAATGTCCATTCCCGCCAATGGTTTCGGTTAATATGAGAACTTTTTTGCTCACCGTCGCTCCCCTCCCCGTCTTACTTTAACGATAATTTCTTCCCTTGGTAGTTTCCATCACTCGTCCCGGTAAAATACAAGGAGTCGCCCACACAGCAAGCGCGGCCGACTCCCCAATTGTTTCCGATTCACAAAGCGTATCTTTTTATGCCCGCCGGCTTCCTGCCCCAAGAACCAAAAGAATTAAAACCACAGGAGTCACCCAGGTAAGATAAGGAGCATTTACGATTATATTATCGTGGATAATCTTATCCTCCACTAATAATTGACCTGCTGTATACGCAAGAATACCTGACCCTACATAGACAAGCCAAGGTAATTTATTCATGAGCGTCGCAACCACACGGCTTCCTCCCATCAAAATGGGTACACTAAGGGCTAACCCAAGCAAGACGAGGAGAAAATCTCCATGCGCTGCACCTGCTACAGCTAATACATTATCCAAGCTCATAACTACATCGGCAATGATGATCGTCTTAATCGCAGATTTCAACCCACTACCTATTTCAATATCTTCTTCGTTATCTCCATCCACTAATAACTTAATCGCAATCCACACAAGCAACAAGCCACCAATTGCCTTTAATAGTGGAACTTTCAACAACCAGACAGCAATCAGAGTAAGTGCCACGCGAAGCACAACGGCCGCGATAGTCCCATAAAGAATAGCCTTCTTTTGCTGATGAGCCGGTAATTTACGCGATGCCATACCGATGACAACCGCATTGTCACCAGATAACACTAAATCAAGAATAATGATATTAATAAAACCAAGCCAAAATTGGGCATCCATATTTCTTTACCAATCCTTCCGACTCCCCACTCCCTTTGAATTTTACCCTCTCCGGATAGGGATAAACTTCGTCAATCCATCTTACTTTCTCTACAAAAAGGGTACAAAGTGAGTAGACCCTATTATAAAGGATGATCTTCATGAAATTAACCACTGAGGAAATCACCTTACGTTTACAGAATCTGCCTGGCTGGCACGAGAAGGAGGGGAAATTAACCAAGCAATTTCGTTTTCAAACCTACATGGAGGGTGTGGATTTCGTCAACCGTGTTGCCGATTTATCCGAAGAAGTACAGCATCATCCTGATGTATTGCTCACTTATAGACAAGTGGAGCTTCAATTAACCACCCATGACCAAGGAGGCATCACAGAAAAAGATTTCGCTTGGATTCAGCATCTTGAAACAGAATAAACTCTACTTTTTATAACCACCACTATCAAGCCATTGCACTGGGATAAGCGCCAGCGCAATGGCTTTTTGGGTGCTTATCAGCCCCGTTATTGATCATCCCATGAAGCAAGCAATCCACGTACCACTTGATAAATTAGTTCAGGAACAACTTGCATCGAGTAAGGAATTTCAACCCGCTCCCATTGTTTATGAGCATCTATACCATAGGGTCCAATATTGACGACAGGTACATCCAGTTGACGAATAGCATCCACATCCATCTGATGCTTTAACCCCCATGCAGGCATATTTCGCGTCAGGGCCTCGATCCCATCTTCATCATCACAGATAGCAACAAAGCTCATATCCGATATATACGGGAAAAAGTTACGAATTTGGATAGGATGACTACACTGGGGTTGTACATCCTTTACCGCCTTATGGACAGCTTGAATCAGCCGCTGATCCTGCTCCTCCTTCTCAGATAACACAACACGCGGCATGTAAACCGAAGCAAAAAAGAGTATAATGGACGGTCCCTTTTCTCCCCACCAGTCCCATACCTCCTCCACCATTCGGCAACAATACTGCCTCAGGTCCAATGCTTCATCATTGAGCAGATTCATCCCAAAAAAACGCATCGACTCCTTAAATTCTCCGCCATATTTCTCTACACATGCTTCATACAGCTCATCATAGGTCATCACTTCAGAGGTCCACGGATATGGAAGATATGGTGAACCACTTAACGCACAGAAACGTTGATACCTCTCTTGATGCATTTGGATCGCATTATGGAGCGCTTGACTGGCCGTTTCTTTTAATTCCTGAAGCACATCCTTAGGAGAGCGGCTATGAACAAAGAAGTTATAATAAGAAAAAGCTGCGAAGGGAGTCTGCACATCATATTTTTGCTTCAAATCCGTTTGTTTTAAAGAGACGGGTGGCATCGTTACTTCCCCATACATCTCATCACAAAAGTCGGGATTATAATCGATTAAATATGTTAGATCCGCCGCAATGAGATTGGGATCAAAGCCCTCAAAAGCTTGGCCGGCATGGGTTTCCTCACCCACGATAAAAAATGCAGGTAGTAATTTACCCACCGTCCCAAGATACACATAGCGCGAAGGATCTCCCTTATATTGGGGGGAGGTATAATCGGTATTGATCGCTCCCACATAGCGAAGATCACTTTCTGTTGCCAAATGGTTTAGTTCACGAACAGCCGACAAGATGCCATGGGAGTTATCCTCTTCATCACACGTTGCAAGAAAAAGAAGATTACCATCCAATTCTTCTGGATGTTCCGCAAAATGCCGCAAGAGAGCCATGTTGACCGCTACTCCGCTCTTCATATCCACGGAGCCACGACCTACCAGCCATTTCCCTGTAGCGAGATCTTCTTTCACCTGGCCGGTTAACGTTGTCTTCTTCCACTGCTTGAGCAACTCTTCCGGAGAAAAAGCCAGCCGCTTCCATTTCCCGTAATCCTCTACCCCTACAGTATCCATATGACCCATCAGGATTACAGTCTCTTCCTTTGGTTCTGGACTTTTTACTAGTGCGGCTACATTATAACGCTCCCGGTCATCCCCTTCTGTTTTCCACAGATACAATTGGTTGGGATTCTCTTGGAAATAGGGTAGCTCCCGAAAAAAATCAATAAGATGATAAGCGATATCTCGCTCCCCAACCGTACCATTCACACTGGGATGATGGATCAACTTCTCTGTAAGAGCAAGGGTTTCTTCTTTCCAGGAACGCATCTAACTCCCCCTATCAAAAATAGGATGAAAACTCCCCTTCTTCCTGCTGTTTCGGTGTTAATCGGATCGTCTCAATTCCATCGACTGCTTCTCCAACCAGCGCTTCAACATCAAGTCCTTTTTCCATCTCTTCACATACATCCAGCCTTGGCCTAGTAACTGGCGACTTTGGTTGAAAAACCGTACAACAATCCTCATAGGGTAAAATAGACGTCTCATAGGTACCAATCTCCTTAGAGATCGTCATGATGTCCTGTTTATCCATCCCAATGAGCGGACGGAGAACAGGAACCTGAGCCACATGATTGATCACATGCATACTCTCCAATGTTTGACTCGCTACTTGACCTAGACTTTCCCCGGTAACCAATGCCAATGCCTTTTGTCGTTTGGCAGTCTCCTCTGCAATCCGTACCATCATGCGGCGCATGATGGTGATCATATAAGAATCCTTACACTTGGAGCGAATCTGTGTCTGGATCTCTGTAAAAGGAACCACATGGAGAGAGACATTACCTGCATAACGAGTAAGCTCTTGCGCTAGATCCACTACCTTTTGCTTCGCCCGCTCACTAGTAAAGGGATAGCTGTGAAAATGGATCGCTTCCAATGTCGCTCCTCGTTTTAGCGCTAGGTACGCCGCTACTGGACTATCAATCCCCCCAGAAAGAAGAAGCATAACCCGCCCGCTACTTCCGACTGGTAGCCCTCCAACTCCTGGAATATCCTGTCCATAAAGATACGTTTCTTCTCCTCGCACTTCAATACGTAACTCTAGATCCGGCTGGTGGACATCCACACGGATGCCCTCTACATTGCGGAGCACCTCGCCCCCAATGATCCGGTTAATTTCACTTGAACGATGAGGAAAGTTTTTCTGCGCTCGCCGTGCAACCACTTTAAAGGTACGCGGAATAGGGTCCTGATCACGTACAAGCTGAACCGCTGCTTTTTTGATGGATTCCAAATCCGATTCCACACATCGAGCTAAACTGATGCCGACAATGCCAAATACCTCTGTCAAGCCCTGTATAATCGGTTCCACAGGGTTATCCCCAGGCTCTACAAAAACGCGCCCAAAGGTTTTTTTCACCTTCACTCCTGAAAAACCATCCAGTTTGTTCCGCATATTTTGCAATAACCGATTTTCAAAATCTTTCCGATTCTTCCCCTTTAAAGCAAGTTCTCCATATCGAACTAAAATCAAATCATTCATACCTCATGCACCTTCATTATCTTTTGTAGTTTAGGAATTATCTGTTGCAGTGCAGAAGCCGTTGCTTCTACATCCTTCACTGAAGTCATGCGACTCATGCTGATGCGAATCGTACCGACTGCTGTTGCTTCATCGATTCCCATCGCAGTCAAGATACGGCTCGCTTTTTCCCCTTTCGAGGAGCATGCCGACTTACTGGAGACAATGATCTCCTCTTCCTCCAAGGCATGGACGATGACTTCAGATTTCAAACCTGGGAAGGAAAGGGACAGAATAAAAGGCGCTCCCCCGTCAGAGGGGTCCCCATTAATCCGAAAATGGGTCAAACTCTCTGTACACCGACGAATCAATTCGCGTCGCCACTCTTGTAGTTGAGACCATTTGCCCCTTCGTTGGTTAGCAGCTAGAACCGTTGCTTTAGCAAAGCCTGCAATTCCTGGGACGTTGAGCGTTCCTGACCGCTGATTCGATTCCTGTCCACCACCAATCAAGAGGGGCGTTAAGCGCACACCCTCTCGGCTATAGAGGCATCCTACACCCCGAGGACCGTGAAGTTTATGAGCAGAAATACTTAAAAGATCAACCCCCCACTCCTCTGGGCGCACATCCATTTTACCAAAAGATTGTACAGCATCGACATGAAACAACACTTTTGGATAATTACGAAGCAGTTGGCCTACTTCAGAGATGGGCTGAATCGTTCCCACTTCATTATTTACATGCATGATAGAAACCAAAATCGTATCTTCACAAAGAGCCGCTTCCACATCTTCTAGGCGAACGCTTCCTTGTTGATCAACCGGTAAATAGGTGACGCGAAATCCCTCGGCTTCCAACTGCTTAAACACTTCAAAGACAGAGGGGTGCTCGACCTGTGTAGTAATCAGGTGGCGACCTCGGTTACGAAACTGCATAGCCGCTCCCTTGATCGCCATATTATTGGATTCGGTACCACCAGAAGTAAAAATCATCGATGCTGGTGAAACGCCTAATTCCTTCGCAATGACTTCCCTCGCCTGTTTGACAAGACGCTCAGCCTTCCCGCCTAGACCATGAAGGGAAGCAGGGTTTCCATATACATTTTTCATTACATCAGTGACTACTCGAACCACTTCAGGGTCAGGACGAGTGGTCGCACTATTGTCCATATCAATCATGGCCGTCCATCCTTACTCTACACGCAGTTTCAGCCTATGCTATAAGCCTTCACACATCATACCATAGGTGGAATCTCCTCCATAGCCTCCCCTATCAGTCTACCTGTTAATCGAAGACCCTTTTAAGGGATAGTCCCGCCCTCTACATTTTTCATGAAACACTCTCTTAATTGCTCTCTATGATGCTCATCATGATCGATAGCCTCTAGGATATATTCAGCTAGGGAGATGGTATGATTCCCGATCCTAACCATTCGATCCCAGTCCGCATCAGGCATCCCCTCCAAGAATCTCAGGAGCTGGCCTCGGAATTCCAAGAACTGCTCAATCACTTCCTCGCAAGAAACCCCTGAACGCGTCCAAAGGGACGCTTTAAGATTAATATCCTCTATCTCTAGACTACCAGCACCATCAGGTTCAATCTCCGGCAGTCTTTCCTCAATCAAGTAGCGATCCCAAAAATGGAGATGGGCCACAATCTCCAACGGAGACCATTTCCCCTCTCCTATCGGCTTCATCCACTGATCCGTTGACACCGTCTTAAGAGTGTGAATGAAGTCGGTCATCTCCCCCAGACGCTGGCATATTTTCTTTTTATCCAAGAAGAGAACTCCCTTCCCATAATCCAAAAAAACAAGAGACGTGGATTCCGTTTTTCTCTCCTTTCCACAATATTTCTGGTATATCCTTCTTATCATACTTTCTATTGACCGATAACATAAATGAATAGGTGCATGGATATCCACTTCGGTTCTTATTATAGGCAAATCAACCACCCTCCTTATTCAGCTTTGCGCCTCTATCCCTAATAGCTTCACTCCTTACGTGTAAGATCACAGACATAGACATTAATGCCATCTACATGTATATAGTATTGATTCTATTTTTTGGTAATTCGATTTCTTTGTACAAATGATCAAAAAGCTTTTATCTATTGAAAAACAAAGCATTCACCGCTCAATCCCATCATTTTGATATAGTTTATATATATGAAAATAATCCCATCTAACCTAACCATCTACTAAAAAACCGAAGACTCAATTCTTGACAAATATATGGTCAACGCTTATTCTGTTGAGTAATAGAATTACACCGAGTTCGGGGAAGGTTGCCAAACGTGCTTCCTATCCTCGATGCCGACTGCTGGTAGCTCGGACGCCGCTGGACGGAGTCCGACGAAGCCGCGGATATAATGGGAGAGCACCTCCTGTGTACCGCGGCTTTTTATGTGTATACACAAGATAGGGGAGGATTTCATATGTCCACGGGAAAGCCTATCGCACAGACGCATACTGACGTCTATCCCGATAGCCATTCAGCACAACCCACTGGTTGGTTGGATCGACTGTTTAAACTAAGATCTCGAGGGACTAACGTTCGTACTGAACTTCTTGCTGGTCTCACCACTTTTATGACGATGAGTTATTTCATCATCGTCTGTCCAATTATCCTCTCCGAAGCGGGGATGCCACGGGAAGCAGCGACTGCAGCTACAATTTTCTCCAGTGTTTTTTGCACCCTAATTTTTGCTTTTTGGGCTAATTTCCCGATAACAATGGCTCCTGGTATGGGGCTCATCTCATTTTTTACTTACACTGTTGTCCAAGGGGAAGGGTTATCCTGGCAGACCGCCCTTGGAGCCGTCTTTATTTCAGGAGTCGTCTTTTTATTACTTACCATCACTGGACTGCGACAAGCCCTTTTTAAGGCCGTCCCTCGTACCCTCCGCTCCTCGATCACCGTTGGAATCGGTCTATTTGTCGCCTTTATCGGCCTTAAAAATGCTGGAATCATCGTCGCTAATAAAGCCACCTTTGTTTCCCTGGGCTCGATCACCCAGCCAACTACCGCTCTAGCAGCCGGCGGCGTTCTCCTTGCTGCTTTCCTCGCCGCACGCCGGGTCAAAGGAGCCTTGCTTCTCAGCATCCTTGCCTTGACAGTAGGCGCAATGGCTCTTGGGATAACTAAGACTCCTCAAGGGGTAGGAGATATATTTTCCCTCTCCTTGCCTGATGTCTCTCCTACCTTTATGGCTATGGATATCAAAGGAGCACTGGCATACGGCATTATTCCAATCATCTTCTCTTTTACCATCGTAGAGCTATTTGATAATATGGCTACCCTGATGGGGCTATCCAATCGAGCAGGTTTGATGAAGAAAGACGGCACCATCCCCAATCTTAACCGTGCCTTACAAGCAGATGCCGTGGGTACCATGGGGTCTGCTGTCATGGGAGCTACTGCACTCAATGCTTACGTAGAAAATGCTACAGGGATTTCAGAAGGAGGTCGTACAGGCCTTACCGCCTTAGTGACCGGAGTACTTTTTCTTCTCTGCCTCTTCTTCATTCCATTGGTTTCCCTCATTCCCGCTCTGGCTACCGCCCCTA
Source organism: Marininema mesophilum (assembly GCF_900106775.1). Classification (GTDB taxonomy): domain Bacteria; phylum Bacillota; class Bacilli; order Thermoactinomycetales; family DSM-45169; genus Marininema; species Marininema mesophilum. The sequence goes on from NZ_FNNQ01000001.1 coordinate 322,582, forward strand.
TCCTCGTCCTAGTGGGTGCGATGATGCTTCAAGAAGTAAAGGAAATCCCCATGGATGATCTAACAGAGACTCTGCCTGCTTTCTTAACCATTGTCATGACACCCCTTACCTTCAGCATTGCAGAAGGGCTAGCCTTTGGCTTTATCTCTTATACGGTATTAAAGCTTCTCACTGGACGTAGAAAAGACCTTCACTGGTCCATGTACTTGATCGCTGCGGCATTTATTGTGAACTTTGCCTACCATGGGTGATCAAGTGATTGTTTAAAATTTATTCCACAACAAGGTTCTCCCCTTTAGTAGGGGTTGATCTGTGTTGTGGTTTTTTTTATGATGAAAATACAACAGAAATTTAAGCGCTTTGCGCATGAGGTTAGGTGACCTATTTTAAGGTGTGTAAGAACGAAAAAACCAAAGAGGTGTGCAGATTCCTTAGTCAATACTAAAGGAATTGCTGCACACCTCTTTTTTACTCCTATGGGTTAATACACACCCCACATCCTCCCTCTCCTTCACAATGGGAGCGCACCTCCTTTATGAATGGGTGCCTACGCCTTCCTTCGCCGTCCGATCCAGGAGACGACGGATGGAACGATTGCTTTCTTGAAGTACCTTTTGCTTATCCATCGTCTTCATGACACCCTTCTCCATCACAATTTTACCGTTGATGATCGTCGTCTCTACGTCGGAGGACTTTGCTGAGTATACTAGACGTGAGATCAGATCGACCCCCTCTCGTGGCGAGTTGTGGAAGTGATTTAAATCGAGAATCGCAAGATCTGCCTTCTTCCCCACTTCTAAACTACCAATTTCATCAGCCAAGCCCATCGCCTCTGCGCCGCCTATAGTCGCCATCCGGAATACCTCCCGAGCAGGCATACTGGTAGGGCCATGAAGGGGCTTTTGAATAAGAGCAGCCATCCGCATTTCTTGGAACATATCTAGATTATTGTTACAAGCGGCTCCATCCGCTCCCAGGCTTAGCTTCGCATCACATGCAAGAAGTTCTGGAATTTCAGCATAACCTGAAGCTAACTTAAGGTTGGAACCTGGGCAATGACTTACCTTTACCCCACGTTCACGAATCACACGGCGTTCTTCATCATCCAACCAAACACAGTGAGCTAAAATCAATCGTGGGCTAGCAATACCGATTTTATCCAAGTAGAGCACATTACGCATGCCTCTCTCTTGTTCAACGAGATTAATTTCTCCTTTATTCTCTGAAGCATGGGTGTGAATCATTACATCGTATTTTTCGGCAAGATCCCTTACCTGGATAAGTAACTCTTCGGAACAAGAGACCACAAAGCGAGGACAGAAGGCATAACGAATACGACCATCGTCATAGTTATGCCACTTTTCTAGCAATTCAACACTCTTTTGGATCGATGTCGCTGTATCCTCCATCAACGCAGGGGGTACACCCTCGCCGTGATCCATCATCACTTTCCCCGAAAGGGCACGGATGCCACTTTCAGCTATCGCACGGAAAGCCGCGTCGGTGTGGTGAACGGTTTCCATATCGACTACCGATGTCGTACCACCTGAGATGAGCTCCCCAATCCCAAGCATGGCCGAATAATAAAGGGATTCCTCATCGTGGGCTGCTTCCAAGGGAAGCACACGCTTACGTAGCCAATCAAGTAACTCTAGGTCATCGGCCTGCCCTCTAAATAAGGTCTGACAGAGATGGATATGCGTCTGTATAAGACCTGGGATGACCGTCTTGCCAGTAGCATCAATGGTCTGATCCACTTTTTTCTCGATCTGAGGGGCAATTTCCGCGATGCGCCCATCTTCGATAAGTAGATCCCCAAAAATAACCTCCTCCTCTCTATTCATGGTTACGATCTCAGCATTTCGAATCAACAGTCGCATCATAATTGCCCCCTTTGATATTTTCACTATCCATTTCCTTCGTTACTACATATATTTTTTCCATGCTGAAACATACCCACGGTATAGGGCCTAGCAGATTCTAAAAAATCGAAGAGCTAACTCCCTGTAAAAAGTAATGGAACGCAGATATGCGTCAATATCCACCCACTCATCTGGCTGGTGAGCCAAAGCTTCTTCTCCCGGCCCATAGATAAGGGTAGGAACAAGACTATCCGCATTAAGTACCGATCCATCCGTATAGTAGGGAACGCCAACGACCTTCCTTTCTGGATCCCCCTTCAGCTCCAAGGCCAGCCGAATGAGAGGATCTTTCGGGGGTGTTAAGATCGCTGGACGGTCGAGTAGAATTCTTACCTGGAAAGAAAGATCCGGGTACTTTCGTCTTCCCTCATGAAGCCGTTCCTCTACTTCCCGCACGAGCGTTCCATGCTCCCGTGGAGGAACGGTACGTATATCTGCGGTGAAGCGAGCTCGATCAGGGATGACATTGGTCTGGATGCCCCCTTGGATCTGGGTAAGAGCAACACTCTCTCCCCCTAGAATCTCATCTTCATACCGCCATCCTAGCTCCATCTCCTCTAGTAGACCTGCCATATGTAAGAGATGGCTGACTGCATTAATCCCCTTCCCAGGCATCGATCCGTGGGCAGTTCGTCCCTGGGTAGTTACTTCAAGCCAGAGTGCTCCTTTATGGCCCACCGCCACCTTCTCCCCGGTAGGCTCCCCGATCACCATCCCATCAACCTCTTCCATACCACCCTGCTCATAATAGTTTCGAGCGCCACAACTATCTACTTCTTCACCCGCCGTCGCTAGAAGTAGAATCTCTCCCCCCGGTTCCACACCCTCTAATACAAGGGATTCCAACGCCAACACCATCGCTGCTAGACCGCTTTTCATATCGGATGCTCCGCGTCCATAGATTCGATTATCCATGATCTTTCCAGCTAGAGGAGGAACGCTCCACCCCTCTGGATCTCCAAGGGATACCGTGTCCATATGGCCACAGAAAAGAAGCGTACGCTCTCCCTTACCAAGGCGTACGAGCAGATTCTCTCGCCCCTCGGTAAGGGAAACCCGCTCCACTGAGACCCGATGTGCCAATCTGGACGCGATCTTTTCTGCCACACGAGCTTCATTTCCTGGAGGATTCACACTATCGGTCTGGATCAGATCCTGTAAAAAGGTGATGGCATCCTCAGGGATTAACTTATTCATAGAAATCTCTCTCCTTAGCCAACAATTGGAGCTTTAGAGGGGTTACCTTCCATCCATTGACAGGAGCCATGTCCTGGGAGCAGGTTGATACTGCCACAACCACATCCATCAATGCTTTCAATTTTACATAATCCCCCGGTCGTGACAGGGGTTCTTTAATCTCATAATCCCATTCATCATCTAATTCATTGTTCATAAACCAATTGATCGGGTCTGGTAACAACATAGGTCGGATCCCAAAACCCGCTATGGCTTGTGTCAAATTGTCATGGCAGTTGGGGTGGTTTTCTACTCCGAAGTCGACGCGATAACGATAGTCATCACAGGCCGGGAAGAAAAAATCATGGCGACTGACGGTGTCCTTGACTAAACGCATCAAGGGGCGGCGCTGATTGCTGTATAAGCCATCTCCTTCACACAAACGAACACTAGAGAGAGAAGATCGCATATGAACAGGAGAGACATATTCGGTAGGCTCCCTTTGATTGAAACAGAGGAAGTCACCTACTTGCTTCCCTTCCACATCGATGATGCAGAGAGACTCTCCCTTTTTCACCTCGATTGCCCGCCCTTCATAGGGAGGGATCATGACCTCTTTTTTAATCACGGGGGTTTCCATCAATATCCCTCCTATTCTACAAAGACAGCTACCGCTCGTACTGGAGAACCGGTCCCTTTGCGTATTTTGAGTGGAAGTCCAAAGTAAACAAATCGCTTGCCCGCGACCTGTTCGAGGTTACAAAGATTTTCTGTGTTAGTGATACTATATTTTCGGCAGATGCGATGTCCTGAGAATTGGGGGTCATCCGGTTTATCAATCGCGGGAGCATCGATCCCGATATTGACTATCCCCCGTTCCGCTAACCACTCCGCCGCTGTTAAATGAAGGCCGGTATAGCGAGTGAGCCACTCTTCTGTTCCATAGGAACGTTCATAGTGACCCGTATACAAAAGGAGGATATCCCCTCGGTTGATACGTTGCCCTGAACGAGATAAGGACTCTTCCAGATCAACCGGATGGATATACTCGTCTGGGGAAACGTTGGAAACATCAAGACATAGTGCAGGGCCATAAAAATAGTTCAGCGGCATCTCATCAATGGTCTGTCCCTTTGGATCATACTCATAAGTCGCATCACTATGAGTTGGGCCGTGTTCATTGATCAACAAATTGTTAGTAGCAAAGGGGAAGCCCATGGTTTTTTCACTTTCCTCATGGGTCATGTTTGGGAAAATCATCGTCTTTTGGTGTGGAGGAAAGACGGGCATCCCTTGGTAAATCTCTTGACTTAAATCGATCAGTCGAAAACCCATCCGGCTACCTCCCTTCTTGAATGACTGTAGGTAAGACCTTAAATTCATCCACTTCGATCAACCCGATATCGGTGATCTTCCATTTCGGACTCGTTACTAGAGATAAAAAGGATAAGTGCATAAAGGGAACATGAAGCTGACAACCAAGCTCTTCCTTAGCCAACCGATGCAGATTCGACACCGTATCGGCCAACTCTTTTCCCGATAATAAGTCGGTCATTAGACCTCCGACAGGCAAGGGCAGGTCGCCAACTACTTTTCCGTCCGCGATCATCGCAATCCCACCGCCCATAGCGATCACCCTGTTTACAGCCATCGCCATATCCTCGTAGTTGGTACCGGTCACGATCAGGTTGTGGGTATCATGGGCTACACTTTCAGCAATCGCTCCCCGTTGAAGCGTCATCCCTGTCACAAAAGTTTTTCCAATTCCGCCACCTCGTCCATGTCGTTCAAGAACAAGCAAGGGAAGGACGTCCCTTTGCAAACAAGGTTGGATAACTCCCTCCTGCACATTGAGTTCAAACTCCTGCGCTCCTGTCAGGTTCTGATCAGGGATCACCTCAATCGCCCGCACCCGGGCCTTTGACCGATCCACCGCTGAAATGTGAAGATCACTTGCCTTCACTTTTTCCCGCTTCACCGATCCCTTCACAGTTTCCGGATAGGTATAGGCAGGTAGCTCGATCGTGAGATTCCCTTTTTCTGCGGCTTTTCTCCCATTAAGATAAACCGAATCGACGGTCATTTGTTCTAAGTCGGACAGTACCGCAATATCCGCTCGTTTTCCTGGGGCGAGCACCCCTACATCTCGAAAGCCAAAGTGGGTGGCTGGATTGATCGTTACCATCTGGATCGCTTCAACAGGGTCCACCCCACAGGCAATCGTACGGCGGACAATATCGTTCATATGACCATCGTTGAGCAAATCCTCTGGCACCATATCATCGGAGACCAATACAGCACGACGGGAATCCATCCCCTCCTCGGTAATGGCCCGTATACACTCTGCCATATTGCGCTGAGAAGAACCTTCTCGCATAAATACGGTCACACCATACCGAAGTTTCTCCACCATTTCTTCCTTTGTCGTTGTCTCATGACAGGAAATATGGGTACCTCCACTAATGATATGAGCCGCCAACTCTTTCCCAAACAGGGCGGGAGCGTTTCCCTCTACCGTCTTCCCGAGGCTGTGCGTATAGGCGACAGAAGCGATTTGATCATCTAAGATGTGGGAGGCATATTTATAAACCGGATGCACGTTACTAAAGCCTTGGATTTCTCCGATACCCTGTACCCAGGAATCCGTCAGCAACTCCGCCATATCCTTGGAAGAGACATCCATCCCCGCAGTTTCAAGGCCAGGAGCATCGGGTGTCCGACAAGGAACGGTAAACCTAACCTGATGAGGGAGGGTTTTCGCCTCCTCGATCATCGCCTTCATCCCCATCACACCAAGGACATTGCCGATCTCGTGAGGATCTGCCACCAGGGTTGTCGTTCCTGTAGGAATCGATAAGCGAGAAAATTCAGTCACCGTGAGCATGGCACTTTCAAAATGCATATGGGAATCGATAAAACCCGGTGCGATAAACTTTCCTGCCACATTTTCCACGTGAGTAGATGGACCCATCAATTCTGAGGCATCCCCTAGGAGTAAAATCTTCTCTCCTTTTATCGCTACATCGGCCTCATAAATCTCGCGAGTGATTACATTGATCACATAACCTCCTTGGAGTACGAGATCTGCGTATTGTGCGGAGTCCAGCAAGGTGTCAATCAGCCGCCTCCAGTGAACGGCTTCCTTTATTCTATGGGTATCCACGGCTTGATTCACTCCTTCCTCACCTGACATTGGATGCTATCAATAATTCCAACGATGGCTGCGTCTACAGGTGCATGATCCTGGGGAATTGCTCTAGCGGCCACACTACCTGTTACATAAATCACCTGCTCCCCCACCCCAGCGCCAACAGTATCCACCGTGATCAGAGGAGCCCCCATAAATTCCCCTTCAGGGGATATCGGCTGGGTAATCAAGAGCTTACTCCCTACCAGTTTCTCATCCTTCCGTGTAGCAACTGCTATCCCTATCACGCGGCCCAGTTGCATTGTTTTTCCCCTCTTCCTATCGCGTCTCGATCCGTATCCCTAGTTCCTTTGCCGTATCCAAGGCGAGCGGAGTGATCATCGCTCCTTTGGAGACAACGATCATATGCCCGTTTTCCTTCTCTGCAAAGAAACGTACCTGTTCCTCAGTAACTAATTCCCTCTGTCCTCTACCCTTTGTTTCCAGCCAAGATACTAACTCTTTATTCTCCAGGAAATCGATCCCAAGCGCCGCCGCGTCAGCCATCCGCTGACGATAGTTTCTTTGTAGCAAAACCCCTCCCCCACGTCCTGCACCACCAAATCCTGCGCTGTGAGGGGGCTTAAGATCGACTGTCTCTTTTGGAATCCCTACCCTTTTACCTTTTAAAAGGGAGTGAAGCACAAGTGCACAGAAAGGGTCCGCATCATCCAGTTCGATTAAGCGTGCTAGAAAAGAGAGTGACGGTGTAGGAAGCAAGAGAAGCTGGGTTCGCCGCTTCATCTCGTTGAGCCACGTCTCTACATGCCCATCCACTTGCCGGATTGGCCAAGGGAGAGTAGCAGAAACTTCTCCCTGGACCCATACCTCTGGCACGATCCCTTTTTGTGCTAAGAATCCATAGAGTGAGGGCGTCTCTGCCATCGCTGCCCCAGCAGGGGTGAGTAGAATGACAACACTCCCTGCACTCGATGGCAACCTTTCCTGGTTGTGACAAAGGATATGGAGCAATGCCTGTTCAACTTCCCCTGAATAACCCCATGTACGGGTCATCACCTAACTCATTCTTTTCCTTTGGAGAGGAGTGCCCGCTCCACTTCTTGATGAGGACGTGGGATGACATGAACCGAGATCAGCTCACCGACACGACTCGCCGCACTTGCACCTGCATCCGTCGCCGCTTTTACTGCACCTACATCCCCTCGTACCATCACGGTAACTAATCCAAAGCCGATCTTCTCGTACCCACAGATTTCCACATTGGCCGCTTTAACCATCGCATCCGCTGCTTCCACCGCTCCGACAAGCCCCTTTGTCTCGATCAAGCCCAATGCTTCTCCCATTATCCAATTCCTCCTTTAAGTAACTGAAGTGCCTTTTTAGCCTTCATTTCCATCCGAATCCTGCTCACTCACTCCTTGATCCCCCTGTGAAGGTGAGGGCCGGCCTTTTCCCCTTTTTCCCTTGTCACCTTTGGTAGAGAGTTTCGCCTTACTCTGATCCTTTGCGACTATTTCTTTTTGAGGCACCCTACTTGCTGCCTCAAAAAGAGGGAGGATCTTGCTATTTACTTCATTGTGAGCCCGCGGGATCACATGGGATGAGATCACCTGCCCCACTCGCTCAGCCTCCTCTCGTCCCGCTTGGACAGCAGAGGTGACTGCAGCTACATCTCCACTTAGATGAATCGTTACCCCTAGCGCCCCTCCAGCTCCAATCACTCGTTCCCAACTCGATAACGTCACATTAGCCGCCTTTAACGCCGCATCCGCCGCTGAAACGGCTGTGGTATAACCAATCGCCTCAATCATTCCTAACGCCTGTTGTGCCATGGTCTTCCCCCCTCAGTCCACCGTTTACATCGATTGATCAACCTCTCGTTTTACTACCTTCACCATCGCCTCCACTTCCTTCGCATCCCCTCGCAACAACAGAGCACCCTGCTCCACATGAAAGTGCACATCCGCTTCTGGGAAGGCCACAAGTACCCGTTGAAGAATTGACCAGCACTCTCCATCGCTTACTCCTTCTAGGAGAGCGGCGGCTCCTCTACCTCTCTGGGGCAATACCTTCTCTACTAATGAAGTGGGTTGTTTAGCAAAGTGGATACTTGCCCGTTTTAATCCTACTCGATTGAGACGGAGGAACAACTCCCGGAGCAAGGTGCGGAGACGGTCTGGATTTTCTGCACCTAAACGAAGCTGGATCCCTTCTTTTCCTCGCTGAATTTCACGCTCGATTTCCGGCTGATCCTCCAATAGGACCTCGGCACTAAACAAAGGACCGATGAAGGGAGAGGGACAAGTGATGATCCCGACCGCTGAACACGTGATTCCAGCCACTTGTAACTCCTTGGAAAGCTTGGGATGAACACTGGGAAAAAACCAAATTTCACTCCCATTTCCGAGACGACCGATTCGCTCTGGAGCCTTTGTTGGAGTAGCGTGCGAACTGCCATGTGTTTGAAACAGCGATAATCGCTGAAGTGATACTCGTTCATCCTTAGCAACTCCGGAAGTATTTGATTTCCTTGTTTCTACATTTCTTGGAGTTACTGATGTGGAATCACCTTGATAAAGAGGAGAAAGTCGTTTTTGACGTTGTTCTTGTTGATAATTGGGCCTTCGGATATTCGCTGGTGCTGATGGTACAGGGGAGGTCGATGACTGCGAACCGTGTGGAACTTGGGATGGGATGGTTAACTCCTTCGCTGTTTTCTTAGTCCTTGAGTGTCCCCTGTCCTTTGCCAAAATCTCCTCTACCATCTGCTTCATAAACTGCTCCGCCACTTCCCCTCACCTCCTTCTATAACATCCGGTTTAGATCAGAATGAGGATGCGGGATCACATTGGCGGCAATCAGCTCTCCTCCTGTGATGGTATGAGCTTCTTTACCCGCCGCAACTGCAGCCTGTACCGCGGCTACATCCCCATCCACAATCACCGTCACCAAGCCTGACCCTACACGCTTGATATCAACCATCCGAACATTGGCCGCTTTACACATGGTATCAAGTGCCTCCAGTGCCGCTACCAAACTTCTGGTTTCCACCAATCCAATCGATGGCATCATACACCTCCTACTCTAAATAGTTACGAAGATCGATAGACTCTGCGCCAGGTATCCTAGCCCGGCGAAACATGTTCTCTTTCCCCAAGGGATACGTAGCATCCAACCCCATCTTCGCAGAAACTCCCCTAAGCTCATGGGAAGGTTCCAAGGGAGAACCATTGGCACCTGGTACGATCATCAGGTCCTGATCCGCTTGAAAACGGGTGGCAATCGCCCATTCCACATCCTCGAGGTCCCAGATGTTCACATCTTTATTCACAACTACCACATGCTTTAGATCTTTATCTCCAGCAAAAGCGGCGAGTAGCGCTTGCTTCGCGTCTCCCTCTTTATGTTTCTCGATTTGTATAATCGCGTGGAAGCGGCCAGCACCTGGCATCGTGATATGAACATCCTGAATACCCGGAACCACCTGCCTTACAGTGGCGAGAAGGGTCGCTTCCCTTGTCAGCGCCATGGGTAATTTCTCTTCACAACTAGCCGGTAAAATCGTCTGCCAAATGGGTTCATTGCGGTGAGTAATCGCCGATATTTCTACTATCGGCTGATCCCCCTCCCCACCGTAATAACCGCCTAGTTCCGCAAAAACTCCCTCATACTCCCTTACATTAGGAAGCACCCGTCCTTCGAAGACGACTTCTGCCTCCGCTAACACCTCCAGATCCACCGTGCGACAAGCAACTACATCCAGCCCTTCCCCTACCAAGGCACCTGCTACATCCAATTTATCGGTGTCGTACAGATGGGTACTCACTTGCGAGGCGAGAACTGCCGCAGGGATCACGCCAAACATCACCGCGATCTCCATAGATTCTCCCTGGGCCTCTAGTTGACGGTACTGTTCCTGTAAACCCGGCGAAGTAATAACGATATTGGTCCGATTGCCCCCCAGAAATTTCATTCGCCGAATCGAAGTGTATCGCTTCTTCCCATCTGGACCCTTTACCACTAACAAACCAGAGACATAATAATCGCCACAATCCTCCTCATGGTAACGACACACCGGGAAATCAGCGTCCAAATCCCCAGGCTCTAAGATCACATTCTCCTGAACGGGGGCTTTCTCAACCCGACGGGTAGCAATCGGATTCGTAATCCCACGTATCAAGTGAGGGAGCATATCAGTGGGGGCGATACCCATACTTTCCGCTATCCGCTTCCGATCCCCACCGATCCCGACGATCATCGGTACCGAGTACCCCGTAATTTGTTCAAAGAGGAGTGGTGTTCGCCCCTGAAATTGTTTCACCACCGCCCCTAGCTCAAATTCTGGATCTACAGGCTTCACTACCCGCCGGAGAGTATCGGTCTCGGTCCAATAATTGATAAGTTGGCGTATATTCTTGATCATCGGGACCCTTCTTTCTCCCCCCAACGGGCGAGTAACTCATGTTCAATACCAAAGGAGTCCAGAATCCGTGCCACCATGAAGTTGACAAGCTCCCAAATCTCTGTTGGCCGATGATAGAAGCCAGGAGCCGCCGGCATGATCATCGCCCCCGCACGGGTCAGTTGCGTCATATTCTCTAGATGGATCAGATGTAAGGGAGTTTCCCTTGTCACTATGATCAACTTCCGTTGCTCCTTTAGCACCACACTCGCCGTTCGGCTCAGCAAAGTATCCCCTACGCCGTTGGCAATTCCACCAAGGGTGTTCATCGAACATGGGACAATCACCATGCCATCCGTAAGAAAGGAACCACTTGCCACAGAGGCGAAGAGATTTTGATTATCGAGGAGGGTTGCATATTTTTTTAGTTCCTCGATCTTCACTCCGCATTCAAACTGCATCACCTGTGCACCCATCTTCGTCGCCACTACATAGGTGTCCACACCTAGTTCACTCAGGGTGCGTACAAGACTATATCCGTAAATCGAACCACTTGCGCCTGTAATGCCGACTACGATTCGCATCCGCTATCCTCCTTGCCTCGATCATCCACACTCCTTTGTCCCTTAAATCGCACTCTCCACAGGAAACTTCTCCTTCGCCCGGGTAATATAATCCTCAGTGGTCATCACCTCACCAAACAGCCCAATATCCCGTAATCCAGAGCGATGCATATCATCGTCCTGGGAAGCTGTAGAATCACTCAGACAGATGATGTTATACCCATGATAAAGGGCATCCGAGGCTGTACTGCGGACACATACATTGGTCCATACCCCTGTCAGCACCACGGTATCGATTGCTTCCTCCCGCAAAAACAAATCAAAGTCCGTGTAAGAAAAGGCACTGTGCCTCCGTTTCTGTACGATGTAATCTCCCTGTGATTCATCGGGTTGAAGCTCTTCAATAAACTGAGAACCCCAGGTCCCTTTGATTGCATGGACTGGGCGCACACGAAAGTCCGCATCATTCTTACGATGGGTCTCCTGGACAAATACCACTTGAATTCCCTGTGCATGGGCAAAGTTGACTGTTTCTTTGATATTGGGGACGATTTTTTCACCGTTTTCGCACCGTAGTGCCGCTTGAGGCCCGATAAAATCATTCAGCATATCAATAATGACAAGTGCATGTTTGTTTCCTTTCATTCTCCAACCATCCTTTCAAGTTCTCGTATTCAGGAATAAAGATTAATCAGAATAGGTGAGTGGGAGAATGAGAGGATCAAAAGGGCCATTTGGACCATTTACCCCTCATTCGCCTCCTCATCAGTTACCATCGCTTGATTATTTAATAGACCAGGCTACCCTCTACCCGTTTCAATTCAATGTTGCTCTGTCGTTTCACAAATTGACCATAACCAGCTGTTCCCACGATGCCACCACGATCTTCGTCGTAGACCACTCCACCACGAACAATCGTCATAACAGGCTTCCCTTTTAGCTTCATGCCATGGAAGGGGGTGTACTTTGCTTTGGTCAAGGTTTTCTCTTGATCGATCTCGTACTCACGCTCTAGGTCAATTACGGTAAAGTCCGCATCGGAACCTAGTTCCATGGTTCCTTTTTTCGGATAGAGTCCAAAGTGGATAGCTGCATTCCGACTTGTTACTTCCACAAAACGGGATAAGGAGAGGCGGCCTTTGTTTAGCCCTTCGCTTACCATAATCGGTACCATCGTCTCCACACCAGGAATTCCAGGGAAGCTATTCCAGATGTGTAGACCCTCTGCTATTTTTTCAGTAGCAATCTCATAGGGTGCATGGTCTGTCCCCACGAAATCAATGGTACCGTCGGCTAGTGCTTGCCAATGCACTTCGTTATCTTCTTTACCGCGTAGAGGCGGCGCAATCTTAGCCAGGGCACCAAATTTGGTCATATGTTCCTCGGCATTTAACGTCAGATAATGGGGACATGCCTCGGCAGTGATCTTGACACCTCGACGTTTTGCCTCCCGAATCAAGACCGCCCCTTCCTTTGTACTCATGTGCACGATGTGCGCCCGGGCACCCGTCTCTTCAGCAAAGCTGATAATCAGCTGAATCGCCGCTTTCTCCGCAAGAGCCATCCGTGCCTCTGCCCAAGCAGGGCTATCGGTACGGCCCTCTTTTTCCAGTTTATTTGCGTAGAAACTACAAATATCGTAATTCTCCGCATGGACGCCTACAGGTAACCCCGTTTCCGCTACCTTCCGGAAGATCTCCAGCATCTCCGCATCACCTACTCTGGGGAAGGTGGGTACGGAGGGCGTCATATACACCTTAAAAGCCGTCACCCCTGCGTCTACTTGTCCCCAGACATTGTCCAACTTTCCTTCACGCACATCTTCCCCTGTCATACCGCCCCAGAAAGCAAAATCAATATAGGCCTGATCCTTGATGGGATTTAGCTTCATATAGAGTTCATCTTCACTACGGACAGAGGGCTTACTACAACAGGGCATATCTACATGGCTGGTAAGTCCCCCCGCCGCCGCAGACATACTTGCCTCAGCAAAGGTTTCCCGGTGCGTAAATCCAGGATCCATGAAGTGAGTATGGGGATCGATACAACCGGGCACTACCAACTTGCCATCCAGATCAATGGTTCGTTCGGCAATCACTCCACTGGCATCCTGAACATAACCAACGATACTCCCTCCATCGACTAATATATTGGTTTGTACCTGACGATCTCCTTGAGGAATGTTCGCGTTTTTCAAAAGCAAATCCATTCTGCTCACTCCTTTAAAAATAGTAGGTCGATTTAATATATATGGAACACTCTGTGATCCAATCACAAAGTGACTTCCACTTGTTGATTGTGAGCGACTGAGGATGAAGAATGATCCTTATCCTTCTTGTGGTCAGCGCCGTAGGTAAACAATAGATTGAGTAGAAAAGCCGTCAAACTACCAACGACGATCCCATTTTCCACAAATAATTTAAGAGAATGAGGGACTTCCTTAAATACCCCAGGCACCACCGCCGCACCCAGCCCAATTCCTACCGAACAGGCGACGATGAGTAAATTTTCATTCCTCCGAAAGTCCACCCGATGGAGCATACGTACCCCCGAAGCGATCACCATCCCAAACATCGGGAGCATCGCTCCTCCCAAAACAGCCGTTGGCACCACCATCGTGATCGCCGCCACCTTGGGCAAAAAAGCCAGCGCCATCAATATCAATCCTGCGGCCACTGCTACCCGGCGTTTTCTCACCTTACTAAGGGCAACAAGGCCCACATTTTGCGAATAGCTGGTATAAGGAAAGGAACTAAACAAACCACCAATCACACTGGCCAGACCCTCCGCTCGCAATCCTCGGCGGATATCCTTTGGCTCCAATTTCCGTTCACATACCTCACCGAGAGCGAGAAATACCCCTGTTGACTCGATCATGCTCACAATCCCTACTAAGATCATCGTCAGTATCGCTGGTAGCTGAAAGGTTGGCATCCCAAAGTGTAGAGGCTCTACCAGCCGAAACCAACCCGCCTCCGTCACTTGACCAAAATCCACCTTCCCCATAAAAAAGGCAACTACCGTACCGATCATCACCGCGAGCAACACCGAGATCGCCCGTATATATCCACGCGACCATCGATTAATCGCTACCACGGACACTACCGTGATCATCGCCAGTAGCAGATTTTCAATCTGCCCAAAATCCGGCGACCCTTCCCCACCTGCGGCATTTTTCATCGCTACTGGAATTAAGGATAATCCGATGATCATAATCACCGAACCCGTCACCACTGGGGGGAACCATTTCAGCACTTTACTGAAAAAGGTTGCGAGTAGCATTACTGCCAACCCCGAGATTATTACCGCTCCAAAGATCCCTGGCAATCCTTCTACTTTTCCAATGGCGATCATCGGAGGTACAGCAGTAAATGTACAGCCCAGGATAACGGGCAACCTAATCCCTAAATGCTTTCCACCAATTACCTGAATCAACGTCGCAATTCCACTGGTAAACAGATCCAATGCAATAAGAAAAGATAACTCTTCTCCACTCATTTTGAGCGCCGATCCAAGGATCAGCGGCACGATTACCGCACCTGCATACATCGCCAAAACATGTTGCAATCCGAGGAACCCGGTTTTTAAATAGGTAGCTGCCCTCACCGTATCACTCCATTCCTAATAAGGTTGGGTCCCACAACATCCCCCCTACAAGAAAAACGCCGTAGAAATAGAAGAGTCCCCTCTTCTATTTCTACGGCGTTTAGCACTCCGCTTAGCAGAGTCTGAACTTCCGTTACATAGATTATATGTTGAGCGGCTAGCCGATTCTTACGGCAAACCCCCGACAAGGATTATTTCAATCGCATCAAGCTATAAAAGTTATTATACCAAATTACGGTCGAGCAAAATTACAATACATGCCGCTTCCGTCCCTGGATCGTAATCCTTTAAAATAGAACGCACCTTTAGTCCAAATTGCATCTCCACATGATTTTTCAAACGCTCTTTAAATTCCCGCACAAGTGCGGCATCGACGCTCAGCGTCAATTCTCCATACTTCCCATCAAGAATCGCAAGTGCTGGAATGCGCTTCTGCTCAGTAAAAATCACGATCTTATCACCCATGATCTCTACCTTCTGCTTCTTTACACCGATCCCATACATCTCTTGGCTGACTTGATTGTTCAGTTGAGCGAGTTCCTTTTTCAATACCCCGGTAGGCGGAAGTGAAAGTGAACTCTTCAAGGTATGCGTGTTAGATTTCCTGACAGATAATTGGATATCCGCAACCTCCTCCGACATCCCTCTTAATAATGTTAAGTTTTGTTACATAATAGTACCGAACCATCTTTCTGTCAAGTAGGAATGCTTCTCTACAGCAACACATCAAACCCAGTAAACTCTTTTTTCTGGACAACCAACACAAAACTTACTTACGGTCCATTTCAACTTCCACCACTCACAACCCTGCTAAATTTGAAAAAAGATTGAGAAAATATTTCCTCTATGATCGTTGCTTCAGCATTTTGATCGGAGAGCAGGATGAAAGGAGGAGAGATAGGCTGTTGAGAATTTCACAAAGAAGAAGCCTTGATCAAGGCCCCTTCTTTGTGAAAGGTTTTCATTACTTTTTGTCTGAACCCTTATTATCCACGTCACCCTTTTTGACGGGAACTTCAAAACTATAGGACTTGACATTTTTGCCATCTTTATTCTTGAAAAACTTTGGTTCTCCTGTATCTAGATCCACAAGTTGTACATTAACTTTATATTTCGAACCATAATCTGCTGTCCATTCTCCGCTTCCTTTGAAACGTAGCTTTTGCGCAGAATCATCAAGCGATAATTGTGGAGGCAATTGATATCCTTTACTTGTGGCATTTTTGAATAGATCATACACTGGGTTCATAGAAGGATTATCCTCTTCACTATTATCGATGGCTAGATCTCCACCGATCAGCGCATCTAAGCTTACTTTCCCTGTACTATTTACTCGTTGTAAATTAACTGTCACAATCGCTTTTGCGCGAGGAGGCACGTTAATAGATTGAGCTGGAGATGTATAAGTTGCCGTCGACGTTTTGGTTTTTGCTTCAGACTCGCTATAGTTATACTCGCCCGTCGCTGTGCCAGATAATCCAAAAATCTCTTTAATTGTTGCGTTTAGTGATAAGGATCCTCCAGCTTTCCACCCTTCAGTGACTGTCGTGGTTACGGAGTCTGTAAAATCTTTTTTAAACTCTTGCGATTTTAAACTCTGAGTAACTGTCGCACTCTCATTTTCTAATTCAGCGCTTCCCATAAACAGAGTATTTTGATCTGTTTCCTCTGGTGTCCCGATGGGTGTCGCCTTTACATCTGTCGCAGTCAATGTCGACTGTTCCCAATCAATACTTGGGGAGCAAGATCCGGTAACAAGTTTACAGAAAGCATCCGTCGCTGCAGGGTCAAACTCTAAAAGCTTCGTTTCTGCTGCAAAAGCCTTTGAGTTCATACCACCACTTGCAATGAGTAGAAAAGCAAACACCACAGCAAACACTTTGAAAATCCGCTTTTTAGGATACATCAAGATTGACCCTCTCCTTTTTCAATGGATTTGTTTCTTTCAGATAATTCCGGTTTCAATAAATCCCTCCTTTAGTGAGTTGAAGCTATTGTAAGCACAATAACACAGCATATCAATAGCGTATAGTTGGTTAATATGGTAAAAAACACTAATAAAAAAACCTCCCAGTTGGGAGGTTTTGTTTCAATGTCGCCTTAGATCTTGACAACGTTTTGAGCTTGGTCACCACGGTTGCCCTGGGTGATTTCAAAGCTTACTTTGTCACCTTCGTCCAAGGTTTTGAAACCTTCAGCTTGGATAGCGGAGAAGTGTACGAATACATCGTCACGGCCTTCTACCTCGATGAATCCGAAGCCTTTTTCTGCGTTGAACCACTTAACTGTACCTTCAATCATGGAAAATCCCTCCAAAAAATAATTCAGTTGCAAAATATCAACGGCAAAAATTCACACATTATAAAGAATATAAGATGAGATTATAATTCTTTATAACATGTGAATTATATACCTCAATACCTACAACCAGGATTCATTATATCACATGCATATTTTTTTGCAACTAGTGCCCCTCTCTAAAATAAATCTCGCGCGCTTCTTTTTTTAGCGTATTATAGCTATTTAGTTAAACCCCCTTCTAACATCAGGATTCATCCTCTTTCATATCCGGTCAGGAAAAAGTAGGAGTATGAGGAACATCAATATACTCCCTATGTTTGAACATAATTTCCCAATCATAATAAACGATTCTACGGAGAAATTAACAGTACATCCCTCAGAGGAGGTGAAAAACATGGCTAATCGTAGCAATCGCTTATTGGTTCCTGGTTCCGAAGGTGCAATCAACCAAATGAAAACTGAAATCGCTTCTGAATTTGGTGTTCAGCTTGGGCCTGATCAACCTGCACGCGCAAACGGTTCTGTTGGTGGGGAGATCACCAGACGTCTGGTAGGTATGTCCATGCAAAACCGCATCTAAGACCATCCATAATGTACAAGTAAGGGAGGCCAACCATAGGACCTCCCTTTTTGTTTACCTTTTTTTAGTTGTTCTTTTGTTCCAATGACCCTGCAATCCCGTGTAATAATGCTTCCGCGGTCCAGGATAGCTCTTCACTCTGGCCCTGTTGTACCGCTTTTCCAGGTAGTATATTTTTGGTGACGATAAACCCAAAACCCATAGAAATGATACTACGCGCTACAACATGAGCAGGAAGATCGTTACGAATCCGACCTTCTTTTTGCCATTCCTCGACTCGCTCCACTACCTCTCCAAAAATTTTAGTTGCTACATGGTTTTGTACAGCTTCGCGAATTTCTGGCTGATATAGGCTTTCCACAAGGATGATTTGGATTTTTCGCCAATTATTTTCTACCAGTTGCAAGCGATCTGCGTACAGTTCCGGTATGATTTCACTGAGGGATTGTTCTTTCTCCAAAATCTTTACTACAGGCTTGAGTATATAGGGAACGACTACTCGGGATAGCGCAGGGATGACTAGATACAACAATAACCCTTTTTTCGTTTTATAATGCTTAAAAATTGTCGCTTCTGCGACACCTGCTTCTTTAGCGATAGAGCTAGTGGAAGCCCCTTCAAACCCTTTTTCTGCAAAAATATGGATCGCAGCTTCTAGGATGCGGCGTTGTTTTTCTGTGACCCGCTCCTTTGATAAATCTAATCCATACTCCTCAGCAACCCAGTGAACCCATTCTTTCCACTCTTTATCCTCCATCATGGTCACCTTTCCCTGTTAACTGAATGAATAATTCATCGAGAGTAGCTAAGGGCGTGTGCTCATCCCTTGCAAACTCCTTCTTTAACTGATTCACCGCTCCCTCGGCGACGACTTCCCCTTGATTCATCATCGTAATATGATCGCAACGTTCTGCTTCATCCATCACATGAGTGGTTACCAGTATCGTCGTCCCCTCATCCGCAAGCCGATATAACTGTTCCCAAAATGCTCGCCGGGTCACCGGGTCCACACCACTGGTTGGCTCATCAAGAAATAAAAGCGGTGGAGAGTGAAGTTGTGCAGAAGCAAAGGCAACCCGCTGTAGCCATCCTCCTGGTAGCCTCCCCACTCGTTCCTGGCGCACCTCTTCTAAACGGAATGCTTCAATTTGGGAGGCAATTCGCTTCTCTAACCCTTGATGGATGCCATATAAAGCAGCATAAAAGCGAAGGTTCTCTTCTACTGTCAAATCAGGATAGAGAGAAAATTTTTGAGACATATATCCTATCTGCTGACGAATCGCCTTTTGTTGGTGACGAATATCAAAACCAAGCACCCGCCCCTCTCCACCATCAGGGAGAAGGAGACCACACATCATGCGAATTAAGGTAGTCTTTCCCGCTCCATTGGCACCAATTAACCCACAGATTTCTCCCTGCTCCACAGAGAGATTGACCTGATCGACTGCTGTATAATCCCCAAATTTTTTTGTGATCGACTGCAGTTGTATCATCGGCTCTCTCCCCCATCTGCATCCTGAAACCGCTGGGTAAAGACTTCTTCATAACCAGGTTCCACTTCTTCTAATGAGAGCCCCTTATCTGAGGGTAATATCGCCTTGATTCTCCCCTGTATAGACATTCCTTCCCGATGGAGAATATACAGATCCCTCCCCTTTGAAAATACTTCCCCGGTGGTTAACTCTTTACGGATCCGATCCATCCATTTTACACGTTCATGACCCGCTTCCCGAATGACCAACAGTCGAAAAGGAAAGTCACGCAAAAGTTGCTGAGGGGACTCCTCCACAAGAATGCGGCCTTGATGCAATAAAATCACACGGCCGCAATAGGCAGCCTCATCTAAATATTGCGTAGCCGCAAAAATTTGTGTGCCTCCCTCTGCCACCGATTGTAGCAGTCGCCACATTTCCCTTCGAGATACAGGGTCTACACCGTTGGTTGGTTCATCTAACAATAATAGATCCGGCCGATGAAGAACTGCCGCCGCTATCGATAACTTTTGCTTCATTCCTCCAGAGAGCGCTCCTGCCTCTCGGTGAATAACAGACTCCAATCCCGTCCAGTGAAGCAGTTCTTCGATCCGCTGCGTGCTTTCTCTGAAAGTAAGCCCATTTAAACGACCATAAAAGTGGAGATTCTCCTGTACACTCATCTCTCCATAAAGACCAAAAAACTGTGAAACATAACCAAGGGACATCCCGTCTTTGCCATTCACTTCACCACTCGAAGGCCTTAGTAGCCCTGCCATCACTTTAAGGAGGGTTGTTTTCCCTGCACCATCTGGGCCTATTAGAGCGGTGATCTTTTTCTCACCCAGGGTAAATGACACCTGATCCAAAGCTTTCTTTCCTCGATAAGCGTAGGAAACTCCCTTCACGTTCAGCATGGTGTTCCTCCTTTATCCGAGACTCCGTCGGAATCGAATGGTCGCTAGTACCAGAAAGAGAACAGCAGCAATGGCTAAAGCAAGAATTCCCCATTCATCGGTTAAGGGGGATACCCCTTTCAAAAAAGAGCCTCGACTGATGGGAATAAAGTAGGTAAGTGGCATGAGATAGGAGAGCCATCGAATCCCCCAGGGCATCGCCTCCAGAGGAAACACGAAGCCAGAGAGAATAAATTGAGGAACCAATGTCAAAATGGCTAATTGCATGGCTTGCTGTTGGTTCTGAGAGACCGTAGAGATCAGTAATCCAATCCCTAAGGATGCAAGCAAAAAGAGACACGAGACGCTTAAGAAAGGCAACAGATCTCCTCGAAAGGGCACATCAAAAAACCAGACCCCTACAGCAAAAACGAGTAAAAAATCAAACACCGCAATAATGCAGTACGGGATAAGTTTCCCTACCAATAATTCAAAGGAGCTTACAGGAGAGACAATCAATTGTTCCAACGTCCCTCGCTCCTTCTCCCGAACGACTCCCATCGCTGTCATCAATGTTGTGATAAAGATGAGAACCAAACCCACTAGTCCTGGGATCATGAAGGAGACACTTTTTAAATCGGGATTGTATAACACATCCACATCCGGTTGTATTTGATCCATCTTTGGAAGAGCTTTTTCCATCCGCTTCATTGTGCTTTCCATCTGTTCCTTATTTGCTTTCTCCAATCCCTTTTGCAGCTGTGCTACTTTTTCCGGGAGGAGACTCTTCATCATCTCCCTCCACTGAGGTGAATCCATCCCCATACCAAAAGAGACACTTTTCATGAGAGTGGTTTGTAATTCCCTCTGCATTTTCTGCATGCTGTCCTGTTGGACATCGGCAAGCACACCATTTAACTTACGTAAAGCAGATTGTGCTTGAAAAAGTCGACTCCCATCCACCTGGATCTGGATTCGCTCCCGCTTATTTTGCGGGAATTGTTTGTAATCTTTAGGAAAATGGATGATCACATCTCTCTTCCCCTGCTCTAACGTCCTTTTTGCTTCACTCATCCTAGCTTTCTCAGTAACTTTAAAATCTTCTTCTTCCTTGATTTGATTGATAAAAGATGCGCTATCCGAGTGTTTTGCCTCATCCACCACAACGACGCGTATCGTCTCCACATCAAAATTAACAGCATAGCCGAAAGCAACCAACCAAAGAACAGGAAGCATCACCATCATAGCTAAGGTGCGTCGATCCCGACGTAATTGGATAAATTCCTTCCCCACTATGGCTTGGATTCTCCGCCACATTATCCTCACACCCCTCATGAAATGAGTGATTACTCACTTATTATATGAGGCCGATGACACCATCGTCAACTTAATGTTTTCCATCCACTTCCATTCGCTTTTTATCCGCACATTCACTATCTTCACGAGATTGGATTCCTGTCTAGGACGACTTCTGCTCACCTTCATACTATAAACCTGAGCAGCGAAGAAGGAGGGATCGGGCAATGAGCTATGGTTATGGGTATGGCGGATTCGGCCTCAGACGTCTGTTGATATTCCTCTTAGTCGTCGCAACCATATTCGCACTAATCTGCTAAACGACGCCCGATATTGCAAAAAGAGGTTCCCCTTGAGGGAAACCTCTTTTGTTTATCTGGGAATACCCCAGACACTTTAGACCATGACTCGATTAAGCTGAGCTAGATAACGAGACCTCACAATGAGGAAGTAAACCACTTGTACGGTAAAGAAACTACCAATTCCCATCAAGGCTGGGATCAATGGCTCTCCTAGATAAAACTGCTCCTTCAACAAGAACAAACCGATTAGTGTTTCCATTCCTGCTACAACAAGGGGAATAAAGAATAGAGCCGCAATTTGAATTGTCGCAGATCGCTTCATCTCTTTAGAACTTAATCCCATTCTAGAAAGGCTATGGACAAGATGACGGTCTTGGTCTAATTCCGTATACAGCTTAAAGTATAAGAAACTAGCTGAAGAAAGTGAGAAGATCGCCGCAATAAATATACCAATAAAGCTCAGAATACTCATTGATTGCTTTAGCAATACATAGTCAACTGCACGAGATTGAAAAATATCTATACTATTCTGTGTTGCATTTTCCCTAGACCAGTTTACTAATTTTTTACCGATCTTTGTTTCTACGGAATTCGAATCAGGCAATTGATCATTGAGCCATTCTGGAATGTAATAAGAGATATCAATTTCTTCGCTTGCTGAAGGCATGACCTTTTTCAATTTTGCATAGGATATGTCAGAGATCACGGCAATATGACTGTAAGCAAACGAATTATCCAACGTTTTTTCAAATTGTTTTGTTATAGTAAACTCAGCTTTACCCTTTGCCATCGTAAGCTTTTGTAGTTTTTTTGATTCTTCCTTAGTACCAGATAAATTGTTCATGATCATTGTTTCTTTCGATGTTAGTGAGGGCACTTTGGGTAGATCATATATATCTGCTAAGCGATTATAATCAGATTCTTTCATGACTCCTGTATTTTCTTTGAATTCTTTTGCACCTGGTTCTAGCATGGATTTCCTTATTTTTTTATACTTGATACCCGCTTGCTTCAATTCTTTGTCTATTTTCGCAGTATCTTTTTTTATTTTTTTGAAGTCGAATTTCCACTTACCCATTTGACGTGTATTGTACTTATAGGCAAATTTATTCGACTTAAATTGTTGCTCATTTTGCGCATTTAAGGTAAGAATCATTCCTATAGCCGAACACGACATGGCGATGACCATGGTGATCATAAAAAACATCCGCGCGTTATCTTTTACTTTATACGCCATATCAGAAACCCAAAGGAGATTGGTTCCTCGCCAAAAGAAGCGCCGATTTTTCTTTAATAAACGAATGATAAACATACTGATTTGTGTAAAGAAAAAATAAGTAGCAACCGTCCCTAACAGCAAAATGAGATTGAAATTCATACTTTTGTCCATGATATTTTGCTTCATCAGGAAACCCGCTCCGACAAAACAAGCCACAGATAAGAGAGAGAGCCAGATGGAAACTTTGGGTTCTGGTTTCGGCTTACTCGATCCTTGTAATAACTCAAGGACTCGGTTTTGACGAACGAGAAATAAATTCACCAAAGAAATCACGAAAAATAGTACGAAAAAACAAATCGTAGTCAGTGCCATCGCTTTCCATGGTAAATAAAAGGGAAGTTCCTTCATCTCCGCCACCCGAGCCCCAATTAGCAGGAATAATTTAGACAGAATCATTCCACTAGCGAGCCCCGTAAGGATGGAAGCTGAACCAATAATCATGTTTTCCAAAAAGATCAGGCGATTTAGCTGTTTCCCTTCTGAACCTAAGATGGATAAAATGCCAAACTCTTTTTTCCGCACTTTGAGGAAAGCACTAATGGAATAGAGCACAAACAGAAAGGAAAACGCAAAGATCACATACTCAGCAGCTTTCATTCCTTGCTTCGTTGTAGCTCCGATGTCATTATGGACCAAATTAGGGTGAAAAATAAAAACGGCATAGGTAAAAAAAATCATGACCGCAAAGGCACTACTAAGGAAATATGCGGAGTAAGCCCGTGCATTTCGTCTGACATTATTAAACGCGAACTGACGAAAGTTCATGATCATTCCCTCCTAAAAAAGAAAGCATATCGATAATCTCCTGAAAAAATGCTTGCCGATTGGATCCACGATAAATTTCGCTGTGTAACTGACCATCCTTAATAAAGACCACTCGGTGACAATAACTAGCGGCTTGTGCATCATGCGTCACCAGCAGTGTGGTGGTTCCTTCCGTTTCGTTAATCATTTCGATCATTTCCATAACGGTACGAGACGATTTAGAATCCAAAGCCCCAGTCGGTTCATCGGCTAATAAAAGAGACGGCGAGTGAATCACAGCACGAGCAATGGCCGCCCGTTGTTGTTGTCCTCCCGAGACTTCATAGGTTCGTTTCTTTAGAATCTCGACGATTCCTAATTTCTCAGCTACGGCGTTTAATTTCCGATCCATTTCTTTGACACTTTTCTTGTCTAAGGTAAGAGGTAAGACAATATTTTCGGCAATCGTTAGCGTATCAAGTAAGTTGAAATCTTGAAAGACAAAGCCGAGATGCCTTCGTCTAAACCGAGCCAAGTTATTTTTCTTAAGGGTATGAGGATTTTTACCATTAATAATGACTTCTCCGGAAGTCGGGGTATCCACGGTGGCTACCATATTGAGAAGGGTCGTTTTTCCGCTACCCGAGGGACCCATAATCCCGACAAACTCCCCTTGTTCCACACTTAACTGAATATCGGTTAAGGCACGCGTCGATACTTTACCTGCATATAATTTACTTAATCCTTGAACTTGTAGCATTTCCATTATTACGTCTCCCTTCATTCATGTAAGTTTTATCAAGCCTATCACTTTGATTCATACTTTACTGGACGAATCGACTCCCTGCTATGGATTTACCTTACATCAACCTTACATCTTTGTAAGGTGGCAATTCGACACAGCTGTACCTGCTAAAAAAGCCATTCCTATAATATAAAGGAATGGCTTTTCATGTATATACAAAAACTATTGACCTGGAGGAATCTGACTCATAAAGGGTTGAAAAACCAAGCGCACTGAAGTGCCTACACCTACTTCTGATTCCAATTCAACGCGATGATGCAGACGATTGCTTATTTCGCGCACAAGATAAAGTCCCATCCCTGTCGACTCTGAATATTCTCTCCCATGTTTTCCAGTGAAATAGGGTTCAAAGACTCGCCGGATATCTTGTTTGGGAATTCCAATCCCATAATCTTTGACTTCTAAGACGGCCTGATCATGCAACACAGAGCAGGAAATGATCACCTTTTGGCTTTCACCAACCGAATAACGAACAGCATTGGTGATCAGTTGATCGATCATAAAAGAGAGCCATTTTTCATCAGAATACACGTGTATCTGTTCATCCACCTGAATTTCCGGATAAACTTGATTATAGATAAATAGACGCTTATTGTTGGAAACTACTTTTTTAACAACCTGGTGAATGGAGATTAACTCCACATGGAAGTCGTATTCAAATTGGTCAAGGCGCGAAATATATAATACCATTTCCAACCCTTTACGAAGGCGATCAATCTCTTCTTGAATGCTGTGAAAGATAGGATCATCTTCTTCTTGAATAGTGAGCTGGATCACGGATATGGATGTCTTCATCTGATGCACCCATTGATTAATAAAGATTACATGATCTTCTAGCCTATGTTGAAAGTGATGGAGTTGGTTTTGATAATGTTGAAACTGAGTCTGTAATAATTGATCCAAAGCATCTGCTAGAGGTGCATAACCTACTTTTTGAATTGATTCATCTAGTGTTTCCAGAGGTTGAGATAAGCGTTGGTAAAAAGACCGTAGTCTGATATAGCGATAACATAGATAAGCTAGTAATAATGTACTGCTTAACAAGATAGCATAAAGTCCGAGGGATGTAGTCCCATACCCACCAAGCCAATACAGTAAGGGTACAAGTATCATCTGGATCAGATAGACGATGATGTAAACCATATGATCACGCAAAAAAAGTCTCATCTGGATTTTCTCCAAGTGACCTTTAGCATATAACCAGCACCTCTTACAGTTTCAATGCAATCACCAATTCCTAGATCCCGTAGTTTTTTGCGTAACCGTGTCACATTGACATTGAGCGTGTTGTCATCAATAAAATGTTGATCATCCCATAATTTCTCGAGCAGTCGATCTCTACTGACCACGCGCATTTGACGTTCCATCAATGCTTCAAGTAAGATCACTTCTTTGTGACTTAATTCAATTTCTTTTCCTTCTAATGAAGCTTCCATTCGCTCTGGATATAAGGTTAGACCAGAGGCCTCTACTTTACGCTCTCCTTCGGTTGAAGCATAGGAACCATAAGCTCTACGTAGATGACTTCTTATTTTAGCCATGACGATTTCATAATGAAAGGGTTTCGGAATGTAATCATCAGCACCATTTTCTAGAGCCATCACTTGTTCCATTTTACCTTCACGCGCAGAAATAAATAAAATGGGGCAGGTTGAAACAGACCGAATTTGTCTGCACCAGTAATATCCATCAAATTTAGGTAGATTGACATCTAATAAGACAAGGTCGGGTTGATTCTCTTGAAATTGTTGATACACTTTTTCAAAGTCTGTCGTGTCTATAGCTTGATATCCATACTTCTCAATATGAGATTGAAGGAGCTGATTGATCTTAGGGTCGTCTTCTACAATCATAATTGTAAACATATTAATCCTCTTTCATTTGAAAAAAATATAGCTCTTTGCAAAAAGAATCCTTCATAATGAAAATTCCAACAAAACCCTCTCTCATTCTCTTCAGATACCCCATACGGTTTCCTATAATCAGGAATTTATGTGTTTTCGTAATAGAACTAACGGACACTTGATCTCTCTAGCGAACTTTCGGATTTCCGATCCAATCTTTGGACCCAGAGGACCATCCCAACTCCACACAATGTAGAAATTCCAAAAAAGAGATAGGTAGAGTAAATACCAAAGTGATCAAAGATTACTCCCCCTAGCAGGCTAAAAAACCAATTTCCAAGTCCTGTTCCCGCTGCTGTATAAAGAGCAATCGCTGTTGTTTTTACTTCTTTCGGTGCGATATCCTGTACATATTGAAGGGCGGCGGGAATAAATAACCCGACAGAAAGACCCTGGCTCACCGTTGTAATATAGACCCACGCAACTGAGGGTTCGTATCCATAAAAAAGCCACCGGGCAGCAGAGACTAAGGAAGCAAATATCACGACTGATAATAACCCTCTGCGGCTTATCCACTTACTGGCGAAACGCATCACAGGTGCTTCTGAACCTGCAGCAAGTAAAAATCCGATCCCTACCCCTGCTAAAGTACCTCCTAGATCTTGAATCAGCAAACCAAAGTAGACATTATTGGCCTGGATTGGCCCAAAAACGAAAAAGGTCCCCATTAAAAACAAAGGAAACTGGGGTAGTTTCATCAAACGGCTTAGTCCAGTGCGCAAGTCTATATCAAAGGAAACTCGTTCCCGAGGTAATAAAGACGCTGTCACAGCACTTAGAGTCATCGCCCCAGCAAAACCGATAAAAATCACCATCAACCCGGAATTCTCTGCCCACTCTCCAATAAAATACGCTGCACTAGCAAAGCCGACTGCTCCCCACAGTCGAAGCTTCCCATAATCCCCTCCCTCACGTTGAACATAGCTCATCGCGAGGCTATCGGAAATAGGGACAAGGGCCGCTTGGAAAACTGCCAATATCGCAGCAATACCCAACATCCAACCATAATCGTTATTTATCAGATAGCCTAAACCGGAGAGACCCGTAAAAAAGGTTGTCCCCATCAGTACCTGCTTAGATCGTTGTGTAGTATCACATAACAGCCCCCATAACGGCTGGGCGAAGACCATTATAATCGGTCCTAAGGAAAGAATGGCTCCGATTTGTGTACCATTAAGGCCGGCGTCTTTAAGAAAATATGTGCTTAACAGTGGGAAAAATCCACCCATACCAAATAAGATAAAATAGAAATGTGCGCTAAAGGTGAACCGTGTTAATCGACTTGACGTCATTTGCTTCTCCCTCTCCATCTAACCCCTCTCTAGAGGCAAATCATTAAAAATCCAGGCTTACCAAGGTTTCTTCGTTAAGCGGTGTATTCCGCCACTACCTTTGTTCCTAATCCCCCACGAGGGTTCCAAAGCGCTTTCACTTTCATCCGCTTCGGCTTGATCGCAGCCACTACTTCTTCTAAAATACGCCGTGTGGCATGCTCTTGATAGATACCTACGTTACGGTAGGATGTTAAATAATATTTTAATGATTTCATTTCAATCAAATTTTGATTGGGTACAAAGCTGATTGTGATATCCGCAAAGTCCGGAAGGCCCGACCAAGGGCAGACCGAAGTGAATTCATTTGTCGGGATCTCAATCTCTACATCTTTTCCTGGATACTCATATGGAATAGTCTCCAGGATATCCGTCATAATCGCCGATTCATCTTGAATATCAAATCGGATATTTTGATATTTACTATGATCTACTTCCACTTTCCCCACAGGCTTCTTCCCCCTTCATTATCCACACAAGCTATCCCATCAAGGCCAACTCACTATTTGATATCAAAAGTCGATCCTACTCAATGAAGAAACCCACAATCACCTTCACAGAACCTTATTTTCAAACACTACAATTAATCATTATAACGGAAAAATACCTTCCCATCACCTGCTAAAAATAAACAACCATTCAATCCAAAACACGTAGATAGCTATTTTTTGATCGCCAGCTATCTCTATCTTCTCGTATAGGTATACCCTCAACAATGTTACCCCTTACTTCCATTAAACAAACCCATCTAAAACTCTTATTTAATTAAAAATAAGGGGTATCTAGCCCCTTCTAAGTTTTCTTGAATAAATAAAAAATATCTAATTATTAATTAAAAAAATAAATATATATCACATATTAAATATAATTATACCTATAAAAAATTAATGGTAAGGAACTTGACCACCAGCTCCGATTAGCATCCTAATTACTGGCGCTCTGATCCACTATAACCGTCACATCAGGGTGGTCCAATAATGCAGATGCAGGGAATTGCCGATCTTTATTCCCCTCTATGAGGTGGCGAATCGCAGCTGCTTTCCCAATCCCTGAAGCGAGCAACAGAATTTGACGACTATCCAATATCGTACCAATTCCCATCGTAATCGCTTGGTAGGGGACATCTGTTTCACCAGAGAAATAGCGAGCATTAGCCCGTCGTGTAGAGTCAGCTAACGCTACTACATGGGTCCGTGTATCAAAAGGAGTACCTGGTTCATTAAAACCGATATGTCCGTTACTCCCAATCCCCAATACCTGTATGTCAATCCCACCCCTACTACGGATTAACTCTTCGTAACGAGCACACTCCAATTTTAGATCCACTGCCTCACCATTCGGAAGGTGAGTTTGGCATGGATCGATATCGATCCAGCGAAAAAGGTGGGTTTCCATGTAGCTATGATAACTACCAGGGTGCATTTTCCCTAACCCCACATATTCATCTAAGTTAAACGTTTGCACTCCCTGAAAAGAGATTCCCTCCACTTGATGGTATTTCACTAGTCTACGATAAGTACCAAGCGGGGTACCCCCAGTCGCCAATCCCAAGGTAACTTTCCTCGCATTACATACCTTGTGCATCAAGAATGTAGCCGCCATTTGGCTCATCTCTTCATAGTTTGCAGCCGCAATTATTTCCACCGTAAGGATTCTCCCTCATTTTTCGCAAAGGCCAAGTCTCCTTGGCAAAAAGTGGCGATCAGCTCATTCTCTTCATTGAAAATATTTAGATCGGCATCTTTCTTAGGTGCAATGCTACCCTTTCTATGAAAGACACCTAGTTGCTTCGCTGGATTTACCGCAGTCATACAGAGGATGTCTTCCATTGTACATCCTGTGTAACGGAGCATATTACTCACCCCATCACTCATAGTTAAGACACTACCCGCCAATGTTCCATCGGATAGGGACGCTCTCCCTCCCTGCACATGGACAGGTTGTCCACCCAGCTCATATATCCCACTTGGGAGGCACTTCGCCCGCATCCCATCGGTAATCAGAATGAGACCATGTTGCGATTTCATCCGATAGGCTAGCTCTACCATCTCGGGTCGCGAATGAATTCCATCAGGTATCAAGTCCACCATCAGTTCATCACGCAACAAAGCCGCTCCGACGACTCCTGGCTCACGATGGTACAAGCCTCGCATTCCATTATAAAGATGGGTGATATGGGAAGCGCCTGCTTGGATTGCGGCATCTACTTCCTGTAGGGTTGCATCTGAGTGTCCAACAGAAGCGATCACACCGGACTCTCTCAAGAACCGTACTAACTCCAGTCCACCTTCAACTTCTGGGGCTATGGTAACGATACGTATATTTCCCTGGGCAAGGGATTGCCAACGAATAAATTGCTGACGATCTGGCGGTAAGATATGATCAGTTGGCTGAGCTCCTGCCCGTTTATACGAGATAAAGGGACCTTCCAAATGGATCCCCAACAATTCCGCGATTCCTTTTACTGACTTTACCTGCTGATAAGTGGTTACATTTATAATCGCTCGGTCAATCTTTTCCACACTTTGAGTCATGGTGGTCGCCAAAAATGAGGTGGTTCCTTCTCGGGGAAGGGTCTGTGCGATTGTGGCGAGAGCATCCGGCGTCCCATCCATGACATCGGCACCTGCGGCACCATGGATATGGATATCGATCATCCCCGGTGTGATACAGTGACCAGGTAACGAGAGTGTTGCAACCCCTCCCAGCCCACCTAGTTCCCCCACTTGACCCACTCGGTGAATGACACCATCCTCAACCACTACATATCCATCTCGGATGATACCTTTCTCGGAATAAATGGTCATATCACGTAAGAGGAACTTCTTTGCTAGTACATCCATACCTGTACTCTCCTTCCCATTCAAAGAGCTTTAGAAGATCTCTTACGCACCCTTTGCCAGATAAACAATGCGATGAAACCAATCACTCCACAAACGGCGCTCCACACCATAACTGCTCCCTTCGATGCATATTCATGTTCAGGATCCGCAAGATAACCACTTTTTTTCATCTTATCTATAGATTCAAGCGCCTGCTTAGAAGTGAAATATTCATTCTCATAATCTTTATTTATCTTTTTAATTTCACTTTCCCCATTTTCGATCCTGAGCTTTTTCGTTTCATGCATAGCAATCGGAGTCCCATCCACTTCTCCGCGAAAGATCGCTCTCACCAAATATTTCCCCGAAGGTAGCGAGAGAGTAAAACTACTCTTCCCCTGTTGACGTTGCAAAATTTTATCATTCATATTGGCGACGGCAATCGTCCAACTTCCCTTCACATCTTTACCCGCCATATGTGCTCGGATCGTTTTACGATCCGATTTCTCGTGTGGATCTACAGCCATAGATATCCCCGGGAGAACGACGGTTATCTCAGACTTTCCAGTTCCACCTGAAGCACCCTTCCAATCGATAAGAACCCTTCGCGACCCAGGTTTTTGCATACGAAGAAATGCTGCCCCATCATGGGAGGGTGCCCTTAGAAGTGGTTGCTCTTCTTTATTCCAACCTGGTCTTAATTTATAGTCGGGATAAGTAAAACTCCACTCCCCCTTGGGAATACCACTTTGAGGAAGTGAGGATAACCAAACCCCCTCCACCTGACCAGTCGTTGGATCTACAGTTAACCAATCCTGAGTCCGTATCACCTCTGACGAATCCTTTAATGAATAAGTGCCCGGTTGTTTATCCTTTGGAATCGTCTTCTGGGATTCTTGTTTAATGGTAGCCGATTGATCCGCAGCTACTGCTGTCTCCGGTGACCACATACTGATCATTACCGCTATCATCCATGAAACCACGCCTACAACGACTCCTTTTTCTCTAACGATGATCTTCATATCCATTTTCTCAAAAAATTAGGTTTCTAAAAACCTTTTTACAACTTTTGCTTCCCACCTCGCATTGGATTCATTTATTATATCACCCCTATACATAAGAAAAAGGCCGTCTCTTGATCGAGTCGGCCTTGAAAAATTTTCATCTAAATGAAACGAGATCCGTTTAGCCACTGACCGCCATCCATGGTGATGCAATCGCCATTGATGTATTGAGCATCCTCAGAAAGTAGGAAAGCAGCTACGCCACCGATTTCCTCTAACTTACCGAAACGACCTGCTGGAATCGCAGCCAATACCCGTTTATGCATACGCTCGTCCAAGATCAGTTTCTCTACCCCACCGGTATTTTCTACTGCGCCAGGAGCGATGCAGTTTACACGGATACCGTATTTATGACCCCACTCCACAGCCAAGGTACGAGACATTGCTAGAACACCTGCCTTAGCACTTGCTGAGTGAACTACACCAGCGGCACCGGTCCAAGCATAAGTAGCTACGATATTTACAATAGAGCCTGGCTTATTCTCAGCAATCCATTCCTTTGCTACACGTTGAGTGCAATTCCATGTTCCATTAAGTACGATATCAATCACTGCATTCCAACCATTGATCGAAAGATCTTCCGCTTGGACCACAAAATTACCAGCTGCATTATTAACAAGCCCATCGATAGAACCAAAAGCTTCCTTCGCTTTCATAACCGTTTCATCCACCTGTTCTGGTTTACGGACATCCATCGGAACGGTCAATACTTGTCCTGAAAGGGAGCTCATTTCCGCTTTAGCCACCTCGAGTTTCTCCTCATTCCGGCCAGTAATAACAACATTGGCCCCATCTGCACAGAAGCGTGTAGCCATTGCTTTACCCATACCGCCAGAACCGCCTGTTACGATGATCGTTTTTGCATTCATTTCTCTCACTCCACATCTCTTTTTGTATTGGGTTAATGAATTGGTGCTTCCTGAAATCCACATACCACCTGTTCAAATAAATCGTCTACTGGGATGCTCTTACTACGAATACTATGAACATTTGGACGGAAGGTCCGATCCACATAATACTCTGCAATTCGAGCGAGGCGCTCATCTTTCGATTCCGCAAGGTCCACCTGCGCTTCTTTCAACAGTTGGATACCGGTGTATACATCGGTCAGTTTATCCATCAATGTGCGAGCGTGAGCATTTTGCACCCTCTCATCTGCAGACAATAGATAGCGGGTATCAAGGAAAAGTTCCTTTCTCTCCTGCTCAATGCACTGTGCTACATCCACCAGCTCAGGACGATCCACTTCAGAAAGAGTCTTCTTCATTTCTGTAAAGAGGATACTTTCACCACTGCCATGCGCTGCTTCTCTGGCGAGAATTTTTAGGACTTCCAGTGCCATGATATTGGAGGGCCCTTCCCACACCGTGCTCACCTGAGCATCCCTCAAAAGACGAGGCGTCACAAACTCTTCGATATAGCCATTACCACCAAAAAGCTCCAGGGCTTGCTTAGCATGTAATACACTATTTTCACTTAATCGATATTTTGCCATGGATAGTAAGAGACGAAGACGTGTGATCTCCTCTACAGTCTCCTGCCCCTCTGTATGACAACGATCCATCCCCAGCATCATCTGGGCGGCTAACGCCCAGCCCGCTTCGATATCCGTCATCATATCCAAGAGGGTTTGTTGCACCATCGGGTAATCCTTGAGAGTGTTACCAAAAGCGGAACGCCGAAATGTATGGATCGCCGCTTCCAGAAAAGCCCGGCGTGACATGGCCAAAGATCCTGTTGCCGTACACATCCGGGAAATATTAAGGGCTTCAGCCATATACTTAAATCCCTTTTCTGGTTCCCCGATCAGCTCTGCCTCCGCTTCACGAAGCTCCAACTCACCACTCGCTACGGCTCGCACTCCTAACTTATCCTTGAGGCGTCGGATCGCAATCCGATTTTTTACTCCATTCTCGAGAATCCTTGGCATTAAAAACAAACCCAACCCCTTCGTACCTGGGACATCGGAAACCCGAGCAAGTGTAATCGAAAGATCTGCATCACAGTTGCTAGCAAACCACTTTTCCCCTGTAAGCAACCAGCGGTCTCCATCCTTCACTGCCCTCGTTTGAATCGCCCCTACATCGGAGCCGCCTTCGATTTCCGTGAGAAAGGTTGCTCCCTGCAACAGATTCTCTGGCTCCATCGCTGCCAAACGGGGAAGGTATTTCGCTTTTTGTTCTTCACTGCCAAACTTCTCGATAACAAAGGCCACTGCCATCGTCAAGGTTACTGGACATGTAAAGCCTGTCTCTGCCCCAGACATCAACATGTGAAGTAACTGAGTGAAAAAGAAAGGCACAGGTTCAGGGACATCCTTTCGATAACGCCACCCCACTACCCCTGAACGAAATCCTTCCGCCACTGTAGCCCGATACCCTTCATTGTACCAAACCTCGTTGATCTCATTTCCCAAACGGTCATAGCGAAGGAGTTTCGGTGCTCCCTCACGATCGGTGTGACGAGCACGTTCGTCCATCGGTCCGGCAGCATATGCCCCCATATGGGCGAGTTGATCCTCTCCCCATTTTTGTAAAGTTGGTGATAGGTAACGTTGTACATAACGCTTCATGGTGAAATCGCTTTCATACCAGTTGACCGCATTCCCATCTGTAAAGCGACTGTAATCCATCACGCCCTCGCCCCTTCGCTAGATCGGGTTGATTTAATTGGAAAATCACCCGATCAATGAGAGTAAGTGAATACTAATTCAATGTAACCAAGAGAATGGAACACGTCAACAAACAATTTAGAATACCGGAGGAGAATCATCTGTTATGTCGAATGTTTTTCTATAGTATAGATTCTGCTTTGACTGGAGCGATGCAAAGTGTTCATTAAACAATGTCTTACCCACTTGGATGAAATTGCTACTGTAACACCAGAAACCCCCATTAAAGAAATGCTTGACCTTTTAAAAGAGTATCGCTTAGATTCGATCCCGGTAATTGATACGAATGGCCTCTTTCTCGGTATTACCGGTTACACCTACGCCATGAAATCCTTTCTAGAGAGTGAAAACACGGGAGCAAGCACACATGTAGACCTCGATCAAGGGAAAGTGAAAGATGCTCTACATATCATGGATCCATTAACCATCCATAGCGACTTTGAAGAAACCTTACCGGTGATTGTTCGCTATCCCTTTGTCCCAGTAGTCGATGAGAATGGATTGAGCTTCCTTGGTATCGTCAAGATCAGTGACATTGAAGCCGCCCTTGCATCCACTTATGGTCATGACCTACCAGGTGTCCGGTTCCTGATGGCTGTCGTCCTCGATGCTCCCCATGAGCTAGAGCATGTCGTCGCATCCGTGCAGGATTTTGATGTGAATATTATCAGCCTGGTCACTTTTGACGCTGGTGACGCTGCGGTACGTCGCATTATGTTAAAAATCCAGCCAACTCCCTATGTAGAGGAAATTAAGGAAAGACTAGAACAGCGGGGTTTCCGAATTCTTAACATCAAAGAAACCCAACACGCAGGCTAATCAAGGCAAAGAGACGGAAGTCCACTATTGCGAATATTTCCTGAAGATCCTCTTTTTCTTTACTTCCGCCCAATTTTTTCCCCGTGACACATATCGAAATAATAATACGTTAGATATAATTAATGGGGAATTCCCCATAAAGAATCCA
Organism: Marininema mesophilum; assembly: GCF_900106775.1. GTDB lineage: Bacteria > Bacillota > Bacilli > Thermoactinomycetales > DSM-45169 > Marininema > Marininema mesophilum. The sequence continues at coordinate 357,833 of NZ_FNNQ01000001.1, forward strand.
ATTACCACGCATAACGCATCAACCTATTGAAAACATTAAACATGTCCAGAACCTCGAAAGGATGAGTTCTATCCTATGACTAAAGAACGTATGAAGTATATCGGTAGTCAAATTCTCGGCTGGTTCTTTATCATACTAGGCATCATAGGTCTCTTTTTACCTGTTCTACAAGGTGTGATCTTTTTGATGCTCGGTTTCCTAATCCTCTCAAAGACATCTCCTTGGGCAAAACGTAAATTGGATCAATTTGAAAAGCGTCATCCTCTAATCGCGAAGCAAATGAATCGATTGCGAAAACATCCTCGGTTAAAACGTATTCTTCCCTAACCGATTAAAATAGGTAATTTTTAAAAAGAGACGAAGGCCATCGCTAGGGATGGACCTTCGTCTCTTTTGATTTATTTCACTTTACACGAGCAACAGCAAGGCCATCTCCCACTGTCAATAGAGTAGAGTCCAATCGCTCATCTGAGGTTAGGATATCATGAGCTTTTAGAATTCCTTTCACATTTGGACTTTCTTCCTCTTCTTTGTCAAAGATATCATCTCCGTAAAACATATTATCCATGACTATCACAGCACCTGGTATACTCATCTTAATCGCCTTCTCTAGATAAAAGGGATAGCTTTCCTTATCGGCATCAATAAAAAAGAAATCAAATTGCTTTCGCTGGGAATCCAATACTTCTAAACTTTTCCGAGCATCCCCTATATTAAAACTTGTTTTCTCAGACAATCCAGCCTTTTTCAGGTTTTCCTTAGCAAAAGCCGCATAGTCTGGTTCCAATTCCAGGGTCAACAGATGACCATCCGCAGGAAGAGCACGCGCCAACCAGATTGAGCTATATCCACCCAACCCACCTATTTCCAAAGCATGATGGGCTCCACACATTTTTACAAGCATATAGAGTGCCTTGCCAACGCCAGGGGGAATAGAGATCTGTGGCATTTCTCGTTTTTCTAATCCAGCAGTAATCGACTGTAATACATCATCTTCTCTAGCATATCGTTCGTCTACAAATTGAAATCGATCCATATTATCCCTCATTATCCTTAAGTATAGGTGGGGAGTAACCCCATTCATCATTCGTAAACTTACATTCTGTCCGTGGTGGTGGGCGTCATACTGCTTCTCATAAACCCATCATAGCATCGCTTCCAATTTCTCAAGATATGCTCATTCAAATCAAAAAATTTTACCAACTCCATTAATATTTTCTCTCTATTCACTGTTTTTGTCTAGCTTTCTTTCCCTTCCCATTCGGAGCGAAGCATCCCCATAATCACTTTATCCTGATAGCCATCAGTCGTCCAAAAGGCTTGCCGCAACAAACCTTCCTGATGAAATCCACATTTTTCATAAGCGCGAATAGCTCGAACATTATTCCGAAAAGTATCTAATTGAATGCGATGTAAGTTATATCGGCAAAACAACAAGTCAATAAAGGAACGAATCGCCGCGGTTCCATATCCACGTCCCCAGTACTCCTTCTCCCCAATGGTAACGGATCGCACTACTCGTTCAAAGTCGCGAAAAGTAACTCGCCCTATCGCCCTCCACTCCGTATCTTCTTTTACATCAATTATCCACCAACGTCCACTCTCCAAGGAGTTCATCCTAGCTAAACGATCTGCTAACTGCTCCTGGTTCAAAAATGTCTCGCCATGGCCTCCTGAAGACCAATACATTACCTCCTCATCAGCAAACCATCTCGCCATGTAATCTAGATCCTTTCCTCCTGCAAATCGCAGGCGCATCTCTTCCATCCATTCCCCTCCAAAATAGCGATAAAAAAGTCACTGCACATCCTGTGCAATGACTCAGTGGAGCGGACGACGGGAATCGAACCCGCGTTATCAGCTTGGGAAGCTGAAGTTCTACCATTAAACTACATCCGCATAAATCCTTAAAGTTGATAACTTTCTTAGCTATTTTTTAATTATATCACTCCAGCATAGCTAGGTGCAAGAATTACTCCTCAGAAGATGCTACAAAAAACCACCCCGTATCCAGGGTGGCTGTTGGTCCAGATTCCATCATTAAAAACCTGCAAGCGGAGCTACAAAGGCGGTTAACAGAATCGCTGCTGCACCAATTCCTACTGCCCACCATCCTAACATGCTTCCACGGCGGATGCTGATAATACCGAGAATGATTCCCGCCGGCCCTAATAGAAAAGGAACGAGGAAGAATGCAAGGGCGGATATAATAATGCCGACTACACCAACACCCTGGCCCTGACCTTCACCCTCTGTATCATTCTTGTCTACTGAGAGCTCATCGCGTCCGAATGAATCTGTAACAGGAGCTACTTCAGCTGCTGCCTCTGTATCATCTCGGTCATTCCAATCAAATTTCTCGGTTTCGCCAATATCCTTTGTCTCCAATTCATCATCGTCTCTCCCAGGAGCTTGCCGGAAATTGTTCAAACCAGCTGGAGCAAATTCTCCTGCATACTCCTCGTTAAAGTCATCTGATGTAAGGTCCTCATTCCGTCTCGGTTCTACAACTTCATGTTCTGTGTGATTGTTACGCTTATGCCTCTTCTTGTGTTTGCTCACAAATATCCCTCCCCTCTAATCGGTCTGATCTTAGTATGCTCCGAGGAGCGGAGGGTAAAATGGCAGATTGATGCAAAAAACTCTCCGGATGCTCCGGAGAGTTTTCATCAGCCTTTAATTTCTGTGAAACGATAATCCCTTGGCCCAGTGGGGTGCGACATCACCCCCTGCACTTCAGGCTTTTTCATTACGATGTTATTGTAATAATATAAGGGAATAACAGGCATTTGATCCATCAATACTTTTTCCGCACGATGCAAAAGTTCCATCCGCCGAGCTTCGCTTTTTGCCTTGTAAGCACCATTTAGAATAGAATCGTACTCTTTATCGCTCCAACCTGTTTGATTCATTGGATGATTGGTTTGAAAACTTTCTAAGTAATTATAGGGATCATTGTAATCAGGCAGGAAACTAGAGCGAGCAATCATAAAGTTGCCACGGTTTCGGTTATTTAAAAATACTTTGGCTTCTTGTGCTTTTAATGTCACTTTTGCTTTCAGGTGTTTATGCCACATCTCCTGAATCGCTTCAGCCACTTTTTTATTCTTTTCATCCTGGCTAAATAAAATTTCAACCTTAGGCAATTTCGTGATGCCCTCTTCTTTCATTCCCTCTTTTAACAATTTTTTTGCTGATTGGACATCATCATCTTTGATGTATGCCTGCTTATCATCCTTGCGGAAATCGCCAGATTTCGTCATGGTACCTGGTGAGACATAGGCAAGAGCAATTTGCTGCTGGCCTTGAACGATCTTATTTACAATCGTTTGACGATCGATTGCCAGGGCGAATGCCTTCCGGATCTTCGCATTGTTAAACGGTTTTTCCTTTACATTAAATCGGTAAAAATCTAGGCCCCCACCATCGGATACCTTCGCCTCGCCCTTCTCTATCTCTTTACCTTGCAAATCTGGCGGAATAGAAGTGCTATCGAGGTAATCAATTTCTCCCGCCTTATATTGCTGATAAAGTGTAGCCCGATCCTTAGTCATTCCCCAATCGATCTGTGCCAATTTTACCTTCTTTGCATCTCGGTACTCTTCATTTTTCACGGCCACAATGCGATTATCATGCTTCCAAGATTTCATCTTAAAAGGACCATTCGAAATATATTCCTTCGCCTCACCAAAGGGATTTTTCTTATTTTCAATCCCCTTGCTGTAGACAGGTGAAAAAGGAGTATAGGCGATTAGCTGTTCAAAATAGGGAGTCGGCTGCTCAAGCTCCACCACTAAGGTCTTTTCATCCTTTGCCTGTACACCGACGTCTTCTGCCTTCGCTTTTCCTTCATAATAAGCCTTTGCATTTTTGATGGGATTCATCAATAAGGAAGCATTGGAGGCTGTTTTTGGGTCCATCACTCTTTTCCAAGCGACTTCAAAATCCTTGGCTGTTACCGGCTCCCCATTGGACCATTTAGCATTATCCTGGAGTGTAAACGTATAAGTTAAGCCATCCTTTGACTTCTCTATTTTTTTTGCTGTAGCTAGCTTGGGTTGGTGATTTTTATCAAAGCGCATCAACCCCTCAAATAAATTATTCACCACCTCCATGGAATTGCCATCAAAAGCTTTCGCCGGATCTAACGATGCAGGCTCGCCAGACGTCAAATTTAATTCTAAGTGTTGGCTAGCCCCCGTGGAAGTTGTTGCATCAGAATCCCCTTTGGTGCATCCAGCTACCAATACGCTACCTGCCAATACAAGGGACAATCCGATTATTGAAATTCTCCGCATAGGTAGTACCCCTCCTCGAATTAATTTTCCGAATAATTAACTTATTACGTTGTAACTTTTCTCTACCCTCTGAATAATCTCCTTCTTATTTCAAACCATTCAAAAAAGGAACCTTTACTCTATATCCCGAAGATAAAGAATGATCGATGTGAGCTTAACCTCTTTGGATTTTGAAAGGATGATCTCATGGAAATACGTTATTGTCGACTTCCTATAGCCAACCTCTGGTTATCTCCTGAATCTATTCGTGAAGAGGATGGCCCTTCCCTTAAAGGCGCAGAAGGATTTTATCAGTGGCTAAACTCACTGGATACGGAGAGGCGAAAAGGCCTAACCGGCCGTCTTGAATCTCAACTCCTTCTGGGTGAGCCTGCAATGGTCATTGAAGAAAGGGAGGATTGGGTAAAGGTATGTCTCCCCCACCAATCCACTCGCAAAGATGCTCGAGGGTATCCAGGTTGGGTATATCGGGATCAACTTACCTTCCATTCCCGATTCGACAAAGCCTTTTCCAATTCCCCCTATGCCTGGGTAACCGCTGACCAAACCATTCCTTTCAGTGAAAATGGGGATAAAGAGTGGCCACTCTCCTTTATGACACGTCTTCCCTGTATCGGTAAGGAAGATAATCACGCGATTGTCCTTACCCCTGAGGGAGCAACAAAGAGGTTGGCACTTAGCGATGTTTTTATCGCTGAAACGTTACCCATCACTCCTCCTTCCACACGCCTCCCCACAGCAGAGCGCTTTCTTGGGCTCTCCTATTTATGGGGTGGAATGTCATCCTTTGGCTTCGATTGTTCCGGATTTGTCCACCGAATTTTAGCAGCCCATGGACTTGTCATTCCCCGAGATGCGAGTGATCAAGCCCAACAGGGAATCCGATTGACCAAGGAGGAACTGTTACCTGGTGATCTCGTCTTTTTTGCTCATGAAAAGGGGCAAGGCGCCATTCATCATGTAGGCATGGTTATCGGTGAGCAGTCATTTATCCACTCTCCCAACAGTGGGCACCCCGTGAGAATCAATGCCCTTAGTGATGAACCCTATGGAGCCGAATTTTGTTGGGGAGTCCGTTATTAGTTTTTACTCAAAGCAGCAAGCTCGTGAAGGAAATCATCCTGCAATCCTTCACCGTTTTCTTCATCAACCAACCCATTGATAAGAAATGAGAATCCGATTATAGGATACCCATTCTCTAATAAGTATCCGCTTAGTGTCCGGACGTTAGCCAGACTCCCAGTTTTAGCGGCAACCTCTATGCCTGCTGGTAAAGATGAGGCTCGCTCGGCAAGTGTACCATACTGCCCATAACGAGAAAGACTATCGAGGAAGATGGGGAAATCAGGATGCTGAAGCTGAAGGTGGAGTAGTTCAGCAAGTGCATTGGGGGATGATAAATTATACGTGGATAATCCTGAACCATCTACATAACATTCAGGACCTTTCAGCCCCCATGTGTGCAAGATTTTCTTCACCTTATTCACTCCTGCTTCCTCACAAACCTCGCTCCTGCTCTCCTTCCCCAAAGTACGTAATAAAATTTCCGCAGACAAATTATCACTTTCACGATTGACACGTTGTATCACCTGAGAAAGAAGTGGAGAATAGTGTTTTAACACCATCCCTTTCCTCTGTGTAATGTTCCCTTCTCGGATTTCAGGATATTCAGGAACTTGGATTCCTTCTTGTTGACAGGCTCCACGGAGAATCTCCAAAAAATACTGGGCTCCTGACCAAACTGCCCCCGCAATCTCCGGTTCCTTCCTGGATAGCTTCCCAGATAAATGAAAATGATTAGCGCTATCTTTCCGCTTCACCACCATATCAGAAGGTCCATCCGTCCACATACAGTGGGAGGTTACTTTGATCGTCTTCAATTTTTGCATAGGGATCAGATGGGGAGTTTCACCCTGGGGGTCCGCTTTGAAAAGGATTCGATTCCCTTCCATGATCAGACTCTCAATTCGTGCGGTATATCCTTCAGCAAGATCATCCCATCTCCAGCCCACTCCCCAGGGTTCTTCATTGCACCAAGCTTGATTAACTATCCATCTATGAGGAAGTTTATCCATACCACGTACCCACATCCGTTGAGCAATCATCCTAGCATCCTGCTCATTAAAAGTAGGGTCCCCACCACCTGAGATGGTAAGCATATCGTGGCTAATTCCCACCTGTGTCATCCATCGATAGTGGCTACCCAATTGATCCAACGCCACTGCGGTGGTCCATAGCTTATTGTTGGAGGCAGGGAGAAAAAGCTTATCTCCATCGATAGCTCCCCACTGACCCGTTCGGGTACAAAAAAGGGCGCATCCAACCCGTGCGCCCCTTTCACCACTCTTTATTCCCCATCGGATGATCAGTTTTTCCACTGCTCGCAACCAGTCTCTCATTTAGTCCCCTCCGATGCGTATTCCTGACTAGGTAGCGCCAAGCCTATCGGTTAACCTCTTCAGAAAAATTCATCAGTTAATAAACAGGCCTGGGGTCACGCACCTCCGCTGGGAAAACATAATGACTAACCAAATTCTTCGTTAACGTCCCATCATGTACTTCTCCAACCGTTCCATGCGGCGCATCAGATCCTCCACCATACGATCGTTATTATCCTGCATCGGCAGTGGCATCGATTGTTGACCAGATAAATTAGGGTTAGATAGTGGTTGACCAGGTAAATTAGAGTTAGATAGTGATTGACCCTGTTTCAGCTTTGATTTCCGCTCTTTCTTTAGCTCTTCCTTCAGTTGGAGGTTTTCTTCGAGCAAGGCCTCGAAGTTTTTAATAACAACATCGAGGAACTCGTTCACTTCATCCACGTTATATCCTTTCCGTGCGGTTTTGAAATCTTTACTAAAGATATCTCGTGGTGTCAAACGCTCCATCTGCAGACGCCTCCTGAACTTTTGTTAATTATTTGAATTCACCAATCTGTTACTCATCTTAAGGCAAGTACGGGAATGTCTTTATCCTTCCGATAAGTTTTTCATCGCTCTCCTATAGACGAAGGAATTAACACTACTTTAGTTTATCATATCGCCTAGTCACGAGAGAATGCTTTTCGTAGTATATTTTAGACGTTAAAGTATGGAAATAAATAAAGCCCCCGAGAGGAGGCCTTTTATAGCTACATTTACTGCGATGTCGGGAATGTACGCTGTACTAGATCCATAAATCCGTTGATTAAGCCGGAAATTGGACGACCATCCCGCACAGATTTAGCATAATTTTTCATGGCATCTACAAAACCTGGATTGGCTGAAACATAGACTCGTCTCAGAGAGGAATCCACTTTTCGTGCCCTTTTGGCCACTTTATTCTTCAGCTCGTTTGTCATGCCGCCTTGGTAATTACCTGCAAATGATACACCTATATACGCTGTGTCACCCATAACTACCGTAGTCGCAGCATCAATCTCTCTCAACTTGACCAAATTGTCCGATACATCATCCGCAGTACGCATCTTTTGTCCAACACGCGTATTGGTATCATAACCCGTATTGTTGTTGGCATCATTCATTCTCTCATCATACCGCACCTGTTGGGTATTTGGCCTTTGTGTTGACTGCGGTTTTTTATTATTCATCGCACACCCTACAGTAGTAAAAACAAGGGGCACAGCAATTGCCATGACAAGCCATTGTTTACGGAGCTGCATATCCCTACCTCCTTCCTTAACTAGGTCAGCCTTAGTATCCAACCCCTACTCAAAAATATGTACAAAAAAAAAGGACCACATTATGTGGCCCTTCCTAGACTTCCCATTCTGAAATAAATTCGTTCCCTTAATCAATCATCATTGGACATAAAGAAGAGGAGCACAAATCGTAACAATTCAAGAAGAGCATATAGCGCGGACGCTACATAAGTAAGGGCGGCAGCATTGAGTACCTTGCGTACCCCTCTCTCCTCTATATTACTAATCATCCCTTCCTGCACGATGATCTCTTTCGCCCGGGAACTGGCATTAAATTCCACCGGTAAAGTAACTACCTGAAAAGCAACAACCGCTGCATACAAGATCACGCCAAGGCCAAACAATCCCATCGCCTGTAAGATCAGACCCCCTAGTAACAAAAATGGGGCAATTCCTGAGGCAAAGTTAGCTACGGGAACCATCCGATGACGTAATACCAAGGCACCATAAGCATTTTTATGTTGGATCGCATGACCACATTCATGGGCAGCTACGGAGACAGCAGCAATAGAATCGCTGTAAAATACGGGCTCTGATAAATTCACTGTCCGGGAAACTGGATCATAGTGATCCGTCAGTTGACCGCGAACAGGATTGACGGCGACATCTCGCAACCCATTCCGATCCAAAATGCTTCGAGCTACCTCTTGCCCAGTTAAGCCCGATTTAGCTTGCACCTTAGACCAGCGTTTGAAGCTACCTTTCACCCGGAATTGAGCCCAGATTGTAAGCCCAAAGGCACCCAGGACAAGAATCAGCATCAAGAGGTTGATCATCAGCCTTCACTTCTCCTTTTATGACTCGCTCTCATTCTTCTAATAATATGGGTTTACCCAGATACTTAACTCTTTATTTCAAATCTCTCCCACTCAAAAATTATAGCTATCTCTCAAGTGAAAAGATCCTAGGGATCACCTCTAACGATAGAGGTTCCCTAGAATCATTATATCATGGTGTCCTATCTTCTTAAATAAGGGATTTATTTGGTATTTAATTTTTAAGAAGCCGTCACAAATTGGACGATCAGCCCACCGACGAGAACCAATCCTAATATAAGTACAACCCATATACCTACATTGGATTTACTCATTTCCCATCCCCCTGTCTGGTCACGGACGTGTCTGGAGCCCTAACGATCAGGGAAAGATATAAGGAAAGCTTCTCTCGTGTTGTATCCCTGAAACACAAAGGTAGTCAGACTCTCTGTTTCTCCATTGGTCAATGGGTTCCCTTTTTATTACCCGTTTTCAGAGGGGTTATTTTTCCAATTTTAGATATCCGTTACTTTAGGAGGACTCCATGGACGTCGTCACTCATTGGATCAAAAATGAAACCCTACAAAATTATTACTATTTGTTGGAAATCGCTCTCCTGTTAATTGCAGTAAAACTAGCAGGTCATGGTAGCAAAAAACTGGGACAACCCTCCGTGTTTGGTGAACTTCTCGTTGGTGTATTCTTGGGACCCGCCTTCCTTGGTTGGATACATATTCACCCTGAGCACCCTGGGATGTTTAAACATCTCGCAGAGATTGGTGTCATCCTCCTTATGTTTTTAGCAGGTCTTGAAACGGATATCGATGAGTTTAAGCAAAACACCTCCGCTTCAACGTTCGTTGCAGTAGGTGGAGTCTTTTTCCCATTTGTGATGGGTTGGGCTAGCGGACTTTTTTTCGGTTATAGTTTGTTCACTTCAATTTTTATCGGCATTCTTCTTGTTGCCACAAGCGTCAGTGTCACTGTTCAGACACTGCGAGAGCTGGGCCAACTACAAAGTAAAGAAGGCGTTACGATCTTAGGAGCTGCTGTACTGGATGATATCCTTGGATTGGTCCTCCTCTCTGTTGTCGTCACCTTTACTACCTCTGGAAATCACGGAGAAGGCCTTCCTACTATTATCGGTATCCTATTACTAAAAATGTTTCTCTTTTTTTTCATTGCTATCACCCTCGGACGCAGGATTCTCCCTCGCCTTATTCACTGGATATCCTATTTAACTTCATCCGAAGTGATTTTAACATTCGGTATCATCCTTGCATTTATCTATGCTTATGTGGCTGAGTTATTTGGATTGGCAGGAATTGTTGGTGCTTATTTTGCTGGATTGATTCTCAGTAGTACTCACCACCGCCAGGAACTATATGAAAAAGTGGAGATTATCTCCTCTTCCTTCTTCGTCCCTATTTTTTTTGTGAGCATTGGGATATCTACCGATATTAGGCAACTAAAACCAGAGGCAATCAGTCTTTTAATTGTTCTTCTCATCATCGCGACTGTGTCTAAAATTATCGGAAGTGGTTTGGGTGCCAAGTTAGCAGGTTTCCCTTGGAATAACTCCTTTGCAGTTGGTACGGGTATGGTCGCCCGAGGAGAAGTAGGACTTATTGTGGCTTCCATCGGGCTCAGTCGCCACTTGATTGATGCTCAATTATTTACGATTACCGTTTTTATTATCTTACTTACCACGTTGCTCACGCCCCCCTTACTAAAAATAAGCTTGGGTAAAGGCCCTCATCACTAGCTTTCTTATGATGCCCCCTAATAGTAGACAGTGGAAAAACCCCCTGAGTAGATCCAACCTACTTAGGGGGTTTAACTTCATGGCCAAATAAAAAATCGGTGCCCATGAACCTCTACATATTCATTAGTCCGTAAACAATAGATCTGTACCGCGACGCATCGAGACATTAAGTACAAGTCCTGCCGCTACTAACTGTGTTAGGAGAGAGCTTCCCCCATAACTGATATAGGGTAAGGGCAGCCCTGTTACAGGTAACATGCCAACCGACATCCCGATATTCTGGAACACCTGGAAAACAACCATCCCCACGACCCCTGTTACAATCAGGGTACCAAAACGATCTTCACAGTGTACAGCGACTCTCATCATCCGATAAACGAGAAAAATAAACAGACAAAGGAGAATCGCTCCACCTAAAAAGCCCCACTCTTCAGCAAAAACAGCAAAAATAAAATCGTTATGGGGTTCAGGAATCCATCGCCCTTGAGCCTGGGTACCATGATGAAATCCTTTTCCCATCAATTCACCGGACCCTACAGCAATCATGGATTGTGTCAATTGATAGCCTGTCCCACTGGGATCCAATGCAGGATTGACAAAGGTACTAATTCGTTGAATCTGATGCTCTGCAAGAATTACATGGAGCAGGGGGCTATTTGTTAAATAGAGGACAAAAACACTAGCTACCAAAACACCAACGATCGCTAGGACAGTGATCACGGTACGCCAATAGAGTCCCCCCACCAATAAAATACTACCAAGTATTCCAACCAGAACGAGGGAAGTTCCTAAGTCTGGTTGTTTTAAGATAATGAGAAAAGGAACGGCAAAGAGAAGGAGCATCTTCCATACATCACGAGCGTATACAGGAGTCGTTCTTACCTCTGCGAGAAACTTAGCAACCAGGATAATCAGGATAACCTTCATAAACTCCGAAGGTTGAAACTGAAAACCTCCGACTCGAATCCACTGCTGAACCCCTTTCACCGTGACTCCAATCCCCGGAATCATGACTAATAGAAGAAGAAAGAGACCCACACCATAAAGCACGTAAACAAACCGCCCATGAGCCAAGAGACGATAGTCAAACAGGAGTGTGGCTATCATAAGTAGAATACTTGTTATGTACCAGGAGATTTGTTTTTCAAAAAAAATGGGGTTGGTAGAGTAAGTCGCCCCTGAAATGGCAATCATGCTGACACCAGCTAACATCAAAATCAGCATGATCATGAGAAAGTCTAATTGCCGAATCATCCGGCTGATTTTCATGTAATGAACACCCGCTTCTTGCAGACTCATTTTTCGATGTGACAAACGTCTACCAAACAGTATACCGCAACCGATAGAGCGGATAAAAGAGGGTTTTACCCATTAAACTTTTGTGATGAAGGAGATAAGGAACGTGCGTGGTAAACCAGACTTTTGGATGATGCTAATCATCTTTCTTTTGACAGGCTTTGGCCTGGTTATGGTTTTCAGCTCTAGCTACTATGATGGACTCACGAAGCATGCAGATAGTTACTATTTCTTCAAAAAGCAATTATCCTGGAGCGTGATTGCTCTTATCCTCTTTTTCGTCATAGCCAATGTCCCCTACACTTTTTATCAAAAAAAAGTAGGGCTGATCCTACTTGGGAGTTTATTCCTGCTTCTTCTTGTCTACATACCAGGTATTAGTGATCATTTAAATGGAGCCAGCCGTTGGATACGAATCGGACCTGTCGGCTTTCAGCCATCTGAACTGGCGAAGATTGCTGCGATTATCTATACAGCCGCGATAATGACAAAAAAACAAAGCCACCTTCACAACTTTAAACGAGGTCTATTGCCACCCTTTATCATACTTGGGCTATTCTCAGCTTTGATCGTGAGCGAGCCTCATTTTAGTTCGATGGTCATTCTACTTGTCTCTTGTATGACGGTTATGTTCATAGCAGGAGCAAGAATGAAACATTTATTATTACTCCTTAGTACGGGTATTCCGGTTCTCGTTTATATCATGCTGATGGAACCTTATCGGCTCAAAAGGTGGTCCGCAGTATTTGACCCTTGGCAGAACCCAACTTCGGGTGGCTTCCAAATTATCCAATCCCTCTTTGCCATTGGACCAGGGGGCTTGATGGGTAAAGGGCTGGGCAATAGTATCCAAAAGCTTGCTTATCTCCCTATGGCTCAAACGGATTTTATCTTCTCCATCATTGCTGAAGAGCTAGGTTTTATCGGTGGTGTTGTACTCATCGCACTCTATATCGCGTTCATTTTACGTGGAATCCGCATTGCTGTCCGTGCTCCCGATTTATTTGGTCATTTGCTGGGGATTGGAATCGTCACCATGTTTGCTATCCAAACCCTGTTCAACTTAGGGGTTGTTACAGCTATGCTACCTGTCACTGGAATCCCGCTACCCTTCATCAGCTATGGAGGGACCTCCCTTGTTATCTGTATGATGGCTGCCGGGATTCTCATGAACATCTCTCGTTATCAAACGACACCCTCTTCTCAAAAGCAAACCTCACCAACCAATCGCTCCAATCGGAAGCGACCTCAACTGGTAACATTCAATTTTAAAGGGTAACAAAAGCCCCCTATAACGTCTAAACAACTTGAGCCCGGTGATTCCACCGGGCTCAAGTTGTATCATGGACCTCTTTTTAATTGATCGTTAAACCTTCGGTTGGACTACTGGCCATCGCTGTCTCTTTCTTAGGGATTCTACCGGCGAGATGGGCTAAACGCCCCGCTTCCACCGCTAACCGCATCCCACGAGCCATCGCGACAGGATCGCCAGCATGGGCAACAGCGCTGTTTAACAACACCCCATCTGCACCCATTTCCATAGCTAAGGTAGCATCCGAGGGAGCGCCAATCCCGGCATCAATAATGACAGGTACCGATGCATCCTGGATGATAAAGGAGAGATAGAGGGGATTAATCAGCCCTTGACCCGACCCGATCGGCGAAGCACCTGGCATGATTGCATGGGCACCAACCTCCTGAAGTCTTCTAGCCAATACAGGATCGTCCCCGGTATAGGGGAGCACGATAAAATCCTCTTCTACGAGTCGGCGAGTCGCTTCCAAGGTAGCCATCGGATCAGGCAGTAGCCTTTCTTCATCGCCAATGACCTCTACCTTCACCATATCGCAAAGCCCTGACCCACGCGCAAGTCGAGCCAGCCGCACAGCTTCCTCAGCAGAACGAGCACCAGCGGTATTAGGTAACAAACGGTATCGCTTCAAATCCAATTTATCAAGAAATGATTCTTCGGTTGGGCGATCCAGTTCTAAACGCTGAAGAGCAAAGGTAAGTACTTCCGTCCCAGACTCTTGCACCGCTCGATATTGTACATCGAGTGATGGATATTTACCTGTCCCAAGGAATAGCCGGGACTGAAAACGATAGGGGCCAATGGTTAGCATCCTTATCCTCCTCCTACGAATTGAACGACTTCCAATTGATCTCCGTCTGCCAGGAGTGTACCCTGATGATCCTCTCGCTGTAGGACAGCTCCATTTCGCTCCACCATGACGAGTTTTTCCTGTAAACCTAGGTTCATAAGTAACTCACCTACTGTCTTTACTCCCTGCGGCAAGCTGTGAACTTTTCCATTTAAGCGCACTTCCATCTTCGACTCCCCTTCCCTCATACACCCACTGTGACTCGACTTGGGGAAAAGGGTTCCAAAAGTGGTGTCTGCTCCCCAACAATCAAGTCAGCTAACAATTTCCCCGTAATTGCAGACAAGAGAATTCCATTACGAAAGTGTCCGCCAGCCACATAAAGATTGGCCGTGGTCTCTGTGGCACCTAAGTATGGAAGACCATCAGGAGTTCCTGGTCTTAGTCCCGACCAAGCGCGTAACCACTCCGCATCTTCCAACTCGGGAACCCAGTCTCGTGCAGCCTCTGTCAATGCTCTTATAGCACCGAGCGTAACCCCCGGATTAAATTCTCGTTTCTCTGTCGCACCAACAATCACCTGCCCATCCGCCTTAGGAACTAGGTAACAGTTAGAATTAAATAATGTCCTTTTAAATAAGGGCTTTCGTGGACGAAGAGCCAGCGACTCTCCCTTGACCGGAATAACTGGTAGGTGATCTCCTACCATCTCTAACAAAGACCCATTCCAGGCCCCGGCCGCTGCTACCACTCCTTCAGGCCGATAGATTCCAGCTGTTGTGTCGAGGGAGATGATGCGGCCTCTCTCTACTCTACATCCTCGTACCTCGACTCCCTCTACTATCCTAACCCCTCCTAACAGAGCTCCTCGAGCAAAGGCTTGGGTCAATCGAGGGGCTGAAACCTGTCCATCCTGCGGTAAATAGAGCGCTCCAGTCACCTTTTCTGACAGCTGCGGTTCTAATTGCTTCGCCTGGGTAGCAGTTAACCATTCTGCCTTTTCCCCTAAACGACGTTGCCACCTTTCCCGCGCACGGAGTTTTTCTGCCTCTTGCTCTGTCCCAGCAATTCGGAGTAATCCCGCTTGATTCCACTCAATATCGATCCCTGTCTCTGTCCGCAATTGCTCCTGCAAATGGGGAAAGAGGTTACGACTCGCTAAACAAAGGTCTACCATGGGTCCTGGGTGCTCCATTTCAACTTGTGCACCGAGCATTCCCGCCGCAGCTCCCGAGGCATGCGCTCCAATCCGATCTCGTTCCAAGAGCGTAACCCGAACGCCTTTTTGCACTAAATACCATGCAATGGAACAACCGATTACACCGCCTCCGATCACTACTACTCCATCATTCATCCACAATCCCTCCCCATGCCTCACCAAGGCGAATGTTCAATTTTTTCGCAGCTGTTTCAGGGGATGTGGCTGTGGCTATCGCTGAGATGACAGCAACTCCTGCACAACCCGTTGTAGCTAAGGTACTGGCATTCGCTGCGGATATTCCTCCAATCGCGATCACTGGCAAGTCAACCGATTGACAAACCGCTTGTAATGCTACAGTCCCTCGCGGCGCTTTACCTGGTTTTGAACCCGTCGAAAATACATGACCAAAATATAGGTAGTCTGCTCCCTCCTGCGCTTTCCGGCGTGCTGCGGTTACCGAATGGACAGAACAACCGATCACTGTTGAATGACCGAAGTTGGCTCGAATGTCTCCTGGAGCGGGTCCCTCTTCTGGCAAATGCACCCCCACCCCTAGCTCCATTGCTACACGGGGAGAACCATTGATCACTAGTTTCTCTCGGGGCACGCCCGCTTCATGAATGAGCCGCCCTGCCCAGTAGAGTACCTGTTTAAATTCCTGTCCTTTATACCGAAGGTGAACGACAGATAACCAAGGGTGAACCACTCGACAAACATGAAGCCACTCCACACTTTTCCTCTCTGGAGTAACAACCAAATGAAGTTGTGGAGAAGGAAATAAAAAACCGGCATCCGAGGGGATGCCGGTCCGTTCGCTCCTAAATCTATGCACGGTACCACTCCCCACTTTCTTCCGCTGGTATCAACCAGTTCAAGTTCAAAGGGTTAAGGCCTCGCCTCTCTCAGCATCCATCGATGCACCCCTAGTGGAAAATAACAAGTATAAATTTTGGTTACTCCTATTTTATCAACTTGCTAAAGAGATGGTCAAGTAAAAGGAGGCCTACGTAGCCCCTTAATACAATCGGGGCTGAGGGACTTCCACCTTCACATCCCCATAAACATAGGCTTGACAAGCCAGCCGAAATCCATCATTTACTTTTTCTTCTCCTAAGCGAAGTTCCTCAGGGTCACCAACTTCATTCAGGTGCTCTCCCCCTGCTAGCACCTTGACTCGACAGGTACCACATCGTGCTGAAGTGCAATTAAAGGGAATCATCACTGAACGGGAAATCGCTTCAAACAAAAGGTTCTCCCCTTCAGCGACTTCAAATGAGTGCTCCTTCGGGCCAATAATTACATCCAGTTGTGGCATTAATCTACCCACCCCCTTCAAAACTAGATCCATCTGATTCATTCCGGAATCATTACGAATTTGAATTATACCGTCTCTGGTGCTGGTTATAAATAAACCATGCGAGTGTAATAAGTAGTAGTGGTACCAACACCCAGATAGTGAGTGCACCATAATGCTCGAAGGTTGTAATTGCCCGCTCCCAGTTAGCCCCTACCAGATAACCTAATCCGATAAAGGTTGTACACCAAAACAAGCCTCCGGTATAAGCATAAGCAGCAAAACGTGTCCAAGGCATACGAGAGATCCCTGCTACATATGCGGTAATGTGGCGCACACCCGGTATAAAATATCCGAAAAAGAGTACCCAGTTGCCATATTTTCTAAACAAAAACTGTGTCATTCTAAGGCGTCGACGGTTAATAAAAAATTTATTACCATACCGTTTGAGGAAAGGGTATCCTAACCTCCCACCCAAAAAGTAGCTAATTGTAATACCACAGATCGATCCAAGTAGCGAACTTATAAAAGTAAGCGCAAGGTCCAACTGTCCCGCCGATGCAAGATAACCAATAAAGGTCATCATGATCTCATCTGGTAATGGCAAGCCAACAATCCCCAAAACGAGGAAGAAGAAAATGCCCCAGTATCCATACTGTGAAAGGAGTTCTAACATGGTCTGTTCCATTATCCAACCCCGTTCGCTCGTACTCGCAACGTATTTAGAATATCATATTTACCTCTTGTCCAAAAGAGACGCTTCATTTCTTAACTCTTGACTCCATTATATACCCGAAGGCATGAAAAACTTTCACTCCTATCTACACAAAAGGTTAACAGTTATGATTCATTCTTCCATACTCCCCCTGTGACACCTTCGAGAATTATTTGCGATCCTTCCATAGCCTGTAACTATCAATGTAATTAATTATATATATTAGAAGGGTCCATGTTTATAAATTATAATAAAAATACATATCACAAAAGTAAGGGAGTGTTATTATATGAGTTCTGTAAATGTGTGGAATCCGGATTTGTACGATGATAAATTAAGTTTTGTATCTCATTTCGGCAAGGGAGTGCTTAAACTACTTCAACCACAAAAAGGAGAGAAAATACTTGATTTAGGTTGTGGAACGGGTGATCTTACAAAGGAAATTTCTAAGACAGGTGCGGTGGTAACAGGAAGTGACTTCTCGGAAGAAATGATTGAGAAAGCACGTGTGAAGTATCCTGAAATTCCATTCATCGTTGAAAATGGGGAAACTTTTCGAACCAATGAAAAGGTTGATGCTGTCTTTTCAAATGCAGCCCTGCATTGGATGAAACAAGCTGCCAATGTTATCGAATCGGTTAGACTAGCTTTACAGCCAGGGGGTCGCTTTGTCGCCGAATTCGGAGGACAAGGAAATGTCCAAACCGTTATTCAAGGAATAACAGAGGTGCTCTTTCAAGAATATGGAATAGATGCTTCAGCAAGGAATCCTTGGTATTTTCCAAGCATCGGAGAATACAGTATTTTACTGGAACAGCACGGATTTAAAGTTTCCTATGCTCATCATTTTGATAGACCTACTCCCTTGGCATATGGCGAAAAAGGATTGGATCATTGGTTAGATAGTTTTGCCGATGACTTTTTTCCTGAACTATCTACAAAGGAAAGAATGATGATTTATGGAAAGATAAAAACCAAGATACAATCCACCTTATACAAAGATGGTATATGGGTTGCTGATTATAAACGAATTAGAGTTATGGCCATTAAAAAAATTAGGTAACTCCAAATATCTAACCTTACTCTAACCACTAAAAAAGGTGCTCCATATATGAGTATGGAGCACCTTTGCTGACCTTCGTGAACGAACCGACGGAGGATTTCCTAGAATTCGTGAAGTATGATGCTACTCGCTATCTGGGTATAAGGTCGAATTTTTATGGGAGTCAGACCAAATCTCTTCTTCTTTAAGATCCGTTTCAATCAACTCAATTGGCAAACCATCTTCTTCTATCATGGCTACACAAAAACGTTCAAAGGGATAGTAAGGTTCTAAAATCACTTTTTTTCCCTCTATTGCCAGTTGAATATCGTTTACTTTGAAAGCGATATGCGGCATTCGTTGGATTAGTGGATGTATGGAGCTATCCGGTTCAAAACGATGCCACTGTACTCTGAAATCTTTGCTCTCGCTATCAGAAGTGTACATTTTAAATAACGGACTATACCTTTCATCTTTTTGAGACTTATCCGTAGGAATACCTATATGATGATATTCATATTCAATTTTACTGGTTTTATTTTCATCCAAAATGATCCATACCCTTCGTATTAATAGTGTTTAGGCATCGACATCTCCAAGGACGATATCTACTGCACCTAATATAGCAATTAGATTGGATACATTTTCTCCTTTTAAGAGATGGGGCAAAATTTGTAAGTTACTAAAAGAGGGACGCTTCCAATGGATACGCCAAGGCTTATCCTTCCCTTTACTAATGACATGTACCCCAAGCTCTCCCCGAGGATTCTCCACAGCAGCATACACCTCCCCCTCAGGAGGACGTAAAACACGCGGCACTTTTGCCATAATAGGCCCCGATTCTGGAAAGGAGTCGACCGCTTGTTCGACAATAGACAAGCTTTCCTTGATCTCTTCCATTCGCAAATCAAACCGCGAACGGCAATCTCCTTCAGTTGCCACAGGTACTTGAAAATCAAAGCGATTATAGATGGAGTAGGGTTCATCTTTTCGAAGATCTCTTGGGACACCCGTACAGCGTAAACATGGGCCCGAAAGACCAAAGCAGATCGCGGTATTTCGATCATACTGCCCAATCCCTTTCACCCGCGAAAGAAAAATTTCATTTCCTCCAGCAAGATCCATATATTCTTTATGCTTTAAACGCAATTCTTTTACTAAATCAGAAACTTTTTTGATCCACCCTACGGGAGCGTCCCATTTCACTCCACCCACTCGCATGTAATTGTAGGTTAGCCTTGCCCCACACAATTCGTTAAATAGATCTACGATTTTTTCACGGTCGCGGAACGCATATAAGAACGGACTCATCGCACCAATATCTAATAGATAAGTACCAAACCAGACGAGATGGCTTGCTACACGATTCAATTCATTAACAATAATACGTAAATACTCTGCTCGCTCAGGTACTTCGATATCCATGAGCATCTCGACTGCGTGAACAAGGGCATGGTTATTGTTCATTGCATTGACATAATCCATTCGATCGGTATAAGGGATGATTTGCGTATATGTAAGGTCCTCCGCCAGTTTTTCTGTTCCCCGATGAAGATATCCGATCACCGGTGTAGCTTCCTTGATCATCTCTCCATCGATGCGAAGTACAAGCCGGAATACTCCGTGGGTGCTTGGGTGCTGTGGCCCCACGTTTAAGAGCATTTCTTCTGTCCGCATGAAACTGCCTCCCTCTCCCCTTCTTCACAGCGTCAGTCATCTTGAAAGCAATTACTAAAAGGTACAATGTGAATTATTCTTCTTCAATCACTATTCGCTATTTTATCATGAATAGGAGCCCTTTTCCATGAATAGGGCCCTCACAAAAAGAAGAGAAGCCCTAAAGAACCAGTATCACTAGTGTTACTATAGGAGCCTCTCTTTTATATTATTTATTCTATTCTTTGAAGGCGGTAAAAGATTTTACTGTTTCATCATCTAATTTTTTGATTGTCTCTGCCAATAACTTGATAGCGGCTTCCGTATCCTTTTTACTCACCATAGAGACATGACTATGGATATACCGAGCAGGCACACCGATCACTAGGGATGGTACCCCGCGGTGAAAAAGGTGAAATTGGCCTGCATCGGTTCCTCCGCCCATCATGGTATCGACTTGATAAGGAATCTGATGTTCCTCGGCGGTATCGATCACCAGATTACGGAGACCGACATTAGGAATCATCGTTGCATCAAGAAAGGTGATCAGTGCTCCCCCACCCAACCTTGGTTTCGTTCCGTCACTCGTCGGACCATCCTGGGCAATCCCCACATCCACCGCAATGGCTACATCCGGTTCAACTGCTCGTGGCGCTGTTTTCGCTCCTCTTAGGCCCACTTCTTCCTGTACTGTAGCACCTGCAAAAAGCCGATTAGGATGGTCTTCGTTTTTCAACTGCTTAAACGCTTCAAGCACTATATAACAACCCAAACGATCGTCTAGTGCCTTGGCTAAGATCGTGTCATGATCTGGCATCATTTCAAAGGGACAAATCGGTACGATGGGATCTCCAACCTTGATCCCCCATTTTTTCACTTGTTCTGCATCCTTGGCTCCTACATCAATGTACATTTCCCCCATTGGATACACACGATTCCGCTCATCCGGCTTCAGAAGATGAGGAGGTTTTGAACCGATCACACCGGTAAAGTTGCGACTGGTAGACATGATCGTCACGCGTTGGGAAAGAAGGACCTGATCCCACCATCCTCCTAGCGGCGTGAAGTATAGATAACCCGTTTTATGAATTTCTGTAACCATAAAGCCCACTTCATCCATATGGCTTGCCAACATAATCCGTGGGCCATCCCCTACACCCACTTTTTCACCAAAAATACTTCCCATCCCATCTGTAAAAATACTATCGCAACCAGAAGATTCCAATTCCCGTCGCATGATATGACGTACATTCTCCTCATAACCGGAGACTGCCTTCGCTTCAGTAAGTTCTTTGAGTAGTTCCAATCCTACACCCTCCTGTCAATTTGGCCTCTCTAGGTAGTATGCGTGAATGTTACCTAATTTATTTCGTCATTGTTCCAGCATAAAACCATATAATCTCTCGGATAATAGTCGAGTGTCACCCTATACTCACCAGTCCAAACTCACAGAAAGGAGAATACATATGGACCGATATGAACGGATTTATCCCTTATTACGGTGTGTGTTTATAGGGTTGATTATTCTACTATTGGGACCTTATAACATCCTTCTCCCCCGCCCTAGTTTCGCCTCTGCCCCTCCGATCCCACTAACCGCCTCCTCCTCAACCATAGTGGGCGATTATGCTGGGGAGATTCGTGAAAGTCAACCACGGCGAGATGGTCTCCGTCATGTGGATACCACAAGGACCATCCGCAAACTAAAGGAACTTGGAATTAATACCTATTTCTATCTGATTTGGCACCAGTCATCAGACTGGGATGATCTTCGCAAAGAATTCCTTCCTGCCGCACAGAAAGCAGGCATCACTGTATGGGTTTATCTCGTTCCTCCTTCGGAAGCTCGAGATATCCAATCAGAACCCTTTGGCACCGACTTTATCGCATGGTTTCGCGCAGTCGGCAGTGTTTCACACAGACTTAAGAATCTTAAAGGAATCGTCATCGATGATTTCAATCATAACCTCTCTTTCTTTAACCCCTCCTATGTTCAGCGGATGAAAGCCGCAGGCAAAGCCTTAAATCCCCATCTAAAATTTGTCCCGCAAATCTATTACACAGCCATCCAACCAGCTACACTTCAGCGTTATCGCAAAATGATGGATGGAGTTTTAATGACTTTCCGTGATGGTCAGTATCGTAATACGCAACGAACTCAATACCTACGTAAACAGATTCAAGGTGCATCTCAGATACTTTCTTCCATGCGTCTTCCTTTTTACTTAATGGTACATGCTAGTAAATTATCCGCTACTCCTGCCAGCCCCTCCGTTCGTTATGTAAAAGAGGCCCTTGGAATCGGAATGGAGAACTTAGCAGCTGGAAAAATTCAAGGATTAGTTACCTACGTCCTATATAAAGATTGGTTTGCTGAGCAACGAGAGAAAACAGCTCACTCCGGATATGGTTACGCCAGTGTTTTTGTTCCCCCTGGACGAAATCCTTTACCCGGTGTAAATGGTGAATTTAAGCAACTTATTTATCCCCACTCTACTAGAAATTATCGACTTTCCTTCTCCCACATGGATGTCTATCCCTATGGCGTCCGGAAAGGAGAATACTGGAAGCAAGTATTGATCGATGGAAAAACCGTCTGGCAACAAGATGTAACGAAGGGGTGGTTTAATCGTTGGCAAACCCAGGAACTCAATTTATCTTCCTTTCTAAAAGGTAAAAAAGAAGCAGTCATCAGCCTCAGGCTCCAACGAAAACATGCTGGTTCACGATCTTGGTTATATGTCGGTTTTGACTCTCTCATTCCCCATGGCTTCTCCTTGGAGAATGCTCGATTTGAGAAAAAAGGAGGCTGGTCTACCTTTTCAAATCACCCATCCATGATTGCCAACACCCTCTTATATGATCCTAAACGGCGGTTACGCGTCTATTTGGCTGCGATGACCCTCAATACCGCCTATCATTTATTAGATGATGCTCGACAGTCAGGCAATGCATCCTTAGCAGCTAGTGGAGAAAAAATCCTAAATCACCTTACTAAGGATAGAACGAAATCTGTCCAGCGTGAATTAGACAACTGCTTTCAGTTAATAGAAAAGGAGAAGGAGAACCTCTCCATACCCTTGCATAAGCACATGGTTACTCAAGCCAAACGCTTGGATCGTCTTCTTCATATCCCTTCGTAGCCTTCCCTTAATTATTAAAAGCCCCGATCCAATAAGATCGGGGCTTTTAATAATCAATCACCTATTTCCTTAACCTGCCCAATGAGTCAATGCTCCAAGGACAGCACCAGCCAGATATCCCAGCCACCACATGTGAAATCAGCTCCATATACAGACCATAGTTGGATTAGCATACCCTAAGATCACATTTCCTATACAGCCAGGCCTAGTTAGAGGCCATGCCATGTGCTATTTCCGTGCTGGAGGAAATTATCTGTGCCATCAGCAACTGCTAATTCATTTTCTAGGAAATTGATTACATTCATATAATACATCGCTGCTTCTTCTTCTTGCCCTTGATTTAGTAGGTCTCGATAGGTTCCATAACTTTCCCGTAACAACTTAAACTTGTTGCTAAACTGTTCTTCCGACATTAAAGGGGGACGATGATCCCCTTCTTCTGACCAATAGAGGCGATATCGCTCCTTATAAGCATCATATGTGGCAAATGGATGGCGACGCACTTTCTCTAACCCCTCCCTGCAAAAGGTTGTACCTATCTTTCCACTGAAGAGGCTGAGTCATGCGAATCGCAACAAAAAAAAACGCCCCGTCTCAGGAGCATTTACATTCCATTATTCTTTGCCTGCTACTGTTCGTTTTTCACTAAGAATGTTGTTCATGATGCCCGTGGCAATTACCTGATATCCATGATCATTGGGGTGAATTCGATCGGACAACCAAGTTCCCCTTCCTGCTTGGAGACGACCATTGACATCAACGACACGAATACCCGAATACTGGTAAGCCACCTGCTTGATCCCGACATTCCATTTTTTCATCAATTTATTCGAAATTCCATAGTAGAGTTTATTTGAAGAGACAGGGTTATATAGAGATGTAAGGACAATGGGTACTTTGGGATTTACCTTGCGAATGTGCGTCAAGATCCCAGATAAATTCTCTTTATATTGGCTTTGGATGGAATTAAAATTGGATACTATAGAAAGAGGATTCTTATTCTCCAGAGCCACCTTCACCATATCATTCCCACCAATGGTAAGAGAGATTAGATCGGCATTCTTTAACTTTTGTTCTATATTGGGTGTTTTCACATAGTTGTACAGTTTACTTGAGGTTTGACCGACTACTCCTCTGTTCTCTAACTTCATCGGGATTTTTTGTTTCTCTAGTTCCCGTTCTACTAAAGAACTATAACCACGACTCGCCTTCGATCCATAGCCTCGTGCAACAGAATCACCAAGAACCAGATAATTTAACTTTTCTTTTTCAGTAGCGGTCTTTTTCAACCTCTCCATGATGTTGGTATGGGAGACTAGTACAGGCTCTGCAGGGATTGGCGCAACCAAAAACTGTACTAATGGATAGAACTTCACCGCAATCATCACCAGGGAGAGGCTCAAAGCGACTAGAATCCACTTTTTCATCGCTGTGCCCCTCCATTTTAAACTTTTTTCAGTTAAATACCTTAATCAAATCATGCACCCCGTTGGGTTATAAAAATAATACCATGCATATATTACTTACTCTTCTCAACTACATCACAGTTTTTTTACAAATAAATAAAAATGACGCGAAGGTTTCGCGTCATTAGTCATGTGTTGTAGTTGGAAAGCAAACCATAAGCCGAGTTCTGTTCTCCTAGTGGTCAGGTAGCGATTGTCGTATCGCCTCCCACGTATTGGAGCGGCAATCATCTGTCTAGGCGATGTATTGCTACACCACTCCAGCGACCAACCCGAGATCACTGCGGGCTACAGCTACGCCGAAGCGTAGATCTCTTTAAGGTCTTGCTCCAGGTGGGGTTTACCTAGCCAGTATGTCTCCATACTGCTGGTGCGCTCTTACCGCACCGTTGCATCCTTACCTGTGAGATGGGTCACCCCATCCCCATCGGCGGTCTTCATTTCTGTGGCACTAGCCTTAGAGTTACCTCCACCGGCCGTTAGCCGGCACCCTGCCCTATGGAGCTCGGACTTTCCTCCCGTGGGGCCTTTCGGCACTCCACCGGCGATTGCCTGGTTTACTTTCCAATTCAAAGCGACATATTCCATTGTATCAAAGATGGAACGATGAAGCAAGAACATGGGATCAAATGGAAAATCACTTGTTCAAAGGAAGGTAAATGGATTGGTGTCCACTGTCGTCGCTTGAATATTTATTGAAGGGAGCTTCCTTTGTAATATATCTACGACCCTCTGTAGCACCAACTCTTCTGCATGATGACCAGGATCAAGGAGAGTCAGTCCCTCAGCCAGTGCATCCAATACCGTATGGTGATCCAGATCTCCTGTAATATAGACATCGGCTCCACATGATAAAGCATTCCGATAATATCTTCCACCAGACCCTCCCAGAACGGCTACTTTACGTACCCTTCGTTCTCCGTCTCCTACCATGCGTAAACCGGAAAGCTGATAGGCTACTTTGAGTTTCTCTGCCAACTCCCGGAGAGTCACGCTTCTCGGCAAATCGCCCACACGCCCAACTCCCAACCTCTCCCCTTGCAATTCAAGCGGATAGATATCATAGGCGGCTTCTTCATAGGGATGGGCTTTTTTCATTGCTTGAACAACCGCGTCACGCACTTCATCGCTTACAATCGTTTCCAAGCGCACTTCGGATACTTGCTCTAGCTTCCCTTGCTCTCCTATGTGAGGATTAGTTCCTTCCCCAGGGAGAAAAGTGCCTGTCCCATGAAGATTAAAGGTACAATGGCTGTATTCCCCAATCGCCCCTGCCCCTGCTTGACACATGGCCTGGAGTACTTTCTCATGGTGAGACTCTGGAATGAAAACGACAATTTTTTGCAAGGATGGCTGATACGTAGGAAGCAGAACCTCTAGGTTTGTCAATCCAATGAGCTCACACATGACATCGTTCACGCCACCAGATGCTGCATCCAGGTTGGTATGGGAGATAAAGACATTGATCTCGTGGGCGAGCAACTTTGCATACACTCGTCCTGCTGGTCGATCCGTGCGCAAATCGTTAAGCGGGCGATAGATAATGGCATGATGAGCAACAATCCAATTGGCACCGATACGGATTGCTTCGTCTACCACCGCCTCAGTAACATCGAGTGCTACTAAAACTCCCTTAACCTCAGCATCGGGATGACCCACTTGTAATCCGATTCGATCATTTTCCACTGCCAATCTTTTGGGCGCCCATTCCTCCAGAATCTGGATTATCTCTCTACCCATTACTGTCATAGAAGTAGCCTCCTCCATGTGTCGATCTCTTCTGCTAAATGTTGCTTACGCACCTCAGCTTCTGGTGTCCGGCCAGAAGCAAGGCTTTTTAAAATTCGCTCCCTCTCTGCCAATGCCTCTTCAATTCTTCCCATAAGGAGAGGGTGGTTCTCAGACCATAAGATAGGACCTACCTCCATAGCCACCTTCACAGGCAGTCCCGTTTTTTCATAGGGGAGAGATGCATCGCCGGATTCTGCTACCAAAATATCATAAATGATACCCGCATCCTCAATTAAATCTTCAGCGATTAACTGCCATCCGTTCTCAAAAAGCCATTTTCGAAGACGTCTTTGGCCATTGTTTGGTTGTAAGACAAGACGGGTTACACCAACTAACTCTTCTTTTCCTTTATCCAAAATGGAGGCGATCAGCGCACCGCCCATCCCTGCAATCATGATGACCTCGGCTTCACCTGGTGCAATAACCTCTAGGCCATCACCTTTGCGGACGGAAATTCTTTCCTCCATCCCTAATGTACGTACCCGATCCCGTGCATTTTTAAAAGGACCAAAATTAACTTCTCCCGCAACTCCGCTTTCCACTCGCCCCTCACTGACTAGATAGGATAACAACATCGCATGATCTGCGCCAATGTCTGCTACCCGTTTACTTTGAGGGATAAAACGAGCAACCGCAGTGAGGCGAGTAGATAATTCATCTCGCATCGTAGCCCGTCCTGATTGTTCCTGATCCATTCACTAACCGCTCCTTTGGCAAATTCTATTCAATTATACCGAAAGCAACGGCCTACTTCACCCTCCTTCACCAAGCTTACCATCTTTCCATGGAAGCTCCCTTTTCTCAAAAGAAAAAGAACTCCCCCACCTCCGCACCTCATTCGCATCGATGAATGCAAAAGGGTACATCCCAGGAAGTTCTTTTATTATAGGTTATCGCCTACAGCAACGGCTTACTCAATCCTTTGCCACAGCACCAGCACCTTTAAAGTAAAGCCAGCGGTTGAAGAAATCCGTTAAATCCTTGCCTGCCACTTTATTGGCTGTCTGAATAAAATCATGGGTTGTTGCTGTACGAAATTGGTAGTGGTCATAGTAGGTGCTTAAGATTTTCATCACTTTATCGCGACCCAATTTATCCATTAGCGCCCACATCATCGCCGCTGGCCTTGCATAAACCATCAATGCATAAATCGGATCAGAATACTTGTCCAGGGACTCTACAGAAGTAACTCCTTTGGCCTTATATACCTCATCACTTCGTTCCGCTACTTTGGTGAGAAACTCCCGTTCGTTTTCACCCATCTGGTCATGCATAAATAGAAACTCTGAGAAGGTAGTCAGACCCTCATCCAGCCAAGGCTCCTTCACTTGGTCATTTCCCACTACACCGTACCACCACTGATGGGCTAACTCATGAGCCACTACATTGATCGCTGGAGATTCTCCTTTTTTGGTCGGGATCTTCGCAACAGAGGTGACCAACCCAGGATACTCCATTCCTGCAATCCCATAACCTGTTTCGCCGAGAACAACATCCACTTCCTCATAGGGATACTTACCGAAATATTTCCCGAAGAAATCCATCGCGGAGACTGCCGCATCGTGTAGCTCCTGAGATACATCCTCCATCCCTTTGAGGTACCAAAGGTTTACGTTAACCCCTTGTTCACTCTTTCCCTGAACACGTTCATAGTCTTTACTGATTACCGCAGCGAAGTCACGGACATTATCTCGTTTGATTGTAATGGGCCCTTTAGCATCCTCTGCGATATCTCGTCCACTCGTAATCAGATGATAACCTTGTGGCACACGGAAGGTGATATTGAAATCACTCATCTGTGTGTAAAAAGGATCCCCTGTCGTCGTATAGGGTTCATCATGCCATCCAGCTGCATCCTTCACAGCCAACATGGGATACCACTGTGCTAAGAAAGCGGTATTTCCATATACATTTAGACGGGTTCCACCCTTAGGCATCTTCAATTGGTAGTCCATCGTCACCTCTGCCGTCTTGCCTGATGCCAAAGGCTTCGGTAAGGAAACATGGAGAACCGTTTCCTTTGTCTTCGTCTCAGCCCTCGCCCCATTTACACGTACATGATCCACCTTTAACCAACCTGGAGCCGATGGTCTGGATTTTGCACCCCACTTCCAATTACGAAAGGCATTGGGATAAAGACGAAAGACCAACTCATCTAACTTTCCTTTATGATTAGCTGGTAGCTTTAGGGACATATGTCCAGTAACCATCTGTTGTTGATCATCATACTTCGCATCAATGGTATAGCTAGGACGCTCCTTTGCTAACCCTTTTTCTGCTGCTATCGCTCTTTGTGTAATCGGCATCATCCCTATCACCAAGGTGATCACGATCATCAGCGACACGAAGCGACGCATCATACCCATCCACTCCCGTCCATTAATGTCCTACCCTCCTATCATTTCCAAGGATACTTTTTTTATGAACAAAAACACCTACAATGGTAGGTGTTTTTGTCATGGTAAACTATTTTAACTTTTTATCCCTTACAGATTCCCGCGCCGCTCCTGTTCCCGTTCAATCGCTTCAAAGAGCGCCTTGAAGTTACCTTCCCCAAAACCACGAGCACCTTTACGCTGGATGATTTCGATAAAGAGGGTAGGGCGATCAACGATGGGTTTGGTGAAGATTTGCAACAGATACCCTTCGTCATCCCGGTCGACAAGAATACCATTTCGCTTAAGATCTTCTACCGCTTCATCAATCTCACCAACGCGCCCTTTCAATTCTTCATAGTAGGTGTCTGGAGCGATCAGGAATTCGACACCATTTTCTTTCAGCTTGCTAACGGTGGATACGATGTCCTTCGTGTAAAGAGCGATATGCTGAACACCAGCTCCATTATAATAATCCAGATATTCTTCGATCTGGGATTTCCTTTTCCCCTCAGCTGGTTCGTTAATAGGGAACTTGATCCGACCAGTACCATTTTGCATCACTTTGGACATCAATGCAGAGTATTCCGTTGTGATATCTGCATCGCTAAAGTGGCGCAATTCTTTAAAACCCATTACTTTTTCATAATAAGAGACCCATTCATCCATCCGTTCCACGTTACCTACTACATGGTCCACACCCATCAAGCCGACATCTTCAAAAGGAATGCTCGCCTCAGCTTTGATAAACCCAGGCGCGAAGGTGCCTTTGTAATCTTTCCGCTCCACGAGGGTGTGAATCGTATCTCCATAGGTACCAATGGTCGCACGCTTAACAGTGCCATGTTCATCGGATTCCTCGATAGGTTCACTGATGGATATTCCCCCGCGGGCAATTGCTTCTTTATAAGCTTCTTCAACATTTTCCACTTCAAGAGCAATATCCTTTACTCCATCACCGTGTAAATTGACAAATTGAGCAATGGGATGTTCTGGCGTAAAGCAACCGCTTAGAATAAAGCGAATGGTACCTTGTTGCAATACATAGGAAACTACTTCACGGCTACCCGTTTCCAACCCTTTATAAGCAACTAGATGGAAACCGAAGGTTTTACAGAAATAGTGAGCGGCTTGTTTGGCATTTCCAGAATAAAACTCGAGGTAATCGACATCCAGAATCGGCAAGAAATCCTTATCTTCTGTTATTGTGGAATGCACTTTCAATTCTTCCATAGAAAAAGCCCCCCATCGGAGTATAATCTCTCTTCAGGTTACAAAAGCACGATTTGCCCTGCAAGCATTTGCGGAGGCGCGTTTTTGCTTGTCTGCGATGAAGGATTTAAAAATGATGTAGCTCACCAGCTAAATCTCGCAATTTATATTTTTGAACTTTCCCACTCGCAGTCATCGGGTAGGTATCAACAAAATGAATGGTACGAGGAATCTTAAAATGAGCGATTCGACCATCACAATAGGAAATAACCTCTGCTGCGGTTAAGGTTATCCCCTCGACCACGCGGATAAATGCCGCCACCTTCTCCCCATATTTCTCATCAGGAATACCCACCACTTGCACATCTAAAATTTGAGGATGAGTATACAAAAACTCTTCTATCTCCCTCGGATAGATATTTTCACCCCCGCGGATGATCATATCTTTCAATCTTCCTGTGATGCAAAGATAGCCTTCGCTATCCAATGCTCCAAGATCCCCTGTATGAAGCCACCCTTCTTTGTCGATGGCAAGTTCCGTCGCTTCTCGCATCTTGTAGTAACCTTTCATCACAAGAGGGCCTCGTGTACATACTTCTCCCTGAATCCCCTGGGTTACTTCCAATCCAGTCTCTGGGTCAATCACCTTGACTTCTACCCCAGGGAGTGCTCTACCTACCGTCTCTACACGACATTTAATCGAATCATTTCGTTGTGTTTGCGTAATCACTGGCGAAGATTCTGTCTGTCCATAGGCGATGGTAATTTCCTGTACGCCCATCACTTCCATTACTCTTTTCATCACTTCACGAGGGCAATTGGATCCTGCCATTATGCCTGTACGTAAACTAGAAAGGTCATAGCGATGAAATTCCGGATGATTGAGTTCCGCGATAAACATCGTTGGTACCCCATGTATCGCTGTACACTTCTCACTTTCAATAGTCTCTAGTACGATAAGAGGGTCAAATTTGATAATAGGTACCATGGTTGCGCCTCGTGCCACAGATGCCAAGGTACCCATAACACACCCAAAACAATGAAAAAAGGGAACGGGGATACATAAGCGATCATTCGCTGTCAACTTCATCCTTTCGGTAATGCTCTGTGCATTATGGATAATGTTTGTGTGACTGAGCATTACCCCTTTAGGAAAACCGGTGGTACCGGATGTATACTGCATGTTAATCACATCATCTGGGGTTAGTGAAGCTTCTCGAAGATAAAGATCCTCATCACGTCCTTCTTCTCCAAGCTTAATGAGGTCTTCCCAGATAAACATACCTTCTCGCCGCTCCCCTTCAATGAGAATCACATTTTTAAGTCGAGGAAGACGTTTGGATTGCAAATCCCCAGGCTTACATTGATTCAGCTCTGGACATATTTCCTGGATCATCTCCACGTAACTCGCACCTTGGTATGACTCCATTAAAATGAGCGTTTCTGCATCCGACTGCTGAAGTAAGTATTCTAATTCCTTTGTTCGGTAATTGGTATTAACCGTAACAAGTACGGCTCCTGCCTTACCTGAGGCAAATTGCGTTAATAACCACTCAGGATGGTTAGTCGCCCACATCGCAAGATGGGAGCCTTTTCTTACACCTAGGTTTAGCAGGCCCTTGGCTACTCGATTACATTCCTCACGAAATTGACGGTAGGTCCAGCGTAAATTTCGTTCCGGGTAGACCACTCCCTCCTGATCCCCATAACGGGCTACCGTCTCATCTAATAATTCAGCTATTGTTAAAGGGTTAGACTGGTACATAGAAATATCTCCTCTCTTTAGGCGTGTTTATTACAATACAAATTCAGAAAGTTGGGATAATCTTCTATATAGCAGACTCCCCTAGCATAAGATAGGAGAGTCTGCCACTACACTGGCTTCATATACAATCTATGTTTATTCTATTTAAGTCCATGAATCGACTAGCAACCAATTTCCCGTGCAATGACCATACGCTGAATTTCCGAGGTTCCTTCGCCGATCTCTGTCAGTTTGACATCACGGAAGAACCGCTCCACTTTGTAATCATGCATATATCCATATCCACCATGAATCTGTACTGCCTGATCACACACCTTCATCGCGATTTCTGAGGCAAATAATTTACACATGGACGCTTCTTTGGTGAATTTCTTTCCTTGATCCTTCAACCAAGCCGCTTTGTAGACCATGGTCCGTGCTAATTCAATGTTCATAGCCATATCTGCTAATTTGTGCTGAATCACTTGAAATTTGGAGAGGGAGCTCCCAAATTGGGTGCGCTCTTTGGCATATTTAAGGGCCGCCTCATAGGCACCCTGGGCAATACCCACAGCCATCGCACCAATACCGATACGACCGCCATCGAGAGTGATGAGGAACTGTTTAAACCCTTCCCCAATTTTACCAAGGACCCTATCCTCAGGAACTCGTACGTCTTCTAGCACTAATTCCGTGGTGTTGGAACTATGCAAGCCCAACTTAATATAATTATCAATGACTGTAAAACCTGGGGAATTCGTTTCTGCGATAAAAGCCGTAATCTCTGGTCCCGCCTCTGTACGATTCGTTACTGCTGTGAGGGCTAAAAATTTTGCATAACTAGCATTCGTAATAAAACATTTGGAACCATTAATCACCCAGCTATCATCATCCCGGGTAGCTGTCGTTCTCGTACCACCAGCATCGGATCCTGCACCTGCTTCTGTTAAACCAAAGGCACCCATGCTTTCTCCTTGACATAGTGGTGTTAGGTAATGCTGTTTCTGCTCTTCAGTTCCAAAGAGATATAAAGGAGCACAACCCAGAGAAACATGGGCGGAGTAGGTAATCCCTGCAGAAGCACACACCCGTGAAAGCTCCTCTACTGCTATAGCGAAACTAATGGTATCTGCTCCACCCCCACCATATTCCTCAGGAAAAGGAAGACCCATCAAATTCAATTCTGCCATCTTACGGAATATTTCAACAGGAAAAGTTTTCGTCCTGTCGCGTTCATCCGCACCTGGAGCAACTTCTCCATCAGCAAAATCCCTCATTAATTTGCGTACCATTTTTTGCTCTTCATTCAAATCGAAATTCATCTTCTCCACTCCCTCAATCTCTTAAAGTAAACGCTTTCATTTTTATTATAGGGAAGAAAGGGTAAGCTCTTCAAGAATTTTCGCAACTTACCTGATCCAACCCCTCTATCACTAAGGGTATTTGCATTGGGTTGGGAAAAGGGATAATATTGAACTAGACTTCTTGTCAGAATTACCAACCAAAATAAAAAGCACCCGTTTTCACGAGTGCTCCCTTCATTTATTCAAGGAAATCCTTCAACCGTTTACTACGGCTAGGGTGACGTAATTTACGCAACGCTTTGGCTTCAATCTGCCGGATCCGCTCACGCGTAACACCGAACACCTTGCCTACCTCTTCTAACGTACGTGTGCGTCCATCATCTAATCCAAAGCGAAGACGTAAAACATTTTCTTCTCGATCAGAGAGTGTATCCAGCACATCCTTCAATTGTTCTTTCAAAAGTTCATAAGCAGCTGCATCGGCAGGCGCTTGTGCATCATCATCTGGGATAAAATCACCTAGATGTGAATCATCCTCTTCACCAATTGGCGTTTCCAAGGAGACGGGCTCTTGAGCGATCTTCATGATCTCTCTCACCTTCTCTGGCGATAACGCCATCTCCTCAGCGACTTCCTCAGGCGTAGGTTCGCGGCCTAATTCCTGTAGGAGCTGACGAGAGACACGGATCAACTTATTAATCGTTTCCACCATATGAACAGGAATTCGAATGGTCCTTGCTTGGTCAGCAATCGCCCGGGTGATTGCTTGACGAATCCACCAAGTCGCATAGGTGGAGAACTTAAAGCCCTTGCGATAATCAAATTTCTCTACCGCTTTAATTAAACCCATGTTCCCTTCCTGGATCAAATCAAGGAAAAGCATCCCACGACCTACATAACGCTTCGCGATACTGACAACGAGACGAAGGTTTGCCTCTGCGAGGCGCCGCTTGGCTTCTTCATCACCATCTTCAATTTTTTCAGCGAGCTG
This sequence comes from Marininema mesophilum, assembly GCF_900106775.1. Taxonomy (GTDB): domain Bacteria; phylum Bacillota; class Bacilli; order Thermoactinomycetales; family DSM-45169; genus Marininema; species Marininema mesophilum. The sequence continues at coordinate 391,683 of NZ_FNNQ01000001.1, forward strand.
TACTTCCTCCTTCGCTGAAAGAAGAGGAACACGACCAATTTCCTTCAGATACATCCGTACGGGGTCATTGATCTTCACTCCTGGTGGCACACTAAGATCATCCACCAATAGTTCATTCGCTTCGTTCTCGTTCTCCTGGGTAAATTGAGGATTATCCTCATCTTCGTTGATCACTTCTACACCTTGTTCCCCAAGGTGTTCAAAAAAGTCATCCACCTGTTGGGAGTCCTGATCAAAGGAGGCCATCTTCTCCATGATCTCTTTATAGGTGAGAACCCCGCGTTTTTTCCCGAGGTCCAGTAGTTGTTCTTTGACTTGTTCTAACGTAAGTTCTTGCTCCAGATCCACGTTTTGCTCGTTTGCCAACTTCTGGCTCCCTCCTTCCCTGGACACATGCCTACTCCGACCCTCTTTGAACTTTTTCCCTAAGTTGGATAAGTTCAATCCCTAGCTGGGCGGCTTCAGCAATGTTACCAGAGCGCTCTGCCTGTTTCACTTGCTCTTTTTTTTGTTCAATCTTACGATGAAGAGGATAATTACGTACGTGACGGATATAATCAGCTACCTCACCATCAGATATCTGATCTTGTAATTCACTCATAATCAAAGAGCTGATCTCTTGTACGAGGTAATCATCTTTTACATAATGAATAAAACGAGCCGGATCAGCCAAATGCCCCTCGGCATAATAGGCATAGAGATACGCGGCAATAGCGGCATGGGCTTCTACATTAAAATCCGCTCCTACCTTCTCTCGTACCTGTTCAGCTATATCCGCATGATGGATCATCAATATGAGTAGGCGTCGCTCTGCCATTTCGAAAGCAAGGACTTTCCGATCTCGACCGACCATGTGTTTGCTTTCTTGATATCCATTATGCCACTTCCCTTGTCCTTTATCCCCTAAACGCTCTCTTCTCTTTTTCGACGCCGCCACATGTTGTTCCTGTTTCAGGGCATCAAGGGAGACATGGAACTCCTCTGACAATCGCCGTAAGTAATGATCCTTCTCGATTGCCCTAGGTAAATCAGCTATTACTCCTACCGCCTGGTTAAGGTAGCTCATCCGCCCATCGGCATCTCGTAAATCATAATCTTTTTTAAGGCTTTCTAACTTGAATGCAGTAAAGGGAACAGCCTGAGCAATTACTTCCGAGCGAAAAGCGTCGGCACCACGCTCTTGAATGTAATCATCAGGATCCATTCCTTTTGGCATCCGGGCGACCTTCACGATACACCCTTCTTGTTTCAATACATCCATCCCTCGATCCGTGGCACTTTCTCCTGCACTATCCGCGTCGTAGCAGATGATTACTTCCTCCGTGTTGCGCCGGATTACCCGTGCTTGAGAATCTGTCAATGCCGTTCCGAGAGTAGCCACACCTGATGTAATCCCTGCTTGCCATGCGGCAATTACATCCATATATCCTTCAAAGAGAACCGCTTGCTCCGTTGAACGAATCCCTTTCCGCGCTCGATGAAGGTTATAAAGGAAGTGGCTCTTCTGGAAAAGAGTAGTCTCTGGGCTATTCAAATACTTGGGTCGCCCTTCACCAAGTATGCGAGCACCAAAGGCGATCACTCTTCCCTGAGAATCATGGATCGGAAACATCACACGGCCACGAAAACGATCAAAATAAGAGGGTTTACCCCTCCTCTCACGTTCAGAGACCAATCCAACCTCCGCCAATACCTCTTCTGAAAACCCCCGACGTTTCATAAAAGGATGAAGGAAATGATAAGAATCGGGTGCAAATCCGATTTGGAATTGGGTGATCGTCTCTGATAGAATCCCTCGGTCATGGAGGTATTCTCTCGCTTCTTTGCCATGCTCTGTTTCAGTTAGTAAATGATGATACAGCCGCCCTGCTAAGTCCATCGCCTTCAATAAGTGAAGACGGTGCCGCTCCTCAGCACTGTCATCACGACGATCAGGGGTAGGAACTTCAATCCCAGCCTCTTCTGCTAGATGACGCAGGGCTTCTACAAAGGTCATCTGCTCACTTTCCATGATGAATCGAAAGATATTCCCTCCCAATCCACAACCAAAACAATGGAAAATCTGTTTATCAGGAGAGACAGAAAAAGACGGGCTCTTTTCAGAATGAAACGGGCAGAGTCCAAAAAAATTTCGCCCGCTTTTCTTTAGCTGTACCGTCCGTCCGACGACATCGACGATGTCATGATGCTCCCGAACACGGTCGATGACTTCCTCCGGGATCCTACCCGACATGAAATCACCGCCTCCTAGTACATACGTAAACTCGCTCTAGCTGTCGGGATACCATCCCTTCTAACAGGAATGAATTCGCCAATATTCGTCAAAATCCTTCATCCTTGCAAGGGAAATTTCATTGCAATGTTTTCTAATTATATGCTCCTCTCAATTACAAGCCCAAAAAGGAGAATATCACATTCCATGCTACAAGAACCAATTCTACAACAATCCGTTCATTCCTTCCACAATATATGGGACTCACTATTTACCAACATTTGTCGAAGTATGCGATCTCTCAGTTCTTCTTAACTAGTATACGCGTCAAATACAAAAAAATCCTGCTGAGCCTTGACATTCGGAATATTTTATATACCACTTCAAAAACATGGAACCACTATGATTTCTTACCCTTTCTACCTACTCTCTAATCCTATGAAGTTTATCTTAGAGGTAATGCTCAAAGAGATAAGAAAAAAGCGCCTTTATATCTAGGCGCTTTTTCATTTGTTCATCAGTATTATTGGGATTTGTTTACAGCCGCTTGGGCTGCAGCCAATCGGGCGAGAGGAACTCGGAAAGGTGAACAACTCACATAATCAAGACCCGTATCGTGGCAAAAACGAATCGAATCTTTCTCCCCACCGTGTTCTCCACATATCCCTGTTTTTAGATCAGGTTTAACCTCCCGACCCATTCGTACACCCATTTCTACCAGTTTGCCTACTCCTCCAGTGTCCAGCGTGATAAATGGATTTTCAGGCAGGATTTTTTGATCAATATACTGATGAAGGAATTTCCCCTCGGCATCATCTCGACTATAACCAAAGGTCGTTTGGGTCAAATCATTGGTGCCAAAGGAGAAGAAGTCAGCTTCTTCAGCGATTTCACCCGCTGTTAATGCCGCACGAGGAACCTCAATCATGGTCCCTACTGTAAAAGGAATTTCGCGTCCAGTTGTCTCTTTAACTCGGATGGCGGTCTCTTCTACTAATTGCCGCATTTCACGAAGTTCATTTACATGGCCCACCAGAGGAATCATGATTTCCGGCTGAACGTTATACCCTGCTTCTTCTGCTTCTACAGCAGCAAGGAAAATTGCCTCCACTTGCATTGTGTAGATTTCTGGGTAGATCAAACCAAGGCGGCATCCTCGATGACCTAACATCGGGTTAAATTCGTGTAAGGTACGTACTTTACGCAGCAGATTCTCTTTTTCTCTTAAATGGACAGGATTGGTATCTGGTGTAGCAGAGAGGCGAGCTACCTCTGTAAGTAAATCTTCTAGGTTAGGCAAGAATTCATGAAGGGGGGGATCCAGGAGTCGAATCGTCACAGGAAGCCCGTCCATTGATTGAAAAATGCCTTTGAAATCCTCTTGTTGCAGTGGCAATAGTTTTTGTAATGCTTCTTGTCGCTCTGCTATATTTTCAGCGAGGATCATATCGCGAACGAGGGGCACTCGATCTGATTCCATGAACATATGCTCTGTACGGCAAAGTCCTACACCCTCTGCTCCAAATTCCCTTGCTTTTGCAACATCGGTAGGATTGTCTGCGTTGGTTCGAATGTTAAGTTGACGAAATTCATCCGCCCACTTCAAGAGAGTTTGAAATTCATCTGAGAGTTCGGGATCAATCAATGGAACTTGACCTTTGATTACTTTCCCAGTCCCTCCATCGATGGAGAGCAATTCCCCTTCTTTGACAATGGTATTTCCTGCGACCAATTTTTTCTGTTTTAGATCAATTTGTAATTCCTCACAACCGCAGATGCAGGGCTTACCCATCCCTCGTGCAACAACAGCAGCATGACTAGTCATTCCGCCGCGACTCGTCAAAATGCCCTGAGCAGCAACAATCCCATGGATATCCTCAGGCGTCGTTTCAGGTCGGACGAGAATCACTTTTTTTCCATCCTGGGAGAAACGTTCAGCACGATCCGCATCAAAGACGACCAATCCTGAGGCAGCACCCGGGGAGGCGGGAAGTCCTTTCGTAAGCACATTCAACTTGGCATCTGGATCGATTCGTCGGTGAAGGATCTGGTCCAAATGATCAGGGTCGACCCGTTTGATCGCTTCCTTTTGCTCAATAACTCCTTCTTTCACTAAATCAACAGCAATTTTAACAGCGGCATGAGCCGTCCGTTTTCCAGAACGTGTCTGCAAGATGTACAGTTTTCCGCGTTCTACGGTAAATTCGATGTCCTGCATATCCTGATAATGATTTTCTAACCGTTCACTGATTTTGCAAAATTCCGCATAAATCTCTGGCATCCGATCAGCAAGTGATTGGATCGGTTCGGGAGTGCGAATACCAGCAACTACATCCTCCCCTTGGGCATTGATCAGATACTCTCCATATAGCTTCTTTTCCCCAGTTGAGGGGTTACGTGTAAAGGCAACACCCGTACCCGAATCTTCTCCCATGTTGCCGAAAACCATCATCTGTACATTGACAGCTGTACCTAGATCATCCGAAATTTTATGGATTTTACGGTAAATTCGAGCCCGTTGATTATTCCAAGAATCAAAGACAGCAATAATCGCACGATGGAGTTGCTCTTCTGGTTGCTGAGGAAACTCTTTTTTGGTTTCCTCACGAACAATCTCCTTAAAGCGATGAATCACTTCCCGCCAATCCTCCGCAGTAAGCTCCGTATCCGAGGAGATGCCACGTTCCCCTTTGCATGCTTCGATCACTCGCTCAAAGCGATAATGGGGGATTCCCATGACTACATCACTAAACATCTGGATAAACCGACGATAACAATCCAGTGCAAATCGTGGGTTGTTGGTCAAAGTAGCTAGCCCTTCAACAGTTTCATCATTGAGTCCTAAGTTGAGTACCGTATCCATCATTCCAGGCATTGAAACGACTGCCCCAGAGCGAACAGAGACGAGGAGAGGGTCCTTTGCATCCCCTAATTTTTTACCTGCTTGCTTCTCTAAACGAGCTAAAGCATCGGCTATTTCCTGCTTCCGTTCATCAGTCAATGTCTGGTTCTCACGATAATAGTTCAAACAAGCCTCCGTACTAATAGTAAAGCCTGAGGGAACCGGTAACCCAACCCGAGTCATTTCCCCCAAGTTGGCTCCCTTCCCCCCTAATAAATGCTTCTCTTCCAAACGACCGTCCTCAAATGAAACTACGAATGCTTGGCTCACGTTAGACCGCCTCCTGTTCGAAAGATATCAAAGATGATATTGGCGGTTTCTTCTACCGCTTTATTGGATACATCGATAATCGGACAACCTACACGCTTGATCACTTTTTCGGAGTACTCTAACTCCTGTAAAATCCGTTCCATATTTGCATAGTTTGCTTGGGATGTTAGACCAAGTGATTTGAGTCGTTCGCGACGAATGCCATTTAATTGATCTGGATCAATTGTAAGACCGATACATTTTTCTGGAGGCACTATGTACAATTCTTCAGGCGCCTCTACCTCAGGGACAAGAGGAACGTTGGCCACTTTAATTCGTTTATGGGCGAGATACATTGAAAGTGGAGTTTTCGATGTACGAGAGACACCAATCAGAACGATATCTGCCCGTAATAGCCCACGGGGATCTCTGCCGTCATCGTACTTCACAGCAAACTCAATCGCCTCTATTTTACGGAAATATTCTTCATCCAAGCGGCGAACCAAACCTGGTTCCCGTTTTGGATCTCGCTTGTACAACCCTGCAAGTCCCTCCAACATAGGACCCATTATATCAACCACAGGCACAGAGGCCTTCTCCGCTTCTTCTAAAAGATATTCCTGCAAATCAGTTACAACCATGGTGAAGGCGATCATACCATGAGTCTCTGCTGCCGCCTGTACAGTCTCGAGGATAATTTTTTTATCATCCACATAAGGGATGCGACGAATATCCACATCTCCACCATTAAACTGACTAGCTGCTGCACGAACGACGAACTCCGCTGTCTCGCCTACAGAATCAGATAAGAGATAGATAGTAGGGTGATCCGTTGTGCTAGAAATAGTTATTCCCTCCCTGGTTCTATACAGGCGTACCTTCGCCTAATTCGACAAAAGCTTTGGTGACGGTCGTTTTAGTGATTCTACCTACCACTTCGACACCTTTTTCTGATGAGGACTCCTTCACCACTGGTAGGGCATCCACTTGATAACGGATCAATAACGCCGCCGCTTCCAGAAGTGTATCATCTAGCTTACATGTCACAATGTTGGGCATGCGGGTCATGATAACACCGATGGGTGTCTGAGCTAACTCTCGACTACCCATCAAACTTTTAAGAAAATCCTTCCGAGATACAACCCCGATTAAGAGTCCTCCTTCTCGAACAACAAACAACGTTCCAACATCTTCTAAGAACATTGTGCACATCGCATCATATACGGTGGTGTCCTCTTGACAAACGACTGGGATAGATTTGTGCTCTTTTACAGTCAACTTACGAATATAATCCCCCAACAATTGATTGCTGGACTTACCAGCATAAAAATAACCCACTCGTGGGCGGGCATCCAAGAAACCTGACATAGTCAGGATAGCGAGATCTGGTCGTAATGTCGCCCGGGTCAAACTCAACTTTTCTGCAATTTGTTCTCCAGTGATCGGCCCTTCACCCTTCACGATCCGTAGGATCGTCTCCTGGCGTTCTGATAGCTCGATAGCATGGCACCCCCTTGCAACACGTGAAATCAATCATTTATGACATACTTAAATGGTTTATTTCTTATATAGTATATACTATATTGCCCTTGTCTGTTGCGCAACCTTTTTTCGACAATTTGCAACCCTGCGGGACATAAAATGTCCAACTATAATCATAAAGCATTGTCTAATTAATTGAATAATTCCTATGAATGGGTCTGTTTGCCAACGAGTATCTTTCCTTATAGAATGAGTGCAGAGAAGTAAGACGGGAGGAATCCACCCATGTTATTTACCAATCAGATGGCTATTCGATATGAGCCATCCAGTCAGTCACTTTCTTCGGATCCAGATTTTCAATGGGCGGAAATCCCACTTCCTAATACTACCAGTGTTTGGTCTACGCTTCATGATCATGTTCAAAAAACAGAGATCCAACCAATCGCATTCCGGGCCCCTGATCGGTTCGGTCTAGGAGCAAATTTTCCAAAAAAGGAAGAATGGATCCACCTTTTTGAAACCATTGCTCCACTCTTTGGTGGGCGATACCGCTTCCTCATCTGTCATGGAACTACAGTCACTTTAGATGAGGTATTTGCTTATCTTGATGCTCGACCACGCGATTTCAATGCTCTCCATGATTATAAAACGAACTATGTCGAGCAGGTAATCGAACAGTTACAGTATCTCACGATTCTCGCTAAACCCTATGGAATCCATATGACCATTGAAAATGCCCCAATGGGGGGAACTACCTATTTTGAACCCGATAAAGGTTACATTCATCCTGCCCTGCGCACCCCACGCCACCTATTGCGCATTGTGGAGGCAACAGAGGTAAAGCTATGCTTTGACACATCCTACGCACGCATCACCTCAAACGCACTCAGCTACATGCGACGTTCTCGAAGCTTATTTGCCGCTGCCACTGAAAAAGAAATTCTTAATGCCGCATCGGATTGGAACCAGTTCTATAGTCAAGTAAAGTCGGCCACCTCACTGATCAGGCTTTCTTCTTCCCTCAGTTGGGGCGATACACCCGATACCTGTCATATCCCTTTTACATCCTCTACCGAACCTGAACTATTGAAGTTTTCTGAGCTTGTTTCACCCAAAACCCCGATCATTCTACCTTTTAGTGGAGATAAAAGAAAATGGACTGAGTGGAAAACACGTATCAAGGGATTAAAGAAGAAGTAAGTAGGATCAAGACATTCTTTCAAGAAGGCCCGAACGGTCCGACTTTATTATTTTCCTCGCCAATCATTCAGACTCCTGTGAACTCATTCTCTTTTCTAACGCCAATTTATGGTTATCATTTAGCAAAATAAAAAGAGGGCATTTATCCACCTTCATAGTGAAAAAATACCCACATAACATAACTATCTATTTCAGTAGCGTAGACTACGTCTTCCTCGAATCAAGAAGCAAACACGATCTTTTTAAAGAGAGCAAATCGGCTAACTAAAGCATCAATCTGTTGTAACAGGGCGAGACGGTTATTGCGATTCGCAACATTCTCATCCATTACTAGCACATCGTCGAAGAAACGATGGATCACGGGTGCCAGTTTGCTGATTTCATCATACATACCCTGTGCATCCTGACGCGCCTCCGCTTTGGTAAAGGCTTCTCCTGCATTGCCAATAGTAGCGAGGAGTTCACGCTCTGCCCAGGCTTCTAAAAGATCACGGTTGATCGTCAACCCAGGTTCTCCTTTGTCCGCCAAATTAGCTGCACGGCTAAATCCTTCAACCACTTGTTTAAACTCATCTTTTTCCACTTCGCGCACCAATACCCGTGCTTTATCGAGCATCAAGGACGGTGTTGTCGACTCTCCTGTAAGGAGAGCATCGATAATATCATAACGTATCCCTTCTTCCTGAAGAAGGGCCTTCAGCCGCAGGTCAAAGAAAGCGGTCAATTCATCCTTCACTTCATCTGCAGGACGTTTCAACCAACCATCCTCAGTTAATTGGTCCAATGCCAGATCAAAAAGAGTGGAAAGGGTGAGACTTTTCCAAGTTGAATCGGCAAGGATTTGAATCACGCCAGCAGCACGGCGCCGCAGACTATACGGATCCTGAGAACCTGTCGGCTGAATTCCAAGGCTAAATGCAGCCACAACCCCATCCAACTTATCCAGTAAGCTGATCAGCGTCCCTGCTGATCCTTTTGGTGAACGATCATTCGCAAAGCGAGGATAGTAATGCTCCTCGATCGCTTCAGCTACATCCTCTGATTCACCGGCTTGCTTGGCATACACTTGACCCATCACCCCAGAGAGTTCAGGGAATTCATTGACCATATAGGTAGAAATGTCAAACTTACAAATATCAGCGGCCCGAAGTAAGGTCTTCCGCTCGCCATCCTCTAGTTCCAAACGATCCGCTAGGGTCTCGGCCAGTGCCCGGATACGGTGAACATGATCGCCAATGGTACCCAGACCTTCAAAGAAGATCACATTGTTCAACTTCTCGACTGCCTTTTCAATACTCAGTTTCTGATCTTCTTCAAAGAAGAAGCGAGCATCTGCTAGACGCGCGGAGAGTACCTTCTCGTTCCCCTTTGCTACTTTACCTAGAGAGCACTCATCTCCATTTCGAACCGTGATAAAGAAGGGAAGAAGTTTCCCATTCGCGTCTTCAACTGGGAAGTAGCGTTGGTGTTCACGCATCGTTGTAATTAAAACGGATGCAGGAAGTTCCAGGTAAGCTTCGTCAAAGGAACCAGAGAGCGCTGTCGGAAACTCTACCAAATGAGTAACTTCCTCTAGTAAGTCTCCATCAATAGGGATTTGCCAGCCCTTTTCCTTTTCTAACCGAGCAAGCTGGGAGCGAATATCTGCCCGCCGAGCTTCAATATCTACCACTACCGCTTGCTCTTTGAGAATATCCTCATACTGTTCCGCAACGGGTATCGTTGCCTCTGCTCCCAGAAAACGATGTCCTCGTGTTACCTTGTCCGCTGTCACACCTGCCCATGTAAAGGGTACTACTTCTTCACCAAACAGCCCTACTAACCAACGAACGGGGCGAATAAAGCGAAGGCGACGATTCCCCCAACGCATCGATTTAGGGAAAGTAAGGGCACTTAGAACCTCAGGAACACCCTCTTTTAATAGCTCCACCGTCGCCCGTCCCTTCACATGACGACGAGCAAATACGTAGGTTTCCCCTTTGTACTCCTCTAGTACAAGATCGGCTGTGGTAAGTCCTTGTTTACGAGCAAACCCTACAGCTGCCTTGGACCATCCACCGTCTGCCCCTACAGCAATACGCTTTGCCGGTCCGCGCACCTCTTCTTCTACATCAGCTTGCCCCTCCACAACATCCCGCACACGAATCGTCAAGCGGCGCGGAGTAGCGAAGGTTTCCGCTACACCGTGGGCGATATGATTCTCATCCAGCCAATGAAGCATTTTCTCTTCTAATTGAGTGAGACTATCTGGCACAAAGCGTGCAGGCATCTCTTCCACACCTATTTCTAATAACCAGTCCCGATTAGGCATTTTCTTCCCCTCCCTCTTTCAGCATTGGAAACCCTAAACGTTCCCGTTGCTCTACATATAGCTTTGCACAGCGCCGTGCCAACCCCCGTACTCGGCCAAGGTATCCCGGACGCTCCGTAACACTAATTGCACCTCGTGCATCGAGCAAATTAAAGGTATGGGAGCATTTCAAAACATAATCATAGGCAGGGAATACCAAGCTTTCTTCGATGGCTCGCTTTGCTTCTTCTTCGTATTGTTCAAACCAGCGGAATAACTTGTCCGCATCGGAGATTTCAAAGGTATATTTGGAGTGCTCATACTCCGGTTGCTTAAAAATATCCCCATAGGTAACTCCATCCACCCAGGTCAATTCATAGATATTTTCTTTATCCTGGATATAGGAAGCAAGACGTTCCAAACCATAAGTAAGTTCAACAGAAACAGGATCGGCTTCCAACCCACCCACCTGTTGAAAATAGGTAAATTGGGTAACTTCCATCCCATCCAACCATACTTCCCAACCCAACCCTGCGGCACCCATTGCGGGGTTTTCCCAGTTATCTTCAACAAAGCGGATATCATGTTCTAAAGGATTGATCCCAAGAGCTTTTAGACTCTCTAGGTAGACTTCCTGGATATTATCTGGAGAAGGCTTCATAATTACCTGGAACTGATGGTGTTGGTAAACCCGGTTCGGGTTCTCTCCATAGCGCCCATCCGCTGGACGGCGGGAAGGCTCAACATAGGCTACATTCCATGGTTCAGGTCCTAGACTACGTAAAAAGGTCATCGGGTTCATGGTTCCTGCACCCGTTTCAACATCATAGGGTTGAGCCAAGACACAACCTTGTTTACTCCAAAAGGATTGCAGATTCAATATGATATCTTGCATGTTCATACTAAAAGACACCTCCATATAAAAATAAAGAATCTCCCACCCCTATAGAAAAAGCTCCATAGGGACGAGAGATTCTCCCGCGGTTCCACCCTATTTGATCGGAGTCACTTCCGATCCCCTCAATTCAATGCACTCAGGACCGCCCTTCACCGGCTTTGCTACCAGGCTTTCACCATCCCTGGCTCGCTATATGCAATCCTACCGGCTACTCTTTTCCGTCATCGCGCCAATGTTGATTAGTAATTAACATATATCAAAGGTCGGGACGTCTTGTCAACGTCTTCCTTTAGATTGGCTTATTTCCTCTCCTTACCCCAATCACGCTTCAATTGATCCAAAAAAATTCTGGATTTTAGTTTCAGACCCGTGTATTCGTCACTAAAACAGCGCATGACACGTTCTAATTGGAGTTGAGTCTCCTCTCTCACCTGTACTTGACCAAGGCGATCTGGTGTCATTCGTTGCAATTGTTTTAAAATACGTGCAGAAGCTGAGGAGAGAGGGATCCGATGGGGATCTCGATAAAAACAATTACTGCATAAAATCCCACCCATCTGAACACTAAAGGCAAAGGGTTCTTCTGTTCCTCTGCAACTGACGCACCTATCCAAGTGTGGCCGATAACCTGCTGATTCCAACACTCTTAATTCAAAAATCCGGCTAAGAATCTCTGGATCGACACCCGCTTCCAAGCGATTCAACATCGAAAGTAATAGTTCATATAGCAAGGGTGCTGGTTCTTTTTCCTGAATCATGTTATCAAGGTACTTTACCCAATAGGCCGCATAAGCGGTGTAAAGCAAATCGGAACGTAGGTGAACATGGGATTCCAATATTTCTGCTTGAGTGATCGTTCCCATTCCTGAACCAGAAAAACAGAGAAAAAAGCCCAAAGTAAACGGCTGGGTTGCAGCTCCCAGCCGACTTTTGGGCTTTTTTGCACCACGTGCCATTACGGCAAACTTGCCCTGTTCCCGTGTAAAAATCGTCACTATTTTGTTACTCTCTCCGTAGTCTCGGGTACGGAGGACCACACCTTCGATCTTTGTCAGCATTGGCCCCCATCCTTACACTTCGACTTTCTCTTCAGTTACCCGAAGGTTCTCTTCTTCCCCTTGCTTCATCAGCATATCTGCGTCTTTAAATAACAGATAAGCATCGATGTCGCCTGTAGCCTCGAAACAATTCCAGGAAAAGCTGCGCACTGGTGCATCATCCTCTCCGCCGATGAATTGCCATGTTCACGTCGTTAGTATGACCTGGAAGGGAAGTCGGTAACCTGAAAGTCGATTGTGATTTGTTTCCACCTCGTAAAAGTTGACAATCGATTTTTTCTCTGATCAGTGTTCGTCCTGATAGCCTAGAGAACGTAACATAAACTCTTCATTGCGCCAATCTTTTTTTACCTTCACCCACAAATCAAGATAGACTCGGCTTCCTAAAAGACGCTGAATATCCTCACGTGCCCGTCGACCGACTTCCTTTAACATGGAGCCCTGTTTGCCGATCAGGATCCCTTTTTGCGAAGAACGCTCGGTATAAATCGTGGCACGTACATAAACCGTTTCATCCTCTTCTTTCATCATTTCCTCTACGTGTACAGCTACGGAGTGGGGAATCTCTTCCCGGGTTAAATGAAGTACTTTTTCTCGTACTAATTCGCCAACGATAAATCGTTCAGGGTGATCGGTAACATACTCGGAAGGATAAAATGCAGGCCCTTCTGGTAGCCGTTCTACCACCAGCTTCATCAAGGTGTCGGTATTATTTCCTTGTAAAGCAGAAATCGGTACGACTTCACTAAAGGGGTAGAGCGTCCGATATTGATCAATAAAGGGTAGAAGCTCATCGGGATGGACTTGATCGATCTTATTAACAATGAGAAAGACTGGGGTTTTTACATCCTTAAGCAAATCCATTATAAAGCGATCTCCCTGCCCCAATCCTTCTTTTGCATCGACTAATAGTAAAATTACATCCACTTCCGCAAACGTATTCCGAGCTACTTTCACCATATAATCCCCTAATCGGGATTTAGGTTTATGGATCCCTGGGGTATCCAAAAAAACCACTTGCTCTTCTTCGGTTGTATGAATTCCTTGAATACGATTGCGTGTTGTTTGCGGCTTGTCTGACATGATTGCAATCTTCTGCTTAAGGATATGGTTAAGGAGGGTGGATTTTCCGACATTGGGGCGTCCGATTAGTGCTACGAAACCAGATCGATGCTTATGTGTTTCTCCATCATTCCGCATCATTTAAATCCTCCTTTGTAAATGCCCCCGGCAACAATTCCTGTACAGTCGTCATCGAAATCTTATTAGCCAGGTTACTAAGTACCACCGGCATCTCTGGAGGACACAATTCCACAAGGACCTGCCGACATGCTCCACAAGGCGTCACGGGCTCCTCTGTATCCGCCACTACAGCCATAGTGACAAACTCTGTTTCCCCATCTGAAATTGCCTTAAATAAGGCCGTCCGTTCAGCACAGTTGGCAAGTCCATAGGATGCATTCTCCACATTACACCCCTGTATCACTTCTCCCTTTGCTGTAAGCAGAGCGGCACCAACCTTAAACTTCGAGTAGGGTACATACGCCCTTTGACGAGCCATCTTTGCTTCTTCAACCAACTGTTCGTAATCCATACTTTAATCTCCTTCTTCCAACTGTACGGATAGATATAACCCAGTTCCCCCTCTCACCTTCAATAGGAGGGGGCAATCTATGTAATCAGCCGTTTTAGCAATTACATCAATCGAAATGCAATGACCGCTACTAAAGCTCCCAGTATCACACCCAAAATAGCCGGGTTTTTCCGTTCTTTGTTATGAAGAATGGTCCCCATCATCAAAGCCGTCAGTAGGATGAGTAACAATGTAGCCAAAAGATTATGGACAATCACCATCAAGGAAGTAGCGATACAACTGGCCAAAGACGTTGTCATACTTGGTTCCCAGTTCCATTTTCCTAGTCGATGGGCGACCGCTTTAATCATTAGGGTGAGGAAAAAGTTAAAAGCGATGAGAGCCGCTAATCCGATATTGCGCGAATAGGGGGTCCCTTCGAGGTGAGAAAGTGAGAGAAAACCCATATAGGGATAAAAGACACTTACCCCGACTACAACAGCCATTCCGGAACACAGAAGAACGGCACCTGCTGCTACATCTTTTGCTACCTTGGCTAAGGGATGAAATTCCTCTGTCACCAGATCAATCACAGCTTCTACTGCTGTATTAATTAGCTCTGCTACAATCACAAGCAGAATACAGACAAAGAGGATCAGCACTTCTACCTTTCGCAAAGGTAAGTACAAAGACAACAGAAGTACGATCAGAGCTGCGATATAATGAATTCGCATATTACGCTGGCTGACTAGTGTGTACTTCAATCCTTCCAAAGCATAACGGAAACTAGCCAGTAACTTGGACAACCAGATCATCATCGTTACCTCGACAATCCTAGTGGGGATAAAATCTCCTCTTGACGAGCAAACATCTTTTCCTCTTCTTCCTCTGTTCCATGATCATACCCCAGTAGATGGAGAAAGCCATGAACAGCAAGAAATGCAAGCTCTCGTTCCAATGAGTGCCCATACTCGATAGCCTGTTCCTTGGCATGTGGCAAGGAGATAACAATATCTCCTAGAGGTACGGGCATCCCTTCTTCAACATGGCGAGGCTCCCCTGGTTCCCATTGGGGGAAGGATAGGACATCTGTCCCACGGTCAATTTGGCGAAATTCCCGATTAAGGCGTTGGATCTCTTCACTATCAGTGATCATGAGGAAAACTTCAGCATCCTCCTCTGTCACCTTTTCTAATTCTGCCGCGGTTTGTAAAGCCTGTTCTACCTTGGCTAAGACTTGCTTCTCCGCCTCATCTATAGAAACCTGAACATCAATTTCTATGTGTAAACTCATTGTAGTTCCGCTCCTTTTACCCTTAGCCAGGGTACTCGATGCGAGTGACACTCATAGGGATTTACTCATCTATAGGACTCTAAAGACACAAAAGAGCCCGAGATTGACTCCCTCACGAGCCGAACCCAGACACTTTTCCTGCGCAACAAGGGGCAACCCTTTCCCCTGCTTAAGTCACACATTGACTTTGTACGAGGAAGAGAGGTTATTCCACCTGGGCGTAGGCATCGATCACTTTTTGCACCAAGGTGTGGCGAACCACATCAGCTTGGGTGAGATAAACAAAGGGAATCTCCTCCACAGGCTCCAGTAGCTTCTCCGCTTCTCTAAGACCGGATTGTTTACCCTTCGGTAAATCCACCTGGGTAACATCTCCTGTGACAACCATCTTAGAACCAAAGCCAAGTCGTGTGAGGAACATCTTCATCTGCTCATTGGTGGTATTCTGCGCTTCATCTAAGATAACAAAAGAATCCTCTAACGTACGTCCCCTCATATAGGCCAAGGGAGCTACCTCGATTAAACCCCGCTCCATCAGCTTACCCACCTGTTCTAATCCCAACATCGTGTATAAGCTATCATAGAGGGGGCGCAGATAAGGATCTACTTTTTCCTGGAGGTCACCTGGTAAAAAACCAAGACTCTCCCCTGCTTCTACCGCAGGTCGAGTCAATACAATTCGTTTCACTTTATTATTTTTCAAAGCGGTTACCGCCATGACAACAGCTAGGAAGGTTTTTCCTGTACCTGCGGGACCAATCCCAAATACGATATCGGACTTTTGGATGGCGCTTACATAATGACGCTGTCCAAGCGTTTTGATATGAATGGATTTCCCCTTATGTGTTGTGCCAATCTGTTCATCATACAACTCGAGTAACTCGTCCGCTAACCCTTGTCTGGCCAATCGTTCCGCATAAATCACATCACGTTCTGTCAGCGAGATACCACGTCTAATCAAACTTAATAATACACGAAACAGGTGACTAAGCATCTCTAACTCATCTGTAGAGCCAGAAATGACCACCTCTTCTCCTCTGGATACGATCTTAGCAGAGGTACGATCCTCAATCATTCGCAAAAAGCTATCTTGGGGACCAAAGAGAGCAAGAGCTTCGTTTCCATCTCGTAGTCGGATTTTTATGATGTTCTCCTTTTTTGGCAAGTGACTCATTCTCCTTGCAAAATCGGTTGTGGACTAGCTATATTTTCAATTACAGTAAAGTGGATCTTCATTACAACTTTACCACTCTGCTCACTCGCGTGCAAAATTTTTTCCTCTAAAATTCGTCCATCCTCTCCTAAACGGCTCAGCATTTGGACACGTGCTTGTTGACGCCCAATCAAGATCCCATTTTTTTGGGAAAGTTTTCGATACACCCATTTCATAGCTAATTGCTCTTCTTTGACCCACCCAAAGGGTAAGGTCCATTTCCATACATTAATTTTATGGACCCTTTGAATAAATTCTGCCTCTCCCTCCAAATCAGTGGTAATGAAGGGTAACCGTACGACTCGGCCCGCTAGATAAGGATGAGTCTCACGAACTCGACGGCCAGTGTAAACTTTTCTTTTTTGAGTGAGCGGTACCGTCACAGTGGACTCATACCATACCTCTCCTAATACCTTTCCCTCTGCACCAACAAACTTTTCCTCTATTGGATCATCTTTAACCGTATCAGGAGTCTTTTTTTTATCTCCATACCGTCCGGAAACAATCAGTTGGCCTTTCTTCACAATATCATTCACATCAACTAAAGGGTGTCCTCTCTCGACCTGAATATCCGTAACCATGCCACTTCGTTTAGCCACCAGATTGACTCGACGATGTTCACCTTTTTGCTCTTCCTCAGTGATTCGTTTTTTTTCGACAACGGTCAGAATCGCGCGTGTTCCCTCTATCCGAAACCCTACCCAGGAGAGACGTGGGATCTTTTCCATTAAATGATGTTGTAGATGACTTATTTTTGGGATTTGACTCTTCATCTGTCCCACATAAACCCCTTCCTGCTGAAGGGAGGATAAAATTTCTCGTGTAGGGACAATTTCATTACCCTCCACTTCCACTGACCATACCAGGGAAGAGAGAAAGATAATGATTGCTATAAAAAGACCCATTCCCCATAAAAAAAAATGTCTGCGTTTTACCCTTGCAATCCAGAAGGGTAACCCAACCTTATTCCGAATTCTCACCCTTGTCTTTGTACTCCGTAAAAAGGGGCGTAAACGATAAAAATCTGCCACAGGAATTGTTAAGCAAATTCGTTGGTCATCCACCCAGAGGATTTTAGAGAGGTGTAGTCCAGCCTTTGTGGCTTGATTGATAAAGTCAGCAAGGTTCTCTCCTCTGATATCAATGTGAAGACTACCTTTAAATGATTGTGGCCATTGATTTTGCATGGAACTCTCCCCTTAATCCAGGTACTTCACCTCGGAAACGGTTCCGTCTATCCATATATCATGGGAATAAATTGCCTGGATCTTTAATTGGGCCCCGATGATTTGTAATACTCCCCGCGCGGTTCGCAGTCGAATCTCCCCATCAGAAAATTTTTCGACTCCATGGTGGTTCTCCACATGAACTCGATAAGGTCCTATTATCAGGATCCGAGGCACATCCGTCATCACATCCTGGGGGATATCCAACAAATCCGAAGCGAATTTACGCACTCGACTTCCGATCTTCCGCATGGAACGGCCCTCCATCTTCTTGACTCCACCTTATGCACCGTTGTCCCACTTTATGTGAAAAAACCGCTTAGATGGTAGTCAGGGGATCGTAGCAGTATATGTAGGATGGATTTGTCCGATGAAAAATAAAGCGATGCGTTTTACGCATCGCCAATTTCACCATGAGTTCGATTCAGTTGTTATTTACCTGGTTGCTGTTGTTGTGCTTGACGCACTAAACGCTTCGTAATTTCTCCACCTACTGAACCATTCGCACGAGAAGTACTTCCTGCACCGAGTTGAACGCCAAATTCAGCAGCGATCTCCTCTTTGTACTGGTTTACTACGTTAGCAGCTTGTGGTACAAGTAAACGATTACGAGTAGCCATTTTCTTTCACCCCCTCCTCTTGTAACTCTAGTGTGGACGGAATAGAGAAAAGCAAGTCACGCACTTGTTTCCAAGGGAAGAAGTGGAAATAGGCTTTCCCACGTATGAAAAGGAGCCGATGAAATCATCGGCTCCTAACATTGCTACACTATCTCCTATCTCACAATTACCGCATTCTGTTCCGTCGACGGCGAGCTACCGGAGGGTCAAGAATTTCCTTGAATATGATGGCTTGCTTCCATCCCTGTTGGGAAAGCTTAGGTATCGCTCTCCCTCGCTTCTTCCTCACCACAGTTCTTTGGCTATCTACAGATAACGGAATATGCAACCTGTTGGTTGGTCGATCCCGCTCTATTTCTATATCCCGTCCGAGGGTTTGAGCAGTTTGAGCAGAACCATAAGCGTCTTCGGCAGAGTGCTCTCCTTGTTGTAACGAAGAAGGTTTTTTCATTCTATTTCTATTCATTGGCTTCCGTTGCCGAACTGGTTTTCCATTCGATTTACTTTTTGAGAAAAAGGTCTTTATTAACCAACCCACCCAATACACGATCAAGATCAAAAACAAATATCCAAATTCAGAGACTAACTTAAACAACCAATCCATTGCTGACACCTCCTACTGCTTAAGAGCCCTCTTAAGCATCCTCCTCATCCGAGCGAGAGATGGATTTGCGCATATCGGTGTCCGCCATCACATTTTGCATATTGTAGTAATCCATTACACCAAGCTTTCCTTCGCGTAGGGCCTGGGCCATCGCCATGGGAACTTCCGCTTCAGCCTCCACTACCTTCGCACGCATTTCCTCTACACGAGCACGCATTTCCTGTTCCTTAGCAACAGCCATCGCTCGGCGTTCCTCTGCCTTCGCTTGAGCAATGTTTTTATCGGCCTGGGCTTGGTCCATTTGTAGTGTTGCCCCAATATTTTTACCTACATCTACATCTGCGATATCGATGGACAAGATCTCAAAAGCAGTCCCTGAATCCAGGCCTTTATTAAGTACTGTATTTGAAATCATATCTGGGTTCTCCAGCACTTCTTTATGGCTATTGGCAGAACCATTTGTGGTAACAATTCCCTCACCAACACGGGCAATAATCGTCTCCTCACCAGCACCACCGACAAGCCGTTCGATATTGGCACGGACCGTTACCCGAGCGATTACTTTTACTTCAATCCCATCTTTGGCAACTGCGGATACGACGGGCGTCTCAATCACTTTAGGATTTACACTCATCTGTACCGCTTCTAGCACATCCCGGCCAGCCAAATCAATCGCCGCCGCACGCTCAAACATCAAGTCGATATCCGCCCGTTGCGCTGCAATCAACGCATCAACAACTCGGTTCACATTCCCCCCAGCTAAGTAGTGCGTCTCCAATTGCTCAATCGAAACATCCAGCCCAGCTTTCCGAGCTTTAATCAGGGGATTCACAATGCCAGCAGGAGTGATCCGTCGTAGTCGCATACCGATCAATGTCGTCAAGCCAACATATACACCCGATGCCATTGCAGAGATCCAAAGCATAATCGGTACAAATGTAAAGAGAAGCGCTAAAGCGATGACCCCACCAATAATTAGTAAAATAGCTCCGATTCCGATTTCCATATCCAATCCCCTTTCTCAAATCATTCCTTCAACACAACCATTTTATTATGGAGAGAGGTGAATCCCTTCTACTTATAACCTGGTACATCTCACTTTATTCTACTTATCACTTTGAATTTCTTTTTCCTCTAAAAGCTTACGAACAATTACTCTCATTCCTTCCACTCCAACAACCACTACTGGTTCACCGCTCGCGATAAACCCTCCATCACTTACAACATCCTGCCGTACGCCATCGATTTCCGCAGTCCCTGAAGGACGTAGAGGTGTAATCGTCTTTCCTTGTCGTCCGGTTAACTGGGCCCGTTCTTTTTGAGACACATACCCTGTCTCATTTTTCTGAGAAGAAAATAACACGAATCGTCTCCAAGTATCTCGAATCCCTAGGATTTTTACTGCACCAGCTACGATCACTCCACCTATCACCATCGCCAAGAGAAGGGAGATAAGCCCCACCGTTGTATCATAGGTGGCATAGACCACTCCAGCGGCAAAAGAGATGAAACCTAATATACCAAATATGCCGCCGGGTACTACTAATTCAATCCCCATCAATAGTAACCCAATTACGATAAATAGCAATGTTTCGTAACCAGCAAACCCAGCGATGTAGTTGCCAAAGAAGTAAAGACCAAAAGATATGAGCCCAATACCCCCAGCTACACCAAAACCGGGGGTCAATAACTCGATAAACACTCCCGCTAATCCGAAGATTAGCAATAGCATAACGACATAAGGGTTAGTGACAAACTCTCCTAATTGTTCAGCAAAGGATGAGTTGTCCGGTACCTTTGCTGATGATTCCGCCGCTGCATAGCCAAAAGGTACAACGAGCGAACCAATGGTCCCTAACAATGCCAGCAAATAAAAAGCGGAAATACTCTCCTTCCATCTATTCATCCATTCACCCCCCTATCAATAATACGAGTTGGAAAGTAATGAGTTTCTCGTTCCTGAAATCTTTTTCCGTCTATAAGCGAAAAAACACAGCGCCATCGAAGATGTGCGCTGTGAATGTAGTAGAAGTCTACTGTAAAGACTCCTGAACCAAGCGATTCACTGTTTTCCCATCCGCACGACCTTTGACTTGAGGCATGAGCCGTGTCATCACTTTCTTCATGTCTGCTCTTGATGTAGCACCCGTCTGTGCGATGACTTCTTGAACCATCCTTCTTACTTCCTCTTCTGTAAGAGGCTCGGGAAGATAATCCTTTAAGATAGCCATCTCTGACCGTGCTTTCTCGGCAAGATCGTCACGATTAGCTTGCACAAACTCCGCAAGGGAGTCTTGATGTTGCTTATACTCCTTTGCCACAACAGAAAGTGCTTCATCTTCAGTTAAGGGTCGCTTTAATTCGATCTCTTTATTTTTGATCGAGGATCGAACCATACGAATGACAGTCAATCTGTTTTTATCTTTATTTTTCATCGCGGCTTTCATATCATCGGTTAACCGCTCAATCAAAGTCACCAGCTCAGCACCTCGCTCATTTGCGTTTACGGGCTGCATCAGACTTCTTTTTGCGCTTGATACTGGGCTTTTCATAGAACTTGCGCTTCTTCAGTTCCCGCATTGTACCATCTTTCGCTGTAGCCTTTTTAAAACGGCGCAGCGCTTTATCCAGCGTTTCGTTTTTGCGAACGTGAATTTCCGCCATTCTTGATCCCTCCCTCCGCGGGCTGTTGGTGCCCGGGGCTATAAAACCGCCGGGGAGAACACCCTCCAGCGATTAATAAGCGAAGGGTTTGGCCCCGCCTAAGGGGACATGCGCTTCGCGTACACTACTTATCATATCTGACCATCTTTCCAGACATGAAAGCAAACAGCAAACCCATCGATCATTATACAATACCCCAGAAAGATGTGTCAAAAGGAACCGTTAACCTGGGGGCCATGTAAGGTGACGAGCACCTAACAGGTGAAAATGGATATGATGAACAGTCTGTCCACCATCTTCCCCACAATTGTTAACGATGCGGTACCCTCGTTCAGCAAGACCGTAATCCTGCGCCAGTTGATTGATCACAGAAAAAAAGCGGCCAGGTAGTTGACTATCTCCCTCTCCTATCTGTTGAATCGAGGGGATATGTTGATTTGGGATAACCAAAATGTGAACCGGTGCTTGTGCATGGATATCTTTAAAAGCGGTTACCAGTTCATCTTCGTAAACTTTTTCTGCTGGAATGTTTCCTTCGATGATTCCACAAAAAATACATTCTGCCATCATTGGTTCCCCCTTTCCGATCCTTCCTGGTTTTGTTGATATTATACCAAAAGCTATACCCACCGTAAAAGATTCTTCAACACCTTTTGGGCTCCTTTTGCATATTCTGCTGGAAAAAGAGAGCAAAGGAGTCAGTCTGATGAACAAGCAATCCAAATCGATGGAAACGAAACTGCGCCGCTTGATTCAGCGATTGGTTAAAGAGGAACTAGATAAGCGTTGTGGCATAAAAAAAGCCAAATTACCCCCACCTGGTCGCAAAGAACAACCTGCACCACCATGGGCGATTTTTGGCTCCCCACAACCAGACCCGAAGTCCACTATCGCATCGAATAAACCCATTCAAGGTCCATTCGACCGTAAACCTCCACCCTATGTTCCCCATCACATAAGAAAACGGTAAGGAGCGCCTGAAAAAACCCTCGTCATGCCTGTCCCTTGATTGCATATACATGGGAGAAGGCATGAGGAGGGCTGACTGTGAAAGAGATCATCATCCCCTTCGCTACGGGATTGGCTATTTTTCTTTTTGGGATGCAATTACTACGTTATGGCTTAGAGTCCCTAGCCGCAGATCGATTACGTGAGCTCTTACTCCGTTTCACACGGACGCCTGTACGTAGTTTTGCCACCGGCTTGACAGCAACAGCATTTCTACAAAGTAGCAGTGCTGTCACGGTCATCACAATCGGATTTGTTAATGCAGAGTTGATGAACTTCACACAAACTGTTGGAATTATATTAGGAACCAATATCGGCACGACAATAACCACAGAAATCCTCGCTTTAAAGGTAGAGGACTTTGCAGTGCCACTTATCATTTGCGGTGGTGCCCTATATCTGATGCCATGGAAACGGCTTTCTCACATCGGTATGGCCGTGAGTGGTTTTGGTTGTATCTTTCTAGGGATGGAAGCGATGCAGTGGATAGCCGCCCCCCTGAAAACCCGAGGTTGGATCACTTGGTTACTCAACCAATCGGGAAATGATATTCTTGTGGGCGTTTTGGTTGGGATCATCATTACAGCAATCATCCAGAGTAGCGGTGCTGTCATCGCTATTACGATGGGTTTTTTCGCTACAGGAATCATTCCCCTTCCCTTTGCAATTGCCGTTGTGTTAGGCAGTAATGCAGGCACCTGTGTCACTGGATTTCTCGCCTCCATCGGCTCTAGCCGTGGAGCAAAACAAGTTGCCCTTGCTCATTTAGTTCTTAACTTAGGAGGAATTTTACTTTTTCTCCCCTTTATTCCATGGATAGTAGATATAACGCCTTTCTTATCCGACCACCTGGCATCACAAGTAGCCCACATCCAAACCTTATATAATGTGGCTTGTTCTCTGCTGGTTCTCCCCTTTGCAGGCCACTTCGCTTCGTGGATCACGAAGATGTTGCCCGATCGCACTATTATCGCATGGACTGCCCAACCAAATCTCAGGAAGAAGAAAAAAAACAAACCGTAGGTTCTCAACCTCACTTACAGACTTTCGCTGACTGAGCCCACTTTTATTAAGGAAGTGCCCATAGGGTGCTTTAGCTGTGGGAGTTGTCAAAATAGAATCACATAAAAAAGGGATAGTACACGTGTACCATCCTTTTTTATGTGATACTTTATCCAATTTCTCAGAACGAACTTATCAATAGCCTTGGCTTCCCTGCTTTCCACTCACAATCGCGACACTTGAGCTAGCACCGATTCGATTAGCCCCTGCTTGCACCATTTTCTTTGCCCCTGAAAAATCACGCACACCACCGGAGGCCTTTACACCTACTTCCTCCCCAACCGTTTCGCGCATCAGTTGTACAGCTTCCTCTGTTGCTCCTCCATGGCCAAAACCAGTAGAGGTTTTAACGAAGTGAGCTCCTGCCGCTTTCGCCTTTTCCGAAGCAACGCGAATCTCGTCAGAGTTAAGTAAACCAGTCTCTAGAATCACCTTCACAAGAACACCGTCAGCCGCCTCCACAACGGCTGCAATATCTTGACGAACAGTATCCAAATCTCCTGATTTTAGCGCACCGATATTCATTACCATATCAATCTCACTAGCACCATTACGAATCGCATCCTTCGTTTCAAAAGCCTTTGCTTCCGAAGTAGTAGCCCCTAAGGGAAACCCTACCACCGTACATACTTTGACACCAGTGCCTTTCAGTTTTTTAGCTGCTCGAGCTACCCAAAAGGGGTTAATACATACTGATGCAAAGTGATGTTCTGCCGCTTCCTCACACAACCGATCGACCTGGTCCGAGGTAGCCTCGGGCTTTAGCAATGTATGGTCAATCATGGATGCTAGTTCACGTACATTCATGTGGCTTGTTCTCCTCTCAGAATCTCCTGTAAGCCCAGTTGGATAAAGGCTTGTTCTAGGACACTATCGTTATTGTCATACCCTTCATTACTTTGCTTCTGCCATGCTTCAGCTGGAGACAACCAGGTCGCACCAGTAATCTCGGACAATTGAGGCGTAACTGTGCCATCATCCGCTTCCACTAGGAAATAATGAACTTCTTTCGCAATATCTCCGTATTGGGGATGAAAATAACGATACCGAATTGTCTCTAATCGCTCGCAGATCTTTCCTTGAACTCCAGTTTCCTCTAAAATTTCACGGAGAGCGGTTTCCTCATCGGTCTCTCCTTCTTCTTTTTTCCCTTTTGGTAATGTCCAACGAGAATATCGATCTTCAATGAGTAAAATTTCTAATTCTCCTTGAACACGACGGTAAACAACACCACCGGCGGAAATCTCTTGCAATATCTTCACTCCTTCCACCTTGCTCGCTTCTTTCACCTGCGAGACTAATCTTGGCTTGATTTTAGCATATCCAAGCGGATTTAGGTTCATCGGGATAAAAAATCACCCCATTCTCTTATTCAGTGGCTGATAAATAGCTAGGAACCTTCTATTATTAAGGCTTCCTAATTCCTATTTAGTAATCTTTTCCCATCAACCAAACAATAATATGATATATTTAATAAATAATAGTAGCCAATTTATTTTCCTACTATTTTTTCAAGTCTAACTAATCGCTACTTTGAAGGAGGAAGAAGGATGGCATGGATCATGAACATTGAAGTGTGGACAACGATTACAGGTCTGCTCTGTGTCTATCTCAATGCACGGGAAAATATCTGGGGTTTTCCTATCGCGCTAATAAACGTCTCCATATTTTTTATCATGTTTTATCAAGTACATCTCTATGCAGACATGGGCTTGCAGGTATTTTTCTTCATTCTTTCCGTGATTGGTTGGTATTTCTGGCTAACAGGTGATAAAAATTCGAAGGATGTACGGGTCACACGTAATATGACAAAAAACGAAACCATCATTACGATCGGTACGATCTTAGTGGGTGGAATGTTGTGGGCGTTTCTGCTAGATAAGTTTACTGACGCCAGTATCCCTTATCTTGATGCAACCCTTGCTGTCGCAAGTATCATAGCTCAATATTTTCTATCTCGGAAAGTATTGCAAAACTGGCTGATTTGGATCTTCATCAATGTTTTTTCAATCGGTATGTACTGGTATAAAGAACTCTACATGACCAGCGGATTATACCTACTCTTCCTTGGAATTGCAACTTGGGGCTACTTTAGTTGGAAACAAGAGATGGGAAAAGTGACCTTAGCAGCTTGAACGAGACTCACTCCTTGGAAAAACATGAGCCACTGTAGCTCTTCAACCAACGACTAGCATAGTCCACTGCGTCTCGTTGTGAAAAAAGTCGCGTTTTAGCAGAACCTACTTTTCCACTATACACCCTACATTCACTCTCAAAGGACTTCCCTAACTCTGAAAACAGATGCGTCTGGTGATCAAGATCCGTATAGGTTTTCCAAACCCGTTTCCCACCCTCTATCACAGGCGCTCCCTCTTCTATCCTGGGTGCATAATTGACTCGATACTCTGCTAAATGAAAAGAGGTATTGGTATCGTAGTCAGCACCAAGCAACAAAACAGCAGCATTTCCTTTGTAAAGATATGCTAGCGGAGATTCTTCACCCATCGAATTGTCTAAGGAATGAAGAGCGACAACTTCCTCTGCTCCTTTACCCCATGCGGCAAAGGATACCTTGGGGTGTGAACTTCTTAATGTCCCTGGCCATGAACGGAAAATTTCAGCCACTTGTCCCATTCCTTGGGTCGGAGTTGTTGCCGGATCATAGGCTGGCATTTCGGCTCGGATAATAGGATGCCACTCTTCGGGTACAGGTGGGGCTTCCCAATGAACGGGATCGGACAAGGTGGGGGACTGAGTAGGCATGATTAGGGTTCCATGGGATGTGATCACGTCCATCAATGCCTGAATCACTGTCACTGCACCTCCACATACCCACCCGAGTGAGGAGAGAGAAGTATGAACAATTACCCGATCTCCCTCCAGCAAACCCAATTGCCGTAGATCCTCAGCTAAGGAAGAGCGGGTACGTGGAGTGGATGTATTTTGAACGAGTTGGCTTTCAGTCATAATCGTCTCCTTATGTAGGATTATATTTTTAAACGTTAATAGGAGGTCCCATGAGGGATAATAATATCAAAATTCTATTATTTTGTCGAATACTCACTAACATCGTGGATAGTTTATATACAATCGCTACCATCTGGTATGTAAAAGAAGTCACAAATTCTCCTCTCTATATAGGCATTGCAGGGTTTATAATTACTTTTCCCGTTTTATTTCAAATGTTCTTTGGCCCACTGATTGATGCTTTTTCTAAGAAAAACCTTCTATTGATGTCAGCAGGTATTCAAGGTGGCATCTTTCTAATCCTTGCCACCCTCTACTAATCTGGAGGATTATATATCGTTTTGCTTCTATTTTTGATCTTCTGGGCAACCTTACTTGCTGAATTAAGTTATCCTACCGAAAGCGCTCTCGTTCCAGACTTAGTATCGGAAAGTGAACTCCATAAAGTGAACTCGATCTTTTCATTTACTTACAGTGGCTTAAATCTCCTTGCTACAGCCGTTGCAGGTACTATCGTTGCAATAATTGGGGTTGGAGCCATCTTCAGTGTAAACGCAGGTGTATTTTTGCTTACGTTCCTCCTGCTGCGAATTTTTCTGCGCTTACCAACCAAAGAAAAATTAATGAAACCTAAAAAAACATCTTCATTCTTTACTCAGTACAGGAAAGAACTTCTACAGGGCTTCTCTTATATTAGCAAGTTGAAGATAATGAAGAAGTTGTTAAGTGTCTTTATTCTTATTAATTTGTTGGTTTGTATCTCACTCGGACTTCTACCTATCTTATCAAAAACTCCACAAGAGTATAGTTATTGGTCCGCCTCTGTATCCATTGGGATATTAATCGGGGGACTAGTCGCCTCGTATCTATCCCGATTTCCCTTGAGACGATTACTCGTCATCCTTTTTTTCATTGCCGGGGTATCTTGGCTTTGTGCCGTCCTCATGATAAGTAATCTTTTCTTTGCACTTGCTTTCTTTAGTATTGCTTGGGGTGCCATCGGAGTTTCCGGTGTCCTTCTTCAAACCATTCTTCAAGTAAATCTTTCATCTGAATATCGAGGGCGTGGACTTACGCTGGTTATGGCTATACTAGGTTCTTTGTCCCCTTAGGTTTTTTTCTTGCAGGAATACTATCTAAATTTATATCGCACACACTTTTAATGGCTATCAGTGGAATCGCACTATTATTCGTAGCGTTTTATTATAGTATAAACCCCATCTTTAATAAAATGACGATGATGGATCAACCCTTCGAGGATCCACTCTAAACGTTCAGATAACGTGGATCTAACAAAATAATGATGCTAAGCAACCTCGATGATAAAACTGTTGTCAAATGAATTACATTACGATCCTAACCGCCTTACCCCTGCTTCATCTCCGACACCATCGCATCAATGGCACATTGTGGAGAGCAATATTCAATTACCTTTCCTCCTTCTTCATCGATGATGCTCTCCATACCTAATTCCTGCCGAGCTGGTTCATCTGAGTTAAACTGGAACTGACAATGGGAACACACCTTTAGAGGTCGGCTCTCACTAATCATTTGAACGAGAACCTCTAAGTTTTCTCCTTCCAGATGAAAATGCTCAATAGCATGATGGATAAAGTGTTGTCCTGTTTCGAAAAATGTGACGTCTTCCTGTACATAGCGCTCTTCGTGCCAAAAGGCCAAGGTGCCATCGGATAAATGAGTCAGATAATACCCCTCTCCAAGGATCATGGAGGATTGCTTCAATGCTTCATATGTACAAAAGCGTAATTCCATTGCTAAGTTTTCTAGCAATTCATGATCTACGTCATTTAGAACAGAGCTCCAGTCAATCTGATCCAGCGCATCTTCCCATTCATCGCCTGTACTCATCAAACCAAACTCCTTTCTTTTGCACACACTTATAAAACCCCTCAAAGACTAAAAGAGGACTCTAAATAATTGCTCAAAAATTTCAGAGAACACTCTATAGTATAGAACAAACATTTCGTTTTCGACAAATCACTTTTTTCATCACAAAAAGAAAAAGCCACCCTTGCACTAAGGGTAGCCACATTTCACAGGCTAAGTCGCTAGACTTCAGCCTGCTTTTGATTCCGATGGAGCATCTTCCATGGTCCGGACAAATGTCCCAAAGCAGTACTCAGAACCTGGCTTATCGATTTGAACTCGGCATACCTTCCCAACAAGCTCCTCAGAAGCTGGAAAGACTACTTGGAGGTAGTTGTCGGTATAACCCATATAAAGACCACTTTCAGGGTCCTCTTTCCATGGGCGCTCAGGAATAACATCCAGAACCTCGCCAACATTTTCAGAGGAATACTTTAATGCGAGACGATTGGAAAGATCAATGAGGCGTTGTACTCGATCCTGCTTCACCTCCGCATCCACTTGATCGGTCATCCGAGCCGCAGGAGTTCCTGTCCGAGTCGAGTAGGGGAAGACGTGCAGCTCAGAGAAACCTAGCTCCTCTATGAGACGATATCCATTCTCAAATTGCTCCTCGGTTTCCCCTGGAAAACCAACGATCACATCCGAGGTGATCGCTACTCCAGGCATCGCTTTATGGAGATAATGAATCTTCTCCCGATATTCATCGACAGTATACCGACGGCGCATCCGTTTGAGAACCTCATCATCGCCTGCTTGGAGAGGTATGTGCAAATGGCGGCACATTTTGTCCGACTTATTTAGCACCTCAATCACCCGGTCATCGATCTGGCTCGCTTCAATCGAGCTGATCCGAATCCGAGTCAATCCTTCTAATTTATCCAACTCCCAAAGTAGGTCTGCCAACTTATAATTTTCAAGATCCTCCCCATAGCCACCGGTATGAATCCCTGTTAGTACGATTTCCTTATAGCCGGCATCGATCAACTGTTGCGCTTGCTTTAAAACGCTCTCGGGTTGACGACTACGCAGTAGACCTCTTGCCCAGGGGATGATACAGAAGGTACAGAAGTTATTACACCCCTCCTGGATCTTCAGGGAAGCTCTCGTCCGGTCAGAAAAAGTGGGAACATCCAATTCTTCAAATTCCCGCGTCTTCATGATGTTATTAACCGCATTGACCGGTTTACGAAGAGCGCGATGCTCTTCAATATAATCAAGGAGCTTATCCCGTCCTTGGGTACCAACCACCACATCCACCCCTGGAATGTCCAGGATTTCCGCTGGAGAGGTTTGGGCATAACAACCTGTTACCGCCACCACCGCTTCCGGATTGGTACGCACAGCGCGTCGAATCATCTGCCGACTTTTTCGATCTCCTGTGTTGGTTACCGTACAGGTATTGATCACGTATACATCTGCCTGTGCTCCAAAATCAACTTTTTCATAACCCTGCCGTTGAAACAGTTGCCACATGGCTTCCGTCTCATAGGCGTTCACTTTGCAACCTAGTGTATGGAATGCCACCGTACTCACAGTGGCTCACCCCCTAACTCTCCATAAGTGTAGTGGATACAAGCAATTGCCGCGAGAGGAGCTGTCTCTGCTCTTAGGATTCGTGGGCCTAAGTGTAAGAGCTCTGCTCCCTCACTCACAACTTCTGTTGCTTCATCCTCGGTAAACCCTCCTTCAGGCCCCACAATTACCAAGATACTCCTAGCCTTTCGGCCAGTAAGCAACTGATAAAGAGCCTTTCCACCCCTTTCATAGGCGAAAAGGATCTGGTCGTAGGAGGAGAATTGTGCCAAACATTGACGCCAATTCATCAAGGAATGGACAGTGGGAATCCGTCCTCGCCGGGACTGTTCAGCAGCCTCTTTCACGATACGTTGCCATCGGTCCCTTCGCTTCCCAGCCTTTTTTTCATCCAGTTTAACCACCGTACGTGCAGATGTGAAGGGAAGAAAGGCGCTTGCGCCCAGTTCCGTGCCCTTCTGCAGAACCCAGTCGACTTTGTCACCCTTCGGAAGGGAGAACGCGATGGTTACTTCCACCCGTTCTGGTTCCCCTGTTGAAGAAAAGGATTCGAGGATTCGGCAGCGGATTTCTTTCCCACTGATCTGTTCAATCATGACGCGATAGTCTGTACCCACCCCATCACAACAAAGGATGATACCCTCTACTTCCAGCCGCATCACGTTTTTAATATGATGTACGTCGTCACCCGTTAGCGTGAGAGACTGGGTGGCGACATCTATTTGATTGGCTTCAATAAAGTATCGTTGCATAAATACACCCCTATCATCCTATCACGATCGAGCAGTGATTGCCACCCAGTCACCTTCTTGCAACCGTTCCACGACATGGTAACCTGCATCGCTTAGGGCTTGTACAACTTCCTCTTCCTTTTGGCGGATGATACCCGAGCCGATAAAGGTTCCATCTTTCATTAATACTCGGGAAAGATCCGGAACAAAGCGCAGGATAATCTCCGCCAAGATATTGGCAACAACCACGTCAACCCTGCGATCTATCCCTTGCAAAAGGTCATTCTCCTCAACCCGGACACGATTCTGCGACTGATTAAGAGCCACATTCGCTTTAGCTTGTTCCACTGCGACTGGGTCTAAATCTAGAGCAAGAACATCCTCAGCCCCTAGTTTCGCAGCGGCTACTGCCAAAATCCCGCTTCCACAGCCGACATCAACAACTGTACTGCCTGGGGATATAACCGACTCCAACAATTTCATACTCAGTGTCGTGGTTGGATGGGTTCCTGTACCAAAAGCCATCCCAGGATCCAATTCGATAATCTCCTCCCCTGGAGATGGGCTGTATTCCTCCCAAACGGGTTTTACTATCAGTCGTTCCGAAACACGTACCGGTTTATAGTATTTTTTCCAGGCATGGGCCCAGGATTCCTCACTCATCTCACGCGTGACGATAGTAACAGGACCAGGATCCAAGTCAAATTGAGCCAGTCCACGCGTTTTCTCTTCAATTCTCCTTAATAAGTCGTCCCCATAGATCGATTCTGAGAAATAACCCGCCAGCCAGATCCCTTTATCTGGGTAGTCGTTCTCGGCTAAGGCAAAAATCTCACCAAAGGGTGTATCCCAGTCTTTCTTTAATACCGATGAGTCCCATGTAGCAGTACCCCCAGCACCTTCACTCAAGAGGAAGTCAGCAACAGCTTCCTCCGCCTCTTGACTTGTATGCACCCGAACTTCGATCCAATTCATCATGTCATCCCCTTGGACAAAAAAAGAACGGGCTTAAGCGCCCGTATAACAGATTCTACTTCCCTGAAGTACTTTTAGTCCCCAGTAAAGGCTCGCTTCATTTTATCGAAGAAGCTATTGTTTTGCTCAGAAACATAGTCCCCTGATATTTTTCCGAACTCACGAAGAGCTTTTTTCTGTTCATCGGTCATCCGCGTCGGAGTGACTACCCGTACTTTGACCAATTGATCCCCATGGCCGTTACCGTATAAACGAGGAACCCCTTTGCCACGCAGACGAAATTCAACCCCTGATTGTGTACCTGCTGTAATCTTGAGTGAAGCTCGCCCTTCGAGTGTAGGAACCACAATCTCATCGCCTAGGGCTGCTTGGCTAAAGGTGATCGGCATTTCACAGGTGATATTGATTCCATCTCGCTTGAAAAACTCATGTGGCCGAACTTCAATAACGATATATAAGTCCCCAGCAGGGCCTCCATTCACGCCGGCTTCCCCTTCGCCAGAAATGCGCAACTGCTTGCCTTCGTCGATTCCTCGGGGGATATTGATATGAATACTTCTCCGCTTTTTCACTTGACCCGCACCACTACAGGTCTTACATTTTTCGCGGATGATTTTACCACGACCATTACACTGATGACAGACTCGCTTATTTACTACGCGGCCAAAGGGCGTATTTTGTACGCTTTCTGCTTGACCAGAACCTTTACAAACGGAGCAAACCTCAGGATGAGTTCCCGCCTGCGCTCCATTTCCATGACAATCCGAGCATGTCTCGGTACGAGGAACTGGGATATCCATCTCTTTTCCAAATACCGCATCTTTAAATTCAATGGTAAGTCGGTATTCCAAGTCAGCTCCTTGGCGAGGGGCATTCGGGTTACGCCGACCTCCCCCGAAGAACATATCAAAGATATCACCAAAGCCGAAATCTGAGGCACCCCCACCAAAGCCGCCAAAACCAGCTCCTGCGGCATTGGGATCCGCATGACCAAATTGATCATAGCGTGCTTTTTTCTGATCGTCCCGGAGTACTTCATAGGCTTCTGTCGCCTCTTTAAATTTTCCTTCAGCATCCGGCGATTTATTTACATCAGGGTGGTATTGACGGGCTAACTTTCGATACGCTTTACGAATCTCGTCACTGGATGCATCCCGTCCTACCCCAAGTACTTCATAGTAATCACGCTTACTCACCGGACCACCTCCTTTTATCCTCAACATATGCCTTGCTTAGCAAGGGGGTCAAATCTACTACGTGAGTGAAAAACGCCAAAAGTCAAAGCCAGTCCACTGGCTTTGACTTCCCGAGCAAAGTGAAGAGAGACGAATTATTTCTCTTCTTTCTTGTCCTCATCCATCACTTCATACTCGGCATCAACGACGTTGTCACGATCCTTATCCTTACCTTCATCTGCTTGGTCACCTTGAGCAGCTTGTGCTTCAGCAGCTTGTTGCTGATACAGCTTCACGGATAGTTCTTGCACAGCCGTTTCCAGCTCTTCTGTTGCCGTTTTGAGGGTCTCAAGGTCTGTACCTTCCAAGGCTTTTTTCACGGCTTCCTTCGCTTCTTCCGCTTTCTGTTTATCAGCATCTTCCACTTTGTCACCTAGATCTTTCAAGGTTTTATCTGTAGTGAAGACAAGTTGATCCGCTTTATTACGAAGCTCGACTTCTTCTTTGCGCTTTTTATCTTCCTCAGCATTTTCTTCCGCTTCCTTCACCATGCGATCTACTTCATCATCGGACAATCCGCTGGAGGACTGGATCGTGATATCCTTACTTTTTCCAGTTGCGGTATCCTTAGCAGTTACGTGAGCAATACCATTCGCATCGATTTTAAAGGAAACTTCGATTTGAGGTACACCCCGAGGAGCTGGAGGAATGTCTTGTAATTGGAAGCGACCAAGGGTTTTATTGTGAGCAGCCATCTCACGCTCCCCTTGTAGTACATGAATATCTACCACCGTTTGGTTATCCGCCGCTGTAGAGAAAATTTGAGACTTCTCAGTTGGGATAGTCGTATTGCGCTCGATCAGTTTGGTAAACACACTACCAAGGGTTTCAATCCCGAGCGAGAGCGGTGTTACATCGAGAAGAACAACATCTTTCACATCACCAGAGAGTACGCCACCTTGCACACCCGCACCCATTGCTACTACTTCATCTGGATTTACGCCTTTGCTTGGCTCTTGACCCGTCAGTTTTTTGATCGCTTCTTGAACCGCAGGAATCCGTGTAGAACCCCCTACCAAGATCACTCGTTCGATGTCAGAAGCTTGCATCCCTGCGTCTTTCAGTGCTTGACGTGTTGGACGCATGGTGCGCTCTACCAATTCGGCGGAGAGTTCTTCAAACTTCGCACGGGTTAGGGACATTTCTAAGTGTTTAGGACCGCTTGCATCTGCCGTTAAGAATGGAAGGGAGATGGTCGTGGTCAATACACCAGAGAGATCTTTCTTCGCTTTCTCAGCCGCATCTTTTAAACGTTGCAGCGCCATACGATCGTTGGAGAGGTCAATGCCATTTTCTTGTTTAAACACTTGGACCAGATGATCGATGATTACTTGGTCAAAGTCATCGCCGCCTAATTTGTTGTCCCCACTGGTCGCTTTTACTTCAAAGAGACCATCGCCCATTTCCATTATGGAAACGTCGAAGGTACCACCACCAAGGTCAAAAACGAGAATCGTTTGATCGCCATCTTTATCCAAACCGTAAGCTAAAGCGGCTGCTGTTGGTTCATTGATGATCCGCAGAACATCCATACCAGCGATTTTACCAGCGTCTTTGGTTGCCTGACGTTGGCTATCGTTAAAGTAAGCAGGTACCGTGATAACCGCTTCGGTTACTTTTTCGCCGAGATATGCCTCAGCATCTTCTTTCAATTTTTGCAGGATCATAGCCGAGATCTCTTGAGGTGTGTACTGTTTCTCTTCGATGGACTCTTTATGATCCGTACCCATCCAACGCTTAATCGAGGCGATCGTGTTATCTGGGTTAGTGATCGCCTGACGTTTTGCTGCCTCACCTACAAGACGCTCACCCGTCTTGGAGAAGCCAACAACTGAGGGCGTAGTTCGTCCTCCTTCAGCGTTAGCGATAACAGTAGCTTCATTTCCTTCCATAAATGCAACACAGGAGTTAGTAGTTCCTAAGTCGATTCCGATAACTTTACTCATAGTAGATGTACCCCCTTATAATTTTCCCAATGAAATAAATAACCTCATTCGTTTCAATAGCTTACTTTAACCATAGCAGGACGCAGGATACGTTCCTTAAAACGATAACCTTTTTGAAGCTCCTCAATCACCATCCCTGCTCCTACACCTTCTGCCTCCTCTTGCATCACTGCAGTGTGTTCATGGGGGTTAAATTCCTTACCCTCTGCCTCAATCACCGAAAGCCCTTTTTCTGTCAAGGACTGTAGTAATTGACGGTAGACCATGTCCACACCCTGACGCAAGACATTGGACTCACTCGTTGACTCATCTACAGCCAGTGCACGCTCTAAGTTATCGAGCACAGGTAAGAGAGACTCAACCAAGGAGGTGGCCCCATATTTGACAGCATCCTCTTGATCCTTACGAGAACGCCGACGGAAATTCTCATAATCAGCCCGTGCGCGAAGCAGCTGCTCTTTATTCTCCTCCGCCTGACGCTTCCATTTCTCCAGCTCTGTTTGCAATTCCTCTAGATCAGCGATGTTTGTAGCTCCCAGCGAATAATTTTCGTCGTCAATCGACTCTTCCCCTTCATCTGAGGAAGAATCAACAGCGTAATCCGTATGTAGTTCTTCCTGTGACTGTTCCTCATAAGAAACCTGGTAAGCCTCTTCCTCGGAAGGTGCTGAGAGAGATTCCCCACTTACTTCTGTCTCAGATACTTTATTAAAGGATCCTTCTTTCCGACGCTTTCGTTCTTCTTCCGCTTCCTTCGCTTTTCTTAGTTCCCGCGCTGTACGAGGGCGTTTCGACTCATTCACATGCTCTTCCACATTATCACCTCAATCATCTCGCATCGATTCCCTTCATTGGAACGACGGTATGGATACGAAGGATTGCTGTACTCACTTCGCCAGCGGCTTGTAGTGCATGGTACTTAACTGGCAAGGGATCAACGACCCCCATATCGACCATGTCTGAGATCACTCCTCGATCACAGTCCACCCCTAGCGATTTACTCTGCCTCTTCCACTGCAGTGCCTTTACTTCTTCTACCTTCTCCAAGGGGTTAAAACCCGCATTGGCTACCACTTGGCTCATCGGTCGATGAAGTGCTTCAGCAACAGCAGAAACCCCGAAGGCTTCCGTACCTTGGACTAGATCCCGATGCTTCTCAACCTCTCTGGCTAAAGCTAGTTCAGCAGCTCCTCCTCCTGGAAGGAATCCTCCCCGGACGGCCGCTTGAACAGCTGCGGCCGCGTCTTTAGCGATCCGCTCCCGCTCCCTTACTACTTCCTCCGTGGAAGCACTGACGAGAATGGTAGCAAAGGATTTGCCAGCTCCACTGATAACGCGAATACACCCAAGGCGTTCTTCACACTCTACCAATTCTGCCATTCCAAAAAACGCTTCAAGTTCCGCAATAGGCTTAGATAGACTGGTCCGCATTAATATCCTGGCACCGATGTGTTCAGCCACCCGATTAATGTCTTCTCTACTTATCTGAGAGACAACGAGTAGATCCGCACTGGAGAGTCGGTCCTCCACAAGCGGGTCTACTTCTCCTTCTACGAGAACAACTTCTACATTACTCTCTACTAATTTTCCAATAGCAGAGAGTAATGCTTCTCGATTCTCCTCCAACTTACGAAAGCCCGCTTCAGACTGCGTTTCTACCGGCTCAGGGGTCAGGTCACCACCAATGACGAGAATGCGCGGCAGTTCCTTTGTATCAGATACTTGTAGATTTAAACGCTCTCCCTTAACGAGAAGGCCAGAAAAGACACCACTTTCAACACGAGGATGAGCCGTCACTGCTTCGCTTAAGCGAAAGTTCTTCTCGAGAAGTTTCTCTCGCCCTACCATCAGCGCCGCCTCAATGACCAAATCGGTCACATCCTCCTGCTCGCGCCCAGCTGTAAAAGCGATTCCTTGTAACCATTCGTCCTTCAAATCCCAGATCGGATGCGCCATCTTTTGCATCCCTTCTAAGGCATGTTGAATTCCACGACGAATTCCTGCAATTACTTTAGCCACTGGGACACCACGGCCCACTTGCTTTGTCCCCTCTTCTACCAACGTAGCCGCAAGTAATGTTGCCGTCGTCGTTCCATCCCCTACTTCTTCCTGTTGCGCACGAGCGATCTGAGAAATCATACGTGCAGCTGGATGGTGGATTTCCATCTTCTCTAGGATCGTTACACCATCGTTGGTAACGATCACCTCTCCCATTTCACCCACCAGCATCGTATCTAGTCCCTTGGGGCCTAGCGTTCCCTCTACCGCCACCGCGATACTACGAACTGCTTCGACGTTTTCTAGCAGAGCACCAGTACGAGGATTTTCCGCCACAGTTCGACTTTTAAACGTGGATTGTTCCATCGGCGACGACCTCACCTTCTCTACTTTTATATTTAGGATGTGGAGTGTGACTCCCCATCTGTGGTTCACATAGTAAAAGTTCTAGTTTTCATCCTGTCCACAAAAATGAGAGTCCCATATTATTTGTAGAGTTGGCGAAGATGTTCAGACAGATCGGTTGTAAGTACCTGCATGAGGCTAACTACCTTGTTATAATCCATACGAGTGGGACCTAATACACCCACTGTACCTAGCGAGCGACCATCAATAGAAAAAGAAGCGGTCACAATGCTACAGTTATTTACTGTAGCAATGGAATTTTCCTCACCAATACGTACCTGCACACCTGCATTATTAGTGGCAAATAGTTTAGTTACCGTATCCGTCTGTTCAAAGAGGTCCATCAATGCTTTAACCTGTGTTACATCTGTAAACTCGGGCTGGGTCAAAATATTCGTCGTCCCACTCGTGAAGATTCGGTCATCCGTGTCTGCCAACAGCATCTGATCAATTACTCCGAGCAAAAACTCATACTGCTCGACGTGCCGATCTAGTTCGGCAAAAAGTTCTTGGTAAACATTGCGCTTGAGGCGAACCAGTGGCACACCAGACAGTTTAACGTTTAAGATGTTGACCAATTTTTCAATGGAAGAGAGGGAAACTCCATCAGGGACAGTGAATCTTCGTTGATCTACATGGCCATTATCTGATACAACAATAGCCACCGCAGATCGCTCATTGAGTGGGATTACTTGTAGGTGCTTCAGTTTGTTATGGATTGCTTCAGGACCCAAAATAATCGACGTGTAATTGGTGAGACGCGACAAAATGGAACCGGTCTGTTGAATCGTCAGTTCCACAGCATCCATCTGAGAAGCAAACAATTCTCTGACTTGTAATAAGTCTGTTCGCTCCAATCGCTGTGGCCCCATCAAATTATCAACATAATAGCGGTATCCCATCTGACTCGGGATACGCCCAGCAGATGTATGCGGCTGTTCAACGAAACCTAAATCTTCGAGATCCGCCATCTCATTACGAACTGTAGCTGCACTATAGCCAATATCATCTCGCTTTGAAATAGTACGAGATCCTACAGGCTCCGCATGGACGACATACTCCTCGATGATCGCTTTCAATATCTGCTTCTGCCGCTCGGCCAACATCTGCCTCCCTCCCTTGTTAGCACTCAAAGATCATGAGTGCTAATAGCTTACTCATAAGGTATCAAACCACTCCCTCGATGTCAACGACCAACAACGTGATCGACCCCTTCACCTAAGAAAGCCGAAAATACATCATTGCCAAAGAGAAGTCCTTTCTCTGTCAGTGACCATCGACCCATTTCCTTTTGTAATAAATCTTTTTTCTCCAGTGTAGCTAGAACATCACCAAACACCACCGCAAGCGCAACATCAAATCGTTCCCGGAACCGCCCCTCATGTACGCCTTCTTCTAGTCGCAGGCCTAAAATCATCTCATTTTCCATCGCTTCCATTCTAGTTACATCCAATGTTTCAGCGATGGGACGTCCCTTTTCACAGCGACGGATATACTCCCCTACTCCCTTCACATTGACATGGCGAACACCTCGCGCGTATCCATGGGCTCCTGCTCCAAGTCCATAGTAGGGATTGTTTTTCCAATAGGTTGAGTTATGCTTACTCTCTTTTCCTGGGCGCGCAAAGTTAGAGATTTCGTATTGTGAATAACCCGCAGCTTGCAATCTCTCCCGTGTCAGTTGGTACATCATCAACTCATCTTCTTCGGAAGGAAGTGGGAGTTTGCCTTGCAGGAGCTTCGCATGGAAAACCGTGCCTTCTTCAACTTTTAAGCTATAGACAGAGAAGTGTTCTGGAGCAAGTGCCACCCCTTCTCGGATCGCCTCTTCCATATCGGCCACCGTCTGCTTGGGTAATCCAAACATCAGATCCAAGGAGATGTTATGAATTCCAACGGCACGTGCGGTTTCCACACTGCGTCCAATATCGGATACCGAGTGAACGCGACCAATATTGGCCAATAGATCTGGACGGAAAGTTTGTGCACCAAAACTGATCCGATTAATCCCTCCCGCCAGCATCACCTCAAGCTTTTCTTTCTCCGTCGTACCGGGATTCGCCTCAATGGTATATTCAATCTCATCTGACCAAAAAGGAAAATAACGCCGAATCGCCGTTAGCAGACGCTCCATTTGTTTTACATCGAGTACCGTAGGGGTCCCCCCGCCAATAAAGATCGTCTCGATCTCCTCAGGGGGAATTTCTGCCACCGTCCAAGCCATCTCACGTTCCAATGCATCCAAGTATTCATCCACTGGCTGACCACCTACGACATAGGCCGTGAAGTCGCAGTAATGGCACTTATGACTACAAAAAGGAATGTGAATGTAGATAGAGCGAGGCGAAACGTTGTTCATACTAGCCCTTCTTTCTTGAAAAAACCGCCAGCGGTTTCTCGCTCGCGGTGGATTTCCGTTCACTTCTTGCTATCGTCCATCTGTAAAACTGCCATAAAAGCTTCTTGCGGCACCTCTACGTTTCCGACAGCCTTCATCCGCTTCTTACCTTCCTTTTGCTTTTCGAGGAGTTTCCGCTTCCGACTGATATCTCCACCATAGCATTTTGCTAACACATTTTTACGTTGGGCGCGGATCGTTTCGCGAGCTACCACTTTATTACCAATCGTCGCTTGAATGGGTACCTCAAACATTTGGCGCGGGATAAGCTCTTTTAACTTCTCAACAAAGAGACGTCCTCGATAGTATGCTTTATCATGGTGCACGATAAAGGAGAGGGCATCCACTGGCTCACCATTGAGCAGGATATCCATCTTCACCAACTTGGAGGTTTTATACCCAATCATCTCATAGTCAAAGGAAGCATAGCCCTTCGTCCCCGATTTTAGTTGATCAAAAAAATCGTAAACGATCTCTGCCAAAGGCAACTGATAGACGATATTTACCCGGTTTGCGTCAAGATAACGCATATCAACATACTCTCCACGCTTCGATTGGCAAAGTTCCATTACAGTACCTACGAAATCATTGGGAACCATGATCGAGGCCTTTACATAGGGTTCCTCTACATATTCCACTTGCTGCGAAGGAGGCATATGCGTCGGATTCTCGATGCTGATGACCTCGCCATCTGTCTTGTACACATTGTAAACAACGCTAGGAGCCGTTGTGATCAGAGGGATATTATACTCTCGTTCAATTCGCTCCTGGATAATCTCCATATGAAGCAAACCGAGAAATCCACATCGGAAACCAAATCCGAGCGCACCAGAAGTCTCTGGCTCATAACGCAGGGAAGAGTCATTCAACTCCAGTTTTTCTAAGGCTTCCCGCAGATCATCATAGTCTGAGGAGTCGACTGGATACATCCCACAAAAAACCATGGGGTTAATCCGACGATAACCAGCCAATGGTTCCTCAGCAGGACGATTCGCATCGGTAATCGTATCCCCTACTCGCGTATCCTTCACGTTCTTGATGGAGGCGACCATAAAGCCTACCTCACCGACAGCAAGTTCTTCCCGGGCCATCGGTCGAGGGGCAAAAACACCCACTTCGGTCACTTCAAACTCCTTACCTGTTGCCATCATACGAACTTTTTGCCCTTTTTTAATGGAACCATCTACGACCCGAATATAGGTGATAACTCCTTTATAAGCATCGTAGAGAGAATCATAGATCATCGCCTTCAGCGGTGCTGTAGAATCTCCAGCTGGAGCAGGTACCTGGGTAACTACCTGTTCCAGGATTTCTTCGATACCAATCCCGGACTTTGCAGAAGCAAGTACAGCTTCTGAAGCATCTAGACCGATAAGGTCCTCGATTTCTTGTCGTACTCGTTCAGGATCTGCACTGGGAAGGTCAATCTTGTTGATGAC
Organism: Marininema mesophilum; assembly: GCF_900106775.1. Classification (GTDB taxonomy): domain Bacteria; phylum Bacillota; class Bacilli; order Thermoactinomycetales; family DSM-45169; genus Marininema; species Marininema mesophilum. The sequence goes on from NZ_FNNQ01000001.1 coordinate 432,755, forward strand.
CGGTAGGATCTCCAAATCATTATCCAAAGCCAGATACACATTGGCCATCGTTTGCGCTTCTACTCCCTGAGCGGCATCGACTACCAAAAGAGCCCCTTCACAAGCAGCGAGGGAACGTGAAACCTCATAAGTAAAGTCCACGTGACCCGGTGTATCAATCAGATTAAGGATGTAGTCCTGTCCATCCTTTGCTTTGTAAGGCAAGCGAACCGATTGTAATTTAATGGTGATGCCTCGTTCTCTTTCTAAGTCCATTGAGTCAAGGAACTGATCCTGCATCTCGCGGTCAGACAGTGCCCCGGTATGTTCTAGTATACGATCGGCCAAAGTAGATTTCCCATGGTCGATGTGAGCGATGATCGAGAAATTGCGAATCTTCTCCTGTTGTCGCTCCTGCTGCCGATTTTTTTCGTTCATTCCGTTCCCTCCTGCGTAAAAACGCGCACTACTGCATCCTGTTCATTATAGCAATGCAGGAAGGATGGGGCAACGAAGGAATAAAACGATCTTGCAACGATTTGTTAGACTACTCCGATCCGCCTACCCAACCCACTACTTTCTCCACCACTGCCCGTGCGGTTTCACGAATTCCCTGTCCTGCTCCATTACTAGCAACAGATAACCAGCTATTGCTGGCATCCGTTAATTGTACAGCTGTTTTCTGTGCTTCTTCTTTCTTTTTCTTCACTTCATTTAACGCACCCTTACTATCCGTTTCATAAACATGTCCAAGGACAGCAATCTCCACTCGCCCCTTTTCATCAGGAGTAACCTGAACCGCTCGCTGGGAGTCTTTCGTCCCTTGAATCTGTTGAATATTGGTTTCCGCTGAGCCGATACCAAGTACGATCCCAAGCATCAACGCAAGCAATAGGGCGATAGCCTGAATAGTGAAGCGCATGGAGATCACCACGTTCCTCTCACTTTGGACTCTTATTTTCTTTCGACTTTGTCGCAACTGGGGTATTACCAAAGTGGACATCTGCCAGCGCCCGAGCGAGGGCATCCGCTGATCGATTGGATTCGTTGAAAGTATTATCCACTCCGCCAATCTCAACGAGGATTCCTTTTTTGCTGAGGGATTGGTTATACTCCCCATTACCCATCATCGGTGTTTTACGAAAAACTCCTTTTGAAAGTCCTGGGTAAAGCTCGTCCAGCTTTTTATGAAGCTGACGGGCAAAACGTTCATTGTCCTCCCAATGGGGATTCCCTGTACCAATGACAAAAGCAATTCGCGAATATTTCTTTCCCTTGATGTCTGTTGTTGTCTTCGCTCGATGTTGAGAATCACGGTGGATATCAATCACATAGCTTAGATCCTTATTTGCCTTGAGAGCAGACACTACTTTGGCTCGAGAGGCTCGATAGAGTTGGTTCCATCCTGCATTAAACCCACCACTATATACCTGTGTTCCAAGTCCATACCGATCCAAGGTCTCACCCATATGTCTACCAACCTTCGTAATATTATTTCGTTGGTCATAGGCACTCTTGGGGTGATCCGTATTTTTCAACTCAGGTAGATAGGATTCTGTATAGTGGGTGTGATAGATGAAAACACGTTCTTTACCAGATACTCTACGCGGAGGGGGCTCTTCTTTCTCGGGCTTCTTTTTTTTATCCTCTGTCAGCTTTTTCTCCAAGTCTGATGGAGGAGTAGACTCAATGGGAACATCGGTATAATCGACATCTTTCCCAGCAACAACAATCTGTGTATCAAAGAGAGCAAATCCCGGAAGTTCACTACCAAATAGACTGCGTGGATCCTTCGGGTCAATGCTAGTCATTAATTCAAAGGTAATTCGTGAGATGCTAAGCTCCTTAGATGCTACTTCTTTCATCGTACTCAGATAGGGCACTTCTCCCCCCATCAGATATAAAAGGGTTTCCGTTGAGAACCGGGCAGTAATTTGAGAGATATCTCCTGATTGTGCGCTACGCTTGGCTTGTACCACTGCAAATAATCCTGTTAAAACAAACATGATCGCCGTTCCCAAGATCAGTGCTACGAACAATTGTCTGACCTGGGGAGCGGACATGTTGAACGCCTTAAAGCCACGAACCCGTTTTCGCATCCCTTCCCCTCCCCAACTTATCTCACATTACTCCGAATATATGAGAAGGAAGGGTAAACTAGAACTTAAAAAGATAGATTACGAGAAGTGTTCTGGCTCATTCATCAGTGATTCAGTTGCTATGGGAAGATACATTTTCTGGTGTAACGGCATCATGTAGAGCACAATTCATACCAAGGGCGACCACTTTCCCCATATCGCCGATAAAGGCATCCACTTCCTTTGGTGTCACAATCAGATTTTGCCCTAAAGGTTCCAACACTTCTTGAATCAACTGTTGTTTTTCATCTGCCTCTAACCCTCCAACAATCCCCATCATATGTTGTCTGGACTCAGGACTTATTTCCTGGGAATGAAGTTCCTTCACACTGGCGCGGTTCATGGGATCGAGGGGGTTCGTTGGTTTCTCTTGGTTCATTTCACGGTGGATATGGGCGAGCACATATTCGGCGGTATCATGGGCAATCGTCGCCGCATCAACAACGGTAGGAATTCCAATGGCGATAACTGGAATACCTAGAGTGTCTTGGTTAAGTGGTAGCCTCTTATTACCCACTCCGGAGCCTGGAAAGATCCCCACATCGGAAACTTGAATCGTAGTATTTACCCGTGAAAGAGCCCGAGAAGCCAGAGAATCGACTGCAATAATCACATCGGGTTTCGTTCTTTCTACTACTCCGAAAATTACCTCGCTTGTTTCAATCCCTGTTGTACCTAGAACCCCTGGAGCAATAGCAGAAACAGGCCGATATCCTTCAGCTACTTGATCAGGCATCAATTGAAAGAGATGACGGGTCACCATGGACTGTTTCACGACATTAGGTCCCAGAGCATCCGCCGTGACACTTTGGTTACCCAACCCTACAATGAGGACACTCGCATTGGGATCAATGCCAACCTCACCGAGGTATCGCTCAAATTCTTGCGTAAATTTTTTCATGACTCGCTCTTGTAACATCGAGTCTTGGCTACGCAGACCAGGAACTTCCAATGTTAGGTATGTACCCTGAGCTTTTCCTATAGCCTTCTCCCCTTCTTCACTCTCCACGTAAATCCAACTAGTCACAACACCCTCCTCTTCCTCCTCCTGAATACGTACACCCGGTAGCCCCTCTTCAGGGCTTTCCTGTTCTTGGACCGCCATATCGTGAGCTTCCCGCGCCAAATCAGTCCTTACGGGAAAGCGGCCCGTATCTAGTTGAGTAGATTGACCCTGTTTATTCAGTTGTTCTTGTTCATTGGCATCGAACATGCACTCCATCTCCTTTTTATTAGTTCAGCTCCATTTTCCCCAAAAATTGATATCCTTTATTCGTAGTCACTTCATTCGGGTATGTAATGGAAAGGAAATCCCCTGTTCCGCCATATAACCGGTTCTTGCTTTTTACAAGTCCCCGTGATAGAATTTGAAATGTTGCTCGCCTAGAGACGAACGATTCGGAGCGGGAGGTGAACTCATGCCAAACATTAAATCCGCCATTAAACGGACGCAGACCAATGAAAAGCGGCGCCAACATCGGATTGCTCAAAAATCCGCTGTACGTACCTCCGTTAAGCGCTTCCTGGCTGCTGTCGACCAACAGGATAAAGAACAAGCTGGCACCCTGCTCCGGGATGCCAAGAAAATGCTGGACAAAGCAACGACCAAGGGTCTGTTGCACAAAAATGTTGCGTCCCGCCAGAAATCACGCCTGGAGCAAAAGTTCAATGCCTTGAACGGTTAATGCCAACAGTTGTTCGCCAAACACCCGCCCCCTTTAGAAGGCAGACGGGTGTTTTTATTTATTAAAAAAGCCCCCAAGCTGAACGGGGGCATTCATCGTATAAGTTGATGGATGATATCATTCGTACTTCTTCTCATGAACGATTGGATCCACTACAAGGCCTACGAGACCTGGTCCGGTATGGACAACCAAGGCTGGGCTGATGGCACTAATCGTTAATTCACACACATTTTCAATATCCTTTAGCTTCTCCTTTAGCGCCTCTGCTTCTTTTTCAGCTCGTCCCTGGAGAATCGCGATATTTGCTTTTGTCGTTTGCAGTTGTTTAGTTACATGCTCTAACATCTTTTTAACTGCTTGTTTCTTACCCCGCCCTACGTTAAATGGGATAAATCCTCCATGATCATCCAAAGTAATGATCGGTTTTAGATTCAACATCGTGCCAAGAGTGGCAGTCACCTTACCGATTCGCCCACCTGCTTTAAGATAATCTAAGGTATCCAGTACAAAATAACCACGAACCCGTTTACGGGCTTCTTCGATCCGCTTTAGAATTTCGGTGTAGTCCATCTTTGCACGAATGGAACGAGCAGCTTCCAACACCATATAACCAAGTATCCAGGAAAGACCCTTTGAGTCGATGACATCAATCTTCATCCCCTCAAAGTCCTCCGCCATCAAACGAAAGTTATTATAAGTACCAGACAAATGGGATGAAACCACCATGACGATACAATGGGTATAACCCTGCTCTTTCAATCTATAAAATGTATCTTTTATATCTTGGGGGGAAGGCATCGATGTTTTTGGCACTTCCGTCTCCAACCGTTCATATACCTCAGTTGGTTGAATATCCACTCCATCCCGAAACTCTTCATTCTTGTATATAACACGGAGTGAAACGCTTTCAATATCGAACTTTCGCAATATTTGTATAGGCAAATCACAGGAACTATCCGTTACTAACGCAATCTTGTTCAATGGGTAACCCCCTTTAATATCCCAAGTATAATCGGGAGACAAGAATCCTACAACCACTTAATGAATAGTTCTACACCCTGTCACCAATTGTTCCCTGCTTTCTAATGGGAATTTCCTTTCAATTTGTTACAATAGGAGGGTACTTACGTTGGAGAGGACGTCTGCGCTCATGTCGTTTCATATCTGTCTAGTAGAGCCTGAAATCCCTAATAACACGGGGAACATTGCTCGTTCTTGTGCTGTAACAGGCTCTGTGCTTCATCTCGTACGCCCCCTGGGCTTTTCCACTGATGACAAGTACCTAAAGCGGTCAGGGATGGATTATTGGCACCATGTTGATGTTCGTTACTATGATTCCTTTGCAGAATTTACCGATGCTTTTCCAGAAGGACGGTTTTTTTGTGCAACGACCAAAGCACAAAAAAGCTATACTTCCTTTACCTACCAGAAAGAAGACATCTTTATCTTTGGCAAAGAATCGAAGGGCTTACCCCCTGAAATCCTGGACCGTTATAAGGACACTTGTATCCGAATTCCGATGAGCCCCACAGTTCGTTCACTCAACTTGGGTAACGCTGCATCGATCGTGATCTATGAAGCACTCCGTCAATTAGATTTTCCTCATTTAACTTAACAGATTTTATCCACCATTCACGAGCAAAGAGGGAGTTGATTCTCATAATCAAAGTGATTTGTTTTGACCTTGATGGTACATTGCTACCAATAGATACCGATGCATTCATCGGTGAATATTTAAAAGCCCTTGCCCCCCATGTCGCTCCTGTCATGGGGCCCGATCAGCTCATACCGCTCATCTGGGATGCTACGAAGGCAATGATCGAAAGTGACGAACCTCAATACACTAACGAACAAATTTTTGAGCGTCGCTTTTTAGAGAAGTCTGGCCTCAAACGGGAAGAGATCTGGCACATCTTTGATCACTTTTACGACAATCACTTTCCATCGTTAAAGAAGCATGTAGCTGAAGCTCCGTTATCTCGGCAAATTGTCCAAAGTGCCCTAGACCGTGGTTATCGTGTAGCTGTTGCAACCAATCCGGTTTTCCCAAAAGCGGCCATCCAAGAGCGGATGCGTTGGGCCGGTGTTGAGGACCTAGTGGAGTGGGTCTCTGTATATGAAGAAACTCACTGGTGTAAACCCCATCCCGGCTACTATCGCGAAGTAGCTGCGGCAATGGGAGTTACTCCAGAGGAGTGCATCATGGTTGGCAACGATATGCAGGAGGATCTTGTTGCCTCCACCGTGGGTATGACCACCTATTGGGTAAACCAACATCGAATTGATCGTGGATCCCCGACTTTCTCTCCTGATGGAGAAGGCACCATGGTAGAGCTCCTATCTGACATTCGCGCAGGAAAAGGGATATTCTCTGCTGTAGCTCTCTAATGTTATAGATTATGTAGCACGGATGAAGAAAAGAGGTTGACCCTAAGGAATCGTTACACCTCTTAGGATCAACCTCTTTTTTGTATAGTCGTTAATTATTTTGCAGTATCCATTTTCCAACCGTAAACATTATACAATTCGAACCAGTCATTGATCGGCTTATCTTTATTATCACTGGTGTGATAAGTGGCGTATATGATACCGTCCTTAATCTTTGAGATCACGACAGTATGATCAATCTTGCCATCCTTTTCAAAGTCCGCATTAAGAACGTCGCCAACCTTTAGTTGGGATGGTTTTGTTGCTTGTGAAGCTTTGCGAACGTGTTTCATATGCTTATAGAAGCTATGGGCTACACCCCAGGTGAGGGCAGGTTTCTTATCGCTATAGTACCAGTAATCGTACCGGTCATAGCGACCTTTTTTCTCTTTGAATCCGCCTTCTTTAAGTACCTGGGAAATAAAGTTGGTGCAGTCAAGCCAGCAATCGTAGCACCCGCCATTGGCCTTGCTGTAGTAACCATATTTAGCATTGTTGCGTTTGTTCCACCATTTATATGCGTACTCAACTGCTTTCGTACGATTGTAGCCGTTGCTTTCGATACGAGGTTTCTGTTGAGGCTTGTTTTGATTCGGTGGTGTTGGTTTTTGCGTTTGTGGGTTATTAGGTTCCTGCTGCCCTGGATTGGGTTGTATGGTATCCGGTTGTTGAGGATTCTGGTTTTGCTCGTTATCCCCAGGTTGGTTGGTATCGGTTTGTTTCCTGTTTTGAGTTTCTGAATCATTTGAGGGAGTAATACCTGCCTGAGCGTTCTTATCTGTAGGTGTACTTGGAGCTTGATCCGGCTTTTTTGTTTCCTTCTTAGGGGTTGTTTTTACCGGCTCAGGTTTAATCGGTTGTCCCGGATTTTTTTCTGGGAGAAGGCTACTCAGTTCTGCTTTCTCTGCAGAAGTTAACGTACCTTTCTTCCCTTTAGCTACAAGTCCTTGAATACGTGCATTAATCTTTTTATTCTCAATTTTAGAAACTTCAACGAGGAGTTTTTTTACACTTTTTTGATCTGTGGAATTTAGTTTATCAACATCGGTAATCGCCTCACGCACTTTATCCCGGCCAGATTGAGTTTTTAGGTCTGGGGTACTCCCGGTCACTTTCTTTACTACATTAACTGCTTTCGGTTGTTCACGTTTCACTTGATCTGGTGTTTTGGAGCTCTCATCATAATACTTCTTACCGGGCTTCACCATATTCTCACCAGATACATCTTTGTACTCCTCAGGAGCTCTTGCATCATCTGGCGTTTTTGCATCATCTGGCGCTTTTGCTGTTACCTGTTTCTTTTCACGTACTTTGCTGCTAGCAGCTTGATCATCACCCGCATTGGTCATGGTAGCATAAACGCCCGAGCCAATTAAGACAATTGCGGCTACTGAAGCACCAATCAGGAGCTTCTTGTTCTTGGGTAACCCCGATTTTTTTCTCCTGTTCAATTCCCTATCCCCTTTGTCTCTTCTGTTCACGCAAAATTATTCCAACCTCGACTCCATCATAGTCGCATCGTTCATTCGGGTCAATAGACTATTTAGACTATATTAGCAAAAACCCTATTATTTCTTATAATGTATATTTAAAGAAACCTTTCATTTAATGATTATTTATTTTCTTGGCTACAATCCCTCCCCACCTTATTACCACCGAACAGTCCTCCAAATGTACAGGAAAAACGTCACGACATCCCGCTGAATCAGATCCGTTTTCTAGTAATTCATTAAGCAGAGCCCTTTCCCGACACAGGCCTTTTTCTGGTTGTCAAGGGCTTTCAAAGAGAAACATTGTCCGACGATTCGCATAAATATATAGCACCCCAAACAGCATTCTCTTTTTAGGGATGTGCTAGAAATGACTGGTACGCTTTATTAACTTTAAAAGGTTCATGCAGTCTGGCTACCGTGAATAACCATGGGGGTAATCAATTCGAGAGTGATCAGCAAACGGGAGCTGAGAGGAGGCTCTTATGGACATCCTGAAACGCATCGCCGAGCAAAGGCAACGAGAAGAGCAACTGGCGTGGGAAGGTCCTTTTGTCGAATATCTCGAAATGGTCCAGCGGAATCCAGAATTAGCGCAGACCGCTCATTCGAGGGTTTACAATATGATCAAAAAATCCGGCGTCGAAAAGGATGACCAGGGTAACAAGAACTATCTGTTTTTCAGCCGAGAGCTCTTTGGGTTAGAACGACCGATCGAACGATTGGTGGAGGAGTATTTCCACTCATCCGCTCGCAGGTTGGATGTACGCAAGCGTATTTTACTCCTAATGGGGCCCGTTTCTGGAGGTAAATCAACCATCGTCACCATGTTGAAGCGCGGTATGGAAGCGTACTCCCGCACGGATGCTGGGGCGGTTTACGCCATCAAAGGCTGTCCAATGCATGAGGAACCCTTACATCTAATCCCTCATTCCATGCGCCCTGAGGTAGAGAAAGAGCTTGGTGTACGCATCGAAGGCAACCTATGTCCTTCCTGTCGTATGCGATTAAAAGAAGATTATGATGGTCGAATCGAAGATATGGTGGTTGAACGCGTACTCTTCTCCGAGGATGATCGAACAGGGATTGGTACCTTCAGCCCTTCAGATCCAAAATCCCAGGACATCGCAGATCTAACGGGAAGCATCGACTTTGCCACCATTACCGAATATGGTTCAGAGTCAGATCCTCGTGCTTATCGATTCGATGGTGAGCTTAATAAAGCCAATCGTGGAATTATGGAGTTCCAAGAAATGCTCAAATGTGACGAGAAATTCCTTTGGAACCTTCTTTCTCTCACACAAGAGGGCAATTTTAAAGCGGGACGTTTCGCTTTAATTAGTGCAGATGAACTCATTATTGCTCACACCAATGAAGCAGAGTACAAATCATTCATCAGTAATAAGAAGAATGAAGCCCTTCACTCCCGCATCATCGTCATGCCTGTTCCCTACAATTTAAAGGTCTCCGAAGAGGAAAAAATTTACGAAAAACTAATTCGCCAGAGTGACCTCAGTCACATTCACATCGCACCTCATGCACTAAAAGCTGCAGCCACTTTCAGTATTCTCACTCGCCTTAAGGATTCAAAAAAGCAAGGAATGGATCTTGTTAAAAAAATGCGGCTCTACGACGGTGAAACCGTGGAAGGATATAAAGATACCGATGTTGATGAACTACACAATGAGCATCTCGATGAAGGCATGTCAGGTATCGACCCTCGCTACGTGATTAACCGCATCTCCAGTGCACTCATCCGTACCGAAGCTAATTATATCAATGCCCTCGATATCCTACGTGCAATCAAAGATGGCCTCGATCAACACCCCTCTATTTCCACTGGAGAACGGGAACGTTGTCTGAATTTTATTTCAATTTCGCGCAAAGAATACGACGAACTCGCCAAAAAAGAGGTACAAAAAGCCTTTGTATACTCCTACGAAGAATCGGCTAAGACCCTAATGGACAACTACCTTGATAACGTGGAAGCCTATTGTAATTGGATGAAGATCCGTGATCCATTGACTGGCGAGGAACTTGAGCCCGACGAAAAGTTGATGCGTTCCATAGAGGAACAGATCGGCATTTCGGAAAACGCCAAAAAAGCATTTCGGGAGGAGATATTAATCCGTATCTCCGCCTATGCTCGTAAAGGGAAAAAATTTGATTACAACAGTCATGATCGCCTCCGCGAAGCGATCCAGAAAAAGCTGTTTGCCGACCTTAAAGACGTCGTTAAAATTACAACCTCCTCGAAAACACCGGATGAAAGCCAGTTGAAAAAAATCAATGAAGTAATCGCCACGTTAGTGGACAAATATGCGTATACCACTGCGAGTGCTAATGAATTACTTCGTTATGTAGGAAGCCTTCTCAATCGCTAGCTTAAGCACACGGCCTGGCACAGAGATGGGAGGTGACCCTTTATAAAGAACCCTCTGTTCATTGTCTCCCAGGAAGACTGGTCCCTGCACCGTAAAGGGCATCAAGATCAGCTACGCCATCAAGAGAAAGTAAAAGAAGCCATTAAAAAAAATATGGCCGACCTGATCTCAGAAGAAAGTATCATCCTCTCTGACGGTGAACAAGTAGTAAAGATCCCTATTCGCTCCATGGATGAGTATCACTTCCGCTATAATTACAACAAAGGGAAACATGTAGGGCAAGGTGACGGTAAAAGCCAAGTGGGCGACGTCCTCGGTCGGGAACCTGGGGAGAAGGGCAAAGGTCAGGGCGCGGGTAATTCCCCTGGTCAAGACTATTACGAGGCTGAAATCTCCGTCGATGAATTGGAAAACCTTCTTTTCTCGGAAATGGAGCTCCCCAACCTACAACGTAAGGAAGAGATCGAAATTACTACCCATGACGTCCGCTTCAATGACGTTCGCAAAAAAGGGCTCATGGGCAACATCGATAAAAAACGAACGCTCCTCAATGCTCTAAAGCGCAACGCAATAAAAGGAAAAAAGGGCTTTGGTCCCATTCTCGAAGAAGACCTTCGCTTCAAAACCTGGGAAGATATCGTTACTCCTCACTCCAGCGCTGTAGTCATCGCCATGATGGATACCTCGGGATCCCCGCAACACCCTTAATTAACTAACATACTCAAAAATTAAATCTTGTTTGAATATAAGTTTTTTCTTCCTCAATATCAACACGTTCTATGAAATAATGAAGAAAACGCCGAAAATTAGGCGTATCCGACCTGTCTGTTTTAAAAAATTTTTCAATGTGATCAAGTATCTCTTTATTCATATCATCATCATTTTGAATCGATGCCCTTTCAGAATCAAGGGCTTTTTTCTTTTCAAGCAGCTTGTCCATTTCTTCCTTTATTCTTTGAGATAAATAACGGTATTGCTCTATATTCATGTTCTCTCTTTCGAAATATAAGTCTGCATTATCTTTATTTAGTCGTTCAGTTCTAAAATCAATGTCCTTAATCTTTTTCTCGAGCCCCCTTATATCTGTTTCTGTCTTTTCTATGCCTTCCATTGCCTTTAAGTGATTGTACTTCTCTCTAATAAGTTTTTCTAGATGCAGGGCGACTCCATCCTCTATTTTTTCAGCGTTCACATTTGCTTGTTTGCAATATGAACGTCCATATTTATGATATGTTTTACAAATATAATATCTATATTCTTTATTACTAAAAGTGCGTTTTTGACAAACCATACCTTCTCCACAGGCCTTGCAAAATAATAAACCTGTTAAGGGGTGGTAGACATTTGGAGCGGTATCCTTCAACTTTCTGCTGTGTATAATCTCTTGTGCACGTGCAAACATCTCATTATCGATAATTTGATCATGGGCATCCTTGACCACAATCCAATCTTCAGGTGGATTTAGTTTCCGTACCCACTTTTTCTTTCCCTGTATATCACTGTCATAATCACGGATTCGTTTTTGAGTTTTCCGATTATATACAATCCACCCTTTATAAGCTTCTCTCTTCAAGATATATACTATAGTTCCCCTCGACCATTTCTTTCCGGACCTTGGATAGCAATGCTGTTTATTAAGGTACTCTGCTATTTTAAAACTCCCATAACCTTCATTTATGTAAAGATCAAATATTTTTCTTACTATTTCTGCTTCAGTTTTATTTATTATTAACCGACGATCTTTTAGATCGTATCCAAAGGGGGGGATTCCCATCCACAACCCTTTTCTTGCCTTCTCTTTATTCCCCAGTCTAACACGTATCGCTATTTTCTCTGCTTCATATTCAGCGACTGCTGAATGAATCGTAAAAGTAAAATTTCCACTATCCTTAGCGGAATCGTAGTTTTCTTCGTAGCTGATCACCCGCAAACCCTTTGAACGAAGCCTATCTAACGCATCCAAAGCTTCCTGTGTGTTGCGCGCAAACCTTGAGATACCTTTAAACAATACTACTTGGAATTTTCCTAAATCAGCATCATTCATCAGTTGCTTCATTGCAGGTCTACTCCAAAGTGAATGTTTAGTTGCAGAAACTCCAGTGTCTTGATATATAAACTCATCAGGTATTTTACCTAGTTCCCTAGACTTAGCAAGTTCTCTGAGAAGCGTTACTTGATGCTCTACCGATTCGGACTGCCTATCCAAAGAGACTCGAGCATATACAGCACATAGATTATTTTCGCTAGACAAAGACAGCCCCTCCTTTGATTATTACAATTGTACACAATCCCTAATTTCCTATTATAGCTATTTTAAAAAACTTATTGGTATCTGTCCTTAAGCTTGTTTCGCTTTAGTACTTTCCTTATATACCGGGTAAATTGAATTTTCAATAGGACAGATTACTTTCAGAACTTCTCTGCCCATTTCTCTATTCACATGATCAACGATAGGTTTCTTAATGATTTGATTTAAGTCCTCTTCACCAGGAATTATTACAAATTCCAGCTCTCTATTTTTCAAATCAACCCACCTCTATCTACTAAATAATTATGTTTTAAATATATTCAAATGCCAGCTTGTATCATGAGTTGGACAAACACTAAAAAACACCCGACTTTAATTTAGTCGGGTGTATCTTTCTTTTGAAAATCTCTGTACTTTTACCAGTATATTTTCGAAAATTAGACTTCTTTCTTTTTCGACCTCTTGGGTAGCCAGCGATTTAGCTGTGCGTTCATAGGGACCACCCTCAAAACCTTCCCTTTTGATTGTATTGCTTCACAGATATGTGATGTCAAAAACCACATTCGTGTAATTAAACAACTTGATTTACGCTGCTGATACTGGATACTTAATAATAAGTTGAAATTTAATTAATTAAATGACTCTCAGCAAAGCTCCAATAACTAAAAGAGATACCCGACTGATGTCAGATACCTCTTTTCTACACTCTTAATGCAACCTGTACTATTAGTATATCCACTGAAGGCGTAATTTTTTCCACACTTTTTCCGACTGGATATTAACGAACCAAAATCGACTCATTATCGATTTTTTCCTCCCGAGAAGAAATCCTACTCTTGGGTCAACTTTTCGATAAAGTCCTCAAAACTACGAGTCCATACGATGACTTACCGGATGCACTAGCAGGAGTAGTCGATCTAGCTAAGGGACGAGACAGAGATATTCATTCTTAAATAAACCAATAGGATTGTAATTTATTTTATATTTTATCTATAAAAAGGGCTAATCTGATGGATATTCGTACAATCAACATTCATGAAGGAGCATACAAAGTAAGTACGCTATTCTAAGGGAGGTGTTCAATGATGGTTGTGAGAGTGATTTATAATCCTGTGAATGGTGATCCTGTAGATGTAGCTGATCTAAGGAGAGGTGATGTAGAAATTTTTAATGGTGGTGCTCCTCCTTCTCCTACAATTGAAAACAAACGGCTTCGAGTTATTCCAGTACCACCAAATACCCTCGTAATAGTTATTGGAAAATCTGCGAGAGGTTGTAAACAGGGGGCTGCCCTGTGCATACATCCTAAATCAGGTCGTAGGACAGCAAAAAAATTAATCCTTTTGAAGATAAAACCAGGTCAGCGTATACTTTGTAAAGCGGTACAAAGGAGATAACATAGTTTTAAATAGGAGCGCTCATGTAGGGCGTTTTTATTATGCAAAAGGAGGTTTGTATCCATATCAAATATACTCGGGGGTGCCTTTGCCCCGGTTATTATTTAACCTTTTTCGAGTTTCCCTAATCAGTCCTCTAGATAACGCAAATCTTTTAATAGCTCCGTAATATTAGGTCGAACGTACGTGAGATTACTCTTATCCAAAGCGTCAATTTCGTGATCAAAGAAAACAATAGAAGGGTGGGTTTCTGAGATACGAAAGTCAAAACAAAAATAATTACCTCCAGGATCAACTGCAACAGGGATTACTTTATTAGGAAGACCATGATTTTGCCGAAAAATTTGCGTCACTTCTACAATTCCACCAACAACTTTATTAGGGAGGAAATCTACTAAAGTTTCAAAATTTCTTCGCTACTGTCAAAGTCAATAATATCAGGCTCTAACATAGCTCCATTGTTGTTACGTGGACTTGGATTTTGAAAAAATAAAACGTCACTTACTTATTTGTTACCGAGTTGTTCCGCCAAACCAATTAGAAGTCCTTCGGTTCCACGAATGTAGCAGAGCCGATACGAGTCCTCGTACTGAACCACTTCGCCAACGAGCTGAGCACCATACTTAGTGAGTCTGGATACCATTTCGTCAATGTCTTCAACGGTGAACATGACGCGTAGATAACCGAGGGCGTTTACAGGTGTAGTCCGGTGATCTGATATAGTAGGTGGGGTGAGAAATCTCGAAAGTTCAAGTCGGCTGTGGCCATCTGGGGTAACCATCATAGCAATTTCTACGCACTGAGAACCCAATCCGGTTACGCGACCAGCCCATTCACCTTCGACAGTGGCTCGCCCTTCGAGGTTCAAGCCAATCTCCTCGAAGAAAGAGATTGCGTCATCAAGGGATTCTACAACGATGCCGACATTGTCCATTCTTAGTAATTTGTTTTTTGCCATAGTTTTATCTCCTTATGGGTATCGTCAGGAAAATGCAGATTTACAACGCTAAGCCCATTTTCAAGACGATAACCCAATATCATTTGTTTCATTCTTAATCTCCCCTATTGTTAAGTAACCAGAATTTTGCAACTCACATCTCAGGATGACGGTAAGGAAAAATAGAATGCATTTCTGCTAGAATCCGTTCAGTACTAACCTCCTGTTCATTTCCATTCTTATTTCTATGTGTCCTCTCGATTAATGTCCAGCTTGGCAGGCCTTCTCCTTCATTTTCCAAATCATAATCACCACCTCCCGGATCAGATATTCGGTATAGAACCGAGTTATATGCCACTCGATGTATCCAATAAATCTGGCTAGAAAGTGATTAAATGTGAAACGACTACATCCCATGGATTTATGGATGAGAATGGTTTGTTCCTTTGTTGGATACAAGCGAAATTTAAACGCTTTGTGCATGGGTTTACCTCCCCTTTATCTAATTATATACGGGGATTGTCAGCCTTGCGAGAGGGAAGATCTCGTCTGACGCTTGCTTTCATCCCAACCCTGAAGGGCTGGGTTTTCCCGCTCGTATCTATAATAAACATTACCCAATTCTTCTCGGTATCTTTATCTCTTCTTAGATACGTTCTTCATCATACCCTGCATCCGCTGCGGAGCATTGTTCAAAAGTCTGTGAGCTACCACTGCTTTTTCAGCGGCGGGGATTTCCTCGGTTGTCTTTTCTTCTGGCTTCTCAGGCTCTTGTTCTGCCTCTGCCTCAGCAAGGACGGATTTAACAATGGCTTTGATCTCCTCTTCCGTCATCTCATCATCTCCTTTGCTCTTTTCTGTTGATTGTGGCTCTCCTTCCAGGTTGGCTACCTCTTCCTTCATCGCGCTCAATAACTTCGCAAAAAAACCGCCCTCATTGGCGGTCTCCTTCGACTTAATCGCTATGAACTTGGCTTTCGGCACGCAAGGTTCATCGACTAGAGAGACCGCATTTACGTACCAATCATCTCCCAAATCGGCGAGCGTTGTTCGCTTGATGGCCCCTTTTAATGTGGCAGCGGCTTTATCGGGATCGTCTAAGAGCTTCCCTTGAGCCGATTTTAATACCGGTTCGCGCAGACCCATGATGGAAAACCCGGTTAACTTCCCCTTCTTCACCGCTCCCCAAGCCGCATCATCAGTCACCTTGACCGACATCATCCAGGGCCAGCAGGTACTTCGTATCCCTTGAACTGGGTGGCTTGATCCATGATCAAACCACCTTGCCGACGTTCTTCAAAGAATGCTGTAAGTCAATGTTGCCGTAACTTTCTATCAAGCCATCGGCTACGCGTTCAATGGTGGCTGCGTCTACCATATCACCGTCTAAGTCTGGCTCACCCGGAATGAGCACAGGCCCGGTAACCACTCGCTGTTCGTTCGACTTTGTGGCCCCTTCGATGATAGGGGCCGTTAATTCTGTCATTCGGTTCACCTTCTTTCAGGGAATAGAACCAAAAATTGTATCACGAAGCACAATTTGATTAAATAATAGGAAAAGTAACCGATTAATGATTAAAAATAGTCTCTAAATGTAATATGTTATTTTTAATACTAAATTGATTTGTGTATTTTATATTTATTTGTTACAATAGGTCCTTATTAATATTTAAGGAGTGAATGATCATGCAACATGTTCGTCGTTTTTTACCCTTTATGGTGGCCTTTGCGCTCTTTTTCACCCTTGCTACTCCAGGAGCCTTCGCAAGTGGAAACGAGCTTGTCGGAAAAGATAACAGTTCCGTAGGAAAATCCCTAGGAAAAGATGAGATTGAACTTGCAGGAGATGCCGAAGGCAAAAAAGATTTCAGCCTCTTTTTCTTACGGAAAGAATATAAGGCAGAAGGAACCTATGGAGTTGTCTTTTTTGACAATAAACCTCGAAAAGAACCTCTATATGTAGACTCGAAAAACGTGACCGATAACGGTGAAGGCGTGTCTTTTACCGCTCCTGAAAACTTCAAGCCATCTCCAGGCATTCACACAATGTATGGAACATTCGATGGAACGCTTAATGGGAAAGAAGTACACCGTAAGTTCGTCTATGATATTGAAGTGGATAAGAACGGCAATATGAAATTTCTTAAAAAAGTAGAAGTCTCGTAATTAAAAAAGACCTTACTCTCAATAGTGAGGCTTAGGGATTAGCGTCCGTTTTGGACGCTTTTTTCTATTTCATGGGGTAAAGGGCGTGCTGGCTACTAACAACCCCCTGGGTGGAATCCAGGGCACGATGGTACACCGACATTGAATCTATTCTTTAATCGGAGTGGATTCGCGATCTCTTGGATACCGAAGTCCGTTCGAGAATCGCTCTCCTCGCCGGATTACCTGGCCATGGAGTTTCCGGTGATCTGCCTTATCTCTTGGCCAGTTAAAGGAAATATCCTGTGCCTCGGGGTCCGTGATGTCTTTTTGAGCGGTGAGCACCAAGGTAGAATGTCGATGCTCCTTAAGATCCTTCTGGAAATACTGTTTGATCTGCTGAACGACCTCATCATCCAGCTCTGTCCCCGTCACTGTTACGGCATAGGCCGGGACACCGAAGTTCTCAAAGAAGTCGATGTTATATTCTTCGCGCTGTTTATCCCCTAGGATTGCGCCAAGGGCGGGAACCACATCAGGAGTACCGTAGTAATCCGACTACGGGGAGTGGTTGCTGATGAACAACACCTCATTGCCTCGTTCTTCTTCAGGTATGGTCCCTAATTCGCCGATTTCTCCGGTGAAGGTGTTGATATCAAAAGGAGTGCCTAGCCGAGGCTATCGATTTCTGTGACATTCATAATGGACTGGGCACGAATGATCTGTGCCTCTAGAAGAGCAATCTGCCGTTCTAATTTAACCGTGGATCTTCTTGATTCAGGGCATCCATGATTTCTAACACCTCAAGCGGAACATATTTAGCGAATAGTCCATGTTTGCGGGCATTCTGATTACCCGAGGCTGGCCTGCCACCACGGTTGCCAACAGCATTTCTATTTCTCTTTGGTACTCCGTGCCCCTTAGCATTTTGGTTCCCTTTGGGCGCACCCCGTTTTCGTTTTGTAGTACTACATTCATCCGATTGTAGTACTACATTCCATTTATCGCGGGATTTCCACGCACTGATGGTCTTTTCTTTCTCTGCAACCATCTCTGCAATCTTCCGGTTAGTAATCTCTCCATCATGCTCTTTCCATATCTCAAAGGCTTTGTCTCTATTCGGGCTACGTGCCCTGGCCATGATTCACCACCTCACCACTTATTATCTTCATGTGCCCCGGTTGATTAAGATGACCCACTACTCTTAGGGTAGTCGTTTCATTTATAAAAATTATTCTACATTCATAAAATAAAATTCTTTATCCATTTATTTTATGAATAATAAAGGATGAAATTCCTTCTTTTTTTCTTTTTATATAAGTAATATACTGAGTTTGTAAGATAAAAAGGCCATGAGGAGGCAATAACATGAGTGGGTTGAACTTTCGAAAGATCACTATGGTTTTCACGTTGTTACTTGGCTTTTCGCTACTAGGGAGCGGAGTGAGTGAGGCCAGTACGCCTACCAATGATCATATGACGAAATCACCCCTAGTCGCTAAGAGTAAATGGGGTAAATGTTCCAATTCAGTCCAAGATGCAAAAGATCTACTTTACTCAGCGGGAATCACAGAACCGTCCGACTATCCTTACGTAGTTCGGGATCGACTTGAATATGAATCCCAAAATTGGTGGGGAGACGCTAAAAGGACGGCGAATGAAATCATTACTGAAATTAACTATTATTGCTAAACGAACATACGTAGATTCTGAGCAACGTGTAGGGTGTAAAGAATAAGGTGTCCGGTAGCCACATATATTCTCGAAAACGGGACTGCAAACTCTATGCAGTCCCGTTTTTGTGTGAGGATAACGTTTAAATAGCCCGGACGTCCTCCCCAATATGTTCATATATTACTAGTATATCGAAGTTGCTTATATTTTATATACTCTTAGCCAGCTTACACTGGAAAACAATAAAGGAGCATATATGAATGAAAAGTAAGGTCATCGCGTTGTCGCTATGCGCTCTCCTTTTCTTTGGGTTATCTCAAGTACAAATGGTCCATTCTCAAAAAAACAGTTTGCCTAAACCTACCATTGTGACTGACAAAAAAGAGGCCTTTGATAAAGGATTAAAACAAAGGAATAATAAATCGGTCGTTGAAAAAAACTCTACTGTCAAACTACTTAATAGTAACGGTAGATCTGAAGGATCCCTAAAAATAAAGAAAAGTAAAAATAGGTCGAATGATATGGCAATAGAGCAAACTGTCAAAGTTCTTATCGTGGGGGATGAAGAGTTTCGTTCAAAATATTCGGATTGGCAACAACGAGCTATCGATGTGGTAGAAGGATCTGATGATGCTTATATCCGTGACCATCAAATCGATTTTGAAATCGTTGGAATCGCTAGATGGCAATCCACTGGTACTGACCCGGTGTTACTTAGCGATTTGCCCCCAAAGTGGTACAACAGCACTGCCTATGATCTAGTCGTTGGTATTACCAATGATTCTCGTTTCCCATACGGTGGAGTTGCCTACTTGAGTCCCATCAATAATATTGGCTACAGTGTCATTCGGTACTACGATTCAACAACTTCTCAATATATTGCAAGACACGAAATCTCCCATAATTATGGATTACAACATGATCCAAGTGGAAATCAACCAGTCTGTATGATGAACTATACGTACAGTTACTATGTAGACACCTGGGATCCAGCTCACAATTACCAACTGGAGCAAAATAAAGGCTGGTATGGGGAAGGCATCCTCAGCAAGTAAGGAAACAGCAATGATACCTCTGTACTCCGTTAGTGTCAAAGCAATTTGTAATGGAATTTCATATATTAGGTAGGCTACCGAGTCAGGGTAGCATGAATCATTCCTCTCTCTTATCGGCTGCATGAGTTTGCAGTCCATTTTTTTGTGTCATCGTTGCTAGCAACGCACCCAAGCTTTGTTTAACCAATAGCATATAGTTACTTATTGTGGCACTCTAAAGGACCACTTAGGTAATAAACTCATTTGATTGCTTTAACGGACTGTATAGGGCATACAGCCCGTTTTGGTGTGGGTAAGCGTATAACGGATTGCTACGTAACCTTGTAACCCCCTCCCTACAAACGGCATAAACATAGGTATACCAAGGTTTACAGCCTTTTTACAGAGCAACAGACAACGTTACGTAACCTATCCATTTCCAATTCATTTTTTATGCAAAAAGGCCCTCATCCTTGATATATAGGGGATGGAGGCCTTTTTCAAGCAAACACGTTGGGATCGGTCGATCCCTTTTAGCTTGCATAAAAATGGCCCCTTTTATTCATCGATGTATAATGGGAACAATGATAAGGTGGTGGTACACTTGAAAAATAAAATCGACTATAGGGAGCTGTATGATCAGCTCGAGCAAGCAGTCTTTCTTAGCTACTATGAGCTGTTAGATATCGCAGCTCATATGGGAGATCGGCCAGCTCTCCAGAAACGCATTTGGAAAGTGGCCAACGAACTGATGGAAAGTCGGTGACCAAGCGGCCAGAGGGTCGCTTTATTATTTGAGTTGTTTCGCATATGTTCCTCACAACAGGTTGCAAATTTCACCACTTGCATGGTGCGCACTGTAAATGGTATATTTTTATTTGTCATTTTTTTAACCCTTTATTTATTGTTTTTCTCTAATTTTAATGGGGCCTTATCAAGGCCTTCTTTTTTTGTTATAAAAAGTATATATATCCTTTCATGGTATATAACGAATGAAATTACTGGAATACCATTTATTACAGATTGAAAACTATGCCATAATCAATTAAATTTATTTTAGATAGAGAAGGAGGA
>NZ_FNNQ01000011.1 GCF_900106775.1 Marininema mesophilum
AAACAATTTCCTTCTAGTCAGCTATGCTCCGCCTGTGGCTACCGCAATAAGGATGTGAAGAATCTTAACCTGCGAGCATGGACATGCCCTACGTGTCACTCTCACCATGACCGAGACATCAATGCATCCAAGAACATCTTGCAAGAAGGACTTCGTGTACTTGCGGTTGGGCAGACCGTCTAAGCTTGGAATCGATCCTGTCGGTAGATGGGAGCTCCCAAGAATCCCACTGCTTCAGCTGTGGGATTGTCAAGTCATTCAATATAGAGAAATCCGGGAGAAGTAAAGGTCTTAGAGAGATTATCTCTGTGCAACATTTTCTATTGCTTCGGCAATACTATGGACCATAGGCTACTGTGTTCTTTCGGATCCTGGTATCATGGTCTATAATGGAATTATAGACCAATGAAGAGAGGTGTCGATGTGTCTTCTTCTGTCCAATTTGAAACGGTGCAGATGGGCAACTTACGCGTACATATCTGCTCCACTGATAAGTTTAAAACGAATATGATGTCGGCTCTTGTTCAACAGTCGCTATCTGCAGAGACGGTTACTCGTCATGCATTGTTACCTGCGGTTTTACAGCGGGGAACGCGTTCTCATCCGACGACTTTGCAATTACAACGGAAGTTGGATGATCTATATGGGGCGACGTTGTTCGGGGATGTATTTAAACGTGGAGAACGCCATATTATGCAGGTGGGTATGGAGATTCCCAATGAAGCGTACTTGTCCGAAGCAGAATCTCTTCTGGATCAGGGAGCAGCATTTCTTGGTGAAATTTTAACTGCTCCAGCAATAGAAGGGAGTGCGTTTAAAGAAGCTTATGTGAAGGCTGAGAAAAAGAATCTAAAGCAAAAAATTGAAAGTTTGATGGATGACAAGATTCGTTACGCAGCACAGCGTTGCGTATCGGAGATGTGTAGTGATGAACCTTTTAGCCTATTTAATCATGGTCGACTCCAAGATCTTGATTCCATCGATGCCAGTAACCTTTATACATACTACCAAGAGTTAATCCAGACTCGTCCCATTGATCTATATTTTGTAGGAAATCTATCCGTGGATCGAGTCTGTAAGCTGGTGGATAAATTCTTCCCGACAGAGGGACGCCAGCGCAATCGTGTTCAGTCAACAGATGTGAAGCACCCTGTGAGGGAAATAAAAGAAGTAGTGGATCGCCTTGATGTCAAACAAGGGAAGCTGAACATGGGTGCCCGTACACAAATCGCGTTACAAGATCCCGACTATGTGTCTTTAATGATGTACAATGGTATCCTTGGTGGCTTCCCCCATTCCAAACTATTTATCAATGTCCGTGAGAAAAGTAGCTTGGCTTACTATGCAGCCTCTCGCTTAGAGAGTCATAAAGGCATTCTCACTATACAATCAGGGATTGAGATCGATAAGTATCAGCAAGCAGTAGATATCATTAAAGAACAATTTGATATCATGCGTGCAGGCAATATTTCAGATTCGGAGCTTAGCCAAACCAAAGCGATGCTAGTAAACCAATTACGTGAACGGCAGGATCGGTCATACGATTTGATCGATGCACATTACCATAGTGTCTTAAGCGGTGCAGATCGACCATTGGATGGATTGATTCAAGGTGTTAAGCAGGTATCAAAGGATGATGTGGTTCAGGTAGCACAAAAGATCCAGATCGACACCATCTACTTCTTGCGGGACAAGAAAGGGGGAGCCCAGGATGGAACGCATTGAACATCAGCAGTTAGAAGAGACGCTTTACCATGAACAATTGCCGAATGGGCTTCAAGTATATTTGTTGCCAAAGCCTAACTTCAATAAAACCTATGCTACCTTTACTACGAAGTACGGCTCTATTGACAATCACTTTCAAAAACCAGGGGAAGAGGAAATACGCGTTCCTGATGGAATTGCCCACTTTCTTGAACATAAGATGTTTGAGGAAAAAGATGGGGATGTGTTCGCCAAATTCTCCAACCAGGGTGCTTCTGCCAATGCTTTTACCAGCTTTGAGCGAACAGCCTACCTCTTTTCTTGTACAGAGAAAGTAGAGGAGAACCTCACCACCTTGATCAATTTTGTGCAAAGTCCGTACTTTACTAAGGAAACAGTAGAAAAAGAAAAAGGAATCATCGGGCAAGAGATCCAAATGTACGATGATAATCCAGATTGGCGTTCCTATTTTGGTTTGATTGAAGCGATGTATCATCAGCACCCCGTCAAAATTGATATTGCAGGAACAGTGGAATCCATTGCTGAAATTACAAAGGATACGCTCTACACCTGCTATGAAACTTTTTATCATCCTAGCAATATGCTCCTCTTTGTTGTTGGGCCAATTGATCAAGAAGCGATAATCCAGCTCATTCGAGAAAACCAAGCTAGTAAAGATTATGGGAAACAAGGGGAAATAAAGCGCTTTTACCCTAAGGAACCGGTTCCTGTATCGGAAAAGAAAAAAGAGATTCAACTATCGGTTGGAATTCCGAAGTGTCTCTTTGGATTTAAGGAACAGAAGGTTGGACTTTCTGGTAAAGCTCTGGCTAAGCAGGAGCTAGCAACAGAATTAATGTTAGAGGCTCTATTTGGTCAGGGGTCTGATTTGTACCAATCACTCTATGATGATGGGCTGATCGATGATAATTTTAGTTATGATTATAGCTTGGAGCAGGGTTACGGCTTCTCTGTGATTGGTGGAGATACAGCAGATCCAGAGGCGCTACTTGCGCGAATTCAAAAAGAAATTCCGCCATTAGTTGAAAAAGGGATTCCAATGGATGTGATAGAGCGCATCCGTAAAAAGAAACTAGGGGGCTATTTACGCTCTTTCAACTCCCCTGAGTGGATGGCCAATCAATTTACCCGCTACCGCTTCAATGAAATGGATCTTTTTCAGCTAGTCCCGGTCCTGGAGGAATTGTCCGCTGGAGAAGTGAACAATCGCTTGCGGGAACATATTAACTGGGATTACTTCTCGATCTCTATTGTCCGCCCCCATTAACAAGGGGTTCTTCTAAGAAAAATCATGCTAAGCGCCCCTGGGAGGGCGCATTTTCTTTAAAGGTGGAAAAAAGAGTGAACAAGTGGTTACAAGGACAGACAGCTCTTGTTTCTGGAGGGAGCCGTGGTATTGGGGCAGCTATTACCTTGGAGTTAGCAAAAGCCGGGGCTGATGTGGCTATCAATTATTTTCAGAGTTTTGATCAAGCCACTCAGGTAGCTGAAGAGTGTCGACGCGAAGGTGTGAGCGCTCAAGTATATCCCGCCAATATAGGTTCTCGCAATGAGGTAAAGGAGATGTTCCGCCAGGTGGAAAAAGACCTAGGGGAACCAAATCTTCTTATCCATAGCGCAGGTGTAACAGGCAAAAGCCTACTCTTTCAAGATGTGATGGAGGAAGAGTATGACCTCTTGTTCGATACACACGTTCGCGGGGCAACACACCTTATTCAAGGAGTGCTGCCTGGAATGATTCGAAACCGTTTTGGGCGCATTATTCTCATTTCGTCCATCTGGGGGGAGTCAGGAGGAGCAGGAGAGGTGTTGTATTCAGCGGCTAAGGGTGCAATAAATGGCATGACTCGAGCCCTTGCGAAGGAATTAGCTCCTTCAGGGATCACCGTGAATGCAATCGCCCCTGGTGCGATTGAAACGGATATGCTTACACGGCAGGTGACGAAAGAGGAACTTAATGAAATAGAAGAATCGATTCCCATAGGCAGAGTGGGTCAGCCGAGGGAAATAGCTACTTTAGCGGCTCACCTCTGTAACATGGAAAGCGCTTATTTAACAGGGCAGATCCTTCACATAAATGGGGGATGGTATCCCTAAATATAGATAACTTCATTGTTGTTTTGCATAAGTGGTAAAGCGGTAGCCCATATTACCAAATGAGGATATCTATTTATCACTAGGAGGGTATTACATGTCTGTTCTAAACGACTTTGATGGTTGGAAAAACTTCTTAAGTGAACGTGTCAATCAAGCCCAATCGATAGGTATGGATCAAGATTCTATTAGCAACGTAGCTTATGAGCTCGGAGATTATCTTTCACAGGGTATTGATCCGAAAAACAATGAAGAACGGCTTTTGAAAGAATTATGGGATTGTGCGGATGAACAGGAACAACGTACGATGGCTAGTTTGATGGTGAAAATGGTTTCAGATGGGAAAAACATTAATCCATGATTTTTACAGATCTATCGCCGACAGAAAGCTCTGAATCTCAATATAGTAACGCATGAGCGGTGCTCACTCCGTCGGTAAAACCACTCTTTTATGTTTTAAGAGAGTGGTTTTCTTGTGAGAGAACTTGAGTAGACATTTTTTTGAACGCGATTTTCTTGCTATGCGGGTTGCTTTATGGACAACATGTGATATACTTTAAACGAATTTGTATGGTCTTCCAGTTATCGGACCCTTCAATAGGGCGTTATTTGAAAGGTGTGTTGAGATGGGCGGCCACGATTGGTACTTGGAATACCAAATCCATAGAAATCGGCCGGGACTTCTTGGCGATATCGCCTCCCTTTTGGGGATGTTGTCAATCAATATCCTCACAATTAACGGGGTTGAGAATAAGCGGCGCGGGATGCTACTTAATACGGATGATAGGGAGAAGATCCATGCCCTAAAACACATTTTGAATCGTGTGGATAATATCACTGTTACTGCGATACGTCCTCCTACTCTGATGGATCGCATGGCGGTTCGGCATGGTCGATACTTAGATCGATGTTTAGAGGATAAACGGACATATCGCTTCACCAGGGAAGAACTTGGGTTATTGGTCGATTTTATGGCGAAATTGTTCCAAAAAGAGGGGAACCAATTAATTGGAGTTCGCGGGATGCCGCGTGTCGGGAAAACTGAATCCATCGTAGCTTCTAGTGTATGCGCTAACAAAAGATGGATATTTCTCTCCTCAACTCTCCTCCGCCAAACGGTTCGTAAACAACTGGCGGAGGATGAGATGACCATCAATAATGTTTACATCATCGATGGTATTGTCTCCACGTTACGGTCGACTGAGCGTCATCATATGTTGGTCCAGGAGATCATGCGGATGGAGGCGACCAAAGTGGTGGAACATCCTGATATTTTCGTCAGAGAAACCGAGTATTCACTGGATGACTTTGATTATATTATAGAATTACGTAACGAACCGGACGAAGTAATCTCTTATGAAGTACTTGATTCGGACATGGCCGTTTTTGATATACGGTGACCCGAAATGTTACTCAGGAGGTGTCGTGGATGCTAGGAATTGGTTCGCAGTTAAAGAAAACTAGACAGTCCAAAGGTTACTCGCTAGAACAGGTGCAAGAAAGTACAAAGATTCACATGGAGTATCTGCGTGCTCTGGAAAATGATCAGTTTGACACATTGCCTAGTCCTTTTTATGTGCGGGCTTTTCTTCGTACTTATGCCCACAGTTTGGGTTTAGATGCCCAACCACTTTTAGATTATTATGAAGGGTCGGCTATGTCATCCAGAATCCCCCGTCGTGGTGTTCAACCAAAGGGTCGATCCGTACAAGGGGGAACTCCTTCTGGACAAGCTCCCCGGGAGTTTCGTCCCCAACCACGCCTAGGTCGTAACTACGCTCCTCGTTCACAAAGAATGTCTTCACCTCAGATGGAAGGCCAGACGCAAAATTTCCGTCATGCTCAACAACAGCCAGGCGCAGGTCGACAACCTACAACTGGAAGCTTTCGTGCAGCGTCTATGGATAACCAACCCACACAACCTTCGCAATCTTCACAAAGGATTCCATCCGTCTCTCAAACTTCTCAACCTGTTAGACAGCAATCAACTAGTCCTGTCCCTGCTGTCAGCCAAACAACGATGGTGCCTCGTCGAGTACAACAGGAAGTAAAGCGAGGAATTGTGCAAGGAGATGGTGACCCAAAAAAGAAAAATAAGGGTCGAAAAACCTGGATGGTTCGTGTAGCGGCTGTAGGAGCATTGCTCTTAGTAACAGTTGGGGCATTAGCTGTTTTCAATGATGTACTGGGTGGTACGGGGGCGTCCAGTGAAAAAGCTGGAAAAAAGAACGATGCAGCTACGGCTTCCAGTTCTACAGCGAATGCAAAAACCCCAGAAACAACCACTTTGAGTAAGGTGGAAACTGGTAATGATGTCGAGGGTGATCTTTATACCTTAAAGGGTGCTAAAAAGATCGAAGTCGAAATAAAAGCTGTTGAAGGGGAAAGTAGTCTCACCTACGGAACACAAGCCAACAATCAAAAGGAGAACTTTACTCTAAAAGTCGGGGAGAAGCGCTCGATTGATGGTGACAAATTCATCTGGTTCCGTCTCTTTAAACCTTCTAATACAGAAATCAAAGTGAATGGTGAGGAAATTGATACCACAGCTCAGGATGTACCCAAAAGCTACCGCATTAAATTGAAGAAATAAAGGTATTCACTAACTTTTGGAGGTGGGCCGTTTGTCCGCTGAAATCGGTCACCGCCTCAGGCAAGCCAGAGAGTCTGAAGGGATGGGTCTGCTGGAGGTTGAACAGAAAACCGGGATTCCACAGACACACCTTATGGCAATGGAAGCTGGTGACTTCAGCAAATTTTCCAGTCCCTATTATGCACGAGTTTCTCTACGAACGTATGCGATTGTCATGGGACTAGATTCACGAAGTATTCTAAACCTATACCGACAATCGTATCGGGCGGATGGAACATTTATCGGTGGTGGAGTAGATTCTTTAAACCCTTCTGACTTGACGCCCTTGTCTGATTGGCTACAAGCTGAAGAACGTAGGAGCCTTTCTACCAGACGTGCTGAACAGGAGGGTTCTACGGATCTCTTCACTGATCACATACAGAGTACTCTTCCCCCTCGTCGTGATCCTCGCTTTTCAGGACAAGCTGTTGAAGAAGTGGAAGGATCTACACTGGGAGAGACGCCTTCTTCCTTTAGTCGTTTGGAGTTGCCACGTAGTGTGAGCTTGCCTGCGGACCTGCCTGATCCTAATGAATTAGGACTCTCGGGTACAATAGAGAGTGCAGCTTCCAAGGAAGATAATCTACCTACTGAGGTAGAAGGAAAAGAGAGTCAATCGGAGAGTGGACGTTACTTTGCAAAGCAGGCAAAAAAGAAGTCCTCATCTCTCGGTACCTGGTATACAAGATTTTTAATTGCTTGGGCGATATTATTGATTCCCGCAGCTATTTTCGTTGCATTTCAAGTCTATGGAGATGATCCACCTCCGAAACAGCCACAAAAAAGAGCAGCGAAGGATCAGCAGAAAAAAACTGCTTCTAACCCAAAAGAGTCAAAGCCTATTTTGAATCCTGTTGATGTCGGTAAAGGTAACTTGGATCAATATGAACTAAGTAATGCCGATAAAATTGATTTGAAACTAAAGGCGAAGGGAGAATGCTGGATTCAGGTAAGTGGACAAGAGGTTGGCGATCAATTAAAAGAAAAGGTGTTGAAGAAAGGGGAGGTCTTCTCATTTTCTTATAAAAAGGGGAATGAGTTATGGCTAAAGCTAGGTCGGCCAAAAGATGTTGAGATGACGGTGAATGGGTTAAGTGTTAAAACCTCGTACGATAAAGAAAGAAAATTTCGCGTAACCCTTCTTCAATGAGTGCTTCCGCTTTTTCATGCGGAAGCCTTTTCACTAAGAAGGGTTGGATCGTTCATCACGTTTCAATAAGGATGCGACGGACACCAAGAGGAGGATGAACCCAATGCCGATGCCGACGGATCAACTTCGGTTGCGCAGGGAACAGGTAGGTTTGACATTGGAAGATATTCAACAACGAACCCGCATCCGTGTGGATTACTTACAGGCAATAGAAAAGGGGGATTTCTCGGTTTTACCAGGCAAATTTGCTGTACGAAGAACGGTTGAAGTTTATAGTAAAGAGCTTGGAGTTGATCCCGTTCCGCTATTAAAGCATTTGGATAAGGGCGAACCAACAACAACGTCTTCTTCCTCAGCACTTGTACCTGTGTCAAATGCGATCTCTGAAAGTTCACTTCCCAAAAGAAGTCGGAAGGCTGGAGTGAGTAATGGAGAAGAGAAGAATCTTTCAGAGAATATCGGAAGGGGCAGGAGTAGTAGAAGTACGGGGAGAAGGGGTGGTAAAAGAAAAATCTCCTTCATTCTAATTGCACTGATCAGTTTGGTCGTTATTGTTCCGGGTATAGTTTTCTTGGTGTCTGTTTCAGGAGATAAAGCGACAACTTCTCGTGAGAAAAAGCCAAGTAAGGATACAACTACAACATCCCAGTCTAAATCCTCACCCATTCGTGGCGACTCATCCGTAGTGAAATTAGTCAAACCATCGGAAACATATAAGTATGGGGATCTATTTGCAGTATCTAAAGCGGATCAGGTAAATGTTGTCCTCAAAGCAAAGAAGGAGACCACCTTCACTTATCGACAGGGTGGACCAACAAAAAAGGTTGTTGAGAAAGGGAAGATCAAAGCTGGAGAGAAGAAGAGTTTTCAACATAAGGAATGGGTTTCTCTTAAGGTGGGTACTCCGGCATCTGTACAGTTGATGGTAAATGGTCATCTAATTGATACTACAAGTGATTCAAAGGATCATTCGTATCAATTTCAACGAAAATCTTAATGGAGCAGGCGAGGCTTTTTGATTGTGCTGAAGGCCCCGCCTGCTTTGACATTGGGGAAGCGCGTATATTATACTTACGGAAGAATTGCGAGAATGGGGGCGTGAAAACGTTGGATCGAGCCCTTTTCTGTGAAGGGCTTGTTTTGCCGATTTCCCCTTCCCCATCTGCCCTAAATTCGGCGGAGGAGTGTTGATAAGGGCTTAAGTATTAAGCAGGGAATACATATTCCGCCTGCCGGAAACACTCTATACGGGCAGTGACCGTTCCCATTAACGCATCTTCCGATGGCGTATCGGATGGTTGATAATCCGGTGACTATCATTAGCTGTTGGAATGATCCTATACCGTCATTGACGGAACATGTAATTGCGTTGAAGGATAGCCAGAGCTTTGGAGGGATGAGGCCGGGGCGGTTGATGATCGAACAACGTCGCGTAGGCGACCTCGCGGGGGGAGGTTCGCAAAAGGTGAATCTAGCCAATAAAATCACCTTAGCCCGGATATTTCTTGTTCCGGTGTTGATGATCTTTTTGTTGGTCAAGTATGATCTAGGCCAATTCCGTTTAGGTGCGGGGAGCATTACTGTTAGTGAGATCATCGCGACGTTAATTTTTATTATCGCAGCGATCACTGATGGTTTAGATGGCTACATTGCACGGAAGCGGAAATTAGTAACGAATTTAGGAAAGTTTTTAGATCCTTTGGCGGATAAGATGTTGATTTCAGCTGCTTTAATTTCATTGGTAGAAATGCAACGGTTAGATGCATGGATTGCTGTGGTGATCATCAGTCGGGAATTTGCAGTGACGGGCTTGCGATTGGTGGCGGCAGTGGAAGGACAAGTGATTGACGCAAGTCCCTTGGGTAAGCTGAAAACGATTATTCAGATTATTGCCGTTGCTGCATTGATACTGAACAACTTTCCGTTTTCCTCTGTTGCTTTCCCCTTTTCAGAGATCTTGATCTGGTTAGCTGTTATCATTACAGTGGTTTCTGGAGTGGATTACTTTGTAAAGAATAAACGGGTGATCCGCTTTTCAAAACCTCGGTAAATTGTGGTCGAAGGAAAGGACGTCGTTAGATGCGTGCAGAATTAGTGGCCGTTGGGACGGAGATTCTTCTTGGCCAAATTGTAGATACGCATTCCGCTTATCTGTCTAGGGAATTGTCGAAACTGGGGATCGGTGTATATTACCATACTTCTGTAGGGGATAATTGGAGCCGATTAAAAGAACTAGTCGAGCAGGCAACCAGTCGTTCGGACTTGGTGATTCTCTCAGGAGGGTTAGGTCCTACTGAGGATGACTTAACGAAAGAAGTAGTTGCTGAGGTACTTGGACTTGAACTGATCGAGCATACTCTATCTAAGGAATTTATAGAGGCTTCATTTACTGAACGAGGGATGTCTGTCCCTCCATCTAATTATAAACAGGCACTCGTTTTTCCAAATGGAAGAGTCTTGGCTAATCCGAATGGAACGGCCCCTGGTGTCGCTGTGACCCAAAGTGACACAACGTTTATATTGCTTCCAGGTCCACCGACGGAACTCTACCCTATGTTTATGAATGAAGCTCGTCCATTTTTGGAAGAGATCAGTTCGGGGGAGACAGTAACCTCCCATGTCTTACGTTTTTATGGAATTGGTGAATCCCATCTGGTCGCACAGATGGAGGATCTTATTCGTGATCAGACGAACCCAACGATTGCTCCTCTGGCTAAAGAAGGAGAAGTAACCCTTCGTCTAACGGCAAAAGCGGCCACCGAAGAGGAAGCACGTAAATTGATCTCTCCGGTGAAGAAGAAGGTCCTTACGATTGCTGGACGTTTTCTCTATGGAGAAGATGAGGATACCTTGGAGATTTCTCTTGTAAAGAGATTGACGAAGGTAGGCAAGACAGTCGCTTTTGCAGAGAGTTGTACGGGTGGATTATTGGCGGAAATGGTTACCTCTGTCTCAGGTGCGAGCACGGTGCTTGAGGGAGGAGTGGTTTCATACAGTGCAACAGCAAAGCAAGAACTGGCAGGGGTACCAGGTGAACTTTTAGATGAGCATGGTACAGTAAGTATGGAAACAGCTTTAGCTATGGCCGATGGAATCCGGAAGCGATTGGATACGGACTATGCACTCAGTACGACAGGGGTCGCAGGTCCTGATCCTGTAGAAGGAAAACCTGTCGGTCTCGTTTACATTGGACTGGCTGAGCGGGGATACCCTCCCCGTGCCTACCGTCTTGATCTAGGTGGATCTCGTGAGAAGATCCAGATTCGGGCGGCGAAACACGCGCTTTTTACACTACTGGAACGTTCAAAGAAAGGTGAAGCAACACAATGACGCAATTTGATTCTTTTCAATTGGATCCGCTTATTTTAAAAGGAGTTCGTGAGATGGGCTTTGAAGAGCCCTCTCCGATTCAGGAAGAATGTATCCCAGCTGTCCTTCGCGGCGAAGACGTGATTGGTCAAGCGCAGACAGGTACTGGTAAAACCGCTGCTTTTGGTATCCCACTTCTTGACCATGTGGATACTAGTCGCCGACAAGTGCAGGCGGTGGCCTTGGCACCTACCCGGGAGTTGGCTATCCAAGTCTCGGAAGAGTTACGCAAGATTGGCCGCTCCAAAAGAGTC
This sequence comes from Marininema mesophilum, assembly GCF_900106775.1. GTDB lineage: Bacteria > Bacillota > Bacilli > Thermoactinomycetales > DSM-45169 > Marininema > Marininema mesophilum. The sequence goes on from NZ_FNNQ01000011.1 coordinate 11,225, forward strand.
AGCACGCTCCCGATTTATGGTGGTCAATCCATCGGTCGGCAAATTAAAGCTTTGAAGCAAGGCGTCCATGTGGTGATTGGGACTCCTGGACGGATGTTGGATCATCTGCGTAGAGGCACCTTGAATCTGGATGAAGTAGAGATTTTCGTGTTGGATGAAGCCGATGAGATGCTAGATATGGGTTTTATCGACGATATTGAAGCAGTGATGAAATTTTTACCTGAGCATCGTCAATTGCTTCTGTTCTCTGCTACCATGCCACCAGGGATTCGTCGCCTTGCACAAAAGTATATGAATAGACCGAAATACATCACTGTGAGCCGGGGAGAAGTGACTGCCCCTGTGATTGAACAGGTCTACTATAAAATCCTCGAAAACGGGAAGCTTGAATCTCTCTGTCGTATTTTGGACAGCGAAGATGTGGCGCAAGGAATTGTCTTTTGTCGAACGAAAAAGGGAGTAGATGATCTTTCTGAAGCCCTGCAGGCCCGTGGATACCTGTCAGGTGGGCTTCATGGAGATTTGGCTCAACAGCAACGGGATCGTGTGATGAACGCCTTCCGTCACGGGGATATCGAGTTGCTTGTGGCGACTGATGTAGCAGCACGTGGGATTGATGTGGGGACAATTTCCCATGTAATCAACTATGATATTCCCCAGGATGCAGAGAGCTATGTTCACCGAATCGGTCGTACTGGTCGGGCAGGACGTACAGGCCTTGCTTTGACGCTGGTTACTCCCCGGGAGATGAAACAGCTTCGTTCTATCGAACAAGAGATCCATGGTCACTTAACTCCCCGGGAATTACCTACCTTAGAAGAGGTGGCTGAACGACAACAAAAAGTGTTGATCGAACAGTTGGAGGAGACCCTAAATACCTCTGAGGCAATGCCGCTCTTTGAAGAAATGGTGAAGGATTTAACCGAGGATCATGATCCGACTAAAGTAGCAATCGCTGCACTTCACCTTGCTTTTGCAGACCGTTTTACTGCAGGGCATGATGCAGTTTACGACTTTGGTGAAACAGGTGCTTCCCCAGGAATGGTGCGCTTTTTCATCAATGTGGGTCGCAATGCGGACATCAAGCCAAAAGAGTTGGTCAAAGCAATCGCTGAACAAGCAGGAATTAATGCAAAGAATGTGGGTCGGATCAATATCTATGATCGCTTCTCCTTTGTGGAAGTACCCGAGGAGGCTGCACCCTTCGTCTTTGAAGCACTACGCCAGACCAAAATCAATGGAGCTCGGGTAAATTTAGAACCCGCTCGTCCGCGCAACCGTTCCTAATCATACCCAAAAATCCTGCTAGTGGGATGGAATACCTCTTAGAGTAGGCAGAGGATAACTCCTGTGACTAAACTACTTTGAAGGGGTATTTTTTATGGTGAATCCCCACTTTATTCATAAAAGAACCAAGCTCTGGTTATAATCAGAGCTTGGTTTAATAAGAAGTTAATATCTTAGTGGATACCGAGAGCCATCTTGGCATAGCGAGACATCTTCTCTTTGGACCAAGGGGGATTCCAGACAACATCCACCTCTACCTCTTTAACACCGTCGACAGAGAGAACTGCCGTGGTGACTAATTCGTTGATCATTCCTGCTAGGGGGCAGCCCATTGCGGTGAGAGTCATGGTTACTTTGGCTTTTCCTTCGTCATCCAGATCAACGCCATAGACGAGACCAAGGTTGACAATATCGATATGAAGCTCTGGATCTTCTACTGTTTCCAAGGCTTCCATGATTTCTTCCTTCATTTGTTCTTTGTCCATTGCTATCTACTCCTTTCAGCTGAATCTGGTTCTATTATACTTGAATGTTTAGGAAAACGAAAAGGCCTCCATGTTGATCAAAAAAAGCGAATAAATGTTCGCAAATGATCTTGGCACGAATGGAAAAAGGATGTATGATGAAGATATCTACTGGACTTTGAAGGAGTGGGTTATGGATGTCGGATCGCCGTCAGGCTTTGGATATGGCTTTAAGACAGATAGAAAAGCAGTTTGGTAAGGGCTCGATCATGAAAATGGGAGAATCGAGTATCCGCCAAATCGAAACAGTCTCCTCTGGGGCACTCGCCTTGGATATTGCCCTTGGTGTGGGAGGACTCCCTCGTGGACGTGTCGTTGAGGTGTATGGTCCTGAATCTTCTGGTAAAACGACAGTAGCTCTCCATGCCATCGCTGAATCCCAGCGAAGTGGTGGCCAGGCAGCGTTTATTGATGCAGAACATGCTCTGGACCCCGTTTATGCACGGAAACTTGGGGTAAATGTAGATGAGTTACTTCTCTCCCAGCCGGATACAGGGGAACAAGCACTAGAGATCGCTGAAGCTTTGGTGAGAAGTGGTGCAGTGGATATCATCGTCGTTGACTCCGTTGCGGCATTGGTACCAAAGGCGGAAATTGAAGGGGAAATGGGAGACTCCCATGTAGGCCTTCAAGCTCGTCTGATGTCTCAAGCCTTGCGGAAGCTCTCCGGGGCTATCAGCAAGTCCAATACGATTGCGATCTTTATCAACCAGATCCGCGAAAAAGTAGGGGTAATGTTTGGTAATCCAGAAACGACTCCGGGTGGCCGTGCCCTTAAATTTTATTCGAGTGTTCGTTTAGAGGTTCGTCGTGCGGAAACGATTAAACAAGGCAATGATATGGTTGGAAACCGCGCACGGATCAAGGTAGTGAAAAATAAAGTAGCCCCTCCTTTCAAACAGGCGGAAGTGGATATCATGTATGGAGAGGGAATTTCCCGCGAAGGTAGTATTTTAGATATAGGTAGTGATTTAGATATCGTTAATAAATCAGGAGCTTGGTACTCCTTCGATGGAGATCGTTTAGGACAAGGACGGGAAAACTCCAAGCAATTTTTGAAGGAAAATGGAAAAATCGCGCTCCAGATTGAAAACCGGATTCGTGAACATTTTGATCTTGGTGTTATCACTACTCCTGATGGCGAAGTTGCTTCAAAGGATAAGGATGGAAAGGCAACGAAAGCGACTGAGGATTCAAAAGGCATCCAAGGAGACAAAGGCGAGTGAGCGGTACATGGAAGAATCCGGCGTAATCACGCGAATTGAACGACAAAAAAGCGGAGCGCCTCGTTATAACATCCATATCGATGGTACTTATCGTTTTGCTGTCCACGAGGACGTTTTGGTTAAATGGTCATTATCCAAAGGAATGATCGTGGATACTGAAAAGATGGAGTCCATTCTCCAAGAAGAGGAGCGTAACAAGGTTCGGCAGACAGCTTTTCGCTATGTGGGATATAAACCTCGTACTCTTCAAGAAACGAAACGGTTTCTTAGTGGGAAAGGGTTTGCCGAGGAATATGTCATACAAGTCGTTGCGGATATGGAGACAAAGGGATACCTGGATGACCGGCTTTTTGCTGGCAACTGGGTAGAAGAGCGACGCCGTACCAAAGGGTACGGCGTTGCCGTGCTTCGGCAGGAATTGCTACGAAAAGGGATTTCTCCTACCTGTGTGGAAGAGGCAGTAAGTAGGATCGAAGAGGAAGACGAGGTTGCGATCGCAAGGACTACAGCAGAAAAACGATATCGGCGATTGGCGGATCAGCCATGGCAGGTGGTAGAGAGGCGTTTAGGGCAGTATTTGATACGTCGTGGCTTTAGCTCATCCTTGGTTCGTCGATTACTGGCGGATTTCCGGAAGCGACATCAAGAGGGGGAGTGATCGCAAGGATGTTACGTTTATTATATGTGACGGATACACATATCCGCGGTACTACCCCGCGCAGTCGGTTGGATGATTTTGTAGCGACTCTCCGGGTGAAAATGGAGGAAGTAGTAGATATAGCGCATAAGGAAGGCGTAGATGTGGTGCTCCATGGGGGGGATCTCTTTGATCGTCCGGATATCTCCCCAGCTGTGGTGCGTGATTTTGCCCGTATTTTGCGGCGTTTTGAAGTGCCGATTTATACGATTGCAGGAAATCATGATATCTATGGACAAAATCCAGAGACCGTGGATAGATCAATGCTAGGCTTGCTCGACGCTTTTGGTACCGTGAACCTGTTACGTGGTGGAGAGAAGGCGAAGTTTAGAAAAGAAGGGATGACTCTCCAGTTTACAGGACAACCCTTCCACTATGAACTGGATAAAAGGGATGCATTGGTGGATTATGCGGTATCCAAGGATGATGGAGTTGATTTTGCCATTCATATGGTGCATGGGATGGTTGTGGAACGGGCTCTTCCTGATGGAGTTCCACACACCATGGTTCACGATCTGTGGGGAGGAGAAGCAGATGTTCTCCTCACAGGTCATTACCACGCAGGTTTTCCTTTGCAAGAAAAGGAAGGGCGTTACATTGTGAATCCTGGTGCCTTGGCACGGATTAATAACCATCCTTCTGAGATTCGTCGAATCCCCCAGATTGCATTACTGGAGTTTGACCATGAAGTTCGAGTGAAGTTTCGTAGGCTTCGGTCCGCTTCACTAGGAGAGGCTGTACTGGATCGCTCTTATCTAGAGCAGGCTGCTTATCGAGAAGAGAAGATGGTTTCATTTGTCCAGGAAGTTCAGGCCGCTGGGGAATTCAAAGGTATTGGGGCCCTGGATATCGTAGAAGAGATTGCCCGGATGGAAGGGATTGACGATGAGGTGAAGTTTGAGGCACTGCGCCGGATTGCTGTGGTCCAAGAACGATTGGGTTCAGAAGGGGAGTGGGGGGATTGAAAGGCTTTGCTAGTTTGCTCATCGAAAATTTTCAATCCCATGAACGAACCGAGGTGGACTTCTCTTCCGGATTAAATGTTTTCGTTGGACCATCCGATAGTGGTAAAAGCGCAATCCTTCGTGCTTTACGTTGGTTGTTGTACAATCAACCAAAAGGGAAGGATTACATCCGGGTAGGAAAAGAACGTTGCCGCGTTACCTTGACACTGATGGATGGTACGAAAATTTGCCGTGAGCGTTCTGCCTCGATCAATCGATACACCATCAATCGTCCAGGGGAAGAGGAGATGGTTTTTGAGGGGTTTGGTGGACAAGTTCCCTTGGAAGTGATGGAAGCCCATGGGATGCATCCTTTAAAGTTGGATACGGATTGGCACATGCCTGCTCAATTTGGCACGCAATTGGAGGCTCCCTTTCTCCTTTCGGAAACCGGCGGTGTAAAAGCGAAGTCAATTGGGAGAATATCCGGAGCTCATCTGATCGATATCGCTCTTCAGGGAACGGTAAAAGATATGAGGAGCCTATCTTCTGAAATGAAACATGATCTTGAAGAATCGAACCGTTTGCAGGAATCCCTCAAAACCTATGACGAATTACCGAATCAATTAGAGCGGTTGGAACAAGCAGAACAAAGTCTCCAACAAGCGGAGATTCTACGTAAACGTTTGGAACGCTTAGAAACTGCCCGCCGCGCATTACAGGGTTGCCGTGAGAAAATGGCAACAGAGCGGTTGCGATTGGAGAAGTTAATCCATCTGCCGTCAATAGAAGAAAAGGTAATGGAGCTTACACAGGATCATTTGCGTAGACAAAAAATGGAGCGCATCGCTCATCGTTATCAGCGCACTTCAGCAGAAATCATTGGTTGGCGTCAGGTATTGATTGATACAAAAAACTGTGATTCATTAGAAAGAGGGTTGTGGCAATTAGAAGAGGTAGTTAAACAAAAAAATCGCCTCGAACAGGTTTACAAGCGAAAAAAGAACCACCGAATGGAAGAGAAGCGTGTTCGGAACTGGTTGCGCCAAACGGAATCCCTTCAGGGAGTCGATCTTACAGACTTCGAAGGGAAAGAACATCGACGTACCCATTTAGTACGCATTCTACCACGTCTTCGCCAGGTACAAGAGGAGAAGAGGCAACTGCGAGAGCGTCTTCGTCAAACTAAGTCGCTACCGGAGTCGGAAACGATAGAGTTGATAGAACTCCAGGAGCGACTACAATCCCTTTATCAGAGAGCAAAGGATCTCCAGGATCGCCGGAAACGGATCCTCCATGGATTTGAGTATAAGGCAAAGCAGGAGATAGAAATCAAGAAATATATCGAAGGCTTATCGGGGGTATTGACAGCATTGGGGCGCTGCCCTACCTGTGGTTCAGATATCGATGGATCAGTAGTAGAACATATAGTAGAGGAGTATCAAGGAGGGAAGCGCGGTGCAACAAGAGGAGCGAATTAAAGAAATTAAGGTGCGATTAGAAGAAGCAAAGAATCTCCGTTATAAAGCCGAGGTACGCCTAGAGGATTTGGAGCGTCAGGAGCAGGAGATATTACAGGAATTGAAGGAACTTGGTGTGGAGCCTGAACATCTTGAAGAGGAGATTCAAAAACTCCAGCAAGAAATCTCCCGAAAAATTGAAGAGGCCTGGGCGATGTTGCCCCAGGAGTTGATGCAAAATAATGGGTAAGGGACAAGATTTAGCAATACTGGAGGAGCACTTAGCTCGAGCTCGGGAGGAGGCTTGGGTGCGTAGAGCGAAACGGGATGAGCTTACACGGCTTTTAGAGGAAGTAGAAAAACGCCTCGCTGAGCAAACGAAGAGACGGGACGTATATGATAAAGTTCGTGTGCTTCTCCAGCAATCGGCTGAACATGCTCGTTCCCAGGCAAAAGCTCAGATGGAGACATTGGTCACCAATGCCCTCCAATATGTCTTTGGCTCCCTTTTTCGCTTTGAGATCGAATTGATGGAGCATGGAGGGAAACCGATCGCTGAGTTTTACGTAATTACGGACTGGGAGGGGACACCAGTAAAAACCAAGCCTCAAGAGGCTCGAGGAGGAGGTATTGTCGATATCACCTCCCTTGCTCTGCGGGTTGCCTTGATCGAAACCTTCCGTCCACTTCCGGCAGGTCCGTTGATTTTGGATGAGCCTGGAAAACATGTGAGCCAGGAGTACATCTTACCGATGCTCGAATTTCTAAAATCCACAGGTGAGATGTTTGGTCGTCAGATAATATTAGTGACCCATGATCCCCATTTGACAGAGGGAGCAGATCAGGCTTTTGAAGTGCGGATCAAAGGCGGTGCATCAACTGTGCGCCCCCTCCGCTTGCTTGACAATGGGACAGGGTAAATAATACAATTAGTTTGCAACTGATGAACCCTTAAATAAGGATTTTTAAGGTTGATACCGTTGTTTATTTGTTAGAAATGACATCTGTTTTGCCCGGTTAAGGGTCTGAAAGCTTTTGTTAGGGTGACCTAACTTTACCTTCGTTTGCCCATTGATTTACATGCGTGGACCTCAGATAGACCGAAATGCTCGGTCTTGTTTTATACATGGAGAAGGGAGGAGGTGGGTAGATATAATTGAGTATGTTGTGTGGCCTCTCCTGTTTCTCCTCGGTGGGATCGTTGGTACCTATGTTGGTTACCGTATGCGTCAGGTAACAACAGAAGGTCGTATTGGCGGTGCTGAGTTAGAGGCGGAGCAGATTATCGATAAAGCGCAGCGCGACGCAGAGACATTAAAACGAGAGCAGGTATTGGAAGCGCGGGACGAAGCGCATCGATTGCGGACAGAGGCGGAAAAAGAGCTTCGTGAACAGCGCAATGACCTGACACGTTTGGAACGTCGGTTGATGCAAAAGGAAGAAACTCTTGATCGAAAACAAGAGTCTCAGGAAAAACGCGAAGAGACGGTTAGCCGTAAAGAAAACAAAGTACAAGAACGAGAGCGGCGAATCGATGAGTTATATCAAGAGCAAGCGGCTGAGTTGGAGCGTTTGTCAGGTTTGACATCGGAGGAAGCAAGGCAGTTGATCCTCTCACGTGTGGAACAGGAAATGCGGCATGAGACCGCTCAAATGATCAAGGAGATGGAGAATCAAGCTCTGGAAGAAGCAGATAAACGGGGCCGGAGTATCCTTTCCCTTGCGATTCAGCGGTGTGCTGCGGATCACGTAGCAGAGACAACCGTGTCTGTTGTAACTCTTCCCAATGATGAGATGAAAGGGCGAATTATCGGTCGTGAAGGCCGTAATATCCGTGCTTTGGAGACGTTGACGGGAATCGATTTAATCATCGATGATACCCCGGAGGCGGTTATCCTCTCCGGTTTTGATCCAATCCGGCGTGAAGTGGCCCGTGTTGCTTTAGAAAAACTGGTGGCTGATGGACGGATCCATCCAGCCCGGATTGAAGAGATGGTGGAGAAATCCCGCAAGGAAGTAGATGAGCGGATTCGAGAATACGGAGAACAGGCTACTTTTGAGACGGGTGTACATGGACTCCATCCAGATTTGATCAAAGTTCTTGGCCGACTCCGCTTCCGGACGAGCTACGGACAAAATGTCTTGAAGCATTCGATGGAAGTGGCACATCTAACAGGCCTTCTCGCAGCCGAATTGGGCGAAGATGTTCATTTGGCAAAACGGGCTGGTTTGTTGCATGATATTGGGAAAGCGATTGACCATGAAGTAGAAGGTTCGCATGTAGAAATCGGGGTTGAACTGGGCAAAAAGTATAATGAGCATCCTGTTGTCATTAACGGGATTGCTTCACACCATGGTGATGTAGAAGCGACGAGTGTCATCGCCGTTTTGGTTGGTGCTGCTGATGCCTTATCAGCAGCACGGCCAGGAGCACGCCGTGAGACTCTGGAAGCCTATATCAAACGTCTGGAGAAGCTTGAAGAGATCTGTGAGTCCTTTGATGGGGTAGAAAAATCCTATGCCATCCAAGCCGGGCGTGAAGTTCGTATCATGGTACGTCCAGATGAAATCAATGATAGTGAGTCGGTACGTCTATCACGTGAAATTAAAAAGCAGATAGAAAACCAGCTAGATTACCCTGGACATATCAAAGTGACCGTTATTCGTGAAACACGAGCGGTTGAATATGCAAAATAAAAGTGGCTGCCGCCACTTTTATTTTTTCTAAAGGGTCTGGAGGCGTTATGCATGCGTGTATTAATGATTGGCGATATCATGGGAGAGGTTGGCCGATCTGCACTCTCTACATACTTACCCCGCCTAAAACGTACCCATCAGCCAGATGCCATTATCGTAAATGGTGAAAATGCGGCGGATGATGGACGTGGTATCACTCGTGGAATTGCACGGGAGTTTTTTGGTGCCGGGATCGATGGAATCACCCTGGGGAATCACACCTGGGATAAGCGGGAGATCTTTGATTTTATTGATGATGAGCCGCGTATGATACGGCCCGCCAATTATCCAGAAGGAGCTCCAGGAGCTAGCGTAGCGAAGCTCTCCCTCTCTCGGGGGGAACTGACAGTGATCAGCCTCATGGGCCGAACTTTTTTAGCTAACTTGGACTGTCCTTTCCGTAAGGCCGATGAGATCCTAAAATCCCTGGGAAAAACGGGTCCCATTCTGGTCGATTTTCACGCAGAAACCACTTCAGAGAAGCAAGCTCTATCATGGTATCTTGACGGTCGGGTGTCTGCTGTAATTGGGACTCACACTCATGTACAGACCGCTGATGAACGAATATTACCGGGTGGAACGGCTTTTTTAAGTGATGTGGGAATGACGGGTCCCTATGATTCTGTATTGGGGATGGAGAGAGAAATCGTCATCAAACGCTTTCTAACCCAGCTACCTGTCCGGTTTGAAGTGGCAGAAGGGCGCGTCCAATTAAATGGAGTACTGCTGGACTTTGACTCCTCAGGGAAAGCTCGAGGGATTAAACGGATTCGAATTGATGATGATCAGCCTTGGTTCGAATAATTTTCTATCTGTATTCCCTCTTTTTGAGGATTAATCATGTGAGACAGGTGGTAATGAATAAGTATCGACGTTGTTATTTATCCCCAATATAGAGAAAAAACCTTGGGGGAAAAGAGGTTCGTGTAATCAGCTTGGATTAGCAGGAATTTATAAAAGATTGCCGAATATATTACAAGTGGATACAGTCCAAACCATCGAGGAGGTAGCTGACATGGACATATTAAAAGTTTCAGCAAAGTCGAACCCGAACTCCGTCGCTGGTGCACTGGCAGGTGTCCTGCGCGAACGAGGACATGCAGAGATCCAAGCGATAGGTGCAGGTGCACTTAACCAATCTGTGAAGGCAGTAGCGATTGCAAGAGGGTTTGTCGCACCTAGCGGAATGGATCTCATTTGTATCCCCGCATTTACGGATATTGTCATCGATGGTGAGGAACGTACGGCCATCAAACTGATTGTGGAGCCTCGCTAGGTAAAAATATGAGCTAAAGACCTGTTTATTATTGTATAGACAGGTCTTCTTTTGCATATAGAAAATCAGAGAGAGGATGGAAACCTTGTGAAATGGATCGATGGCCATTGTGATGTTTTATATAAAATGTATATGGATCCACAAAATCATTCTTTTATGAGTGAACAGAGCTGGTTAGATGTTACATGGCCTCGAATCAAGCAGTCGAAAGTGGGCTTACAAGTATTTGCGATTTATGTTCCACAACGTGTTCCAAGGCACGGTACCTGGGATGTGGCACTTAAACAGGTAGATTATTTTTATGAACGGGTTATCGGGGAAAGGGGTCCACTCTTTCATGTTCAAAATCGGGACGATCTCATCCAGCTTCGCCAAGGGCGTCCAAGTGCGCTACTTGCTATAGAGGGGGTAGATTCCCTTCAAGGGGAACTTGCATATTTGCGTCTTCTGTATCGCCTTGGGTTAAGGCAAGTAGGGCTTACTTGGAATTATGCTAATGAGGCGGCGGACGGCATCTTAGAAGAGCGGGATGGGGGGCTAACGACCTTCGGTTGGCAACTTGTGAAGGAAATGGAGCGATTAGGCCTTATTTTGGACGTTTCTCACCTTTCTGTACGGGGATTTTGGGAGGTGGTTCAGCAGGTTAGAACTCCTGTGATCGCCTCCCATTCAAACTGTCGGGCCCTTTGTTCCCATGTACGAAATTTGGCAGATGATCAAATCAGAGCATTGATACAACGTCAGGGCCTGATGGGCATCACCTTTGTTCCTCAGTTTGTCCATACCGATCCAAAACAGGCGAGCATCGATGATCTACTAGGCCATGTGGAGCATGTATGCTCCCTTGGTGGAGAAGGCATTCTTACCTTTGGTTCGGATTTTGATGGAATTGAAAATAAAATTCCTTACTTAGAGCATGCAGGACATTGGGATCATTGGTGGAATGCATTGTTGAAGCATTATCCAGAATCATTGGTGTATAGATGGTCAGCTGGAAATGCCCTTCAATTTTATGAACGATCTCTTCCGTAGCCCTGTGTGGATGGATCGATCGCCAAAAAGTGAAAGGAGTATGTTTAATTCAAAGAAAATCGGATGGAATTTAATGAATAATTGTAACCGTTATCATTCTCTTTGGATGATTTCTTTTTGGAGAGGTTAAATCTGCATTAATCCCATTCATAGCAAGGATTTTACCCGATTTTTAAAGGATAGAAAGAGCATACAACAAGAGATGAATAAAAAGGGATCATCGGGAAACTTTCCCTGATATACTCGTGTATCCGGTTGATTTTTGCAGCCAAGGGGTCTAGAATTGAAGTCGAAAAAGGGATTAAAGAACATCATCCTGCAATAGACCTCCCCGAAAAGGGGAGAGGAGCCCCTGGTAGTGGTTAGTCGTTAGCAACTTTTCAAGCTATTGACAGAGATGCCGGAATAGTTCGGATCATTTTGCAAAGAAGGTGTGTTCCCACCCTTCGCGGATCCATCTATTGTTTTCAAGTCGCAGGGTAGATACAAAGGAGATGAATGGAACTTGATCAAGCAGCTTTCGTGGAAAGTGGGCGGCCAACAGGGAGAAGGGATTGATAGTACCGGGGAAATATTCTCCACTGCGTTGAATCGATTGGGGTACCATCTGTATGGATATCGACATTTTTCTTCCCGAATTAAGGGGGGGCATTCTAACACAAAGATCCGGATCAGTACGCAACCAGTGGGGGCGGTTTCAGATGATCTCGATGTTTTGGTGGCGTTTGATCAAGAAACCATCGATCTAAATGCCCATGAATTACACGACAAGGGAGTCATCCTAGCGGACGAAAAGTTTAATCCGAAGGTTCCCGATGATATCTCAGCACGATTGTTCTCTGTGCCTTTTATTAAGATCGCTCAGGAAGTCGGTTTGGCTCAAATGAAAAATATGGTGGCTGTTGGAGCTTCAAGTTCATTACTCGGCTTGCCACTCGAAGCCTTCCAAAGCGTGATCGAAGAGAAGTTTTCTCGTAAAGGTCAGCAAGTGGTAGAAAAAAATATGCAAGCGATCAAAGAAGGGGCAGACTTCATTCTCAAAGAGACTGGTGAACCCCTCGCAGAGTTGACGCTAGAGCCTTCCGATGGAAAGAAGCGGCTATATATGATCGGTAACGATGCCATCGCTCTAGGGGCCGTTGCGGCTGGAGTTCGCCTCATGGCAGCTTACCCGATTACTCCTTCTTCGGAAATTATGGAATATCTTATTAAGACACTACCGAAGTTTGGTGGAACTGTTGTACAGACAGAGGATGAGATGGCTGCTATTTCGATGGTGATCGGTGCTAACTATGGTGGGATAAGATCATTGACAGCTTCTGCGGGACCTGGACTTTCCTTGATGACAGAGGCCATTGGACTGGCTGGGATGACGGAGACTCCTGCGGTGATTGTCGATACTCAACGTGGAGGCCCCTCTACCGGACTGCCAACCAAACAGGAACAATCGGATCTGAATGCGATGATTTATAGCACTCATGGTGAAATTCCTAAGATCGTAATTGCACCTAGTACCGTTGAAGAATGTTTTTATGATACGATTCAGGCATTTAACCTTGCCGATAAATACCAATGTCCGGTTATCATCGTCTCTGACTTAGCGCTTTCCCTAGGAAAGCAATCAGTAGAGCCCCTAGATTACAACCGAATTCAGATTGACCGTGGACGTTTGATTACAGAAGCAGATGGGTTAAAAGAGTTGGCCAACTCTGAACTCTTTAAACGATATGAACTAACTGAGGATGGGATCTCGCAACGAGTCATCCCTGGTGTGAAAAATGGACTTCACCATGTAACCGGTGTTGAACATGACCAAGTAGGTCGTCCTTCTGAGAATCCCCTGAATCGTAAGCAGATGATGGAGAAACGCTTGCAAAAATTAGCAGGGCCCATCGATTTTCAAGACCCGGTATTTATCGATGCGAAACATGAAGAGGCAGATCTATTGATTGTTGGTATTAATTCGACCCGAGGAGTCATTCAAGAAGGGATGGAGCGTCTGGAGAAGGATGGAATCAAAGTGAACCACCTTCATATCCGGCAAGTACTACCCTTCCCAACGGAGCAGGTAGAGCCTTTAGTTGCTAAGGCGAAGAAGGTGATAGTCGTTGAAAATAACGCGACAGGACAGCTAACAAATCAGCTGAGGTTGCATGTGGGCATGTTGGAGAAGATCAAACATGTCGGTAAGTATGATGGCAACCCATTCCTACCTGCTGAAATCTACCACGAATGCAAGGAGCTGTTTGCCCATGGCCACGTTTAAAGATTTTCGCAATAAAGTAAAACCAAACTGGTGCCCTGGTTGTGGGGACTTCTCCGTTTTGGCAGCGATGCAACGAGCCTTTGCTAATCTAGGCAATGAGCCTGAAGATGTTGCCATTGTTTCTGGTATTGGTTGCTCAGGCCGGATTTCTGGCTATACCAATGCCTACGGATTCCATGGAATCCATGGAAGAGCCTTGCCGATCGCCCAGGGGCTTAAATTGGCCAATCGCGATTTGACTGTGGTAGCGGCTGGAGGCGATGGGGATGGATTTGCTATTGGTATGAGCCACACTATCCACGCGATCCGACGCAACGTAGATATCACGTATATTGTGATGGACAATCAGGTATATGGCTTGACTAAGGGGCAGACTTCTCCACGGAGTGAGATGGGCTTTAAGACCAAGAGTACACCAAAAGGTTCCATTGAAGCGACGATTGCTCCCCTAGAGATGGCTTTAACTGCAGGTGCAGGATTTGTGGCACAAGCATTTTCCAGTGATCTTAAGCAGATGACCCATTTGATCGAAGAAGGGTTGAAGCATAAAGGATTCTCCTTGATCAATGTCTACAGTCCCTGTGTTACCTACAATAAGATCAATACCTATGATTGGTTTAAAGAGAGTTTGATCAGCCTGGATGATGTCGAAGGTTATGACCCAACCAATCGCATGATGGCGATGCAGAAGCTGATGGAAAGTCAAGGACTAGTGACTGGCTTGATCTATCAGAATAAAGAACGGCAATCCTATGAAGATTTGATCGCTGGCTTCGAGGAGACTCCCCTTGTCAAACAAGATATGAAGATTTCCCAAGCAAATTTTGATGAATTGGTAGCAGAATTCGCTTAAAAATAAGCTAAAATGAATTAGAAATAGGGCTGATCTATGGGAGGGAACCATCTTCTCCTGTAGGACAGCCCTATTTCCGATAATTGGATAGTCCATTTCATATCACTTTCTTTGATGTTTGTAAAATTATGTTATACTGATAGCAACCGTTTGGCCATAGATTAGCGAGGCGCGGGTATCCGTCAGCAAAGGAGGTAAAGCCGTGCCGAAGAAATTGTTTAATTTTAACAGTGAAGATAGTAAGAGAATGATGGGGGAAGCGAAGCGGCTCATAGGTAAAGGAATCCAGACAGGAAAAAGTGAACTTACAAAGGCAATCCAGAATATAAAAGAGAAACGGGCACAGCGGGAACGAGAACTCGCCTATACTGAGGACTATGAAGCGGAGTTTCGCTATAAGGATGATGAGATAGACTGCTCGATGTTGATTTCTGCTGAGGAAGCTAATATTTATAGTAAAGCCAGGCGAAAGTTCAAGGAAGTACAACAGGTTCAGTCCGATCCTCGCGTACACAAGCAGTGGGAGGCTAAAAAGTACTTAAGCTTACATGATCATTTTAGTGAAAAGATTGAAGAGTACTTTCCCAAACGAAATGATGACCCCATTGCTTTGCACCGTGTTATCCGTTATTGTGAACGCCAGATTGAGTTTGCGCCTGTTGCACGAAAGGCATATGAAATGGATCCATATCAATACGGTTTACCTGCCCATCCAGGCTATAATCATTTGATCTTGCTCTATGAAGAAGTAAGCGAATGGACTGATGCCCTCCGCCTTGCTAAGGAAGCACGTACAGAAGGTTGGAAAGGGGATTGGGATGTGCGTATCCGTAATCTAGAAGATGAGATTCGTAAACGATAAAAAAACGGACAGCCTGGGCTGCTCGTTTTTTTATGTGCCCATCCCCTTGGCGTATTCTTCGGTGATATTCTCCTATCGGAAAAACAGCGAGATTCTGTCACATCCTTATTGATTGATATTTCTGAAAATGTCTTTTTGGAATGGACAGTTTCGCTTTTTTTACATGGTAGTGTTATAATGCCCCTGTAATCATTATGATTAATAGAACGTGTGTAGGAAAGGGTGTCCGCCGTGGAAGGAAATATGCGTGCCCTGGTGAAACATCACGCTGGGTTTGGTGCAGAATTGCGAGAAGTTCCGATTCCTGCTGTAGGCCCGGGTGAAGTATTGGTGAAAGTACAAGCGACAACCATTTGTGGGACAGATGTCCATATCTATACATGGGATGAGTGGGCTGCAAGTCGTGTCCAGACACCGATGGTTTTTGGGCATGAATTCTCAGGGATTGTGGTAGAAAGAGGGGCTGGCGTTTCCCACTTACAAGTGGGGGATCATGTGTCTGCGGAAACTCATATCGTTTGTGGACATTGTCCCCAGTGTCGTCGGGGTGAAGCCCATGTATGCGCCAATACGAAAATTATTGGTGTTGATACGCAAGGGTGTTTTGCAGAGTATGCCGTAATGCCTGCAGAGAATTTGTGGAAGAATGATCCTGAGTTACCTCCGGAAATGGCCTCGGCAATGGAGCCACTGGGGAATGCTGTGCATACTGCGCTATCTGGTCCTATCGCAGGTAGATCGGTGGCCGTGATCGGCTGTGGCCCGATTGGAGTGATGGCTGTTGCTGTTGCGAAGGCTTCTGGTGCATCGGCAGTTATTGCTTTTGATATTAACGAGTATCGCCTACAGCTAGCAAAAACGATGGGGGCTACTCATCTGGTTAACTCCCGAGAGGAGGATCCTGTGGCGGAGGCGAAGAAGTTGACCGGTGGTGAAGGTGTCGATGTGGTTTTGGAGATGTCGGGAAATGCTGTAGCGATTAAGCAAGGCTTTTCCATGCTCACCTATGGTGGACGGATATCTATGCTAGGGCTACCAACTCAGCCAATCGAATTGGATATTACCAACGATATCGTGTTTAAAGGAGCGCAAGTTCATGGTATCGTTGGTCGAAGGATGTATCAAACTTGGCAACAGACCGCAGGTTTTCTTAACTCTGGCCAAGTAGATTTGGCGCCGATGATCACCCACCGATTCTCCCTGGAAGATTATGCCCAAGGTTTTGAACAAATGGTGAGTGGCCATTCAGGAAAAGTGGTTCTCTATCCGTGATGTACGGTTAAAACAGATAGGAGGAAATGGGATGAAGGGCTTTGAGTACCTAGAGAAAGAGATTCGCCAATGGCAAGATGCTGGAACCTACCGATCGTTGACAGAACTAGAGTCAGATCAAGGAGCTCGTGTGGTGATTAATGGCAAGGAAGTGATTCAGCTTTCTTCAAATAACTACCTTGGTTTGACGACCCATCCCCGTGTAAAACAAGCGGCATTGGAAGCTATTGAACGCTTTGGAGCAGGGACGGGCTCTGTACGTACTATCGCTGGTACTTTTTCTATGCATGAAGACTTTGAACGAGAACTTGCCGAGTTTAAACACACAGAAGCGGCCCTTGTCTTCCAATCTGGATTTACGGCCAACGTGGGAATCCTCGCAACGATTCTATCGGATCAGGATGTTGTGATCAGTGATGAACTCAACCATGCGAGCATTATTGATGGCATTCGCCTTACGAAGGCAGGTCGTCGGATATACAAGCATACCGATATGGAAGATCTTGAAGCTGCACTAAAGGAAACGCAAGATGCCCGCACCCGTTTGATTGTGACAGATGGAGTTTTCAGTATGGATGGGGATGTCGCTCCACTGCCAGAGATTGTAGAACTCGCGGAAAAATATCATGCGTTAGTGATGGTGGACGATGCCCATGCAAGTGGTGTGATGGGACGCAATGGACGAGGAACTGTGGATCACTTTGATTTAAATGGCCGCGTTCATATCCAAGTCGGTACCCTTTCCAAGGCTGTAGGCGTCCTGGGTGGTTATGTTGCAGGACCTGCTGTGTTGCGGGATTATCTTATTCACCGGGCTCGCCCCTTCCTTTTTAGTACCTCCCATCCTCCTGCGGTGACAGAAGCATGCCGAGCGGCGATTCAAGTGTTAAAGGAAGAGCCGGAGCTGATTGATAAGCTGTGGAGTAATACACGGATGTTTAAGGAAGGATTGGCCAAGCTTGGCTTTAACACAGGGAAGAGTGATACACCCATCACTCCTGTCATTGTCGGGCAGGATGCGCTGGCCATGAAATTCTCTGATGCGCTTTTAGAAGAAGGCGTTTATGCTCAGGGAATTGCTTTCCCAACGGTAAAACGTAACCAGGCTCGGGTACGAACGATTGTAACGGCAGCCCATTCAAGAGAAGACCTAGAATATGCTTTAGAAGCCTTTGGCCGTGCCGGGCAAAGGCTAGGAATCTTGTAAACGAAGAATGATTAATCGTGAATCTACCTTTGGTAGACAGCAATTAGGTCCATGCTAAGTGGAACGATGCTGTATTGCCAAGGGTTTTTTCTATACGGTTTATCCATGGATCGTGTGTCCCAGGGGTCCCTTTGAATCAGCGGTTTCGTTGAATGTGTCATATTTATCGTTTATAATAAAGAGATTGTGATGATTAATTTTCACCCTGAGCGGAAAGGGATGAGGAATAGATGAATGAAGAAATGCGCAAATATTTTAGTCCACCAGATTTGAAAGCAGCTAAAAAACGTGGAAAAGAAGAAATTTCCGTACTGGAATTTGATACGATTCCACCTGAGATGAAGAATATAGGGGTAGGGAAAAAGTATTTGATTCGTACCTTTGGGTGCCAGATGAACGTTCATGATAGTGAAACGATGGCTGGTATTTTAGAGCAAATGGGATACGAAGCGACTGAAAAAGATGAAGAAGCAGCGGTTATTCTTATCAATACTTGTGCGATTCGTGAGAATGCGGAAGATAAGGTTTATGGTGAAGTTGGCCGTCTGAAGGCTCTTAAGACGGAAAAGCCTGAAGTGGTCCTTGGCATGTGTGGCTGTATGTCCCAAGAGGAAAGCGTAGTCAATCGGATCCTTACAAAGCACCAGCATGTGGATCTCATCTTTGGTACGCACAATATCCACCGCCTCCCTCACCTTCTATTTGAAGCATTAATGGGCAAAGAGATGGTGGTAGAAGTTTGGTCCAAGGAAGGGGATATTGTTGAGAATCTACCGAAGGTACGGGAAGATGGTCTCAAAGCGTGGGTGAACATCATGTACGGTTGTGATAAGTTCTGCACCTACTGCATCGTACCGTATACCCGAGGCAAAGAACGGAGCCGTCGGCCGGAAGATGTGCTGGCTGAAGTACGGGAACTGGCTCGGAAAGGGTACCAAGAGATTACTCTTCTTGGGCAGAATGTAAACGCGTATGGTAAAGACTTTACTGATCGTGAATATCTCTTTGCAGATCTGATGGATGATGTTCGTCAGATTGGTATTCCACGTGTGCGGTTTACGACAAGTCATCCCCGGGATTTTGATGATCATTTGATTGATGTCCTGGCTCATAAAGGAAATTTAGTAGAGCATATTCATCTTCCAGCACAATCCGGTAATAGTGATATCCTAAAGATTATGGCTCGAAAGTATACTCGAGAGCAGTATAATGACCTAGTGCATAGAATTAAACGTAAGATTCCTGATGCGGTTTTGACAACGGATATTATCGTGGGCTACCCCGGTGAGACGGAGGAGCAGTTCCAAGATACACTATCACTGATGGAGGAAGTAGAGTACGATACTGCCTACACCTTTATTTATTCCCCTCGGGAAGGAACACCAGCAGCGCGGATGAAAGATGATGTACCAATGGAAGTGAAGAAGGAGCGGCTACAGCGCCTTAATCGTCTACAGGAGTCCATCAGCCGCCGAAAAAATGAAGAACTGCGTGGACAGGAAGTAGAGGTGCTTGTTGAAGGGGAAAGTAAGAAAAATCCCGATGTTCTTTCTGGTCGTACACGTACCAATAAACTGGTTAACTTCCGCGGACCTAAGCATTTGATTGGTCAATTTGTCCAAGTGCGAATCGATGAGCCGAAAACCTGGACTCTCTCCGGTACGCTCGTGGGAGAGACTCAGATAGGGCAGGTAGGTGGATAATATGGCTATGGAAATGAGTGATAGTCATCCAGCTCTTCAGTATGCTTCGTTGCTAGGGAGTAAAATGCTCGCAACAGAAGAAATTCAGCGTTTTCGCTTGGCAGAGAGGCAGATTCAAAAGAGTGAGAAAGTAAATGGGATGATTGCTGAGATCAAACGGAAGCAAAAGGAACTGGTTCACGCAAAGGCGTACCATAAGACAGAATATATCCGTCAGTTAGAAGGGGAACTGGATACACTCCAGCAAGAGATGGAGAGTTTACCCATCGTCCGCGAGTATCAGCAATCCCAAGTGGAAGTAAACGATCTGCTACAGACGATTCAAAAAGTGGTAGCGGATGTTGTTTCTGAAAAACTAGAGATTGAAATTGGTGGAGAAACAGGTGGCGGTTGTGGTAGTGGCGGTGCTTGCGGCTGTAACTGAGGCCTATTTATAACCCACTAGAAAAAACCCTGCAAATCTCGTAGGGTTTTTTTGACACCCTGGACTCCTGCCCTGCATACAATTGATTGAACGATTGTTTGGAGGAGGGAGCCTCGTGTCAAATACAGAAAGCGGTATACAAACCCGCCAAATTATCACGAAAGCTGTTACCGGCAAAGGCCGTAAGTTCTCCCAGACGACGCACTCCGTCCAGCCACCCGATAATATTTCCAGTATCTTAGGTTGCTGGATCATTAACCATCAGTATGATGCCGCACGGATCGGTGACGCAATTGAAGTAACGGGAAGCTACGACATTAACATCTGGTTTTCGCAAAATCGCAACACGAAGACAGAAGTAGCTAACCAAACGGTACGCTACAGTGTACCAGTGCAACTCAGTTATTTTGACAGAAATGTGCGGGATGGTACGACCGAAGTGAATGCTGTCGCCACCCAACCACCCAACTGCATCGAAGCAACCATATCTGGAAATGGTACAGTATTGGTTCGTGTGGAAAAGGAATTTTATGTAGAGATGGTGGGGGAGACGAAGGTCAATGTTGTTGTAGAACCTGGTGATGATGATTGGACGGACAAAGTTGGTGTCGATGATTATGGAGATGATATTGATTTTGAAGATCTGGACCCCAATTTGGTAATTGACGATCTGGATGGCTGATTAATCCGGGTTTTATAGGAGGAAGAGCACGGAGGCAACCAGCCTCCTTTTTCTTTTCCGCATGTACCCTCTTGGTATGAGCAACATATCATATCAAAGTCGAAAAACATACGGGAAGGGGATTGATATGGAATCATACGACCTGATCTTCGACACTACCGCGAACAGCCGGGACGTCTCTGATCAGGTGGTTACCCCGGAGCAGACCCTTGCCCCGTCCATCCACCTCGAGGGTACACCATCGACTTTAGCAGAGCCGATGCGAGTCCTAAACGACAAAAAAGCTGTTGCAAAAACGTCTTCACGCGAGGAAAGAAATTCTTGTCTCAAGATCCATGGGATAGCAACCGCCGAGAAAGTGGGAATTCTTAAGCAATACATTGTCTGTGTTTTTCAAACTAATGTATTGCTTACCTATCGTACTCGTGCCCGTAAAGCATGGCTTGCACAGGGACAGAATAGAATCCGGAATCAAATTACCCGAGTACAGTTAGAGGATGATAGCAGAGAAGTGCGGCGTGTACGCACACTGGCTGTTCGTGCTTTGTACGCCCTTGGTTTAGATTATGGATTAGTTCGTGTAGCAATCCAAGCAGGCAACAGAGTGTCGATCATCGATGTAAACCCTTCTCCCAAGTTAAATGATGAGATGAAATCCGTCTTTGTCGATGCAGTACACGAGTATATCAGCATGCTTCCTCGTGCGGCAGTGAACTTAAAGCAGGTGATGCTGGGAGCCGACCCGGAATTTATGATGCGGCATTCGGATGGAAATCTGGTGATGGCTTCCAAATATTTTCCGAAACGTGGCCGAGTGGGGTGTGATGCCATTTGGCATGGGCAGGATCGAGCGAAGAAACCGTTAGTGGAATTGCGTCCTGAACCTACAACGGATCCACGAGAGTTAGTCATTCGTCTTTATCAGGGGCTACGAACGGCTTCTCACAAGGTAAATGAGCCCAATATCGAGTGGTTAGCTGGAGCACTTCCTCATCATCAGTTTCCCCTAGGAGGACACATTCACTTTAGTGGAGTTTCCCCGAACTTTAAATTACTTCGTGCATTGGATCACTACTTGGCTCTACCTTTAGTACTTGTTGAAGATCAACGAGGGATCAAGAGGCGTCCTAAATACGGATTTCTTGGGGATTACCGATTACAGTTTCATGGAGGTTTTGAGTATCGAACCTTACCTAGCTGGTTGATTTCACCTACTCTTTGCAAAGGAGTATTGGCCGCAGCACAGTTGATCGTTGCTCGATACCCTGAACTTACCGCAAGGGATCTCCATGAATTATCCGTTCAGAAAGCATACTATGAAGGGGAAAAGGAGGTCCTAAGGGATCGAGCTTCCCGTCTTTGGGGAGAATTAACCCTGCTCCCTGAATACAAAACCTATCAAAAATTTTTAGATGCATTATCTCAATATCTTTTTTCGGGAATTACTTGGGATGAGTCGAAGGATTTTCGTATCTACTGGAAGTTGCCGCCCTACAGTCGGAAATGACAACGGGGTGGCTTGTTCCGGTTGGAGGGCCATGGTAAAATAAAAAACGATGATGAACAAGAAAAATAAGAATTCGGAGGAGCTGGAACGTGTCCAATTACACTCCGATGATACAGCAGTATCTATCGATTAAGGCAGAATACCAGGATGCCTTTTTATTTTTTCGTTTGGGTGACTTTTACGAGTTATTTTTTGAAGATGCCAAGCGGGCCTCAGAATATCTAGAACTTACTCTTACAGGTCGTGATGGTGGCGGTAAGGAACGAATTCCGATGTGTGGAGTTCCTCACCATGCCGCGGACGTTTACATCGGACGCTTGATTGAAAAAGGGTATAAAGTGGCCCTTTGTGAACAAGTAGAAGACCCCACACAGGCTAAGGGCGTTGTGAAGCGTGAAGTAGTTCGCGTTGTTACGCCTGGGACTGTTATGGAAGAGAAAATGCTTGCTGAGAAGGAGAACAATTTTTTAGTTGCGGTGACAAAGCGTGAAGATCACTATGCAATAGCTGCGGCTGATTTTTCCACAGGGGAATTTTATGTTACGGAACTTTCCGGATCATCGGAGCAAGCAATCGATGAATTGCTTGCTTTTTCCCCAAAGGAAGTACTATTGTCTCCAGATTTAAGCGGGGATGAACACTTTTTAAATCAGTTACGAGGGCATCATGGGGTGCACATTACGCTATTGAAAAGGGAGTGGCTCCCTGCTCTAAAGCAGATAGAAGAAGAGTTGCAAAGACAATTTCCAGGTTGTGAAGATACTTATGGGTCCCCTGTTTCGTTAGAAGTGGCAGGAATTCTTCATACCTACCTGCAACAGACCCAAAAACGGTCGATGGCTCATATGAATCGCCTTGAACGATACGATGCAGGTCAATATATGGTCCTTGATACTGCGGCACGCCAAAATTTAGAGTTGACCGCGACGCTTCGTGATGGTCGAAAAAAGGGTTCCTTGCTCTGGTTATTAGACCAGACAGCGACAGCGATGGGGAGTCGACTGCTGAAAAAATGGCTAGATAAACCTTTACTCGATCAAAAACAGATAGAGAACCGACAAGGTGCCGTACAAGCCTATGTAGAGAACCTGATTCTCCTGGAGGAAATTCGGGATCATTTACGTGGCGTTTACGATTTAGAACGTCTTTGTGCGCGAATCGCTTATGGTTCAGCAAATGGTCGGGATCTTCATGCGCTACGGCGCTCCTTGGAGGCGGTCCCTGCTTTACGTAAAAGACTGGCAGGCACGAGCTCACCTACCTTCGCTCAATTGGTTGAAGGGATGGATCCTTGCCTGGATGTGGTGAAGAACATTGCTAGGTCGATTGTCGAAGAACCTCCAATATCGATTAAAGAGGGGGGCATTATTTGTGAAAGGTATGATGAGTCCCTGGATGAGCTCCGTACTGTACAACGCGAGGGACGTTCATGGATTTCTCAGCTGGAGCAACGGGAGCGGGAAGCGACAGGGATTCGTTCCCTTAAAGTAGGATTTAACAAGGTATTTGGCTACTACATCGAAGTAACCCGTGCCAATCTTAAATCAATACCAGAAGGTCGATATCAACGGAAACAAACCTTGGCAAATGCCGAGCGTTTTGTAACTCCCGAGTTAAAAGAGCGAGAACGATTAATTCTTACGGCGGAAGAGAAATCGGTAGAGAAAGAGTACAAGCTCTTCAACGAGGTAAGGGACTCGATTGCCAGTGAGATTTCTCGGATTCAAAAATTGGCGGATCAAGTTGCCCAAGTAGATGCTCTTCATTCTCTTGCAGTCGTTTCCAATCGGTATCGCTATGTATGTCCAGAAATTAGTACAGATGATACACTGAAGATCGAGGGTGGTCGCCATCCTGTGGTAGAAGCGGCTGTGGGTGAAGGGTTTATTGCTAATGACCTTCATTTGGATCGACGGAATCGTCAGGTGTTATTGATTACAGGGCCTAATATGGCGGGCAAGAGCACTTATATGCGTCAGTCTGCTTTGATCACCATAATGGCCCAAATCGGCTCCTTTGTGCCTGTGAAGAAAGCGGTTATCGGGATTGTGGATCGTATCTTTACACGCATCGGTGCAGCGGATGATTTGGTAGGTGGACGGAGTACCTTCATGGTGGAAATGGATGAGACCCGTCAAGCCTTAGGACAAGCTACCTCACGTAGTTTGATCCTCTTGGACGAGGTAGGGAGAGGAACTTCTACCTATGACGGAATGGCCTTAGCCCAGGCAATTGTGGAGTATATCCATGATCATGTTGGAGCGAAAACCCTTTTCTCTACCCACTACCATGAACTAACGGCTCTTGAAAATGAGCTCTCCCGTGTAGTTAATGTGAATGCTCGCTGTATTGAGAAGGATGGCGAGGTTGTCTTTTTACATAAAATCGAAGAGGGCGGAGCGGATCGTAGCTACGGTATTCATGTTGCCCAGTTAGCAGGATTACCTCAAGAGGTCATTTACCGGGCACAGGTAATTTTAAAGGGTTTAGAATCCCGGCCAGAGGGAGTAGAGGCTGAAAGAGAGCTCTCAATGCATCAGCTGGATCTATTTCAATATGAGACAGCAGTAACCAAGGAAGATCCCTACTCGGAAGAGGAGAGAAAGGCCTTGGAATCCCTGCGGAATTGGGATTTATTGAATCGAGCCCCCATGGAATCCCTTCACCTTCTTGAGAAGTTGCAACGGAGTTTGCAAGGCCAATCCTCAGGAGGCGGTACTGATGGGTAAGATTCGGATTCTCGATAACAACCTTGCGAATCAAATTGCTGCAGGGGAGGTAGTAGAGCGGCCGGCCTCCGTGGTAAAGGAACTGGTGGAAAATTCTCTGGATGCAGGAGCTGATCGGATTCAGGTCGCTATCGAAGAAGGGGGAATCCGGTCCATACACGTGTCGGATAATGGACAGGGGATGGATCGAGAGGATGCGCTTCGTGCCTTTGAACGTCATGCCACTAGTAAGATTCGGCGGGAGCGTGATTTGTTTTCAATCCGCTCCCTCGGCTTTCGTGGTGAAGCCCTTCCCAGTATCGCTTCAGTTTCCCGCTTGACGTTAACTACCTCAGCAGGAGAGGGGGAAGCGGCGGCATGTGTCCGGATGGATGGAGGAAAATCGACTGCAGTAGAGGATGCGGTTCGTTCCCAAGGGACTGAAGTCCTAGTGGAGGACCTATTCTTCAATACGCCAGCTCGTTTGAAGTATTTGAAAACCGTCAACACTGAGGTTAGCCATGTGGCCGATAGCATGGGACGTCTAGCATTGGCTCACCCAAGGGTTTCGATCCTCCTTACTCATAATGGACGTGAATTGTTTCGTACTCCAGGGGATGGAAAACTTCTTCATGTTGTTCATGCCCTCTATGGGAAACAAGTTGCACGTCAAGCAATGAGTATTGTGGCGGAAGATATGGATTTTTCGGTGACAGGGATGATCATCCGTCCAGAGATTACGCGCTCCAATCGCTCCTATATCTCTACAGTGATTAATGGGCGCTTTATCCGGAACATCTCCATTGTTCAAGCGGTGCTTCGCGCTTACGATACCCTACTCCCGATTGGTCGTTATCCCATTACAGTCCTCTCGATAGAGATGGACCCGAAATTAGTGGATGTGAACGTTCATCCAGCCAAATTGGAAGTCCGCTTATCCAAGGAGAAGGAGTTGTGCCGGTTGATCGAAGAGGAGGTAAGACAACTCTTCCGCCGTCAGGTATTAATTCCAGAGGCAAAAAGTCCCCGGGAACGCCCTGTTTCAAGACCTGTCCAAGACCGGCTGCGCTTAGAAAATCCATCCCAGGGGCAAGAGACGAAGCCACCGAATAGAGAGTGGAAAAGCCCGATTGGACGCGTAGAGGAGGGTGAAATCCGGGAGAATGCTTCTTCTTATTTGAAGTTAAGTCCTATTCAGGATACTCTTTCAGAAAAACCGTCTGTATCCCAGCCGACTGCTTCACGAGAGGACGTCTTGCAAACACCCGGTCCTAATATTAAGGATAGACTTATACAGGAAGCCAAAGAGTCTAACCAAGAATTTGATCAAGAAACGTTGCCTTCTCCATCTTCTGGTAACGATCGAGGTACCATGTATGAGAAAAGAACGGGGATTCCCCATGATCTCTTGCCTTTGGCCCAGGTTCATGGCACTTACATCCTTGCTCAAGCGGAGAGTGGGTTTTATATCCTGGATCAGCATGCGGCCCATGAACGAATCTATTATGAAATTTTCTATCGTCGGTTGCAGGAGAAGAACCAAGATCAACAGCCATTATTGGTCCCGGTTACTATCGAATGTACTCCAGGTGAGGCTGAGACGATTCGTCAGCGGACTCCCGAGCTAGAGGAGTTGGGTGTCGAGCTAGAGTCCTTTGGAACGACAGCGTTTTTGATTCGTTCCCATCCACGATGGCTTCCAAAGGGGGAGGAAGAATCGATGATTCGAGAGATCGTCGATTGGATGAAGTCAGGGAAGAAAGTGGAACAGGCGCTATTATTGGATGATGGGGCGAAGATGATGGCATGTAAAGCAGCGATAAAGGCGAATCGTCATCTAAGGCGGGAGGAGATGGAGAGCTTAATTCATCAATTACGGGAATGCGAAACACCGTATACCTGTCCCCATGGTCGTCCGGTCTTGATCCACTTTTCCACGTATGAGATAGAGAAAATGTTTAAGCGGGTGATGTAATGGCATTTGTAACCACGATCCGCAAACCTAGGGGGAAAGTCCAGGAATCTGCAAAGGAGTTGGCGCACTTTCTTTCTGCTCCATACCTTCCTCGAAATAATTTATCTATGGCACAACTGTATAAAAGGAGTGGTTTCGCCGAGGCGGTGATTGTAGGCCCGGAAGGTGCTAAGTGGCAGGATACCGAAGGAAAAGGTTTTTTCTTTCACCCCAATATGGCCCCTATCCGGGTAAAAGAGCTTACTCATGGGGGAAATGATGCACTGATCGAAGCGAGTGGAATCAAGGCAGGGGATCGGGTATTGGATTGTACGTTGGGTCTTGGCTCCGATGCGATTGTTGCTGCTCATGTGGTGGGAGAGGAAGGAAATGTGACAGGGCTTGAAAGTCAACCCGTGGTTGCTGCATTAGTGTCCTATGGGCTAAAAGTTTATCAGCTGGATTCTCCACGTTTATTGGAAGCGATGCATCGCGTAGAGGTGTGCTATGCAGATTATCGTCATTTCTTGCGCGAAATGGAGGATGATAGCTATGATGTCGTTCTCTTCGACCCGATGTTTCGGCAAACGGTAATCGGTTCCACTAGTTTGCAGGCTTTAAAAATGCTAGCTAATCCAGCTCCCTTAGATTCCATCTCCGTCGCAGAGGCTTGTCGTGTGGCAAAACGAAGGGTTGTTCTCAAGGAACGGAAGATAAGCGGGGAATTTGAACGGCTTGGATTTCGCGTTGTAAAGGAGGCCTCCAAATTTGACTTCGGCATCATTGAATGCGGGGGGTAACCTTCTCGTCGTTGTCGGCCCTACTTCTGTAGGCAAAACTGCCCTTAGTTTGGAGTTAGCAGATACCTTTGCTGGGGAAATCATATCGGGTGATTCGATGCAGGTATACCGATATATGGACATTGGTACTGCAAAGGCGACTCCAGCAGAGCGGGCACAGATTCCCCATCATCTGATCGATTTAAAGGACCCGGATGAAGCTTTCTCAGTGGATGAGTTTCAGCGATTGGCACGGCAGACGATAGCCGAGGTGCAAAGTCAAAGCCATCTACCGATGATTGTCGGCGGTACCGGCCTTTACATCCAGTCTGTCACCCATGGTTATCAACTTCCTGAGGTTAAGGAAGATCCATCCTTTCGCACTGAAATGAATCAGTTAGCAGATGAGAAGGGGCAGGAGGTCCTCCATAATCTTCTTGCCGCCAAGGATGCACAAGCGGCGGCTCGACTCCATCCCAATGATCGCCGCCGTGTCATTCGTGCGCTTGAAATTATCAAGGAGACGGGTAAACCCTTAGCAGAGGTACAGCAACGAGAACGATCCCCTTACCGGATTTGCTGGATCGGGCTTACGATGCCCAGGGCAAGCCTTTATGAGCGCATCAACAGCCGTGTTGAGCAGATGATGGAAGAGGGATTGCTAGAGGAGGTGATCCGCCTGCGGGAAATGGGTTATTCTCGAACGCTTACCTCGATGCAAGCTCTGGGATATAAAGAGCTGATGCTTTATCTGGAGGGTGAATGTAGTCATTCTGAAGCGGTTGAGATGATTCAGCAGGGCACTCGAAAATATGCGAAGCGGCAACTCTCCTGGTTTCGCCGATTACCAGAAATTTACTGGGTGGATGTCTCGAATGAGGGCTTTGTACGAGAAATTCACCGACACGTAGCAGGAAACTTCCCTCTGTATAAAGAATAGAGTAAACTAATGCCAAAATGTACATAGGAGGTACGAAACGTTGAAGCAATCGATCAACATCCAAGATACGTTCCTCAATCAGATTCGTAAAGAATCAGTTCCCGTCACCATCTATCTCGTTAACGGTTTTCAACTGCGTGGTGTGGTGCGGGGCTTTGATAATTTTACGATCGTGATCGACAGTGACGGAAAACAACAGATGGTTTATAAACACGCTATCTCTACCTTCACACCGGCACGAGCAGTATCCTTGATGTCTAGCGACGAATCCAATAAAGAAGGTTAAAACCAAGTGGCTACTCACTTGGTTTTTTCATGTCTTCACCAATACCTGGGCTCCTGCGTATATATAGGGCAGCGATTCCGCGAAGAGGTGACAGATATGGCCAACCGCGTGATTACTCAGGAAACCCGCCGTATCCAGGTGGTATTAGATCATGGTCCTCGTAAAAAAAGAGACTGGAAGATACGAGATCAACTAGCCGATCCCATACAGGAGGAGGAACACCTTCCTCTAAAACGCTGCCTGGATGAGCTGGAGAGTTTAGTGGGTCTCTCTAAAGTAAAATCCTTTATCCATGAAATTTACGCTTGGCTGGCAGTTAGCCGGCGACGGACAGCGGCAGGCCTTACTACGGATAGCCAGGTTCTCCATATGATCTTTGAAGGAAATCCAGGCACAGGAAAGACAACAGTTGCTCGCATAATGGGACGAATGTTAAAAGAGATGAATGTGCTTGAGAAAGGACACGTTGTTGAGGTAGAGAGAGCAGATCTGGTCGGGGAATACATCGGTCACACTGCTCAAAAAACCAGGGAACATGTGAAGCAGGCCATCGGTGGTATACTCTTCATCGATGAAGCGTATGCCCTATCCCGTGGTGGAGATAAGGACTTCGGTAAAGAGGCGATTGATACACTAGTCAAGTCCATGGAGGATCACAAGGATGGTTTTGTTCTCATTCTAGCCGGGTATCCTGCAGAAATGGAGCGCTTTATCCGTTCCAATCCAGGACTCCCCTCTCGCTTTCCCATCCGGCTAAATTTCTCCGATTTTTCCCTCGATGAACTGGTTCGGATTGCAGAGGGAATGGTAACAACTCGTCAGTATCGGTTTTCGGTACCGGCTAGAGAGAAACTAACCACTCATCTAGCAGAGGAGAGTAGATGCTCGGTGGAATCCTTTGGCAATGCACGTTATGTGCGCAATATTGTTGAGCAGGCGATCCGCTTACAGGCAGTCCGACTCCTTCATACCCGGTACATCTCTCGTGAAGATTTAATGACCTTGACTTCAGAGGATATTCGTTTTCCCACAAGCACGACAACGAAATCCCCTGCCTATTCGTGGTATAATTAATTTATACGTGAAGCTCAGACGTGTTGATTAATCAACACGTCTGAGTTGAGGCATTGTGCCAAGGAGGATGAATAGCTATCGAAGATAAGGATCCTATCGAACGGGCGATTCTCGTTGGTTGTGCTCTTAAAACCGACGATGTCGACTTGGATTCGTCCCTTTTTGAACTTGCGCGCTTGGTGGATACCGCACAAGCTGTACCAGTTGCAAGGGTGACACAGGTTCGTGATCAGTACGACTCTACATGGTTGATCGGAAAAGGAAAAGTAGAAGAGATCATCAAGAGCGTGGAAGAAGATAAGATTGATTTGGTTGTCTTTGATCGGGAACTCTCTCCAAGGCAACTTACTCGTTTAGAAGAGCGCATTCCATGTAAAGTGATTGACCGGACACAATTGATCTTGGATATTTTTGCGATGCGTGCTCAAACCAAAGAGGGAAGCCTTCAAGTAGAACTAGCGCAACTGGAGTACATGTTGCCCCGTCTTGTGGGGAAAGGAACTGAACTTTCCCGTCTAGGAGGTGGCATTGGTACCCGAGGTCCAGGGGAGAAGAAACTGGAGACAGATCGCCGCCATATCCGTGGACGCATTCATGATCTGAAGCGAGATTTAGAGCAGGTGCGAAAACATCGACAGCTTCACCAATCGCGTCGTCGGAAGATGGAGATCGTGCAGGTGGCCTTGGTGGGCTATACCAATGCAGGGAAATCTACCTTGCTCAATCGGTTGACAGGCTCTACTGTTCTGGAGGAGGATCAGCTCTTTGCTACTTTGGACCCGACGTCACGCTTTTTGGATCTTCCTTCAGGTGAGAAAATCCTACTGACCGATACGGTAGGGTTTATTCGTAATCTACCCCATCACTTAGTAGCCGCTTTCCGTTCTACTTTGGAGCAGGTTCAAGAGGCAGATCTTTTACTTCATGTAGTGGACCAGAGTCATCCGGAAGCTGCATCACAGATGGCAGCGGTACAACAAGTATTGAAGGATCTTTCTGCTGATAAAGTGCCGATGTTGACGGTATTTAATAAACGAGATCAAGGACGAGGGGAGGTTCTCTCTGCTGAAGGGGAGTTGATTCAGATTTCGGCCTTGGCGGAGGCGGATATAGCAAGGCTGAAGGAGAAAATCGCTCAGATTCTCTATGAAGCGCAGGTTTCTGGTTCTGCAGAGATCCCTGTCGCACGAGGAGAAATGATTTCCCAACTCTATGAGGTAGCGGATGTTCTTCACTCGGAGGTGAATGATTTGACAATGACCCTTCATTTCCGACTTCCTCGTAAAAAATATGAGCGGATGCCACCTGAGATCAAGGCATGCATTCGTGAAGTCCATGAGAAAAACTAATTGAAGAAATGGTGTTGTCAGCGTGTATACGTATTTTCAGAACGCAGCAATTTTAAAGCAGTGGGGGGAAGATGCGGAGAAGAAGATTACTCCTATTCTCCGCCGGATTGAGAGGCAAGTGGATGAACATCAGTGGCGACTTCTTGTAGCTTATCGGCGAACAGGCGTTTCTGAAGCTCATTTGGCTTCATCAACAGGCTATGGGTATGATGACCTTGGACGTGAAGCCTTAGAATCGATCGTGGCGGAGGTTTTTGGTGCACAGTCGTGTCTTTTCCGTTCTCATATCACTTCAGGAACCCATGCCATCGCTGCCAGTTTATTTGGTATCTTACGTCCAGGAGATGAACTCCTCTACATAACAGGAGCACCCTATGACACATTGCATCAAGTGATTGGTGATCGTGCGGATGGATCAGGATCTCTAACGGACTATGGGATCGCCTATCAGGCCATTTCACTCACCTCCGATGGGAAGGTAGACTGGAGTGCAGTACAGGAGGCAGTAACCCCTCGCACCCGATGCATCGCTATCCAACGCTCACGGGGATATGCAGAGAGAGCCTCTATTACCATCGATCAGATGGAAGCGATGATTACACAAGTACGCCAGATTTGCCCGAGTGCCGCTATATTTGTGGATAATTGTTATGGCGAGTTTGTAGAAGATCGTGAGCCCACCCATGTGGGAGCAGATCTAATCGCTGGTTCACTCATTAAAAACCCTGGTGGGGGATTGGCCAAGTCAGGCGGATACATTGCTGGTAAAAAGCAGTGGGTGGATCGTGCGGCTTCCCGGTTAGTAGCACCTGGCATATTAGCAGAGGGAGGAGCAAGCCATGGTTACCTGCGTGATTTTTACCAAGGCTTCTTTCTCGCACCTCATGTGGTAGGTGAGGCTTTAAAGGGAGCTGTATACGCAGCTGCCATGTTGGAGGCAGCGGGTTTTAGCAGTACTCCGGGATGGAGCGATCCTCGAGCTGATATTATCCAACTGATACAATTTGGTAGTCCAGAACCATTGATCGATTTTTGTCAGGGGATTCAGCAAGCATCCCCTGTAGATGCCCATGTTCGCCCAGAACCTTCTTCGATGCCAGGCTATGAAGATCCGGTGATCATGGCAGCTGGTACCTTTGTGCAGGGGGCGAGCATTGAGCTTTCTGCGGACGGGCCCCTTCGTCCACCCTATCGGGCCTATATGCAGGGGGGCCTGACGTATTCCCATGTGAAAATTGGTATTTTGACTGCATTAGATCGCATGTTGACACGTAAGGCACATTCAAAAACTATTCTCTCAGAGCGTAGGTGAAAAACGAACAATGGATATGTTTTGGTGGTCGATGGTCATCCTCCTCTTTGTTTTAGGTTTTGCAGGGTTATTTCTCCCTGTACTTCCGGATGCATTGCTATTGCTTGGCGGTTTTATCCTTTATGATGTGGTGATTGGCAACGGGTCGTTTCCCCTCATCTTTTGGATTACTGCAGGGTTGATTACGGTCTTGATTATGATCGTTGATTATGTAGCAGGGGGGATTGCTGCACGCAAGTATGGTGGTTCCCGCGCATCTACGTGGGCGGCTATTGTAGGTGCTGTGGTAGGTCTTGTCATTGGGCCGATTGGTATGATTATCGGTCCCTTTGTCGCGGTGGTTCTCGTGGAGATGCTACAGAAAAAAAGCTTTGAAGAAGCGATGAAAGTCGGTTTCGGCACCATGATCGGTTTTATTGGGGGCGTATTGTTTAAAGGATTGCTGATGATTGCTTTGATAATCTGGTTTATTATTTTAGTTATGTAGCGAGAGGATGAATGAGTTTTTATATAAGATGTAGGAAAACGAACGAAAGGTTTTCTCTACACCCTGGGTCATCCAATCGGATGGCCCTATCTATTCTAGGCTGGGTTGAGTGACAGACGGACATTGCGGTCAACAGTATTCGATTAGAAACATATGGTTATCTAGACTTTAACATCATCAATTGAGAGACTACTTTGAAGAAATATGAGTGTAGGATTGATAAAACGCTTTGTAGAAGGCACACTGTAGAGGAAAGTCAAAGGTGTGTTGGATTTAATTGGGGAACATTAATAAGGCAGGTTTTATTTATTTTGTTAAATTTCCTTACACCCGTTGACAATGAAACCTGACATGAATACAATGGGGACAGAAAGCGTGATTTGTGAGGAGGCACTGCTGATGCGTGATGAGACTCGTCGTAACATGCCTCTCTTTTCAATGGGCACCGTGACAAAACTGACTGAACTCACCCCACGGCAAGTGCGATATTACGAACAACAAGGGTTGATTCGTCCCGCTCGCACAAATGGCAATCAGCGGCTTTTTTCGTTTAACGATGTCGATCGTCTGCTTCATGTGAAAACGCTGATGGAGAAGGGCGTCAACATTGCTGGCGTAAAAGAGATGCTACAAAAAGAAGATCAAGGGGAGACAGTTTCCGCAGAAGTAGTCGAGGCTCAGCCGGTGAAAAAACCGGAAATTTCTGAGGCAGAACTGTACAAACTCTTAAAGAGGCAACTTGCTGATCCATCTGCTCGCTCCAATCAGAATCATCTACTGCGAGGTGAGTTATCTCGTTTCTTTCATTAGATGTCGTAGTAGTAAACCATTACGGAATGTACGAATTTGAAGGGAGATAGAAGTCCATGTCAAAATTCACTAAAGAAGACATCCTGAAACAGGTCGAAGAACACAATGTAGAGTATATTCGTCTCCAATTTACTGATCTACTTGGTACGATCAAAAACGTGGAAATCCCAAAAGGTCAACTCTCTAAAGCGTTGGATAACAAGATGATGTTTGATGGATCCTCCATTGAAGGTTTTGTGCGTATCGAAGAATCAGACATGTACCTATATCCTGACTTGGACAGCTGGATTGTTTATCCTTGGGGTGGAACAGAGGATTCTCGTGTAGCTGGGTTGATCTGTGATGTATATAATACAGACGGTGAACCCTTCTCTGGAGACCCTCGTGGTATCCTGAAAAAAGTCTTGAAAGAAGCAGAAGAGATGGGCTTTACTTCTTTCAACGTAGGGCCTGAGCCAGAATTCTTCCTCTTTAAAACCGATGCACAGGGTGAGCCGACCCTTGATCTAAACGATAAGGGAGGATACTTTGACTTAGCGCCACTCGATCTGGGTGAAAACTGCCGTCGTGATATCGTGGTAACCCTGGAGCGGATGGGCTTTGAGATGGAAGCTTCTCACCATGAAGTGGCCCCTGGCCAGCATGAAATCGACTTTAAATATGCCAATGCCCTGACCGCTGCGGATAACATCCAGACCTTCAAATTAGTAGTGAAAAACATCGCTCGCCGTTATGGTTTGCACGCTACCTTTATGCCGAAACCTTTGTTCGGTGTAAACGGATCAGGTATGCACTGTCACCAATCGCTATTCCGCGGAAAAGAGAATGCTTTCTTTGAAGACAGTGATGAATTAGGTCTATCCGAGACCGCTCGCCAATACCTTGCAGGGGTCTTAAAGCATGCGAAAGCCTTTACCGCTTTGACCAACCCGCTTATAAACTCCTATAAGCGTTTGGTACCTGGCTACGAAGCTCCTTGCTACGTTGCTTGGTCTCCGAAAAACCGTAGTCCGCTTGTCCGCGTTCCGGCTTCCCGTGGTGTCTCTACCCGGATCGAGGTTCGTAGTCCAGACCCGGCAGCTAACCCATACCTTGCTTTAGCAGTTATGCTCAAAGCGGGTCTCGATGGTATTAAAAACAAATTGGAAGTTCCAAAAGAAACCGATCGTAACATCTACATCATGGACGAAGAAGAGCGGAAAGCCGCAGGGATTGAAAGCTTGCCTTCTTCCTTGAAAGAGGCTCTCGATGAGCTAGCGAAAAACGAAGTAATCCGCGAAGCTCTTGGTGAGCATGCCGTAGAACACTTCCTCGAAGCAAAAGAGATTGAATGGGATATGTTCCGGACTCAAGTTCATCCTTGGGAACGTGACCAATATATGACCTTCTATTAAGTCGAAGGGTTGTAAAAGCCGACGCCTAGTGCGTCGGCTTTTTTTATTGCCTAAAATAACTATTATACTAGTCGCTCCATTTTAATTAGCCGTTTCATCACACCAGAAGCTAATTGCCTTTCAACGGTTTCAAAGGGGACAAATCCGAGGGTTTGCCAAAAGGTTTGAGCCGGTTGGTTTTCTTCAAAAACAGCAATCCGAAGAGACTGCCAAGAGGTGGTCTCTTTTGCATAATGGATAAATCCTTTTACCACCTCATGGCCAACCCCTTTGCGCTGTTCGTCGCCGTGAATGATGAGTAGACCCAACCAGGGAAATTGGTCCAGGGGATGCTCCTCAAGCCATTCTACGATCCCGATGGCTTTATCCTCTTTTTTACGATGGATAGCGGCTAAATGTCTACCGGGTGTTGAAGTTGCCATTTGCCAATCGCGTTCTATCATCGATAGATCATAATGGCCCGATTGCTCTCCCTCCCACTCCACGTAGGTAGGATTACTCTGGTAAATAGGAAGGAGAGTAGGTAGATCGGAAGCCTCTACTTTGCGTACTTGGAGACGAGGTGTATTAAATCCTTTTGCCTGCATCATGAGCCTGTTTCCTCAGGTGTAGGCCACATTTCAACAGGGTTTAGCTCGTAAACCCCCTTATCTCGATACATAAATTGATGCATGATTAATTCCCGGCGTAGTGTAGCGAAATCATCGTGAAAGCGTTGAATCATCTGGTTGATTTCTTTTTCAGGATACTTTTGACCATGGGTAAAAGCAGTAGCAACATGTTGTAGAATGGCAATTCGTTTTTTGCGTTGGGCAGGAATACTTCTCAAGCGACCCTCAGGTGTCAAGAAGTTGCGCAGTATGGAATCATTGTAATTTTGATTTACATTCGTGTGTTTCATGTTGGCGTCCTCCTCTTTAAGAAGAGAGTGAAGGGATAGGGACTTTTGCTCTAACTCTTGTCGTTTTAAATGAAAATAGATCGTATTTCTCTCCCGTCTCTCTGTTACCAGTCCTGCTTCTCGTAATTTGGTCATGTGATGTGTGATCGTTGGTGGCTTCAGGCCCAACTTTCCAGCGATTGCTTGACCGTGGAGGGGAGAGTGGGAGAGCAAGATGAGGATGCGTAGACGAGTAGGATCGGCTAATGCTTTGTGAAAGTCAATTAAGCGATTTAATTGCATGAAAGGTGACCTCCTTTTAAGGGGGAATTGAAATAATAATTTGCCAATTAGTTGAGAGTATCCACGCGGATGAGCAAGGTCGACCAGCAACGGTTTAATAATTCGATATATATCTAATTAGATATATATCGAATTTAAGGATCGGTGTCAAGTGGGTTACCCGCGGATTAAGGGAATATTGTTTACCGTTTACTCATGGCATTGCTTTTATCAATGGAGTAGGCCTACAACTGAACCTCCTTATTTAATCATATGAAGGGGGCGATAATTGATAAAATGTTACTCTTTATATGCTTTTTATTTTCTTATATAATTATAAAAAAATAGTTGAGGTGATAGAATGGAAATTCTATTAATACGTCATGGGGAATCGGAAGATGACATTCTCGGTGTTCACAGCAATGATCACTCGCTAACACCGAAGGGGGTGGAGCAGGCTTATTTAATGGCTAATCGGGTGAAAAGTAAATTTCCTCCTGATTTTGTTTGGTCTAGTACGTTGAAAAGAGCGAGTAAAACCGCTGAAATATTAGCGGAGACTACGACTAGTCCCTTGCAATACTTGGATGACCTTAGGGAAATCCAAAATGGCAGCTTAAAAGGGAAATTGATTTCAGAGGTGGGGTATCCGGTGGATCTTAAGCCCTATGAGAAGTTAGGTGGGAGTGGGGAAAGTAAGATTGAGTTTCGGGCTAGAGGTGAGCGGGTTCTCTCGTTAATTTTGGACAAAAGTCAATCGTACCAACGGATAGCTATTGTTTCCCATGGTGGGATGATATCGATGCTGATGCAGAGCCTTCTGAACTTGCCAATGATGAATAATAATGTTTTTTTTATTACAGGAAACACCGGTATTCATTTGTTGGAATTAAGTGATAATCGTCAATTCATTCATTTGATGAACAGTATGACGCATTTAGAACATCTAACTATTATTTGATTAATAAGAAAGAAGCGTTTACGCAAACGCCTCTTAGAATCGAAGCAGTCATTAGACATAGTAAAGACCCATTTCTGAGAGACATCTTACGAACCGGCATTGAACGTTGACGGGCTAACGACAGAGGGATATAATGGATAAGTCAAAAATGGGGATGGAGGAATCGACGTGCTAACCCATATTAAACAGGTCGCGAATCATGTCGGTGAGTCAGTAAGACTTGGGGCATGGCTTTACAATAAACGTTCCAGTGGGAAGATTCAGTTCCTGCAACTGCGGGATGGGACAGGGTACATACAAGGTGTTCTTTTGAAGAAGAATGTAAGCCCTGAGGTTTGGGAGCAAGCAACAACCCTCACCCAGGAAAGCTCTCTTTATGTAGATGGTACGATTCGGGCAGATGATCGTGCTCCAAGTGGTTATGAAATGGATGTAACTGGGATTGAAGTAATCCAGGAAGCGGAGGAATACCCGATTTCCTTGAAGGAGCACGGTGTGGAGTTTCTGATGGACAAGCGCCATCTTTGGATTCGTTCACGTCGACAAGCAGCGATTCTTCGCATTCGCTCGGTGATCATCTCTGCAATCCAAGATTGGCTAAATGGGCAAGGGTTTACCCTGGTGGATCCTCCCGTTCTCACCCCTTCTTCCTGTGAAGGGACAACTAATCTCTTTCACACAAAATACTTTGATGAAGATGCTTATCTAACGCAGAGTGGTCAGCTATATATGGAGGCCGCTGCGATGGCATTGGGCCGTGTCTACTCCTTTGGCCCAACCTTCCGGGCAGAGAAATCAAAAACGCGTCGTCATTTAATCGAATTCTGGATGATTGAGCCTGAGATGGCCTTTGTCGAACATGAAGAAAGCCTACAGATTCAAGAGTCGATGCTATCTCACGTCGTAAATCATGTGCTGAAATCATGTAAAACCGAACTTGAAATCCTGGAGCGAGATACATCCAAGCTTGAAAAAGTGACAGGTTCCTTGCCGCGGATTACCTATGATGAAGCGGTGGAGTTACTGAACCGCGAGGGGATGGAGTTTACATGGGGGGATGACTTTGGTGCGCCCCATGAAACGAAAATCGCGGAGAGTTTTGATCAGCCCGTTTTTATCACTCATTATCCGACGCAAATCAAGGCTTTCTATATGAAGCCGGATCCTACACGTCCTGAAGTGGCACTCTGTGCAGATTTGATCGCTCCTGAGGGGTATGGGGAGATTATCGGAGGAAGTCAGCGGATCGATGATCCTAAGTTGATGGCAGAACGCTTTAATGAGCATGAGCTATCCCAGGAGGACTATGCTTGGTATCTCGACTTGCGCAAATATGGGACGGTTCCTCATTCTGGTTTTGGCCTAGGATTAGAGCGGACAGTCGCTTGGATTTGCGGCCTGGATCACGTACGAGAAACGATTCCTTTCCCACGGATGTTGAATCGGCTCTATCCATAAAGTGAATGTGATTACGAGTAAAC
Organism: Marininema mesophilum; assembly: GCF_900106775.1. Taxonomy (GTDB): domain Bacteria; phylum Bacillota; class Bacilli; order Thermoactinomycetales; family DSM-45169; genus Marininema; species Marininema mesophilum. Next base: position 49,880 of record NZ_FNNQ01000011.1, read on the forward strand.
GAGGAAAGAAAGCATCGGGGAATCACCGATGCTTTCTTTATTTCAAGTCTATTTTTTCATGGGGGCGGTTGATATAGTGGGGAGGAGAGGTGGATGGACATGGATCGAAAACTATCACCCCACGCAGCTCTTGTTCATGGTCTGAGCAAAGGTGCAATAGCGATCCCTGTGATGTTGTTCACAGAGTATAAGCACCTGGGTTTGACAGAGGGTCAGGTGATGTTACTTATCCATATCATGGCCTTCCAAGAAAAAGAGGGAGTGTCCTTCCCTACTGTTAGTCAATTGGAGTGTCGGATGAGTGTTTCAGGGGATGAGATCGTTCGCTGGCTACAAACCCTTGTTCAGGGTGGATTCATAGGGATCGAGGAGTCTGTGGATGAGAAGGGGTTACGTAGTGAGCGTTACTCTACTGCGCCGTTGTTACAGCAATTAGCAGCCTCTTCCCTTGGTAGGGAGGGAGAGAAAGCAGATAAAGGAATGGAAAAAGCTTATGATAATCTATTCCAGTTGTTTGAAAGGGAATGTGGTCGACCATTATCCCCAGTAGAATGTGAGACTCTTACCCAGTGGTTGGATGTTGATGGACATAGTGAAGAACTCATTGTAGCTGCTCTGCGCGAAGCGGTTTTTGTAGGGAAGCCGAACGTTCGTTATATTGACCGTATATTATTAGAGTGGGAACGGAATCAGGTTCGCTCCCCCGAAGAAGCAGTAGAGTTTTCCCGGCGTTTTCGTCAGCAGGGGATTCTTTACCAAACGAAGTCTGAGGAAATGGATGAAGGTGTCGATTCCTTCTCATTTTACAATTGGGTGAATCAAAGTAGTTGATGTGGTGGATGGGAGCTAGGCTCCCGTCTATTTTTATGTAGGGGGGGCAAGTGACTAGGTCCCAATCTTTCCTTGGCATACATTGAAGGGAGAGGAGGGGCTCAGATGGCGTATGAAGTGGGTGTTCTAATCAGTCGCCCTTTTTTTAAAGATTGCTTGCGAGGACGCTTTCTATTTGAATCCTTTGATCTTTATAAGACCCACGCCTACCGAGCGGGGATAGAGCCGGTGTTTTTTCGACTTAGTGATATTTCCTTTCAGGATCGTACGGTATGGGGAGTCGTTGGCAAGGGAGAAAGTTACGAACGCCGACGTGTTCCCCTGCCGGGGTTGATTCACAATCGAGTGAAACCTATGTTCGGGGATCTTGATCGTTGGTCTCGATTACGTGATCTGCCAGGAGTTACTTTATTTAATGAGGATAATCGGTTAGATAAATGGGTTGTCCATCGGATGTTGCGGGAGGATCCGGTAGTGAGCGAGCATTTACCGGAGACTGCTCGGGCTAGCGTTTCAGCGATGAATGAATTGTTCCTTCGTCATAGGAGTCTCTATCTAAAACCCAGTAATAAGAGCCTGGGGATGGGAATTCGACGGTTGGAACGACGAGGTGAGAAAGTCAATGTGATTCTTGCTGAGAGGCGAAAGCAATTCCTCCTTGAGCGTACCAGTTTGATGAACAAGCTGGATCGATGGACCAGCGGAGGTAGCTATCTCCTACAACAAGGACTACGGCTGATCACTTATAACAATAAACCGGTGGATATCCGTGTATCGGTTCAGCGAGGCGCTGATGGAGAATGGGTAGTATCCGGTATGGTGGCGAAAGTAGGACCTGCTGGTGGAGTGACTACCAATGTTGCTTTAGGTGGGAAGGCTCACTTATTAGACCCCATATTAAAAACATTAGGAAAAGATCTAGAAAAGACGCGGGAAGAAATTTCCCGGGTAACGATACGAGCGGCAGAAGTTCTTGCAAAATCAAATCCAGGTCTGGCGGATCTAGGACTCGATGTGGGAATTGATGACTTAGGGCGAGTCTGGATTATCGAGGTGAATGGACGCGATTTCCGAATTACCTTCCGCCAGGCAAAAGACTGGACGGCATGGTCCAATACCTTTGCTCGACCCATGCAGTATGCTGCCTTTCTCCTGGGTGACAAGCAGACGAAAGGTGTGCGAGTTGCATGGTTAACCCCTGGGACGTTATCGTTGACAGGAAAAGTGAGCGGCTCGGTAGAAACGGCGGTACGTGAAACTGCTACGCGAATAGGTGAAGAGATGCAGGTTTATCTCTTTGGTAAAGGGATGAACAGCATAGAAAACGTCCAGCCCATTGAGATAGACGATCGTAGTGGAAAGGAGTATCGGAATAAAATCATTACTCATCTGCGCCATATACAGCCCGATGTGATTCATGTGGAAAACCGGCCAAAAGCTGTCGCGGATGTTAGAAGGGCCTGCCCTCAAGCGAAGATATTATTGTATGCTCATTCGGAAAATTTTTTCCAACCTGCAGGGGTTAAGGATAAAGAGTTGGAGAAGACTCTTCGGCTTTGTGATCGTATCCTAACCAATAGTAACTATCTTAAAATGAAGCTAGCACAGCGATTCCCTAAAGTGGAGTCCCTGATGGAAGTTCTTCCACTCGGGGTTGATACGAAATTGTTCCCGGCGAGGAATACCCCAGAGGCCTTAGAGATTAGGAATCGAGCACGGAAGCGCATGGGGATCAAAAAAGATGAAAAGGTATTATTATTTCTGGGAAGGCTACTTCCGCAAAAAGGGCTTCACTATCTGATTAAGTCACTTTCTACTATCCAGGAGAAGCACCCAGAGGTTCGCTTGTTGATTGTTGGAGGAAGTCAATACGGGAAAAACATTGAGACACCCTATGTGCGACTATTACATGATATCTCTCACGAGGGGTTGCCTATCACCTGGGTGCCATTCGTTCCCCATAATAAAGTGCCGACATTCTACGCTGTAGCAGATCTGTTAGTCATGCCTTCGATGGGCGAAGAGTCCTTTGGTTTAGTTAACTTAGAAGGGATGGCATCGGGATTACCTGTAGTATCTGTTCAAACAGGTGGGATCCCAGAAGTAGTGGATGATGGGGTAACTGGGGTGCTGATTCCTGGTAAAAAGCCAGTAAAGGAGATTGCTGAAGTGTGTAACGCTCTTTTGGATGATCCCGAGCGTATGGAGGAGCTGGGATGTCGAGGAAGGGAAAGGGTGGAAAAGCAATTCACTTGGGAACAAACCGTTGAGCGTACAAAGGAATTATACACCCAGCTCAATATTCGTTAAAAAAGCGTTCCGTGATAGGGACGCTTTTTTTGTGTGTGGAAATGAAGTGAGCCGCACGCAAATATGGATAAATGAATTATATGTAAGGATAGTTGACGTAATTATTGCAGAGTAGGAAATCCTGTGGTATCATAGGTACCAATATATGTGATATTATCTAACATAATAGAGAGGGAGGGATTAGCTTGGACCAATTAACATTGTCCATTAACTCGGTTTGGGTAATGATTTGTGCTATCTTAGTCATTTTTATGCAAGCGGGCTTTGCTTTGTTGGAAGCAGGTTCTACCCGAATGAAAAATGCTGGTCACGTAGCTGGAAAGCAGATGCTTAGTTTCTCGATCTGTGCCCTCGCCTTTTGGGCGGTAGGGTACGGAGTTACCTTTGGGAATGGAAACGCATTTGCTGGATTAGAGGGTTGGTTTCTTGATCTGCCAAAGGAGAAGGGTGCATTGCCATTGGAGATTACCTTCTTGTTCCAACTCTCCTTTGTAGCTGTCTCCCTGTCGATTGCGTGGGGGGGATTTGCTGAACGGGCAAAGTTAGGTGTCTATGTGATTTTCGGAGCGCTCTATACGATGCTTATTTATCCATTGGTTGGCCATTGGATCTGGGGTGGCGGTTGGTTAAGTAAACTTGGTGCACAGGATTTTGCTGGTTCTACCGTGGTTCATCTCCAAGGTGGAATTGCAGCTTTAGTTGCGACTTTGCTCTTGGGTCCTCGTATTGGGAAGTTTAATTCCAATGGGACACCCAATGCTATTTTGGGGCATAACCAGGTCTATACGGTGCTTGGTACATTGATAATCTGGTTAGGTTGGTTTGGGTTTAACCCGGGAAGTACGTTAAGTGCCGAGGATGGATTCTTTGGCTATGTTGCATTGACGACGAACTTAGCGGCGGCAGCAGGTGCTCTAGCAGCCCTTGGCACTGCACGTTTAGTCGTAGGGAAAGCAGATATCCCGATGATGCTAAACGGTGTGCTGGCAGGCTTAGTGGCCATTACCGCAGCTTGTGCCTTCGTGGAACCGTGGGCTGCAGTTTTAGTCGGTGTAATCGCTGGGTCCCTTACTGTATTTACAGCTTTATATTTTGAACGCAAAGGAATTGACGATCCGATCTATGCCTTCTCGGTTCATGGGATCGCTGGGATTTGGGGAACATTATCGACTGGACTCTTTGCTTCTCCTCGATTAGTAGAAAAGACGGGGGTTGGAAAGGCAGGACTCTTCTATGGTGGTGGATTAGACCAGTTAGGTGTTCAGGCGGTAAGTATTCTTGCAGCTGGTATTTATGTGGCGATTGCCTCCTTTGTTATCCTATGGGTCCTGAAAAAGTGGATGGGATTACGAGTATCCGAAGAGGATGAAGTGATGGGCCTCGATCTTTCGGAGCATGGTTCCTATGGTTATCCGGAACAACTTGTGAATCCGACTACTCAAAAAATGGACAGTAGAGTTTCTTGATCAATCATGTTGAAAAGAGGCTGTAGCCAAACCGGCTAGCAGCCTCTTTTCAACGATGGCGCTGAAGGATATCCTATGGAGTGAGAATAAGTTTGGGCGGAGAAGGTGGTGAGAAGGGTGACCTACTCTTGGGAGACGGAAAGTAAGAGGTTACTGGCGGAAATTGAAAATGCGATGGATACCGATGAGTTGCGTGGGATCCATCGCAGATTGCCGGGATTAGCTGATCAGTTAGAGCAGACAGGGTACTTTCCAGTAGAAATTACGACACGAATGGCTATCTGGCATGATTCGATTTTCCGCAGGGTATTAGAACTGGTAAAACAGAAATTGGAGGCAGAGAGGATTACGCCATTGCCTCAGTATTGCTGGTTAGTTTTGGGGAGTAATGGTAGGGGTGAGGCAACTTTTTGGACGGACCAGGATAACGCCCTAATCTATGAAAAGGGCGAAATGTCATCCGCTGATGCGAAAGAGGTGGTCTCTCGATTGACAAAGGGGACAGTGGAAGGTCTTGCAGAAGCAGGTTATCCATTGTGTCAAGGCAATGTGATGGCGACCAACCCCCGTTGGCAGGGGTCATTGGATGATTGGAGTAAACGATTAAAAGAGTGGGTAGAGGATCCTCAATTAGATCATGCAAGGTATACCATGATCGCTTCGGATGCTCGGGCAGTGGCAGGGGATGAATCGTTATATAGACAGTGGCGTGATCATTTTCAATCACTTCTAGCGAAAAATCCATCGGTGCTTGTTAAAGAATCCCAGCGTTCCAGTTATCGGCGGATTCCTCTCGGTCCCTTTTCTCGCCTCTATACAGAGGTCCACGGTCCCTATGCAGGGAAAGTGGATATCAAAGAAGGGGGATACCTTCAGTTAGTGGAATCGATCCGGTTATGGTCATTACGTTTGAATATTAAAGAAAGCTCCACGAAAGAACGTCTTAAAGGGGTTTCCGCTTGCTTGAATTGGCCGATAGAGAAGAAAGAGCAGGTTTGGGGAGCATTAGATACATTTCTTTGGTGGCGGTTATCCATCCACGCAGGTTGGGAGGATGGACTGGTCAAAGAAGCGGATAATCACCTAGACCCTGATAAGTTGACGAAGAAAGAGCTAAGCCGGCTGAAAGGAGCGATGAGAATCGCTACCGCCCTGGGGAAAGAAGTACAGAAATACGGAGATGACTGGGATGATCCGGTTGCGTAAGCACAGGGGGATTGGGCGTTATGAATTGGAATAATCCGCTGAGTGAATGGATGCGTAAACGGGGGGTAACCTTATCCGGGATGGCGAGGGAAGGAGATTTCCAACGAGAAGCCTTCATTCGTTCAACGATTCGTGATGCTAAGAATAGAGTCCATTTAGGGACACCCTTAATTGATATCCCCTTTACAGTCTTTGATTTGGAGACGACAGGATTTCATCCGCAACAGGGAGACGAAATCCTGTCTATCGGAGCCATTCGCGTTATAAAGGGACGCGTGGAAGAAACGCCGCTATTTCATACCTATGTCCGTTTTGAAAGTGCCATCCCGTCGGAAATAACTACGTTGACAGGGATTACAAACATGGATACAGTGAATGCCCCCTCTTTAAAAGAGGCTCTTGCTGATTGGTTACGTTATATAGGGACATCCACCTTAGTTGCTTATGGCGCGAATCACGATACGGCATTTATTCAAGTTGGACTTAAGAAAACCTGGTCTTCTCGATTACCTCATCGGGTCATTGACTGTTTGCAAATCGTCCGACTTCTCTATCCGGATTGGACCGATTACTCATTAGATGCCGCCTTGCATTTTCATGATATCCCTATTGACGGACGTCATACAGCTGATGGAGATGCAAGGATGACTGCAGCTCTTTTGGTGAAGTTAATCAAGCGATGTAGTTATCATCAGATCCATACCCTTGAAGATTTATATGCTCGCTTAAGTCGTATGGTTAAGTAAAATCAACCGAATGCCCATATGCTCTGTGGAAGAAAATCTAGATATTTTTATATCTAGATTTTTTAATACTGCTTGACAATTTGGAAAGGAAAATGTACATTACAAAATATACTTAATCGGATGAGTTAACTCGGAATTGGGAGGGGTATCCTTCGTTCCTTGATGTCATAAAATAAGTCACGTCACTGTAATCTTTACTAAAGCACTGTAATTAGTTTGGTTAAACACATCATTTTGGGTTGGAGGGTACCTCATTGTGAAGAAGCTTATCGTCTTTGCCTTTATCGGGTTAGTTGCACAGCTCATTGATGGTTCTTTAGGAATGGCCTATGGGCTGACATCAACGTCGTTGCTACTCGTTTTTGGAATTTCTCCTGCTATTGCATCCGCTTCTGTTCATCTATCCGAGTTAGCAACTACTGCAGCATCAGGGATAGCTCACTTTCGTTTTGGCAACGTCGATAAGCAAGTGGTTAAAACGCTGATTATTCCTGGTTCTATCGGTGCTTTTGTCGGTGCATGTTTCCTGAGCAATCTTCCAGGTGATCTTGTAAAGCCGTATATTTCAATCTTTTTGCTAGCGTTGGGTGTATACATCGTATATCGTTTTCTTTTTAATAGGGCGCAAACGAAGGCAACTCGGCAACCATACTCCAAACGTTTCCTCTATCCACTTGGGCTATTCGCAGGTTTTTTAGATGCTACAGGAGGAGGCGGATGGGGCCCCTTTACGACTCCAGTTTTGTTGAGCAGAACCAGTATGGAGCCAAGAAAAGTGATTGGTTCAGTAGATACAAGTGAATTTGCCATTGCTTCAGCAGCGACCCTCGGATTTTTAATCTCCTTAGGTACAAGTGGATTTAACTGGCTATGGATTGGAGCATTAACCCTTGGGGGGATCATCGCTGCACCAATCGCTGCCTGGTTGGTAAAGGTTCTTCCTTCGTATTTGTTAGGAGTACTCGTAGGTGGATTGATCATCTTTACCAACCTACGTAACTTGGTTGATGTTTCAAAGGGATTGGATTCTACAACAAAAACCTACATATATGCACTGGTTCTCTCTCTTTGGGCAGCATGTATCGCTTTTGCAGTCTGGAAAAAGTGGAATGAGGGCTCCTCTATTCATCAAGTTGAGAATGACGCATAGTAGTAGGTAATAAATCCTCATGGAGTTGGATGGTATTGAAAATATCCAGTCGAGGGGAATACGCACTACGAGCGCTTATTGTGTTAGGGTTGCAAGAGGAAAGAGTTCTGTCCATTGCGGAGGTTTCAGCTAAGACATTGGTTCCCCTTAGCTATTTGGAACAGATCTTGCTCCAGTTGAAGATGCTAGGCTACGTAAAGAGCAAGCGGGGCAAGTATGGGGGATACCGACTGAGTCAAGATCCTGATGAAATTGTGATTGGTCAGGTGATTCGTAGGTTAGAAGGTCCATTGGCGCCGATGGGTTGTGTCAGTGTGACAGCCTATGAATCCTGCCCTTTGGAAGAAGGGTGTCTATTAAAGCCCCTTTGGGCCTTGATTCGTGATGTTGTGGCCGATTTATTGGATCACACAACGCTGAGTCATCTCTTAAATAATCAGTTGCCCCCACTAAAAAAGCCGGTTCATCCTGGATAAGGATGGGCTTTTTTAGTGGGGGATATTTCATATGTTGTGTTGTCAATTGAACAGGTGCCTATTCACTACTTTCGATAAACAACATAAGATACGTTAGTTAGTAATCTTGAGTGAATCACTCAAGATAGTCGAGTAGGTGTCATAACATCCAATAAGGGGGTACCTCATCGATGAAAAGAGTTCAATCATACCTTGAAAGTTTGGCCGATGATCGGTGTGTGTGGCTGGATGGAGAGAAAGTAAGCGTATTGGATCACCCAGCCTTTCAAGGAACTCTAAGGAGTATCATGCGGCTCTTTCACATGTTGGATGACAATGAGATATATGAGAAGATCAGTTACCTAAGTCCATCCACAGGGGAACGGGTTCATATATCTTACCAGATTCCAAAGTCACTAGAAGATATCAGGCGAAGGCGAAGTGCCTTTCAAATCTGGTGTGATGAAACGGATGGGATGATGAGTCGTTTATCCGATTATGCTCGTTCGCGTTTGACTGGATGGGTAGCGGCAAGAAAGGAATTCGCTAAATATAATCCCGATTTCTCCGACAAGATTTTAAAATATTATGAATATAGTAGGGATGAGAACCGTTTTATCTCGATTGTCCAACGGGATGTGCAGCTGAATCGTGCAAAACAATACGATGCACGCTTTTTTGCAAAGTCAGGGTTGTTGCAAATCACAAAGAAAACGGCAGAAGGTGTGTATGTTAGTGGAGCAAAGATGATCGCAACGGCAGCCCCTTACACGAATGAGTTTATTGTTTATCCTGTGATGCGTTTGAGTGAGGAACAAAAATCAGCGGCCAATATGTTGATTGTACCGGCAGATGCAAAGGGATTACACATGGCTTGCCGAGAGTCATTTGCGGTATCGATAGATAAAAAAACCGATTATCCATTAAGTTCACAATATGACGAAATGGATGCCCTATTAATTTTCGATGATGTGTTCATTCCTTGGGAGTATGTGTTAATCCACGAGGATCCAGAAGCGATATGGAAAATTAAAGGAAATCGTCATTCCAATAGTCTTGGCTATCATCAAGCATTAATTAGGCTGCATACCAAGTTAGAGTTTATCACAGGCCTAGCTTGTAAATTAGCTGAAACAACGGGCTCCTCCGCGTTTTTACATGTACAAGAGATGTTAGGGGAACTGATTATTCAAGGTCAGACCCTCAAAGGGTTAATTCTTGCCGCTGAAATTGAAGGAGAAGTTGATGAGGAGGGAATTTATCTACCATCATTCTCTTATATTGAAAGTGGAAGAAACTTAGGCACTACGTTTTATCCGCGAACTATTGAGATTTTGCAACGGATCTCTGCTGGGGGAAATCTTCAGGTTCCTTCTAGCTTAAAAGATTTCAGCACAGAGATCTCTCCCTTGATGAAAACCTACTTTAGAGGGGCAGATATCGATGCGGAGGGTCGAACAAAGTTGATGAAATTGGCTTGGGATCTGATAGGTACGCCTTTTGCATCAAGGCATAGTTTATACGAGCATTTTTATGCAGGGGATCCCATCCGCAATCGAGCCTCTCAATATCTCTCATATAACAAAGGGAAGCTCATCGCCAAGGTTGAAAAGTATTTATGAGTTGGAGAGAGATTGTGATTTTAGAGGGTGGCACATGAGAAACCTAAAGAAACGAGGGTGATCCCATGGGTTTGTGGAAGCCAGACCCTAGTTTTTATCCGTCTCCTCAAGATGCGATGAAAGCTCCTCAGGAGGAGCTAGCCTATGTGGTAGCATTTAATCCTGATCAGGATGACCGACCGGATGCGCTAGCTGTGGTGGACACCGAAGAGGGAGAAATCATAGGTTGGACCCCTATGCCTTATGTAGGGGATGAGCTCCATCATTTTGGTTGGGCGGCTTGTAGCTCTGCATTATGTCCTTATGCACCCCACCCTCATATCGAGCGACGGCATCTGATCATCCCTGGAATACGTTCTTCTAGGTTATATATTGTCGATGTGAAGGCCAATCCGTTAAAACCTACCATTACCAAAGTGATTGAAGCAGATGAGATTGCGGAAAAGACAGGGTATAGTCGTCCGCACACCGTCCATTGCGGTCCAGATGGTATCTATATTAGTGCTTTGGGAGATGTAGAAGGGAAGGGACCTGGAGGGATTTTTGTCTTGGATCATACAACCTTTGATATTGTAGGGAAGTGGGAGAAAGAGCGAGGACCGCAGTATTTGCATTATGATTTCTGGTGGCATTTGGGTCATGATATCTTGATCAGTAGTGAATGGGGTACACCTGAGATGGTTGAAGCAGGGCTCAATCCCGAATATCTCCTTGGTGGTCGTTATGGACAACGCCTTCATATTTGGGACCTTCGCCATCGACGTCATCTACAAGCGCTAGAGACGAGTGAGGATGAGCAGATGGTTTTAGAGTTACGCCCTGCCCATGATCCACGCCAAACCTATGGATTTGCTGGAGTGGTAATCAATAACAAGGATCTTTCTGGTTCCATATGGTTGTGGTCGCAGGAAGATGGTAAATGGTCTATGAAAAAGGTGATTGAGATTCCAGCTGAACCCGCAGAACCAGAAAAGCTCCCTCCAATGTTAAAAGGTTTTAGTATGGTGCCTCCTTTAATTACGGATATCAATCTCTCACTCGATGATCGTTTTCTCTATGTATCCTGCTGGGGAACTGGAGAAGTGCGGCAATATGATGTATCCAATCCTTCCGAACCGAAGTTAACGGGTTCGGTACGGTTGGGGGGGATAGCCAATCTTACACCCCACCCTAAAGTTGGTTTTGTGAACGGTGGGCCGCAGATGATCGAGGTGAGTCGTGATGGACGCCGGGTCTATTTTACAAATTCACTATACGATTCCTGGGATAATCAATTCTACCCAGATGGAATTCAAGGATGGATGGTGAAGCTGGACGCTGATCCAAATGGGGGATTAACATTAGATCCTGAATTTTTCGTTGACTTTAGCCAGCATAATTACCGAGCCCATCAAATCCGATTAGCAGGGGGAGACGCTTCCTCTGATTCTTATTGGTACTCATGAATATCTGGCTGACGGTTGCTTTGATGGGAGCTTTTCATGGCATCAATCCAGGAATGGGCTGGCTGTTTGCAGTGGCATTAGGATTGCAGGATAAAAACAGCCGCTCTTTATTTCGTGCCATCCTCCCCTTAGCGTTGGGTCATGCATTGGCACTGCTCATTTGTCTAGCAGTTCTGAGTATCGGTCAGATGATGATTTCGGATAAACTGATCCGATGGTTGGCAGGTGGCATTCTTATCCTTTTTGGTGTGTATCGTTTTTTTCGCCAAAAGCATCCTCGTTGGGTAGGGATGCGTGTGGGTTTTCGGGATTTAAGTGTTTGGTCCTTTACGATGGCATTAGCCCATGGTGCGGGGTTGATGTTAATCCCTGTGTTCCTCGTCGGTCAAGATCATTCAACCATGCACAGTGCTCATGGTGATACACCTATGTTTTTTGGTTGGGTAGAATATCTGATGGGTATAGGACTTCACACGGCTGTGTTTCTTTGTGTAACAGCTGGGATCGCTTGGCTTGTTTATCGAAAGTTAGGATTGTTGTTTTTGAGGAAAGCGTGGTTTAACTTAGACATAATCTGGGCAATTGCACTCTTTTTGTCAGGCGTTATTGCTTTTATCCAATAGTGAAACGGGCTCACCAATACGGAATTTGAAACAAAAGTGAGGGCTATGAGGTCCTCTTTTTTCGACTCGGTAGCCGGAGTGTAATTAGTCGTTGCACGATGCACTCTGCTTTCAAAGATTTAGAGGGGAAACTCTAATCGAGTGAAAATGAATTGGAGTACCCTGGGAGATGGATGAAAAATCTTGACAAAATATATTATTTGTGATATAATTTAAATTTTATTTGACATATATTTATAATGACTATAGAATACTCCTTGGTTAGAACATGCAACGAAGGAGGAGTTTGATGATCAACCTTGGTAAGTTAAAAATATTAGAGGTTGTCATGGATAGTTTCGGAGAGAGAAGCATTATTCATCCAACGGTAATAGAACAGGATGATTATGCGATATTAATCGATGCAGGTTATCCTGGCCAACTATCTTTTTTCCGCGAAGAGATGGAGAAGGCAGGAGTACCACTAGAAATGACCAGTAAAATAATAATCACCCATCAAGATATTGACCATATTGGGAGTTTACCAGCTATATTGAACGAAATCCCCGGAAAAGTCGAAGTATTAGCACATTCACTGGAGAAACCTTTTATTCAAGGAGATAGGCCATTGATTAAAGGGCAAGCTCTTCTGAAAGGAGTAGAAGCTTGGCCCAAAGAAAAACAGCAAGAGATGAATCAATTAAAAACCTTATTTGAAAATCCTCCTAAGTCCCATGTCGATCAAACGATCTCAGGTGGCGATGAATTGCCCTATGTTGGTGGACTTGCTGTGATCGATACCCCAGGTCATACCCCAGGACATATTAGTCTATATCATCCACCGACCAAGACTCTAATCACTGGAGATGCGCTTTTTGTGATGGATGGAAAGTTAGTGGGCCCGCCTCCACAGTTGACCATCGATATGGAAAGCGCTATTGCCTCCGTCAAAGGATTGATGGAGTATGATATTGAGAGACTGATTTGTTATCATGGTGGCCTCTATGAGGATAACGTGGAGCAAAGGGCCAAGAGCTTTTAAGGCATTAACTCTAGTTTGTATGGTCCCCTTAATAGGGAACTATCATTGCTTGGCTTACAGGATGACTGCTTAGGTCATGGATTTAACTAATGTGAACGAAAGATAACTACTACCCGCATTTTAAAGTGCGTGTAGTTATTTTATTTAAAGAGAGATACAAAGATTTTTATGATTATAGAAAGGGCAGCATGATATGATAAGAAAGAATGTTTTAAAAATTACTAAAGGAGATTACAGTATATGTCCGAACAACAAAATCAAGAAATTTGGCAGGAACAAGATTCTAACTTATTTATTGACACCTAGACAAGATGAAATGAAAAATACTTTTCTACAATTACTATCCAAAAAAGAGGAAGAAGAATTTCGCGTAGTAGAGTTAGGTTGTGGACCTGGGTGGTTGAGTAAATCCATATTAGAAACTTTTCCTAAAGCAGAAGTAGTAGCTTTAGATGGATCAAAGCAGATGCTGGAACATGCTCGTGAAAAAATGGAACATTTTAAGAGCCGAGTAACCTTTGACCTCTTCCGATTAGAAGAGTTAGATTGGATCGATCCTTTGGACCAGCAGGTCGATTGCTTCGTAAGTAGCCTAGTGATCCACCATTTAGATGATGAAGAAAAGAAGGAGTTCTTTCAACGTCTATATGATGCTTTATTGCCAGGAGGAGCTCTCATCATCGCAGATGTGATGAAGGCGAATAGTAAATCATTAGCGAACTATTGGGCTGATGAGTGGGAAAAGATAGTTCAGGAGCAATCGATGGAGTTATTTGGGGATTTAAGGGGATTGGATGTGTTTATAAAAGAGAAGTGGAATATGTATCACTTCCCTGATGATCCTGCAGATAAGCCATCTCTTCTGTCAGATCAACTAAGGTGGTTAGAACAAGCTGGATTTAAGGGAGTAGATGTCAGTTGGTTAAAAGCGGGGCATGCTATTTTTGGAGGGTATAAGGAGTAAGGTTGTTGGGTTGTTGGGGTGTCGGGTAGGTCAGGCTCCTTACGGAGACATTCCCTCCTAAGAAAATGCCCGTCCCCATTAATAAATACAACAGACAGGTTTGTAACACAGACCATTCTTATACAATAGAAAAATCCCGTCCATCAGGACAGGATAGAAATGGGGATCGCTGGTCATCCGAGTGAACGGCTAAGCACCTGACGAATTATTTATTGAAGAGAACGGTGTGAAAGTAGACTATCCATGCGATAGCGGAGGGAGGCGGCTGCTTCCCGAGGGTCAGGTGTAGAGAGGATGGCAGAGACGATGGCGATTCCGTCAGCAGTTGCGCGAATCAGAGATTCCGCGTCGGATAGTGTAGATTGGTTGATTCCTCCGATCAATACGATGGGAAGGGAGACGGAGTCGCGAATTTTTCGGACCATTTCTGGATCGATTGGTGTGGCATCGACTTTGGATTGAGTGGGGAAGAGTGAGCCAACACCGAGATAGGCAGCCCCCTCTTCTTCAGCGCGTTTGGCTTCTTCAACAGTAGCTGCCGAGACACCGATGGGCATATCGGATCCTACAATCGAACGAGCTTCTCGTAATGGTAGATCTGATTGGCCGATGTGAAGCATATCCGCGTCGCTCAGATGAGCGATATCTGCCCGGTCATTGACGATGAAGGGAACATTATAGTTACGACATAGTTGAGCCATCGCCCGGGCCTGATGTAGAAAGGGACCTGAATCGGCTTGTTTTAAGCGGAGTTGCACACAAGTAACGCCGCCTTCTAATGCGGCCTCTGTACGAGTGAGTAAGTCCGGCTGATCATCGGTTACAAGGTAGAGCGCTAGGTGATTACGCATGGCGAGAAATCCTCACTTTTCTCCACTTTGAAAGGGTCTCCGTGTTCATGTGGAAGATTTCATCAAAGAAACGGATACGGAAGGTGCCGATGCCTTCCGTGGTGGATAGAGAGGAAACGGCTTTTTCACCTGCGACCCCTGTGGCTACCAGAGCGATAATAGCGGATTCAAAGGGGGTTATTTCACTGGCTAAACAACAGGCTGTGAGGGAGGTTGCCATACAGCCTGTACCAGTTACTTGAGCGAGTAGTGGCGTTCCATTTCCTACAAAGGCTTCCTGATGACCATCTGTGATATAGTCCGTCGCTCCACTAACGGAAATGGTTGCATCTGTCTGACGGGAAAGTTCACGGAAGTGGGGGGTGATGGAGTCCAATTCATTCCCTTCGGCATCTACACCGCGCCCTCCACGGTGACCGCATAGGGTAGCGATCTCTGATCGATTGCCCCGAATTATTGAGAATTTGAGTGTTTTAAGTAGGGCTTCTAGTAGACGGATTCGTAGAGAGGTAGCTCCAGCCCCGACAGGATCTAAAATGATCGGAATACCCTTTTCGTTAGCAGCTCGTCCCGCTGTGAGCATCGCTTCCCGTTGGAGGGGACTTGGGGTACCAATATTGAGCACGAGTGCTTGACTCATCCTAGCCATCTCTGCTGCTTCCCCGGGATCAGAGGTCATGACTGGACTGGCCCCACTTGCAAGGGTGATGTTGGCGCAATCTTGGATGGTTACCTGGTTGGTAATATGATAAACCAAGGGATGTGCTGTGCGAATGTTTTCCCACTGATGCCAATCAACCATGATTCGTTCCTCCAACCTCGGAAGGGTGCCAAGCGTGAAAATGATGAATGGGACTATTACCCTTGCCAACGGGGAAGGCATGCTGGATCGCGCTAGCTACATAGGACTTGGATTGCTCTACCGCTTCTTCGAGCGAGTATCCCTGTGCTAGGTATACGGTGAGTGCGGAGGATAAGCTACAGCCTGTACCATGAGTATGGCGAGTTGGAATTCGCTCCCCAAGAAAACTGGTTCCAGTAGAGAGTACGTCACAGGGTGGGCCATTTAAGTGGCCTCCTTTGACGAGAACGTGGCTACCCAATCGTTGAGCTAATTCTGTGGCGGCTTCTTTCATATCCCCTCCGTCTTTAATATGGCGTCCGAGGAGAACTTCTGCTTCAGGAATATTGGGTGTGATTAAGTCTGCGAGGGGGAGTAGGCGGTGGGTCAACGCTTCTAAAGCTTCACTCGCAAGAAGATTATGGCCCGATTGCGCAACCATGACAGGGTCGATTACAAGAGGATGAGGAGCAAACTCTGTCAGGAGATCGGCAATTCTTTCAATAATAACCGCATTGCCCACCATGCCAACTTTCACACCATGAACTGGGATATCATCAAAGACCGCCCGGATCTGAGCTTCCACGATATCTGGATCCAATTCACGAACGTCTGTTACTCCACGTGTATTTTGAGCAGTAATGGCGGTGATTACAGTCATGCCATAAGCACCTAGAGCAGAGATAACCTTCAAATCTGCTTGGATACCAGCGCCACCGCCACTGTCGCTACCGGCAATGGTTAATATATGTTTCAACCTTATCACCTCAACTCAAGGATGGGTTTTCAAATCTAAAGGGCCGCCCGAATGATTGGAGCGGCCCTTTAGATGCAATGGTCAGCTCCACTTTCCTACACTGGTATTAGCCAGATCAGGTTCAAAGGGTCCGAGTTTCCTCGTCTCAATCATGCGATTCCCCTAGTGGATCCTGCAGATGTGTAGTTTTTATCAACCTATCATACTTTGCAAAGAGCGTCAAAAGGAGGTTGAATGGTTCCAAACAGGGTTGATGGTCTTGTATTTATTATGGGGACATAGGATGCATGTAAAAGGAAAACCTTTTGCTCATTATGGAGTAGATGAGGTGGAAAAGATGCTGAGAAGAACGAAAACGTTCCGTCGTACTCCGCACCAAAAAGGATACTTTATATTGATTATCCTTGGTTTGTTGCTCTATGGAGCCTATTACACAATGGAAAATGAAGTGGAAGGCACGTTATTAAAGCTTGCAAAGACACGCGTTGAAAATATTTCACAAGAGAGCATGAGTAAAGGAATTGAAGAGATGCATCGATCCGTTGGTCCGGAGCTAAGTAAGGTTATGACGATTGATAATCAAAATAGTAAACTTGGCTACATCAAGGTGGATCCATCAATACAAGCAAAAATTTATGAAGTACTTAGTAAAAATATGCAAAAGAAAATGAAAAAGTTGGAACAAGAAGACCATGGAATTCCCTTAGGAGCAGTACTCCAAAGTAATTTGTTCTCGGATGTCGGCCCAGATATTCCATTGAAAATCTGGCCAAAAGGATCTACTAAACTGGACATGGACACCAAGATCGAGTCAGCAGGAATAAACACAGTAAAGGTAACCTTATATTTAAAAGTCTCCAATGAGCTAGGTACACTCGTTCCATTAAGTAATACTAAAGATATAAATGTTCACTATCAGTATCCGATCGCTTCCCAGACAATAATGGGAGAAGTTCCTGAAAACTATTATTATTATAATAATGACGGGGAAGATAAAGGGGGCAAAGGTCCCATTCCAGTCGTACCTTCCCAGGGTTCAAAAAGTAAACAATAAATAGAAGGAATGATTCTATGGATGAATTTAACAATGACCTTTCCTCCGGTCTAGAGATTAACGAAGAGAACTTACCTTCAGGGACTACTTGGCACAAACGTATTTTTGACAATTGTCACTTTGATCATATAAATATGGAAGAGTATCAATTGATCGGCTGTCAATTTCACCGTTGTAACTTTAGTCATGTCCGCTTCAATGTTGCTATACTCGATCGGTGTCAATTTCTCTCTTGCTATTTCAATGACACAGATTTCTTTAGTGCTTCGATCACCGATTGCAAGATGACCGGTTCTGAATGGGAAGGAGGACGATGGACTGGAGTCACCATCCGCTCGGGAGACTGGTCCTTCGTTTCACTACGCCATCAAGACTTATCGGGGTTAGACTTACGAAACGTCGACTTTCGCGAAGCCGATCTATATGGATGTAACCTTGCTAGAACCGATCTCCGCAAAGCCCATCTCACTCGTGCGAACCTAAGCCAATCCCAATTAGTAGGTACGGATCTGCGGGGTGCACAGACCAATGGTATTAAGTGGAGTGACCTTTCATTAAGCGGCATCCATATCGATGGAATCCAAGCTATCGAGATTGCCCAATCCTTTGGCGCTAAAGTAGACCATTAAGATATCTCGAAGTGATCTAAAGTCACCGTATACAACCTAATACTTATTAATAAAAAGGGAGCCATTTTTGTTTATTTCTGCATAAAATACTTCTTCGACAGCTTTAACACCGTGCTTATTTAATTCTCCCTGTACCCAAAAACTGAATACATCCTTCTCTCGAATGAACATGTGTCCAATGAGATCTTGGCCGACCGCTTAGAAGAGGTTTGGGGAAAAGAATCCACCTCTTGTGCATCTGATTCCACCAAAATGATTGCGTACGTTCAAAACTGAGAACTCAATAGAACCCGCGATTTGACCAAATTGTACTTTGCTGGTTTTGGGCTTTGACCGAAATAAGAAAAGGGTATACAATAAATTTGATTGGCCGTTCAAAATAAAAAAT
The DNA here is from genome assembly GCF_900106775.1 of Marininema mesophilum. Taxonomy (GTDB): domain Bacteria; phylum Bacillota; class Bacilli; order Thermoactinomycetales; family DSM-45169; genus Marininema; species Marininema mesophilum. The sequence continues at coordinate 68,239 of NZ_FNNQ01000011.1, forward strand.
GTCTAATCAACAAAAATAGAGGTGGATGTTTAGATGGAAAATAAACAGTATTTGATAGCTGAAGCCAGGAGAGAACAAATCATTAAAGCTGCAATAGAAGTATTAAGAGAAACAGGGTACGTTAGCACGAGTCTATCCAAAATAGCGAATAAGGCAAATATTAGTACAGGGCTTATTTCTTATCATTTCTCTGGTAAGGAAGATTTGATAAACAATACCCTGATGTATTTGGTTCAACAAGAGTGGGTCTTTATTAAAGAAAAAGTAGAACAAAAACAAACACCTACAAAAAAATTGATGGCCTTTATAGAAGCAAGTTTGGCCTATCAGGGTACAAACCGGGAAAATAACATCGCTTTAATCGAAATTGTTTTTAATGCCCGTACGCCAGACAACGTCCCTTATTATCTTATAGAAGATGATGATGAAGATTTATTAAATGATTTATTGCAAGAAATTCTTCGTAAAGGACAAAAATCTAAAGAATTTAGTGATTTTCATCCTCAAGTGATTGCAACTGTTATTCGAGGGGCGATTTCAGAGTCCATGTTATCATCTCAGCATAAATTAACCCTGGAAGAGTATAATGAAAAACTTACAAAAAGTATATTACAAATGGTTAAATGAGGACAATTGCAAAGTACTCCAAAAATCTTAGGCATAAAATATAATGTTAGGGGTGACAGTATAAGTGGAAAATAAATCTAATATTGGTATGGGTTTCTTAGAGAAATTGATAGCAGTATTATCTCCTGTTGTTTTAGGAACGATAGGTTGGTTCCTACCAATGTTGTTGGAATTAATGAAAAGAATATCTGTCTTTTCAGATTCAAAAGTCATCGAACTTTTGAATTCATTCAACCCTTTTTGGGTGTCTATGATCTTAATGTTCGTAGGCGGTGTTATAGGTATTCTTTTCTCACTAACAATCTATAGTGATGCGTTGAAAATGAGCATAAATGATCAAGAAATACTGATCAATAAAGATGAGAAAGAAAAGAGAATTAGAAAATCGCAGGTAAAAGAAATCTTTATGGAAAATAATACAGTCGTAATTACCGGTAATAAAAGTCAAGAACTTTTGAGTGAAAAGACGGACATTAAGAGGGACAAAATACGAGAAATCTTCCTGTATCATCATTACCCTTGGAGTGAACAGGATCCATATGTAGATGAATTCAATCTGTGGACCCTAGAAGATAATACATTTGGAGCGAAAGTCAATGCTATCTTATATGAACGTAGGAATGTTATTAGAGAAGGAGATAAGAAAAAAGCAAAAAATTTAAAAATGGATTTAAATGAGCTAGGGGTAGTTGTGAAAGACCGAAATGAGGATCAATATGTACGAGAGCTTCAAGACTAATCAAGTTTACATTTATTCTATGATTTGACCAAATTGCACTTCGTCGTTTAATTGCTGGGTTGGGCCAATTAGTAAAAACAGATGGATTGAATTGGTATAGACTAGTTTGTAACACAAACACAGCAACATAACATGCCAACGATTTCTATAAGAAAACGCTCTGACACCAACTGTTACGCGGATGTCAGAGCGTTTTTGATTATCAATTATTTTAAGATGGATTAGCTGCTCTTTTTTTCTTCGTAAAATGGCCTACAAGGATGACACTTGCGACGATGATAAGGATGAGACCCCATTTAATCAAGGGTTGATCGGAAAAGAAGGCCTTGGTTAATTTATCATCGGTAAGCATTTTACCAGCGGTGTAAGCAAGAACACCCGCACCGATGGTGATAATGATCGGGTATTTTTCAATCAATTTCAAGACAATGGTGCTTCCCCAAACAACAACTGGAATGCTGATCAATAAGCCGATGACTACGAGAAGATAATTACTATGCGCAGCACCTGCAACTGCAATGACATTGTCGAGCCCCATCACCGCATCAGCGATAATAATGGTTTGGATCGCCCCCCAGGTGCTTTGAGCGGCTTTTACGTTAGTGTCACTATCTTCAATGAGAAGTTTATAGGCAATCCAGACGAGCATTAGACCACCAACTAAGAGCAGACCAGGGATCTTAAGCAACCAAACCACGGCTAAGGTAGCTAGGGCACGAATCACTACTGCACCTACGGTTCCCCATAGGATCACGGATTTTTGCTTATCCTTAGGCAAGTTGCGAGCGGCTAAACCAATCACGATGGCGTTGTCACCTGCGAGTACCAGGTCGATGATTATGATTGTAAGGAGAGCTTGAAAAAATTCAAGGGAAAAGAGCTCCATATCATTAACCTCTTTCTACAAGGATTTAGAGAGAAAAGACAAGCAAAAAGACCTTTACCAAATAACGGTAAAGGTCTTGCTAACAACACTATGGTTGCCAACAAAGCCGGGGATTATCCCGTAATGACGACTTTGCTGTAATAGCTACTCCCCTTTAAAGGAAGGAAAAGTCTATTCTGTTCACTCTCAATTTCATACTATGATACATTTGTTGCTTCGTCAAGTGCCTATTCCATGGAACGGGATTGGGCTGCTATTTTGTGCCATCATAAAACGCATGACATAGGATGGAGGAGTGATGTATCCATAGTGGGAAGGAGTGAGCCGATATGAAAGGAGTGATCCTGGCTGGAGGGACGGGATCTCGACTATTCCCTTTAACGCAGGTTACTAATAAGCATTTGTTGCCCGTGGGGAAATACCCGATGATGTATCATCCTCTATGTAGGATAGCAGAGTGTGGTATTCGGGATATTTTGATTGTGACTGGTCGGGAACATATGGGGGATGTAGTACGGCTCTTGGGGAGTGGAACGCGTTTTAATGCTCGTTTTACCTATAAGGTACAGGATCAACCAGGAGGAATCGCACAAGCATTATCCTTAGCAGAGGATTTTGCAGGTGGTGAACGGATACTGACGATCTTAGGAGATAATGTCTTTGCAGACAGCCTAATTCCCTATGTAACTTCCTACTGTGAGCAGAAGGAAGGGGCAAAGCTTTTACTTAAAAAAGTGGATCACCCGGAACGTTTTGGTGTTGCCGAAGTCGAAGGGGATCGAATTATCAACATTGTAGAGAAGCCCACCTATCCTAAAAGCTCTATGTGTGTAACGGGAATTTATATGTTTGATCCCCAGGTGTTTGCCTTTATCAGAGAGCTAGAACCATCCGATCGTGGGGAACTCGAGGTAACAGATATTAATAACCGTTACATCCAGCGCAGCCAATTAACCTTTGATATCCTACAGGGATGGTGGACTGACGCGGGTACACCCGATTCCCTCCTGCAAGCCAATCAATATGCTAAGCATACGGAGCTATCTTTCTCCGAACAGGAGGGTGATTGATGCATAGAGTCTTGGTAACAGGTGGAGCTGGTTTTATCGGGAGTCACTACGTTCGCCATCTTCTCCGCACTCATACCGATATAGAAGTGATCAATGCAGATGCGCTGACATACTCTGCCAACTTGCAAAGCTTAGCCGATATTGAAGGAGAATCACGATACCGTTTTATTAAAATTGATTTAGCCAATCAGGCAGATATCGACTGTCTCTTTTCCACGCCCTTCGATGAAGTGGTTCATTTTGCTGCAGAAAGCCATGTTGATCGAAGTATTCAAGGGGCTGAAGCTTTTATCCGTTCGAATATTCTCGGTACTTATCGATTGCTGGAAGCCATTCGTCATGGTGGTACCGTTAAAAAGATGGTCCATATCTCTACCGACGAAGTGTACGGAAGTATTGAAAAAGGTCGCACGCCAGAGGGGGAACCCTTAGCACCAGGCAATCCATATTCAGCAAGTAAAGCAGGATCTGATCTTCTGTGCCTTGCTTATGTGAATACCTATAAATTACCCATTGTTCTCACTCGTTGTACCAATAATTATGGACCATGGCAACACCTTGAAAAGTTTATCCCAAAGGCAATTCTCCACGCTGTAGAGAATCGCCCACTTCCGCTATATGGAGCGGGTAATCAAGAGAGGGACTGGATCTATGTAACCGATCACTGTGCCGCAGTAGATCGTGTGCGAGAAGCCGGTCGTGTGGGAGAAGTGTACCATATCGGGGCAGAAAACACGGCTAGTAATCGAACCATCGCGGAACAGATTCTGGACCTTCTACAAAAGCCACATTCACTCATCCAGCAAGCAAAGGATCGCCTGGGTCATGATTTTCGGTACTCCCTAAATACCACGAAAATACGTGAGGAGCTGGGTTGGCAACCGCAGGTTTCATTAGAAAAAGGCTTGAAAGAAACGGTGAAATGGTATCAAACCCGTTGGGAAAGGAAAGAGGGAAGCCCCCGATGAGAATTTGGGTGACAGGAGCAGGGGGGCAGTTGGGTAAGGACATGGTACGGATCTTAGGGGAAGAGCACCAGGTGGTTGGCTTTACCCGATTAGGATGGGATGTAGCGGAATCAGGACTAAGCCAAAAGCTCATATCATCAGATCCTCCTGAAGTCATCGTGCACTGTGCAGCCTATACCAATGTGGATGGCAGTGAAGATCATCCCAAAGAAGCATTCCTAGTGAATACGCGAGGAACAAAGGAGCTTGCAAAAACTTGCGGTGAACTAGGAATTCGGCTGGTTTATATCAGTACGGATTATGTTTTTGATGGAGAGAAGGAATCTGGTTATTCGGAGTTAGACCCCTTGTTTCCCCTCAATGTATACGGAAAGACAAAGGCGATGGGAGAACGTTGGGTAGAAAAACATTGCACGGATTATCTAATCCTTCGCACAGCCTGGGTATATGGACATAGCGGGAGAAATTTTCCCTGCGCAATTATCCAAAAGGCCCAACAGGGAGAGGTTTTGCGGGTGGTTGATGATCAACGTGGGTCACCTACCTATACGAAGCACTTGGCGGCAAAAACAAGGGAGTTACTGAGGAGTTCCCTTTGTGGCACTTTTCATACAGCAGGGAGTGGCGATTGCACCTGGTATGATTTTGCGATGGAGATCTTGAGGAGAGCGGGCTATACAAAACCCCTACTCACGCGAATCTCCAGCAGGGAGCTTTCACGTCGAGCGAAGCGTCCAACGGTATCCATCTTGCGAACAGAACGGCTTCCTCTACAGGGTATAGAACCCCTGGCCAGTTGGAAGAAAGGATTGGACGATTTCTTTAAGGAGAGGACGGTGAATCGAGTTGATTGAAGGTGTTACTTTCAAAAAATTAATAAAACATTGTGATGATCGGGGCACTTTTATGGAGATCCTGCGGGATGATGAGCATCTACTAGAATGTTTTGGGCAATTATCAGCTTCTCTCTCTTATCCAGGGGTGATAAAAGCCTTTCACTATCATCAGCATCAGGATGATCTCTGGTATTTTCCTGTAGGAAATGCTCAGGTCGTCCTCCATGATCTCCGATCAGATTCACCTACAATAGGAAAGACAGCTGTTTACTATATGGGGGAAGAGAACCCATCTTTGCTTCTTATACCCAAAGGAGTTGCCCATGGATATCGTGTCTTAGGTGAGAAGCCAGCGATGATTGTGTATGTTACATCACGATCCTACAATCCTGAGGAGCCTGACGAGAAGAGAATTCCCTACGATGATCCTGCTATTGGTTTTTCTTGGGAAACACAATACCGATAAGGAGGATACCTATTTGAAAATCTGGATCCTCCCTAAGGAAAGATCCCTTCTCTGTTATCCTCCAAAGGCGGGCAAGTCTCAAGGAGAAACAAACAGGGAACGTGTGTTCTATCGCGGGAGGAGTGGAGAAAAAGGTCTAGATGCCCTGGGTCAAGAGATCACTAAATTAAAGGGGAAGGATGTTTCTATTCATTGGGTAGGTGAGATAGAGAATAATCCAGAATGGACACACTTGTTACATTTTCCACTTACTCTCTTTCTCGATCACCTTCCTACCCATTTAGTCAGTCCATTTAAAGAAGCGGAGAAGGTATATGTCCCCTCGTATTATTTGAAGGAGGCCTTGGAGAGAAAAAAACTATTTTCTAAGGAGAAAATTCATCAATATCTCCCTTTACCTGAACCTATGCCCCAATTGGTATTGATTAACGATCAATCCTTGAAGAATAGACGACCGATGATCCTGGTAGCAAAGGAGTATGTGACAAAGAAGGAGCTTTACCGATTGATGAGGATTGTACAGATTTTACAAAAAGAAGGATACTCAACCCTACGCTTGAATGTTCTCCCCAAAGAGAATATTTTGAGAAAAACACTATTTCCAACGATTCATATCGTGTTTACTGGTGGAGAAGAGTCTCAGTCACTCGCCCTTTTTCATCTACAGATGATGGGTCAAGGCGTACCGATCATTACGACGGATGTAGGTGATCGCGGGGAATGGGTTCTTCATGGTCACTCTGGCTTTTTATTAAGAAAAAAGGATACCAAGCAAGACTGGATTCATTATCTATATTCCTTAGTAAGGAACACAAAAATGCGGCGTGATTTTGGAGAGAATGGTCGGTTGCTTATTGAATCACAAAGAAAATATCAGAGGCCAGTGTTAAGTGAGGGGAGAATGGATGATAAAGATCGTTAGCATTATCATCCCTGTGCGGAATCAACTTCAGTATACAAAGCAATGTATTAAGGCGATCCACCGATATACGGAGCTTCCCTATGAAGTAATCCTAGTAGATAATCAATCGACAGATAAAACGAAAATGTTTATCACCGCGCAAATGAAACAGAGAGGCGAGAAGGTACGTGGGATACGAAACGAGCTAAATCGGGGATTTGCCGCTGGGATTAATCAGGGGATGCGGGAAGCAAAGGGGCAGTATATCGTTTTATTAAATAATGATACCTTGCCCTCGTATCGTTGGGTAGAACAGCTGATCGCACCCTTGCAAAGGGATGACTCAGTGGGGATGACTGGCCCAGTCTCTAATCGAGTGATTTCTGAGCAAAAAATAAAGATATCGCTCACAAATCCCGATGAAATTCATCGATTTAGTCGTTTGCACAATCGACCAAATTCGTCGCGTTGGCGAGAAAGTAAACGACTCTCCGGGTTTTGCCTCGCCCTTCCTCGTCATGTATGGAAAAGTGTAGGAGAGTGGGATGAGCGTTTTGGCCTTGGTACGTATGAGGATGACGATTATAGTTATCGTATCCGACAAAAGGGATGGCGACTAATTGTTGCAGGAGATACCTATGTGCATCATTTTGGTAACCGGAGCTTCCATAAGAGAGGGTATAAGGAATTTTCTAAGATCTTAGCGCAAAACAGACGTTACTTTCTACGAAAATGGAATCTAATGACTAAACCAAAAGGGCTATTATTATGAGATAGAGAGAATGAGTGACATCCCCGTTCGGGAGGTGAGCTGAGTAACGGTGAAAGCCATATATGTGCCAAGTTCTATACGAAAGCCCTTTGCTTTTATTGATGACTGTATTAAAAAAACGATGGACAAGATCGGAATCCGAACTCGCGTTCTCTCTCCGGGAAAGGGGTTTGTTCAAGGATTGGATCTATCGATCCGGGATTTTCAGCCGGATTTTCTCTTGGCCAATTTAGGTTGTCGGTTAGATAATCAAGAGCTTGATGCTATCCAATCCCTCACAATCCCTACAGGGATTTGGTATACAGATGATCCCTACGCGATGGATCAATCACTCATGACCTGTCGTTCTTTTCAATATATTTTTACGAATGAAGAGGCGGCCGTTTCTGTTTATCAAGCTGCAGGTTGTTTGAAGGTATATCACCTTCCCCTAGCAACCTCAATTGCCCCTTTTTCACCACGAAGGGTATCCTCACGTTATCAAAGTGATGTACTGATTCTAGGAACTGCTTTTGATAATCGGCTGGAAGAAGTGGATTATCTCGCTTCTCATTTGCCAGCATACCGGCTCAAGATTATTGGACCTGGGTGGGGTCGCCTGAAAAACTACCGTAGGCTAAAAGGGTACATTCGAGGGGAATGGGTAGGACCGAATGAAGCAGCATGCTACTATGCAGGAGCAAAAATTGTGCTTAATATTCATCGTTCAGCAGATGATCCTTATCTGAGACAAAATCAACGTGGAATTAGTGCGTGGACACCAAATAACCGTCTCTTTGAGATTGCATCCTGTCGTGCATATCAACTAATGAGTTATCGCCCAGGAGTTACGTCCCTCTTTCCAGATGGAGAAATTGACACTTACCAGGAACGTGAGGAACTACCTGAGCGGCTCAAAGAGTTATTAAATCAAGGGGAAAGACGGGAGGATCTAGCATCCCGTGCCCATCTAGTTACTTTGGAGCAGCATCGTTACGTTCACCGGATCAAAAGGATACTTGCCACGTTAGAACTTTCCCTATAACATGAAATCCGCTCACTAAATGGGTAAAAGAAAGTTTCCACCCTTGCTTCATATTCATATCGTGGGTGTGACAGGAGGTATCGAATGTGAATCAACAGGGTATTACATTATGGTTTACCGGTTTATCTGGGGCAGGAAAAACTACAATTGCTCTTCATCTTGAGAAGCGATTGCAGGAGCTTGGCATACGAGTGAAGCGTTTGGATGGAGATGAAGTACGTGCTCGCTTAGCACCCGATCTCGGTTTTTCGAAGAAAGATCGCTTTACCCATATTGAACGCGTCTCCTACGTAGCTGATTTATTAACCCGCTACGGTGTTATCGTCTTAGCATCTTTTATTTCTCCCTATCGGGAAATGAGACAACTCTGCCGCGAACAGATCGAATCCTTCGCGGAAGTATATGTTCACTGCCCCCTTGAAGAATGTATCCAACGGGATGTAAAGGGGTTGTACGCGCGAGCGCTAAAAGGAGAAATCTCTAACTTTACAGGCATTAGTCAACCTTACGAAGAACCTGAATCCCCTGATCTTACTGTTGATTCTCATAAAGAGACCGCTTCAGAAAGTGCAGATCGTGTGATGAATTTTCTCCGTGAGCAAGGCTATATCCCAACCTAACGACTATTCTGAGGACTATGGGCGCCCTGTTGCTGTATTGTCTGGTAGATGGATTGAAGCTGCTTCCAATGTCGTTCAACAGCAGCGCGTCCATCTGCGGTAATTCGTACAGTTGTTTGGGGAATTTTTTTACGCAGGAAATGCTTATCAATCACCACCAACCCGCCTTTTTCTAATTTAGTCAGGTGAGAGGAAAGGTTGCCCTTCGTCAGGCCTGTTAGCTCTTGCAGAAAGAGGAATTCCGCTAGGGTACAGGCAGATAATGCCGTAAGAACAGCTAGGCGGGCTGGTTCATGGATCAGTTTATCCAGTCGTGCTAACTCTTTATAGGGCAACATTTCTGAATCTCCTCCTAAATCGGAATTCAACCTTCAATATAAAGGATTAACCGATTTATATCAATAACCAGTTTGCTATATAAACTTCATTCCACCCTACTTCACCGAAAAGCCCTGTCGAAATAATTTCGACAGGGCTTTTCGGTGAAAACAAATGATAAAACTGGTACACTAAAAGTATAGTTGGTTAACTAAAAATCCTGCTAACACTTTTACTTTTCGTTGTTGAGGTCCTTTTCATCGACAAACCGGATACGGTCCAGTTGAGTTTTAACTTGCCCTCGAATCCCCTTCAAGTAGGTCTCGCGGAGACGGCGTTGTTCTTCCTTCTCAGCAGGAGTCAATCCTTCGCCCTTTTGCTTTTTAGCGAGAGCATTGATTCGCTGGAGTAGTTGATCCGTAATCACGCAACATCACTCCTCCTCTGAAGGATAGCGAAAAGGAGTCTATTTAGCAAGGGAGGATCATTAGGGGATGAACGGGATCATATATGCTCGCGTCAGTACACGCAGGCAGGAGCAAGAAACTAGCCTCGAAAGGCAAGTGGCAGACCTTAAAAGGTTTGCTACCGCAGAGGGATGTACAATAGTCGACGTGATTACTGAACAACACAGTGGCTTTGATCTTAACCGTGATGGACTCTATCGACTCTTAGATGGAATTAAGTCTTATCAAGTTGAAGCGGTTTTTATCCAGGATGATACGAGATTGGGTAGAGGGGAAGCAAAATTAGCTGTCCTTCATCAGTTACATCGTCTCGGTTGCACGATTCTAACCCAGCAACAAGGGGGAGAATTGGAACTAGAAGCTGGAGAGTCCACGGTTCTTCACATCATGGCTAGGGTGGAAGAATTACAGCGAAAATGGATGAATCAAAAGATCTCTTGGGGTATGAAACGAGCCATGAAAGAAAAGGGATTTAATCCTGCGCGCAATTTGAAAAATCACGGCCAGGGAGGACGAGAGAAAAAAGAGGTCCCGATCGAACAAATCGTGTCGTTAAAGGAAAGGAAGCTTACCTTTGAAGAGATTGCAGCCACTCTTCAGGGGTTTGGTTACGATGTATCCCGAGCAACGGTGCATCGACGTTATCGGGAGAGGATGAATGAGCGCTTAACCGAAGAGGAAGTTTCTGATACATAGGAATAGGAAAATGAGAAAGTGGGTGTCCGTTTCGTGGTTAATTGGGATCGTATGAAAGAGTTGACACAACTCCCTGGTGTTCCAGGAGCCGAGGGAGAAGTGCGTGAGGTATTAAGTCAATACATAGCCAATAGTACCTCAGAGATCGTGCAGGATCGCCTAGGTGGGTTGTTTGGTATACTCCGCGGACAGAAGGAATCGCCAAAGGTACTGGTTGCAGGACATATGGATGAAGTAGGCTTTATGGTTACCCGCATCACCGATAAAGGATTTATTAAATTTCAATCCCTTGGTGGATGGTGGAGTCAGGTGATGCTTGCCCAACGGATACAAATTATTACACGAACAGGGGAACAAATTCCTGGCCTGATCGGTTCTGTACCTCCCCATCTATTGAAGCAAGAGACGCGGAACAAACCGGTAGCTATTTCTGAAATGTTTATTGATCTTGGAGCAAATTCTGCAGAGGAAGTAGAAGCATTAGGGGTTCGTCCAGGGGATATGATTGCACCATACTTCCCAGACGTGGAGATGGCAGGAGGGAAACGAATCCTTTCAAAGGCCTGGGATAATCGTTTCGGATGTGGGATCGCTCTTGAATTGCTAGATGAACTGAAGAACAAAAAGCATCCCAACACGCTATATTCTGGTGCGACTGTACAAGAGGAAGTGGGGTTACGCGGTGCCCAAGTAGCTGCCCAGATGATCCAGCCCGATGTTTTCTTTGCGGTTGATGCAGGACCCGCAGGGGACACCCCAGGTGTATCCGACGGGTATGGTGAGCTAGGTAAGGGGGTTGTCATCCGGTTGATGGATCGCTCAATGGTTCCTTTACCTGGTATGCGAGAATTTCTTGTAGAAACAGCAAAACGAGAGGGTATTCCCTATCAATTTTTTGTTTCCCAGGGTGGTACCGATGCGGGCGCTGTTCATACGACAGGTGAGGGAGTTCCTTCTGCTGCTCTTGGTATTTGTGCACGCTATATCCATTCCCATGCAGCCATGGTGGATAAGGATGATATAGAAGCTACTAAACGCTTCCTTGTTGCTATTGTGCAATCCCTTGATGCAGCTACACTAGAAGCCATTCAGAAAGGGTAATTCTTTACAGAAGGAGAGGCCGAACCGTCGGGTCACGCTCTTCTTCTATTATTTTTATAGGAATCTTGGAAGGGTGAATGAGGTGAATCATCTATTTGACCAGGGGGAAGCGGTACGTCCCCAGCGATTTTACGATTTATTAGATGGTGTTTTCCGTCTCTATCGTCAGCGGTGGAAGACCACCTGGATGATTTTATTTTTATGTTTAGGACCTCCATATTTAGTAGCTGAAGTCGCTTTGTTACGGGGTGGGGGAAACTCTGACCCGTTTTCTCCCCTCAATGAAGGCGGCCAAGACTGGGCGTTCCTCATCTTAAGCATAGTCATCTATCTCCTTATATGGATGATCTTTGTTCCGCTCATGCAGGCAGGGGTTACGGCTATCACTGCGAGTCGAATCCAGAGAAACGAAGATCTCTCCTTCAAAGAAGTACTGAGAAAAACAGGGCGAGTATGCATTCCTGTGCTTTTCACTCTACTACTTATGGGGTTATTGATCACTCTATTATGGGTCATTTTAGGAATCCTATGGGCTATTCCTTTTGGTTTATTGGTTTTTGCTCTAAATGGATGGCAGATCCCGCTAATTATTATGGGGTTCTTATTTTTCCTGAGCGCTACGATCATTACGATTTGGGTCTCTATACGTCTGATCTTGACACTCCCCATTGTGGTAGAAGAGGAGACAGGATACTTAGCTGCTATAAAGCGGAGCTGGCGACTGACGAAGGGATCTTTTTGGAAAATATTTGGCGCTTCTTTGATTGTTGGTATCGTCGTTGGTTTTTTTAGTATGGTATCTGGTCTACTCTCAGGCGTTGCATCAGGCCTTTATACGACGATGGATAGCGGTTTTGTTTGGATAAGTGTTCTTATAACGATCTTAAATATTTTCTTCCTTTGCCTTCCGTTGCCCCTTCAGCCGATTCTCAACACATTTTTTTACTATGATTGTCAAAGTCGTCGTGAAGGTACCGACTTAGAACGTGATCTGGTTGCAATCGGCGAGATTCAGGCCTAGGGGGGAGTCGTAATATGGCATCCGAATATGAGAAGGCTCGCGACCAGTTATCAGAGATTTTGAACAGGGATGAATTTACTGACCAACAATGGTTTGATGATTGGCGGGCACGACTTAGCAATATGGTGGAGTCGCTCGGGAACATCGTCGCTCAGCAATTGCACTCATGGTTGGGGATTGAAGTGGATACCCGGTTAGGCAGCGTGTTGCCAGTAATTCTTGGGGTTACATTCCTTATTCTCCTTTGGTGGCTTAGCCGGCGTCTGTTCTGGAGTCAGGAGATCCGAGGATCCGGGGAAAAGAATAGTAAAGATACCGTTTTTTCGCCAGCGGTTTGGTGGGAGAAAGCAGAGAACCATGCAAAAGAGGGGGAGTATCAAGAAGGAATCGCTATGATATTTCAGGCTGTCCTCGAAGGCTTAGTGCAAAAGGAAATACTCATCGGCAGTCGTTTTAAAAGTAATCGAGATTACCGGGAAGAAGTAGAGCGGAATCGTCCAGAGCTAGCCTCCCTTTTTCAACAACTGACCCGCCGTTTTGACCGTGTGCGTTATGGTAATGGTACAACGAGCAAAGAGGAGTATATGGACTTTTATCAACTTTCCCAAGAGTTGTTAGAGGACGGAGGTGCTGGATGAAACAGCGTAAGTATGGAAAGATTGGCGTATTGTTGATTCTCCTCCTCCTCATTGTTCCGCTAATTTTTGTTTTCACCCTGGAATCCAATACAAATACCCCATACAACAGTCATGGTACGTCCCACCATGGATTAAAGGCACTCTATCTCCTTCTTGAGAAACGCGGGCATTCTGTTGGCCGGTGGGAAGAAGGGTGGAGAGCCTTTCCTAAAGGGACAGGTCAACTGTTGATCCTTACCGAGCCCTCTGATATCACTTCGGCAAAGGATGTACACCGTTTGGAGAAATGGATTAAGAGAGGGAATACCCTGGCCCTTTTTGCCAATCCAGAAAATACATTAGGTGCAGAATGGGGGTTTGAAGCTCTTTCCCGTACCGATAGGAGGACGGGATTGAAGGGGAAGGTAAGGATGCAACCTCGTTCCTCTGCCTGGCAGAAAAACATAGATTCGTTTTATTTCCCAGAAGGAAATCGGTTGCTCTCTAAGCAGGGGAGTACATGGGCGGATCAAGATAATCAGCTTCGCATAGCAGATCGAAAACTTGGTCAAGGATTTATTGTCTATGTCCCCGAAAAAAACTTCTTTACCAATCAAACCATTCAAAAAGAAGATAATCTAGCATTTGCTCTTGATTTGGCATCGAAAGGGAAGAAGAGGATCTGGTTTGGTGACAGTCTTCGTCAAACAGTCGGGATAACGGATAATAAAGAAAAAGCATCCATCTTTAACTGGGTCTCCCGTGATGGGTGGCTTTTTGTAACCCTCCTAGGCTGTGGTTTCCTGCTATGGTTGTATATGAAGGGGAAACGGTTTGGTAACCCCAAACCAGATAGTATTACAGAACCTCCCTTTGCTGATGAATATGTCAAAGCGATGGGCTCGCTTTATAGGGAAATGAATTTAGGAAGAGATAGTTTACTTGTTCAGTGGAGGGGACTTTTGCGACAAGCAGCAATGGAATGGGGGTTGGGAATGACCGCTACAGAAGAGGCTATTTTCAATCAAGGGAAGCGTTTTTTATCCCCAGAGGGTGTTAAACGCTTGGAAACCCTTAAACAACGGATGAATCATTTACCTACACGACTCTCAGGGAAACAATTCATTCATTTAAGCCAGGAAATTCATCAGATGAGAGAGGAGATTTTGGCATGGAAAACGCAACCGTTGACGCAGAACAGATTGCCCAACGATCAGAGGAAGTCCTTCATCAATTATCCCACGCAGTAGATGGGCAAAAAACACAGCTACGCCTTCTTTGGGCGGCGATGTTAACTGGAGGGCATGTGATCGTCGAAGGTGTACCTGGATTAGGAAAAACGCTAATGGCACGTGCATTGGGTGCTGTGATCGATTCCTCCTTTGCACGGGTTCAATTTACCCCCGATCTGATGCCTTCGGATGTGACAGGTACCCAGATCTTTGAAGGAAATACGGGAAGTTTTCACTTTAAGCGTGGACCGTTATTTTCTCAAATTGTACTAGCTGATGAAATTAATCGTACTCCTCCTAAAACACAAGCTGCTTTGCTTGAAGCGATGGAAGAGGGACAAGTGACTGTCGATGGAAAACCAGAAGCACTACCTCAGCCATTTTTTGTAATTGCCACGCAAAACCCGTTGGAATATGAGGGGACCTATCCGCTACCCGAAGCGCAATTAGATCGTTTTGCTATGAAGTTGATCGTCGATTATCCAGGTGAGGAAGAGGAGCTAGCTATTTTGCGTAGTCATCACTTTGCGCAGCGCAGAGAGAAAAAGATATCTTCCCTGATTACAACAGAAGAGTTGCTCCATTTCCGTGAGTGGATCACCCAGATTCATGCGGAAGAGTCAGTCCTTATCTATATTACTTCAATCATCCGTGCAACACGGGAGCATCCGCAAGTGATGCTTGGGGCAAGTCCACGAGCAGGGGTTAGCTTACTTTCACTATCACGGGCATCCGCTGTGATGGATGGTCGTTCCTATGTAACACCTGATGATATCAAAGGGTTGGTAGCACCTGTGTTACGCCATCGACTGCTACTTCACCCTGACGCAGAATTGGAAGGGATGGACGCTGATGACCTCATCCGGGAGATCCTCCGTTCAGTCTCAGTCCCACGGTAGTGGTTGGCTACCAACGAGCCGTTTTTTGGGATGGTTTGCCCTTGGAGTGGCAGTGACCGGGGCTGGGGCAATCTTTGGAATCGCTTTTTTGTGCGCCATTCTATATTACAGCGGCTTAATGGTAGTAACCACAAGGGAAGCTCTTACCCTCCGTTCTGTTGGCCATTTAATGATTACTAGAGAGAGTGATCCTTTTTTTGAGCTCGGGGAAGAACATCTCATTCACCTGTCTGCAAAATCAAATTACGATGGTAATCTTACACTCACATTGAAAGATGATATCCCCACGAGTTTTCATACCAACGAAGGGGAAATCTCCTTTTCTTTATCGAAAAGGAGGAGTGGGACCGCTACCTACTACATATACCCCAATCAGCGGGGTCTGCATCGATTTGGTAATATACATTTGCGTATTACAGGGCCATGGGGATTCATCCAACGTCAACAGAGAGCCGATATGGCGGAGGATAAAAGAGTCTACCCGCTTTTAAAAGAGGTACGGCGAGTGAGGGGCGGGGTTTATCGAAAACGAACTGATATAGAAGGAACGTATCGCCGAAAAGGAATCGGTCAAAGTTTGGAATACTCCCATATCCGTGAGTATGTGCAAGGAGATGATCCACGCTGGATCAATTGGAAGGCGACTGCACGACTTAATAAACCCGCAGTCAATGTTCAGCGGCCAGAACAAGGTCAACATGTAGTAATTTTTCTCGATTGTGGCCGTGTGATGGGAGCACGGGACCGGGTGAAAACTCGTTTAGATCTTGCTATAGAGGGAGCGTTGGCCTTTGCTGCGGCGGCTCTTACCCGGGGAGATCAAGTTGGTCTGATCGCTTTTTCCAATCGTATTACTAGCTGGGTGCCTTCAGGAAAGGGAGATTCACAATTAAAACGGTTGATCGAAGCAATGGCAGGATTAGAAGCGGAGTATGTCGAGTCAGCGTATCGGGTTGCGATGGAGCACTTGGCTACTCATTATAAACGGCGTGCATTAGTTGCTGTCTTCACGGATGCGGGAAACCTTACCTTCGCTGAGGAATTGGCACAACAAATAACCGTGCTTCGCCGCCGACACCTCATTTTAACGGTGACGATGCAAGATCCACGGTTGCAACAGGAGATTGATAAGTATCCTCATCAGGAGGATGATGTTTTCCGCAAAGCAGTCGTTGAGGGGATGATGATCGAGCGGCATGAGCGTCTCCATCATCTACGAAGACAGGGAGTAATTGTACTGGATGTTCCTCCAGGGCAATTATCTACTTCTGCGATCCATACTTATATCGATTTGAAAAATCGCTCCTTATTGTAAGTTTCTAAAAAAAGCAGCTACCCTAAATGAGGTAGCTGCTTTTTTTAGACGTTTTAATGGAGTTCCCGATAGAGTCCAATGACCTTCCCGAGAATTGTTACTTCTGAAAAGAGAAGCGGTTCCATGTGATCATTTTCTGGTTGTAGACGGACATGATCTTTCTCTTTAAAGAAACGTTTAACGGTGGCTTCATTTTCAGGTGTCATGGCAACGATGATATCACCATTATCGGCGACCTGTTGTTGACGAACAAGGACATAATCCCCATCGAGTACTCCGATGTTGATCATACTGTCACCACGAACAGAGAGGAGAAAAACTGAATCTTCACTTCCCACCATACGACGAGGAATAGGGAAGTAATCTTCGACGTTTTCGATAGCAGTAATCGGCTCTCCTGCTGTAACTTTACCGATATAAGGGACCATCATGGTGTTTCTTGCAATATCAGGGATGGAATCTAGCGTATCTTCAAGCACCTCAATCGCCCGTGGTTTCGTGGGATCACGCCGAATAAGCCCTTTTTTCTCCAATCGTGCCAGGTGACCGTGTACGGTAGAACTGGATGCAAGTCCTACGGCTTCCCCAATCTCCCGTACAGATGGGGGATATCCTTTGGCGCGTACTTCTTGTTTTATGTAGTTTAAAATGGCTTCTTGTCGTGGTGATAACTTGATCATGATTCTTCCTCCCCTTTCCAAATAGCATCTCTTTTTTCTTTCTCCTCTGAAATCCGTACGTAGTTTTCCTTAAGTATACACGAATCCATGTTGGAGTACAAACATAGGTTCGAATATTCGATTGACAGAACGTATGTTCTTGAATAAACTTAGAATACATCGCATAGCTTGTACCATTCAAGTGCGGGGGTGGAGTAGTCTATGAGACGATGGAGTTTATTCTGCGGACTTTTCCTGGTACCGATTATTGGTTTCTGGGCATTCATTGGAGATAGCCAGGCTTCTAAGAGCGATTCGTTTCAGACGGTGGAAGTAAAGGCAGGTGAGACGATCTGGTCACTTGCTCATCTTTACGGAGATCCAAAGGATGATATTCGCAAAACCGTGGATGTTATCCAAGAGGCCAATCAGCTGGATACGGCAATAATTCAACCCGGGCAAAAATTAAGGGTGCCGATCGCTTCGGAGAAGCATGATCAATAAATAGAAAAGAAGGCCGTTACGTAACGGCCTTCTTTTCTATTTATTCTTTAGCGATACTGGATATACGTGATCTCTTTCTTTAGTTCGCCTAGCCCCTCCATACTATGAAGCACAATCACAGGGATGATATCATCCTTAGTTGAATCAGATAGAGCAAGGTTAACTAATTTAATGTCATGATCAATAAAGGAAAATTCGATAGGATGATCGACGTTCCCTTTATTGATCTGTTGGTCCACCTTGTGCAGTTCACTTCTTAGGTAATTTAACCGATCTACTAGCTTACGTTTCATTTCTTTGTTCAATCGGTAGTTGGAATGTTGTTCAACAGTGAGTTTGTATGTATCGGAGATCTCATTTAAGAGCTGGCTTCCTTTTAATGCCTTGTACTCTTCGATATACGATTGTGTCTGAGATCGATCGTAGAAGTGATTGAGAACCAATGTGAGAGCTACGATACACAGATAAATGAGAAGGGTACGCAGTAAGTTCTTCATTTTATCATTCACAGGGTCTCCTCCTGCCAAATACCTAGTACCTCATATATATGGACAGGGAAGACGAGTTATGATGACCTCTACTGTAAAGATAAAAAATGAAGGGTATTTTGCACGGCTTGTTTTCCTTGATCGATACAGTCAGGGATACCTACTCCGCCATAAGAAGCACCTGCGAGGAAGAGGCCGGGTAAAGGGGCTATCTCTTCATGGACATGTTTTTCCCATTCTACATGACCAACGGTATATTGGGGCATTCCCAAAGGCCAACGAGTGACTAAGGTGAATTCAGGGGAGCCATCAATAGAGAGAATTCGTTTCAAATCTTTCTGTACCTGGGCCACGATCACCTCGTCAGGTTCTTCAACGATGGCTTCATCACCTGATCTCCCCACATAACAGCGAATCAGGCCTTTTCCTTTAGGTACTGTGTGAGGCCATTTTCGATGTGTCCAGGTACATGCAGTAATCGTGGTATCTTCCCCTCTTGGGACGACAAATCCTGTGCCATCTACCTTTAGTGGAACTTGTTGCTCATCGTAAGCGAGTAAAACGGTGGCTACTGAAGTTGCCGGAAGATCATTAGGGGGAAGTGACCAGGTGATCTGAGGAAGCAATTGAGAGGCTTGCTTAAAGGGAGTAGCCAGTATAACAGCATCCACATTGAATGATTCTCTGCCATCGATGTGTAATCGGTAGCCTGCCTCCGTCACTTCCACCTGGCGAACCGGGGAATTTTTAAGCACCGAGCTGACCGGGAGTTTCGCTTCAATTTCTTCTGCAAAACTTAGTAGCCCATTTTTAAGTGTGAGAAACTGGCCTTTGGTGCGCCCCGTGGTAGACTGTGGTCGACTTTTACGCATCCCCAGGATTAAACTGCGATGTTTCTTTTCCATCTCAGCAAATTGGGGAAAGGTAGCTTCTAAACTAAGATGATCTAGGCTCCCTGCATAGATCCCTGATAAAAGTGGTTCAATCAAACGATCAACAACTTCATCGCCTAAGCGCCGCCGGAAAAAGGCTCCCACAGAGATGTCTCCATTGCGCACTCCCCGTGACAGGACGAGATCACCCGCCGCACGCATTTTGCCTGCAGATGAAAAAAGCCCTGTCTTAACGAAGGGAGTTAGACGAGTGGGAATTCCCATCACCGATCCTTCAGGGATTGGATGTAGTTTAAAGTCATGTAGAATATAAGCCTGTCCGGTGTTATTCCGAATAAGATCTTGTTCCAATCCTAAATCGATAGCAAGTTGCTTCGCACTGGTTTTCCGTTCTAAAAAAGAATCGGGGCCCGTTTCCATGACCATGCCCTGGGTACGAAGGGTCTCAATTTTTCCTCCTATATGGGAGCTTGCTTCAATCAGGCGGATGGTTAGTGGGAGGCTACGCTCAGTTGCCTCTTTTTGCAGATAAAAGGCGGCCGTTAACCCTGCAATCCCACCACCGATGATAGCGATTTGATGCTGTTTATCCATGCTTTTCCTCATCCCATTTTTTCGCGATGACATCAGCGAGACAATCGATAAATTCAGGCTGCGTATTGGGCATAGCAGGGCGATAGTAACGGGCCCCAAGTTCGTCACAGACTACTTTACATTCATAGTCGTTGTCATAGAGAACTTCAAGATGCTCTGCTACGAAGCCGAGGGGACAGTAGATAAAGCCCGTATAACCTTTGTCATGGTAAAGATCCCGAGTCAAATCCTGCACATCGGGTTCTAGCCAAGGTTCAGGAGTTTGTCCTGCGCTTTGCCAACCAATCGCATAATGCTGGATTCCAGCTTTCCTGGCTACCAAGTCTGCCGTCTCTTGTAGCTGTTGGGGATAGGGGTCACCCTGTTGTAGGATCCTCACTGGCAAACTATGAGCAGAAAAGATGACAACGGTTTCTTCTTGTTCTTGCTTGGGTATCCCACTCAAGGTGTTCTTTATTTGTTTGGCCCAGAACTGTATAAAGTTAGGTTCCTTATACCAACTATCCACGGCGTGGATGTGTGGGCCACCCAACTTATGTGTTTCTTCAATCGCACGGCCGTTATATGACTTGACGCTGAAGGTGGAGTAGTGTGGAGCGAGGACAATACTTACAGCGTCCGTTAGTTGATCGGCCTTCATCTCGTGTACAGCATCCTCAATAAAAGGCTCAATATGTTTCAAACCAAGATAGAGTTGAAATTCTATATCGTTATACCGACTATTCAATTCCTCACATAGGCGAGCTCCCTGATCCTTAGTGATCTTTGCAAGGGGGGAAGTGCCGCCAATGGCGTTATAGCGATCTTTTAGATCCTGAAGCTGTTCCTCAGAAGGCCTCCGGCCATGACGGATATGTGTATAGTAGGGTTCAATATCCTCTGGCTTACGAGGAGTTCCATAGGCCATTACTAAAAGGCCCACTTTTTTCTTGCGCATTGCCATGACACCTCAATTCTGTTGCGAATACTCGTGAATAAATGCAGTGAGACGTTGGAGAGTCTCTACTTTAATCTCCGGATAAGTTCCATGACCGAGGTTGAAAATGTGGCCAGGCTCTTTAACTCCTTGATCGATGATTTCCCGCGCTTGGGCCTCAATCATCTCCCATGGGCCAAGAAGGAGTGATGGGTCTAGATTGCCCTGTAAACTCTTGCGAATTCCAAGTTCTTCTCGTGCCGTATCAATAGTGGTCCGCCAATCGAGGCCAAGGACATCGGCTTGTAGACAATTCCACTCTGGCAAGAGGTGACCTGCACCTACTCCAAAGTAGATCGTTGGCACATCCGATGCTTCCTTCAATTCCCCGAAAATACGATGCATGATCGGAGCTACATAATGACGATAATCGGGCTGGTTAAGGGCACCGACCCAGGAATCAAAAACTTGGACCGCTTTTGCACCCGCTGTGATCTGGGCCTTTAGGTATGTAACAGTAAGGCTAGCCAGTTTTTCCATAAGAACGCTCCATGCTTCGGGTTGGGAATACATGAACGCTTTTGTTAGGTGATAGTTCTTTGAAGGGCCACCTTCAATCATATAACTGGCCAGAGTGAAGGGAGCACCTGAGAAGCCGATCAAGGGCACCGAAAGTTGTTCGTTTAGCATTTTGACCGATTCTAAGATATAAGGCACATCGTTTTCCGGTTCTAAGTCCCTTAGCTTAGTCACATCGTCAACATGACGAATAGGGTTGGCAATAACGGGACCTACACCTGACTTAATATCCACTTCCACCCCGATTGGCTTCAAGGGCGTCATGATATCTGCAAAGAGAATAGCTGTATCTACCCCTAATTGTTCAACGGGTAGGCGGGTTACTTCAGCACAAACTTCAGGGATCTCATTCATCTCAAAGAAGGTGTATTTCTCCCGTATTTTTCGATATTCAGGTTGATATCGCCCAGCTTGTCTCATATACCAGACTGGAGTATGATCCACAGATTCTTGGCGACAAGCGCGCAGGAAGTTATCATTGAAGGTTTTATCGGCCATGATGACACACCTTTCACTATTTAGAACGAGTATAAATAATGGACACCTTCTATTATTACCATAATCAGCCCCATCAAGGAAAGGATCGGTGAAAGTGTCATCAAATTTTCTCCAGAATACGATGGATTAATATGTATGATTGTAAACGAGAGTAGTAAGAGCACGATAGACTATCTGATCTATCCATTCTTTTAGTAGACAATTTTGCAACATATGGAGGACCATGATTCCCTGTTCGTTCGGTTGGCTTTCACAGATACAACATTAAGGCCCAGTGACAGGCTAGATGGACTTACCATTTGTAAGCATTAGCGGACATTTTAATTCAAATGAGAAAATAAGCGTCTATTATTTTTTTATAGGCGCTTGTTTTCTCATTTGACTCGAGTTACCTTTGGATTAGAGGGAGTGTTCTAGCGACAGGCAATCAGGAGGACGTAATTGATAGAATCCTTGAGAACACCCTAATCAACCCTAGAGTTCATTTTAAAATCGCTAAGAGAGGCGTACAGGTTTAGTGACGGAACGATTATGCTGTTAGGTTTATTGGTGCAGGTGGCTCCTATATCCACCACCTATTAATAGGTCTAACATTTGGTTTCTGAGGGAAAAATGGCTGAGATACAACCACCTATAGGGAAGGGATGTTTTTTCATGGAAAAAAGATTTCTACTATCTACTGCTTTTCTATCAATTATGGCAGTTTCTTTGACATTCATTCATAGTTTTGTCTATAATTCAAATAAAAATGTTTTTTTAGTGAAAAATTTGATGTTATCGTGGATCCCATTTATTTTTACTATCATAATCAGTAGAGAGTGGTTTAGAAATTATTCAAAAATTCTACTTGCAATATTGATTATCAGTTGGATTATTTTCCTCCCAAATACATTTTATATGTTAACTGATTGGATTAACCTTGATAGGGATGTTTTTGTTTATAATAGAATATATTCCTTAGAGCCATGGTTAATACTTTCTTCTTATATAATTAGTATATGGACATCTATTCTTTTGGGTATTTTCTCCTTGGGGATTGCCCAAAAGTTACTTACAAACTTCAAAGGAGTTTTAGTGGGAAGGATAATTATTACGTTCATAATTATATTGTGTTCATATGCGATCTATCTAGGTAGATTTCTCCGATTAAACAGTTGGGAGGTTGTTACAAACCCAGTGTATTTGTTCGACAAATTAATAAATAGTTTAAACTTAAATACAGCACTATTTACATTAATATATTCTATTATAATCATTTCATTATATATTAGTTTTTCACCATTTCTTATTCAGCAATTTGACTTGACGGAAGAAAAGAATTATTAGTGAGGCATGTTAGATATAGACTGTTTGCCATCCACACCTTTATTTAGCTATGCTTCTTGAGGCCAAGATTTCTTTCACTTGTTCACTCGGACATATTGGGGCGGATATCGGTGAAAAAACCAGTGATATCAAGGGAACGAGTAATGTCCGCTAAGGCTTACAGGGTTTTTCTGTTCCATTGCTACATATAGGCCTTTTTCTTCTCGCCCATTCGCTCCCTCATGATACTAAAGCACCCTAACGGTAATGGTCAAATAAATTAGCTGATAAATCCATCTGTTGCGCAATAAAATCTAGCACCTTTTTAGGTGCATCCTGTTTACTAGAGGGAAAACGAGCCGTGTATTGGAATATTTCAGAATCGGCTAGACCCCGATTTATTCGCAATCAATTGTCTTTCAGAAACCCCCATTGTAAAGTGCTCTATTAGCTCGTCTTGATTCCAATTTAGTTTCATTGGGCACCCCTGTCTTATAATGACTTTCCTATTTTCATCATAAAACATTGATTTTCGACACGAAACAAAAAAGCCTTACTTATCAGTCTTTTTTAGCAAAAATACATTATGTATTTTACTTCGCGGTCTATGACAGCAGCCCTGTCACTACGGCCATTAAGGTTCCATGAAAGGACACACAGATATTTATTTATTAAATAAATAGTATTATTATGAAATTATTCTATCGGAAACATCGTCCATTTATCGAATGAACAGTATAGACTCGCTTAGAAAAAAGCAAATACACGGCGGGTTTTGATGCTCTGTTATCATACAGAATGATTATATAAAATCTGATACCGTACAGTTAAAATAGTATATTTTAACTAATATACTATTTATTTTTTGTTGCTCGAAATTAATTTATTGTATATAGTATTCGTAATCTCAAAGAGAGATTGGGAGAGAACCATTCAAAAGGAGGAAGAAATTCATGAAAAATGCATGGACAAGGTTGGCTGTTTTCGTGTTTGCTTTTGCTCTAATTACGGGTGGTGGACTCACTGGATACTCCAAGGCCTATGCAGCAGATGCCCCCACGTATGATCCAGTTGTTGAAAATAACAAAGATCTTTATACATCGAATGACATGTTAAAATTTGCATCAACCAGCACAACCGGATATAAAATTGCTTCACAAGATGAAAAATTAAAATCGATTGATTATTTTATAAATAACAATAGTGAAAGCCCACAAGGATCAACAAGAAAATCGCAAGGTAAAATGTATACTCAAACGGATACCATGACACTAAATGCAAGCACAGAATTTAGTGTAGGAACAGAAACTTCTGCATCTGCTGAATTGCCAGGAATTGCAAATGTCACAGAAAAATTCACAACAAACTTTAAAGTAACCGCAGGGATATCTGATACCAAATCTGAATCAAGACAACTAGCTTATGGTGGCGATGAGGTAGTAGCCGGCCCCTATGAAAAAGTTCGTGTCGATTACTATCTAAAAGAACTCAAAACTAATGGTATCATGAATACGGGCACTAGAATCACTGAAACTGGTGATAATCTTTTAATCCGGTCTTACTATAGTAACCCTGATGACAGTGGCGGTGGCCCCGGCTATATCAAAGAGGAATATCATCCAGGTAAAAGAACCGGTGAAGATGTATATAATGCCTTTAAAAAAATGGAAGAAATGAACAAAGAAAATCCGGTCGCAACAGCAAATAAAAAGGATAGTAAGAGATGGAAGGTTATACCAAAAGGACAATTATCTAACTACTTCTTTATCGACGATGAAGCTAAAACCGTATCAACTGTAGCAGCACAAGCAGGATTTGATGGCGTGGGAGGAACAGGATTAGAATCGAAAACTACAATCATCGATGGTAAAACAGATAAAGTAAAAAGTATTGAAAAGAAAACCATGGATGAAAAAGGTAAGGTGCTTAATAAAAAGCAGGTAAAGTAATATTATTTTGTCGTAAACCCCCCTTTCAATATCCATTGAAAGGGGGGTTTACTTAATTTAGAAAAACTATCGAAGATCCTTAACCCATGAAAAAGTCAATTCAATAATCCTTTTCATGGGATACGGCAGTTATACAAACCAGTGCCAAACTAGGGCTTCACTACTGTGTAGTAAATCCCTGTTAGCGAACTTCAAAAGTATAAAACTCATCCGTTATTGATTTGATCTGCTCATCCAGTTGAACCACTTTTGAGCGAATATTTCCCTGGTGGATCTTTTTCACAAATCGTTTCATCGCTTGGGTCTCCCCTTGGGCGTCGATTTCTACGGTGCCATCGGCACGATTCCTGACCCAACCGTAGATTTTTAAACGAAGTGCTGTTCGTTGAGTAAACCAGCGGAACCCAACTCCTTGCACATGGCCATGGACAATGAGATGTCTTCTTTGCATGATAGGGCCTCCTTTACGTTCCATCACCTAAACGATCCAAAGCGCTGTCCTTTTCTGCATTAATTACATGGGTATAGATTTGCGTAGTTTGAATACTTGAATGACCCAATATCTCCTGCACTACCCGAAGATTCTCTCCGTTCGATAAAAGAAGGGTAGCCAGTGTATGGCGCAACTTATGGGGGGAGATATTGGCTGCCTTGGGCGGAAGGTTTGCTTCCTTTACATATTTATGGATGACTTCACCGATTGCTTTGCGACTGATACGGGAGCGATTTTTATTGAGTAGAAGTGCATCTTGGTGTCCAGGAAGGACCTCTTGCCGGGGGCGATGACTTAAATATTGATGTAAACCTTCAGCGGCAGGGCGATTAAGTTTTAACATCCGCTCTTTGCCGCCCTTCCCAAAAATAACGACACGAAGTGTATCCCCATCACGTTGTAGACTGTTTAAATTTAGACTTACTAGTTCCGAGACTCGCATGCCTGTATTGAGCAATAGGAGAATTAAGGCGCGGTCTCGGTACTCATACCAGTGTTGTTGTCGCCGTTTTTGCTTCTCATGATACTGACTAACGGCTTGAATAAGGCGAAGAGCCTCATCCCGTGTGAGAAATACAGGCACTTTCTTTTGGTTACGTGACTTTAGACCCGCATCTTCATATTCCTCCATCGGGTCTCTTTCTAATACGCGGGTTTTGACAAGATAACGAAAGAGGGAGCGTAAAGAGGCACGTTTTCGCTGTTTACCAGCACGAGAATTTTCACGAAAATGGGTTCGTTCGACCCATTTTTCTTCCATAATACCCGAGATAGGGTTCTTTTTAACTAACTTCACACGTGTGGTTCGTTCATAACCATTTTCGATATGACGAAAAAACCGTTTCAGCATGTGAGCATCTACGGTTGCTAATACCCCCCCTGAGGTCTCCAGCCAATCGAAGAAGAGGGCGAAGTCATAGGCGTAGTTGGCTATTGTTTGTTTGGAGCGGTCGGCGCTGATCATCTCCAGGAAGAATTCACGTACATCTTCGGGGAAGCGGATGATGATTCGATTAATATTTTCGGGCAGACGCCGGGAAAAAGGGGTGTCGGCCATGGGATATCTCCTTAAATGAAAGGTATAATTACTCTCTTTTCTATCATATACCCTACCTTGCTTTTTTTGAACGAATGGCTCAAGTATTATTCACAAAAAATTGCTCAGGGAAAATCACACTTCCACATGATTAATTATACGATAAATAGTGTAATTATGAGATTGTCTATTAGATAATGTTCATCTATTAATTCCTTGAACTATGAAGACTCGATGAGCAATCATATAACGGGTTAAGACGCTCTATTATCATTCAGTTAAATTCGTATAAATTATTCCATCTGTACCAACTATTCTTCATTGAATGGTGGTATTTCATTGTATATATTATTCATTAAAAGCGCATTAAAGCTATTTAACATATTATAATCCGGACGATTTGAGAATGGTTTTGGCCCTAATCGACAGTACTGATAAAATCAGATAATTTTCAATTAATTCCCTTCGGTATTTTGGACATAAACGTATCGGACGCTGTGAATAATAGAGTAGAAGTACCATAAATTGCTTAAAAACATATAAAATAGCACGAAAGTGGTCATGGATATCTAGCGAATAAACCAACAGGCGTGTTTATTAAAGGGTCTTAGAAGATGAATAGGAACCAATGAAGATCTTCATACAACCAGTGGAGGTAATTATATAGAAGGTGAGTGATGTAACGTACCACACAAAACTGAAGCGCCGAAGTCAAAATCGATATTTCCGCATCCATCATCAATATATCGAACCTAAATTAAGTTTGTTATAACTAAGATGGGAGGTTTCCACTTTGTTAGTAAGAGAGAAGAAAGGTAGAACTGATAGTATTTATCTATTATTAGACACGGTGAACCCTAAGCGAGGAGGTCTAACACGGAATTTATTGCGTCGTGCAAAACTTCTATCTGAAAGTTCCCAGCATGACATTCACATCTTAACCTTTGATTTCAACCCAAATTACAAGCAAATTCGCGCATGTTTGGAAGAAAAATCTTTAATTAATGAATGTGTTTATATTCATAATTTATATGAACATTTAGCAATCCAAAGTGGATTTTCCCAACCTTTGCTCCCTTTTCAAGAGCCCCCGATTGAAGAGGAAGGGTTGCAGGTCGATCCAGTTATGCAAAAAAACGCTTATCGACTTTATCGTAATGGTCTCTATATTAAATATAAAAATTACGATGAAAAGAATCGTTTACTTTGGATCGATTATTTTAATGAAAATCGTTACCGTACCAAACGTGAGACTTATGATTATGATGGTCGATTACGCCGAACCACTTATATGGATTATCATAAAAATAAACCAAAACAAATTCGATATTTTGACGAGGGAGGGTGTTGTTATTTAACGAAATGGTTTAATCCTGAAAATGGCCAATGTACACGGGTTAATTTTTTTTACGATGATAATAGGATCGATACTTTTAAAGATGAGCGTGATCTCAAGATTAGCTGGTTAGATCGTCTGGCAGATGCCTTCCCAGATGCTATTTTTCAAACTGAGAATACACGATTGGATAAAACAGATGAGCTGATCCTTGGGATGAAAAATAATCAAGTTGCCAAGGTGAAAGTGGTTCATAGCAATCACCTAAAGAATCCTTCTGATGTTCAAGGACCATTATTAGAAGCCCATGAAAATGCAATAAATAATGCTTCTTCTTTTGATGCGATGGTATTTATCACTCAGAAACAAAAGGAAGATGTCAGGAAGCGTTTTGGCCCACGCACGTACTATCATGCAATTCCACATAGTGCTCCTATACCAAGTAATAGTAGCACAATAAAAAGGGATCCTTGGAGGGTCGTTTGTATTGCTCGATTTTCCCGTTCAAAAAAATTAGATCATGCAATAAAAGCTTTTCGTAAAGTAGTAACTAAGTTTCCTCAAGCTCGGTTGGAGTTGTGGGGGTTTGGTCCTGAGGAAGAAAACTTACGGAAAATCATTAAAAGATTAAGGCTAGAAGAGCATGTTTTTATCAAGGGTTTTACCCATGCAGCGCTAGATGTATTTCGAGGGGCTGCTTTCTCGGTAGTTTGTTCAAATAGAGAAGGGTTTGGCCTCGTCATTGCAGAGAGTATGTCGGTTGGTACACCAGTTATCAGCTATGATATCAATTATGGACCCAGGGAGATGATTTCCCATGAAGAAAACGGTCTACTTATTCCATTGGGTAAAATTGATAAATTGGCGGCTGCGATGATCGATCTTTTTTCCCATCAAGAAAAACGGGAACGTTTTGGGAAAGAAGCTCGCAAAATAGTAGATACAATGAGTGAAAGAACCTATGTAACACGTTGGTTACAGTTGTATGATCACATCAAGAATAAGAAAAAACATCAAATAAAGGTGGGTCCAAAGGATTGTTCCCTTACTGGAGTAAAGTTGACCAATAAAAAAACGCTTCAAGTATCGGGTGAGATTTACCTGGGGGATAAAGGGAGGATAAATGAAGATCTGTCCGTATCACTTTATCTGCACCATCCGAGTCAGCAGCTGACTCAACAAGTCCCCATACAAATGACATGGAATGAAGAAGGAAAAGAACGTTTTACGACTGAGGTACAGCTCTCCGATCTATTAAATGGACAGAAGACAGGTCAAGATTCATGGATTTTCTTCCTTCGTTTTTCTGATAATGATTTCCCTGTCTACACACCACTTCGAGCCAAAAGCAATTCCATTCAGTATAAGCGGTTTTTTCTCGCTCAGGGATCACGCATATTGATTCGTTGTGATAGACAGGGAAATGTGATCCTCTCCATAGAAAGATTCCGTCGCATAGTTAGAGGGTTGAAAGAAAAATTCAAAAAAAGGATTCGTCATCATGAAGCTACGTTAAAAACACGGATTCAAAAGTGGTTGCAAGTACCAAGCTAAAGGGTGTCTAAAGAAAGGCAAGTGATATCACGATATCTAGTTTCATATGGGGGAGGAACATCCTTCTGTCTTTTCGATGAGTACTTTGGATACCTCATGGAATTGAGCAAAAACGTCTAGAGCTTGCCCTAGACGTTTTTTTAAGGATGGAGTCATGGTAACTGTGGGTTCCAGTTGTAATAGGCGTACGTTAAGCTGTTTCCCTAATCGGTCCAAACTGGGGTCCATACGACCGATAAAGCGAGTGCCTTCTAGAATGGGCATAGCAAAGGAACCATACTTTCTTTTTACACGAGGGGTATAGATTTCCCAACGATAGTGGAAGTCAAATAAATCTGCGATCCGTTCCCGTCGCCAGAGTACATTATCCAATGGAGGAAGAAATCGGATCGACTCTTCTTCTGACTGGTCTTCTCTCATTTTCTCATAGTTTTCTAGCTGATCTAGGTCTTCTGCAAGGATAAAGTAGGGGCGTCGAACTTCTTCCACTGCCAAGGGAATGACCGACCCTTCTTTCACCTTTTTCTGGATGGCCTCTTTTCTCTTCAATGCACTCATTTTCAGCCAGCCAAAGCGTGCATCGGTAGGGTCAAAAATACGATAGGCACGAAGATATTTATCGATCAACCCTTGTTCTGCATCACCCACCTCCATTTCCACTGATTTTCTCAGGAGATTTGGAGGGATTGTCCGTTCGGAAAGATCGAAAAAGCGTTCATTCCCTTCTCGTCGCACAACCCGGAGAATTCCCGAATCTGTAAGGAGATTTAATACATGGGAAGTGGCCTTGGTTTTTGCATCTTTGTTGTCCCAATATCCATGAACCCGAACCGTTGATTGAAAGGCTCGGGAGGGAAGAGGCCCTTCTTTTTCAACCAGGGCCAGGACTTCTTGTGCTACTGAAGCATAGGAGTCCAGATGAGGTTGCAGATGCTCTTTCCTACGTTTGCGAATTGGCTCAAGGAGTGGGTAATCTTCCATCGGGATCACACAGGCTGCATTTGCCCAGTATTCAAATACCTGGCCATTTGCGAGTAAATCATTTAAAAGGAGGGGTCGATATCCGGGAAGGCGAGCTGCCATAACTAAGTGCTGATTCTTTTCAACAACCGAAACAGCATCTACTTGCACACATTCCAGTTTGTTAATCATAGCGAGGACATCATCTGGACCTCGTTTTTCAGAGCTCTGAATGGTGGGTAGCTGTTGAAAGTCCAATAGAAATCGACGTAGGGTAGCACGACTTACAGAAAAGGGAGAGAGTTGAGTCATGAGCACCACCTATCCATGAAATGAATGAATCATTAGTTGTTTATTGTCAACGTACCATATATCCACTACCGAAACAAGTGTTCGCAATACGGTTATTGTCAGTGATTATCGGGATAGGGGAGAGCAGTCTTTGTCACATCGCTGCTCATAACTCAACGATTTCAATAGGCTAAGGAAGTATGGTTACATTGCATCATTTTTGGTCTCTATCCATAACACAGTAAGCTTATGGATTTGGTGAGAATTCATGAAATTTCAATCGACTCCTTACATTGATTTAAAGATAATTTAAAAGAGCAGTAATATACTTAATATTGAGATGTTTCAAAAATTAAGGGGAGGGGTAGGTTTGCAGAGAAAATGGTTTCAGTCAGTTATGCTATTGGTCGTAACTTCGTTTTTATGGGGGTTGGGAGCTGCTCATGTAACTTATGCGGCACCATCCACCAGCTCATCCTCAGCTCCAGAATTTGATTTTAAAGAATCCGAATTTGAAGCACCCCCAAAGACTGGTTTTATCCATGGATATAATCAATTGTTAAGTACTCATACACCCCATCATAACGGATATGATCTCGTCGTAAATAAGGATGATGTCCAAGTAATCAAGGGGAAGTTTCAATACGGGGACTTTCGTAAGGACCTGGAGGACGAATGGGTGTCGATCTACACCTACTCCCTATCAGGAAAGGATTCTAGCTGGCTTAAAATAGGGAGAGCTAAAACCGATTTGGATGGTCGGATTAACTTTGAGATTCCTAAAGAAAGTAAGCTCTCTAGCGGAGTGCACCTAGTCAAGTTGTTGGTTGAAGGGGATGGGACGAGTGCTTATATGTATGTCCATAACCTTGCTGAGAAGACAAAGACAGTCGTATTCGATATCGATGGGACATTAACGACAGATGATTTTGAAAATATAAAAGAGTACCTCAATGAATTTTGGAATGGAG
The DNA here is from genome assembly GCF_900106775.1 of Marininema mesophilum. Lineage (GTDB taxonomy): Bacteria > Bacillota > Bacilli > Thermoactinomycetales > DSM-45169 > Marininema > Marininema mesophilum. Next base: position 99,840 of record NZ_FNNQ01000011.1, read on the forward strand.
AATACAAAGCGAAGATGTATGAGGATGCTAACAGAGCAGTCCGATATTATGCAGATCGGGGCTATACTATCGTCTATTTGACCGCCCGTCCCTATTGGCTAACTGAAAAAAGTCAAGCCTGGCTAAAAGAACTAGGATTCCCAAGGGGAATTATCCATACCTATGATGGGAGAGATCTTTTGTTTGGAGATAAGACGGCGGTTTACAAAAAGGAGTACCTGCAGGAAATCGGATCCAAAGGGATGTCCATTGACTATGCCTATGGAAATGCAACCACTGATATCGATGCCTATATGGGCTATGGACTACCTGGTAATCGCACGTTTATTATTGGTGAGAATGCTGGGAAAAATGGTACTACACCAATTTCGAGCTATCCAGAACACTTGAAGGGCTTACCTTAGTAAAAGGAATATTTCGGCCACACAAAACGGGTTTCCTGTACGCTAAGAAACCCGTTTTGTGTGGCCGAAAATGGTCGAGGTGACGGTTCACTCCAGTGGCGTTAATCTAAGAAAGCAATTGACCGTTTGGTTTTCCTCGCAAAGGAGATGGGGCTATCTATAGACTCCCAGTGAATGTACATTAAACGGGGATTTTCACCTAGCCAGTGATTATGAAGCGCTGTTGCTTTAATCCCATTGTTTTGGAGATTTCTAATTAATCGGTTCGCTTGATTTTGGAAAACTGCAGTCTCACCTAAGCAGAGCGCGCGTCCTTGCTGATCAAGAGCTTCAAATGAAAAGAGTTGATAGTTAACCAAAGGGGAATTCGTGCGTCTTCTTAAGATTTTTTCATCAAATTCCCGAGGACGACTTACAAAACAAACTGGACCAGGTTTAATTTCTCCTTCTTCTCCACCTAAAATCCTTGTAAATTGGGTGCAAAGCCTTTTAAATTGGCGGCTTACCTTAGTCATACAATCTTCCTTCCCATTTTTCATAGTAAATATAGATTTTAATGATGGTATTCTATGCTCAATAAGAGAAGAAGATTGTGTGTATGCTTAGTTAACAGGCAAACATATAGCCCGTTTTTTTTGATAATGATGAGATGCAGATACAGTGAAAAAGATGATTAACTCTATGCCAAAAAACGCCATTGAAACCCCTCAATGTGGCCAACACTTGAACGTGGAGTCATATAAGATAGAGTAGAAGAGGAGGAGAGGGTTACATAAGGATAGATATCCGCTTTTATACGGTTTTCGAGTAAAATACAAGAAGGTTTGGTTATAATAACCAAACCTTCTTGTATTTTTTATTGTTCTATTACCAAAGCAGTACTCTTTTGCTTATTTCTGTTTTTATAACGAATGGGGCTTTCGATAAATTTCCAAGAAAGCCCCGCTATTGTAATGATTAAAGCTAACTGAGCGACTATACGGATGATAGTATATTCATCCCCTGAAATCGCTTCAGGAAGTGATAGCGTCAGTATAGGGTAATGCCATAAATAAATCCCATAGGAGCGAACACCTAACCACTTTAACGGACCCCATCCTAACATGCGATTAAACCAATGAAGCGAAGGGTGAACAATAGCGACAATTACAGCCACAGTGGCTACACATTGAAGCACCATCCCTCCTTGGTACAGAAAAGGCTCAACCTCATTAGTATACAAAACCATCCAAAGTAAAGTGGCAAGGCCGCCTACTCCCAATATACTTAGTATTACACGTGTGCGTTTGTTGTCAGCACTTCTTTCCATAACCTTTTGGCTTGGCAAGTATAGGGCAAGCGCTGCACCAATCAAAAGAGCAAATGCACGAGTATCTGTCCCGTAGTAGATCCTGCTTTGGTCCATCAATCCAGGTTCATATAGATATGCCATGGCAAGAGCAGAAACCAATGCTCCCAGGAGAATCAATCCGATTAGCCATTTCCGTTTCCGCTTTCTAATGAAGAAAAGTCCTAACCACAGCAGAAAGGGCCAAAATAGATAGAATTGTTCTTCTACGGCTAAGGACCAGAGGTGTAATAGAGGAGAAGGTTCACCAAAATTAGAAAAATAGGATGCATCACTGATAATGAACCACCAATTATTTAGATATATCAGGGATGCAAGCAAATCTTTCCATAGATTAGTTAACCGAGAAGGATCTGATATAGCCATCCAGATCACGACAATGATCAAAAAGAAAAATAGTCCTGGCAGTAGCCGTCTGGCACGCCGGAGCCAAAAATCACGCAAGTCAATTCTCCCGAGTTTTTCCCGCTGCATAACAAGTATATCGGTAATCAGATATCCAGATAGGACAAAAAATATCCCTACACCTAGTAGTCCACCAGGCATCCAATCCAATTCGAGATGATAGGCAATCACAGCTAACACTGCGATTGCCCTCAATCCATCCAATCCAGATATCCGACCTTTTATCTGAGAATGCTGCTCATTGACTGTCTTTGTATTATCCATGGCGATCACTGGCTTTTCTTGTTATTTTCGAGGTCATCAAGGAGCTTTTGATAAAATTCTTTTGTAAAATGCACGCCATCTTTACCACGTAGATCGGATTGATCTTTCAGTAAACCAGACAAATCGATATAATCTACGTTTTCCTTTTTGGATAATGCTTTTAAGCCTTTATTCAATCGAGGAATATTTTTGAATTTAGGTTCTTTTTGCAGTGCTTTTGCGGTTACAGGTGGGACGGATAAAACATGAATTTTCATTTCCGGTGATTTTTCTTTTAGTGTCTTGATCAATTTTTCATAGTCGGTCAGGGTTTTATTTACTGGGTCCTTTACTGGAAAATACAAGCTGTTCAAGCCAAGTAGAAAATATAGATCTTTAGGCTTCTTACTGACAATTTTATCAACATCTTTTAATGCAAACATCGGGGTGCCACCATCACTAGTTATCACATTTTCTTTACCTGCAACCTCAGGTAATCCTTTGAAAAGGGAATCCCCATAATAGAGATTGCTCGATGTTTTATTCGTATCTTCCTTTCCCCCATAAGCGTCTCCGTTTTGTTTCCCTCCACAAGCTACAACAGTTAAAGCTAAAATAGCAACGAGTAAACCCATAAATAGTTTTTTCATAGCCGCATTTCCTCCTTAAAGTCATTGTGATTAAGAATGTGGCATATCATTCCACATAAACATTCACTCTTAATTGGTGGTGTGCGTCTAGTATAGGGGAGTGAATAGTCGAGAAACAGTGTAGAAAGAAGGTGAAGTTGTCCAGGTATAAACTAAGGGGAAATTAGCCAATTAAAAAATTAAAAACGCTCCTTTGTGTACAATTGTTTTGAAGAGCCAACTCAAACAACCACACAAAGGGCGTTTTTTTCTCCTAGTCTCGGGCTAATCAACAACCCTGCTGAATCACTACAAAGGGCATTAACTATAATTTCCTACTTTTGGTATAGAGAGAATGATTGAATTATGTTATATTGCGTCGAAGAGTATTTAGTTATGTTATATTGGTAGAGTTATGCGAGATATGTATTTCCTTTAGTTTCATGATATAGCAAGGATTGGAAAATTAGACAAGAGAGCTCTAATCTCAGACGAATCAGGAATCCCAGGGGGTTTTATATGTGGAGAGTAACCGGATGGAACGAGGATCGCTTCCTTCTCGTTCTCGAGGGAAAAACCGTTCTACCGCTCGCTCTTTCGGATCACGTAGCGATCGCCGAGGAAAATTTGGCAGGGGAAGATCAAGACGTTCAACATCTGGCGGCGGAAACGGCGGTAATCAGAAGTGGTTCCGCTTTTTCAATAAAAAATGGATTTTACTAGTATTGTTAACCAGCGTCCTACTCGCAATTGGTGGATTTTATGCGATATTTTTTGCTGGTAAGACCTATTCAATCAGACAAGCGGTAGATGCAATGGCAGTTTCGTCATCCATCTATGACGAAAATAATAAACCGGTTGTCCAATTGGGTGGTGCGAATCGGGAATATGTGAAACTGAAGGATATTAAGTCACCCGAATTGGCAAAAGCCTTTGTTGCTGTGGAAGATGAGCGGTTTAGAGAGCATAATGGTGTGGATTTTCGCGGCTTAGGGCGTGCGGTGGTACGAAATATCATATCCTTCGGTAAAGGAGAAGGGGCGAGTACGATTACCATGCAGGTATCGCGTAATATCGTACTTAAAGATTCAGAGAAAACCTATTCTCGTAAACTCAGTGAGATGGCTGTTGCCATGTCGTTGGAACGCGAAGACTCTAAGGATACAATCCTAGAAAAATACCTCAACTATATCGAATTAGGCAATGATGTCCGTGGGGTCAAGATGGCTGCTAAGATTTATTTTGGTAAGGATATCACGGAACAGAAGCTGAAGCCCCAGGAAATTGCGTTGTTAGCAGGGCTACCAAAAGCGCCTTACGGCTATAATCCTTATGTTAATAAAGAGGAAGCCTTGAATCGGCGTAACACCGTCTTAAATAAGATGGCTGAACATACGCCAGGCGGACAAATCATTACTAAAGCCGAAGCGGAAAAAGCGAAGAAGACAAGCCTAGGCGTTAATAAAAAATATCTCAAACGCGGGCAATATGCAGCCTATCGTGATTATGTGTTGAGCGAAATCAAAGAACGTTATAGCAGTATCGCAGGTGATCCTGTGAAACTGAAAGATTTTGTTAATGGTGGATACAAGATTAAAACATCATTTAATCCCAAAGCTCAATTGGCCGCCGAGAGAGCTCTAAAAAAGGATAGTTACTTTAAGAATAAAAAGGGTCAGGTAGATAAAAAGTTAGACTCGGGTCTCACCCTGATGAATTGGCGAAATGGAGAAGTAGTGGCGGTTGGTGGAGGACGTAACTATGTTACTGGAAACTTGTCTCGTGCTACTCTGAAGGTCCCACCGGGGTCCGTAATCAAACCGATTACGGTCTATGCTCCAGCAGTGAAAGATTATAATTTCAATGAATATACGACTAGTTTTGGTAAGGTTCCGATGCAAGAGCTGGTCTCCAAGTCCCTCAATACGCCAACCGTTAGGTTATTAAATTATTATGTAACAGTAAGTGCTGCTGCTAACTATGCAGAAAAAGCTGGGATTAAGCTTGATAAGAAAGATAAAAGAAGTTATACAGCCCTTGGCCTGGGTGATTTCATCCCGGGGACGAGTACACTGGAGATGGCGCAAGCATACTCGGCTTTGGCTAACAATGGGAACAACACGGAAGCGCATGCTGTCGTTAAGATCATCAACCGAGATGGGAAAGTTGTCAAACCTGATAAGCCAATCGCCAAGAGTAAACAAGTCTATGATCCGAAGACAGCGTATTATATGACACGAATGCTGAAAAAAGCTGTACAGCCATATGTATGGCTGGATGATGAGCGACCTGTTGCAGGGAAGACAGCTACGACGATACCGAATGCATCATGGTTTGTTGGCTATAGCACCGATTACGTAGCTGCGGTAAACGTCTTTAAGGATGGTGATACACCTACGGATCTTCGTGTTGGTGATTTTGCAACTTCGATTTGGAAAGATGTAATGACCGTTGCAGAGGAAGGAAAACCGATTACTGATTTCAAACGACCACCAGGTGTTAAGGAGCCGTTACCTCCATTTGAGCCGTGGAAAGATAATGAACAATCCCCGAGAGGAGATCAAGACGACGATACGCATCCCCCTGGTAGATCCTTTGGTGGAGATTCCCAACCCCAGGGAGGGGGTATTCCTGGGCAACAACAAGGATATCAGGGTGATCAAACCCGGCCGTAGATAGGCTCTAAAGCATACAAGAGGTGACCCAAGAGGCTGACATTGATTTAAATACTGGAATGAAGGAGGATTTGTGTCCTATATAAGGGCATAGATCCTCTTATTGTGTGTTAAATTGGTATTTATTGGTTTTTGTGGAGAATTAAAGTAGGATACGAGTAATCGAATAGGTATGTAAGTAAAGAAAATGGATGAGTGAAAGAGGGTAGAATCCGATTCATTTGAATCTCAAGGAAGATCACCTCAGGAATAGGAAAATTTTGATCTTCCTAGCTAGTAGGAATTAAGTTGGGTAGCGCGGAAGTAAAGGGTATGAAGATATAATATAGAAGGAGATGATTGATGATGGCATTAAAATTGGTTCCTTATTTGGTGATGGATGGTAATGCGAAGGAGGCTATTCTTTTCTATGAAAAAGCTTTTGGTGCTAACCTCTTGTATCAACAAACCTTTGGAGAAATGCCAGAGAATCCAGATTTTCCTCCTTTACCCGAGGCAGCTAAAGAACGAGTAGCTCATGCGATGTTAAAAGTCGGCGAAACAGATTTGATGTTTTCGGATACCTTCCCAGGTCAGCCGCACAAAACGGGAAATCAAGTAACAATCTGTATTTCCTCTGATGATCCGACGAGGTCTAGAGAAATTTTCGAAGCTTTACAACAAGATGGCACGGTAAATATGGAACTACAAGAAACACATTTCAGCCCCGCGTATGGGATTGTAGTCGATAAATTCGGAGTCTGCTTCCAAATATACACCGAAGGTAAGTCATAATGTTATAGAAAATCCTGCCTATAGATAATAACCAGCCCAATCATTTGATGATTGGGCTGGTTATTATCTATAGGCATTTAAAGGACAAAGACTTTCATTCTTAGTTTCCGCGGTCTTGGCCACTGCGGGGTCGGAAGTACCGCCTTGATCGCTCGCTATATCGGAAAACGACAGATTCAGAAGGCCCGGCAGACTGCAAAACATCGATTCTTCTAGCAGAAGTGCCAGGCAGTAAAAATCGACCTTAAAATTAGCATATAACGTTACAAAATCATTCTTTTGTAACGTTATATTTCAAGGGGGATGAAATAATGGATTTCATAACCTTTATTTCTCATTGAAAAAAGTTAACTTAACTTTTGAGATAAATGAGAAATGAAACATGCGAGTACGTGAATTAGGCTTCGGTTCATTTTAATGGGCCTTTATATCGCATTTAAAATGGAGATTTTTTTGAACTAGACTCACGAATGTGATTCATTTTATTTATATTTAAATCTATTCCTTCAAGTGTATGGGGATTAAAAAATCGATTTTTCCTTTATTTATTAATATATTATTCATTTCTTTTTTCGTTTTTGGCAATGATATCTAATTGTTTACTATGAATCCGTGACTTAATGCTGATACCATTCGAGTCCCTCCTTTCCACATCATTGGATGGATTTCGAACCAACCAATGATGTAAAATGGAGTGGAATAGAAAACCGATGAATGGATCATTGTTCGTCTTTCGCAAGTGATTCGACAGTTATCTCGGGGTACCACTGAATAGACTATTAACAAAGAATTGCGCTCGAATCAGGTTTGGATCCTAGCGTTGCTGGTTCTACCCTTCTTCTTCTACTCATATGAGTGTTTCAATTTTCCAGTAAAGATAAATAATTTTAAATACTACCAATAATTTATTGTTGATTAAAAAAATAAAATTGTATACATTATTCGTATAAAGAGATTGAAAAAAATGGGGTAATCATAAAAGGAGGATGAAAGTTTTGATAAATCAAAATGAAAGCGATTACAAAAAGATTGTACGATCTCCCCTTTTTCAAGAATTGTTGCAAAAAAAGAGGAAATTTATCATTCCGACTACTATTTTCTTTTTTGTATTTTATTTTTCGCTTCCTGTCCTAACTTCTTATACTACTGTGTTAAATAAATCTGCTATAGGTCCTATTTCATGGGCCTGGGTGTTTGCATTTGCCCAATTTGCAATGACATGGGGACTGTGTCTCCTATATTCAAGCAAAGCAAAGACGTTTGATACGATTGTGGAACAAATTAAAAAAGTTGGAGGTGAAGATAAGTGAACTATACAGCTTTTTGGCTATTTTTAGTGATTGTAGCAGCAACCCTTGTTATCACTTTTATCGCAGCTAAAAAAACCAATACGACGAATGAGTTTTATACCGCAGGAGGTGGTCTAACAGGTTGGCAAAACGGATTAGCAATTGCTGGGGATTATATGTCGGCCGCATCGTTTTTAGGAATTGCAGGGATGATTGCACTAACAGGATTTGATGGCTTTTTTTATAGTATAGGTTTCTTGGTTGCATATTTGGTGGTTTTGTATTTGGTTGCTGAACCATTGCGTAATCTTGGTAAATATACGATGGCTGATGTGATTACTTCCCGGTTTAAAAATAAAAATATTCGTAGTGTTGTTGCTTTGAATTCTATAACTATTTCTATTTTTTATATGATTGCACAGTTAGTAGGAGCTGGTGCGTTAATTAAATTGCTATTGGGTCTAGACTATACTACCTCTGTTCTCATTGTTGGCGTCTTGATGACCATCTATGTGGTGTTTGGTGGAATGATGGCGACGAGCTGGGTTCAAATTATTAAAGCAGTTTTGCTACTTGCTGGTACCTTTTTAATCTCCATTATGGTATTTGCCAAGTTTGATTTTAGCATTACAAATATGTTCCAGCATATGAAAGAAGCAACTCCACTTGGCGAAGCTTTCTTAAATCCAGGTAATAAATTTAAAGATGGATTGGATAATCTTTCGCTTAATTTGGGTCTTGTTTTGGGAACGGCTGGTCTGCCTCATATCTTGATCCGCTTTTTCACAGTGAAAGATGCACGAACTGCTCGCAAATCAGTAGTCAATGCTACCTGGATTATTGGTATTTTCTATATTATGACGATCTTTTTGGGTTTTGGTGCAGCTGCTTTTGTAGGAACGGATGTGATTGAAGAAGCAAACAATGCAGGGAACATGGCCGCGCCTTTGCTAGCAAAAGCATTAGGTGGAGATTTCTTATTTGCCTTTATTTCCGCAGTAGCTTTTGCAACGATTTTGGCCGTTGTGGCTGGATTGGTCTTATCTGCTGCTTCCGCGTTTGCTCATGATTTTTATAGTCATATCATCCGAAAAGGGGAAGCATCCGAAAGGGAACAAATGAATGCTGCAAAATGGGCATCCGTCGGCGTGTCGATTATTTCAATTATATTGGCATTGTTTGCACAAGAGCTAAATGTTGCTTTTCTGGTTGGTTTGGCATTCGCGGTAGCAGCTAGCGCTAACTTGCCAGTCATTTTGTTTACGGTATTGTGGCGACGTTTTAATACAACTGGTGCAATCGCAAGTATGTTGGTGGGGCTTTTTAGTTCTTTGATTCTAGTGGCAATCAGCCCTAATGTATGGAGTCCAGAAGCAGGCAAAGCGATTTTAGTGGGTAATCCACTGATCAGCTTAACGAATCCTGGCATCATTTCTATACCACTTGGTTTCTTGGCGGCATATTTGGGAACTATTTTATCGAAATCCAAAGACGAGGATAACTACGATGAGGTTCTGGTTAAGTCGCAGCTTGGGAAGTAACTGCTTGTATTGATTTGATTTTCAAAAGAGAGTGTGGAAACCAAGCATATTATCTCCACACTCTCTTTTATTTAACTATTTTTAATGTAAGTAACGGGGTATTAGTCTGTATTCTCATTTTTTCAGTGAGATGTCGCCGTTGTCGGTTTGAATCGTCAAAGTAGAACCCTGTCCATCCGATTTTTCTTTTCCGATGATTCCCTTCACTTGACTCTCCGCGAAATCATCCTTCAGATTCTTTCCGCCAGTTATGGGGTAATCGGTCTGAATGTCTCCAAAATCGGTCTGAAAATCCACCTTTAAAGAAGTTGGCTTCCTTGGTGTACGGATACTAACATCGCCGAAATCCGATTTAATTCGGTTATTCCCCTTGAAACCGTTAGTGGACGTCAGCTTAACATCACCATTGTTCGTTATTACATCCAACGGAGCATCGATTCTCTGAAGGGAGATGTCGCCGAAATCTGACTTCGCGTTCAGCTGGTTGCCCTTATATCCATTCAGATTAATGTCTCCATTGTTCGCTTCCACCGTCAACTCTTTCGCCGACAGTTTTTGATCGACATCAATACTAGAATCCGTTTTAAAGGTCAGGGATTGATATTGTTTTTCTGGAAGGTACATATCGAGTTGCAGAGGTTTCATCCCGTTATAAATAAAACCGAATTGAACAAAGGGGATCATCTCCTTTTGTCTTACATCGACTCTGACTAATCCGTTCGTTTTTGACGTTTGAAGGTCTACATTACTTCCAATATATCTTTTCCCCGACAGTTTCATCTGAACTTGATCCTTGGTGCTCGGATGGATGTTCACATCGACCAAATCCCCTTCTACAGCCAGTTGATCTACGTTTTGAGCATTCACGGATTTTTTGATATTCACATCTTGACGTCCGTTCCCCGTCATTATTAAGACCACCACCCCGACCAATCCAACTACTATTAATGATAGGGCAAGTTTCACAAGTTTACTCATGTTTATCCCCCCCTTTGATGATGTTCAGATTGGACTTTAGATATCGGACGAACCATTTAACATACGCACGAGAAAATCGAATAGTCCCCAATCCCAGCAATATGCCTAGACCGGTAGCAATCAAACCAGTGAATAGGTTAAATAAAAACTCCATTAAACTGTTCACTGTCAGCAGGGATCCGACGACAAACAAGGGGGTGAGCGACAGAACAAAAGAGGATACATACAGAGAAAAAATCAGGGCGATAACAGCAATCATTGGGCCGATAACTACTAGATTAAAAAATCCAAGCCCCAGGAAGATGAATGCCGCACGGAACAGACTGACAATAGACTGATTTTCCTGCGCCCGTTCCAGATGGTAGTCCGCCATCAGTTCTCTGGCAAGTTTCTTGGGGTTTCCCAGTGACCGGGCAATCTCCCCCTCCGTTCTTTCGTTATGAAACCCGTGTTGGAAGTGCTCTTCATAGTCGGACAGGATTTCTTGTCTGTCTTTTTCAGGAAGCTTTCGCAAGTGTGAGCGAAGTATCTTCAGAAACTCATCCTTCATCATGACCCAGCCCCTCCTTGATCAATTGATCGACTCCTTTGTTGAATGTCTCCCACTCCCCGATCAATTCCTTGGCATACCGCTTCCCTTCTTCTGTCAGCTGATAATACTTTCGCGGCGGCCCTTCCTTGGATTCAGATAGGTAAGTGGTGAAATATCCATCTTTGGTCAAGCGTCGCAATATGGGATAGATCGTTCCCTCAGCAATCAGGAATTTTTGCGAGATCTGATCGACTAACTCATACCCATACCGATCCTTTTTCAGCGTCAGAACCAACACACACAATGTGAGAACGCCTTTTTTAAATTGCACATTCACAGGATGACCCCTTCCTGCAGAAGGTATTAGATATTAACAGGTACTAACCTGAGGTAAAACATTTTGCGTGGAGTGAAGATAGGATCTACTTTTTATTGATAGTTCTCTCCAAAATCCAACTTGATATCGTATTTAAGACGGATGGTGAAATCGTTTCCTTAATGGTTTCATATTCCGCTGGCGACCCGGTCTTAGCAGTTTGGAATAGATGATTGAGCCTAGGAAATTTAACGATCGTGTAATCTTTATTACCTGCATCTTCTAAAGCTTCGGCCATAGCCGGCAGATTTTGTTTGGATGAGACTTGTAAATCAAGCCCACCATTAATTGCTAAAACGGGAACTTTAACTTGCTTTAATGTAGCTTCGGGGTCATAGGGAAGAAAATTGCGACCCCAAGCTGAGTTAAAGTCCTTAACTTCTTCATAGGAAGTTACTACTCCATAGGCTTTATATTTCCTTTTTTGAGCTTCTGATAATTCACCCAGGTTTTTAGTGAGCATTTTTTTTAATTTTGTGCGTGCTTTTTCTTCACTCTCTTCCTTTTTTAATATTTTGGACATTAATTTAAAGGTTTTTAGGTTTTTTTTGATGAGTTCTTCAGGCGCTCCCTGAGCGCGCGTTGTCAACTCTACTTGTTCAAGTATAACTTCTTTAACAGGTGCAGCTGGTCCGGCCATTGATGCAATAAAGGCGACATCATCTGTATTTTTTGCTACGATAGGAGCAATCATTGCCCCTTCACTATGACCAATTAGTCCGATTTGGTTTGAATTGATATCTTTCAACGTTTTTAAATAGTTTACACCTGCTTGAGCATCACTGGCAAAATCGTTCGTTGTCGCTGTATCAAACTTTCCCCTCCCCGTCGATTCACCGACACCACGCTTATCTACACGCAACACCGCAATACCTTTTTGCGCCAAATGTTTTGCTAACACTTTAAATGGCTTGTGAGGACCTAATGTTTCGTCACGATCCATGGGTCCGGACCCTGCAATAAGGAGAACGGCCGGGACTGGACCTGATGATTTTTGCGGCAAGGTTAATGTTCCTGCCAAGGTGACACCAGCAGCTTTATTTTTATATTTCACTTCTCTTTCTTTATATCCCACTTCTTTTTCTTGGGTGGGGGATTTGGCTTCTGACTGTTGATTACCTACCATTAAAATAGAACCCATGATGAAAATGATAGACAGTGCTGTAATAACGATCTTTATTTTAGAACTCATAGCCTTAATCTCCTTTCTTTTATGACACTCACTTAACTAGTTGCACTTTATGTCACAAACTCAAATCAGGCACTCCTTTCTATAAGGTATTAAACATTAACAGGTACTGTATACTGACTTGAAGGTAACACGAGGTACAAAACATTGCAATGGGGAAAAATAAGGAAAATTATGCCGCCGTTTGTCTAATAAACGAAAAAATGACTTGAGTCCATATCGGATTCTCAAGTCATTTTTTCATTATATGATATTCTGAATTCTGTTTCATCGGACTTCTTTTGGACAGCCAGTCATATTGCTTTGTTAGGATAGGGTTCTAATTCTTCTGGTATCTGTAACCTCCATAAGCGAATCGGAAACATAGACTAGTGAAGATTCCAAATGTGAAGGGGTTGAAATCTCCGCCATAAAGCACTATTTCCATATTCTATTTATAATACTATTACGTGTATTTATCTCGAATACGTCTGGATTAGTTAATCTCTCCCAGTTATCAAAACCAATCCAACTGTTATAATATTTAAGCATTACAGTCAACATTCCGCCATGAGTTACTAACGCTGTTTTATTAAAACCACTATCCTTTAAATCTTCTATCACTGATATCCCGCGATTCATTGCTTCATTCAGGGATTCTCCGCCATCTAATGACTTATCTACATTTGCAAAGCTATCCTTTAGACAGTCCCTCCAATCATCACGATGCGATTCACAAAGTACCCATTCAGAGAGTCTTTGATCCATCTCTAATGTAACACCACTTCTCTGTGTAAATAGCTCAATAGATTCACATGCTCGGACCATTGGACTGGATATGACTCTATCAATAGATAATGGAAGCAAAAACTCCGTTAACATTTTCGACTGCACTTCACCAATATTGGTTAATGAAGCGCTAAATTCCTGCCCTTCTGCTTTACAATGACGGATAATATAGATAATACTAATTTTGCCTCTCTCCTTACTAGTATTCATTTTTCCAAGATGATAAATATCTTTTTAGACCTGCCAAATCAACCCAAGAGAATGATTCAGGAGATTCTATGATCTGATTATTAAGTTCCCAAACATCTACCCACTGAGCATCTAAGGAACCATCTCCTCGCTTTAATAGTTCTCCTTTTGCTGTGCAACGGAAATAGACCCCCATTGAATCTATATTACCTCGTATTGTTTGATATACAGCGAATGGCTCAATACATTCAACATTGGAATCGGGTAAATTTGTAGTTAGGTAGGTCTCCTTCCCATGAACTAATTGCACTTGCAAGCCCGTCTCTTCTCTAACTTCGCGATGTAATGCTTGTAGTAGTGATTCAAATGGTTCTAAACGTTTACATATATCATGATAACCTCCTAATCTAGTGCTCGTTGTAATCCCTAGTACTCCTTCCTAAACCAACCTCTAGTTATTGAGAGGCAGGGTGTAGAAATGAGTACCTTCTATTAGCAATGATCATTATAATGGGCTAGATTCGCATCTACAGATTCTTTTAATATTTTCTTTATTGCATCTAAGGGTAATCGATCTATAGACTTAAATCGAATACACCCTTTTCCGATGTTTAGCTTTCCTAATAAGTCTGCATTCTTTTGCAAGACCGGTGTATTTAGTATATATAAACTTATATAGTTTTTTTGTGAAGCAAAAGCACACAGTGGTCCATTCTGTTCATAATAGGGCATCTTATATTTAATAATTTCTTTAGCATTTGGTGCGACCTGATGGATGAGCTCTCTAAGTCTAGCCAGATCTTCTTTACGATCACCTGGTAGTTGAGCCATGTATTCCTCTACTGTGTTGATTGGTTGGGACATCATAATTCTTCCTTTTAATTAGTTTGTATCGTTCTATCACTGTTTTTATTATATTGTTTCTTGATGAGGATGCAAGGGACCAGTTTCCTAGGCTTAGAGGAGTAATGGTTCAAAACCGGAATAAGCGTTACTGGCAAGACTCATGACGATCTGGACTACTCGGTCTATGATAGCTACCCTGTCATATATGGGGGAAGTCGTGAAGTTGACTTTACATTGACATCCGTAGAATATCATTGTATATTCAAATGGTATTTATCATGTCGTATTTGAATGGTAATTAAATACGTATCTGTTAGGTGAGGCTCCTGTATAGAGATATGCTGCTGCCCAAAAATGTCGAGAGACGCCAATGGGTCAACAGGGAAGATCGGCTTAAGGTCTTTTCTAATGTAGCTGGCAAAATGCCTATGCTATACAGTGCTAAAACTCAACGAGAGGAACCAAAGGTCACGTTGACTGTTTCTTTTTGAACAGACTCTGAGACTTTTTATGTGTTGTGCAAATTCAAGCCCTCACTTCTTCTTGTTGAGAAGTGAGGGCTTTTTAGCTTGTGTACTAAGATTGTTTACCAATTTCTTTGCTCCATGAAAGGAGGTGAGGAACATGTCTACCGATGACCCGTTACCGATAAGGTTTAATATTCAAATTGTGGTGACCCTACAGGTAGTATGTTTCCTACCTTCTATGGGATCTAAGAAAAAGAGGTGAGCATGATGTTAACGATTTATCAATCCGACACCCAAGGAGCTTTACAAGAAGTAAATCAGTTTAAAAAAGGATGCTGGATTCATCTTACCCATCCTTCTGACGAAGAAAAACAACGACTGATTTCCGAGTTAAACATTGATCTAGATTTTCTAAATGATGCGCTTGATGAGGAAGAAACTGCGCGTATCGATAAGGAGAACGGTCAGGTCATACTGTTCGTTGAAGTTCCGATTTCCCAAAAAGAAGGAGACAAAGAAATATATACGACGGTTCCGTTGGGGATTATGGTCACAGAGGACTATTTCCTGACCGTATGTCTGAAAGAAACAGACGTCATGAAAGATTTTGTCCAAGGAAATGTAAAAAACTTTTATACCCATATGACAACACGTTTTGTTCTCCAAATTTTGTTTCGTACTTCAAATTATTTCTTGCAGGGCTTGAAAAGAATTAATAAGCATAGGGAAAATCTCGAAATATCCATGCGGAAATCATTGAAAAACAACGAATTGTTATCTGTACTTGCCATACAGAAAAGCCTTGTTTATTTTTCGACAGCCTTGGAAGATAACAGTTTGCTGGTAGAACGCCTGTTAAGCGGTAGTTTCCTGAAAATGTATGATGACGATCAGGAGTTGCTCGAGGACGTAAAGATCGAAATGCGACAGGCGATCAAAACGACTGAGATTTACTCTACCATCTTAGGAAATGTCATGAATGGATTTAGTTCCATCATTTCTAATAACTTGAATCATAAGGTTAAATTGCTTAGCGCCCTGACTATCATCGTCACATTGCCAATGATAATTGCCACTTACTATGGTATGAATGTCAAGCTTCCGATGCAGGATCATCCGCAGGCATTTAATATCATTATGATTTTGTCTGCGACTATTACTATTGGAACCGCCCTCTTATTCTGGAAAAAGAAATACTTGTAATCGTTGTGTGGAACTTCAACCAACGGAAGAGAGGGGCGAAAGTATGAAGAAACGAAATGAAGGATGGTTTTATCTGTTACTGTTTGGCGTTCTGGCGGCGGGGTTGGGAAGTTCTTGGTATTTATATAATCTAGACAACTCCGCATTATCACAGGAAGTCAGTGAGCTGAAACCCGATCAATTAGCCGAAACGGTCAAGCAAAAAGAGAAGATTCTGTTTGCCTACTTTTATACACCTGATTGTGCACAGTGCAAAAGTGCTGAGGAAATGGTTGCTAATGCTGCAAAAGAAAAAGGTGAAAAATGGGTAAAGGTCAACGTTAAGAATGCAACTGATTTGCAAGCAACTTATCAAATTAAGGGTGTTCCCAGTCTGATTGTATTTCAAGGTGGAAAAGAAGTATCTAGACTGGACAAAGGTTGGGAAGAAAATAAGGTGACGGCTCTATTTCAACAGAAATAGAGCATTGAAACAACAAAGCCAGGGATATATCCCTGGCTTTGTTGGCAACATACTTTCTGTTAGCAAGACCTTTACTTTTCTCATAAAAGTAAAGGTCTTTTTTATGGGCTTAACTTGATTGAACCAACCTTCTACTTTAAACCAAGAAAGCATCTCTAAACCTACGATCAACATGAATCCAAGAACCATAAAGTATCCAACCGCCACATTAACCCTAGCATATGCCCAAAATTCATCCTATAAATTCCGGCGATAAACGTCAGCTTGAACGTGCAGTTGGTAATATTTACATATGTATAAATAAATAATTCTCATCTATAATCATTCGGAAATAGGGCTTACAAGGAGAATCCTTTATGAGTAAGAGAGTGAAAGAACTAGATTCTATACGCGGATTAGCGGCTATTACAGTGGTAATAGGACATTTTTTCTTAATGCTCCCATCATTACCTAATTATATAAAATTATCGCCTCTTCGATTTTTATGGGCTGGTGGAGAAGCTGTAATCGTTTTTTATGTCCTAAGTGGTTTTGTGTTATCAATGGCACTTTATCATTCTAAAGTTAATTATTGGGGATATTTAATTAAACGGTTTATACGAATCTATGTCCCCTATTATTTTTGGATATTCATTACCTTCGCTTCATTTATTATATTTTCGTCCTATGAAGTTACTGGCTTACGAGATTGGTTTTACGATAAATGGCAAGGACCTTTAACAAAGTTAGACATTTTCAATCACTTAGTACTGCTTAATAATTTTTTCACAGACAACTACAATCCTGTTGTTTGGTCATTAACGCAAGAGATGCGCATATCGATTGTATTCCCCCTGCTATTCTTTGTTTTTTATAAATTACACTGGAAAAAAACAATCCTTTTTGCCGTGATTTTTTCCGTTATTAGTATTGTATCTAACATATTGGGTATTGGGAAAGCTGCAGGATTTTATAATGGATATAAGGGTTATCCATGGATAATATGTGATTCTATAAATATAAAATAATCATATTAAGCTGCTAATGTCTTACCCTTTCTCTCTTCCCTCCATATCAGTATATAGAAGCTTACAACTAGTAATAGACACGATAAGAAGATGGTGATGATCATGGGAAGTGAACTGCGTACATGTATGGTTCCTAGAATGAATCC
Source organism: Marininema mesophilum (assembly GCF_900106775.1). GTDB lineage: Bacteria > Bacillota > Bacilli > Thermoactinomycetales > DSM-45169 > Marininema > Marininema mesophilum. The sequence goes on from NZ_FNNQ01000011.1 coordinate 117,312, forward strand.
ACAGATGGCTCCAGAAATCATCTGTAGAAAGAAAAACAATCCGGATGCGGTCCCTGCAATCTCTTCAAATGGTTCCATCACGGAGGCTTGACAAGCTGGAAAGATTCCTCCTACACCTACCATTAACAGCACCATTGGAAGGATAATTGACCAGACGGTGTTAATTCCTCCAAGGGCCAGGGTCAACATAATGGAGGCTGATACGAAGGCGAGAGTTCCTTCAATAAGGATCACTCGATTTAAGCCGATATCGTTCGAGAATTTCCTCGTAAAAAAAGTACCTACGATGTATCCTACAATCACCACTCCGTATAGAAATCCGTAGACGATAGGGGAAATACCTAGCACTGTCTGAAATACAAAGGAGGATGTTTGAATGTACGTATAGTAGGCACACCAAGCAAGACTGATCGCTAAACTATAGGCGAGAAATAATCGATTAGTGAGTAAACGTTTATAGTTTCCTAATATAGACTGAAAACCGATTTTTTTGAGCGGTTGTTGATTCGTCTCTCTCACCCATAGTTGGATAATAACCCAAAGGATTGAGGAATAGGTGACCAAAAGAATAAATGACATTCTCCAGCCGAATGTTACTTCAAGCCCCCCTCCTATTATCGGTGCAATCGCTGGTGTCAGAGCGATTGCTGTAGATAGATAGGTAAGGGTTTTTATCTGGGCTTTTTGGGAAAACAAGTCCTTTGCGATAACCCTTGCAACGACTGTGCCGCAACACCCTCCCACTGCTTGGAAAAATCGTCCGATGATGAGGATCCATACATTGGGGGCCAATAGGCAGCAGAGCGAAGCGATTACATAGATAGATAGACCCCATAAGATTACGGGCTTACGTCCATAACGATCTGACAAAAACCCACAACATAACGTGGACAGCGCATATCCAACCATATAGAGACTAAGGGTGAGTTGAATCTCCGAGGCATTCGTTTTCAGGTCGTTAATCATATGAGGCAATGAAGGCAAATAGAGACCAATCGAGGCTTGTGGTAAACAAACAAGCGCGATCAGGACCCCTGTGATTTTCCAACGCTGCTGTGATGGGCCCATAGGGAAGCTCCTTTCTACTCTATACGGATAAACTTGCTCTTTTTCCCCCGGATGTGGAAGTATCCATCCACTTCACTAGATCCTGTGCAATACAGCTGGCGTGCTTTGCAATCATCTCCAGGGAGCTGGTGTAATAATAGGTCCCACATGTAACATGACCAATCGCCCGTAAGTGGGGGTCCGTTTGGTTGTTTCGATCCACTAGCGCACCCGTCCCAAAATCCGTCTCCAAGCCTCCCCATGGATTTTTAATCGCATATCCTTTACTGAGCATCGCTCCGATCAACCCTGCTTCACTTTGACCTTCGAGGTGTCTGACAGGGCCAGTAGCATTAATCACCCAATCAAACTCCAATTGTTCATCATCTTGCATAAGGGCATAGAAGGAGCCATCTTGGTAATAGCCCATGTACTGTAATCCTGCCTTTACAGATAGCTGCCCTATTTCTATGAGGTGTAAGATTTTTTTAGCGTTACAGACGGGCATTGGGTTGCGCTTTGCTTGGAAATATCGATCAAATCGCTCAAGGTAGAGTTGTTTATCTTTTTTAGATAAGTGCCGCCAAAACATTTCGATTACTTCATTGATAGCAGCTAAAATGGATTGTTTTACACCATTCGCCTCTACTTGATCTAGATCATTCATTAATCGCTCTCTCAGATTCATCTTCAATTCTTGTTTAGTAAACAAAATATCTCGCCAGTGAATTTCTCCGTCTTGAAACTCTTTTCGAAGCAATCTAACGAAATCTCGCAGTGAAATCATATCTTCTTTTTGCTTAATGAGTGAACGAAGACTTTCATTGGTAAGATTGGTCAATCGATGGGGTTGAACAGGTCCTCGAACTGCAGGAAGTTCTCCACTTCTGGAAAGGAAACTGATAGCCCCTTCATGACCCTGCTGCCGAAGAGCGATTGCGATATCCACGGCAGTTAATCCCGATCCAATCACCCCCACATGAGTATCCTTCGTTATAGGGGCCAAGGCTCTCTTTAGTGGATAAGCGTTATGAATATACTGCTCCTGTCCACTTAAATGATAATGATCCTTTAAGTGGGGATTACCAATACATAAGATCACCACATCATGTTCCTCAACCTCTCGTCCCTTGGTAATTAAGCGATACTTTTTCTCCGCTTTTATTAATTGAATTACTTCACTGTATTCTACCCGAATATGTATATTTTTTTCTAGTGCTCGGCAGATACTTGTTTCAAATGAGTCTTTTAAGTACAGTCCAAAAAGACTTCGGGGCATAAATTTCTCTTTTCGTACCGTGATTTCTGGTCGTTGGCTGAGCCACTCCCAGAAATGCTCCGGATGGTCGTTATCGATGCTCATAAACTTTGCGTCACGATTTAACAACAAGTCCGCATAGTCGGTCTGATATGCATTTCCGGGTCCTACAGAACCCTTTTTTTCATAGATCACCACGCGTAATGACTCGAACGGTGGCCTTTTCTTCGTCTTTAGCACCAGGTGGTGCAACAAAGAAATACAGGAAGCTCCCCCACCGATAATACTGATCGATAAGTTTTTACGTTGATGGTTCATGCCATACCCTCCCTTAATTAAAGGCATCCTTGACCGAGTTATATTGTTTACCATGACAAACAATGTTTCCTTAGGATAAATTATACACCATATATTTCCCAGTGGGTGTTTTTTAAGTTAATCTTTTTTTAAGATGTTAAGGCCTTCATGAATCGCATATCCTTCCCTATAGCTGGGAATAGGGAGGGTTTATTGGGTGTCTATGTTGAAGAAAAAGTTAGGTACCACCTCAATGGTAGCTACCAGCACAGGAATGGCTTTATCATCTAGTATTTTCCCAGCAATCATTCTAGCAATAGGGAATTTGGGTATGTTGACGGCGATGAGTGCAATTGCGATAGCTGGGATCTTAAATTTCACGATTGCCATCCATTTTGCTAACTTATCTCAGATGTTCCCTGAAGCAAAAGGAATTAAGGGATATCTTCATGAAGCTTTTGGAGAGAAAATCTCTTCTTTTTTCAGTTTATTATATTTATTATTAACCTGGGTAGCAGGCGCTCTGGAAATTTATATTTTTTCTTATGTTATATCCTATCTTGGTCAGTATTTTAAACTGCCTATTGTCTCCTCTATCCCGGGCATCGGATGGACTATTTTTCTTCTTTGTTTATTTTTCTTATTAAATTTATGGGATGTGGAAGTGGCGAGTAAGTGGCAAAGTATAATAACCTATGGAATGTTTACTCTGCTTGTTCTATTCTCTATGTACGTATTCTTTCAGCCTACCCATCAAATAGATATCTCCCCTATTAACTTTAGCTGGAACTCCTTTATTATGGCGGTAGGAGTTTCTATGTACCTTTTTCGTGGTTTTGAATGGGTTGTACATATGGCAGGGGAAGTTAAAAATATCAAGGTTGTTGCGCGGGCCCTTCCTATTTCAATCATGGTGTTAACAGGAGTCTATCTTATCTATACCTCGACACTTCCATTAAACCACTCTCTATCGATGCAGATTCTCTCCTCACCCGTTCCGCATCTTTTGTTGTCTAAGTTATTTGGTTGGATTGCCCTAGCGATGATGGGATTAATTAGCTTGATGGCTACTTTGACGACGTACAATGCAACCATGATGGGGGTCTCCCGCATGATTTATGACTTAGCTTCCGTGAATTTACTCCCTCAAATATTTACTCGTGTTCATGGAAAGTTTCGTACCCCTTGGGTCGCAATCGTTGCTACTTTTCTCATTCAACTCGTCTTTGCCCTCCTTGTCTCCGTTACACACAATTTTCACATCCCCATCTTAATGGCAACCATCATTCAAGGAATTGTTTACGCACTCTCGGGTACTGCCATCTGGATCTTACGGAATAAGGCTAGGCAAAACCAATTTTTGTGGTTTCGAGGAAGCTCTACTATTGCTTTGTTTTCCACAGGAATTTTTATCTATCTCTCCATGATTGTCATCTTACCAAGCTTAAATGGAAGTGTAGGAATTTCATTATTGATCACCACTCTTCTTACATTCGTCTATGTTTTCTCTGTTAAAAGAACTTCCCTTTAACAAAAACACAAAGATCCAGTAGGTAGTCTTCGCGTCTATCTACTGGATCTTTGTGTTTTTTACTCGGCATATGTTTGCACTACTGCAGCGGCTCCTGCAATAGCAAGGATTAAAATAATAGGGAAGCATGTAGGGAGCTGATAGAAAATCGTGACTATAATTAGTGTGGACCAAATTCCTACACACCAGTGACAACTAAGTAATTTACCGATCCATCCTCGCAATCCGGTTCCCTTGATTTCTACTTTTCTCACCCACCCGCCATCTCCATCGAGCTCCATCGTTACACTGAGAAAAGGATCCCTCAGAAAAGATGTGATTTCATCATATACGATGAGTCGAGTAAGACGAAACGAAGCCAGTATCATAATTGAAAGATGAATCCATGATAAATTCTCCATGCCCCTCTTCCTTTCAGGATGTTTCAAGATACAGGAACGCTCCATTACGAATCAACGTATCTTATGACTAGGCAACCGTTGCTGTGAGTAAATTGGAGGTGTCTTGAGCGTGTTCAATAAAGACAAAAAGGCAGAAAACTCTGGGGCGAATAAAATACCTAAGCCAAACCCCGCTCCTGTTCTTCCTTCTACACCTAAACCTACTCAAAAAACAATTATTCAACCCCAGGCACGGCGCAAAAAAGGCGGCTGTGGTTGTGGAGGAAGTACACCAAAACAAATGCTAAATAGATCCAATAAGCCAAATAAATAGAGCAGGAGGGATACTCGTTGTTCTTACAAAAGTATGTGGATCCCCTTCCTATCCTTCCTACTCTACAGCCCTATTCAATCCGGAGTGGAATTCCTTATTATATCTTACGGATGAAGCAAGTGAATCAGCACCTTCATCGTGATCTAAATAAAACCCCTGTATGGGGGTTTGAAGGGATGTATCCGGGCCCTACCATAGAGGTTTGGGAAAACCAAATCATCGATGTTTATTGGAAAAATGAATTGCCCCTGCGTCATTTATTTCCTGTGGATACCACGATTCATGGAGCCGGGGAAGATGTTCCACAAGTACGGACGGTCTCCCATTTGCATGGAGGACACACCCCTCCAGATAGCGATGGACACCCTGATGCATGGTTCACAAGGGATTTTACCATTACAGGCCCTCGCTTTAGAAACCAAATCTACCGATATCCCAATCCCCAGCGGCCCACTACCCTTTGGTATCATGACCATACTATGGGGATTACTCGTATAAATAATTATGCGGGTTTATCTGGCTTTTATCTCATTCGTGGTATTGAGGAAGAGCGATTACCTCTTCCTAAGGGGTGCTATGAGATCCCTCTTCTAATCCAAGATCGTAGTTTTCAACCAGATGGATCGTTATATTATCCAAGTGGGCCTAAGCCTCATAAAAAAGACCTTCCTTGCCCTTCTATCGTTGATGAATTCTTTGGGGATACCAATCTAGTCAATGGTAAGGTATGGCCTTATTGCGAAGTTGAACCACGAAAATACCGTTTTCGCATCCTAAATGCTGCCAATGCTCGATTTTATAATTTAAAACTGGGGTCTGGGCTGAAGTGGATCCAAATTGGTACAGATGGTGGTCTATTAGAAGCACCTGTCCAACTTTCCTCCCTCCTCCTCTCACCTGCTGAACGTGCAGATGTCATCATCGATTTTTCCAAGTTGCAAGGTCATACAATTACGATGACTAATGATGCCCCAGCTCCATTTCCTGCTGGGAATCCTGTTGACCCTGATACTACGGGACAAGTCATGCAGTTTCGTGTGAATCAATCCTTAAATGGTGTGGATGATTCAATGATTCCTCTCTCCTTTGCACCACTTTCTCTCCCTAATCCCACAGCAGCTAGCTATACACGTAGACTCACACTAGATGATGAGATGGATCGTTATGGCCGAATGTTGATGCTATTAAATAAACACAGGTATGATGATCCTCCTACAGAAACACCGCAATGGGGGGATACGGAAATCTGGGAGTTAATCAATCTCACTCCCAAAACGCACCCCATTCATCTTCATCTCATTCAATTTCGCCTTTTGGATCGTCGCTCCTTTGATGTTGAGAGGTTTATGCAAAGGGGGAGGTTGATTTTTACCAGTCCTCCAAGGGTGCCTGAGCGCAATGAGCTGGGTTGGAAGGATACCATTCGAGCAAATCCTAAGGAAGTAACCAGGATTGTCGTCCGCTTTGTTCCCTACACAGGTAACTACATATGGCACTGTCATATTCTTGAACATGAGGATCATGAGATGATGCGGCCATTGGTAGTTGTAGATAGACACTCCCAATGAATCCTATTAGGGGCCATAGTATCTAAAAAGGAAAGACATACGTTTAGACAATAAACACAATTTAACCGACCACCCACACGGTTGAGGGGAAACAGTCGGTTATTTTTATTAAATAGATCGTGCCGAGGTCTCTGAAATCAAAGTCTTTTAAAAATAGATAGCTGTCTGTAGCACCCCTTATATATTAATCTCATATGATGGCCATAAGAAAAGGAAGGGTTATGTAGCCTTCGCCTTTTGGCTTAAGAAAGGTATCTAAGTTGTGGGGCTTTGCACCAGTCTTGGAACTGGATCATTTGGGCGTTAGCGTTCGGTTTGTCGGAATTGCTGAGAAAATGATGGTAGTCGGCTGATCAAGCTTGCAAAAAGTGTTAAGCACAAACGGATAATAGTTTTTTAAAAACAGACGCATCTTTTGGTTGATGGATCCCCTTCTTTGACCAATTTTTAGACAAACAATAAGAAGGTGTGTGAATTTGGGTAGGCTAAGAAAATATTTCGAGCGAAATGATAAACGAATGATTGATAAATGGGTTCATTATTTTGATATATATGAACATCATCTTAATCGTTTCGTCAATCAAAAAATCAATGTATTAGAAATCGGTGTTTACCATGGTGGTTCTCTCCAAATGTGGAAGAATTACTTTGGCAAAGAAGCAACCATTTATGGTTTGGATATTCTTCCACAATGTAAATCTTTTGAGGAAGAACAAATTAAAATATTGATTGGTGACCAAGGAGATAGGAAATTCTGGAAAGAGGTAAAACCTACCCTTCCTATATTTGACATCATCATCGATGATGGTGGCCATCTAATGGATCAGCAAAAAATAACATTCGAAGAAATGTTTCCTGTCCTTTCTAGTAACGGCATATATATCATTGAAGATCTTCATACAAGTTATTGGAGTGACTATGGGGGAGGTTTATATGAGAGTGATAGTTTTATAAACTACTCCAAAAGTATAATCGATTCATTAAATGGGTGGCATCAAAGACCCGAAAACAAAGATTTATTCACTACTTCAATCTGGTCTATGACCTATTATGATAGTGTCTTAGCAATTGAAAAAAGGCTTAAACAAAGGCCACACTATATAAGGACCGGAAGGCACTCTTTTTGACTTGGTTTTGTACGTACAGACTTTTCCACTTGCAAGAGAACAAGTTGTTGGATTGACCGATATGAGTTATTGTACTGTTTCCTTCCCATTTGCAACACCACTTTTCTGTGCCTCGAAATACCGTTTTTATTCTAAGTGGTGTTGCAAATTCACTTTATCAGGTAAGAGGGGCTAATTATGATATTATTTTTTGAAAATATTGTTAGAAGTCACGAAGGCCTTTGTAACCAGCTGATGGGCGTTTTTAGAACGGTAGGAGAAGCTCTATTCTTTTCAAGTAAAGGTCACTCTGTTGGCGTTATTTTAAATGAGTTTTATACTAGAACTTCCATTAATTTCGACTCTTCTCGAAAGATCCCAATAGACTCATTTATTGATATGCAGAGTTTAACTACACTACTTAGTTCTAGAAATATTTTGGTTATACAATCTAAAAAAGAGATCCCCTCTCTACTTCGAAAAAATATATTTAAGTGTGAGAGAATGCCTCTGAACAGGAAAATGTCTATTGAAGAGCATAAAAATATGGGTATTTTTATTGCTAATTTCTTCCCCTTCGCAAAAAAAGTTCAAGATATTTCTAGTTTAACTATAAATGAGTTATCGGTTTATAAGAAATGGAAAGGGATTCATTTACGGATAGAAAGAGATCTACTGACCGTAATGTCTGAGGAGTCTTTAGATATCCTGAATATAACTCAAATAAAAACTATTTGTAATTCAGTTAGTTCTGATAAAGATCTATCTACCATATATATTGCTTCTGGACTCCAAGAAAATGAATATAATCGAGTGGTTTGTCAAATCAAACAACAACATCCTTATTTAACAATATTAAACAAAAGCAATATTTTAAAAAATAACCCCAAAATAGAGCAACAATTTAATTCATTGTGTCTAGAAGAACAAGCCTTGGTAGATTGGTTAGTTTGCTTAGAAGCTCCCTTTTTTAGTGGATGCTATTTTTCTTCTTTTGCCTATTTAGCAGCTTATATGCGTCATTATCGAGGGTTTCGCTCAGGAATGACAAAATTAGAGGGTTCTCATGAGTTTTGGGACGAATGGTTCCCTAGACTCTAAACAGCTCTTTGGTGCGGCTATCGCTCATGTATTAATCCGTATCCTCTATCATTTTATTTGAAAGGAGGCGAACGTATCTTTTTTAGTCATAGGATATATACAAGGTAATGACTGTTAGTCAATGGCTCAGGATTCTATTTTAAAGGAGTAGGTAAATGATTACTAATATCAATGTATCTAGGGAATTATATTTGGAATTGTTGAAGAAGTCTATTTTGAATGAGATTTACCTTGAATATGAACCGAATGCTGATGAAATTTCCCGCAATCAAGGGAAAGACTGGCCGGCTGCAGCACATAGCATGATCGGCCGAGCGCGAATGAATCATTTGCAGACGTGTTTGACCAACATTATTGAAGAGAACATCGAGGGGGATGTGATTGAAACTGGGGTGTGGCGAGGAGGAGCTTGTATATTCATGAGAGGTTTTTTTAAGGCTTTTGAGGTAACTGATCGGCTAGTTTGGGTTGCTGATTCCTTTGAAGGACTACCAAAACCAGATAGTAAGTATCCAATGGATACAGGTAGCATTTTTCATACGTATGATCGATTGAAAATATCCCTGGAGGAAGTAAAGAAAAACTTTGAAAAATATGATCTATTAGATGATCAGGTGACGTTTTTAAAGGGCTGGTTTAAGGATACTTTACCAACCGCACCGATTGAAAAAATTGCGATTGCAAGACTAGATGGAGATATGTATTCCTCTACGATAGACGCACTGAACAACTTATACGCCAAGGTGTCCCCTGGCGGCTATGTCATTATCGATGATTTTTCCATTCCTAGTTGTGCTACGGCCGTTCACGATTTTAGAAAGGAGCATCGCATCAACGAACCTTTGTTTGGGATTGACTGGTCAGGAGTCTATTGGAAAAAATCCAAGGAAACGAAGAGCATTTGAGTTGTCCATTAAAGAAGCTATATCAAAGTAACATTTCTTTAGAGTTAAGAATATAAATCAGCTTTAGATCGTTCATAGCAACCTTTGTGTTGATTACAAGGGTTGCTAATATACCTTTTTGAGAGGATGGGCAAAAACACCCATGTTCGCGTGGTCGTCCATGCACATGATTAATAAAAGACAGAAGATCCCTTGGGACCTCTGTCTTTGAAAGTTAATTTCATACAAGTTTATGATCGTCATATTGTTCTTTTGTCAGGCGATATAGTACATGCCAGCTTAGGGGATGATCCTTCGTCAAACGTGTATGTTGGAAGTCTCCCTCTTTATCATGTATTAGGCCAATTTTCTCCATTACACGTCTAGAGGCGACATTTTGAGGAACTGTGAAAGAGATAATCTCTGTAAGACCATAGTCTGTAAATCCTTTGTGCAATAGTTTTTTTGCTGCCTCGGTAGCGTAACCTTGATTCCAGTACATAGGTGATATTTTCCAACCTATCTCTACGCAGGGAGTGAAGTGCGCAGGAAAGTCGCGGTATAAAAGTCCGATGCACCCGATAAATTGTTTATTTTCCTTTAATCGCAATGAGAAAATTGACCACCCACGACTTTCTTGGTGATCCTTATAACGGTTAATCATTTCCGCTACTTCTTTTTCGTTGTATAGCTTAGGAAAGTACTTCATTGCTTGGGGGTCCTGATGGAGATTAGTAAACAGCGCAAGATCTCCGGGCTCCCAATCACCTAAGACAAGGCGTTTGGTCTCCATATGGATCATTCTCCCACTAGCCTCCTATATGACAACACTAATTACCCTTGTGTTGGTAGTCTGCAAGGACCTTGTTAATTGCATGCCGGGTAATACTAGCGAGTTTAAATTAATCCATCCGTAGAGCGATATTTCCGTATTGCTCTCCATCTTGTATACGCTTTAATGCACTTGCAGCTTCTTCAAGGGGATAGACTCGATCCACAATAGGATGAATTTGATGGTTCTCCATAAATTGAATCGTCTCTTTAAACTCCTCTGCACAGCCCAGGGTTGTACCGATTAATTCAAACTGTCCAAAGAAGAAGGGGCGGAGAGGGATTATCACTTCAGGACCGCTGGTTTCACCGAAATTGACTAACCTCCCTCCTGGTCGAAGTTGAGCTAAGGATTGGGGAAAGGTTGCAGGTCCCACGCTATCAATAATTAGGTGGGCTTTTTCACCATTCATCTGTTCATTCCAATCCCTACTACTATCAATAGCCTGGTCCGCGCCCATATCTAAAGCGCGCTGTCTTTTAACCTCATCCCGGGAAGTAACGGTAACCCTTGCGCCTGCAGCTTTTGCCATCAAGAGCATAAAGGTGGCTACCCCGCTACCAATTCCAACGATCAGTACATGTTCACCTGGTTGCAATCGTCCTCGGGTAAAGAGTGCACGGTACCCTGTAAGTGCCGCTATTGGAAGGACGCTCGCCTCCTCCCAACTAAGATAGGCTGGCTTAGGTTCTATATTTGCGGCTGGAACGACAATTTTCTCTGCAAACGTACCCGCTGTGGGGACTCCGAGGATATCAAAGGTATCTGGTGGTGCATCACTCTTATGAGGCCAACCTAGGCTTGGATTGATAATAACTTCTTGTCCAACAGTTAATTGAGTAGTCCCTTCTCCTAATTTCTCGATAATCCCTGCACCATCGGATCCAAGAATCAATGGTTCTTCGGGAGAATGATCCCTTTGCTGTACTCTTAAGTCGCGATGATTCAAGCCAGCAGATTTCAGGGTGATGCGTACTTCTCCCTTGCCAGGCTCGATTTCAGGCATTTCCTGCACTTTTAATCCATCAAGGCCCTTAGGGAAAACATGTGTAACAGCTTTCATATAAAAAAGACCTCCTTTAAAACTATCTGCTTTATGTTAACCTTTCCCTCTTCTACGGTAATATTATCACGGCCAATCAAATTTTCGTTATTGATTGGCCGTGATAATATTAGGAGCTCATTTGGTGGTGGTTATCATCTGCACTTAAATATAGATAAGCAGCTTCAAGAGCGGCTTCTTCTTGCCCCTTTTCAATGGGTGAATTAGGGAATAACTGTGTAACCATCTTCTCTGCTAACTGTTGCCGCCGTTCCTTTAATAATTCCTGCCGACGTGAAAGGAATCGGGCAATCCATGTCCAGTGTTCTACAGTAAGGGTAGTCATTGTTTTACTTTGAATTAGCTTTTCTGTCTGTGAATGAAGAAGCGTAATGGATGGCTGAGTTGTTTTTTCGTCGTGAATGACCAGTGTCCCAGCCGCTAAATCTCCTAAGCGTTTTTCATGTTTTTGGAGCACTACAGTCGTGAGGCCAATTAAATAAAAGATAGGCATTGCATCCACGATTCGCAAAATATTGCGCAGGAGGATGGTAGCAAAACTAGGCACGGTACCCTGGTCAGTTACCACACGCAATCCTACAGCCATTTTACCGATAGTGCGACCTGAGAGGAAGGTTTCTGCTAACGTAAAGTAGCATAAGGGCATAAAAAGGATGACTACCAAAGACACCCCTCTTATGACGGATGTCCAAAAGGGAGTCCCCATCGATTCTGCTAGAAGCGAAAACAGTAAGAAAAATAGTGCGAAAAAAAGCATAAGAATCCCCAAAACTATCCAGTCGATCAAAAGAGAAACTCCTCGGGATCCAATTCCAGCTGTATGTAATTCTAGTGATACATATTCGGGTGTTGTCACACGCACACGATTTTTCATGACAAACTCCTTTCAAGTAACCAACATGGTACAATAAATAACGGAGGTGAATTTCTCTAGATGAGTGTACCTACGGCGCGACGAATTCAACAATTTGTGCAAAGAAATAGACCCCATTGGGAAGAAACAAAGAAATTGATTAACTCTGTTGATGGAAAAAAAGGTGAACGTTCTACTTTGGATCAATTGGGGCGTTCTTATCGGCAGACAGCCGCTCATCTGGCATATGCTCGTACATACTTTCCCGATCATCCAATCGTCCAGGAACTAAACTCTTTGGTTCTTCAAGCCCATAAACGAATTTACGGTCATGTTTCTCAAAAAAATGCACGACAAGTCCTCCGCTTTTTCCTTAACGATTTTCCGTCCCTTTTTCATGAACGAGCCCATTTTTTCTTATTCGCAATGGGAACTTTCCTTGTAGGAGCTATTTTCGCCTTTATCACGGTAATGATGGATCCTTCCCAAGCAGATGCCGTCCTCCCACCAGGAATGGTGGATCAGATTCAACCTGGCCAAATTGGGCAAAATCAGTGGGATTCTGCTCTAGTATCAGGGGAACTGATGGTTAATAACATACGGGTTGCTTTTTTCTGTTTTGCTCTTGGTGCTTTGTTCGGAGTAGGAACCCTTTGGGCCCTATTTACCAATGGATTACTCATTGGCGCTCTAGCAGCCTTGTATCATCGTATCGGAGAAAGCTATTCGTTTTGGGCTTTTATTTGGCCCCATGGGTTAATAGAATTAACGGCTATTTTCATTGCAGGGGCTGCTGGCCTCTCCCTAGCTCGATCTTGGCTGATTCCCGGAGACTATACACGAGTTACTTCATTTAAGCAGGAAGGGAAAGTAACGATCCTAATGGTGATCGGAGTCATTCCTATGTTTGTGATCGCCGCATTGATCGAAGCCTTTATCACCCCTGCTCCCTGGCCGATTTGGAGTAAGTATCTAGTCGCCATCATTACATTAATCAGCCTATTCCTCTATTTTGGGAGCCCATTTTTCAAGGGAGTTATACGACGATCATAAGATCCCTTACATAGTGTATCTTACCATGTTGAAAGCCATGAATCCCGACATAAAATATAAATGCCCGTCTTCTTTATAAAGAAGACGGGCATTTATATTACTTATTTACTTTTTATAAACCGACTGATGCGGTCACAAGCCTCTTGTAGCTGTTCCAGTGAAGTGGCATAAGAAAGGCGTACATGATTAGCAGAGCCAAAAGCAGAACCAGGAACCGTCGCTACTTTTTCTTCCTCCAGTAGACCCTTAACCCATGCATCAGCAGAGTCGAATCCTCCCTGCTTCGCGGCTTCTTTTACATTGGCAAAGACATAAAAGGCACCTTTTGGTGTATCACAGGATACCCCTTCCATCTTCTGTAAGCGGCCAACTAGATAATCCCGTCGTTCCTTAAAAGCGGCCAGCATTTGCTTAACAGGTTCTTGGGTGCCATCTAGCGCTTCCAAGGCTGCGTACTGAGCTATCGATGTTGGGTTGGAAGTACTATGGCTAGATAGGCTTGTCATTCCTTTGATGATACGAGCATCCCCTGCCGCATAACCGATCCGCCAGCCAGTCATCGCATAGGTTTTGGATACCCCATTGATAATTACCGTGTTTGACTTTAATTCAGGGCTGATGGCAGCAATACTGATATGTTTATCGTCTCCATAAATTAAGTGCTCATAAATTTCATCGGAGACAATGACAAGATCATGGTCAAGGCAGATTGCCCCAAGCGCCTCAAGTTCTTCCCGGTCATACATCGCACCTGTAGGATTAGACGGGCTGTTGAGCAAAAACGCACCCGTTCTCTCCGTGATAGCCTCCTTCAACTGTTCGGGGGTTATTTTAAAACCATTCTCTTCTTTTCCCTCGATAATGACAGGTACACCACCAGCAAGCTTTACCTGTTCAATATAGCTAACCCAATAGGGAGCTGGAATAATCACTTCGTCACCCTCATCAAGAATGACCTGAAATAGGTTATAGAGAGCATGCTTGGCCCCAACCGTAACAGTAATCTCATTCCCACTGTAAGAAAGGCCATTATCCCGTTCCAGCTTTTTGACTATTGCTTCCTTCAATTCTGTGATACCACCGGCTGGTGTATACTTGGTATGACCTTCACGCATCGATTGGATTGCAGCATCCAAGATGTGAGCTGGTGTGTTAAAATCAGGCTCCCCCGCCCCAAGGACGATAACATCATGCCCTTGTTTTTTTAATTCGTTTGCAGTCGATGTGATTTCGATAGTTTTGGATGGCGTTAAACTTTGTACCCTTTGGGACAATTTCATGGATTTGTGTTACTCCCCTCAAAACTTCGTTGATTACGGCCATTTTACCATAAGACCGCGGACTTTCAACCTCTGCTCATCGTTGGCCATGGCCTCATACCGCTCGATCAGCCTAGCGAGGATTGCCATAGATCGGCTTTGTGCGGCCATGAATGCCGCATCCTCATATTTGACTCGAAACTCAGCTGGTTTTAAGATCGGTCCGACCGATCATTATCGCATGTATTCCTCACAACAGGTTTATTGGGGCCTTATCAAGGCCTTCTTTTTTGCCTTAAAAGGATATATATACCTTTGATGGTATATAATGAGTAAAATTACTAGTATACCAATAATTACAGATTGAAAATTATTCCGTAATCCATTAAATTTATTTTAGATAGAGAAAAAACCGATGAAAACATAGAATTGGGACTCTATGATCCTAAGAGATGACGAAATGTATTTCCCCTTGACACCAGGTTCCCATATTTAATAATTTCGAAAAACAGGTAGCATGACTTTCATGGGTAAGACCTTCTTTCCAGAGGCTTGCCGTCAACCCCCCCTTTTCTGAATAGGGGGTTCTTTTAAATACGTATACTAATGGAAGAACCCCCTAACTAGAGTGCTCCCAAAGAAATTGCCTCTGTTCATTTTTGACTAAACTAGGGCTCTCCATCCTCATTGAAAATAAGTTTCTCGGCGCTCTAAATCCTTCTAATCTGAGAGGAAGATATAAGTTGAAAAATAGAAAAAGAACTTATATATATATCTTAGCAATATTTCTTGCTGCTATTAATTTGCGTATGGGGATTACTTCGATCTCACCTTTATTAGAGACCATCCGTAAAGACTTAAATATGAGTAACTTTACGGTTAGCTTTTTGACATCGATTCCTGTTTTATGTATGGGAGTGTTTGCATTACTTACAGGTAAAGTATACAAGCGGTGGGGAACGGAAAAAGCAATCGTAGTTTGTCTTCTATTAATTGGAGCTGCAACATTTATGAGATCATTTACTTCTTCAGTTCTCCCATTACTTATTACCGCTCTTTTAATTGGGATTGGTATTGGACTTATAGGTCCGTTGCTATCTGGATTTATTAAGGAGCGCTTTCCTACTAAGATTGGTTTGATGATTGGAATCAATACATTTGGTATGGTAGCAGGCGTTGCCTTAAGTTCGGGAATAACTGTCCCTTTACAGCATGAATTTAAAGGGTCTTGGAATATGGCTCTTGCATTTTGGGGTATATTTGCTATTGTTGCCCTTTTCTTCTGGTTTTCTATTATGAAAGAAGATAAGGGAACAAGAACACACGATAGGCAAAACAATCGATTGCCATTAAAAAATAAGAAAGCAAGGTTGTTTACCCTCTTTTTTGGATTACAAGCCGGTATTTTTTATTTTGTTACTACGTGGTTTGCTCCAGCGATTCAAAGTACAGGGGCAAGTAGTCAGCAAGCTGGAGCTCTTATTACGCTTTTTACACTTGTTCAAATGGTATTTACCTTTGTAATTCCTACTTTAGCGGATTATTATAAAAATAGAGCTTTTTGGTTTCTGGGGAGTTTATGTTTCGTATTAGTAGGGTTGTTATTCATGGTAAATCCATTGACTACACCTTGGTTATCTTCCATTTTATTAGGGATTGGTCTTGGGGGATTATTTCCACTAGCACTTATGTTACCGTTGAATGCAGTAAAAACATCAGCAGACGCGGGCGCATGGTCTGCTATGATGCAGTCAGGGGGGTATATAATAGGTGGAATCATCCCTATTTTAGCAGGTGTTATACGTGATTTTTTTCACGGACATCAACAGGGTTTTATCATAATGGCACTTCTATGTGTGATTTTGATGATTTTTATTTTACGGCCTTCCTTCTTGAAACAAGACGACTAGTCACTTTTTAAAACATCGTCCTTCTATTTCTTTCTTTGTTCCTCATTGATTCAGAGACCGCCTTTTCCCTTTATTGGGCAAGGCTCTGAAATCGGCCGATGCTCCTTCTACCCCAAATTGCCGTTTTTTTATGTTTGTTTCGCAAATCCGAGCGATAAAGAGTGCTGCTAGATTGGCCAACTTGCTTTTCAACCTCTAAAGGTGGCGATGCAGACCTGGTAAAGCGACCATATGGTCGCTTTACTTACTTCACGGAATTACAAAAACAAACTAAGTTGGCCAACGTTTTTTCGTTTGAATTCACAAATAAAGCCCTTCTTTCCGCCTTTCTAAGCCGTTTTAGAAACAGAAGTAAGGGGATTGGATGGGGCTTTTTAAGTCATAAAGGTCGTGCTCGCTATTCTTCCATATGGCTTAATCCCATAGAGATTCATACGAGATTGCTGTGGACAGAGACGGTCACAGCGTTGGAAGACAAGTTGCCTCCAAATCCTCTGTGACCGTCTCAAGAACCAATCTGCCTGCACAAGGTTGGTATATCTTTGTTTTAATTTGCCCTTCCATCAACTACCGATGGATACAGGCTCCTTTGTATATCGCTTCAATAATATCCGGAATTGCTCCCCTGATAATAACTCCTCCTTGAGCAATACCTCGAGGGCTTGTTCAAAGACCGTGGAATAACGGTTTAGTAATTGGACAGTCATTCCATGGAGCTGTTTTAGAATTTCCGCAGACTCTTGATGCAAAATTTCTTTCCCTACTAAATTCATATCAATAATGCCAAGATCCGATAAGCCTGATTCGATCAAAGTCTTGGTATAGTGATTCGCCTGTTCATAATCGTTTTGTGCTCCTGTGGAACGATTTCCATAGATCTGCTCCTCTGCAGCAGCACCTGCTAAGCAGATCATAATTTGGTCTTCAATCTGTTTTCGAGTATATAGATATTGATCTTGACCTGGATGGTGACGGACATAACCAAGGGCTTGCCCGCGGGGAGCGAGGGATACTTGTGAAACGGACTCCGGCCGTACCCATTCAGAAGCAATCGCATGGCCAAGTTCATGGATAGCGACTCGCTCACGTTCTTCCTGTGTTGCCTCTCGGTCAGTTTTTTCCCCCATCATCACCTTGTCGATCGCTTGGGATAGGTGTTCTTGGCGAATGACATCACTTTTGTCGCGCATGGCATAAATGGCTGCTTCATTTGTCAGACTCTCCAACTGGGCACCAGAGAAGCCAAAGGTTTCCGTTGCGAGCTGCTCAATCTCTACACCTTCTGCTAAAGGTTTATTTTTTGTATGCAGATGGAGAATCATACTACGGGCTTTTTTATCCGGAAGGTCCACAGAAATGTGGCGATCAAACCGTCCTGGCCGTAAAAGAGCAAAATCTAACATATCTTTACGGTTTGTAGCCGCTATGACTAACACCTGAATATCTTGATCCGTGGTGATGCCATCCATTTCCGTTAAGAGCTGGTTAAGAGTCTGATCATACTCTCTGTGTTGAGAGCCTTCCCGTCGCCCGCCGATTACATCAATCTCATCAATAAAGATGATGGCACTGTTCTTCTTGCTTCTCTTAGCTCCGGTACGAGCTTCCTGAAATAGTTCACGAATTCGTTGAGCACCAACACCTACGTACATTTCTACAAACTCACTTCCTGACGTAGTAACAAAAACGGAGTCGGTATAGTGAGCAGCTGCTTTGGCCATTAAGGTTTTGCCTGTACCAGGAGGGCCTGATAGTAAAATCCCCTTGATGGGACGAATTCCATAATCATGGAGTTTTGTACGATGGATTAGAAAATCTAATGCTTCCTTCAATTCCTCCTTTGAGCGCTGCTGACCCCCAATATTTTCAAAGGAGAGGTTAGGAACAGAATCTTTTCTCCGAGTTCGCTTCTTTTGCCCAAAGCCAGGGCTTCCTGAACGTGATCGAAATAACCACCAGCCCATAATGGCAATACCGACTGCTACAAACAAGGGAAATGGGCTGACTCCAAGGTAGATCAGGAACAACAAAAGAGCAGGTGCAGCACCAATAGCAATCGCTTTACCCATTATCTTTCACCCCGCTTTCCTGTTTATTCAAAGGAAGGACTCGATAGAGACGCTGATTATCTTTTTTTAATTCGATATAAACATGGCTTTTATCCATAAAGACCTTCGCATTAATCTGGCTAGCCTTGGCTTCTTTAGAAACGGTTTGTGGAATTTTTGTATAGCGTTTAAGAGCGATCCCTTCTTGGATACCAAAATTTATTCGGTTCCAAGACTCCAATAGTTCACCCTCCGATTGATGCTTGATCAATATGGAGAGCTCTCTGCCTCTTGTGAACTTGCTTAACTTCTTTCTTAAAGGGATATAATCTTTACTCAACGAGAAATCACGACTGGGTATTAGACGAACTGTAATCTCATTGGGTGAAGCGTCGAGCATATATTTTTGGATATGGGAAGTCTTCGCAAGTGTCTCCTCCATGGGGTTTTCAATTTGTAACTTCTGATAAACAAAAAATCCCCCAAACAAAAGCAAGAGGCTGACAACCAGACTCGCGGCAATCATTGGCCAGCGGTTCTGCATTTTGCCACGCCTCCTTTCTATGAACAATGTGTCGAAAATCATATATCAATAAGTATATCACAAAATATATATCCATCGTGTTAAGGATTATCTTTCCTTATTTTCGCGCTCTCAGATGGTAATTCCTGTTTTTGAACAAATAAATTGAACAAATATTTCGATTGATTAAGACCCTTTTCTACCCAGTGTACGAAGGGGATGGTTCCATTATCACCCGATCACAGCAAGACCCCCGCGACAACGGGTCGGAGGGTCTACAGAGAAAATGTGGTTCGGTTAACGATGGATGCTGAGGTGATAATAAGCTTACGCAAGGAGGTGAGCCACATGGATGCTTCCTCTTCCCCCAGCTGGCTAATTACCCATTTGGAAAGCCGTTTTTCTGGAGAGGAACTGGAGAATATCCTCGGATGCTTACAGGCGGAATCCTGGGCATCTCCCTCAGAAAGAAGACGCAGGTGGTCACAAGAGACCATGGAAATCCCTTTGCGTTTTCAACTGGAGTTGGATATGGAAGTCTAATTATAGTCCTATTGTAACTTATTTTCTCCTACCTATACCTCTCACTAAATTTTCCCTGCTCAGGAAGTGGGGGATTTTTATGGTGCAACAGCCTGAAAAGTGCGATCTGCCTCAAAAAGCACACGCTCTTCATCAATCGTAAGTAACTCTTTATTGCGCATGAGCGGACGTCCATTTATATAAACATCCTGGATGTCTTCTCGGGAAGCAGAGTAAACCAATAACGAAATCAGATCATGGGCCGGCCGCAGATGAGCCTTTTCTAAATCAAGAGTAATAAAGTCCGCCATTTTACCAACTTCCAATGTTCCGATCTCATGGTCTAGAAAAAGCGCTTCTGCTCCATAGGAAGTTCCCATCTGCAGGGCAGTCCAGGCTGGGATTACTTCGGGGTTCATTGTACTTCCCTTGTGAATCAAAGCAGCTAAGCGAACCTCCTCCATAATATCTAAGTTATTGTTACTGGCGGCGCCATCGGTACCGAGAGAAGGACGAAGTCCTTTAGCCAGCATTCTTGGCACAGGAGCGATTCCACTGCCCAATTTCAGATTACTCCCAGGATTATGAGAAATCTTCACATCATGTTGCAATAAAATCTCCATCTCTTCCTCGGTCACATGAACCGCATGAGCAATCAGTGTGGGGCGATTAAATACACCAAGTAACTGAAGATGTTTCACCGGACGCATTCCATAGGTCTCGATATGACCTTCCACTTCCCCTTTAGTTTCTGCTAAGTGAATATGGATGGGCAATTTCAATTCCTCTGCATCTGCAACAATTTCCTCAATATAATCGGGTGGACATGTATATGGAGCATGTGGAGACATCATCGTCGTGATGCGTCCATCAGCCCGTCCATGCCAATCTTTAGCAAATTGGTATGCCTCTTTTCGTTTCCAATCCCTTTCCTCTTGTGAACCCAGTCCGATTACGCCCCGACAGAGACTGGCCCGCAATCCAGATTCTTGTACTACCTCTGCCACTCCATCCATGTGATCATACATATCAGCAAAACAGGTCGTCCCACAGCGAACCATCTCGGTAGCAGCAAGCATCGTTCCCCAGTGTACTTGTTCAGCCCCAAAACGTGCTTCGATGGGCCACATATATTTCTCTAGCCACGTTTTCAGTGGAATATCATCAGCAAAGCTACGCAAAAGCGTCATCGTTGCATGACCATGTGTATTGATCCAGCCGGGCATCATGAGCCGCCCACGAAGATCCACGATCTCATCCGCCATAGGAGCTTCCTCTTCAGGACCAATCCAAGCGATCTTGTCATTTTCTACCAGCATTGCTTGTGTTTTTGATGGAGCCACCTCTTCAGTCATTGTTAGAATACGAGTATGAGTAAAGAGTCGTTTCATCTGTACTGTCTCCTTTCTTATCGCATGAATGGGAGGATTTTTCATATTTTACGATATCGTAAAGATAGAGGGGCGACAAGCAGGAATGACAAATTGAAAAAGGCCCAATTTTGGGCCTCAAAAGCTAAGTAGATGGATTAAAACTGATAAAGAAGCAGGCTACTCATTCTTCTCAAAAAAGGTATCTTTGAGAATAGAAGAAATACGGACTTGGATTCATTGCGTCGCTGTGCAAGTTCCGGTGCTTCAAGTAAATATAATTCTTTTTTCAATTGATAACGGGGAATCCATTGTTCAATTACTTGAGCATTTTTAGGTGCCCACCCAAAAGATGCACCGGTTGACTGGATAATCTTACTCAATTTCGCCAACCATATGGCAGAGGGCCTCATTGCATCAAAGGCTAATTGACCGCCACTTGTAAAATGATTAGTTAACCGAGTGAAGAGTTCTTTGACTTCCTTTTCCTTTAAATACATAGTTAATCCCTCTGCAATGATTAACACGGGTTGATCTGTTGGAATCGTCTTTAGCCACTCTGACTCTGTAACCGAGGAGCCAATCATATGATAACCGTTTCTTTCTGGATAAAAATGTCGTCGTAGGTCGATAACTTCAGGGAAATCAATATCATACCATCTTACCTTTGGAGGTACATGAATTCGATTCACACGACTATCTAAGCCACAAGCTAGATGCACGACAGTAGCTTGTGGCTGCTTTTCTAAAAATTGAGTAGCCCATAAGTCCAAGTATTTTGCTCGAATGGTAACTATAATAGAACCTTCCTGGTTTTTACTCATTTTTTCAAAATCATAGTCAATGCTCTGGATAATTTTTTCCGCTACCTCGTCCTTGAGAATGGGATTTTGACTGCGGCTCTCCAATGCTCGACTGTATAGAGTGAATAGGAGCAATTCCTTTTCCGCGGTAAGCTGGACTTTTACCGTATCCATCTAATCCCTCCGTTATATATCGGGTATTAATTATAATCCAGTATATACTGAAAATTGATAAAAAAGGCATTTAAATTTTCTATTTCTAGATGAGGCGTTATTTTCAATATTGCAACCATCCTTAAGAAAATAAAATCATTAAGGTAAGATGTAGCTAGGATTTTGTTATTGGCACTGTATATACTATCTAATCAATTAAGTATTTGGTGGGAGTAAAAAAGTCAGTTACTGCATTACTTATTTGTTTAGTATTCTGTGGAAACAAAATCTCCTGGTAATTGACTTACATTAACGGACATGATATTTTTTTTGAAACCTTGGCGGACATTAAGTTTAGGGCATAGCAATATAAGGAGGAAAAGAAGAAAAAATGGGTTCAAGAGAGCAATTAGAGAAGAATCAAATATGGATCTATGCTTTAGCGCTAATTATTGCTGCTGTAATAGGTTTAATATGGCCAAAATCCAGCGAAAATTTAGATTATACTATCTCATTCGTACTTGCCATTTTAATGTATGGTATGTTTGCACAAATACCGTTTTTACGTTTAAAAGAATCACTAACGAATCGAAAGTACATTTATGCGCTTCTTATAGTGAATTACACACTTGTTCCTATCATTGTTTGGGGGTTAACACGGTTTCTTCCAACCGATCCTGCTTTACTATTAGGTGTATTTTTAGTATTGCTTACTCCGTGCATTGACTACGTCATTGTTTTTACGCATCTTGGTCGTGGGAACGAGAAACTTGTTTTAGTTTCAACACCATTGCTCTTTGTTTCTCAAATGCTTTTATTGCCAATCTATCTTTGGCTTTTTATGGGAAAACAATCGGCAGAAATTGTGAACGTTAAACCGTTTCTCGAATCATTTCTCCTTTTAATTATTATTCCTCTCGTACTTGCTCTACTTACTCAATGGTGGGCAAATCGACAACCACGTGGAGCCCGTATGCTTGATGCTACAGCTTGGCTTCCAGTACCCTTTATGGCATTAACTCTTTTTGTTGTCGTTACATCACAAATCAATAAACTATATACATCTTTTGATTTTATCAGCCAGGTGATCCCTATTTATATAGCATATCTGATTATTGTACCGATTATTGCGCGTATAGTTTCCCGTATATTTCGTTTAGATACCGGAGCAGGACGAGCTTTAATCTTTAGTACTGCAACCCGTAACTCCCTTGTTGTTCTCCCCTTTGCACTTGCTTTACCTGAACCTCTAGACGGATTGGTATCTACTGTGATCGTTACTCAAACAATCATAGAACTTATTGGGGAACTCATTTACATTCCCCTTGTCCCAAAGGTTCTGATGCGAGGAACGGATGAAAGATGAGAAATAAAAGTGAATAGCTCAAAAAAGCCGGTATCCTTAAAGTAGGAAAAACCGGCTTTTCGCTGTTAACAATCCCTTAGCGTAAATTTATGGGAAAAGTTTTTTTGTTTGTATACTCGATGAAAGGACAGGTACTTGAAGTCCCAAACATCAATGCACCCAAAATACAAAAAGGGCCAGGGATCTACCCCTGACCGCTTTATATTTCCTACATCAGCAAAGGATCTTGAAAGAAACCAGTATCTCAGTTTCTTTGTGTTTTTTCAAATTTTACTGCATCATTGGAGAATTTAGCTTCTTTCGAAACGAGGACCGTTTTCAATCCTTTTTTTCCTTTTGTTACTAACACAGTTTTACCTTGTGCTTTTCCAATTTTAACAGCTTCCTTGTATTTTTTCACTTCTTTCGAGGCGAGGACCGTTTTCACAACTTTTTTTCCTTTTGTTACTAACACAGTTTTACCTTTGGCTTTTTCAATTTCAACTTCAACAGCGTCCTTGGCGTTAGCCCCTTTCGGAACGAAGACCGTTTTTACGCCTTTTTGTCCTTTTGTTTCTAACTGTTTGGCTCCATCAAGGTCACTTCCACTCGCAAAGGCTGCTGGCGTAGCGACAGTGGCAAAGAGCGCAAAGGCGGTCGCATAAGGTAAAAAACGACGAATGTTTTTCATGAACACTCACTCCTTTAAGTTAGTATGCCTTAATGGTAAGGGAGTAAGTGTAGCCATACAATGAAAGGATAAAGACAAACTGTCCTGGTTTATAGACGAAATAGGGGTTTGGGGGAATACCACTATAGGGTAATTCGAGTCCCAAAAAGAATACCTTATACAGACAAGCAGTCTTGGTTTGACATCATCTATCAAATTTCCATTATCATTGTGGCATTATGGTTGTTTTTAGGTTTTAGCTAGCTATTTCCTTTTCGGAAGGTAATACATGAATGCTCATGCTCTTCCATAAACATGTACCAAACGGTTTTACAGGAGGGCGCTTTATGGATGCATCGCTCAAGAAAAACGGGTTATCGGTCATTCTTGGTACAGTTGTTGCTATCAATATGATGTTAGCTGGACTTCTCATTGCCAATCAGGTAGTTACACTTCCAGCTTTACCTGTATCTTCAGAATCTGCACACCCTGCTCTACAGACAGAGGTTCAATTAGAATGGGTTGGAAGTCGTATCGTAGGTAACTGGCGGATAGAGCAATATCGTAAGATGGAGGTACAGTTAGACGAAAAAGGGAAGATTGTAAAGAAACGTCCTACACCTGAGATGACCTATATGCGATATTGGAACAAACCAGTAAATAAAGGCAGTCAGGGATGATATCACCCCTGACTGCCTTTATTTTTTTGACGTCGACGGAATTCCCATAGGGATCTGCTCCCAACACTGACGTGTCCCATCAATCTCTCCATCCAATAGATGACATAAACCTTGATAAAAGAGAGGTTCTTTCCATTGAGGAAAGTGCTCACGGGCAGCATGAAAATGGCTAGCAGCCTCTTTTACTTGTTCCTGATCCAATAATACTCGTCCAAGTTGGTAGTATCCGAGTGAACGAGTATATGGGTCCTCAGAATGAGCTACTTGACGTGCAGTGTCCTCAGCGTGAGTAAAGTCTCTACAGTGAACATGCCATCGAGAGCGTAGAATGAGCCATTGTGGATGGGCCATGATCTTCTGAGGTAACTTGCCTAACAGTTTTTCTACCTTTTTTAACTCTCCTTGTTGTAATAAGTACCAAACATACGTAAAAAGATAATCTCGGTTCTGAGGATCCAAAGTTAATCCCTTTTGTATAAGAAGTAATGCTTGCTCACGTTCACCTTTGATCCACATGTTCCAACTAAGCCCATGGTACGCAGAAGCCCGCTTCGGGTCTGTAATGGCTAACTTTCGATACCAACGTAACGCCCCATCGATATCCCCTGTATCCTCAAAGTCCTTAGCGATGGTTTCCATGACTGAAGGGTTATTTGTTTTTTCGTATACAACCGAGCGCCAAAAGTGTACACTTTCCCATTGGCCCGTTTCTTTATAACAGCAAGAAAGATAGTACATCGACTCCCAATCATCAGGATCCAGGCGCAAAGATTGAAAGAACTGAGGAATAGCTTCAGGATAATTACCTAACCGAAAATGACAAGTACCTAAGTTAAACCAGGCATCATTGTTGTCGGGATGGATAGCAAGTGAACGCTTAAACAGACGGATGGCTAGCTCGTCCTCCTCTCGTTGCACTTGAATACAACCAAGCATATGGTGAGCAAATGAAACAAAACGAAGATGATCTGCTGTATCTGCGACAAGTTGGAATTCTCGACTCGCTTCATTCCAGCTTTGTTGTTGAAAATGACTTAAAGCTAAGTAAACCCTTCCCAAGAGAAAATCCGGAGCTTCTTCGACGACTCGATTAAAATATGGCTTAGCCTCACTAAACATACTAAGCTGATAATAACCCTGTCCTTGGCGAAAGGAGCGAACCACTTGACCATCCAGCCAAAACTCTTCTCCGGCTTCTTCTTTTTTAGATTCTGTTACTAATTCAGGGTATTTATTTAGAAGGATCGATACCTGTTCTTCTAGAGTAATCCAACCTTCCAGTATATCTTCACAGTTGCTTTGTATCTCTCTAAATTCTTTCTTCATTCGGGAACGATCTGATTCAGGGACTTCGGAGTAACTCTGGCTGATCTCATCTAGACCTTGTTTCATTTGCTCTAACCATTGATGAAACATCTGTATCCCTCCCTATTCGCAGATTTGTCCGGTATGTTTCAGTATCTCCGTAGGCTGTAGAAGCATGTACTTTTTTTGGAGTTTATGGTTTTTTAGTTTGTTAAGCAGACTTGTTTGAAGTTATCGTGTTAAGTATCACTCAGTATAAATCAATAAAATCTGATCGGGCGACCGTATTCTTCAATTTATGTCACTTTAACACCCTTACAAAGATGTAAGGTTCATGTAAGGTAAATCCATAGTAAGAGACCGATTCAACCAGTAGACTATGGATCAAGAAACATACCAAACAATACAAGGAGCGATTGATAATCATGCAACACGCACGTCGTATTCTGCCCATTATGACCGCCTGTGCGCTCTTTTTCACAGCGACTCCGGCAACCTTCGCATGTGATGGCCATGTCGGAAAAGTAAGTGGAAGTAATCATGTCCAAAAATCTGTAGCAACAGATGAGCCTAAAATGCTAGGAGAAGTCGAAGGAAAAAGAACTTTCTTCTTAGAATTAGATGATTCTGTCCAAAAAGCAAAGGGCAAATGGAGAATTGATGTAGCCAAAGCCAAAAAAGGAATTTTTTATACGCACACTTCCAAAAAAGTAAGTAGTACTAGCTATGTATACATCGCCCCTAAGCAGTTTAAATTAGCTCCTGGCAAGTACCTGGTGTCTGGTCAATTTTATGGAACCGTTGATGGAAAGGAAGTCATAACGGGTGTCGAATATAAGGTCAAAGTGAATAAAGACCATGAAATGAAGATCATTAAAAAGGTTGAGCCAAGATAACTAGAGACTACTGCAAATAAACCGAGGGAAACAAAAGTAGCTCGTTTCTCTTTTGAAAGAGGTTCTAACTTCTACGATAAACCCTTAAAGAACCGATTCTTAAACATAAGGTTGGTTTTTCCCCTGCACTTCGTGTCACGTTTGGTAGTAGGGGATCACTGTACCTAAAAAAGAAATTGAACCTATGGCTATTTTGACCATAGGTTCAATTTCTTTTTCTCCTCTAACTCATTACAAATAATATTGATTGTTTCACTTTCTATCTCTGAGTAGGCGCATGCTGTTTAGAATGACTAGGAGTGCCGCCCCTGTATCGCTAAGAACAGCCATCCATAAGGTCAGCCAATTAGGGACGATTAGTAGTAATGCGAGTAGTTTCACTGCGATAGAAAAAGCGATGTTTTGCTTAATTATAAGAAGTGCCTTGCGGCTGAGCCGGATCATGGAAGGAAGCTTTTCTAAGTTGTCCGCCATTAACACGATATCTGCCGTTTCCATGGCCGTATCGGTCCCCGCACCTCCCATGGCAATCCCTAGATCGGCTTGGGCGAGAGCAGGAGCATCGTTCATGCCGTCTCCAACCATTCCTAATTTGTGCCCTTGACGCTGTATTTCCTGGACCTTCTCCATTTTCTCTTCTGGCAAAAGTCCGGCAAATACTTCATCAACATCTGCTTCTGAACCGATGTGATGGGCTGTTCCTGGCTGATCTCCCGTCAGCATGACCACTTTTTGTATCCCAACCGCTTTTAACTGCTGGACGGTTTGCCGACTCGTGGTTCTGACGCTGTCAGAAATGGCAATCAACCCGAGTATTTGTTGATCAGTTCCTACCAAAACCGGCGTATACCCGATTTCTTGCCACTCTTTCAAGGGTGTTTGCCAATCATTTAAAGCAACCCGAAGACCTTCGAACATTTTTTCATTTCCAACGTAGTAGACTTCCTCATTGATGGTTGCCTGAGCTCCCTTACCTACCCATGCCCGATGGGAAGTACCTTGCTTAGGACCTATGTTCCGTTGGTCAACTTCATGGGTAATCGCCTGTGCAATGGGATGTCGCGATCCTTCTTCGATCCCTGAAGCAACACTGAGAAGATCAGCCTCATCGACTCCTTCCGCCGTCAGAATACGAGTAACCTGAGGTTTCCCTTCGGTTAAGGTACCCGTTTTATCAAAGGCGATAGCCGTTAGTTTACCTGTAATCTCCAAAAAGGCCCCACCCTTAATTAACACACCGTTTTTGGCAGCATTACCGATGGCCGATACGATGGCTACTGGTGTGGAGATCACCAATGCACACGGACAAGCGATAACCAACAACTCCACACCCCGATAGAGCCAATCGCGCCAATCTCCACCGAATAGTGGAGGGAGCACCATAGTCAGCAAAGCCAAAATGAACACAATCGGGGTATAGACCCGAGCAAATCGGTCTACCAAATCTTGAGTGGGTGCTTGTTTTTCCTGTGCCTCTTCGACCAGACGGATAATTTTTGCGAGGGTTGTATCTGCTTCCAGCCGGGTTACTTCTATTTCCACCGCACCGGATTCGTTCACGGTTCCCGCGTAGACTTCATTTCCAGGCATTTTGTCTACGGGTATAGATTCTCCGGTAATAGGAGCTTGGTTAACGGAGGTCGTACCCTCTAGCACAATACCATCCAGTGGAATCTTCTCACCTGGTTTGACCATAATTCGTTGTCCGATGGCAATGGACTCGACATTTTGGCGGATCCATCCACTCGAGGAGGACACCCAAGCTTCAGCTGGGGCTAACTCCATCAGTTCACGAATTGAGGTTCGGGTACGCTCTATACTTTGTGTTTGTAACCAGTTACCAACAGCAAACAGCCAGACAACGAGTGCGCCTTCCGACCATTCTCCAATGAAAGCTGCGCCAATGGCCGCGCCCACCATGAGGACATTCATGTCTAACGATCTGTTTTTTACTGCAAAAAATGCACTTTTGGCTGGTTTGTAGCCTCCTACTAAAATAGCCAAAGAAAAAAACACAGGCCCTGCCAATGGAAGTAATCCCGCTAGATCACTAATAAAACCGAGCAACATCAATAATCCAGCACCACCGACCCAAAGAAGGTGTGAAGAAATTTTTGGAGATTTAGAGACGCTCGTATGACGTGGAGTGGCTCGGTACCCTACTTTAGCCACTTCTTGTTGAATGGCCGCAGTGGTTCCGCTGTGTACAAGGTGCATTTTTCCGGTGGAGAAGTGAACGTTTACAGTATCCACCCATGGGAGGACTCGTAGGTGTTTTTCTATGCTTTGAGCACAGGAACCACAATCCATGCCCTCGACATAAAAGGTTTGGGTGTTGGGCTGTTCTGCCTCGGGCCATATACCAGTAAAACCTAGTCGCTTTAATTGTCGAAGAATAACATCCTGATTAGGCGCATCGCCTTTGATACGCATTTTTCCGGCGCTATAGTGGACCTGGACTTCAGCGACTCCAGGTAACTGAACGATACTTTTTTCAATGGTTTTAGCACAGGAGGGACAATCCATGCCTTGAACACGGATTTCGATGGTTTGTTGGGTTATCTCATGATGTTCACAAATGGAGGACGAACCCTCACAACATGAGGGTATCCCTTCAGGTTTTGGATTTGGTTGTGTGGATGTATAGCAGCAACTCGATGGTTTATCGGGAATCGATGGTGATCCGCTACAACAAGAGGTTTCCTTTTTCTCGGGCCGCTGTTGTTCTGTCATAGGTTCTCCTCCTTTCGCTAATTCGTAGTTATCTGTTCCCATATTTCATGGATGATGCAATTAATTGATAAGCCTCTCCATCTGTCAACGAATAGTACACCAACTTCCCTTCTTTCCGACTGTGGGTTAACCCTCCGTTCTTGAGAAGACGCAAGTGATGGGAAGCAGTCGCAACGGAGATGTCCAGCAGGTGTGCAAAATCGCAGACGCATAACTCTTTTTCTTGTGTCAGGGCAACCATCATTTTCATCCGAGTTGCATCCCCGCAGGCTTTAAAGATAGCCGCTATGCGCTCCATATCGGGTAACTGATTTTTAAGTTGTTGCACCTTTTCAGTATTGGAACAGAATATTTCACAATCCTCCGTTTTGACGGTTGTATTTGCGGGAGAAGTAGTCACCAAAATCTCTCCTTTATTTTGAAATTTCTTTGAGTAACATATTACTCTACTGAGGTAAATATAACAACATTCAAATGAATATCGAAATGAAATTCATTTACCATCCTAATTATCAAGGAGAAAAATTTTATGAGATGAGACCTGCGGTATCTAGTGAGAATTTAATTACTGCATCAGGGGTAGCACCTCTAGAATTTACGATGGAAGTACTGAGAAAATTAGATGTATTTGCACCCGATACATTACATGCATGGTTTGACACTTCCACAGCTGAAGCAGTGGGATTCTTGGGAGCTCCCATCTACCGACAGGATCGATTCCAAGCTTAGACGGTCTGCCCAACCGCAAGTACACGAAGTCCTTCTTGCAAGATGTTCTTGGATGCATTGATGTCTCGGTCATGGTGAGAGTGGCACGTAGGGCATGTCCATGCTCGCAGGTTAAGATTCTTCACATCCTTATTGCGGTAGCCACAGGCGGAGCATAGCTGACTAGAAGGAAATTGTTT
>NZ_FNNQ01000012.1 GCF_900106775.1 Marininema mesophilum
AAACAATTTCCTTCTAGTCAGCTATGCTCCGCCTGTGGCTACCGCAATAAGGATGTGAAGAATCTTAACCTGCGAGCATGGACATGCCCTACGTGCCACTCTCACCATGACCGAGACATCAATGCATCCAAGAACATCTTGCAAGAAGGACTTCGTGTACTTGCGGTTGGGCAGACCGTCTAAGCTTGGAATCGATCCTGTCGGTAGATGGGATCTCCCAAGAATCCCACTGCTTCAACTGTGGGAGTGTCAAAATGTCATATGTGACTTGTTTTTTTTATGGGGTATTACCAAAATAGGATATATTTCAAGTTTAAGATTAAATAAAGTAGAGAAGAAGAAACGAGAGAGCGATATCAACGAGACCTAGAATAAAGGTTAAAGAGATAATTAATTGGGTAGCCCAAGCTTTTCGCTCTACTTTACTATCCTCACCATCTGGGGAATCATCAAACTCATGATCTTTTACAATTGATCTCAGAGCGTTATTGCTCATTAGTGTGAATATTTTTGAGAATCCCTTAGCAAAGTTATTGAAAAAACCGCCGTTGATCACGAAATAAGCTGCAGCTATGACTAAAGAGATCAATCCTGTCATAAAAAGTGCGTTAATCCAGCGGATGATTGAACCGTCACTTAGTACCCAAGTAGCAAAGATGCTCATCAAAGTAGCAACGATGATCCACAGAAAACGATTATTAAGCATGGGATCCCCCTCTCTTATGAGGATTTCAGTGTATCCCAAAAGCAGGAAGGGCGCAATTATGTAATTCTGTATTTTCTCCCTATTTTTTGCCTTCTCTTTTTTCGGTAGTTAAATTCAATTATAATAGGTGAGGCTTCATATGTTAGGACAAGTTGTTGTACGGTAGATCGATTTTCGATATGGAATTTGCTCAGGGTATTCAAGTGATCTGAGGGGGAAGAACGATGGGTAAAGGGTTTAAGGTAGGATTCATTGGATTGGGGTTAAGTTTGATGTTGTCTGCTTGTAGTGGAGTGAATAGTGGGACGACTGGTGAGCAGAATGGAGGGGCAGATGCAAAACAAGTGTTGGAAATGAGCATCGCATCAGAGCCCAATAGTCTTGATCCATCCAAGGCAGTGGATACAGTGGCTTTTGATATCCTAAATAATATTGATGAAGGACTCTTTCGTCTAAATGAAGATAATCGTCCCGAAGAAGCGATTGCTTCGAAGATGGAGATCTCCCCAGATAAAAAAGTGTATACCTTTACTTTAAGAGATGCTGAGTGGAGCGATGGAAAACCCATCACAGCAAAGGATTTTGAGTATTCCTGGAAAAGGACACTCAATCCAAAAACGGCATCGGAATACAGCTATATTCTCTATGCTATCAAAAATGCAGAAGCGTATAATAAAGGGAAAAAATCGGCAAAGGATGTCGGTGTTAAAGCAGTAGATGATAAAACACTGCGGGTAGAGTTGAAAAACCCAAGCCCCTTCTTTCAAGGGCTAACTGCGTTTCCTGTATTTTTCCCAGAACGAAAAGACATCGTTGAAAAACATGGTAACAAATACGGTACTGAACCAGACAAAATGGTTACAAACGGCCCCTTTTCTTTATCCGAATGGCAACATGAGCAGAAAGTGCAACTAAAGAAGAGTATGACATACTGGGATCGTAGTGGTGTGGAGTTAGCAACAGCCAATATGTCCATCATGAAAGATACAGCGACAGGGGTTAACCTTTACAATACGGGTAAGGCAGACATAACCCAATTGGATGCGGCTCTTTCCGATGCATTTAAAAAGAGCGCAGAGTTTACACCCTTCACGGGTGCAGTTAGTCAATATATCAGCTTCAATTCAGATAATAAATTCCTCGCAAATACGAAAATTCGTAAAGCGATCAGTTATGCAATTGATCGCGATACATTAGCAAAACTTTTAAAGGATGGTTCTAAGCCGGCTACTACTTTTGTACCGCCTACTATTACAGGGACAGATAATGAGAACTTCCGTAAATATGATACTCAAGGACAAATATATAACCCTACAGAGGCAAAACGTCTTCTGAAAGAGGGGATGAAAGAAGCGGGGTATACTTCTAAGCCAAAGCTATCGATGCTCAGCTACGATGATTACCGTAAACAAGCAGCTATTTTTATTCAAGAACAACTAAATACAATCCTGGGTATTGATGTAGAGGTGAATCCACAGCCGTTGAAACAAAAGTCAGCGAGGGAAACGAGCGGCGATTTCGAGATGTCTCTCATGGGTTGGGGAGCTGATTACAATGACCCTATGACCTTTCTTGATACGATGTTATCGGATAACCCTTTTAACACCGGGAATTGGAAAAACAAAGAGTATGATTCGTTGATAAAAAAATCACAGACCAACCCCCACTTCAAAAAACGCTTTAAAGATATGGCGAAAGCGGAAGGAATCATGCTACAGGATGCAGCGATCGCTCCCGTTCTTTATGGAGGGAAAGTCTTTCTGCAAAAGCAATATGTAAAGGATATTGTACGCCATCCTGTCGGTGCAGAATTAAGCCTTAAGTGGGCATACCTAGATGGGAAAACTAAATAAATTTATATGATGATGAAAAAAGTGCTCTTAAATTGAAGGGCACTTTTTTTGTGAGCTCCACATGCATGATGACCAATATTTACTAGTTTGATTTTAGGAAACGCAAAGGTTATGATAAGGCTACCTTGTTAATTTAAGCCGAATTGTGAGAAAATTACTTTCCTTTTACCTAGTGCTACAAAACGAAATTTCTCGAAAAAGGCGGAATAAATCTGCAACATCAAGGAGGAATTTCGGGTTTTCAGTCGAATTACTATGCCGTGGGTAATAGTATTTTTAATATTTCCTTTGACGGAGAAATGGAATCCGTCTACTACTTTGGTGTTATAGGTCCGTGCGGGCCATAACAATATATAAAGAAATTTTTCTTAATTCCCAAGGGGGGAAACTCATGCGTAGAAAGTTATATCTTTCTCTCGCTAGTCTAGTAGTTGCTAGTCTAGCGTTAAGCGGTTGTGGTGGTGTTAAAGATGATACCGCCGGTAAAGATAAGCAAGTGTTCAACATGATCGACACATCCGAACCACCTCAGTTGAACAGTGCGAAAACGACAGATGCCTCTTCAAATGTTATCCTCAACAACACGATGGAAGGCCTCTATCGCCTAGACAAAAACAACCAGCCCATTCCAGCTATCTCTAAGGATGTAAAAGTAAGCGATGACAAGAAAACGTACACTTTTACCCTTCGTGACGCTAAATGGAGTGATGGGAAACCGGTTACAGCAAAGGATTTTGAATTTGCTTGGAAAACGGCCCTCGATCCTAAAACGAAGGCAGAATATAGCTATGTTTTGTATCCGATTAAAGGAGCAAAAGCATACAACAGTAAAAAAGGGAAAGCAGACGCTGTAGGGGTTAAAGCGGTTGACGATAAAACCTTGGAAGTAAAACTGCAAGACCCGATCCCATACTTCCTTGACTTGACAGCTTTCACCGTTTATAAACCGATTCGTGAAGATATCTATAAGAAGTACGGCAAGGCATACGCAACTGAGCCCGATAAAATGGTATACAACGGTCCATTTGTTCTCTCGAAATGGCAGCACCAAAAAAGCTATGACTATAAGAAGAATGAAAGCTATTGGGATAAAAAGAGTGTGAAATTAAAAGGGATTCATGCGGATATCGTGAAAGATCAAGGTACGGCGAATAACCTTTACAATACGGGTAAGACAGACTTCGCGCAGTTGGGTGATGAATTTGTTGATAAGTATAAGGGGAAGCCGGATGTAATGCCTTTCAGAGAAGCATCTACTTTCTATCTCCAATTTAATACTAAAGATAAATTCTTTAAAAATGTGAAGATCCGTAAAGCAATCTCCATGGCAGTTGATCGCAATATCCTAACGGATAAGATTCAGAAAAACGGTTCCAAGCCTGCTGGTGCCCTTGTTCCTCCAGTAATTCAAGTAAATGGTGACAAGTCCTTCCGTAGCTTGACGAAGGAATATGTGAAGTATGATAAAGCAGGCGCGAAGAAGCTCTTAAAAGAAGGTATGAAAGAAGAAGGAATCAAAAAGATCCCATCTATTGAAATGCTAGGCTATGATACAAGTGGTGCTAAGAAAGATCAAGAGTATTTGAAAGAACAGTTGAATACCGTATTGGGAATCGATGTGGATTTACGCCCTATGCCCTTCGACCAGAAATTGGATTTAGAGAATGCAGGCAAATTTCAAATCAGCTATGCTGGTTGGGGTGCAGATTACAATGATCCGATGACTTTCCTCGATTTATGGGTAACAGGAAACCCGATGAACCGTGGGGATTGGAGCAACGAGAAATTTGATAAGCTTATCGAGAAGTCTAAAGCTAACCCAGACTTTAAGAAGCGGACCGAGGACTTGAAAAAAGCTGAGGCGGTAATGATGGAGGACGCAGCTATTGCTCCCCTCATGTATCGCACTCGCTTATATTTAAAGAGAACCAATGTCAAAGGTTTCGCCACTCACCCCTTCGGATCCGACTTTACATTTAAGTGGATTACAATGGAAGATAAGTAAGGGGAAGCTTTATATAACAACTTGAAAGTGGTGCGTGAGAAGGTATATGCCTTGGAGGTATATACCTTCTGTGCGCTACCTATTAACCTGTTGAATGATTGTGACTATTATGCGAAAGGAGTTTTGAATGATGGGCCGTTTTGCTCTTCAGCGGTTTATGTATATGGTTATCACCCTATGGGTGATCATTACTCTTACTTTTTTCTTGATGCACACCATGCCTGGTTCACCATTGCAACATGAAGATAAACTTCCTCCTGAATTAAAGGAAGAGATCCTCAAGGAATACGGTTTGGATAAACCTTTACCTGTACAGTACGTCACATTTTTGGGTAAACTTGCGCAGGCTGATCTAGGCTCTTCTTTTAAGTATGATGGTCGCAGTGTAACAGATTTGATCATGCAGGGTTTTCCAGCTTCCTTACAACTAGGGATTCAAGCGACAATTATTGGGGTCATTTTTGGAATTATTCTGGGTTGTGTTTCGGCCCTTCGTCGCGGAACCTGGGTGGATAACGTAGCAAATGTTTTTTCAATTCTTGGTTACTCCGTACCCAATTTTGTGTTAGCCACTCTTCTTTCATACTATGTTGGGGTGAAGTTGCAATGGCTACCACCTGCTAAGTGGGATGGACCGGAATATTCAATCTTACCAACCCTTTCGCTGGCTGTGTTGGTGATGGCAACTATTGCCCGTTATATTCGAACCGAGATGCTTGAGGTGTTGGGCCAGGATTATATGAAGACAGCAAAGGCGAAGGGGTTAAGTGCACGTACGGCTATTATCAAACATGCTTTACGCAATGCTTTGATTCCTGCAGTTACGGTACTCGGTCCGCTTATTATCGGTTTGATTACAGGTTCGCTGGTAGTTGAACAGATCTTTGCTATTCCCGGAATGGGTTGGATGTTTGTTGATTCCATTCAGGTCAATGACTATACGGTCATTATGGGAATCACCATCTTTTATAGCGCATTAATCATTGTCGGTATGTTTTTGGTGGATGTACTCTATGGGATTATCGATCCTCGGATTCGTATCGGAGGTGTGCAGGAATGAGTAGTATGAACTCTTCAACTCAGAACTTAACTCCAGAGATGTTTCAACCGATAGAAAGAGATACGCTGGCACAAGAAGGGGTTTCCAGTAAAAAGATTACCTTTTGGGGTGATGTTTGGCGTCGTTTCCTTAAAAATAAAGGTGCATTAATCGGAGCTCTCCTTTTGTTGGTGATTGGGATTTTGGCTATTGTAGGACCAGAGATTCATTCCTATTCGTATCGATCTGTGAATTACGACTTAATCAATAAGGAAGCTTTTGGTGATCACTGGTTTGGTACAGATGGCGCTGGTCGAGACGTTTGGACACGAACATGGTATGGGGCTGGAATTTCGCTCTTAATTGCTTTCTTGGCCACGGCCTTTGACTTGTTTATTGGTGTTCCCTATGGATGTATTTCAGGGTATTATGGTGGTAAGGTCGATAATTGGATGCAGCGGATTATCGAAGTTTTATATGGTATACCAAATTTAATTGTCATTATCTTGTTATTGTTATGGATGAAACCCGGGATTATTGCGATTGCCCTTGCTCTAGGAATTACAGGGTGGATTACGATGGCCCGAGTGGTTCGTGGGCAAATGCTTAAATTGAAGTCCCAGGAATACGTGTTGGCTGCTCGTACGTTAGGTGCTAGCACTCGCCGTATGCTAACCAAGCACATGCTTCCTAACGTCTTGGGGCCCGTCATTATTACCATTATGTTTTCCATCCCAACAGCCATCTTTTTTGAAGCATTTCTTGCTTTTATCGGTTTGGGGATTCGTCCACCAGAAGCGAGTCTAGGTGTATTAATCAATGATGGGTATAAAGTATTACAGTTGTTCCCCTATCAGTTGTTTTTCCCAGCTTTGGTACTTTCATTGATCATGTTTAGTTTCAACCTAGTGGGTGACGGTTTGCGTGATGCGCTCGATCCGAAATTGCGTCAATAAATAAGGAAGGAGGAATTCCTATGGATCGTAAGAATGTGTTGGAAGTGAAGGATCTTCATGTCTCATTTCATACCTACAATGGTGAAGTACAAGCTGTACGGGGTGTCTCCTTCGAAGTGAAGAATGGAGAGACGGTAGCGATTGTAGGAGAATCTGGTTGTGGAAAGAGTGTTACTTCTCAAAGTATTATGCGATTGATTCCTCAACCACCGGGTGTCATTAAACACGGGGAAATCCTATTTGAAGGAAATGATTTAACGAAGCTTCCTGAGAAGAAAATGGAGGAAATGCGTGGGAAGGAAATCGCGATGATTTTCCAAGATCCGATGACTTCGTTAAACCCGACGATGACAGTGGGTAAGCAGATCATGGAAGGGTTGATCAAACATCAGAAGCTTGGCAAGGCAGAAGCAAGGCAGAAGGCCCTTGAGATGTTACGCCTTGTAGGTATTCCCAGTCCGGATTCGCGGATCAATCAATATCCCCATCAGTTTAGTGGTGGGATGCGGCAACGGGCGATGATCGCGATAGCGCTCTCTTGTGCTCCAAAGCTGTTGATAGCGGATGAGCCGACAACCGCTTTGGATGTGACCATTCAAGCTCAGATCTTGCACTTGATGAACGACTTGAAGGAGAAGATGGATACATCCATCATTCTAATTACCCATGATTTGGGTGTTGTGGCTGAGACAGCGGATCGTGTTGTGGTGATGTATGCAGGTAAGGTAGTAGAAACAGGTACTGTGGAAGAAATCTTCTACAAACCACGCCATCCCTATACCTGGGGTCTGATGGGTTCGATGCCTCGCCTCAACCTGTCGCGTGATACCGAACTTTCACCGATTCTGGGAACTCCGCCAAACCTTCTCACACCACCGAAGGGATGTCCTTTTGCAAGCCGGTGTGAGCATGCGATGCAAGTATGTAAAGAGCATATGCCTGAAACGACAAATTCTTCTGACTCTCATCAAGTAGCATGTTGGCTTGAGCACCCGATGGCAAAGCCTGTAGATATTCCCCATGACGTGGTAGGAGGGGTTTCCAAATGAGCGCAGTAGAACCGAAAGTGGAAAAAATCCTCGAGGTACAACAGGTCAAGAAGCATTTTAATGTAGGACGTGGCCAAGTCGTTCAAGCTGTCGATAACGTATCCTTTGATGTTTACAAAGGGGAAACACTGGGCTTGGTAGGGGAGTCCGGTTGTGGAAAATCGACCATTGGACGGACCATCATCCGTCTTTACGAAGCAACCGATGGTAATATTAACTTCAAGGGTAAAATGACCAAAGATCTCAAAGGTAAAAATCTGAAGCAATTTAACCGTGAAATGCAGATGATTTTCCAAGATCCTTATGCTTCATTGAACCCACGGATGACAGTTGGGGATATCATTGCTGAAGGTTTAGATATCCATGAGTTGGCTAAAGGTAAGGAACGCCGGGATAAGGTAGTAGAACTTTTGAAAACGGTTGGTCTCAACGAAGAACATGCAGATCGCTTCCCTCATGAATTCTCGGGTGGCCAGCGGCAACGAATTGGGATTGCCCGTGCACTAGCAGTAGATCCTGATTTCATCATTGCGGATGAGCCGATTTCTGCGTTGGATGTATCGATCCAGGCACAGGTCGTTAACCTGATGAAAAAATTGCAACGGGAAAAAGGACTTACGTATCTCTTTATCGCTCATGATCTGTCCATGGTGAAATATATCAGTGATCGTGTGGGTGTCATGTATCTTGGTAATATGGTTGAGCTAGCGGATAGCCAGGAACTTTACGACAATCCACTCCATCCGTATACTGAAGCACTTTTGTCCGCGGTTCCAATTCCAGATCCGGAAACCGAGAAACGAAAAGAGCGTATCATCTTAAAAGGGGATGTACCAAGCCCTATCGATCCGCCAAGTGGTTGCCGTTTTCGCACACGTTGCCCTAAAGCGATGGGCATTTGTGCGCAGGAAATCCCAACATGGCAAGAGGTTCGTCCTCTACACTGGGTTTCCTGCCACTTGTATCAAGAAGAATCCTTGAAAAAAGAAGAAGGCGTGAAGTAATAACGATGAGTAACATAAAAGACAACCGCTTCCTAGAATGTACATATCTAGGAAGCGGTTGTCTTTGTTCATAAAAAAAGCGTTATAGCACCTGTTCAACTTCTGTAATTCCAGGAATTTCTTCAACCAAAGCACGTTCGATCCCTGCTTTGAGGGTGATGGTGGAACTAGGGCAGCTACCGCAAGCACCGAGGAGGCGAACCTTAACGATCCCCTCTTCAATATCGACGAGTTCAACGTCGCCACCGTCACGTTGAATGAATGGACGTAGTTTATCTAGAACTTCTTGTACTTGTTCTCTCATGATCATGCTCCTTTCAGCAAAAGTCCCCTAAGGTGTGTGGGCATACTTTGCTCAACATTTATTTTAGATCGAAGTGCGTTTAAAATCAATCGGCATGACGGAAATTCGAGTTCTTCCCTTACTAGTATAGCGGAAACAATGGGAATTGTCTCTACAGCACTTTAACGCAGTAATCAGATCGTTTTTATCGGAATGAAAAACATGTTAGGATAAGGTGGATATTATAATATGATACAGACGATAACCATCAGGAAGAGGGCTGACTGATGAAGCATGTGTACGAAGATATAAAAGAATTGATTGGTCATACACCAATCGTACGTATCAAACGCTTTGCTTTACCCGAAGGGGTACAAATTTACGCTAAATTGGAAGCTTTCAATCCAGGTGGAAGTGTAAAGGATCGCCTGGGGGTAGCCCTTATCAAGGCTGGGGAGAAGAGTGGTGAACTAGAACCAGGGGGAACAATTATTGAGCCGACAGCGGGAAATACGGGGATAGGCCTCGCATTAGCGGCAGTTGGCACAGGTTATCGGGTGATGTTTGTTGTACCTGAGAAATTTTCTCAGGAAAAACAGCAGTTAATGCGTGCTCTTGGTGCCGAAGTAATCAATACCCCTAATTCAGAAGGGATCAAAGGTGCGATTGCTCGAGCAAAAGAGCTTGAAGGAGAGATTGAGAACGCCTATTGCCCACAACAATTTCAAAACCTCGCGAATCCTGAAATTCATTACCAGAGTACGGGTCCTGAAATTTGGGAGCAGATGGATGGTCAGGTAAATGTGTTCGTAGCAGGTGCAGGCTCAGGTGGTACGTTTATGGGCTGTGCTCGGTATTTAAAAGAAAGAGATCCATCAATCAAAACGGTAATTGTAGAACCTGAGGGCTCCATCTTAAAAGGAGAACCTGGACCTCATAGAATCGAAGGAATAGGCATGGAATTGATTCCCGATTATATGGACCCTGCCTACTTTAATGAAATTCATGTAGTGACTGATGAAGAAGCTTTCCGACGTGTGCGACAGTTGTCTCGTTTGGAAGGGTTATTAGTAGCTAGTTCCTCAGGTGCCGCCTTTAGTGCAGCGTTACGAGAGGCAGAAAAAGCATCTCCGGGAACAAATATTGTGGTCATCTTTCCGGATAGTAGCGAACGGTATCTGAGCCAGCAAATATACTCTGAGGAGGATTAACAAATGAGAATTGATACGAAGCTAATCCACGGTGGCGTTATGGGGGATAAGCATACAGGTGCCTTGAGTGTGCCGATTTACCAAGTATCTACGTATCAACAGGACGAAATAGGAAAGCATCGCGGTTATGAGTATTCACGCACAGGGAATCCGACCCGATCAGCATTGGAGACCTTGATTGCAGAGCTTGAAAACGGTACACGTGGCTTTGCTTTCTCGTCTGGAATGGCAGCGGTCTCTACGGTCGTCTCGCTGTTTAATCAAGGTGATCATTTGGTGGTCGGGGATGATATATACGGTGGTACGTATCGCGTTCTCTCCAAGGTATTCAATCGACTCGGGATACAGAGTAGTTTTGTGGATAGTAGCCATCCTGAAGCAGTAGAAGATATGATCCGTCCAGAAACGAAGGCTGTTTACATTGAAACGCCGAGTAACCCATTGTTAAAGGTAACGGACCTTTCCAAAATGGCAGCTATATGCCAATCACGTGGACTTCTTTTGATAGTGGATAATACCTTTTTGACGCCCTATTGGCAGAATCCGATTGATTCAGGTGCTGACATCGTGCTACACAGTGCTACGAAGTACATGGGTGGGCATAGCGATGTCGTCGCTGGTTTGGTGGCAGTAAAGGGTGAAGAATTGGGAGAACAGATTCATTTCTTACAAAACTCCATTGGTGCAGTCTTAGGGCCACAGGATTCCTGGCTACTGATACGAGGCATTAAGACGCTAGGCCTGCGTATGCGTCAGCACGAAGAAGGTGCTAGACATCTGGCTAATTGGCTATCAACTCGAAAAGACATAAAGAAGGTGTATTATCCAGGGCTGAAGGATCATCCCGGTCATGAACTTGCTCGTACTCAAGCTCGTGGCTTTGGTGGGATGATCTCCTTTGATGTAGGCAGCGGTAAACGAGCGGAGGAAGTATTGTCTCGCACACAGTGGTTTACATTGGCAGAAAGCTTGGGTGCAGTGGAAAGTTTGATTTCCGTTCCTTCTCGAATGACGCACGCCTCGATTCCTGAGGAGCGCAGGGCAGAGCTAGGGATTACAGATGGTTTGATACGTATCTCAGTGGGGGTAGAAGATCCAGAGGACCTAGTCGAAGACCTAGAACAGGCTCTTCGCTAATATTTTTGGAAGCTTTGTATGAAAGAGGTGAAGGGATGGATACGCCGATTACTATTCTTGTCTATGGTGCAGAAGAACGTTGTGCCAGCTGTGTTAACTTTCC
Organism: Marininema mesophilum; assembly: GCF_900106775.1. GTDB lineage: Bacteria > Bacillota > Bacilli > Thermoactinomycetales > DSM-45169 > Marininema > Marininema mesophilum. Next base: position 11,347 of record NZ_FNNQ01000012.1, read on the forward strand.
ATCGACTCAAGAAACTGCTACATGGCTTGAAGCGGCGCTGGGAAGGCGATATGGTGAGCAGGTTCAGGTTCGTTATGTAGATATTCATCAACCTGAGGGAGAAGAGGAAACAGCCTTTTCTAACCGGGTAGTAGAAGAGGATCTCTGGTATCCAGTGGTCGTACTAAATAATGAAATCATTGGAGAAGGGAATCCCCGCTTAAAGGAGATCCAAGGCAAACTAGATGAGATGGGTCTTACGGTTTCAGTTGGCACAGAGGGCTAAGATGAAGGATTATTTGATCCAAAAAAAACTCGAGGTAGAAAAAATAAAAATCATCAGGACTACTTCTAATGGTTGTCATTTCGTCCATCGTTACTCGATGGGCTTTTTTCATTTACCGTAACCCTATTGGGGTGGGTATTCATCCTCTTGTTATTTTCAAATGAGGGTGGTTACAATGGAAGTAATGGATCCCAAGAGGGAAAGAGATAATCAAGGGGGATCTTGTTATGAAACCCATGGTGGAATTTTGCATCAATAACCTGACGGAGGATGTTGAAAAACTGCGGGTCGAACTGGAACAGGATCACGAGCTGGATGTCCTTGAAACGAGCTGTTTAGGGCATTGTGAACTATGTGCTACTTCCCCCTATGCAATGGTTAATGGGGAGATAGTAACGGGTGAGACCGCAGAGGAGTTAGGGAGAAATATTCGCAAAGAGATTGAGAACTATCAGCAAAGAATGAAGGATCTCTTTGATCTTTTATAAAGGGTAGATGCACAGGTAAAAACCAAGGCACTTTTCATAGATGCCTTGGTTTGTTGGTTTAATATGTATATATTTTGACAATAGGGTAGATAATTGCAAAAAACAGACTTGAAACGACATAGAAGGAAGGAAACGGATGTTCTGCCATCGAATAGGTAGTGTGTAGGAGAAGAGGAGGTCATTTATAGTTATAAGGTGACTATTCGTTTCTCGTATTTATTTTTTCAGAAAATGGTTTTGAAGAGGTAGTTGATGGGGTAACATTCAGGTAACATGGTCAGATGTTGTAGTATATATTAGGGGGGTCGTTCCGTATGGAGCGAGATCATCTGAAACAAAAAATAGAGAGAGTACGCAGGCAAATGGAGACAAAAGCACGAGAACTTGGATTTACTCATCCAACTGTGGTGGGAATTAGTCAACAGTTGGACGAGCTTCTGAATGAATGGTATCGAGGAGAAGCCATGAAAAACCAAGGGATATACATCATTCGACGATATACCTCTACGATCCGTGAAGTAGCGATTGGTAGGGCTTAAATAAATCCCCTCTACTGTGCTAGGACGATAAGATTACGAGTGAACCATGGGCATTGGTTGTGCCAAATTCTCCTTCTCGGTATAATCTATAGTGAAGGTGCTTTTTAAGGTGCTATTTGATGTTGATAATGAAGGAGGGATCCTACGTGATCGAGCTTTCTGAACAAGCGGGATATAAGGTTAGCGATATGCTCAAAGACGAGGAAAACCCAGAAAAACTTTACCTGCGCATTGGCGTGCAAGGTGGAGGATGTAGCGGTTTTACCTATGGAATGGGTTTTGAAGATGAGAAAAAAGAAGACGATACGGAACTCGAACTACATGGGATTCGTATATTGGTTAATGAAAAGGATGCGCCTCTGATTCGAGGTTTGCAGATCGATTATAAAGAATCCATGATGGGTGGCGGTTTTACCATTCACAATCCGAACGCGACTGCCACGTGTGGTTGTGGCACATCCTTTAGAACAGCTACGAATGAAGGTGCACCGGAAAAGTGCTGATCTAAAGGATGGTGGCATGTTGATCCTAGAGGTACTGTAGGGTATTTGATCATCGTGTCATTGGGGGTAGGAACCCTGTAAGGAATTAATATAAACGGATAAAAACAAAGGCGTTGGCATAGCCAACGCCTTTGTCACGCTCTTTGTATTATTTATCCTCCTGTAGAAGGACAAATATAGTATCCACTTTTACTGTTGTATTGGTATTGTTGGTGATGGTCAGGGATGGTGTAGCAGCGGGAGCATTAAAGCGGAAGACATAAGTGGCGTATTCTTGAAATGCTCCAACGACAGAGTTGCCCTGATAGTTTCGAGTAACTGAACCGATACTTACATCGATCGTACCACTACCTGCTCCAGTGGAAAATGCCGCTGTAAATGTGTAGCTTCTTCCTGGGATCAAACGCCTAAGTTGTTGGGTAATTGCGGCACCTTGCGATAGGGAGGCAGCGAAGTTACCCTCCAGTTGTGCACCACCGCTAACAATGGTTGTAGTGTTGATAGATTGCCAAGGGGCACCCACTGGCATACCAAGGGTTTGATTTTCAAAACCATTGTCCCGAACTCGGTTTGCGGACATAGATCTTTCACCTCCAAGTTCTGAGATACTATTAATATATGCACGAGAGAATAGTTGGTGATAGACTCATAAGAGGATGCTTTGCCATTGCAACAATACGGTAGACCATGAAAAAACTCAGGCTGATGACAATGGAAATAGGGGATGACGCTACAAAACCTAAGACGTCGCTACCACTAATAGAAATGATAGAGATGTATTCAGAAAAAAATAAAAAATAAGAAAATAATTTTGGGTATTGAAATTTAGTTAATTTCCAAGTACTATTTGGGTCAAGTTCACCATGGTGAGCTTATTTAAATACTTTGTATGGAGGTTACACGTAATGAATCTTTTTTTTCGCCCTATGAAATTAGTAGCCGGTTTTGTATTAGCTGTCAGCATGTTATCTGCTAGTTTTGCTGTGCATGAAACAGCTTTAGCTGCTCCTACTCCTTCGCCAGAAACCCTTGCCGAAAAGCTAGTAGGGACCCCTTATAAGTGGGGCGGGACAACTCCCAAAGGTTTTGATGCCTCGGGTTTTACTCAGTACGTGTACAAGAACTCAAGTTATAACCTTACCCTCCCTCGTACGATCTCTAGTCAGTACACTAAAGGGAAGAGTGTGGGAAAAAGTGATCTAAAATCGGGTGATCTCGTTTTCTTTAAACAAGGAAAAACCAGTAAAAAAGTAACCTTTGTCGGAGTCTACACTAGTAAGAATAATTTCGTAGCTACCACCACCAAAGGGGTTAAAGTTCAATCCCTCAGCTCAAAGACCTGGAAAAAAAGCTTTGTAGCGGCGAAACGACTACGTTAAAGTCGGCTAGAAAAAACTGTTCAAGAAAAACTATCTAATTATTGACAATAAAACAAAATTTAGATTATCGGTGGAATGGGATCACCGGACCATTACCGGGAAAATTGTAAACAATGCACAATAAAAACGGGTTTCCTCAGCGTTGAGGAAACCCGTTTTTATTATAAATGAACTATCCATGGATGCGGGATTGCTCCACAAACTATACCCGCAACAGGCCCTCCAGCTTCTAAACATACGATAGCTGTACGTCCTAACGAAAAGTATTTATATTCTCCCTCAGAGTATACCAGCAGCCTTTTCAAACGGCGATCCCTTCGTTGAGGAGTTATGTTTTATCGTTTACCTATTGTGGAAGGCAATAAATAGGGTGAATCTTCAGCCGTGTGATGGGAAGAGAACCTTAAGGAATGGGAGTGCCATTTTCGGTGAAAGCTAATCTTGGAGGTGTAAAACCGATGACACGGCATAACCAATCTGATGAGAAAAAAGAAATTAATCGTATGATTGATGAAGGATTGGGAGCAGGGAGAGTAGATAACACGGCAGCCCAGTTGGAACAAGCACAAAAAGAACGAAAATATCTAGAAGAACTAGCAAAAGAAAAGGATGTCGATTGCCAAGGGCGGGAGCGTTACGACCTTGATGTTGATCGTATGGTAAATGAAGGGCTTGGCGGGGGAAACGTAGGTAATCATTCAGGTTTAATCGAAGAGAGCCACGTTCCTGAATTAAGAGGTACAGATGAAGATGGATTGTAAAGAATGAGGTGCGTAACTTGTTCGATAAGATTGCGGTTTTAGACGTGGTTTAACGGCGGCGACGGAAAAGCACATGTGAAGAAGTAAAATAAATCGTAGTCAATTCTTGGGCCGAATCGAGCGAACAAAAGACGTTCATGGTTTTGATGCGACGAGTGCAAATAAGATGATGAACCATGACACCTCCTGTTGGGGAGGTGTCCTATTTATCTGGAGCTGAGGCAAGGAGTGTTACATCCCGATTTCCTGGACAAAGTTTACTTCCTCTGAACCACAATGGGGGCAGTATAGGCTGTGTGGGCATAAATTAAGAAAATGATCGATATATCCGTCAGTTTGTTTCATTTCATCAATGGGACGATAGGGGCTATAAGCCGCTAGAGCATCAAAGATACGGCCTCGATCCTCATACCAATGCCCACATTGGTGACAAATAGTAGTTAAACTTTTAAAACCATTACAAACAGGACATCCAGTGCTTGATCGTATCATAATGGTCACCGACCTCTGTCGGGAATAATGAGAAAAAGTTTTGGCTAATCTCCAGCTAGTTTGTCTCGAGTACATGAAAACATGTGCAAATGCCGCAAAATGAAAAAATACCCTTATCGGGCGGTACTCACAGGCGACTCTACCTGGGTTTCCTTTAAGGGTATTGTTATAATCTAATTATACCTATACTGTTATATCTTCATATTGGAACTGTGGCCAGGCTGAAGGCGAGCTTTAGGATCGATGTATTGCTTCGCATTATTAACAGCAGTCGGAGCTTCACCGAATCCAACAGCGATCAATTTTACTTTTCCAGGATAGGTGGCAATATCTCCAGCAGCATAGATCCCATGAATATTGGTTTCCATACGGGAATTGACGAGGATAGATCCCTTTTCGATTTCAAGTCCCCACTCCTGGATAGGACCGAGGGAAGAAACAAAACCATAGCTTACAATTACCTCATCTATAGGCAGTTCTTCCACTATATTTTGTTTAGGGTCGGCAATCACAGCAGTCTCGATACAATCTTCGCCATGGAGAGCCATTATTTCTCTGGGCGTGATGATCTGAACACTGGAATTACGCATCGTGTCTACGCTGGTCTCATGAGCACGGAATTGATCTCGGCGATGGATTACAGTGACCGATGCTGCGATCGGTTCAAGCATATTTGCCCAATCGACTGCGGAATCCCCGCCTCCTGCGATTAACACATTCTTCCCTGCAAAATAGTTTAAGTCTGTGACAAAGTAATGGAGGTTGATCCCTTCATATTTTGCAGCTCCAGTTACATTTAACCTCCGGGGTTCAAAGGCACCAACGCCAGCAGTGATTATCACAGATTGGGAGAGGTGAACGTGTTTATCTGTTGTAATTTCGAATAGTCCATCGGCATTTTTTTCAATATGAAGAACTTTTTCATCGACGCAATATTGCGGCTCAAATAACTTGCATTGTTCAACCAGATTATCGACTAATTCCTGTGCACGCACACGGGGAAAGCCGGCTACATCATATATGTACTTCTCTGGGTAAAGTGCTGAGAGTTGTCCGCCTAGTTGAGGCATGCTTTCAATCACCTTGACGGTTGATTTACGCATTCCAGCGTAGAAGGCTGCAAAAAGCCCCGTAGGTCCACCGCCGATTATTGTGATTTCAGTTACATCCGAATGGGCTTGGGTTGTATCCTCTGACATATTGTTGCACCTCCGACTGGATTTAGGAAAAGGAGCGAAATAATTGGTTTGGGTTGCTCCTTCTAGTCAGCTAGTTAATATACTACCATGAAGAGGAATGGGAACCAACAGCAAGGGATAAGGAAAAGTCAACTAAATATTCCCTTTTTATCCTAATTTACCATGGATTCGATTCCATGTAATTCTTGTCACTTTGCAATGGAAGAAGAAAAAAACGATGGAACCTGTATTTTTCTAAGGCTTGTGACGAAATTCACCTAGTTTCATTCCAGGATAAGGTGGGTAACTCGGGGTACAATGTGTGTAGTGAGATCATTATAGAGACCCCCTTGTCAAACGGATAGGAAAATCATATCATGGTCTATAGTGTCTGACGGCACGGATGAATTTATTGTGAAATATTTAACAATTGGATGTGGTAACCATGGGACTTCCAAAGATTGTTGTAATGGGCGCCGGTTTCGGTGGGTTAATGACCGTACGGGGGCTCCAAAAACAGTTAAATCATCAGGAAGCGGAAATTACGCTGATCAATTTGAATCCGTACCATTATGTAACGACTCAATTACATGAACCAGCAGCAGGAACTCTCGATCCAAATCATACCCGTGTTGCGATTGATTCTTTGATCAGCCGGGACAAAGTGCGTTTTATTCAGGATAAAGTGACCGGATTTGATCCAAAAGAAAAGGTCGTTCGATTAGCAGGAACTGAAGAGAATTTGTCCTATGACTATTTGATTTGTGCATTGGGTGCAAATACGGAAACCTTCGGTGCTAAGGGAGTACTGGAGAATGCTCTTCTCATTAATAATCTTAATAGTGCACGGATGATTCGTGAGCATATTGAGTACAACTTTGCTCGTTATCAAGCAAGCGGAGAGAAGAATGAAGAGTTGCTTACCATTGTAGTAGGTGGTGCAGGCTTTACTTCCGTCGAATTTGTTGGGGAGCTTGTGGACCGACTTCCTTATCTCTGTGCAGAGTTTGATATTCCACGTGAGAAAGTAAAAATTATCACGATTGAAGCAGCACCGACAGTAATGCCTGGCTTTGATAAAGAACTCGTAGACTATGCTGTTAACTACTTAAGTGGTAAAGGGGTAGACTTTCGCATCAATACTCCCATCGAAGCTGTGACTGAAGATGGCGTTATTCTCAAGGGCGGTGAAGAGGTTAAGGCTGCTAATGTGGTCTGGAACTGTGGTGTGCGTGGTAATTCTCTTCTTGAAGAGACTGGCTTAGAAACCATGCGTGGGCGAGTAAAAGTGGATGAATTTCTACGAGCTCCAGGCTATGAGGATCTCTTCATCATTGGGGATAACTCTCTTGTATTCAACGATGAAGAACGTCCTTACCCACCAACTGCTCAGATGGCGATGCAACAAGGTCAACACCTGGCGAAAAACATGGTGGCAGTGCTCCGTGGTGGAGATATGACCCCCTATGTTTATGCTCCAAAAGGAACTGTCGCATCCTTAGGTCGTAAGATAGGGATCGGGACGGTAGGTAAAAACAATAAAAAAGTGTTTGGTAGAAAAGCAAGCCTTTTGAAGAAGATCATCGATGCTCGTTGGTTCTTCATTCTCGGTGGTATCTCGCTTGCGTTCAAAAAAGCAAAGCTATAGGCAGAACCAACGCACCAGAAATAAAAGCCCTTTTGGCGAGAACCGCCGCCAAAGGGGCTTTTGTTTCTTTTTGTTTAAAAGTCAAAATGGAAGTTGTCTGGATCTTTTCCAGTTCGTTCACCAGTATGTAATTGATCAATCATGGCGATTTCCTCTGAGGTAAGCGCAAAGTCAAATACATCCGCATTACTGATGATCCGCTCTTTTCGAACGGATTTGGGAATGGTGACGATCCCATTTTGTAAATCCCAACGTAGAATGACCTGGGCGACCGTTTTGCCATGACGCTGAGCGATTTTGCTCAAGGATTCATTCTCTAGAATACGCCCGCGCATCAAGGGGGACCATGCCTCTAATTGAATATGATTTCCCTGACAGAAGCGAAGTAGTTCTTTTTGTGTGAGACGAGGATGAAGCTCTACTTGATTAACCATTGGCGGGATATTACAGCGTGACATAAGATCCTCCAGGTGGTGAACATGGAAATTAGACACCCCGATGGCACGAAGTTGTCCTTCATCGTACAACCGTTCCATAGCTCGCCACGTCTCTTTATATTTTTCCTTAACAGGCCAATGAATTAGATAGAGATCAACGGAGTCAAGATTCAGGTCTTTTTGGCTCTTTTCAAAAGCAAAAAGCGTTTTATCATATCCTTGATCCGTGTTCCAGATCTTCGTTGTAACGAAGATTTCCCTTCGCGGAATTCCTGACTCCCGAACGGAACGACCAACACTCTCCTCGTTTTTATAAAGAGAAGCGGTATCGATGTGACGATATCCGTGTTCGAGTGCGGTGCGAACCGCATTTTCTGTTTCTGTACCCTCTTCGGCTTTGTAAACACCTAGTCCAAACCAAGGCATTTTGACACCGTTATGTAATCGAGTGGTTGCTTGTAAATCGTGAGCCATCTAGATCCTGCCTCCTCTGACGAATGGTTATCCATTTTAACTATACCCTAGCTCCTAAGGTGTCAAGCTGGTCACTTTTCATGGGATTACCTGTTACGTAGAAAAATCAAGAGATAAAAAGAGGAAATATAAATTGATAGCGCTTACTTAGGAGTTGGGCTCCTCTCACCCCAAAATTTCCCTCTTTTCTTTTTCAGCGAAATCCTGTAGTATTGTCTGAAAATTAACGACAAACAAAACAATGTGGGGGTGTCCATCTTATGGAAGGAAGCAGATTAGTTCGAAAGGGTGAGCGATGTATCTACTGTGAAGGACGAGGATATTATCAGCTCCTTCTTGGTGGCTCAGAAACCTGTGGTTGCTGTAAAGGCAGTGGAAAACAGCCGAAGAAATAAAACGCCTGGTGAGAAAAAGTCCTAGGTTAAATGATAAACTGATGTCTATATTTATAGGGGTCAGTTTATTTTTTTAATATATTTCTCTATCGCTATATGTCCCTCTCTGCTTTGAGATGGCTCGCTACAGGTATTGTCAAATCATCCGCAATAAAAGAGCACCCCTTAGTAGTTCATTTCACAGGGGGTTTTCCTGTGTCTACTTTGAAGGGGTGCAAATCTCTAAGCCAGGTGATTTATTTAGTTGGTTAGAGTGTATTTAAACAGTGGATCACGTCTGCATGATGAATGCATGTGAACATCGGTACATCACGTAGCGTATAACGGCTTGCTTCCGTTTCCCGTAACTCTTGAACAAGAATGGAGAAATCGGTGATCTCATCCGTTTCAAAGGCAACGACAAACTCATGATCGTCGATACCAAAGCTGTATGTAGTATTTAGCTTGACGGATGGGAATTTACTTCCCACTTGGATATGCTCGTCCATCATTCCCTGTCGAGCAGGGTATGAAAGCTGATACCAATCTCGGGTTTTGATAAAAGGATAAACAAAGAGATACTTCTTCATTCCTGGAATGATGTAGACACGAGGATTCTGATGCTCAGGATCCATTTTATCTACATACACACTTCGCTTGGTGTAGGAGAGGTAGGAATAGGTGATCTCCAGATACTTTCCTAAACCGGTATGGAGGAGTTCATGACTCATCTTTTGAAAGGTTTCTACATCTTTAGCAATCCGCCATAATACAAAGTCAGCGTCAGAACGGATGCCGACTGTAGAATAGGAAATAACCATGGTGCCGCCGCCTTGATATTCATTAATTACTGCGGCGAATTCTTCTTTCCCCTTTTGTTGCTCTTCCTCGCTCAAACGGCGGAAGGCAGGGTCGACTTTGAAGAAGACGAAGTTAACAAATTGAGTCGGTAGTTTGGGCTTTGCTTGTTCACTACCAGTTTGTGCGCCGGTATTCATGCCCGGACGCCCCATTGGAGGTCTTCCTCCACTTTGTGGACGCATGCTGTCATCCCCTTTGATTACTACGTTCATTCCTATTGTAATGTATGTCGAAAGCCCTCGCAAACTGCGGGGGGAAGTGTCAGTGGAATGCCACAAACGATAGACAATTGACCTAGCATAGACGAATCAGGTAAACTATTGCATGATTGAAAATTTAGTAGTTGATCTTATCGATGGGGTGAGTGAACTGTGAATGTGCTCCAACTTATCATTGCGATACCACTGTTCACGTTTATGGGTTTTGGAATTTCATTTATATTAAATATGATCCTCAAAACCACATGGGTGCCATTGGTTCTATATGCAGGGTTATTGGTTTATTTTTTCATCACTAAGGGTGTACTGCTAGGTGGCGATTATTTGATGTTGACGGTGGGTCTATTGGGAGTTCTCAGTGGTGGATGGGTGATTAACTATCTTCGCGTAAATGGATATCGTATGTTTTGAAACCGATTACACCTAAGAAAGAAAAGTTGCCTCCGAATGGAGGCTTTTTTGTGCTAGAAACATCATGATCGTGATTATAGTAAGGGAAGGTCAGGATCTACTGGGGAAAACAAATCAGGATATAGAATGTGGGCAAGATGACGAATCCCTGTGAGAATGCGCTGGGAAGGGCGGCAATACCAGCCTTCCTCTAAAATATAGACGCGATCTTCTTGAGCAAAAGGGAGAGACTTCCATTCTGAACGTTCCAGGATCAGATGTTTTTTCACGCGATGGATGGGTACCCCTGTCCAGGCGACGAGTGTATAATCAGGTCGATGAGCTGCGACATCCTGCCAATTTGTCTTGACACTTTGACCACCCTCTTGTCCAAATACATTGACTCCACCTACGATGGAACTCACATCAGTAAGCCAGTTATCTTTACCAGGGGTAAAGACGGGCTTTGGCCACCATTCCCAATAAAGGCGTGGAGTAGGTCGGTTTTTAGGGATCTGCTCTTTGATTTCATCTAATTGATCCACAAAGGCTTGTGCAACTTTTTGAGCATGCGTCTCTATTCCTGCTTTTCTTCCTACTTTGATTATGTCACTGGGGATACCTTCGATCCGGTCAGGGTAGAGGACTAAATAAGGGATACCTGCTTTTTCTAAGCGATCAATGTTTTTTTCCATGCCAGGGACACTTAGAGAAGCGAGTACCCAGTCCGGCTTTAAAGAGATTACTTTTTCGATATTAATATCAAGATCAGGGCCAAGGCGTGGAAGGTTCTGGATGGAGCCTGGCCAATCTGAATAATTGTCTATGCCAACGATCTGATCACTTAAACCGAGAGCATGGAGGATCTCCGTATTACTGGGACAGATAGAGACAATGCGTTGCATATACTCCACTCCTTGCAGAATGTAGTAAAATGGCTGATAAGCATGTTATAAACTTGCTATCGAAACTATAAAAAGAGAATCAGGACCATAGCCAGTAAAGAAAGAAAGCCATACCTACACCAAACCATGCACCAACGAAGACTTCGATAGGTTGATGACCAAGAATCTCCTTCAACTTTACCCCTGTTTCGCGGGGGGACTTTCGATTAATGTGGCGGAGTTCTCCCAAGACTTGGGTGAAATCTTCAGCTAATTGGTTAAGCACTTGGGCATGCATCCCTGCTTGTCGGCGAACTCCTGTAGCGTCATACATAACGATCAGTGCAAGAATAGTTGTAATAGCAAAGAGTGGGGAAGCAAATCCATACCAGATACCAATCGATGTAGCCAAGGAAGTTACCGCAGCCGTATGGCCACTCGGCATTCCTCCAGTGTTTAGAACCCAGCTCCAATTCCATTGGCGGGTTACCATGAAATTCCACGGAACTTTGAGCAACTGAGCCAGAGTGATGGCGATAAGAGAAGCCCAAAGGGGATAGTTTTCAAAAACAGAATTCACCATCGATATGTGCGCCGTCCTTTCGATATTGGATCACTTTTAAAAATCTGTCTGTTAACCCCTTATTACATGAGGGGGGTAGATAGCGAAATGGTAAAAGTAAGCGATCTTTATTTTACCGTTTCTTAGACGGGAAAGGAAGACGAAAACGTAGACGAGGAAAAACAGAAGCAACAAATGAATGAATTACTACCAACGGATCCTGGGGAGGAGTGTTGATATGAGCCAAGTGATCAAGGATGGCCATTTGTATCTATATACCAATGATCGAGGGGATCTTCTATTGAACAATCAAGAGGGGATGGGGTTCTTTAGACAGGATACCCGCTTCCTTCATCGATTAGAATGGTCACTAGGAGAGGATCTTCCAATACGGATCCTCTCTGTTGAAACAGAGGGTGCGACAAGCCTTTGTCGTTGTACTCAGGAGACTGGGAAGCAACTATCTGGTGAACCTATCACGGGAAATACATTGGAGATTACTCGTCAACGCACGTTATATGATGGTGTTCTCTATGAGACATTTACTTTTCTCAATCGGGGGTTGAAGCCTGTAGCGGTCCCTTTGTATTTTCAGTTTGACGCAGACTTTGCTGATCGGGCTGTAATATGTGGTAATGAAGAAGGAAATACCGGACAGTGTGAACCGGTACGTTGGTCAGATACTGGACTTCACTTCGATTACATAGGTGGGGATGGTGTTCAGCGGTCATTGGAGATCCGGGTGACTCCTGCTCCGGATACGCCTGGAGAGGGTGGATCTTTGCGGATTCCCCTTTATCTAGAACCAAAGTTGAGCAAAAAGGTAAGGCTTCGCTTTTTACCTCAAGTGGATGATGAAGCCCTAGAAATTTATGAAGCGAAGGTGGCTGAAGAAGCAGCCCACAAAAATTATCAGGAGTGGATCGAACAAGCACCTAGGGTAGATTCTGATGACACGGATTTTAACTCCCTCTATCTCCGAAGTCTGAAGGATATGCGTTTGCTCCTAGCGGATTGGGGTGAGGGTCTAGTCCCTGTAGAAGGTATTCCATGGCACGCTGCTTTTTCTGGAAGATGGAGTATCCTAGCGGCTTTACAATCCCTCTGTGTGGATGCTGAAGTAGCTAAAAGTGCTGTCCGTGCATTAGCACGTTACCAGGGTAAGAAATTTCAACCTTCTTGGGGTGAAGAGCCCGGAAAGATCCCCCATGTTTTTCGTTTTGGAGAACTTAGTGCCATTGAGGGAGCTTCACCGTCCTTTGATTTTACTGGAATAGACACCACGCCGCTATTTCTCATATTGATCGCTCAGATCTATCGCTGGACAGGAGATATCGACTTTGTTCGTGAAATGATGCCTGTGGCGCAGAGGGCGTTGGATTGGATCGATACCTATGGAGATCCAGGAGATTTTGGTTACACTGCAAACCAACCTGGCTCCGATCCCCTGTATACCCTCCGAGGGAATGCAGAGGAGCAAACTGGCAGAACATCTATCGCCCTTGCTGAAGTGCAAAGTTATGTTTACTGGACAAAGTCTGCTTGGGTAGAGCTGTATCATCAGTTAGGGAATACTGAGGAAGCACGTCGTCTATCAAGGGAAGCTGAAGCATTAAAAAAGCGATTTCGCAGGGAGTTTTGGCTTGAAAAAGAGGGGATACCTGCCTTTGCTTTGGATCAGGAAAAGAAGCCGATCCCAGGTTTTACAAGCAAAGTGGGACATGGTTTACTAGGAGGATTGTATGACAAAGAAGAGGCGATACGGTTGGTGGAACGCCTCTTTGCCCCCGATATGTATAGCGGCTGGGGAATTCGGACCCTAAGTACCCAGGCGGAAAGATATAATCCTTTTGATCGATACCATGGTTCTATATGGCCTCATGATAATTCCTTCATTTTGCTTGGTTTAAAAGAGATGGGTTTTCATGATCGAGCGGATCAGTTGATTCAAGATCTTATTCATGCTTCTCGATTCTTTGACAAGTTCCGTTTACCGCAGTTTTACTGTGGTTATGGGAAAGAAGTAGGAGGGCTCGTACCCGATCCTTCAGCCTGTGCACCCTATGCAGGGTCGGCTGGGGTGGGCTTTGTTCTCCTTCAGACGATTCTTGGGATCATCCCAGATGCTAGTAGACGTCGCTTACAACTCTCTCCACGCCTTCCTGATGGGATGAATCGATTGACGGTGCATGGGTTAAAAGTGGGGAAGGGAGTTCTTGATGTGGAGCTGTCCCGAGTAAATGGTTCGACCTTCCTTCACCTCACAAAAAATACAACAGGATGGTCTGTGAACTGTACAACTGAATCCTTTAGATAAAAAGACAAAAGGGGTACCGTTTTCCTAGATGACGGTCCCCCTTTTTTATACCATATTTTTTATTATTTCTGTTGCCTTCTAGATTCTCTAGGAAGCTTAACAGTGTAAAGCCCTTGAGTACGCCAGAGGTTAGCTAGGCTGATGAGAAAAAGTGAAAGGCCACCGAGGATCATCCAGCCCCCGCTTGTGTAGAAAATAAGTGACTCCCAATCGGCAGTTTTTGGTGGCTCTAGGACTGTAAAATAAAGCCCGAATAAGAGAAGGATTAACCCAAAGGCGTGGGCAACGACCCAAATTGATCTACCAGTTCCTCTGAAGAGATCTGTATCCGCTCTCATTCCTTCGACCACCTTTCCATGGTCGTCCTTATAGCAGAATATTTACTCTTATCTCTATATATTCCACTAAGTCCCTGAGAGTCCTTTCAATTTGGTTACAATTTATTTTTGGGTGCAGTGAGCGTTTGGTGATCGGTCATGACAAAGAGGACTTCAAGGAAATCCCCTTTGTCATTAGATGTGTAGCGTATAGAATTTCTTATTCTTCAGATACGGAAATGACTTTTGCTTGCCCCCAAGGTGCCACTTTAATCTTAGTGATAAGAGGCTTATTATCGGGCCAATTGACGTGAGTACCTTGCGGAAGGGTATATTCCTCAAGACCAAAATGGAGCATTACTTTTTTTGAATCCATTTCCTCAACCTGTGTGCGAAGGATGACTTCATCTCCATGTGAAGTAGGTTTCTCAGGATAAATGCCTTGAACCTCCCAAGTTCTTCCCACAGGAGCCAGTTTGGCGTAATACCAGCGGTTGCTAGTTTGTAGATATTCCCGTTGTTTTCCCTTCCAGAGAGAAGAGGAGATTTCGGATTGCTGATAAACTAGATCAATTTCTTTATCAATCATCGGTTCCGATTGATCATAAGGTTTCGTTTTTAATCGGATCTCCTTCCCCCAGATGTCGATTGCGTACCAACTGGATGCGATGGTTGCCAGTATCAGAACTTGTAAGCTAATAAGTAATGGAAGCCAACGACGACGATTCATTTTTCTTTACCTCCTCCGGTGAGCGATGCCTTCTTTTGTCGTTGTAATAAGGAGTTGAGGGCGAAGAGAAGAAGACCACCTAGAAGGAAGAAGAGGGATTTTGGGAGGAAATCCCACGCAAAATTGAAATAGGCGTTTACTGTGGTAATAAGAAAAAGGAAAATCCCTGTGTTAGCCATACGGGTTTGGCCACTCTTAAACCCTTGTAGAAGGACATAGGTAACAAAGATATAAAGCATCAAAAGATATACAGTGGTGTGCACCATTTTTGAACTCAATTGTGTAAGCTGAAACCAGGGGAGAAAGAGAACCCAATCAAAGGCATGAATCATTTTCTTCTGTTGCCACTTTGTCCATAGGGAAAGGCTGAAAAGGAGAAGAAGCACAGGTACAAACCACTTCCAATTGGGCAGCGGGTAAACCAGCATATCACTCGCGTCTTGTGGAGCAATATTAAACCAGTAGAAACTAACATACAGGGTGACAACGAGTGAAGAGACGTGGATGGGTCGACGCCAGGTATCCGATAGTACAAGGTCCGTAAAGGTGTAGAGTCCTGCAATCACAGGGATGGACCACAAGAAAGGGATATCGGAAATGGTAAAACCCATGACAACCTGAAGGATTACTCCTGCACCAACGAAACGAGCGTAAAGTGGTGATCGATAGTGTGCATAAGGTACCAAGGTTACTACAAATAAAAGAGCGATGAGCCAGTTAAAGCTATCGAAGGATGTGACCGAATAGAACTGTCCGGATAAAAAGATGGCCCCTGATAAAAAAAAGAAAACAGGATGTCTATAAAGGAGTAACGTTCCTAATGCGGAGAGGCCCCATAGGATAAATAGCCGAGCATCCGTTGCGATAAGGTGATACATATCGCCTAATAGGGCAATGCCTGCACCGAAGGAGATCACTCCGATACCGCTTAGTGCCGCTCCAGTGTGGGGATAACCTCGTGATGTCCGAAGTTCCCCGGCGATGTAAAAACTGACCAGGATAATGATGAGGATACCCAGTCGAAGAAGGTGGGGAATATCCCCCCAGTTGGATGCCAGGGCTGAGAGTATACTAACACCAATAAGAATCATCGCTAACAGGGGTAACAATTGTGTACGACGATCTTTAACTGGGTAACGATCCAGTATGTCAATGAACTGCTCTTCAGAAACGATCCCATCCTGAACCCACTTAGGACCTTCCCGCTGTAACCATGTACGTGACAATTCAAAATCGCCCCTTTTTTCAGTGAATAAGTAAGACTTAACTGATTATATCGCAAGCCCTAGGACAAAATGAAATTTTTTTGGATGGTAATGGAAGTGGATAGTGGCTACACCACCATAGAAGTAGACATGGGCTTTACAGTATAGTGGAGGATAGGGAGTTATCCAACTCAAAGTTATGGCTTGAGCGAATTCAGGGCAGTAATTACAATAGGTTGATGACGTAATCGATTCAGTGAATGTGGAAAACGGGGTGAGGATATGGTGGCCACGCTAAGAGAAATTCAGAGGTTGGTTTCAGCAGAGATTTACAAAAGGGGAGAAGCATATTATCAGAGTGGCCATGTGAAAAAAATAAAGTATTCACAGGAGGAATCTTCCTACTGTGCTTCTGTATGGGGGGAAGAGGAGTATGAAGTAGGAATTACAATCAATGATGAGAGCGGAGGGGTTGAGGACGCCTCGTGTGAGTGTCTTGCTTTTCATTTATACAATGGTTATTGCAAGCATATCGTGGCTGTATTACTTTCTCTCTATTATGCAGAGCAACGAGGAATTACCCCAGAGCAGAGTCTACTCAACTCTCAGGATAATAGTATCTTTCTACAAGAGATCATGGATCGTTATCAACAATTAAATGTAGAGGATAACGATGCAGGATTGCAGCCTCTTTCGGTAGAATATCAACTCGAATTTCAGCCTGCGTGGTACAGAGGCTGGATGGTATTTAATGTGCAATTAAAAATAGGTCCGCAGAGACGGTATGTTGTGAAAGATGTTAAGGAATTTCTTCGAGCTTATACAGACAAGGTAACGCTACCTTTTACAAAAACATTTACCTATGATCCAGAGATTTTTCATTTCTGGCCACAGGATAAACGAATGCTACACTTCCTCTCCGCTGTCGCAGATAACGAACGAGTATATCGAAGCATGAGTAACCCATGGCAGACAGATACGAGACGAAAGGACCCACGTTCATTACTCATCCCCCCTGAGAAAGTAGGAGAGTTTCTCGATCTCTTACCAGCGGGGCAATTTGTATTGATGGATCAGGAGAAAGAAGTTACAGAAATGCCATTGATCGAAGATGAGTCACCTTTCTCCTTTACTTTAAGTAAACAAGGGCACCGATTTGCTCTAGCAACATCATTCTCTCAATCGGAGCCGACGCTGTTGTCAGAGGATGGGTACTGCTACTATGGGGGAGCGATTTACCGCTTGAATCCGTTGCAACAGAAGCTTGTTCTCCCATTGTATCAGGAACTTCAAGGAATACAGAATCAGCAATTATCGATTCAACCAGAGCAAATGGACACCTTTGCGTCTACATTATTGCCCTTTATGAAGGATGAGGGAAACTTGAAGTTGGATCGACATGTAGCTGAACAAATCATTCAACCTGACCTTGTTGCTGAAGTAAGACTAGATCTCATTATTAAAGATGGAGAAGAGCGGCTGACTGCACGCGTGAAATATGCTTACGGTAATACGGTTGTCGATCCCTTTGTTCAAGAAGGAAAGAGGGAAGATGATCCCATCCTGATTCGCGATCTTGCGACAGAAAAGAAGATCATGACCCTTTTTGAAGAGGCGGGTTTTCACTACCATCGAAAGGAGTTATATCTAGAGGGGGAGGAGGAGCTCTATCGCTTTATTCAAGAGCAGCTTCCTCAACTACAGCAATTGGCTGAGATCTACACGACGAACTCCTCTGAGCGGATGATTACACCTCGAGCGACTCCTCCTACGCACCTGGAGCTGGATGAAGGAACCAATTGGTTAGAGATCTCCTTTGAGCTACCTGATGTTGATGAGACAGAGCTAAAGGATTTCTTACAAGCCATTGTAGAGAAAAAATCGTATTTGCGTTTGACAGATGGGTCCTTTCTTTCGTTACAGAATAGGGAGATGGATTCTCTGCGGATGGTACTCATGGAGGAAGATTCGCTACACAGGCATATTGATGGGGAAACATTGAGAATGCCTGCTCTTCGAGCGATGCAATTGGATACACTCCTAGAGGGGAGTACGGAGCAAGTAAAGCTGGGCCAGCGACTGAAGCGATTGCTACGTAATATGAGGGATCCGGAAAACCTCGATTTTCCTGTGCCAGGTGGACTGGATGAAACGTTACGAGACTATCAGCGCTTTGGATTCCATTGGATGAAAACCCTAGCTCACTATGGTTTTGGTGGTATTTTGGCGGATGATATGGGCTTGGGGAAAACGATCCAGGCACTTACCTTCATGCTGTCTGAGCGAGACCAACACGATAGGCCGGCTCTCGTTATCGCACCTGCTTCCTTGATCTATAACTGGGAGAGTGAGTGTCATCGTTTTGCTCCCGAGCTAAAAACCGTCGTGGTCGCAGGAGCCCAAGAGGAGAGGCAAGCATGCCTTGCACAACTGACGGGAGTGGATGTGCTGATTACCTCCTATCCGCTCTTGCGCAGGGATATAGAGGCTTATCAGCCCTTTGAATTTCGCACCTTGATCCTTGATGAAGCACAGGCACTTAAAAATTCACGTTCACAAACGGCCCAGGCGGTGAAAGCGCTTCGGGCACAGATTTGCTTTGCTTTGACAGGGACACCGATCGAAAACAACCTGAATGAGTTGCATTCCATCTTCGATGTGACTCTCCCTGGGTTATTCTCCAATCGACAGCAGTTTCAAAAGTTATCCCCTGAAACAGTTGCCCGGAGGGTGCGTCCCTTCATTTTGCGAAGAATGAAGGGGCAAGTTCTTAGGGAACTTCCTGAGAAAATGGAAACCATCCAGATTTCCGAGTTAACTCCGGATCAAAAGAAGCTATATCTAGCCACCTTAGAACGTATTCAAAAAGAGACAAGGCAAGCGATCCAAGAGAATAGTTTTAATAAACATCGGATGAAGATCTTAGCGGGATTGACACGCCTACGGCAAATTTGTTGTCACCCTGCGCTTTATGTAGAGAACTACACGAGTGACTCAGGAAAGAGTGAGCAACTCTATGAACTGCTAGAAGAACTACTAGCAAACAATCGTAGAGTGCTTATCTTCTCGCAATTTACTAGTATGCTAGCTATTATTCGAGAAGAGTTGGAACTAAGTGAAATTCCCTATCATTATCTTGATGGTCGAACGCCGGTAAAAGAGCGCTTAGAGATGGCTAATCAGTTTAATGCTGGGGAAAAAGAGATTTTTCTCATCTCTTTAAAAGCAGGAGGAACCGGGTTGAATTTGACAGGTGCCGATACAGTAATCCTCTATGATCTTTGGTGGAACCCAGCAGTGGAACAGCAAGCAGCTGATCGCGCTCATCGCATTGGTCAAAAAAAGGCTGTACAGGTGATTAAGCTGATCGCCAAAGGAACCATCGAAGAGAAGATTCATGAACTCCAGCAAAAAAAGAAAGCGCTCATAGACCAAGTGATCCAGCCAGGAGAGCAATTGCTGTCTTCGCTTGGGGAAGAGGATATTCGTGAGATATTAAGCCTGACATAGGTATCCAGGGATTCAGCTGGTTCTTTGATCGAGAAGATGGCATAACGCCTATCTGAAAACGTTATGTACAGCAGGGTGATGAGGATGAAGTCCGATACTATGAATCATGATATTGCAACGTTCAGAACTAAGGGGATAATCAACCATATACAACAGGGAGAAAGGTATAAACGAGTGGAGCAATTCACATAATGGGATGTATGCGTGATAACATAGCTAATCTCGGAGGGTATGTAGATCGATGTTGGATAAGGTCTCGCACTTGGTCTTTCTCGATGAATCAGGAGATCATAGTTTAGGATATATCGATAAACAGTTCCCTGTATTTGCATTAGCCTCCACGATATTTGAGAAGAACTACTATATTCAACAAGCCAATCCGCTCATTGATTCCCTAAAGTATAAATACTGGGGGCATCGTGGGATTATTTTTCATTCCGTAGAGATGCGAAAGACGAGAGGAGCGTTCGATTTCCTTTTTAACCCCGAGACTCGCACAAACTTTATGGGAGATATGTATCAACTAATCGACCAATTAAAATTTGATATCATTGCTGCTGGAATTCATAAATTGGATCATACTCATCATTATGTGACACCACACTCTCCCTACGATCTCACCCTTGAATTTATCATGGAACGACTCTATTTTTACTTTAAACAGACCTCCCATCGTTGTGTATTAATTGCTGAATCACGGGGGCAGAAGGAAAATGCAGATCTATACGCTGCGGTTTAACCAACTGATGAATCATGGTAACAAAAACTTGACCCCAGAGAAGTTCCAAAAGTGCATTGTCGATCTCACCTTTTTACCTAAAAGCTACAATGAAAATGGGCATCAAATCTCCGATTTGGTTGCCTATCCAGTAGCTAGAAAGATCATTGAGCGAGCTGATGGGTATATTCCCTATGAACAGATAAAAGAGAAATTTTATGCTCGGCCATGTGGAGACTTTTGGGGCTATGGTTTTAAGGCATTCCCCAATTCTACGAATACGAGAATTAGACACTAGAACAAAGTGAAGAAGAGGGGACTGGGAATACCCGGGCCCTTTTTTAATTTGTATTTAATCTTTTTGTCGATAACGAATCCCTTCGCATCGAACAACAGGAGACTTTACCTTGTGCAAGGCATTTATTAATTCAGGTCCGACAAGTAAATTATCCGCAACGAGCTCTCGAGGTGTGAGTGCCATCCATTGATTAAGAGACACATCTGCAAAACGGTTACTTTTGAATACTTCCAAAAACCACATGCTTTGCTCTCCTGTGTTCTGAACATAATGTCCAAAGGCAAAGGGGACATATCCTACATCGCCTGCCCTGACATCGAAGGTTCGCGCTCTACCATTGGCCCCGAATGCAGTCATGCGCCCCATTCCGGAAAGGTAATATTGCCACTCATCATTATTAGGATGCCAATGAAGTTCTCTCATACCACCTGGCTTGATTTCAACCAATGCCGCGGCGATCTTAGTTGAAATGGGAAAATTGGTAGAATCGACGATTCGCACGGACCCACCGGAAGTAACAAGGGGTTTTTGTGCTAATAATCGGTGAGTAAAACTTAAAGGGACTGTTCCGTAGGGACTAGAAACCCTTTGACTTTCAAGTG
This sequence comes from Marininema mesophilum, assembly GCF_900106775.1. Taxonomy (GTDB): domain Bacteria; phylum Bacillota; class Bacilli; order Thermoactinomycetales; family DSM-45169; genus Marininema; species Marininema mesophilum. Next base: position 32,497 of record NZ_FNNQ01000012.1, read on the forward strand.
ATCCAGGTACATTTGCTTGGAAGATGTATCGCTGTTTTTTAGAGATGTGGGCGAAGGCGGTTTCTGGAACACAAAAGTTCGCCGACAGTACCTCTGTGGGAGTATGAGCAAACCAATCGGTGATAGAAAAGGTGTTAAGATCTGAGAAATTCCCGTCATCAAAGATAAGCAAAAACTCGCAACCTTCTTCTAACCCTTGGATTGAGTGCGGAATGCCCGGAGGAAAGTACCACAAGTCCCCCTGGCCGACATCAGCAATAAAGTTTCGCCCGTTCTGATCCACTGCAGTAATCCGTGCCCTCCCAAGGATCATATAGGCCCATTCCACTTCTTGATGCCAATGTAGTTCGCGCACTCCCCCAGGTGTTAGACGCATGTTCACTCCAGACAAGGTAGTAGCGATTGGCAGTTCTCTAGCTGTTATCTGCCTTGACCAGCCACCGTGACTTAATGTCATCGAGGTGTCAGAGAAAGAGAATCTTAAATTGGGTAACGTTCCAGCATCCGTGGATGGAGGGACTAGCATGTCAGGATTCTCAAGATCTCGCATAATATCCCGTGGACCATAATCTGTAGCGCCCGTTCCGTCTTTCCCTATAGGTTGTGGGATGGTTTCGTATCCAGATTGACTCTGCGATCTGCTCTTCATCGAACCTTCCCCCTCACTTAAAGTACCCATGGATAAATTTATTGCTGCGAATACAGTGGTATGTTAGTGGATCGTTTACGTAGCTGACACATCCCTTGTTGAAATTTTTTCACTTCTTTTTATGTTTGGAGATTCTGTGTCGTTTGTGTTACTAAATGTTTAAATTCAACAAATAGTAACAGAATTGTGCTTGAAATTATTCAGACAACACTTTAATAATGGGTGTGTAAGTTCGATTTTATCTGGAAAAATGACTTGATTGATCTTCAGGAGGGAGATGATAAAAGGTGTTAGATTTATCTCATGTTTCCTCGGATTTTTATTGGGAATTGGTTAAAAAGAACATTGGAGTTTATTCCGAAGAAGAGCAGCAACGATTGCAGAAGGCGAAAGTGATCATTTTTGGTTTGGGTGGAGTTGGTGGAATACAAGTGATTTTGGCTGCTCGTATGGGAGTTGGTCATCTCACTGGGGTGGACCCAGATGAGTTTGAAATCTCCAATATGAATCGGCAGATGCTTGCCACCGTGGATCAATTGAATAAAGCAAAGGCGCAGGTAGCTGAGGAGACGGTAAAAAATATCAATCCATACATATCTACACGGTTTGTCCAGGCTAGTGTCGATGAAGAAAATGTGGTTGAGCTTATAGAGGGACACGATATTGTGATTGAAGCTGTGGACGATATGCCCTCTAGGGTAATCATTCACAGAACAGCTCGAGAATTGGGAATTCCTAGCGTCGGTATGTCAGGTAGTCCTCCCAATCGCGGATTTGTCTCCTCATTCCATCCCGAGGGTGTTCATTATGAGGATATTTTAAATCTACCAGGTAAGGGAGAGAAGTTAACGGATCAAGCACTGAGAGAAGAGATCGCCAAAATTAAGGAGGAACGCGCTCGGTATTCTGTGGAGCGTGGGGCTCCTCAGGAGTGGGCGGATGATTTTTGTGCAGGGAGAGTTGGTTGGATTATTACTCCAGTGCGGGCGATGTTGATTGCAACCTTTAGCTTCCATGAAACCGTTCAGATTTTGACGACAGGTAAGGCGATGGCAGCAGCCCCCAAGGCGATCTTGATCGATTTGGATAAGGCACGAGCCGTTGAAGTAAAAGAGGCTCCTAGTGGCGGTTGGAACTACGCTCATTTATAAATCATAGGGGGGTATAAACATGGATGCTTTGATCGGAGATAGCTTATACCAGGCTAGTTTTGAGAGGAACTTAGGAGTCATTTCTACGGAAGAGCAAGAGAAGCTCCGTGAAGCAAAGGTGACCGTGGTAGGTGCTGGAGGAGTGGGTGGCATTACGCTGATTATGCTGGCACGGATGGGAATTGGACATATCCATGTTATTGATCGGGATCAATTTGAGGCGAGTAATATAAATCGGCAGATGCTTAGTTCTGTCAGCCGTTTGGGTAAGAGCAAAGCGCAGATGGCAAAGGAAACATTAGCAGATATTAACCCGGAGATAGAGGTTCAGGTAACAGAAGCTTTTGTAACAGAAGAGAATGCCGAAGAATTGCTCAGGGATACGGACGTGATCATCGATGCGACAGATAATCTTGTAGCACGTGTGATTATTCACCGCACAGCGGCAAAGATCGGTATCCCCTCAGTATGGATCGCCGTCACCCCACCCTTCCGTGGAGGAGTGATGTCGATGACTCCTACTTCGCTTCCCTATGAGAAAGCGTTAAGTCACCCTTCCTACTTGCAATCTCTTACAGAAGAGATGAAGGCAAAGGTGAATGCATTAAAGGACGGACGGGCTATTCACTCGATCCAACATGGTGCCGATGAAAAGTGGGCCCATGATTATGTGGAAAAGGAATCCCCCTGGGCTGTGATCTCTCCAGTGGCGAATATCGTCGGAGTTTTAGCAAGTTTTGAAGCTTTTAAACATGTACTCCAGCGAGAAAGTCTGAAGCCGATCATTGGCCCTGAGTTGATTCGTGTGGATTTTGCAAAGCCACAAATGGTAGAAGTACAAACCCCTCCAGAAGGTTGCTGGGATAACACCATTTTGTAATAAAAGGAGGATAAGGTATGCAAGCGATCATTGCACTCTTATTGATTGCTGGGGTATCGGCGGTGTTAAAGGATTACATGTTAGCATCAGCGGCTCTTTTGCTGGTAGGAGTATGTCTTGTTCGATATGCCCCTGTTACAGCGATGCTACAAAAACATTCGTTTCATGTCGGTATCTTTTTCTTGATGGTTTTCTTGCTCTTTCCGTTGACCAATAGCAAGGTAGATATTCTTGGGACTGTGAAACAATTGATCACGCCTCTTGGTATCTTTGCCATTCTGATGGGTTTTGCGATTTCCTATATCGGTGGCAAAGGGGTTGGTGTGCTTTCAACACAACCTGTAGTGCTTTTTGGTGTATTACTTGGGACCTTGGTTGCTGTGCTTTTGGTGAAAGGTTTGCCAGCGGGTCTTATCATTGCTGCAGGAATGGTTGCGCTTATTCAATTGGCTACGCCTAGCTAATAGGAGGAGAAAATGAGGAGTAGAAAAAGATGGCCCCATATCGCGAGTGCAATTGTTCTCTGTATCCTTGTTGGATTGTTTGCTGGCTGCCAGCAAAACGATTCAACCTCAACAAAAAAGGTCTCATTGGATGAGAGAAAGATTCAAGGGGCTAACCCTGGTGAACAGCTATATCTTCGACATAAGGTAGCAGGTAAAACCTTACCGAAGAATAAAAAACGGGTGCTTTTATTTTTAGAGCCCTTTAGTGTTCCATCGGCGAAGGCCTTCGATGTACCGGGCTACTCTTGGATGGATCATATGGCAAAGCAAGGCTACGATACCTGGGCGATGGATTTCAAGGGCTTTGGTCGATCCTCTCGTCCAGTAGAAATGTCACAACCGCCGCTAAAAAACAAACCCGTAATCGATCATAAGGATTCCTTACGTGATTTGGAAAAGGTCATTAACTACTTGAAGAAAGAGCGAAAAGTAGACTCTGTGGATTTGGTGGGTTGGTCCTGGGGAGGTGTTGTTGCTGGAGAGTATGCGGCAAAGCATCCTCAAAATGTAAACAAGTTAGTGCTGTATGGCTTTATGCATGGCTTTAAACTTCCTATGATGACAAAACCCTTTCAATCCAAACAAGACCCTACCCAATTTAATGAAAAGGCGCCAGCTTATCAACAGGTGAAGATGGTACAAGGAATGCAACATTGGTTTATGATGCAGGGTGGGAAAAGGATAGTAACCCACCAAGCATTTAAACAAGTGAGTAAAGTGTTTGCTGATTCGGATCCTAGTGCTGAAAAGCAGAATGGGGCCATCCGGCGTCCGATGGGCCCATTAAAAGATCTATTTGCGATATGGAGTGATCGGCCCCTCTATGATATGTCCAAGATCACCGCGCCTACGCTTGTCATTTATGGTGAGTTAGATTCCTTTGCAGACCGCAGAGTATATAAAGAGCTTACGAGTTCGAAGGATAAAAAGGAAGTTTCCATTAAAAATGCGACACATTGGGCGTTATATGAGAAAAACCGGAGGAAATTACTCCAAGAGACTGACCAATTTCTTCAATAAGATAAAGCCGGAGAAGGAGGGAAGAGAGTGGCCTCTCTTCAAATACTAGACGCTACACTACGCGAAGGAGAACAGCATCCAGGGGTTCGATTTAACGCACAGGATAAGATTCACCTCCTTCATCTGCTAGAAGATTTCAATGTGGATCTCATCGAAGTTGGTCATCCGGGAATTTCTGCAGAGGATGAAGCGATTTGCAGGGAAGTAGCTGATGCAGCTAAAAGAGCACAGATCTTGATGCATGCTCGTGCCGTACCGGAAGAAGTTAGAGCGGTTCATCGTGCTAATGGTGACTGGGTAGGAATTTGGTCTTCTATAAATGATTGTTCCCTGGAAGCCAAGTTTGGTGGCAAATCCCGTGAACAAGTAAAAACCCAGGTGATTACTGCGATCCAAGAAGCGAAGCGCTTCAGCTTAAAGGTAAGGTTCACCTTAGAGGATGCTTCCCGTACACGTCGTAGTGACCTATATTGGCTAGGGAAGGTGGCTGTTGAGGCAGGTGCCGATCGAATCAGCCTAGCGGATACAACGGGTGTCTGGGAACCTAGGGAATGTGAAGATATCGTGCGGTGGGCCGTTAATGAGTTGCATCATGATATTGAGGTTCATTTGCACAATGATTTTGGTTTAGCATTGGCTAATGCTTGGGCTGCTATCGATGCAGGTGCTTCGGTGATAGATGCTTCAGTATTGGGGATTGGGGAGAGAACAGGAATCGTCGATTTATTACAACTGGCGGTATTGTTGCAGGAGAAAAAGAGAGAGCACCATTTCCCCCTTACAAAAATCCCAGTCCTTTCCCATGCAGTCCAGTGGGTAACAGGTTATCGGCCGGATCATCTGCGGCCAGTAGTAGGGAAGAATGCCTTCACTCACACGGCCAAGTATCATGTACAAGCTGTACAAAAAACACCTCGAAGTTATGAGCCATATCCTCCGGAACGGATTGGTAGAGTTCGCACCTTGTCTCCCGAGCGTCCCCCTTTAAAGGAAGCCATACTCCCAATCTCGCTTCGAACGGGGGAGCCTTTTGAAAAGGGAGCTTCGGAATTACAGTTTCATCGAGATGGTCCAGGGACACGCTGGGTGGTCTTAGATCATCGCGTCGACCCCCGTTCCACTCTCTATGTGATCCAACGCACCTTTACGGGTAATGCCATTGATAATCATGTAGATCGTCATACGCATCATTGTGACAGTGTCTTTATCTTTTGGGGAGAAGCTTTAGATGGTACGGGATTAACATGTTGTGTGGAGTTAGGAGCGGAGAAACAAATCGTTCATAGTCCAGCCTCTATCTTTATTCCAGCAGGTGTTGAACACACCTACTACTATATAGAGGGGAAAGGAACCTATACGAATATAGTTTTGTCTCCGGAGTATAATCAGAGCTTAATGATGTGATATTGAGGGAGTAGCTATCTAATATAAAAAGGGGTTGATCCAGGGGGAAATCCTGTTGATCAACCCCTTCATTGATCCTTCAACCCATTGATCCATAGGGCAGATACTGCTAATTATACATCCGCTAATTCAGCCCACTTCTTTGTTTGTACAGGAGGCGTATAACTGGATAATCGTTCAAGAAGTTTAGCTTATAGTCAACATTTGTTTATTTGATTTGCTTATTGTTTTGAGCAAAATTTTATGTAGATTCCTTTTTCTATCGTTTCCTTTGCTTGTTCCGTCAACATTTTGGCATTAGCTGACAAGTTGGATACGGGAACAAGTTGGCTTGAAACGACAACAAGTGGATCGATCAGGCGCGTTTTTGTTGTTTGATGAACGTCGTAACAAGATAGGGTTCCTTCCTCTACCTTGCTGTTACAAAGCGTATGCAGCATAGATGTAATGCTGCTATCACCAGATTCCTCTAACAAGTGAATTACATCCTCATCTTCCTTCAGAAAATCTTCTATAGATAATATATCTTTTTGCAAAGCAAAACTTAATGTTTTTGCAAGCTGATCATTGCCAAACATGTTTAGCGGGTCCATAAAAAAACCAACGACTTCTTTATAGTAGGTGTTCACAAACCATTCGGCCGCTAGTGGATCGTTGCAAACCATTTGTCCATCAAAAGCCACAAGTTGGTTCGAAAAATACTGCGCCTCTTGTAGGGTTATATCGCCATAGGCGTATAAGTCACGTAATGTATAATCAACACGATCTGCACATAATTGTGGGGCTGACTGTTCCAACAAAGTCCATTGGCTCTCATCAAGTAAGATGTCTTCCCAATTCAGTCCGGCCTTCTGCAAAGTATCGGGAATGGATGATCGAACAACGATCTGTTCATAAATTATTTCATGGTAATTTTCTTCTTTATACCCCAAGACATAATCAATAACATGGGAAAACGCCGTATGTGAAATATCATGCAATAAGGCAGCCACTTGCTCTTCCAATGAACCTCCGAGTTTGTTCACAAGCATCATAGTGCCAATTGGTGGTCGTACCGTTTGTTGTTCCAATTTGGATTCACAAGATAGCTAGCCCCACCTTGATGAATTCCTTTTAATCGTTGTACGGGCTCACTGTGAATAAGTTCTAACAGGACACCATCTACCTCAGATTCACCGTATAGGGCGTCATAAAGCTTTAAAGTCATTGCCTTCTCCTTTTATTAAGTTAGAAACCTTCCAATTAATTCATTCTACATAGTCTTCGTGCGGTTATTAATGGGCTATCAGTTGTCTGATCTTTAATTATATTCTCAGCGCTTACAACCATAAAACCTTTCATAAATAGAATAAAAGGTTTATACTGTTCTAAGTTAAACCCTCCTATTTTAAAGCATACTAGGTGATAGTACATGGTAGTTTATGAACGTATTTTAAAGATGGTCCCGCCTTTTCCCTAGCTAAGTCTGCTCTTTTTAAAAGAATAGACTTATGCTTGTAGGAGGGCATAAAAATGAATAAAAAAGAAACGCCATCTTTACTGCTTATGATCGTTCTCGTGGCATTTCCACAAATTAGCGAAACGATCTATACACCCTCACTTCCAGATATCTCAATGTCATTTGCCGCAACAAATTCTTGGGTTCAAATGACATTAAGCATATACTTCGTTGGATTTGCTTTAGGTGTTTTTTGTTGGGGCTGGATCTCTGATCTGATCGGAAGAAGGCCTGCAATGTTAGGCGGATTAGTTGTCTATGGAATCGGAAGTATCATGTGTTTGGTTGCTCCATCCATTGTTTGGTTGTTGGCTGGCCGATTCATTCAGGCATTTGGTGCAGCTACCGGTTCTATTATTACACAAACCATTTTGCGTGAAAGTGTATCTGGAAGCAAACGTCACGCGATGTTTGCCCAAATTTCCGCAGTGATTGCATTTACACCTGCTGCTGGCCCGCTTATTGGAGGTTGGGTTGATCAAGTATTTGGTTTCAGAGCTGTTTTCTTTGTTCTGGTTGGCATGAGTGTACTTTTGTTTGCCTATACCTTCGTGAAGCTCGAAGAAACTAGGAAACAATCGGATAGAAATAAAGTTGCCGTATTTCCTGTAGTTAGACGTATTGTAGCGTCTTCGCGTATTCTCACTTTTGGTCTGTTAATCGGTGGATTGAATGGGGTACTGTTTAGTTATTACGCAGAAGCTCCTTTTATCTTTATCGATCAATTCAATCTTTCACCGGGGTTGTACGGATTTTTGGGCGTTCTCGTTGCGCTGGCAGTCGTATTAGGAGCAATAATTTCCAAAAAGCTTTTGCTGACTCGCTCAGCAGAAACAATTATCCACATTGGTTGTTTCGTTATGTTTATTGGGTCACTATTGTTGACAGTAGTTTGTGTTTTGGCCCATGAACTTAACTGGTTCGTGTTTGTGTGTATTCTATTTACCTTGTTTATTGTGCTTTTAGGAGAAGGCATGGCTTTGCCAAACTGTTTAAGTCTTGCACTTGTTGGCTTTCAAGATGTGATTGGAACTGCAGGAGCTATTTTTAGTGCAGGGTATTATTTGGTCGTTAGTCTTGTCACCACAGGAATGAGTCTCCTTCACAATGGTTTACTTGTAACCATGCCAATGTATTTTTTTATCTTAAGCACAGTCATGTTTTTACTAGGAAGGCTGTTTATACGTCAACAATCTTAATTATTTTTACAAGAAGAAGCATGATGAAATTGTGCTTCTTTCTTTTTGACCTTACATATCAATTGATATTTTATTACAATCACTCTCTGAATGTAGTAAAGAGTAGGGTATGTTCTTTTTCTTACAAAAAACGCCGGTACTCCTTGTTATTACTAGAGGAATTAAATAGCATTTCTTTCCGTTTACTACTATTAATTAGAAATTATTTTCAGAGAGGAACAGAGGGAATCCCTCTCTTTTTTTATGACTTTATAGCTTTATTCTAACCTTTGCTAATCAACAGTCCTGATCAAAATTAATCTTATAGGGCTCTTAGTGAATAATGTATACACTATAGTAATTATAATATAGTTTCTTTTCTTGTTATAATACAGATTGATTTGATTCAATTCAGATATAATACAATTGTATTTGTCACAAAAATGCTACACAAAAATGCTTGATCGAAATGAATAAAGTGTATATATTATTCAATTAAAATATGTTTGTACCCAAAAGGGGGAGGATGAAAAATCATGGATAATTTAAGTGAAAATTATTGATTGTCGTGATTGTTGCTTTTTGATCATTGCTGCAAAAGTCATGAAAAAAGGAAGCCTGAGTTCAATGTAAAGCCTGGCAAGTATTTGCAACTCTAAAAAGACAAAAAACAACTCCAACCTTACTCAGATGTTGAAAGTCAAGAGTTTTTAAAACAGGTTACGTAAGCCGTAACTTCGAATGTCATCTATGGTTTAGAGGTGAAGGGTTAAATTGTATATAAAAGATAAATTTCAAGGTTATAATATTCGAAAATTCCGACAAGATATTTTAGCAGGGGTATTAGTGGGGGTCATTGCTCTCCCGATGGGTATGAGCTTTGCTGTTGCTTCTGGTGCCCCTCCGGTTTCTGGTCTTTACACGATGATTATTGCAGGTTTTCTCATTTCTTTGCTTGGTGGGTCAAAGTATCAAATTGGTGGGCCTGCCGGTGCCTTTATACCTGTCTTATTTGGTATAGTAGTCCAGTATGGCTTTGAAAACTTAATTATTGCAGGGATGATGGCTGGGATCCTGCTCATTCTGTTTGCTATATGTAATGCTGGATCTTTAATGAAGTACATACCTAAAACAGTGATAACAGGCTTTACAGCAGGCACTGCTGTAATCATTTTCAGTGGCCAAATAGCCGGTTTTTTGGGGCTTAATGAGCTCAAAAAATACAAATATTTTTATCTAAATATGAAAGAAATCCTGGTTAATCTGACGAATATAAACGTGTACAGTGTGATCACCGCGATAACTTGTTTGGCGCTGATTATCATCGGGACGAAGCTTTATCCAAGAATCCCTAATGCTCTGATCGGTATCTTGGCTTCAACACTTTTAGCTACCTTTCTTTTTCCGAATCAAGTCGCCACGATTGAAGAAGTATTTGGTAACATCCCCAATCAACTCCCTATGTTTGATGCTCCTGAAATCACCTTTGATAAAATAGTTATGCTTTTGCCAGTAGCCTTCACAATCTCTTTATTAGGTGGAATGGAGTCATTGCTTACAGCTACTGTTGCGGATGAAATGTCTGGAACCAAGCATAACCGTAAAAAAGAATTAATTGGACAAGGTATTGCAAACATCGTAACTCCTTTTTTTGGTGGGATTCCAGCAGCCGGAGGCATTACCAGAACAGCGACCAATATTAATAGTGGTGCGGTCTCTCGGCTTTCAGGGATGATCCATGCTATTTTAGCTTTATTGGTCCTACTAATAGCTGCACCCTATGTCGAAAAAGTTCCTCTCGCAAGTCTTGCTCCGGTAGTAATGGTTATTGCTTGGAACATGGGTCAACGAAAAGCATTTGCTCAAATATTACGATCGGGAGTGGGTAATTCCCTCATCCTATTAGCTACTTTTACCGCGACCGTTTTTGTGGACTTAACAATGGGTATAGGACTAGGGTTGGCCATCTCCCTTTTCATACACCTAAAAAATAACGGTTGGCGAATAAATACCTCAGGCAGATTGTCTAGCTGAGTGCAACATTGCCTCGAAGAACGTTCGTAAGCTGATTTCAACCCAGACATTTTGTCAGGTTAATTGCGTTAACATTTTCATTGGTACAAACAAAAGGAGTGGACAGAATGAGTTTACTAGTAGAAATCTTGGAGCACAATCAAGAATTTGTACAGGAGAAGCAATACGATCAGTACCGCACCACTAAATTTCCAGATAAAAAGCTAGTGATTCTCTCCTGTATGGATACCCGGCTGACGTATTTATTGCCACAGGCAATGAATTTGAAAAATGGTGATTCAAAAATTATCAAGAATGCGGGAGCTATCGTTTCCCATCCTTTCGATAGTGTGATGCGGAGTTTAGTTGTTGCGATCTATGAACTAGGTGCTCGTGAGGTATGCGTTGTAGGCCATCATGGTTGCGGTATGGGCGGGATCCGTCCAGATGAAACGATGGAAAAGATGATGGATCGAGGAATTTCAGAAGATACACTGGATACATTAGAGCGAGCAGGTATCGATTTGAAACATTGGCTACGAGGGTTCGATTCGGTAGAAGAAAGCGTAAAGCAAAGTGTAGAAGTCATTCGTCAGCACCCCTTAATTCCCGAAGGGATTCCTGTTCATGGCTTAGTGATTGATCCAGAGACAGGGAAATTGGATGTAGTCGCTACGGGATATGAAGCGGAGAAATAAAAGAAAATAGAGCTGTCAATTAATACGCAGAGCGTGTTGTAAATCACGCATAAAAATGATCATCTCCCTTGGAACCCCCCTACCGTTAAGGCAGGGGGGTTCCATTACGATTCATTACAACGAGCATGAGTAAGTTTGGTCGCTCCAACATATTGGGTACACTTTAAATAGGATTTCATTTGTATGCCACTAAAAGGAGTAGAAAATAAATGAATAATCAAATGCAGCAATGGTCACTAGCTAGACGACCACAGGGCAATTTAACGATAGATGATTTCAAAGAGGTTAGTTTGGACATACCTGAACCAGGTGAGGACGAAGTGCTCATCCGCAACACTTTTATTTCAATGGAACCTGTTATGCGCGAAGCATTTGGAGACTTTGATTCTTTTCTCCCTCCACTTGAACTTGGTCAAACGATTCCTGGAGGGGCAGTCGGAATTGTTGAAAAAAAAGGTTCCAACGTGAACATGTTGCAAATAGGGGATCCGGTTTACAGTCCTGCTGGATGGAGTACACATAGCGTATTTTCTGAAGCTACTGCAATGAAAATAGCTTCGAATGATTTTCCGAATGAGTATATATTAAGTGTTCTGGGGTACTCTGGGTTGACCGCTTACCGTGCTTTGACGGAATATGCTTCTCTTGTGGCTGGAGAGACGGTTTTTGTTTCGGGCGCTGCCGGCTCAGTTGGTAATTTAGTAGGTCAGTTTGCTCGCAAACTTGGCGCTGGATATGTCATTGGATCGGCAGGTAGTCCAGAAAAAGTTCGTTGGCTATTAGAAGAGGCTGGTTTCGATGCTGCATTTAACTATAAAGATGGGGATGTCAAGGAATTGCTTAAACAAGCAGCCCCTAATGGTATCGATGTTTATGTGGATAATGTGGGCTATGATCATCTGGAAGCGGCGATTGATTGTATGAATCTAAATGGCCGCATTGCGATCTCAGGTATGATATCTGGATACGAAAGTACGACACCATTACCTGGGCCGTCTAACCTGGTTGAATTTGTCCCTAAAAATTTGCGTATGCAAGGTGTTGGTTTTCCGCAGGATTATGCTGCGGCAACCCAAAAGCTGATCGATGCAGTCGCACCGTGGCTAAACGCTGGGGAAATCATTGTGAAGCAGACCATTGTTGAAGGGTTTGAGAAAACACCAGAAGCTTTCATCGGACTATTTTCTGGGAAGAACATTGGCAAAATGTTAGTGAAAATATAAACTCACCCTAATAAAATAGATGTTGGTTGGAACTATCTATTACAGATATGAGAAAAAAAGCTCATATGATAAGAGAATCAGAAAGAACCCTTTGTATGGTATGAGGGTTCTTTCTGATTCTCTACTACTTTTAGGAGGTGCGAATCGGCTGATCGAACCCCTCTTTTTGCACGTAGGGTTCTTTCCTATTCAAGTATAATAAAAGCTATATACGGATCTAAACCAAGACCGTCATCTAGTTTTCCTAAAGGAAATATTCCAACTACCATTTCCTTTAGACTACTTACGATGATACTAAATAATTAGGTAGGGATGACAATCGTGAAGAAGGAACTGACTCAACTTTCTCTTGATATTGAAAGGAAACAGGCGTCAAATAACAGGCCTCATATGCTTTTGAGTATCCGCCCTCAGCCCTTCAATGATATTAAACGAGAAATTAAGAGATATGAGTATAGGAGAAAATTTGTCAATGAACCTGTAAATGCCTTTTTATATGTTAGTTCCCCTATCAAATCATTGTGTGGCTATGTTGAGTTTGGACAGCCGATTGTAGGTTCAGTAGAGAAGATTAGTCGTATAGCAGAAAATGAAGTACCTGGATGGGGGGAGGGGGTGGTCAGCTATCTGGCAGGACTTGATCAAGGAGTGGCTGTCCCCATTAATTTTTTTAAGGAAATTGAGCCAATCAGCCTTGAAGAACTTCGAAGAGGTTATTCATGGTTTACGGCGCCACAGTTATACCTGCGATTAAAAAATAAACCTGATTTTTTAACTTTTTTACTAAACAAATTAAAATAAGTAACTTGTAGCATTCCTGTTTGTACTGAATTTGATCTAGACATCGGTCGAATCTACCTTGTGTAAGGGATATATCTTGAAAAGATATGTTGGTAGATGAAACGAGACTATTGAACTTAAGAAACCTTGTCCTCCTCTATCCGCATCGTCACTGGGATCAGATTTAAGCTCTTTACCAACCAGGTTCCAATCGCACAAACCGTAAAGAAGGTAACACCTGCTATAACGAAAACGCTTCCTATACCTATTTTAACGGCTAGATATGCTCCTACGAAAGGGGATGCAAGCATGGCGGAGTTTTGCAAGGCATTCACAGTTGCCACAGTCCTCCCTATCGTGTTAGAAGGTGATTCTGCCTGTAACAAGGTAGCATAGGGAATGGCTGTAAAGGGACCAAGTAAACCTATTCCAAACCATACTAACCACCACACTAAGAACGGAGCAGTAAACCAGGCTAAGCCCCCTATTCCTATCACAAGTAATGCTCCCCCTCCTACCATTCCTGCTATAGTCATCATGTTTAATGGATTGGAAAAGATCTTACTCAGAGGTGAAACGAGAAAAGCGCCGATTACACCTCCAAGGGCGATTGCAGCAAGTAATACACCATAATCACCTACGCTTAGGTCAAGCTCTTTGGCCCACAAGATAATTAATCTATCGTACATCCAGAGGATATACATTGCCATGGTCATCATCGACACAGAAAAGAGTAATACCCGATTGGAGAAAATAAAGTGGATGCCTACAGTCCATTCACTCATCGAAAATCCTTTTTTTCCTTTTGAAGCGGATTCAGATACTGGCTCTTCTCCCAAAGGCAACCGAAACAGAAAAAGTGATGCTAACAATAGGGCGATTACTTCGGCGATAAATACCATATCCGGACTGTATTTAGCGGCGATGAATCCGCCTAATGCTGGAGCAACAATCTTGGAGGTATGGACAGAAAGTTGACTCAAGGTATTTGCTTCTTGCAATTGATCCATAGAAACAATAGATTTGATGGCGGATTGTCTAGCAGGGTCAAATATCACATCCAAGACTTCTTTGAGAAAGACAAAAACCAGCAATATTACTATGTTGGGGGCCAAGATAAATCCGATTATTAATGGAATCCGTAGGAGACAGCAAGCCAGCATTACATGCTTTTTGTTCCATCGATCTACCCAAATGGCCAGCAAGGGCCCTACTACGATCCACGGTATACCCGTCATAAAAGCAAATGCAGCTTGTGCTTCTGCGCCCAAACCCCATTGGTAAGTAATCAAAGTCCCGATGGCAATCAAGTCCAGCCAGTTACTTAAGTCTGAGAAAATTTGAGAAGTAAACAAACGACGAAAAGGAAGGTGAGTAAGAGGTTGAAAAGGCCCGTTGCTCATACCCGTCTTCATTTTAGTGAGAACATGCATATGCTTTTTTCTCCTTGTGAATAGATAATTATTAATCCTCTAAGCTTCTCTTTTTTCTCTCCTCAGACTTTATAAATAACCCTTGTGGATCCTGCCTTGGGGATGAAGGTGCCTGATATAGTTGTGCAATCATCCGATCACACCATGTTAGATCCAAACGAAGACGTTCTTTTATGTAATCCATACCCATCCCTCCGATCTCACCAATAGCGGATACACCGTTGTGAGACCAATTGTCGAAATGTTTCAACATATCTTTCGTCTCTCTCCGTCTTAGCTCCACATGTTCTATGAGAGTCGTTCGGTCACCAGGCAGAGTTGAATCCCAGAAACTTAGTTTCATTTTCAATTCATCCCGTATTTCTGCTGAAGCAGGTGGTTGGATCAACCAGTTAGAAAGCTCCAACCATCCTTCTTTTGTCAACTCGTAGGTTTTTACTTTTCTCCCCTCTTCCTCTACTGTCAAGGTCTGTATCAATCCTTCAACCTCAAGCTTCTTCAGTTTCGGATAAATACTTCCGTAACTAAGACGTCCCCACCCTTGCTCCCTTCCTCTTTGCTCTACTTCCGACTTAATACCATAACCTGAGTTCGGCGTCCAACTGAGGACTCCGAGTATAATATGCTCCACCGACACGTTACATCTATCCTTTCGATATATTGTAACGATATATTATCTGAGATTCATTATTCTGTCAACTAACATCTTCGCTATAGTACAGGCACAACTAAACAATGGTATGTTCCTGTCAAAGTAGATAGGGAAGAGCGGTCTGATACTGTAAGGCTTCATGAGGGAGTTAATACAGACCCAAAATGTGAGAACAAAAAGCTGATCTATAAATTTCTAGCCTTTGGCTAGACTATGTTAAGATATACCAAACCATCTAAAGGGGGGTGATCCAATGAGTGAGCCTAATCGACTAATCAAGGAAAAGTCACCTTACTTGCTCCAACATGCCTACAATCCGGTAGATTGGTATTCTTGGAGTGATGAGGCCTTTGAAAAAGCTAAGAGAGAAGACAAGCCTGTCTTCCTGTCGATTGGGTATTCATAGCCCGTAAGGGTTGTGATTATCCTTCAACCTGCCATTGGTGTCACGTCATGGAAAAAGAGTCCTTTGAGGATGAAGAAGTCGCCTATTTACTCAATAAGTGGTATGTCCCTATCAAAGTCGATAGGGAAGAGCGGCCTGATGTGGATCATTTATACATGACCGTGTGTCAGGCGCTAACAGGTCATGGTGGATGGCCACTGACGGTGATTCTAACCCCTGAGCAAAAACCCTTTTTTGCGGGAACCTACTTTCCCAAAACTCCACGCTATGGTCAGCCAGGTTTGATGGATATCTTACACCGGGTGGCTCAAGTATGGAGGGATGAACGGGAGCAAGCGGAGAATGCTGGGGAGAAAATCACCCAGGCTCTTCAGACCCAGTTGCTCCAGTCTGAACAAGGGGAGTGGGCAGAGGATGTACTGGAGGAAGCATATAAACAATTTGACTCCTCCTTTGATGAGAAATGGGGGGGATTTGGTGGAGCTCCGAAATTTCCACGTCCTCATGATCTGATGTTCCTCCTGCGATACTGGAAACAAGAGAAGGAGCCAAGGGCTCTAGCTATGGTAGAAAAGACTCTGGAGGGAATGCGCCAGGGTGGAATCTATGATCATGTGGGCTATGGCTTTGCCCGCTATGCAGTGGATGAGAAGTGGCTTGTCCCCCATTTTGAGAAGATGCTCTATGATAATGCACTACTCGCCTATGCCTATCTAGAAGCATATCAGGTGACAAAAAAGGAGGTCTATGCACAGACAGCTCGAGAGATTTTTAGCTACGTGCTTCGGGATATGACAGCACCTGAAGGGGGCTTCTACTCTGCTGAGGATGCGGATTCTGAAGGAGTAGAAGGTAAGTTTTATGTTTGGACACCCGATGAGGTGAAGGAAGTGCTTGGGGAGGACGAAGGGGCTCTCTATTGTCGTTGCTATGATATTAGCGAAGCTGGCAACTTCGAGGGGAAGAATATCCCTCATCTCATTGGGGAAGATGTCTCTTCTCTAGCTACTAAGTACGGTCTATCAGAGGATGTACTAGTGAGTCGTTTGGAAGTTTCACGGCAAAAGCTATTTGATGCTCGTAAAGGGCGGATTCACCCCCATAAGGATGATAAAGTGTTAACGGCTTGGAATGGGCTGATGATTGCGGCACTGGCCAAAGGAACGCGAGTATTGGGCGACATGCAATATGCTGATGCGGCGGTGAAGGCGCTTCAGTTTATCGAAGAGAAACTGGTGAGGAATGATGGGCGGTTATTGGCCCGCTGGCGGGATGGTGAAGCGGGGATCTTAGCCTATGTGGATGATTATGCATATCTTACATGGGGGCTGATCGAGCTTTATGAGGCTACTTTTGAGCCGCGCTTCTTAAAGAGAGCGTTGGAGTTGTCTGAAGCTATGATGGATCTTTTCCGTGATGAAGAGGAGGGGGGGCTCTTTTTCACAGGGAAGGATGGAGAGGAGCTTCTCACACGGACGAAGGAGACGAGTGATGGAGCAACCCCATCGGGTAATAGTGTAGCATCTCTTAATCTTCTTCGTTTAGCGCGATTGACAGCAGATCCAGATTGGGATCAGCAGGCTCAAGCTCAATTATCCGCCTTTGCAACGACAATGAAGAATGCGCCGATGGCGTATACATTTACACTGATGGCGGTTCAATTCAGCTATGTTAATCCGATGGAGATCGTAATTTCTGGACGAGCTGGAGACAGAGGAACGAATGAGATGATCCGCCATGTGCAAGAAACATTTCTACCCGGTGCTGTCCTCATCTATCGTCCGATAGAGAAGACGGACGAGATCATTCAGTTGGTCCCATTCATAGCGGAACAATCACCACTTGAAGGCCAGCCAACGGCTTATATTTGCCGGAAATTTGCTTGTGAACGGCCGATTACTTCTTTAGCCGAACTAGAACAGTGGATTCTTCATTGAAATGCAGTAGTTTAGGTTAGTATTACGAACCCTTTTCTCCTATCCTTCATAGATTAATAGAAACGAAGGAGAGGGGGTGGGTTGATGACCTGTCCTCATAAGAGGTGTCATTGCAAAAGGTGCCATTGCAAAAGATGTCATAGAAAGAAAAGGGTAAAGCCAAAATGTTCTAGTATAATCAAATTACTCCAAAATCTTTCACCAGGTGTGTTTGTGACGTTGTTTGTAAAAGGAATAGAGCACCCTATAAGAGGCACTTTCCAAGGGTTTGATCCCTTTGGGAATATATTGATTGAAGTAGGCATTCATTTGAAGAGAATTGATCCTTGTCATGTGGTTGGCGTTATAGTCGACCCTAAGCCTTCAAAGCGATGTCCATTTCCAGGTTGCCAGTGTAGAAATTCAGTATAATTCGTTTCAAGTTTATGGAATAGGTCTCATAGGAGATGGAGGCGATTCCCTATCAAATTGTTAAAACAGGCGATTGAAAGGGGGTACTCGTCCCTTCCGAGAAGGATTCCTCTTACGTATTCTGTACGGAAAACTCGTTAGGAGGAATTGTCTATGAGCGGGAACTGTGGCTGTGGATCTGGAAGTAGTTGTGGATTTGGTGGATTTGGTCTTAGGCGTCTATTGATCTTTCTGTTAATCATTGCAACGATCTTTGTCTTGTTTGGTGACAGTGGTTACGGCGGCTATGGTGGTGGCAAGGGCTACGGTGGTGGTTGTGGCTGGGGCTGTGGTTGGTAGACCAATGTGAGCAGGGCCTCTCCTTTATGGAAGGCCCTTTTTTGTTGGTAATAAAACCGTTGCCCTCCTTGTTTGGAAAGAGTACACTGAGAATGATCTACATACGAAGATATAAAAATGTAGGAGGGGATACTCTTGCAGGATAAATTGAAAGAATTGAAGAGTTATTTATCGGAAGTTTATGACTTAAATAATATTAGTGCGCTGTTAAACTGGGATCAAAATACCTTCATGCCAAAGGGAGGCGCTACTGCGCGTGGTAGGCAACTCGGGTTGATGGAGAAGATTGCCCATGAAAAGAAGACGGATCGAGAGATCGGCCGTCTCTTAGATGAGTTAGCTTCCTATGAAAAAAGCTTGCCTGTGGACTCTCAGGATGCAGCAGTGATTCGTGTCGCTCGTCGTCAGTATGAAAAAGCAGTTCAAGTGCCTGCCTCTTTTATGGCAGAGATGGTGAGTCACTTGACGGATACCTATCAAGTTTGGGTAGAAGCACGATCAGCCAATGATTTTACTAAAGTACAAAGCTACTTAGAGAAGACGTTGGATTATAGCCGTCAATATGCGGAGTATTTTCCCCATGAGCATATTGCTGATCCACTGATCGATGATTCAGATGAAGGGATGACAGTGGAGGTATTACGTCCGTTGTTTTCTGATTTACGGAAACAACTAGTTCCCCTAGTAAAAGCGATTGCAGAACAAGATCCAGTGGATGATTCTTGCCTAAAGAAGCATTTTCCCGAGCAGGAGCAGTGGAAGTTTGGTCTAGATGTGATTAGACAACTAGGGTACGACTTTGATCGGGGACGGCTGGATAAGACACATCATCCCTTTATGACCAAGTTCTCTTTGGGGGATGTCCGGATTACTACTCGGGTAAAGGAAAACAACATGACGGAAGCGTTGTTTTCTAGCATCCATGAAACAGGGCACGCTCTTTATGAGCAAGGAATTTCGATGAACTTTGAGGGAACGCCCCTTGCACAAGGAGCCTCATCAGGCGTTCATGAAAGCCAGTCCCGTCTCTGGGAGAATATCGTGGGACGTAGCTATGGATTTTGGAAACATTTTTATCCCAAATTGCAAGCCACCTTCCCAGAACAATTTCGCAGGGTATCGTTAGACACTTTCTACCGGGCGATCAATAAAGTAGAACCTTCCTTGATCCGTACCGATGCGGATGAGTTGACATATAACCTGCATGTTATGATTCGATTTGACTTGGAATTGGATTTACTAGAAGGAAGATTAGCTGTAAAGGATCTACCTGAAGCTTGGCGGGAACGTTATAAGAGTGATATAGGTGTATTTGATCCTAAAGATGCAGATGGTGTTCTTCAGGATGTACATTGGTACTTTGGGAATATCGGCGGTGCCTTCCAAGGATACACCCTGGGCAATATTCTCTCAGCCCAGTTCTATGATGCAGCACTCCGAGCTAAACCGAACATTCCGAACCAGATTCAGGATGGGGAGTTTGGTGTCTTACATGGATGGCTTAAGGAGAATCTGTACCAATATGGATCTCAATATACTGCGGCGGATATCGTCAAACGGGCGACGGGATCAGACCTTACAGTGAAGCCGTATCTGGCATATTTGCAAGAGAAATTCGGGAAGTTATATAGCCTGAAATAATCATGAAGATAAGCGAGGTGGAGCAAAAGCTCCGCCTTTTTATTTGGGGGGTATAGGTACCTTGTGTGGATTACGAAGTGGGAAAAGGATATGGTTAGGAGTCGTCGAAATTTGTTCAGGAAATGAAAGCGATATCATAAGGGGTGTTTTTGATGGCACAAGAATATACGGTTATGAAGGATGCAGAGCCATTCTACCTCCCAGGAAATGAAATGGGGGTTTTGGTACAGCACGGGTTTACTGGAACGACCCAGAGCGTGCGGGGATTAGGTCAGTTCTTGGCAGATCAAGGTTTCACCGTATGCGGACCACGTCTAAAAGGACATGGTACCCATTATGAAGATATGGAAGGGACCACCTATCAGGATTGGATTGAATCAACGGAAGAGGGATATCGAAAGCTACAAGAGACTTGTTCTCATATCGTTGTTGTAGGCCTTTCCATGGGTGGTACGCTAGCTCTTCACCTGGCTAGTCGCTATCCCGAGATTAAGGGGGTTGTTCTAGTCAATCCAGCAATCGAGATGTCTCACCTAGCTGAGGTTGCTCAAATGGAGGAGCCTCGTTTCTTTGATGCGATTGGTTCCGATATTAAAGCGGAGGGTGTTCGTGAGTTAGCCTATGAAAAAGTTCCCCTACGCTCTTTTAAAGAGATTATTCATTTAACGGATGAGACGCGAAAGGTAGTATCTGCAATCGGTTGTCCTACCCTACTATTTAAGTCCCTCGAAGATCATTTAGTCCCTCCGATGAATGCCCAGTGGATCTATGAAAACATCGCTTCGTCCGATAAGACGTTAATCGAATTAGAAAACTCTTACCATGTAGCTACCTTGGATAATGATAAGGAATTGGTTATGGCAGAGACAGCAGGTTTTATTAGCCGATTGTTGTAGTAGAATCTTCTAAATTTACCCGATACCGATGCCCCTGGGGAGTGGTTCTCCTCAGAGGCATTTTCTCTTGGAATTCTGGTCATAGGCAATGTACAATAAAATTTAACCTCCATCGAGGCGAATATGTTGAAGAGAGGGAACAGTAATATGCCAAAGCATGAATTTCGCCTAACAGCCGATTGGTTTGGAGGAAGAGGCGGTGAAGGCAGGATCGCTACGGGTAATTTAGTGACGAAAGTATCGATTCCAGAGGATATGAAGGGACCGGGGATCGGTACCAATCCAGATGAGATGATGATTGGGGCAGCAGCCACTTGTTACATCATTACGTTAGCAGCGATGCTGGAGAGAAAGAAAATCCCTGTAAGGGATCTTACACTTGAGACCGTTGGTATAGTGAATGTGGAGATAACCGGCCAGAAGTTTGAGAGCATCACTCACCGACCAAAAGTGGTTCTTCATCATGATGTTACAGTGAATCAAATGGAAGAGGCGAGGAAGGCGACCGAGGTTGCGGAGAAACGGTGTATGATCTCCAATGCGATTCGAGGAAATGTGGCATTAGCTGTAGAGGCTACGGTAATCCAAGAAAAGTAAAGACCCTCAAAAAAAGACCCTGATTCGTTATTAAACGAGGGTCTGTTGAGGATCAGGCTTTTTCCTTCGCGCTCTTACCTTTGTGGCTAAGAAAATCGATGAGGCGCCCAGAGTTGTGTATGATTCTAAAAGGGGATCCGGTGGCTTCTTTCTCTTGTAGAATGGCTTGCCCTTTTTCTTTTGCCTGCGTGTCATTTTGGGCTTCAATGCTTTGATCAATAAGTTTGTTTCCTTCATTGTCGAAGGCGGTGATATGGTACATTAAGAGGCCTCCTTGAGGTAGTTTCTGGTTCAATCATGAGCTATGAATCGTAGAAAAGAGTTCTAATTGTTCTTTCATAATACCAAAAACTTAAAGGTCATGCGAGCAGGTGTTCATTGAAATGATTTCGTTTCATCATAAAGAAAAGGCCCACTCTCCATTTACAGGAAAGTAGACCGAGATGCTGGATACGGTAAGGGGGTTACCGTTGACTCCAATCTAACGTTTTTATACGAATAGTAGATTAATAGAGTGTAAATGTTTTATTGATCTTTACGGGTAAGGAGGTTGTACGATGGGTATAGAAATTACACCTACAGCGTTGCATTGGTTTCAAAGGGAGTTGTCACTTGGCGAAGGAGATGCTTTACGTTTTGATGTGCGTTATGATGATTCGCTTTCAATAGGTAGAAACCCTAATGGATTTTCATTGCGGTTAACGGTAGAGAAGCCTCGTCATCCGGGACTTCAAACGGTAGAGGAGGGAATTACCTTTTTTATTGAGGAAGATGAGCTATGGTTCCTAGATGGTAACGATTTGCGAGTCGATTATGATGAACAAGAGGACGAACTTCTTTATGAGGTTCGTGACCCTGAGTAAATGATAAGAGGCCTATTCTGGAGTATATCATAAGCATTTGAGCTGAAAGAGGGTATTGTCATGGCTGTGATCATTAAAAATAAGGGTTATGATTATGGTCGAATTCGGACGATGCCAACATCAGAAGCATTGATTGCAAAGGAATTGCCGCCTTGATTGATTGAGGCTTTGGCAGACTGATTATTAATCACGATGTTTCTACCCCTTCGAACGGAGTTTCGTTTAAGTGACTGACGTTTCAATGTAGTTCTCCCCCTTTCAAAATTTGGGTGAAATACTGTTACCAGTGGTTACTTTTTCTGTTTCTTTTTATTTTTAAATATTTGTACATTAAGAGCATTGCTGGCTAGTACATTTCCTTGTTCTGCTTTTGCAGTAGCGGATTGATTAATTTTGATGATCAAGTAGAGGTTCTTTCCGATTCGATGTCGATATGTTTTTATCCGGGCTCGATTCATTGTACTATCCCTCCTCGTTGTACTATCCCCCTTTTTCCCCTACATCCTATGTATAGGGGGTTTTTGTCGTATCGGCGGACATCATGGCTACTAGAAAGGATTGAGGGGCCCGTATTTTTGGCTAGACTAAATGAAATCTTATTGTTTGATGATGGCATGAAGATTTAGCTGAAAATCGAAGAACAAGGTTAGTTCTTGAGAATCGTGCTAAAAACGATTATTATATATGTGAGGCTGTTTTAATGTTCGTATTTAGGGGTGTAGGAGGGGTACTGTGGAGCGTTTATTTGGACTTTCTGATCGTGGAACGAACATTTCCCGTGAGATACTGGCAGGGTTAACGACCTTTTTAACCATGGTTTATATCGTGGTAGTAAATCCATCCATTCTAAAGAAGGCGGGGATGGATTTTGGGGCAGTGTTTGTAGCGACGGTTTTAGCATCGGTTTTAAGTACGTTAATCATGGG
Organism: Marininema mesophilum; assembly: GCF_900106775.1. Classification (GTDB taxonomy): domain Bacteria; phylum Bacillota; class Bacilli; order Thermoactinomycetales; family DSM-45169; genus Marininema; species Marininema mesophilum. The sequence goes on from NZ_FNNQ01000012.1 coordinate 55,598, forward strand.
GCTATTTGCTAATTATCCGATTGCGATTGCACCGGGTATGGGCCTTAATGCTTATTTTGCTTTTAGTGTAGTAGGGCAGAGCAAAATCGGCTGGGAAACAGCGATGGGTGCAGTATTTGTTGCAGGCGTTATCTTTCTGATTCTTTCATTCACCCGTTTTCGAGAGGCGCTGATCCATGCAATTCCTCCAAGTCTCAAATATGGAATTACCGCAGGGATTGGTCTTTTTATCGCCTTCATCGGGTTAAAATCCGCTGGTATCATTGTCAATAATGAGGTGAATCTGGTAGGGTTAGGTGACTTTCATGATCCAATGACGCTTCTTAGCATAGGTGGACTCGTCATTACGTTGATTCTGATGACGTTGCGCGTTCCTGGTGCACTTTTTGTTGGGATGGTATTGATTGGTCTGTATGCCTGGATCGCGGGTCTTTTTCAGATGCCGTCGACGTTGGTGACTATGCCACCCAGTATGGCGCCTACCTTTGGAGCGGCATTGACATCATTGCCTGAAGTTTTTAGTCAAGGATTATATTCGGTGATCTTTGCCTTTCTATTAGTTACTTTGTTTGACACGACAGGTACAATGATTGGAGTAGCTGAACAGGCGGGTCTCATGAAAAATGGGTCCTTTCCTCGAATGCGCTCTGCTTTGGTTGCGGATGCTGCGGGGATGACTGCTGGGGCAGTTATGGGCACCTCTCCAACAAGTGCCTATATCGAATCCTCGACGGGTGTTGCTTCTGGTGGTCGTACAGGTCTAACGGCTGTTGTCGTTAGCATATTGTTATTAGGTACGCTCTTTTTCGAGCCTTTGGTAAGTGCAGTGGCTGCTATGCCAGCGATTACGGCCCCTACGTTGATTATTGTAGGTTGTTTGATGATGGGTGGATTGGCAAAAGTAGCTTGGGATGACTTTGATGAAGCCTTCCCTGCATTTATTACGATGTTGAGCATGCCTCTTACTTTTAGTATCGCAACGGGGATTGCCTTTGGTTTTATTTCGTATCCATTGTTAAAAATTATTCGGGGGCGTGGTCGAGAGATTCACCCGCTTCTGTATATCTTTATGGTTCTATTTATCCTGCAAATGGCGTTTCTTCCTCATTAATCAAAGAAGCTGAGGAAAGAGGCCCATTCCCAGGAATCGGCCTCTTTTTGATGAATAGGGTTGGGTGAGATAGAGATGGGACAGGGAAAAGAAAAAAGACGGTTTAGGATCTTATTGGGAGTAGTGGCGGCAGCTGGACTGACCCAAGGATTACTCCTTCCCTTGATGGCAACGTTGTTAGAAAAAGATGGAGTCTCCTCGAGTATGAATGGACTCCATGCTACCGCTCTATATCTGGGGGTGTTACTCTCTACCCCCTTTTGTGGTGCTCTCGTTCGTCGTTATGGGTACCGTACTGTGATTGGTTTTGGAATGGTATTATTGGCAGGAGGCACTTTTTTATTTCCGGTAATGACGGGCTTTTTGCCATGGATGGTACTACGTTTTGTAGTCGGAATTGGAGATAGTATCCTTCACTATGCTTCTCAGTTATGGATTACATCGGAAAGTCCGATGCATCTAAGGGGACGCCTGCTTTCCCAGTATGGATTAGCCTTTGGGATAGGATTCGGTCTGGGGCCTCTTGGCATCAATCTGTTGACGTTTGGAGAATGGGTACCCTTTGTTACCATGGGAGCGTTGCTTCTCATCGTTTTAGTAGGGATCTTCCTCCTCGAAGATCATCGCCCGCCGATTAATAATCCTTCAGAGGCAAGTGGAAGGAGAATGGTACGGATTAACCGCATGGGCTTTGTTGCCCTTTGTCCTGGATTTTTATATGGGTTCCTTGAGGCTACTCTTTCAGGAAGCTTTCCTGTTTATGGGCTGCGTGAAGGGCTAGGAGCGACATGGGTGTCCATATTGATTAGCGCTTTTGTCTATGGTAGTCTCCTCTTTCAATTGCCTCTGGGGGCTCTCTCCGATCGATGGGGGAGAAAGAGGGTATTGGGATGGATTTGTTTTCTAGGATCGATAGGGATGGCGTTGATCCCCTTTGCGATCAAGAATGAGTGGATTCTACTCACTTTGTTTACCCTTGTTGGTGGGTTGTTGGGCTCTCTCTTTTCTCTCGGCCTCGCTTTTCTGGCAGATATCGTTCCGGTTGAGGATCTGCCAGAAGCAAATGCTTTATCGGGTGCTTATTTTGCAATAGGATGCTTGGTAGGGCCCTATGTAGGTGGGGTGTTGATTCAGGTTGCAGGTGGGAGTAGCCTTTTCTACTTGATTGCAGGTACCCTATTTGCCTTTGTCATGTTGACATTCCTCTATCGCACCCCCTCTCCAACGAGGGTAGTGGAAGGAAAGGATCAGGAAGAAGTTGTCCTAAGTCGATGATAGATGAATTAGACAAGCCCAGCGGCAAAAGTTGTCGCTGGGCTTTGTGTATAAATTTCTAGCGATTAATTGAATAGTTTTTGTGCAAGGAAGAATCCAGCACTTTTTCGGAGGGTGAAGGAGCTCCGTGTATCGATTTCATGTCGAATGATTCGATTAACATCGGTGATGAGTGTAGTCCGTTGCCCTGCGGAGGTTCCGCCACGTTCCACCATACCCGAAGCATAGTAGTCGATGATGGGTTCAGCTTCTAAAAAGACGAGAACATCATCCAAAATATATCGCTCCGACCAACCGAAATATTGTCGTAGATATTCATCCCCATTTTCTAAGGAGAATCGTCCATACCCCTCTTCCTTTTCGTCTACAAGAGGGAACCCCCATCGTTCACGGCATTCCCGATCAATGGTGGTTAATTCCTTATAGTTAGAGAGGCTTCCTGTAGCAGCCATCAGGTAGCCTCCAGGACGTAAAACCCGATACAGCTCTGCGATGGCTTGATTAATATTGGGTACGTGATACAGACAAAAGTTGGCCATCACAATATCAAAGGAGCTTGCTTTAAAGGGCAATGTTTGTAGGTCACTGATGACCAGATGAATATTGCTAGACTGGTCCGCTTTTTTTCGTAGCCCTTCTATCATCCCTGGAGAGAGGTCCAGTCCAGTTATTTCCCCGCCACAAGATAGCTTGTTCGCCATGGGAAAAAGCCATCCTCCTGATCCACATCCCGCATCAAGGATACGTTCATCCCCACGCAATGGTAGCTTATCTAGCGTCCAGTCAACAAAAGGAACAGGAGATAGACTATATTGCAGATGGATTTGCCGGCGTAGTTCTAACTGCCGATCATCGCGGTATTGCTCAGCCAACCTATGTTTCATGGATGAAAACTCCCCTTCTCTACTTATATGTGCGGAGCATCTTCCATAATATCACAATCGATGAGGCCGGCGGGCTGTAAATTGGGAATATTTCATAATGTTGGGATTGGAGTATTGTGGAAAGAGACCTTGTTTTGTATTGTTATACTCTATGATGGCGTTGGTAGTCTTAGAACCTATTTTTAGAGTAAGGTTGGATGGGAGATTTAGAGGAAAATAGGGTTGGAATAGTGTGTTTTTGGGATATTGAATATTATATAATGGTGGTACCTGACTGAGCGGAGGTATCCAAAGCGATATGAGCACTTACTGATCTTACCTATAACCAATTGACTACAGTTAATGGGTTTCTGCCAGGTGCATGGCAGGGGGTATGGATCGGTGTGCCTTCTTTGAGGTCTCCGTAAAGGAATTGGATACAAACCAGGGTTCTGGGCTGAGAAGAGCTATTCTTAGGTGATATGTTCACTTGAGCTGGTTTGTGTATAGTTTCTTTTTGATACGATTTACCCCCTTCGCGCACAGGGAGAGCCTGGGCGTTATTATTTTGGCTAAGTGGGGGGATGCATTTTGTTTACAGTAAAAGCAGAAGGATTGACTAAGGAGTTACATGGTGTAACGGTGGTAAAGGATGTGAATCTAGAGGTACAAACAGGGGAAAAAGTAGCTCTGATCGGAGCAAATGGTGTTGGGAAGACCACATTACTAAAGATTTTAATGGGTGAGTTGACCCAGGATAAGGGGAAGATCCATCGGTGTTTGCCCCTAACCTTCTGGGGCCTCTTGGAACAGAATCCGGACGTAGAAGAGCATTGTACGCTTTTACAATTTGTTCAGGCAGGTTCGCCAGAGCGACATCTTCAACTAATGGAACTTAGAGTTGCTGAATCGAAACTTTCTACCGTGGCTGAGGGGCAATTAGAGGAGCCCTTGGCAAGATACGCCCGTTGTCTTGAACAATATCAAGCGAGTCATGGATACGAATGGGAACGAGAAGTTGAGCAAACACTGACCCGCCTTGGGTTGCTAGCAGACCTTTACCAAACTCCCTATATTCACCTGAGTGGAGGACAAAAAACCCGTGCTCAACTCGCTCGGGTGATTGTGAGTCAACCGAAATTTTTATTACTAGATGAGCCAACGAACCATCTGGATCATGAAACCTTGGATTGGTTGGCAAAATGGCTAGATCAATATAAAGGCTCCATTCTATTAGTCTCCCATGATCGATGGTTTATTGATCAGACGGTTGATGTGGTCGTAGAGTTAACTCGAGAAGGAACGCGCCGATACAAAGGTGGATATACCAATTATCGCAAGGAAAGAGATCGAGAGAATAGGGAACAAGAAGCTCTTCATAAAAAGCAGGTACAGGAGCAAAAGAAATTAGATGAAGCGATCCAGCGGTATCGCGATTGGTTTCATCAAGCTCATGCGGCAGCAGGAGAGAGAAATCCATTTTATAAGAAAAAAGCGAATAAACACCAATCTCGTTTTCGAGCAAAAGAAGAGGCATTAAAGCGGTTGGAGAAAGAGATGAAAGGTGCTCCAGTGAAAGATCCCAGGATCCGAGTGAACTTTTCGGGACGAGATTTTAATGCACGTACTCTCTTACGCACGAAAGAGATGGGATTCTCTTACGGGAGGGAGTATATTTTTGAGGATGTGTCATTGACTCTCCATCGGGGAGAGCGGCTAGGTATTGTTGGGGTGAATGGAAGTGGAAAGACAACCCTCCTGCGATGTTTGATAGGGGATCTTCAACCAAGTAAAGGGGAAATTCACCTTCATCCGGAACTAACAGTGGGGTATTTTGCCCAGGAATTAGAGGGACTTGATCCAAGGGTGACTGTATTGGATAGCCTTCTGCATTTACCAGGGATGACTCGGGCAGAAGCGGGAAATATACTTGCCAGTTTCCTTTTTCGAGGAGGCGATGTGTATCGTCGTATAGGAGAGTTAAGTATGGGAGAGAAAAGTAGAGTCGCTTTTTTACACCTCTACTTTTCTGAAGCCGATTTGATTGTGTTGGATGAACCGACCAATTATCTAGATATCCCGACAAGGGAACGGATTGAGGATGCTTTGGTGCGTTATCCAGGCTCCCTATTGTTGGTCTCCCATGATCGTCGATTTATCGAGCGTGTGACCAACCGAACGGCCATCGTGGAAAATGGAAGTGTAGAAATGGTTATGGGATCCTATGATGAGTATTTAGCATATCAAAGGGAGAAAGAAAACCGTCATCCTGATTTAGAACAGGATAATCGGATTCGCCTCTTAGAATTAGAGCTGGCTCAACTAGTATCGAGGGGAGAGAACAGTGATGCTGGTGCTGAAGAGGAACTTTGGCGTGAAATTCGTAGGGTGCAAGGAGAAATCAACGAAGCTAAAAATTGAATTCTATTTAAAAAGGAAGCGTTATTTATTCGCTTCCTTATTTTAATTTGTAATAAAAATCAGACTTTTTTGTAGTCAATAAATTCTATATTTGATAATATGGGCATGTATGGAATTTCATGTTCATGATAAATCAATGAGATCTAAGAGGATCGTGGTGAAAATATGTCCATTCTAGAAGTGGAAAAGTTAAGTGTATGTTATGAGGGGAAGGAAAACGCCGTCAATGATCTTTCTTTTAGCTTGGAATCTGGAGAGTTGATGGGTTTAATTGGGCCCAATGGAGCTGGAAAGAGTACAACCATTCGTGCAATCCTAGGGTTAATTAATAAAACAAGGGGAGAAGTAAGGGTGAATGGGGAGAATCACCGGTACGGATACATCCCCGAACATCCGGTTTTATATAAAGATTTAACGTTATGGGAGCACTTGGAACTATTAGCTACCACCTATGAGATTCCGAAGGAGACTTATGAAAAAGAGGCGGGAAGCTTTCTGTCCCGTTTTGATCTGAGCGATGCAAAGCACCATCTGCCGGTGGGCTTCTCAAAAGGGATGAAACAAAAGGTGATGCTTATGATTGCCTTTTTGATGAAGCCGGATCTATATATTGTGGATGAACCCTTTATTGGATTAGATCCAAAGGCAACAAAAGAATTGATAAAACTATTAAATGAAGAGAAAGAGCGCGGGGCTGGGATTTTAATGTGTACCCATGTATTAGATACTGCTGAAAAAATCTGCGATACCTTTTTGCTATTGGATCATGGGCAAGGTGTGGCACAGGGAGATTTAAAAAGTTTACAGGAGCAAGCTGGTATTCGGGGCGGGGGATTATTAGATTGTTTTGATCAATTAACTTCATGAGGAGGATGAAATGTCTCCAGCAAGGTGCTATCGAAAACGACGAAAACTAGAAAGAATCTATAATTTTCGTACTTGGAAAACAGTGATTGATTGGGTAGTTGCTGTCTATTTTATTGTTCCTGCAGTGGTGATTTTTGGTGAGCGCTATATATCTTGGTTGAAAGATGCCCCCCATTGGTTTTCTAATTTCTCACCGTGGCATTTCCTAGCTGGGTTTTATTTGCTTGCAAGTATGAGGAAGCTTCGGTTACAGATTGAGGAAGCAGATCAGTTATTCATTATTCAGCAGAAAGACTGGTTAAAGCGTTTTATTACATGTGCTCTCCTACATCAAATCCTCAGGGAACTATGGACAGTGATTGTAATCTTCTTAGTGATGTTCCCTGTGTTGGTGAAAGAGTTCCATCTGGATAGTCTCTTACTTTTAAGCTTATTATTATATTGTTGGCTGGCAAGGGTGAGTCTTGTATTTGCAGGTAACTTGATCTACACACGAGTTAGAAGCTGGAAGAAGCATTTATATGAGATTTCATATTTTTTGGTTAGTGGTAGTCTATTTGTCATCGTCGGGACATGGGGGCTGAAGAATCCTTGGATACTGTGCTTTACCTGCATAGTCTTAGCTTGTGCTCTTTATATACAGGTTCATAGTCGTATTGCGCAAAGAGGGACGTTTTTAATCGATATCGAGATAGAGAAAGAAGAACGTTCCAAATGGAATAAGTTCTTACTCGAAGTAGGGCAACAGATCGACCCTCCCTCTGGAGGAGCGCGTAAAAAGCCTTGGATTTTCCCTCAATCAGGGCGGATATTTCCCAAGCGAACTGGTACGAATATTGTAACAGAAAATGTTTTTAAGGCTTTGATGCGCAATAGACAGATGTTGCTAGAATTTGGGCAATTAGTGGGGGTTTCTCTATTTGCATTGATACAAGTACCTATGTGGATGGGGTGGTGTTTGTGGGTCGTTTTTGCAATCATTTTCACCTTCTGGGGCAGGATGTTTTGGAAGAAGGTTTCCACATCCCCCTTTTTTTCTACTTGGATTTCTGATACCGCCCTCTTTATCAGCGCCTATGAGCGGTTTCTTTTTCTGGCGGTATGTTTAGGGTACCTCCCTCTCTCTATTTTCTTCGGAGCGATGCATTATGGGTGGATGGGAGCTTTAGGAATGCCTATATTAGGTGGAGTGATTGGGCGGATCATGGCTAGTATCTTTACACTTGTGCAACCCCTTTCTCGAGTAAGGAGAAAAGAGAGAGTAACTGACAAAGTAGATTACTCCTAGGGTGGAAGCTAAACCGAACAAAGTCATGAAAAATAGGGTCATGGGAGAAAGACTTGTACCATAGGTATGGTAATGGATAAACAAGTAACACTTCTAAAGGAGGAAGCCCATGACTGAGTCTAGTGGTACACCTTTGCCAAAGATTGGGGATCCAGCTCCGCTTTTTACTGCAAAAACAACCATGGGAGAAATTCGGCTTGCTGATTATAGAGGGAAGTGGGTTATCTTATTCTCCCATCCAGCGGACTTTACCCCTGTTTGCACGACAGAATTTATTGCTTTTTCACGGAACCATGCAGAGTTTAAACGGCGCAATGCTCAACTATTGGGTCTCTCAATAGATAGCTTACCTGCCCACTTAGCATGGATGAATAATATCCGTGAGAAGATGGGGGTAGAGGTTCCTTTTCCTCTCATTGCAGATCTGACAACGACAGTCGCTTCTCTTTATGGCATGATCCACCCTGGTGCGGATGAAACGGCTACGGTTCGATGTGTCTTTATCATCGATCCAAAGCAAATGATTCGTGCTATAATTTATTATCCACTAAATGTAGGGCGTAATATTGCAGAGATCTTACGTCTATTGGATGCTTTGCAGACAGCCGATGGGAATGGAGTAGCCCTACCTGCGGATTGGCGCCCCGGTGACAAGGTAATCGAGCCAGCACCCCAACATATGGATGATGTTAAATTGCGATTTCAAGGGGATCTAAGAGGAACGGATTGGTATCTAAAGCGGAAAAAGCTAGAAGATTAAGGTATAAGAAGAAGCCCCCGAGGAATCGGGGGCTTTCGCAATCATGGGGAACGGAGTAAATGAGGGTGAATGGGGATGATTTCAAGGTATACATACCAAGGGAAGCGACGATATTGTCGAGGTGATGGATAGGGGTGCACATGCTCTTTTGCGGGTTTAGCAAAGACTAGTAGACTGTTTGGAAGAGCGCTTTTTTAGTCGGTTTTTCTGTTGCTTCTCGTACAAGTAGTAAATCACAAAATAGGAAGCGACCCCCAAGATCAGACCAAAGATTGACATCCCGATGAGGATATGAAGACCACTGTGTAAAATGTTGTACAATATTTGAAAATTCCCAGTGAAGATTTCGGTAATCTCGGAGAGGGAGTACTCTTGGATCCCGCTTCCACTAGGTTGTATGGGGCTGATCCAACTGCCGATGATTTTGGCGAAGGGTAAAAGAAGAATCGGTAAGAAAGTAAGCTTACCAATGATATTGCCAATGATCGCAGCAGGGAGAGAAGCACGCGAGAGTCGTACAATAGGATAAAAGATAAGATAGATGAGCGAGGCGGTACAGAGTACGATCATTTCTAATCCAAACCCGATGGCAAAGCCGCGTGCGACTTTTTTAGCACCTTCAGGAGATCGGAAAAGTCGAATAAATTGGTAGCGAAAAGCACGCTTGAGACGTTGAGTCCATGAGTGTTTTTGATTTTGGTGCATCACAGGCAACCTTCCGTTTCGCTGTAGGGTAGGTTCGGTAAAATTGCTTCCTCCTTTATTCTAACAGAGAGACAGCTTTCGTCAAAAGCCAAAAACAGAATATGGAACTTTCCCTGTATAAAGAAAGGTGCTTTTGTTAGGTTTATACAAGGTACATAGATGATAAATGATACCGAAGAGCGATAATCTCAATCCAAATGAAGGAGATATGGTAGACACTTGCACGAATTTTAGTGTAATCTTAATTCAGACGAGTGCATTTTATTAAAAATTTTTGATGATATGACTTGTCAAGTTTTGTCGATTTGAAGCGATTCTTCTGTTTTTATGGCTAGAGAAAAAATCAAGGAAGAATTTCGTGTCATTTTTCCTTGACACCGAAAAGAATACAAGTGTAGCCTATTTGTAACTGGAAATAAGAAAATATTACATATGAAAAGTGGTGTATATGACAACGATCCACGAAGTGGCAAAACAGGCTCGGGTATCTGTCGCTACTGTTTCTCGTATTCTCAATGAGACTGGCTATGTGCGATCCACAGTTAAGGCCCGTGTACGGCAGGTGATTCGGGAAATGAATTATAAGCCAGAAGTGACTCGTTATGAATCCATTGATTCACAGACGGCGACGATAGCGATGATTCTCCCAGACATCAGTAATCCCTTTTTCGCTGAATTGGCGAGAGCAGTAGAGGATGCGGCACGGGAATATGATTACACAGTTATTTTATGCAATTCAGATGATTTCGGGTTTAGAGAGAAAACCTATATTCATCTTTTGCATAGACGAGCGGTAGAAGGGATTATTTTTGTCTCTCGAACACTTGGAGAGAGGGAGATGACATTGATGGAGGAGCAGGGACTACCCTTTGTTCTTCTGGATCGTACGCCTCGGATTGGGGATACATCTGTCATTCGCTCAAACAATGTAGATGGGGCTCGGATAGCTGTTCGCCATCTCTTGGAAGTAGGTTGCCAGAGAGTGGCTCATATCGCAGGTCCAGTCGAATTGATTCCAGCAATGGAAAGGCATAGGGGGTATCTAGACGAAGTAGAGTCTTTGTCATGGTTTCATCCTAGTTGGATTGTACCTGGAGGATTTTCTGTTGCTGGGGGGATGAAAGCTACCCAATTGTTGCTGGAGAGATTTCCTGATATGGATGGCATCTTTGCTGGCAATGATTTGATGGCTGTCGGTGCTCTTAAAGCCCTCCATCGCGCTGGAGTCGATGTGCCTTTCCAAGTGGCTTTGTGCGGTTTTGACGGGATCTCTGTGACGGCATTAACAGAACCAGAATTGACGACCGTAGCCCAGCCCATTGAGGAATTTGGAAAAGTAGCGGTTTCAGAACTAATGCTTCGGATTAAGGGTGAGGAGGTTGTATCTCCAGTTGAAGAATTGGAGGTTACATTATTGAAGCGGGATTCGACAAGGAGGATTCAAGGTGTCAGTGGTAGTGGTAGGTAGCTTAAATATGGATGTTGTCGTCTGTGCTTCTCGCCGCCCGCGAATTGGAGAAACAATCCATGGAGAGGAGGTGTATATGGTCCCTGGTGGGAAAGGGGCAAATCAAGCGGTTGCTTCTTCACGCTTGGGGGCAAAGACGACGATGATTGGGGCGGTTGGTTCAGATCCTTTTGGTGAAACGTTGCGGGATGCTTTGTTGAAGGAAGGTATTAATATAGAAGCCTTGCATTCTCTGCCCGATCAAACCACAGGGGTAGCTTCCATCCTCCTAGCTGAAGGGGATAACTCAATTGTCGTGGTTCCTGGTGCTAACGGTCTCCTTACCCCTAAAGATGTAGAAGGGGCCAGAGAGTATATCGAAGCTGCGGATATCCTCCTTCTGCAATTGGAGATTCCTATTGAGAGCGTAATGATAGCAGCTAAGATTGGGCGACAAGCGGGAACTCGAGTGATTCTCAATCCAGCTCCTGCGAAGGAGCTACCGAAGGAATTATTGGTGAATGTGGATCTCCTCACTCCAAATGAGTCAGAACTTCAGTTGTTAAGTGGATGCTCCCTAGACAAGATGGGGTTGCGTGAGGCAATGCAGAAGTTGTTGGAGATGGGGGTAAAAGGTGTAGTTACTACCCTCGGTGCAGATGGGGCGGCCATATTAGAACTAGGGGGTGAATTTAAGCACTTACCAGGAAAGAAAGTAGTTGATGTGGTGGATACGACTGGTGCAGGAGATGCCTTTAATGCGGGGTTGGCCTGTGCGTTAGCTGAGGGCAAGTCGCTTTTAGAAGCGGTAGATTTTGCTGGGAAGACAGCGTCATTAGCCATTACTAAATTAGGAGCACAGGCAGGTATGCCCGTGCGATCAGAGGTTGATAAGTTAGATGAATCATATTGAGAGAGGGATTACGATTACAGCGCCTCTTTTATCGATGGTTGGAATCCACAAATCCTTTGCACGTGTCCATGTACTCAAACATGTGGACTTTACATTGCAGGCGGGGGAGATCCATGCTCTGCTTGGGGAGAATGGTGCTGGCAAGTCCACACTGATTAAAGTCCTTAGTGGAATCTATTCTGCAGATCAGGGAAGGATTCACATCGATGGGAAAGAGCAAGTCTTCAAATCTCCTCGAGCAGCACTTGTGGCTGGAGTAGGTGTGATTCATCAAGAATTTAATCTTGTTCCTCATCTTAGTATCTGTGAAAATATATTTCTCGGTAGAGAGCATCTCTTTGGGCGTGGCTGGATTCGTTGGCGAAAAATGAGAAGAGAGGCGCTCCTTTGGCTAGAGAAAATTGGACTCCTTGTGGATCCCTCCTGCAAAGTAGGAGAACTATCCATTGGTCAACAACAAATGGTAGAGATCGCTAAAGCCCTCTCCTTTGATGCGCAGATTCTTGTCTTAGATGAACCGACAGCGGCTTTAACACAGTCTGAGAAGAAAGCCCTCTTTGCGACCCTCTGTAGACTACGTGAGAAACAAGTTGGAATGATCTACATCTCCCATCGATTAGAAGAGATCGAAGAACTTTGTGATCGCATCACCGTGTTGCGTAATGGGGAGTCGATTGGCACACGTATGACGAAAGAGACTTCGATGGATGAGTTGGTAGGTCTGATGGTTGGGAGAAAGATCCAAGAGCAATTTCCCCGAGAGCTGACTATCAAGCAGCCAGCGGAGCGTCTTCGTGTTGAAGGACTTACTCAACAGGGTAAAGTGTCTCAGGTTTCCTTTAGTATCCAAGCAGGGGAGATTCTTGGCATGGCTGGTCTTATCGGTGCAGGTAGAACAGAGATGGCCAATCTCCTTTTTGGAGTTCAGAAACAGGACGCTGGAGAGATATGGCTTGATGGGAAGCAGATTCGTATTCGTCATCCTCGGGATGCAATTCAAGCAGGATTGGCTTATGTAACGGAGGATCGGAAGGGAGAAGGATTAGTTCTCTCCCGTTCAGTAAAGGAAAACTTTACTCTCCCTTCCTTGGCTTCCTTTACTAAAGGCGGTTTCATTCGTAAACAGCAAGAAAATGAAATGGCTGAGAAGCTGATGAGACAACTTGGCATACGCTCAACGGGTATCGAGCAGAAAGTGGGCTTTCTCTCTGGGGGGAACCAGCAAAAGGTAGCCATCGGAAAATGGTTGCTCCATCAGCCAAAGGTATGGATCTTAGATGAGCCCACCCGTGGGGTGGATATTGGAGCAAAGAGAGAAATCTATCAGCTGATTAATCAACTGACAGAGCAGGGAATGGCGATTTTGCTCATCTCCTCTGATCTACCCGAAGTCCTAGGGATGAGTGATCGGATATTAGTGATGCGAGAAGGTAAGCGTGTCGCTCTATTCAACCGAGAGGATGCAGATGAAGAAAAGGTGATGCAAGCTGCCTCAGGAGGGGGAAGCCTTCTTGCATAGGGAGATGAAAGCGCGGGATCTACGCGTTAGTTGGCTACAAAAAATGGGGCCGTTAGCGGGTTTGCTACTAATCATTATTCTGCTATCGACGATTAGCCATGATTTTCTGAGTATGTCGAATATTTTCAACGTACTTCGACAAATTTCGATCAATGCTCTTCTCGCCTTTGGGATGACTCTGGTCATTTTGACAGGTGGGATTGATCTTTCGGTAGGATCGATCCTTGCCCTATCTGGAGTGCTTACAGCAGGAATGATGGGAATGGGGATCGAGCCATGGTTAGCTTCATTGATCGGCATCATAGCTGGAGCTGTAATGGGATCGATCAACGGTCTTTTGATTACGAAAGGAAGGGTTGCTCCCTTTATTGCTACTTTAGCTACCATGTCACTCTTTCGTGGATTAACGCTCGTCTATAGCGAAGGACGACCAATCATCAGTGATGATTATTCTTTTGTAATAATGGGACAAGGGTATTTTCTAGAAATTCCTATCCCAGTTATCTGGATTCTCATTTGCTTCTTTGTGCTAGGGTTCATCTTAAAAAATACTCCCTTCGGTCGCCATATCTATGCCCTGGGGGGGAATGAAGAGGCTGCCTTACTTGCAGGAATTCGAACAGTTGGAGTGAAAGTTGCTGTCTATACCCTCAGTGGAATTTTTGCAGCCTTGGCAGGGATCATACTCACTGCTCGTCTTAGTTCCGCTCAGCCTACAATGGGGACAGGGTATGAACTTTCTGCTATCGCGGCAGTAGTCCTTGGGGGTACCAGTTTAACTGGAGGTAAGGGCTGGATTACTGGTACCCTAATCGGTGCTATGATCATCGGTGTGCTAGATAATGGGTTAAATTTGCTAAACGTCTCTTCTTTTTATCAGCAGGTTGTTAAAGGTGCAGTCATCCTCATCGCGGTTTTATTGGATCGTTCGCAAAAAACGTGAATGGAATCAACATTTTCTCTAGGAGGTAAGAATGATGAAGAAAATAAGTGGGTTCCTTATGGTTGCGTTGCTTGTATCGGGGATGTTAGTGGGATGTACATCAAAGTCTGCACTCGAGAACGAGAAGAAAGATAAAGAGTTGAAAGTAGGTTTCTCTCTTTCAACACTAAATAATCCATTTTTCGTTAGCCTGCGCGATGGAGCACAAAAAGAAGCTAAGCAAAAAGGAGCAGAGCTAATTGTAGCAGACGCGCAAGATGATACAGCAAAACAAGCTAGCGATGTAGAAGATCTTATCCAGAAAAAAGTAGATATCCTGTTAATTAACCCTACGGATAGTAAGGCCGTTGCTGCGGCTATCCGGTCAGCAAACAAAGCAAAAATCCCTGTAATTACAGTGGATCGTGCAACAGAGGGAGGGAAGGTCCTCTCTCATATCGCTTCAGATAATGTTGAAGGTGGAAAGATGGCTGGAAAATATATGCTCGATCAACTTGGGGATAAAGGGAAAGTGATTGAGTTGGAAGGAATCCCAGGAACAACTGCGGCTCGTGATCGTGGGCAAGGATTTCACAAAGCTCTTCAAGGCCATAACAAAGTGAAAATCCTAGCTTCCCAACCGGCAAACTTCGAACGAGCAAAGGGTCTTAGTGTGATGGAGAATCTATTGCAAAGAGAAAAGGATGTCCAGGCAGTGTTTGCTCATAATGATGAAATGGCTCTTGGCGCATTAGAGGCCATCCGTGCAGCAAAAAAAGAGATCATGGTTGTAGGGTTTGATGCTACAGAGGATGCTGTCAAGGCAGTGAAAAAAGGAACTCTATCAGCTACTATCGCCCAAAAACCAGAGGAAATTGGTAAACAAGCTGTGGATATCTCTATGAGAGCGTCCAAAGGAGAAAAGGTGAAAGAGTTTTATCCAGTATCACTGAAATTGGTGACGAAGAAGTAAGGGAATGAGCAAACATGTTTTGGAACAACAAAAAAACCGCTCGGGTAGCCGAATCGGTTTTTTTGTTGTTCTTTATGTTGGTTAAGGGTCTTACTTAGGTACAGCTTTAATGTGGCCTTCCTGCTCCGTTGGTGCAACACGATGAACACGTTCTTTTAACTGCCTTGTTTCATTGAGGCTATGCCAGTCATTAAAAAGATTCCGTACCTGCTTCTCTGCTCGAGAAGCAAGTTTTTCACCTACAATCTCATGGAAACGATCTTCCATTGCATCAAGGATTTTTTCTTCACGAGAGTTTAGGCACATGACTATGATTTCACGTTCACTTTGGGAAATTTCTAGTGGTTTGGATCCCAAAAAGGTCAACCTCCTCAAAAAAAATGCCATATAGTTAGTGTACATGAAATATTTCATTTGCGGAACCCAATGATTATTTTGGATCTCTTGGTATTTATAAAGAGGTATAGGAATTTTCATCGTAATTCTCTCTAATATTTCAATAATGCGATTGGTAAAGTCGGTTTATTGCTATCTAGTGAACCCTTAGGTATGATGAGAGAAAACGTAATGGTGGAAGGAGTGGAGTCTTTTGGCACGTGCTACTTTTGGAGCAGGCTGTTTCTGGGGCGTGGAGGAACTTTTTCGGAGGATCGAAGGTGTTACCGCTACCGCAGTCGGATACATGGGCGGGAAGAAGGAGAACCCCACCTATCAAGAGGTTTGTACCGATAAAACAGGCCATGCTGAGGTAGTAGATATAGAGTTTGAGCCGTCCATTGTCTCCTATGAAGAGCTTTTAAATATATTTTGGGAGAATCACAACCCGACGACACTCAATCGCCAAGGCCCGGACATGGGTAGCCAATACCGTTCAGTCGTCTTTTATCATACACCCGAGCAGATGGAAGCCGCCGAAAAAGCAAAACGTGAACTGGATGCCTCAGGGAGCTGGAAAGATCCTATCGTTACTGTGATTGAAGAAGCTCCTACCTTTTATCGTGGAGAAGAATATCACCAACGTTACTTACAAAAGAGAAGCCAGTCTTCCTGCCAGATTTGAAACAAAAACAATCCCCGCTTCGCTGAATAGCGAAGCGGGGATTGTTTTGCTATACAATGGCAAGAGGCCAGATCGTAAGCAAAGAAAGAGCGATAAAGAACACATTGAACAGGGCGTTTAACCAAGGGAATGTAGTAAACCTAGATAGAAAGGGTCTCCCCATGAAACCTCTCCTCCTTAAGACAAGGCATCCTTCCTTGTAAGGTATGGAGGGGCTTTTTTGCGGGTGCATCATATGAGAAGAATGTGCTCCTTAACGTGTCAGCGTGTTGTATTGTATGCCAGGGCTGTTGATTAACCAGATATTTGGATAACAAATACACCTGACTATATGTTATCATTGGAACTTAATTTATATATTAAACAAACAATTTTCTATGGAAATAAGTAGACAGACACTTTAGAGTCGTTCTAGTTGAAAGGGTGAGTTTTTGTTGACATGGATGACTGATTCATTGGAGTTTTTGAAGGGTTTTCTTCGCGCGCCTCGTCAAGTAGGGAGTATTATTCCTAGCTCTCCTTTTCTTGTTCGTTCGATGCTGAATGTCGTCGATAGGGAAAAAATGGATACGGTGGTGGAGTTGGGGGCGGGTACTGGTGTCATTACTAAATCATTGATTCGTCAATTATCGTCAGATGCACAACTATACATTTTTGAAAAAGATCCAAGGTTATGTTTCTTATTGGAACAGGAATTTCCTGAGCTTTATTTGACAACCAATGCAGAAGAGTTGGGACGTGTGCTGAACCAGTATGGGAATGGACACGCCGATATCATCCTTTCTTCGCTCCCCTTTGCTAATTTTCCACAAGCGAAACGTACTGAGATATTGGATCAGATTCAGGCACATCTATCTCCTGATGGAGTTTTTGTCGCTTATCAGTATTCTTTACAGATGAAGTCACTATTACAGAGGCGTTTTCGCAGTGTTGAAGTCAAATTTGTTCCTTTGAACATTCCTTCGGCATTTGTATACGTGTGTAAAGAACCATATGAAAGGGTAATGAGGGTTAACGGTGAGCAATTAGTGGAACAGTTAAATGTAGGTTGATTATACAAGGGAGTTACCGATATTTACAATAGGTACCCCTACCGGGTATAATATCACAAAGAGTGGTTTTTGACGTGTAATGAGGAGGTTGAAAATAAACTATGCATAAAGTAATTATTCTAGGTACTGGCCCAGCTGGATTGACAGCAGCGATCTATCTTGCCCGTGCTAATATGGCTCCTGTGGTTATTGAAGGTCCAGAACCAGGTGGTCAACTAACAACAACAACAGATGTAGAAAACTTCCCGGGTTTTCCAGATGGAATTATGGGACCAGAATTAATGGATAACATGCGTAAGCAGGCAGAACGCTTTGGAGCAGAGTTTAAAAGAGGGTGGGTTACAGAAGTCGATCTCTCTAAGCGGCCGTTCACCCTTTCAGTGGATAGTTTGGGAGAGGTAAAAACGGAAGCGCTTGTTCTCTCTACCGGTGCATCAGCGAAGCTCTTAGGAATTCCTGGAGAGAAAGCGAATATGGGACAAGGGGTTTCTACTTGTGCGACCTGTGATGGATTTTTCTATCGTGGTAAAAAGATCGCAGTCATCGGTGGTGGGGATTCTGCAATGGAAGAGGCTACCTTTCTGACCAAATTCGCCTCGGAGGTCACCGTGGTTCATCGTCGTGAAGAACTACGTGCCTCAAAAATTATGCAGGATCGTGCACGTGAAAACGAAAAGGTGAAATGGGCCTTAAATCGAACTCCGATTGAAGTAGTGAAAAAGGATGAGGGTGGAGTAAAAGGGCTGAAAGTAAAGAACAGCGAAACGGGTAAAGAAGAACTAATCGAAGTGGATGGGATCTTCATTGCCATTGGCCACAATCCGAATACTAAGTTCCTTGGCGGTCAAGTAACCATGGATGAACTAGGCTATATCGAGGTAGAGCCTGGTACAACCAAAACCAGTGTCGAGGGTGTATTCGCTTGTGGTGACGTGCAGGATCATATCTATCGGCAAGCAATTACTGCTGCTGGTACGGGTTGTATGGCAGCGATGGATACGGAGAAATTCCTGGAGGGTGAGGCTGTGATTGATTGGAGCCAAAGCCTTTAAGTATAGTCATGAATAATCAAAAAGAGTCTGTCCAAGGTGTGTGAGTACTTTGGGCAGGCTCTTTTTAGATCGTACCTATAGGTGATGGAAGAGTGTTAAAGGATTAGGGCATCTAATGTGAGTCCAATAGCGAGTAAAATACCAAACAGTGAATTTAACTGTGCAGTTGCTCCCATTGCTGGCATCATTTCCACATTGGTACGACGACCAGCAAACCCCTGTACTGCGCCTACTGCCTTGGTCACACTGAGCAGGACGAGTAATAGAGTAGGAGAGAATAAACCGAGGATGACTAAAGCAATCACCCAGAGGTAAGAGACGATAAACATCCCCGCAAGGAAGCGGACGGCCCCTTCATGCCCAAGGAGGATCGCAAGGGTTTTTCGTCCATTTTTTTTGTCGCCTTCACGGTCGCGGATGTTGTTCGCCATCAGGATCGCGCCTACAAGAATAGAAGTGGGGATCGAGATGAGGATGCTTAATTGTGTGATCGCATCCGTCTGGATAAAAAAAGCGATTTGGATGATGATCAGACCCATGAAAAATCCAGCTACACCTTCACCGAAGGGAGTATAAGCAATTGGCCATGGCCCTCCAGTATAAAAGTATCCTGCTGCGATACAGATTACACCGATGACTGCGAGCCACCAACTAGTAGCACTACAGATATAGATGCCGAGCAGTACGGCAATCACACAACAGGTAATGGCGATATTCATCACGGTTTGCGGAGAAATTCCATACCGGACGATAGCACCACCGATGCCTACAGAGTCTTTATTATCCAGCCCCCGTTTGTAATCGTAGTACTCATTAAACATGTTGGTGGCACACTGAATCAAAACTGAGGCGAGCAACATGGCAAGAAAGAGTGGGAGTTGAATTTCGTTGATTTCAAGGGCGAGTGCTGTTCCTATTAAAACAGGGACGAAGGAGGCAGTTAAGGTATGGGGGCGTAATAACTGCCACCAGACTCGCCATCTAGCGTGTTGGTTCAAGGGAATCTCTCCTTTAGGATTCAGCAAGGAAAAGTAGGTGCAACTGAACGAAAACCATTATACCTCTCTCCTCTCCTTCTGGAAACTCTGTAATAGAAAGAACGACTTGGATCAACCATTCTCCCTTTGTAGAAATGAATACTCCATTCCTGTATACTGGAGGTGGCGTAAACTCGGATAAGAAAACGAGAGGTTTTCTCGAGAGAAGAAATTATCGAGAAGGCGAAGGGGAGTAGTTGGTCCCTTGCTATCAGTATTGGGAGATGGGATTGTTGCAAGATTATATCGTAGATTTGACAGGTTATACGGGGGCCTTCGTCGATGAATTAGTGATGAGTGGTGTCACTGAGGTGATTATAAGTCCAGGCTCCCGTTCGACACCATTGGCGATGGTCATGGCGAACCATCCAGGCCTTAATATAAAAATGCATGTAGATGAGAGATCGGCTGGTTTTTTTGCCCTGGGTTTGGCGAAGGCTTCCAGGAAACCGGTTGCATTGTTATGTACATCAGGGACAGCAGCAGCCAATTATTATCCCGCTGTGGTTGAAGCGAAGCTCGCTCGCGTACCCTTAGTTGTATTGACGTCAGATCGCCCTCATGAATTAAGGGATGTGGGTGCTCCGCAGGCCATTGATCAGCTGGGGATGTTTGGCTCCCATGTCAAGTGGTTTGCGGAGATGGCTTTACCAGAAGCTTCAGCATCTATGCTTCGTTATGCTCGAACGATGGCAGCCCGTGCAACCAAAACGGCATCCATAGGTCCCGCAGGACCTGTCCACCTCAACTTTCCTTTTCGTGAACCATTGGTACCCGATGTAACATCACAAGGTATGTTCACAGGCGGGAGACGATCTAGTAAAAGGGATTTTTATATTCACATCACTACAGGGGACCGCAAACTAGATTCCTTTATTTTGGATGAATGGGCTAGTGAATTAGCAGAGGTTGAGAGAGGTTTAATTATCTGTGGACCCCAGGAAGATCCTTTACTAGGCAAAGCTCTTGT
The DNA here is from genome assembly GCF_900106775.1 of Marininema mesophilum. Classification (GTDB taxonomy): domain Bacteria; phylum Bacillota; class Bacilli; order Thermoactinomycetales; family DSM-45169; genus Marininema; species Marininema mesophilum. The sequence goes on from NZ_FNNQ01000012.1 coordinate 75,833, forward strand.
TCACTTAGCGGAGTCTCTCCGCTGGCCAATCTTGGCAGACCCGTTATCTCAACTGCGTCGCGGGGAGCATAAAAATGGATGGGTGATAGATAGCTATGATGCTTTTCTTCGCCATCCAGTGATCAAGGAACGCGCTGTGCCAGAGGTGGTGATCCGTTTTGGTGCGATGCCTGTTTCAAAAGCCCTTCTCTTATTCCTGGGGCAGTTTCGCGATTGTCGTCAACTTGTTGTAGATCCGGATGGTGGTTGGCGGGAACCTACATTATCTGCGACAGAGATGATTTATAGTGATCCCGACCATTTTGCTAAAGAAGTGGCGAAGCGGGTATCAGCCATCGATCCAAAAAGACAGGGCAACTGGTCTGAGAATCTACTTGAATTAGATGCGCGAACGCGAGCAGGAATGGTTGCTAGTAGTGTTCAGATAGAGGGACTCTTTGAAGGGCGGGTATTTACTGAATTAGGAAAAACCATGCCTGATGGAAGTTTACTCTTTACTGGGAATAGCATGCCTGTGAGGGATATGGATAGCTTCTTCACTAAAGAAGGCGCGATGGTATGGGGAATGGCCAATCGTGGAGCCAATGGCATCGATGGGGTGACTTCAACAGCCTTGGGTGCTGCATTAGTCCAATCGCCGACGGTGCTCGTCCTGGGGGACCTTTCTTTTTATCACGATCTAAATGGGCTTCTTGCTGCTAAGCTTCATACCATCAATATCACCATTATTGTTATCAATAATGGTGGAGGGGGGATCTTCTCCTTCCTGCCCCAGGCGAAAGAGGCGGATCAAGTTGCCTTTGAAACGTTGTTTGGTACTCCGCTTGGATTGGATTATGAGCCTGTAATTACTATGTATGGTGGCTCCTTTACGCGTATTTCCAGTTGGGAGGAGTTCCATAATGCATTGCAAAAAAGCATGGATGGTAAAGGGATGCACGTCATCGAGATTCCCACCGATCGTACTGATAATGTATCCACTCATCGCGCCATCTGGGAAAATGTTCATCAATCCTTGGATCCATGGCTGGCAGAGGTGAGTTTCTGATGGAGATTCGCGTCCATGGGCTTCGATATCAAGTACAGATAGCAGGAGAAGGCCCTGCCCTTCTTTTGCTGCATGGGTTTACCGGGGCAGGGGATAATTGGCTTCCTTTATTGCCTGTTTTTACTCCTCACTTTCGGACCATCCGAGTGGATCTGATAGGTCATGGAGGGACAGAATCCCCAGGAGATCTGGAGCGATATCGAGTAGAACCAGCCGCTGCGGACCTAGCGGCAATCCTTGATGAGTTAGGAGAGAAAAGCGTTCTCCTTCTAGGGTACTCTATGGGTGGAAGGCTGGCGCTTTCCTTTGCCATGTTGTATCCTGAGCGGGTTGAGCGCTTGTTACTAGAGAGTAGCTCCCCGGGTCTGGCATCCTCAGAGGAGCGTAGAAAACGACGACAAAGTGATGAGGTCCTAGCTAATCGGATTGAGACCTCAGGATTAGAAGCCTTCGTTGATAGCTGGGAGAAGATCCCCCTTTTTGCCAGTCAGCAGGGGTTACCCCAGACGGTCCGTGATGAAATCCGAAAACAGAGGCTAGCTAACAATCCTGTAGGTCTTGCCAACAGTCTTCGAGGGATAGGTACAGGAGCTCAGCCTTCTTGGTGGGATAAGTTACCCCAGTTGAAGATACCGGTGATGTTGCTTGTAGGAGAGAAAGACACCAAATTTCGTCATATTGGCGAAGAGATGATTAAACGACTCCCTGATGCACGATTGGAAAACATTCCTTTATCAGGGCATACGATCCACGTGGAACAAACCCGACTCTTTGGTACAATAGTGATGGACTTCCTTGAATAGGAGGGTTCATATTCTGTATCGCTTTGTGTGGGAACACTTGGCGAGTTGATGGAGGGAAGTAAGATGACTGTAGAATGGAAAGTTGTACGCCAATACGAAGATATTATGTATGAACATCATGAAGGTGTTGCAAAAATCACCATTAATCGTCCGGAAGTACATAATGCCTTCCGTCCGCAAACGGTAATGGAACTAATCGATGCGTTTTCCCGTGCTCGTGACGATTCTGACATAGGGGTTATTATTCTAACCGGTGCAGGAGGAAAGGCGTTCTGCTCAGGTGGTGACCAATCCGTACGCGGTCATGGGGGCTATGTGGGTGAGGACCAAATCCCTCGCTTAAACGTATTGGATCTGCAACGCTTAATTCGAATGACCCCAAAACCTGTTATCGCCATGGTGGCAGGCTATGCTATTGGTGGAGGCCATGTGTTGCATGTCGTATGTGATTTGACGATTGCTGCTGATAACGCCGTTTTTGGTCAAACAGGCCCCAAAGTAGGTAGCTTTGATGCAGGTTATGGTGCTGGATATCTAGCTCGTATTGTTGGCCACAAGAAAGCTCGGGAAATTTGGTATCTATGCCGCCAGTATAATGCACAGGAAGCTGAAGATATGGGCTTGGTCAACACCGTCGTACCATTGGAACAGCTGGAGGAGGTTACGCTACAATGGTGTGATGAAATCCTTTCAAAATCTTCCACGGCTCTTCGTTTCTTGAAGGCTTCTTTCAATGCAGATACTGATGGATTAGCAGGCCTTCAGCAACTGGGTGGTGACGCTACTCTCCTTTACTACACAACGGATGAAGCGAAGGAAGGCCGCGATGCCTTTAAGGAAAAACGGAAACCAGAATTCGATAAGTTCCCACGTTTTCCTTAAACCCAAGCTGTACTAAGACAAGAAACCCCTGCGCTTAAGCAGGGGTTTTTGATTAGGCTATAAATGAAAATGATAAATCCTTCTTATGGTCTTACTCAGGCGTAGTTACTTTGAGACCAAGAATACTAACGACGATTAAGGAAAGAAAAAGGATACGCAGAACATCGCGAGATTCCCCAAAGGCGATCATACCGACAATGATAGTCCCTAGGATACCGATTCCTGTCCAGACTGCGTAAGCAGTACCAATAGGAAGGGTTTTTAACGAGAGAGAAAGGAGGATGAGACTGATAGTCATAGCAACGAGGGTGATCAAACTAGGAAGTGGCTTGCTAAAACCTTGGGTGTATTTTAATCCGATGGCCCATACGATTTCAAATAAACCAGCTACTATAAGATAGATCCATGACATAATTTTTATTTAACCACCCTTTGCTTTTTTCTTCTTTGATTATAGTATAGAATTATACTTATTATAAATGATATTACCCTTTTTAAACAGGGAATAAACATTGCTCCAACGAGTGAAAGTAATCGGTATACCTAGTTTTTATCTTCTTAGTAGAAGTAGGGCTTTTTCTTTGGAAAAGATATAATAGAGGAGAAGTCGTAACCTGTGTTTTTGTGAAAGGGGCTTGTTAATTGATGCAATCTCCCCAGATGAAGATGCCCCTGTGGCTAGATAAACGAGCGTTTCTCACCCCGGAAAGACCCGCTATAGAAGTGAATGGTGAAAAATGGAACTGGGCGTGGTTGAACAAGGAAGCTAAGGGAATTGCCCGTCGGCTTGGGAGTATCGGGGTTAGTAAAGGGGAGCGTGTGGCTCTCCTGATGGATAATAGTTTGAACATGGTGGCCGTGATTCATGCACTTTCCTACATTGGTGCCATCTTAGTGCCCCTAAACAACCGCTTGGCGGCGCCGGAGATCACATGGCAGCTGTTAGATGCAGAGGCGAAGCTCTTGCTCTATGATAGCGCATTTCAGGAGAAGGTAGCTCAAGTGGATGTTGATAAGACGAAAGTAATGGCGTGGAGTGAGATGCTAACCTATGTAGAAACGGATATCGATTTGCAAACTCATATTGAGTTAAGTGATATTCATACGATTATGTACACTTCTGGAACAACAGGACGTCCCAAAGGGGTGATCCTAACCTATGGGAATCATTGGTGGAGTGCGACATCATCGATGCTTAATTTGGGATTGAATACCGAGGATCGATGGCTGGTATGTACTCCGATGTTTCATATGAGTGGTCTATCGATATTGTTGCGTTCGGTGGTGTATGGGATCACCGCTGTGATTCATAAAGATTTTGATCCGGTGAAGGTGAATCAGGCGATTTTGCAAGAAGGGGTTACGATGGTTTCTGTGGTTAGTGCCATGTTATCGCGAATGATTGAGGGCGTGACGATGGAGGGATATCCCGATCATTTTCGGTGTATGTTGCTTGGCGGTGGACCAGCCCCGCGCCCATTACTGGAGAAATGTCGGGAACGAGGAATTCCAGTGTTTCAGACCTATGGGATGACAGAGACAGCTTCCCAGGTGGTAACTCTTTCCCCAGAGGATAGCCTGCAAAAGCTTGGTTCAGCGGGGAAGGCCTTATTTCCTACTGAATTGCGTATTGTAATGGGGATGAAGGATGTAGCTCCTGGAGAAGAGGGAGAGATACTCCTTCGTGGTTTCAATGTGACGCAAGGTTATTGGAAGCGACAGGATGCCACAGAAAAAGCGATTCAGGAAGGGTGGTTTCGTACAGGAGATATCGGACGATTAGATGAAGAAGGTTATCTATATGTGTTGGACCGACGAAGTGATCTCATCATTTCTGGCGGAGAAAATGTATACCCAGCAGAGATTGAAGCAACACTTCTTTCCCATTCAGCAGTGGTAGAAGCGGGGGTAACAGGAGTTCCTGATGATCGGTGGGGGGAAGTTGCTATAGGTTTTGTGTGTGTAAGTCAGGAGAAAAATGTAGCAGAACAGGAGTTAATCCTTTACTGCGAAAATCGGCTTGCTCGTTACAAAATTCCGAGGCGGATCTATTTTGTGAAGGAATTACCACGAAATGCGGCAAATAAGTTGATGCGCCGTCAATTGCTTCATCTTCTTTCTAGAAAACAGGATGAGGGGGTGAATGAGGAGTGAAGATCAATCAGATTGACTTTCATCACCTAGGCATGCGCTTAAAAGCTCCCTTTGCCAACAGCCTCACCACGATCCAGGATCGTGAGTTGATTCTCATAGAGATAAGAGATGAGGATGGTGTAGTTGGCTGGGGAGAATGTGTAGCTTTTTCTTCTCCATGGTATACGGAAGAAACCTGTGGTACAGCATGGCAGGTAATGGGTGAATTTCTAGTACCTCTATTGCTAGGAGAAATCATCGATCATCCTGGAGAGGTAAATGAGCGTTTTTCTATCTATCGGTACAATTCGATGGCAAAGGCGGCTTTAGAAGGAGCCGTATGGGACCTATGGGCGAAAAGAGAAGGCCGCTCTCTCGCTGCGACTTTAGGTGGGGTGAGGGAATATGTGGCTGCCGGTGTTGCAGTAGGTGCGCAGGGCTCTGTACAGGATATGATCGAGTTGGTACGACAACGGGTAGAAGAAGGGTATCAGCGGGTGAAAGTGAAAATCCAACCGGGCGCAGATTTAGAGGTACTAGGCCCATTGCGCAAAGCATTTCCTCATTTACCCTTGATGGCAGATGCCAACTCCGCCTATAGTCTTAAGGATATCGACCGCTTGAAAGCACTGGATGAGTTTCAGCTATTAATGGTTGAACAACCCCTTGCAGTGGATGACATCATGGACCATGCAAAACTTCAAGAGAGAATCAACACCCCTATTTGTCTAGATGAAAGTATCACGTCTTTTGAGGATGCACGCCGGGCAGTTGAATGGGGAAGCTGTCAGGTGATTAATGTGAAATTGGGGCGTGTTGGTGGCATTTCTGAGGCAATGCGTATTCATGAGCTGGCGATGCAAAGAGAGATCCCTCTGTGGTGTGGTGGGATGCTAGAGTCAGGGATTTCTCGTTCACAGCATATTGCCTTAGCCTCATTACCTGGCTTCACATTGCCAGGGGATCTGTCTGCCTCTTCTCGTTATTGGAGTAAAGATATCATCACTCCAGAAACTTTTGTCAAGAACGGACTAATCCATGTACCGACCGGTCCTGGTATTGGGGTTCATGTTAATTATGAACAGGTTGAAGCTGTACGGATAAGATCGCAAAGGTTTCAAGCAACGAAATAAAAGAAACGATAGAGAGAAAAATGAAAGAGGGTCATGTCAATGGTCAGAAGGATTGTTTCCATTTCTCTTTCTTCCTTTGGTGCTGGTTTGCTCGTTCAGTTTATCTTAAGTGGTCTCTATGCATCTTCCCTACTGGGTGATATGAAACTCTCTTTCTTCTTATTGATTACGTTGTATGTTGTTTCCGAGAGGTTGTTAATGGGGGCGCTTCTATTTTTTGCGGTTGCTGTACCCGTGGGAAGTGTAGTGCTAAAATGGTTAAGACAAAAAGAACCTTTTGCCTATCCAGCAGTTACTCTTCTTCTTGCACTACTCATTACTGGATTTATGGGGAGATGGACGGATGGGTTTGATTGGCGATTACTCATCTTTCTAATGCCTGCGGCTTTCTTTTTCGGTGGATTGTGGTGGAATAAGATCGAGGGGGAACAGATACCGGCGTGATCTCGATTTGTTACCTTTCCCTCTGCTGGATTTTTGAACAGAAGCATATATCCTTCATTGTAGCGTCTTTTTGTATTTTGACTAATAGAAAGGATGCTTGCTAATTGCAATCTATCTCGCAGTTTCACTCCCGCCGATATTCTCCTGAGAATGATGCTGAAAAAGCGGAGGAATTTCACCTTGCCCTGATGAGACACCATTATCGATTATGGTCCGAACTCAAGGGGGAGAAGTATGATCCGGCCTACTGGGATCGTATACTCATTGAAGAAAAGGAAGGGGCTAGGTGGAGAGAGGAACTTGGTGATCGTGCAGAGGACGAAAATGCTTATATACAGGTTTATACCGCTCCGGGGTCGGATGTACCGATAGGAATTCTCTTCCTCGATATTCGAAGAGATCATCTTACCTTTCGGAACGAAGGATATATCAATGAAATCTATCTTTCTCCAGAATATCAGGGCCAGGGCCTCTCCCGTCAAATCCTAATGGATGGAGAAGCTTGGTTCGCAGAGAAAGGGATCTCATCACGTCAAGTCTTTGTTACAGCCAATAACCTAGCAGCGGTCCGTCTTTATGAACGGTTAGGTTATCAAGTGATTGACTATCGAATGGCTAAAAAAGCAGATACGGATAGCCGTGAGTGAAACTCCTCCTCAACCATGAGATGGTTAGGAGGTCTTTTTTAATTGGGGAAGATTTATTAATAGGGAGGGTTGAGAGATTAAAAACAGAAAATTAATAGGATGAAAAAAATTAAAAAAGTTGCTAATGAAGGAGGAAAACGATGATTTCACCTGTGAAATGGCTAGCTACGATTCTCGTCTGTATCTTAGCCCTTACTGCCTGTACAAGTGGAGAGAAGGAAGCTACAAGCACATCCTCGATTACTCTGAATGCACAAACAGAACCTCCCTCCCTCGATCCTGCATTGGCTATAGACACCACATCGGGCTGGATTCTCGATCATCTTTTTGAAGGGTTGTATAAAAAAGATGCCCGTGGTCGAGTAGTAAAGGGTGTTGCTGAAAAAGTGAAGGTTGCTAAGGATGGTAAAACATATATATTTTCTTTGAAAAAGAATGCGCGCTGGTCGGATGGTAGTCCCTTGAAAGCAAAGGATTTTGAGTATGCTTGGAAGCGGGTTCTCAGCCCGAAGACAGCTAGTCAATTTGCCATATACCTCTATTATTTAAAAGGGGGAGAAGCTTATAACAAGGGGAAAGGTACAGCGGAGGATGTGGGGGTGAAGGCGACGGGTGCACACACTCTAAAGGTAACATTAGAAAATCCAGTGGCCTACTTCCCTGAGTTACTTACTTTCTGGGTCACTTATCCCGTGAAGGAGAAAGTTGTTAACCAGCATCCAAAAAATTGGTTTGCAAGTGCCCAGACACTAGTTAGTAACGGTGCTTATCAATTGAAAGAGTGGAAACATAATGAGCGGGTGATAGCAACGAAGAACCCCTATTATGAAGCGAAAAAGGGTATCGCCATGGAGCGGATACGCTGGGAAATGGTAGATGACTCAAAGACGGCGTATCAGATGTTTAAAACGAAGAAATTAGATGTCGTTACGGATTTACCTGCTGATTTGTTAGTGAAGGAGAAGAGGAGCGAAGAGTATAAGTCCACCCCCTATTTTGGCACCTATATGTACATGCTAAATGTAAAAAAGAAACCCTTTACGAATGTAAAAATCCGCAAGGCGTTTAATTTAGCAATCGATCGAGAATCCCTTGTGAAGCATGTGACCAGAGGAGGGCAAAAACCAGCCATGGCATTTGTTCCCTATGGCTTCAAGACACCTACTAAGGGTGATTTTCGCCAAGAGGAGCGCTCTTATCTACAGGAAGATGTAAAGAAGGCACGGCAACTGTTGAAAGAGGGGATGAAGGAAGAGGGATGGAGTAAGCTTCCGCCTATCGAAATTACCTACAATACCGACGAAAATCACAAAGCGATTGCAGAAGCAGTGCAAGGGATGGTGAAAAAGAACCTTGGTGTGGATGTGAAGTTGACCAATCAGGAATGGAAAGTATACTTAAATACCCTTTCCCAAAAAGATTATCAGATGGCTCGTATGGGCTGGACTGGGGTTATCGTCGATCCAGTGGTCTTTCTCGATTACTATTTGGGAGATTCTCCGAATAACCAGACAGGCTGGGTAAATAAAAAATATGATCATTTGATGATGCAAGCGAAACAGGAGCAGAATGAAGAAAACCGATTGAAACTGTTGCATCAGGCAGAGGGTATTTTAATGAAGGATCTACCCTTTATTCCCATCTATTACTATTCGCAAAATGGGCTAGTCCAATCGGATTGGGAAAACATCGTTTTTCGCACAAATCGTAATCCCGATGTTCGCTGGGCTACTCAGAAGAAGTAACTGGTTAGACTATATATCAAAGAGATAAAGCGCAAAGACGTGTAGAGATACGAATAGAGTCATCCTTTGATAAGTAGAGAGTTTTTCATCTAATAAGGTAGATCCCCCTAGAGGGATCTACCTTATTAGATGATTGTAACGGATTGAAATGATACATAGGGGCAAGGTAGAAGATAAGTTGATCAATTTGGCTGGTTGAAATCCTGGGATACGAAATCAACCTATCGATGGATCAAATTGATAAGCATTTCAGGCTCATCTTTGGTATACTATTAATTAGGGTGCGTATATTTCTGGTACCGAAATAAAATGTGATAAATCGGAGTGATCAACTATGTCTACGATTAACCGTCAAATCTATTTCATGGAACGCCCTCATGGGACACCCAATGAGAATACCTTTGAATTGCGTTCATCGGATATACCTAAACCAGGTCCTGGGGAGGTTCTCCTACGGACGGTGTATTTGTCAGTAGATCCCTATATGCGTGGGAGAATGAGTGACCGTAAATCCTATGTCGCACCCTTTGAGCTTAATGAGGTATTAAGCGGAGGTGTTGTCGGCCAGGTAGAGATTTCAAATGATGATCGTTTTCAAGCAGGGGATCTGGTCGTAGGTTTGCTTGGCTGGCAGGATTATTCGGTAGTGAAGGCAGATCAACTAAACAAAATCGATGCCAATTTAGCATCTCCCTCTGCCTATCTCGGTGCACTTGGTATGCCAGGGTTGACTGCTTACTTTGGCTTGCTAGATATTGGGCAACCACAAGCAGGTGAAACCGTTGTCGTATCGGGTGCAGCGGGTGCAGTAGGTACAATTGTTGGTCAGATTGCTAAAATAAAAGGCGCTCGCGTTGTTGGGATCGCCGGTTCGGGGGAAAAGGTTCGTTATTTGAAGGAGGAGTTAGGCTTTGACGCCGTCATTAATTATAAAACGGAAAACGTACAAAAGGCGTTAGAAGAAGCTTGTCCTAATGGTGTAGACGTCTATTTTGATAACGTGGGCGGCGAAATTTCGGATGCGGTTGCTACGCTTTTCAATAAATATGCTCGCGTTCCCCTCTGTGGTCAGATCTCGTTGTATAATCTAAAAAACCCAGAGCATGGGCCACGTGTACAGACAAGTCTACTGATCAATAGTGCGTTGATGAAAGGGTTTATCGTCAGTGATTACCAGTCTCGTTTCCCAGAAGGTGTAAAACAACTGGGTGAGTGGGTAGCCCAAGGGAAAATTGTATTCCAAGAGAATATTGTTGAAGGGCTTGAAAATACTCCACAGGCGTTCCTTGGTTTATTTAAAGGGGAAAACCTGGGTAAACAATTAGTAAAAGTATCGGATGTCCAATAATTTATTGCCATGCAAGAAAGCCTCCGCTTCCAAGCGGAGGCTTTCTTGTGTACAATAGGTCAAGTTCAGGTCAGGATATAGAAGGGAGAAGAAGCACTCCTATGCTTAACAAATTAGCTCATGTATGTATTGTGGTAAGAGACTATGATGAAGCGATCCAATGGTATACAGAGAAGCTGGGACTGGAACTACGAAGCGATAATCCCTTCGGTAATGGATATCGTTGGGTCACATTAGGTACCGGGGGAAATTCATCCCATCAGGATACTGAGATTGTTTTTTATCAACCAGGGCCCAGGGAAGAAGATAGTCGAATGGCACGATTAGGACAGATATCGAAGTGGGTTTTTGGGACGGATGATTGTCGTGGAGATGTGGAATTATTACGTTCACGGGGGGTAAAGATCGTGGATGGTCCATCTGATCTTCCCTGGGGAGTTCAAGCAATGTTTGAGGACCTCTATGGCAATACCTTTGTGATGGTAGAAGGAAAAGAGATGCAGGGATGATAAAAAACTTTCCGAGGGATGCTCGGAAAGTTTTTTAAATAGCGCAGGCTTTTTGTTATGCAGGACGCTTTCCTTGTAGAGACTAGGTGGTTTTCCGACGTCTGATATACCAGATAATGAACACAACGAGTAAAATAGCAAACCCAACATAGACAATCTCGGAATAAATGCTGATATATTCCACAATTTTAGTCCAGGATTTCCCGAGCATAGCCCCAGCACCAACGAGTATGATGTTCCAGAGGGCGGTACCCAAGATCGTGAAGAATAAAAACAGCGAAAAGTTCATATTAGACATCCCAGCAGGGATAGAGATCATACTCCGAACGATGGGAATCATCCTCCCAAAAAATACGGTCCATTTGCCATAGCGATCAAACCAGGCATTTGCGCGGTGAATATCCTTTTTTTGAATCCGAAGAACAGATCCCCAGCGATCAACCAACTTTTCGAGACGAGTAACATCTAAGAGAAGGCCGATGCCATAGAGGATAATCGCACCTAATACCGATCCAGCTGTAGAGGTTACGATTACTCCAGTAAGGGTAAGGTTGCTTTTTATTGTCATAAAACCACCAAAGGGGAGAACGAGCTCTGAGGGAATGGGAGGAAACACATTTTCGAGCACCATGATAAAAAAGATCCCTAGATACCCATATTCCTCAATCAAACTTGTAATCCATTGTTCCATAGGTTCACCTCTATCAGAGATCTAAGGTAGATTAAATTATACTAAATTTTAGAGAGGCTGTCTTACGATAGAGAGTTAAAAGGATGGCTAATACGTGAAAATGGAGGAGTGAAAGCAAAAAAGACCAGGTAGTCATCTCCTCCATCAGAGGGGACAAGAATACCTGGTCTTACTTTTATTACTTAACCTACTTTTATTGTTTGACTTTGCCACCGTATTTCTGATACTTACGCCGTTCATTTTTAGGCAAAATCCGTTTGCGTATCCGGAAATCCTTCGGCGTTACTTCTAGGAGTTCGTCATCGGATAGATACTCAAGGGCATCATCCAAGGAAAGGTTACGGGGGGGCTCTAGGCGAAGGGCATCATCAGAACCGGAGGCGCGGAAGTTGGTCAGTTGTTTCTTTTTGCAGACGTTTACATCCAGGTCCCCTTCCCGAATATGCTGACCAATAACCATGCCTTCATAGACATCCGTATTAGTTGGAATGAACAGGGTGCCCCGTTCTTGGGCTGCATGGAGACCGTAACTGGAAGCGTTGCCTGGTTCCCAAGCGACAAGTGATCCATGGTCCCGTGTCTGGATTTCGCCTGCATGGGGTTGGAAGCCAGCGAAGAGGGTGTTGATTAACCCTTCCCCACGCGTGGCGGTCATAAATTGTTGACGGAAACCGATCAATCCACGGGTCGGTACGAGATAGGTATAGCGAATGCTACCATCGTCCCGTATTTGCATATCGGTCATTTGTCCTTTACGTTGCCCAAGGAGTTCTACAACAGCCCCTTGGTAATCTGCAGACACTTCAGCCTCTACCGTTTCGATTGGCTCATGCCAGGTATCATCGATCTTTTTCAAGATAACCTCTGGTTTGGAAACCTCGAATTCATACCCCTCTCGACGCATGTTTTCGATCAAGATTCCAAGGTGCAACTCACCACGTCCTGCGACGAGGAAAGTGTCAGGGGACTCGGTCTCATTTACTTTAAGAGCTACGTCACGCTCCGATTCAATAAAGAGGCGTTCTCTTAATTTACGAGAAGTGACGAAGTCACCTTCACGACCTGCAAAAGGACTTGTGTTTACACCGAAGGTGATTCGAAGAGTCGGCTCCTCTACCTTGATTGGAGGCAGTGGACGAGGATCATCAGGATCAGTGATCGTGTCACCGATTCCAACGTTACCAAGGCCTGTCAAAGCGATGATATCCCCAGCCGTTGCTGTTTCTATTTCTACACGGCCAAGTCCTTGATGGGTAAAAACTTGCGCCACTTTTAGCGGTTTCTGACTACCGTCAGAGAGGATATGAAGAACGTTCTGGTTCTTTTGGATCGTACCACTGTTTAGGCGGCCGATAACAATCTTTCCTTTATAATCGTCGTACCCCATCAGGGTGGCCTGCATCTGTGTAGGAGCATCAGGCTCTACCGTTGGGGAAGGAATTGTTTTTAGAACTTCTTCAAAGAGAGACTCCATGTTATCCTGCATCTCTGCTGGATCAAGGCCGGATTGTCCAGTGAGCGCATTGGTATAGATCACGGGGAAATCGGCCTGTTCTTCATTGGCTCCAAGGTCGACGAAGAGGTCAAAGGTCGTATCAACGACATAGTCAGGACGAGCGTTCGGACGGTCGATTTTGTTAACGACTACAATCGCTCTATGTCCCCGTTCTAAGGCTTGCCGCAAAACGAACTTGGTCTGGGGCATAGGGCCTTCAACGGAGTCAACCAAAAGAAGAACCCCATCCACCATGTTCATCACCCGTTCCACTTCGCCTCCGAAGTCGGCGTGACCAGGAGTGTCGATGATGTTCATCTTGACGCCTTTGTAGGTGATGGAAGTGTTTTTAGAGAGAATGGTGATGCCGCGTTCCCGTTCCAAGTCGTTCGAGTCCATCACTCGTTCAGCGACTTGTTGGTTCTCGCGAAAGATGTGAGCTTGTTTTAACATCGCGTCCACAAGGGTCGTTTTCCCATGGTCAACGTGGGCGATGATCGCAATGTTGCGGATATCTTGAGGATTCATGTGACCGGGCGCAGTTTGCGCCCCTGGCCTCCTTCACGCTGTAAATGTTCATAAAAAAAGCAACCGGCTGTTTACAAAGCCGGGTAACCAACGGTTTGCCGAAAAGATACTTCCAAAAGGAAATTATACCACAGTAGGATAGAGAAAGCCATATGGTCTTCGTGGGTAGGTGAGGACTGAGGTATCTGTAAATCAAGGATACGTTCCTAGATATAGCGAATTCTTATTGTGCCCCCTGAAGCGAACCCTTAAATTCCGACATAAACGTTTTTTGCGGCCTAAGGAGCTTGACCTACCCGACTCCTCCGAAAATGATCATTAAGGAATTGGATAAATAGGTAACTAAGTATTTCTGGCTAACCGCCGGTTTTCTTTGCACCAGAATTATCTTTTTCATTTTTATATTAAATAATATCATTTATATTTTATTATATTAATAATATGTTAGTTATATAATCAGGGTAATAGTATAATTGCAGTGACTGCTATAAATACTTAGGGAGGCCAAAGATATGCGTACTCGTTGGTGGATGAATGGAGCCGGGTTGGTTTTACTCTGTACCGTGATCTTATTTTTTGTTCCCAATGATGTAGAGGCAGCGACTTATAAGTCGACGATTAAATCAGTCGTCGATGGAGACACAGTTCATTTGAATGAAGCAGTGCTTGGGAGTACCACGGTTCGTTTACTCTCTATCGATGCTCCAGAGACCAATTATCTAGGGAAAAGTCAAGGGAAGTACGGGGAAGACGCGAAGGCGGAGATGAAAAAACTCCTTCCTGAAGGCACTTCAGTAACCGTGGAAACCGACAAAACAGAAAAAGATCAGTATGGCCGCCTTTTGGCGTATATTCATACAGATAAGCTAGATGTGAACCAGGAGATGGTACGCCTCGGTCTTGCAGTCACCTATTATATCTGGCCCAATATGAGTCATTTTACTGACTATCAGTCAGCTCTCCTAGAAGCTCAAAAATCAGGTTCTGGTATATGGAATCCAAAGGATCCGTTAACAGAACTACCCTTCGAATTTCGTTTACGGGTAGGAAATCGCGAACCCGATAAATATGTGGGTAACTATGAGACGAAAAAATACGTTGGTCCTGCGGATTATAATAAGGTACCTGTCGAACAGCGGGTATTTTTCCTTACCGAATCAGAGGCAAAGGAAGCTGGGTATACGAGTGGTGATGGCGGTGGTGGAACACCGCAGGGAAAAGTGCTTATCAATGAAGTGCTTCCGTATCCAGGGTCTGGTAAGGAGTTTGTAGAGCTTTATAACTCAGGAAATGAAGCAGTGGATCTTGGTGGTTATATCCTCGATGATACGGTGAAGAGCGGTTCTTCTCCATACACCATTCCAAAGGGTACAAAGCTACCAGCGAAAGGATACTTTGTCTGGGAACCTTCTTCCTACTTTAATAATGGTGGCGATGATGTAACGTTACAAACCGCTGATGGGTCGGTAGTCGATTCCTATCACTATACGGCTGCAACCAAAAATTCATCCTGGGCTAGGGTGCCAGATGGTGGAGAGTGGAAAACATCTCCTAGTACACCAACTAAGGGCACTCAGAATAAGTAACATATTTATGTGCTATCTATAATGAGAAAGGAATATTTGTTGTATGCCAAGTCAGAGGCTATGTAGCTCTGGCTTTATTTTTGTTGAATACCTAGTAAATTACATTTTATACCAAAATAATAAAAATACGGCATCATAGAATTTATTTCATTCTTCACCTCAATTGTAGGTGAAGGATTTTTTAATATTTCCTAAATTATTCATGAATTTTAGATATGTAAGTGTTTACATCATCAGCAAATATGTTGTAAGGTAGTTATGGGTATTTTTAAAAAAATGAAATAAAAAGGGTATGCCAGGAAATAATTAAGGGAGGTTTTACAGATGCGTATTCGTATGGGAATGAATGGTTTGGGACTAGCTGTTTTGAGTATGACCCTGATGTTTTCTTTGCCGAGTCATACAGAGGCGGCTACTTACAAGTCGTCAATTCAGTCGGTAGTAGATGGGGACACGGTTCATCTAAATAAAGAAGTACTTGGGAGTACCAAGGTCCGTTTATTATCCATCGATGCTCCGGAGACCAATTATCAAGGGAAAAGTCAAGGGAAGTATGGAGAAGAAGCAAAGAAAGAGCTAAAAAAACTTTTACCTGAAGGTACTTCAGTAACGGTAGAGACAGATAAAACAGAAAAAGATCAGTATGGACGTATTTTGGCTCATATTAATACTGATAAACTAGATGTGAATGAAGAAATGGTACGGCGTGGTTTAGCAGTAACCTATTATATCGCGCCTAATATGGGTGACTTTACGGAATACCGTTCTGCGCTTCTCGAAGCGAAAAAAGACGGTTCTGGTATGTGGAAATCAGAAAACCCAGAAATGCCTTTTGAATTCCGTTTGCGAGTAGGAGATCGTGAACCCGATAAATATGTAGGTGACTATAAGACAAAAAAGTATGTCGACCCTGCTGATTATAAAAAGGTTCCGATTGAACAGCGTGTATTTTTCCTTACAAAATCAGATGCGGAAAAAGCAGGATATGCTAGTGTAAATGGGGATTGAGGAGCGCCTCACGGGAAGATGCTCATCAATGAGTGCTATGCTTGAATCAAGCCAGGGCTATAAGTAGCCGCTGGCTTTTTTGTTTAGGGATGTTTCCATTTCAATTTGTCACACGTAAAATTGCTTTCGGTCCGTTTACTTGTCTACAATAAGAAGGTAGTTACTGATGAGGAGGGGACCACCCTTGTTATTTATTGATAATGAGAAAAACTATGATCCCAGAGTTAATCTGGCGATTGAGGAATATATCCTAAAGCATCTTGATATAGATGAAGATTATCTGTTGTTTTACATCAATGAACCCTCGATCATAATTGGGCGCAACCAAAATACGGTGGAGGAAATCCATGTGGAGTATTGCCAAACAAAGGGGATTCATGTGGTGCGTCGTCTTTCTGGTGGAGGAGCGGTCTATCATGACCGGGGGAATTTGAACTTTAGTTTTATCACGAAGGATGATGGGGAGAGTTTTCTCAACTTCCGCAAATTCACTCAACCTGTAGTAAAAGCTCTCCACCGTTTGGGGATAGCAGCGGAGTTAACCGGTCGGAATGATCTGCAGATTGGAGAGAAGAAAATCTCAGGGAACGCTCAGTTTTCTACGAAGGGACGAATGTTTAGTCATGGTACGCTGATGTTTGATGTGGATCTCGATGCGGTAACTGATGCCCTAAAGGTGAAAAAGGAGAAGTTCCAATCAAAGAGTACCAAGTCTGTGCGGAGCAGAGTGGCGAATATCAAAGAATATATAAATAGAAAAATGACAATTGAGGAGTTTCGAGAGACGCTTCTCCACTATATCTTTGAAGAGCATGAGGAGATCCCCCAGTATCAGTTGACCAAGGAAGATTGGGGAAAAATAGAGCAAATCTCTGCTCAGCGATACCAGAACTGGGATTGGAACTTTGGCCACTCGCCTAAATTTAATGTGGAGCATTCCCGGCGGTTTGAGGGTGTAGGAAGTGTTGATATCCGTCTCCAGGTGGAAAAGGGCGTGATTCGGCAATGTGTGATCTTTGGTGATTTTTTTGGCATTCGTGAGGTTCAGGAAATGGAACGCATGCTAATAGGTCGTCGTTATGATCGTAAGGACCTATTGAGTGTTATGGCTGATGTGAAAATTGAGGAGTACTTTGGCAATTTAACGAAGGAGCAGTTTATTGATTTGATATATTAAAATATTCGTCTATTAAATCAACTCCCTCTGATATTTTGTGGGAGTTGATTTTTTATGGGGGAAGATAGGCTGAATTTGATCGCTTTGAAGGAAGGGAGATGGTAGGTCGAGAATAGTGCACATAATTACATGGTGAGGATCGCTTTAATATCTAAAAGGAGCTGATGATATGAATGAACGGAATGCATTGGTGTTGATTGATATCCAGAGGGAGTATGTAACAGAGGGGAGACCGTTTTATATTCGATCGATTGGGCCCTCGCTGGAAAATGCGAAGACGATGTTGGAGAAAGCGCGTACAGAGGGATGGATGGTTGTGCACGTGCGACATTTGCAGGAGGGGGAGATTTTTAACGCTGATTCTGAGTTTAGCGATTTTGTGCAAGGTTTTGAACCGCGTATAGGGGAAAGAGAAATAACAAAGTACAAGTTTTCTTGTTTTTCATCGGAGGAGTTTTCAGAGATGATGGATCGATTGAAGGAATATCGAATTCATATTGTGGGCTATGGATCAACGATGTGTTGTCTATCTACTATTGTAGAGGGTTATCATCGGGGTCATCAGATGATTTTTATACATGATGCTTCTAATGCGAAGGAGATGGATAAGTTTAGTGAGGAGTCACATCATGCTCATGCGACGGAAATTATGGCTACCTTTGCTGATGTTGCCACCACACAGGAG
Source organism: Marininema mesophilum (assembly GCF_900106775.1). Lineage (GTDB taxonomy): Bacteria > Bacillota > Bacilli > Thermoactinomycetales > DSM-45169 > Marininema > Marininema mesophilum. The sequence continues at coordinate 93,695 of NZ_FNNQ01000012.1, forward strand.
ATTTCGGTATAGGTAAAAACCGTTTATTAAGACTATGGTGATTCATCATATCCGACCTCCTTCAATGGCGAGAACTCGGTCAATGTCTATTGATAAGGGGTTCTGATCCACCTGTGGATTTTCCATAAAAAAGACTAGGGATTGCAATCCAAGCAATCCTAGGCTTTTTTATATTACCAATATCGCTTTACTTAATCTTCCCAGACACGTACGTTGTTCATACGGTCGCCAGCTTTCATGTTCTGTGCAGCTTCCACACCCTTTGTTACTTTGCCAAATACTGTATGAACGCCATTAAGATGGGGTTGTGCATCGTGAACGATAAAGAATTGACTGGAACCTGTATCTTTGCCAGCATGGGCCATAGATAGGGAGCCAGGCTCATGTTTGTGAGGGTTGTCTGCTGTTTCGCACTTGATGGTATATCCAGCACCGCCCGTGCCGTTGCCGATGGGGCAACCGCCTTGGCTGACGAAGCCAGGGATCACGCGATGAAAAGAGAGACCGTTATAAAAACCTTCATTGGCTAGTTTTTTAAAGTTTTCCACGGTGCTAGGTGCTGCTTCGGGGTAAAACTCTAAATCAAGTACTTCACCGTTTTCTAATTCAATGGTACCTTTGGTGGCCATGGTGTACTACCTCCTTGGAATCTGATCCTTAATTATCTTACCATAATGGATATGTGGGTGCAGGTGTGCTGATTAATCGTTAATGTCATTAAGATAGGTTGGGATCAAGAAAGTTTGAATATGACTTAATATGCCCAAACATGAATAATGTAAGAGAATACACTTTTTTCAACCTATAGGGGTGAAGATGATGTGGTGGTATCCTCCTGGATACTGGTTACCCTTTCCGTATCTTCCACCAGCTCCTTCGCAGTATCATACCTACTTCCAGCAACGTGAAGCGCAGATCCTGTATAATTGGCAACGTCTTGATCTTCAACCTGTATTTTTTAATGGCCCAAGGGATCAGAAGCAGGTCGCCTTAACCTTTGACGATGGCCCGGATGATCGCTATACCCCTCGTATTCTAGATACACTAGCAAGAGAGAGTGCGCAAGCAACTTTTTTTGTACTGGGGCAGCAAGTGGTTAAGTACCCAGCTGAATTACAACGAATCAACCGTGAAGGCCATATTTTAGGGGTACATGGGTATACGCACAAAGACTTCCGCTCGATGTCGGCCACAACGATTCAAAAGGAACTCAACCAAACTACCGTGAAGATTATGCAGTTAACTGGGGTCACTCCCCGATACGTGAGAACCCCTTATGGTGGAATTAATCAAACTATTCTTCGGTTGTTGACAAGTACACATCGATTGTTAGTTTTATGGGATGTAGATAGTAGGGATTGGGCCGGAATTTCCAAACAACAGATCTTGTCAAATATCTTCAAAAAAGTCCAGTCTGGTAGTATTATTCTTATGCACTCTTTAGCCGGGAGAGGGGGACTGAACAATACTGTAGCAGTTCTTCCTACAGTCATTAAGGAACTACGCGTTCGCGGATACAGTATCGTCCCATTAAGTGAACTATTGCATCAAGCTGCGTATATTCAATGACCCCAGAATAAAGGAACCCCGCGGTTAAATCCGGGGGTTCCTTGGGTTGAAGTTAGTGGGTGACAGGTTCTTTCAGTTCTAATACTTCTTCTGGATTAGCCCGAATTTTTCCGTAGTGAAGCATGGAACGGAAATTATGAACTTCATCGCAGGCTGTAGCCATTTTCTCCATTACTTCTTCCTGGGTAAGGGGAGTCGGGCTCCAATAATAAATATCTAACTCAAGAGCTTCACCGTCTTCAGTTTCTAGATTGTAATGGATCTGATCCGCTAGTTGAAACCCATTCTTTTCATAAAATCGAATACGCTTTTCCGAATCAGGAACGGAAGAGGTAGGGGGTTCTACTTCAAGAATGATCGCCTTCCCCGTATCTTTTAGCTTATCAAGGACCTGAGTACCGACACCTTTCCCTCGTGTTTTTCCACTTACGAGGAGGTAGTCTACAAAGATAAATGTGTCAAACTCACTGTAGAGGAGTAGATAGTCCTCATTTTCTGCTTTGTAATACGTATCTTGATTGTTTAACAAGTCACGAAGGTGAGCATACTTTTTTAATTCTTCTTCTGGAAAGTAATTTTTAAGGCGAGTGTAAAAATCCACGGATTGTCCTCCCGGTTTGTTTTGTCCCAGATGGAAATACTCTGGGGAGGTGGCAATAACTTAATGGTATCATACATCTGGAGATTTACAGAAAAAATACAGGGAATACTTGTTATTTTATAAGAAATTAGTCCTTGACAAAATGAAAAAGAGGATATAAATGGGTTATTTTTGTTTGATAAAATGGAACCGTTATAAAAGTATCATTTGCATCCAGATTCCCTTGTATACTGTAATCGGCAACGAAAAAATAACCCAGTAGATTTCTACTAGGTTAACAACCTTCTCCTTCATTCTATACGCTTATATAACCAGCGAACCATTTAACCGCGAATGTGTTCAGCTTCCCTTGGTTTCTCCAACATCTTATGAAATTGGACAAGGGAAGCGGCAACTTCTGGAAGCCTTCGTCGTTCGTCCATCGCTTGCTTGCGTAAAAAAGTGTAGGCCTCCTGTTCTGTAATGTTACGTTCCTCACGGAGAATTGACTTAGCTCGATCTACCCAGCGTCGTTCTTCTAACTGATAGGCAAGCTTATCATTATCCTTTTGGAGGAGGATTCGGTGACGATGGTTTCTTAGGGAGTTATTAAGGGTGAGGCGAACAGATTCCGAAGGCATATTAGGAAATAAAAGGCCATCAAAATGATGGGTTTCTTCAGGTGAAATATCTGGCGAAGCACCTTCCCAATACCAGAGCAGAGGAAAGTGTAAAAGAATTTTCATTTGTTCCTTACTTAGGGAAGTGGATGGGAAGAGAGACTGGATAATGATGGCATCCACGTCAGGTGACAGGCCTGAAAGGTTGTCAATTGAACCATGTTGAACTTGGCAATCAGCACTGGTAAGTATTTGCTTGCAATCATCTTTTGAAAGGTTGTCGTCTTTCGAGGATAACAGCAGGGTAAGCACCACAAAAACCCCCCCCTGTAGCGTAGTTCTTATGGGTTTTATCTTATAATAAAACCGCTTGTTTGTAAAGATAGTTTACATGAAAAAGATCTCCGGTGGATAATGCGGCTTTTATGTTAGATAATATGACGTATACTTGACATTGCAAACTCAGCAGATGGTGTAGAATGAGAGAGGATATGTAAGAGGTACTACATCTTATGGGTCATGTAACGAATTCGGGTATAGATAGTCTTGTGAGTGTGGATGTTACGCATTGATTGGGGTGCCCAGTCTGAGGCAAGGAATTCTTGGGACTAATGAGATCTTACCTTTGCAAGATGTTTTAGATGTAGAGTAGAAGTAATGTTTTCGTAAAAAGAGGTGACGCATATGGCCCGTATGAAAAAGAATGGCGTACTGGTAATCGCTCATGGTTCCCGAAGCGCTGAATGGAATCGTCTTGTGGATGAAGCGGTCGCACGAGTGAAGACGGATCTTCCTATCGCGATTGGCTATTTGGAATTGGTTCCTGGTCGCCTCATTCCAGATGGGGTGAAGGAATTAGAGAGTCAGGGAGTTGAACGGATTTTAGCGATTCCCCTTTTTGTTAGTTCGGGAAGTACCCATTTGGAAGAGATTTGGTATTCCTTGGGTGTGATTGAGTCGCCTCGATTACCTACTAACCTTGATCGAATAAAGGTAACAGCGGAGGTGATTCCAAGTCAGGGAATGGATGCACATCCTCGGATCATTGAAATTATCGAAGAACGAGTGGCAATGCTCGCTGAAGAACCGAAGGAGGAGTCCATTCTGCTGGTCGCCCATGGAAGTGAAAAGGCTGGATTTCGCGAGCGATGGGAGCGGGGTTTGGCAGAACTTGCAGCTGCACTCGTTGAACGCTTTAAGTTTTCGAGTATCGACTATGCGATGCTACGTACGAAGGATGTAAGGCCGAAGGCGCAGGCGCTTGCTATGCGTGGTCGCTTACTTGTGGTACCGATTTTTTTAAGTAATGGTTATTTTACAGAGGTTGTTGTACCAAAGGAATTGGAGGGAATTCCTCATGAATACCGAGGAGAAGCATTTCTTCCCCATTCATCTATTACGAGTTGGTTAGAAGAGATGATCGATCCGGATGTATAAAAAACCCGCCAGATGGCGGGTTTTAGGTTACATTAATGGGCGGACCAGTAAAAGTTGAGGTCTTGCTCTCCTTCTATCGAGAGGACAGTGATTGGATTGGTGATGGGGAAATTAATAATTTGACCATCAGCAGGAGGCGTTTCATGGGTGGTAATGTAGATATCAGAACCCCACTGTGTAAATTGTTCTATATCGAATGTATAACCAGAGGAAGGACGAGGACCGAAGGAGAGAATCACATAGGTTCTGCCGTCTGCTTTGATGGATGAGAGACCTTTTTCCTGCTTAGCGAGAAGGACATCGATCTCCTCTTGAACGCTTAAAGGCAGATCATATCGAGACGATTCTTCTTGATAGTTTGTAGCCTTTTTAACCTGATGATTACTTGGTGCTGGTACTTTCTCCGTGGCGGCAAAGGCACCTGTTTGAAATCCCAAAGCGATGACAGAAGCCGTTAAAAAGGTGAATCCCATCCGTAGGACTTTCATTGCGATCCCCTCCAATAACTGTTATCGGAGGTAATTGTATCCGCATCCGGCGTCTCCGTCTATACAAATGGAATAAGATGTAAAATTAAAATAACTCCGAATAATTGGTTAAATTATGTTTATTTTCCATATAAGATGAAGTCTATTGGTAATGTAGAGAAACCCTTGGCAACGCTCATTTTATGAGAAAAATCTGTCTCATCACGTTGGCCATGTGGTGTGATGATGTGCCCTGTAAACAGGTGGCTTGGCACGTTAAAACGGCTTGTCCTCCACAAATCTACAACCATCAAATGCTTCTAAATCCATTTTAAACAACCTGAGCCCGGTGGATTACCGAGCTCAGGTTGTTTAAAATGCCGCATTGTGGCGATTGAGGTTATTCTTGTTAATAACGTTAAGTGGAAGTGATAGGAGTCCGACGCGTTTTGATGGAAACGTTTTCATTTTTACCTTTATTATTTGGTGGTGCTTTTACTTGCCATTGGGCTTCCGCTTCCAGGGCAACCTGTTGACGATGTTCGGCGAGCACGGCACGACCCAGGAAGAACGCCATGAAGGTGAAGAAGAGAAGGTAGATTACGACACCAAAGAGGATGAGTGAGCCAGGCATCTGCAACACCCTTTCTGCAGGAGTAGTGAACATTCATTGATCAACAGGTGAACATTTCGTGACATCGTGGTTGTATTTCTACCTTAACAGATTCGATAGGGGTTGACAATCCCTTATTTACCAAATTAAAAATTGATTCGGATCATTGACAAGGATGCGTTTTTTTCTATATGCTGAAGGCAAGCAAGCGCTTGTTTTTTGGTGTAGAAAAGGGGAGTAGTGATGCCTAGGGTTGGACGAAAGGAACAAATATTAGAAAAGGCAAGTGGCCTCTTTAGTAGGAAGGGATATCATGCGACAACGATTAGAGACATCTCTGAAGCGAGTGGTATCTTGTCTGGTAGTCTGTATGCCCATATCCAATCCAAGGAGGATCTTCTCTTTGAGATTACAGACCGAGGAGCAGAACACTTCCTGCAATCGGTTCGTCCGATTGTAGAAGGGGAAGGAGATGTAGTCACCAAATTACGAAAAGCAATGATAGCTCATGTGCGTGTGATTGCGGATCATCTGGAAGCAGCCACGGTTTTTTTTCATGAGTGGAGATCCTTGACGAATGAACGAAGTGCTTGCATTCAGAGAAAACGAGATAAATATGAAGGGCTGTGGTCGCAACTATTGGAAGAAGGGATGAGAGAGGGAAGTTTTCGATCACTCGATGAGAAGTTTACGCGCCTCTTAATCTTGTCTGCGATGAACGGTCTTTATCAATGGTATCAACCAGCAGGTGAATTGACTCCAGAGGAAGTGGCAGAACGATTTGCGACAATCTTATTGACAGGATTGGATTATCGGGAGGAGGTAGCCGGTCGTGAGCATAGCGGATAAAGAGATCCGGTTTATGGAACGGATCAAAGCGGGATATAAGATAGAAGCGACGGACTGGATGCCAGATGAGTATCGGAAACTCCTATTGAAGCTCATTCATATGCATGGAATCAGCGAGATTATGGGTGCTTTGCCTGAGAAAGAATGGGTGCCAAAAGCACCGACATTGAAACGGAAATTGGCGATTATGGCCAAGGTTCAAGATGAGATGGGTCATGGTCAATTGTTGCTTCGCGTAGCAGAGGATTTAGCTGCACCCTTTGGACGAACGCGTGAGGATTTGGTCACAGATGTGATCCATGGGCGAGTTAAATTTCATAATGTTTTTCATATGGAAGCACCTACCTGGGCGGATGCTGGAATCATTGGTTGGTTGGTAGATGGGGCAGCGATCATCAATCAAGCCGCACTCCTTCATACTTCATATGGTCCTTATGCTCGGGTACTAAAACGAATCTGTGCGGAGGAGAGCTTTCATATGCAACACGGAGAAAGCATTATCCTAACTCTAGCAGGGGGAACAGATGATCAGCGGCAGATGCTCCAGGATGCACTAAATCGCTGGTGGGAATCTCTACTCTTCTTTTTTGGTCCTGTGGAGGTAACGGCTTCTGCTCAGCGGATGATTGATTATGGAATCCGTACCAAAACCAATGAAGAGCTTAGGCAACAGTTTTTTACCAAATATGTGCCTCGAATTCGATCTCTTGGACTGGAAGTACCTGATCCGAAACTCTCCTATGATGAGGAGGCGAAACGTTGGATATGGACAGAACCCGACTGGGAGAAATTCGGAAGGGTTGTGAAGGAGAATCAGGGGCCAAAGTCTCAGCAACGAGTGGATTTACGTCGGTTTGCCCATGAAGAGCAACAATGGGTCCGGGAAGCCATGTTACGCTCACGCAAAAAAACGGTTTCGATGATTGTGTGAGAGGGGGTGCGGAAGATGAAGGAACATGATGTGCCGGAAGAGTATGAAGTTTTCGAGGTTTTTGTACAAAAAACCCAAGCGGATTTTCATACTCATGTTGGAAGTATAGTGGCTCCCTCGCCAGACGTAGCTCTAATGAATGCCCGGGAGAATTTTTTGCGTCGGGAATCCGGTGTAAATTTGTGGGTTGTCCCTCGTCAGTGTGTAACGGCAACTCCCTATGATACAGATGTGGATTGGTTCGCGAGAGAAATGGATCGGAAGTATCGCGAAGCAGGTGGTTACCCTGAGAATGGCCGCTTATGGAAGATGTATAAGGAACGTGTGTTGCATTTGGATGAAATCGTAGAAGACTTACATGGCGAAAAAGATAAACGCAAAAATGAAAGCGCTTCCAGTTGATCGGGGGTGATGAGATGCATGGGAAGCTGGTGGATATGGTTTTGACGAATTCGATTGATCGAAGGGCACTAGCGGATCTACTGTTTCAATTGGCAGACGATGAGCTATGTATCGGGCATCGGGATTCTGAATGGCTAGGACTGGCACCGGATATTGAAGAGGATGTTGCTTTTAGTTCCATTGCTCAGGATGAAGTAGGCCATGCTACATTTTACTATGAGCTATTGGCAGAGCTGAGTGATTGCAGTGCAGATGCCCTCGCCTTTGCGCGACCGGCTAATGAGCGGCGAAATGCGCTGCTGACGGAGAGGGAAAATGGAGATTGGGCACATACGATTGTTCGCCACTTTTTCTATGATACCTTTGATGCCCTGCGCTTAGAAGCTTTAGCCGATTCAGAATATCGTCCATTATCAGAAGGAGTAGCGAAAATCCGCCGTGAAGAACGGTACCATCTGCTTCATCTGCATCTTTGGTTTGTAAGGTTGGGTGGGGCGGGAGGAGAAGCGCGTAAACGAATGGAATTTGCCATTGATCAATTGTGGTCGGATGTGGGAGGTCTCTTTTCCTGGGGAGCTTGGGAAGAGGAGCTACTGACGAAAAAGATTATCCCAGTTAGTTCTTTTGAATTACAGCATCGATGGCAGGAGCGTGTTCGGCCAGTATTTGCTGAAGCAGGTATACCTTGGATTGAGGACTTACAGCAACCTGAGAAGGATGGGCGTGTTGGCGAGCACTCTCCTGAAATGGATCGATTACTTCTGGATTTATCCTCTGTGTACAATTTGGATCCAGCCGCTCAATGGTAAGGGAGGGATAGCGATGACAGTGATGATTCATGATCCTGACCTCATCGAAGCACTTCAGGATGTGAAGGATCCTGAGATTCCAGCGGTGAGCATCGTCGAACTGGGGATTGTGAACCTTGCAGAGCGAAGAGGTGAAGAGGCCTACGTAGAGTTAACCCCAACCTTTGTGGGCTGTCCTGCGCTGGATATGATCCGCTCCGAGGTAGAAAAGCGACTAGCTAAAGTGGATAAAGTGGAGAAGGTATCCGTGCAGGTTGTGATGAATCCTCCATGGACTAGTGATCGGATTACGCAAGAAGGAAGAAAAAAATTGACGGAGTTTGGTATTGCTCCTCCGCTTCAGGACATGGAAGAGCTACACCATCGGGTTCCAGCCTGTCCCTACTGTGGAGAGGTGGAGGGGGATGTGCACAACCTTTTTGGTCCTACTGCATGCCGTGCGATCTATTATTGCCGTCGTTGTAAAGAACCCTTTGAAGGCATGAAGCCAGCCTAATCGAGTTGCATGAGCATGTGTTTGTCCATTCTCGAGGGATAGAGGGGGGAGTCAACATGTTTCAACGAGAACTAGAGACACTGTCGCGGAAAGATTTAGTCAGGCTACAGGAAGATCGGTTACGTGAAACAGTGGAGCGTGTGTGGCATCGCGTTCCCTTTTATCGAGAGAAATTGGAATCGACGGGTGTTCATCCTACATCCCTTCGTGGGTTGGAGGATCTTCACCGTTTGCCCTTTACTTACAAAAAGGACCTGCGGGATCAGTATCCCTTTGGTCTTTTTGCCGTTGATCGTCAGGATGTAGTGCGTATCCATGCCTCCTCGGGCACGAGAGGAAAACCGACGGTAGTGGGTTACACAAGAAGGGATATTACATGCTGGGCAGAGGTATGTGCTCGCGCAATTGCAATTGCTGGGGGGCGCCCGGGTGATGTGTTTCACAATGCTTATGGCTACGGTTTATTTACGGGTGGCTTAGGAATGCATTATGGTGCGGAATTGCTAGGAGCGGTGACGGTACCTGTATCAGGGGGGAATCGTTCTCGTCAAATTACTCTAATCCACGATTTTGCACCAAGAGGGGTTGCAGGGACGCCTTCTTTTCTGCTTAGTCTGGCAGAAATGATGATGGCAGAAGGGGTAGACCCTTTAGATACATCCATCGAATATGGCATTTTTGGTGCCGAGCCCTGGTCAGAGGAAATGAGACAAGCTCTGGAAGGGATTTGGGGGATCGATGCCCTCGATATTTATGGATTATCGGAGGTGATCGGTCCAGGAGTCTCCATGGAATGCCGTGAAGGGAAAAATGGACTTCACATTGCGGAAGACCACTTTCTACCTGAGATAGTTGATCCAAACACAGGTGAACCATTGTCTGATGGACAAGAAGGAGAACTCGTTTTCACTTCGTTGACGAAAGAGGCATTTCCGATTCTTCGTTATCGTACAGGGGACATTGCTAGTCTGACGAGGGAGGCGTGCCGATGTGGGCGAACACATGCGAGGATGTCTCGGATTAAAGGACGTATCGACGATATGTTAATTATCCGTGGGGTCAATGTATTTCCCTCTGAGATCGAACCGGTGGTACTTGGGATGAAGGAATTTGCCCCCCATTATCGACTCTTAGTCAATCGTGTGGATACCCTTGACGCTCTTACCCTGGAAGTGGAGGTGAACCCAGAGTTTTTTGGAACGAAGGGCGGAAGTCATTTTGATCCAACTGATGATGAGAGTCACCGACTGAGTGCGAACCTGCGTCAGCGTTTAAAGGAGATTTTGGGAGTGACCACGGAGATTAATCTCATGGAACCTGGGACTCTTCCTCGAAGCGAAGGAAAGGCCGTACGGGTGATAGACCAACGAGACGCTATGTTGAGGAGGTAGAGGCGAATAATGAAGTCGTAAGACATGAATTCTTACAGGATGACTAACCGAAGAAGCATCCACAATGGATGTAAATTCTATCTATGAATAAAGGGGAGATCCAATATGGTGAAATTAGTAGCATTGTACAAGCATCCTGAGGCTAGAGAAGATTTCGATAAGCATTATGAAGAGACACACACACCCTTAGTGGAGAAAATGCCTGGACTGAAAAAGTTGGAAGTGACACGGATGCAGTCAGCCCCGATGGGAGGAGATGCCAAGTACTATATGGAGGCGGCAATGTATTTTGAAGATCGGGCAGCCTTGGATGCTGCGATGGGCTCTCCTGAGGGGCGTGCCGCTGCTAAAGATGTGATGGATTTTGCAGGTCCACTGGTGACGATGATGATCGGTGAAGTTGCTCGGGAGAGTTGATTATGAAAGCAGGACAGATATGCGCCGTCCTAGGAGCAGGAACGATGGGTGGGGGTATTGCCCAGTTTCTTGCTACCGCAGGATGCGAAACCTTTCTCTATGATATCGATGAAGAGCCCCTCGTAAAAGGGCTAGAGTCTATCCGCGCCCGCCTGTTACGCCTGGAGGAGAAGAAAAAACTGAGTCGGGAAGCGCGGGAGAGTGTTATAGCACGTATCCATCCTGTGACGGATCTCTCTAGTTTATCTCATGTGACGTGTGTGATTGAAGCAGTAGTAGAACGTTTAGAAGTAAAGCGAGAGCTTTTCGCAGGAGTAGAAAAGGTAGTAGACGACCAGGCGTGGCTTGCGACCAATACCTCCTCTTTATCTGTAACGGAAATCGCAACGGTTCTTCATCGTCCGGAACGAATGATGGGTCTCCACTTTTTTAATCCAGCGATGATCATGCCGCTAGTCGAAGTAGTATCTGGGGAACGGACCGATGAGAAGGTAGCGAAGCAAGCGGCAGAGTGGATGAGTAATCTGGGTAAAGAAGCGGTCATGGTGAAGGACACTCCGGGGTTCTTGGTCAATCGTGTGGCTCGTCCTTTTCATAACGAAGCTTATCGAATCGTTGGAGATGGTGTAGCTGAAAAAAGTCAAGTGGATCGTATTCTTAGAGAAGCAGGCTTTCCGATGGGGCCCTTTGAATTGCAGGATCTAATCGGCATTGACATCAATTATGCTGCCTCAGTGGCTGTTTATGAAGGCAATTTCCAAGATCCACGCTTTCGGCCTCATCCTGCGCAACGGAAGCTAGTGGAAAGTGGTGCACTCGGTCGAAAATCTGGAAGGGGGCATTACACCTATGATGAATGAAGTACTGTTGATAGGGGAAGCCCCCTTGGCTGAGGAAGTCCATCAATTTTTCCGAAACAAAAAGGTGAAGGTTCGTACCCTTTCTGAGGTGCCCCCCTATGAAAATGGCAGGGTAGTTGCTGTAATGGATGTAACAGCTGGCCCCCTTGAATCAAAAATCACGGATCTACAAATGGCGGAACGCTTGGTAGCTTCGGAGGTACCGATCTTCACATCAACCCTTGCTTACTGTGCGACTCGCTTGGCAGCAAATTTAGAACATCCCGAACGGCTTTCAGGATTTTCTCCCTTGTTGTTACAGGAATCAGGCGTTCTAGAAATTAGCCAACCTTTACAGGCAGAGGATGCCCCTGTTTGGGAGAAAGGAGTTCACCTCTGGGAGTCCTGGGGAAAGCGAGTGGAGATTCTTGGTGATGAGCCTGGACTGGTCTTTCCTCGTACTTGGGCCCTTATGGTGAACGAAGCCGCTTGGCTATTGACGGAACGCGGGGCGGAGAGCCGAGACATTGACCGAGCGATGAAACAAGGGACCCGTCATCCCTTTGGGCCGCTGGAGTGGGCGGATCGAATTGGGATTGATCAAGTATTGTGGATTCTAAAGGGTCTTTTTGAAGAATTGGGAGAGGATCGTTATCGCCCTGCTCCACTTCTAAGGCGGATGGTATACGCGAATCGGTTAGGGCGAAGGGCAGGTCGTGGATTTTATCAGTATGAAAAGATGGAAGTAGGTAAAGGACATGCGTGAAGCTGTGATCGTCGATGCTGTTCGTACACCAATTGGTCGATTTCAAGGAGCACTAGTTGATGTGCGTCCGGATGATTTAGCGGCAGGAGTGATTCGTGCACTATTGGATCGGAACCCAAAGATGGTTCACAGTCGGATCGAAGATGTGATGCTTGGATGTGTCAATCAAGCTGGGGAAGATAATCGGAATGTTGCCCGGATGGCGGGATTGTTAGCAGGCCTTCCTGTGGAAGTGGCTGGAGTGACGGTTAATCGACTCTGTGCTTCTGGTCTGGAGGCGGTCAATCAGGCGACAGCGTCCCTCTTGATGGGAAGTGGTGATTTTTTCATCGCTGGCGGAGTGGAGAGCATGTCCCGTTCTCCCCTGGTGATGATGAAACCTGGAGGAAGCCAGTCTCGGGGAGACCATACGCTAGTGGATACAACCCTTGGTTGGCGTTTTATCAACCCCCAGTTGGCCGCTATTCATTACCCATATAGTATGGGAGAGACTGCGGAGAATGTAGCTACCAAGTATAATGTTTCTCGAGGGGAACAGGATGCGTTTGCCTTAACAAGCCAACTCCGAGCCGCCCGTGCCTGGGAAGAGGAACGCTTTGCTGATGAAATCGTTCCGGTGACACGGCTTCAACGGAAAGGCGCCCCGGTTGTCATCCAACGGGATGAGCATCTACGTCCAGGTACCACGCTAGAGAAACTGGCCACTCTCGCCCCAGCTTTTCGCAAAGAAGGAACCGTGACTGCGGGCAATTCTTCCGGTATCAACGATGGTGCCGCAGCTTTACTGATTGCTGAAAAGGAACAGGCAGAGTCGGCTGGGATGAAACCGATGGCACGCGTTCACGCTGTTGCTGTATCCGGTTGTGATCCAGCATACATGGGGATCGGTCCAGTCTTAGCCGTACGTAAATTGTTGGCTCGGACAGGTCTTTCTGTTCAGGACATGGATCTAGTTGAGCTAAATGAAGCCTTCGCTGCTCAAGGGATCGCTTGTATGAAGGAGTTGGGCCTGGATCCCGAAAAGGTGAATGTCAACGGTGGAGCTATCGCTCTAGGGCATCCATTGGGTGCTAGTGGAGCCCGTATTCTTACCACCTTGGTGCATGAGCTAATTCGGCGGCAGGGCCGCTGGGGGCTCGCTACAATGTGTGTTGGGGTAGGACAGGGGATGGCTGTATTGGTTGAGAATATGCGAAAGTAAAAGGGAGGAGTCCAATGAAACAAGGACTTCAACCAGGAAGACAAGAGCAGATGGAGGTAACTGTCACCTCTGAAATGACGGCTTCCTTCGGTGGAGTAGAAATTCACCCTGTTTTATCTACAGTGACCATGGTTTACTACATGGAATGGACGGGCCGCAACATCCTTCTTCCCTTTTTAGAAGAAGGAGAGGAAGGAGTAGGTGGTGCGATCACGCTTCACCATCGTGCTCCAGCTCCCTTAGGTAAGATCGTTACTTTTACAGCGGAAGTAATCGAGGTTAGCGCAAGTCGTGTTATCTGTCAGGTAAAAGCAGAGCATGATAAAGCTCTCGTCGGCGAAGGAACTTTTCAACAGGTGATCTTACCTGTGGAGAAGTTGTACCGACGAATTGAAGAGATGAAATGAAAAAAGACGTAAAAGCTTCCGGGCTTTTACGTCTTTTTTTTGTGCAATGGTCCTAGAAAATTTTTTACTTCTCCAGGTCGATCTGTTGATAACCCGTCATAATGGCCGAACTACGCAGAATTCAATGAAGTAAGGGGGTCTTACTCATGAAAGAATATCAGTGGATTACATGGTGGTCAGGTGGTTTATTGATAACTGTCCTGATTTTGATTTGGGGAGGGTATTTCAATAAAAAAGAGGCTCCTTCCCACCAATTCCATCCTGTGCAACTGGATTTGGGACTGCAGGTGAAGGAGACAAGAGGGGTTACACAGTTTCAATGGGGAATTGTAAATGGCGGGAAAGAGCAGACTAAGTTAATATTTGGTTCTGGTCAACGGACGAAATTGACGGTGACTGACCCAAATGGAAATATAGTATATCGTTGGCCAACTCCATCCTCTAAGGATAAAGGAGAGTCAATTTTACTGCTAAAGCCAGGGGATCATTTGAGATGGTCAGCTGAGTGGGAACCTTCGCTAAAAAGTAGGGCTGTGAAGGCAGGGAAGTATACCGTAACCGTAGAGGTATTACTAGCTGAGGTGAATGGACAGTCTGTCGAGAAAGGTTTACTTCGGAAACAAAAAAGTTGGACCTTTCAATAACCAAAAGAAATCATTGACAGGCTCACCCATCAGCGCTATGATATCGATGATATTGAAAATCATTATCAATAATTATTCTCAATAATAGGGAGAGAAACATCATGTTTAGGAAACCGATACATAACAAGCTACGGTTCATGATTAGCGGCCTCCTATCCGCAGCATTGCTTGTAACTGCAGGCTGTGGTGCACAGGTGGGGAATAAAGAGTCCCAGAATAAAGGGAAAACCACCGTTGTCAAACACGCGATGGGTGAGACAAAGGTTAAGGGTAAACCAAAACGCGTCGTTGTTCTGACCAATGAAGGTTTAGAAGCACTACTTTCCGTTGGAGTAAAACCAGTCGGTGCTGTACGTGCGTTCTCTGGTGGTGGTACTTGGTACCCACATTTGGAGAAGAAGATGAAAGGGGTTAAGGATGTAGGTTTAGAATCACAGCCAAACCTTGAGGCAATCGCTGCTCTTAAACCTGACCTGATCATCGGTAACAAGATTCGTCAAGAAAAAGTATATAATCAACTATCTGCTATTGCTCCTACCGTCTTTGCCGAGCAACTAAGTGGAGATTGGCAAGACAACTTGAAACTGTATACTACAGCTGTGGGCAAGAAGGATGAAGGGAAAAAAGTGATTTCTGACTTTGATAAGCGAGTAAAAAGCATCAAAGCCAACCTGAAAAAAGAAGGCAAACAAGACACGAAAGTATCTGTGGTTCGTTTCCTTCCTGGTCAAACTCGTATTTACTATAAAGATTCCTTCCCTGGTGTAATTTTGGACCAAGTGGGCCTCAAACGACCCAAAACCCAAGAAAAAAATGAATTTGCAAAAGAAGTTACCAAGGAACGGATTCCAGATATGGATGGGGACGCTCTCTTCTACTTCACATACCAAGAAACAGGTAAAGGTAAAGAAGGTAGCGAGATTGAAAAAGAGTGGACACAAGATGGTCAATGGAAGAAACTGGATGCAGTGAAGAACAAACGGGCATATAAAGTAGATGATATCATCTGGACCACAGCAGGTGGAGTAGAAGCAGCAAATCTGCTACTCGATGATATTGAAAAATACCTATTGAAAAAGTAAGAAAATAAAAGGTGAAGAATTAAAAAACGATCCAGGTGTTATTAACCTGGATCGTTTTTTAATTAAACTAATCTCGATTCTTTTTTAAAATATTCATGGATTCGATCTGTTGTTTTGTCTCTGGAGTGCCGAGGCGGTGGATATGTTCATATATGGAGGTTAACGTTTCATCATAGCCACCGTTTTCATGACTAGGTTGATCATGGAGATAGGGGGTGTGAGCGCTCCAAAAACTAGCCAAATCCTTATTGGCTTGATTACTAAGTAGACTGCTCAATTCCTGAGCTTCTTCCTCTGTCGCTTCAATCTCGAAGTCATACCGAGAAGAACCCTTCTCCTGAAGAAGAGCACCTGCACTTTCACCAGAATGGATGGCCACATAGTAGGATCGCTTGCTCAAAGGACTCCCTCCTTCAGATTCCCTAGCTATTTTTCCCTATGGATGTAAATTCATTCGATGAGATCTATGAACCTTGTTTCTCAACAAATAGAGGCCTGAAATTGGCCCCCTTCTGTTGAGAAAATATTTAATTCTGGTCAAAATCTGGTGCAATTGATTTTTTGATAAATAGTGCAACAATGAAAGCGATGCTACATAAGGCGAATGCAAACCAATAGGCATAATGTACACCATGCGTCATTGCTTCATCCACCAACTTCTCAGTAACGGGTTCTGATTTCCCTTCTCCGAAGGATTCCCTACCATAACTCATAATATTTACTAATACCGAAACGCCTAATGCACCTCCAAACGGTTGTAATGTATTCGCAATCGCTGTCCCATGAGGATATAAATTCTTTGGCAATTCATTTAATGCATTGGTTTCGGCTGGCATCGCTATTGCAGAAATAGAGATCATTAATGCGATATTGGCAATGATGAACGTCCAAATGGGCAACGAAGGAGAAATGTTACTGAAGAAAAACATCACGCCTACTAATACGAAGGCTCCAGGGATGAACAGCCTCCTGGGTCCAAACTTATCAAATAATGATCCCATAACTGGTGATAGCAGACCGTGTAGTAACGCTCCGGGTAGAAGCAATAAGCCGGTGATTTTTGCAGAATAGCCAAGGGGTCCTTGTAAATACATGGGCAACACAATCTCGGAAGCAAGCATTATCATAATGATAATGACATAAAGACTCATACTTTTTGAATAACTTTTATAGGTGAATACACGGACGTCCAATAAAGGTTCATCCAACTTCAATTGACGGAGTACGAATAACAATAAGCTGATCAAACCAATCAAAATAACAGAAATGCTCGAGATGGACATAAACCCTTCCGGATCTTTTCCTGCACTGCTAAATCCGTAAATAGTTCCGCCGATCCCGATTGTTGATAAAAGGATCGATAGGATATCCACACGAGGACGTGTGACCTCTCCAACGTTCTGCAAGAACCTCAAAGCAAATAGCATGGAAAAGATCGCAAAAGGAATAACGATGATAAATAACCATCGCCAGCCTAACAGGTCAACGATTACCCCTGATAGAGTAGGCCCGATTGCAGGAGCAAACATGATAACCAACCCAAATGTCCCCATCGCTTTTCCACGAACTTCAGGTCGATAAATAAGCAGTAAAGTATTCATAACGATAGGGATCAATAATCCCGTACCGACTGCTTGTATCATACGCCCGGCTAATAACATGGGAAAGTTTACTGCACAAGCAGCAATCAATGTTCCCAGTAAAAAAACGGTCATCACGCCTATAAATAGTTGTCTTGTTGTGAACCATTGAATGAATACGGCTGAAATAGGCATTAAAATACCCATCACAAGCATAAATCCAGTTGTCAACCATTGGATGGTCGTAGCATCAACATTAAATACAACCATTAACTTAGTTAAGGCAACACTCAACAAGGTTTCATTCAATATAGTGAAAAATGCCCCGATCATAAAAGTGATTAAAATAGCCTTAGCATTGATTTTTGCTTTCAAAAAGTACCTCCAATATTTCATCATAATATTATGATATTTGACAATTAAAGTACGATATTACCCAAGAGTGATGATCACACAGTTTTTATTATACTAATGATACGTTGTTTTTTCACATTCCATAAAATGCAAAAATTAGATCCACGGAGAGCGATCTCATAATTTTAATTGTAGTCGAAAAACACGGATGGGTGATTTATCGGTCTTTTTTTGACCTCTGAGAGGGGACGACCTTAAAAATAATAAAAAGACTAAAACCTGAGTATCTGCTCTGAGACATAGGTTTTAGTCCTTATGGAGTTATGTGCTCAAATTACTTCAAGCTCTACTTCTATATTTCCACGCGTGGCATTAGAGTATGGGCATATTTGATCGGCAGCTTTAGCCAGCTTTTCCGCTGTTTCACGGTCAACATCGGGGATCTTGACTTGCAATTTAGCGGCGAGACTATAACCACCTTTGCTATTTTCACCGATGGAGACATTGGCAGTAACTTCAGGGTATCCTGCATTTACGCCCTCTTTTTGAATTACTATACCTAGACAAGTATTGAAGTCAGTGGCAAAGCCTGCTGCAAATAGTTGTTCTGCATTCGTAGCATGTCCACCTGGGCCACCCATTTCCTTTGCCTTACGTACATCGAGATCGATTACACCATCTTTAGAGGCAATTTTAGCTTCTGGGCCACCTTGAGAGGTTACAGCAGTTGTAAAAAGGGGTTTCATAACAGTTCCTCCTTATAATTTTAATAATATCCTCCCTTGATATGGAGAGTTTTAGTCACACATTGACATAATATTCATTATCATCCAGTGCAATTTATTCGTTCGCGAATCAATTGTGCAAAATACATTCCATTGCCTATAGGAAGGGATTCCAAAGTAAACCAATGAGATGTACCGATAACGAAGCTCTTCGTAAGCTATGAATGGAGAATGATGTTTTCAATCGTGATCTTGTATCAAGAAGGAAGGACGTAAAGTTAAAAATATCAAAACAATGCTTAGAAGTGCCATCATGAAAAAAACCTGTTGATGACTGTGTGAAAAATCACGTATGATGCCTCCGAAAATAGGAATGAATCCACCTATAATATATCCTCCTGACTGCATCATCGCAGACCACGCACTCGCATCTTCCGATGTTTTTGTTTCATTCAATGGAAACATAAGGGATAACGGAAATATACCACCAAGCCCAATTCCCATTAAAACGGGAGAGACCCATGGTGTAGCTAGTGGGTAAATCATAAAAGACAACCCTAATAGTACAAAACATATACTTCCTAATAACCAAAATGTTTGATTCTTATAATAATCCGCTAAGGTTGGTATTAAAAAGCTAGATACCATTTGAATCAAAGTTAAGACGGTAATAAGTGTTCCAGCTTGCTGGCTACTTGCCCCTGAACTTTGCATTGCTGGAGCAAACCAAGTGATAAAAGAATAATAAATACCTGATTGTAATCCAAAAAAGACGGTATACAACCATGCTTTCTTATTTTTTAACGGCAATATCGTGGCGTTTTTTCTACCGTGGTGTTTTTCAGTACCCTTATCTTGGTTTATCACGAAATACCAGAAAATAAGAGCAACAATAGTAAGCACACTCCAAGATGCGAGTGCCGTATTCCAAGTCTCTTCTAATACATGTTGCAGAGGGATAGTTAATCCTGCACTTAAGGCAGCGCCTGCTACCATTCCGAACGTATTTACTCCAACCATCAAACCTATCTTAGTAGGAAATCTCTCCTTAATAAATCCAGATAACAATGGATTTGCAAGACCAATCCCAATACCGATAAATAGAGCACTAGTTAGCAATGTGGAAACTGAATAGGTAAAAGCTCTCATAAATGTTGTGACTCCAATTAGAATGAGACAAGCGACAATTGCCCTTTCCACTCCCCATAGCCTGATCACTTTACCTGTAAGTAAAGCGAATACACCCATACAAAAGACAGGTATAGCTGTCAGGAAACTAACGGTGAAGTTGCTCATATTTAAGTCCTCACGAATGGTCTCTAATATAGGTGAGATCGATGTGATTCCTATACGTAAATTAATAGCGGCGAAAAATAACGCCAATATATATAAGTGAGTTCGTTTTATTATTTTCAAATCTATAAACTCCCTACCAAGGTTCAAAAAGCCTTTTTTCTCTTCTAGACTATTGGATAGTGGACAAACCCTGAAAGAGACAGATAAATGATCGGTCTCTTTTCTATCTGGGTTATCATCCAATTACTTCTGTATTTTTCTTATTGATCTTCCAGTATTTTTTCAATGGGGAAATGGAACATATTTATAATTTTTTATATAATCGATATGCTGTTGCGCGTATTCTTTTAACTCATGTTTTGTTAAATCTCTGGTACCATGTATTACAAATGAGGGTAAGAAAATACCTTGGCACCTTGTGATCGTTGCTTGAAGAGGAAGAATATATTCGCTAATGGTATGCCAATTATATGCCCCAGCTTGATATCCTTCCATGCTTCCGCCAGTTGTAATGGTTGAGATAAATTCTTTTCCTGCAAGCTTATTTCCCCCCTCACCAAAAGCCCAGCCCGGTGTTAAAATTTCTTCAAACCACTTCTTCAGTACAGCAGGCACACTATACCAATAAAATGGGAATTGTAAAACGATGCGATCATATTTCTCTAGTAATTCTTGCTCTTTTTTTACGTTTATTTCCCAATTCAAATAATGAATATCGATTTCTGGATGGTTTTTTAATTCATCTACTAAGATACGATTTGCATTAGACTGTGTTAAATTCGGGTGTGCAACAATGACAAGAGTTTTCATGGTTATCTACCTTTCGATATGAACTTATATTTTAGAGTCTGATGCTTTGAGGAGTATATTTCGAGTGCAGGTGCGATTATCTACAAGTAAAAGATATTTTAGTAAATTGGAATAAAATACTATTGGCCCTCATGTGCCTTCTTTTTACCAAGTATAATCACAGTCCAGATTCATCATTATTATCCTCCTATTTGGAATCAACATTCACTACAATACTTTCCTGTAACGTCGTGCGAAATTAATGTAATTATAAACATTACATTTGCGGATATCAAGGGCAAATAAGGTTTTCTAATGTTTCAATTTTTGGCAATTAATTTGTCTGAACATTGTGATTTATAGTGGAGGCAAAACTATAGAAAGCAGGGGATTAATTGATTAATAATGTGATTTGGGAAGGCTGGAAGACTAGTTGTTATTTATTCTTTAAAAAAATAGTGTATATAAAGCCGAACATACAAACTATTGAAGTTATTATTAATAGAACAAAGTATATTATAATTATTTCCTGCCCAATCGTTTTAGCTATATTAGGGATAATGTAAAACAGGAGTCAATTAGAATAATCCAATTAGACATGCCCCATACACTGGGGTTATTCGGTTTCCATATCGATAAGAAAGTAATGAAGGAAATATTTAGTTATAATAGAAGTATTAGTATGGTGAGTGGAGAATCATCGACATAGCCCAGTGAGTCTATTAGGTAGTAAAACATAGATATCCCCCTTGTTTAGAATCTGAGCAATTGGCTTTCCCATATTAAGTACCCCTGTCATTTTGACAGAGTTTAATAACATATGATAATCAAGCAGAGTTGGCATATGTTCATTTAGTATCTAATAACCGAAATATCAAGGTGAAAAATACCGATGAATTAGAAGAGAATTCTGACCTCAATTTAGATTTTGATGCATCCGGAAAAGTGATAGGAATTGAATTTTTTGGTTTTACTGCTCTTAAATTTAGAGATATGAATAATGTAAAAAAGATATATACCAAAAATCAGTCGGATAAGGGTATAATATATTCTTTTCGTCTAGCTGATATCAAACCAAAGAAATCAGTTCAGGTGAATGGACTTGTGCTGTATTTCAAGGGAGAAGAATTTGAGGACTTTGTTGGGTTAGATATCACAGATGTGAATCTCTATGGTCGAGAAATACTGGATTCACTAACTATATGAGGAGATATAAGCCACCACTTTGATTCATCTATTAGAGGAACAGATTCGAACTAAAACCCTACATAATTAGGAACGAGAATAGCTTTGTATCCATAACCAGAAAAGGGTCAAGTTTTCATGTTTCCAACTATCAGTATATGCTTGTCCTGTTGCTTACAACTGAAAAAACCCTAACTGCTATTAGCATAGGGGTTTTCAGTCCTAGCACATATTTTTTGGATAGGTTATTCCTTCCCTAAAATAGCCACTGGGCTAAATGATTCGTAATGAATATGCTCCGTAGGTATTCCCCATTCCTTCAAGGACTTAATAATGGCCTCCATAAATGGCACAGAGCCACAAAGATAAAAATCAGCATCCCTGGTTGATACACTGGATTTTAGAAAATCCAGATCAATATACCCTTCCTTATCAAAATTCCCTTCCTGTTTATCTTCGGTGGTAGGGGAATCATAACAAACAAATGATTTTAAGTTCTTATGATTGTTTTCTAGCTTTTTTACATCATCTTTAAAAGGGTGGTACTGACTATTCCGAGCTGCGTGTATAAATGTCACTTGGCGATTGGGTTGCTCGGACACCACTGCATTTAGCATACTTATAACAGGAGTAATTCCAATGCCACCACTAATCAAGATAACGGGTGTGCTGTTGTTATCCAGTACGAAGTCTCCTGCCGGGGCAGAAAAGGGCAGCGTATCTCCATTTTGAATCTGGATATGCAAATAATTTGAGATCATTCCCTCAGGGGTGTTCTGATGTTCTTCTCGTTTAACACTAATTCGATAATAATCTTTCCCTGGAGATTCAGAAAGACTGTAATGGCGAATATGTGTATATTTCTCACCAGGAATTTCAGCCTTAATCGTAAGATACTGTCCGGGTTTGTGTGCAGCAATTACTTTTTCATCTTTGGGTTTTAAATAAAATGAAGTAACATCTTCGCTTTCTTTTACCTTTTTATCTACATAAAAATCTCTATATCCTTTCCATCCTCCAGGTTGGTGTTCAGTCTCTTCATAAAGCTTTTTTTCTAAGTTTATAAACGCATCCGCAATATATCCGTATGCTTTGCCCCAAGCATCAATGATTTCATCAGTAGCAGTGTCTCCCAATACATCCTTTACGGCTTGCAGTAATGTTTCGCCTACCACAGGGTATTGTTCCGCTTTTATTCCAATCGCTCGATGTTTCTGAGCTATTCTCTCAATGACTGGCTTGATTGCATCGAGATTTGTAATATGTTCTCCTGCTGCATACACTGCATATCCCAAAGCTTCTTGTTGGAGGCCCCTTTTCTGGTTGGTTTGATTGAAGATATTATATAAATCAGGAGCCTTTTCAAACAATAGTTTATAAAATCTTTCTCCAATTTCTTTGCTATGTTCCTTTAAAACAGGAGCAGTTGATTGAACAATACTAATTGTTTTTTCATCCAGCATATTAATCATCCTTTCATACGTTTAGGACTTTATTCTCAAGTTCTTCTTCACTGTGTTCCACTGAAAAAAGCATAAATAACTACAGAGTGCCAAACAGATCTGTAACGCTTTCATTTCCTTCGGCTTAGATTTTACCAAAGCCAACGTTAAGAAATCTATATATCGGAGAAATAAGATCTGGAGTGGCGGAACTGGCAGACGCGCACGACTCAAAATCCAAGTTCAAAAAGTATATAATTAATTGTATACATAATGCGGAATTTCTCTTCTGGAAGGATGAGAAATCCCGTTTTGATAGTATGCGCATCTACATCGGGGTCTGTACGGCAACAGTGAACTATATCCCGGAGGTGTTGAGAAGTGGGACGAAGACGTAACAGTTTAGCGATGGATGTCAGCCCTAAGTATGTGGATGAGGAGTTAATGGACGACTGGGAAATCGCTCGTGATACGTTTTTCGTGATTGCCGAGTTAGAAATTTATAAAGAGCGATTGACCAGACCTGCAAATCCGCATGAGATCAGGAATCGCAATAAATACCCCACTTCGATTTACCGAACGGAGTTGGTATTGACAGTGACTATCATGGAGCAGTGTTTGTGATGTTGGAGAATACTACTGTTTCTAAAGAAGAAAATGGTGATTTACCATTGTCCCAGTTTGCACTGACAATAGAAGGTGAACGAATTGAACTAAAGGAGACAATAGAGGGGACATATGTCATTCGTAAAGGTGATAGAATAGCTCAGGGTATTATTACACCCGCATTGCGCTCAAATTTCGAAGAAGTACAGATGTTGAATGGGACAGAACGGGAGCAAGGTGGTTTCGGAAGTTGGTTGGGTATTTTGGCTACTTGGTCGTCATAGTTTTTACGGTAATAAGTCTCCTTTTTTTATGTATTCATATACTGCTATTATTGCTAAAATAATGATAATAATTAACCCTATAAATGAACCAATAGGTTTCATGAGCTCATCTCCTTAGTACTATCTATTTTCCTTTTTCGCTTCCATAGAGGGTCTAGATACTCTATCGCGCTATATAGTACTGAATACAAAAAAGTTAAGGTTAGCATTCCGTATAGAGAAATTTGGATATCATCTATAACTTCTGTCGCTCCGTATAATAAAAATTATAATATAGGTGGCAATTGAATGTCTAATAATAAAATTCATTCAATCATCTCCCGATATTTTTTTAAAAGCAAATCATTATATAACACAAAAATAGAAATTTCAAACATATTTTTCGTAATAACTTAATAATTAATAATAATGGTAAAAAATTTTTTAAGTGTAAATATTAATTATGTAGAGGTTTAGTTTCTAGGGAATATATCAAAGAAGACGTTAAGGTGTTTCTAGAGGCAATGAATGGCGCATATGGTCGATTTTGTGAGTAGGAGGTCACCGAAGATACGTGGCATACTCTTCCAAATGCCGCGACGTTGATATGAGTGGAGTTTGAACAACATTCAATCATTATTAATTAAAACGATTAAATATAAGTTGCTGAATTGCGATGTATTAGCGCGTTGGTGGCGAGTACATGGCGATAAAGGGCGCCCCCCCAGGCGAGGGGGAGAAATGGTGTGGGACATAATTTAATTTTTATTTTGCAAACACAAAATTAATTGATCTAACAACCAATACGCTGAAGAAAATACAAGAGATGAAAAGTAAATATGGATATTACTATAAGTATTTATAATAAAGGTGTCAATATGTACATTTTACCCTCTCAGCTATAAAAGGTATATAGATCAGCTTATTTATCCAATGCGTTCCCAGTCCATGAAATAGCATTCCGCAAACATCGATAACAATATAGCACGAATCGACAATTTAAATCGTTGACTTTAATTGTCGATTCGTGCTATATTGTTTCTTGTCAGTTGCGCACTATTCAAGAAGTGAACGACAGATGATCGTACGCTGGTGATTCTTGAAAACCGAATAGTCCGTTACGTTGCGAATAGTACACATCCTAACGGACTGAGAAATCCTTTTTGGACTGGCCTAACGAGCCAAAGTGGCGGAACTGGCAGACGCGCACGACTCAAAATCGTGTTCCTTCGGGAGTGTGGGTTCGATTCCCACCTTTGGTACCAAAGATTTGAAAAGCAAAGAATCCTCAATAGTCGTGAGGATTCTTTGCTTTTTGTGTTTAGGATGAGATGCTTGATTGATTATCGATTCATCGGGTATTTGATAGGGAAGATGTGTGTGAAGAGAGGTTCTAGTGGGACAATTGCTTTAAAATTTGGAATTATTTTTCTAGATGAAGCCTTTGAAAGGTGAGATATAGTGAAGGATTCCAGTTTGTTTTTGCAGGTTAGAGGAGAGAATTCTCTCTTCCTTAGAGTGGAGTTTAGCCAGGGGATTTTTGTTCATCTTTGTCGAAGAGGTTGGATGGAGCAATCACCCAGTGAAACGTTGGAGAAAGGATGATGTACGTGACTGCTAACCCTCAACAACTTTTTAACTATCTTCTTGCTATTAAACAAATGGAGCATCGATCCATTCGCCATATAAAAAATTATGAAGAATACCGATATCTCGATGATTTACCCCAGGGGGAGGGGTGCTGGCTTTTTGGTAAGGGAAGCGATACGGAGGCCTGGATGGAGGTGGGGTGGCTTGAGATTGAGAAGATTCCTGAAACCGATCCACTTTTTATCCAGTGGTTAAAGGGAGATCCTACTACCGAATCAACTCTCCCGCAAGTTTATGAAGAGATGGAGGTTACGGATCAGATAGAGGGAGCAACGAATGTTAAAAAGGTTCGATTTGAAGAAGATAGCGCGCGCGTCTCTGCCTACGCTGATTGGCTCAGCCATTGGAAAGAATGGTCACAGGAGTCCAAGAGACGCAGAGCGATTCAGGGAATCTACGATAAGCTCTATTCTATACATAATCAGTTGGAACGTGGGGACGAAGTCTATGAGGTTTCCTTGGGACATGGGTTGTTGAGATGGGATCATCCCAAAGAGTCTATTGCTCATCCATTATTGGTTACGCCGCTAGAGATTTTCTATGATGCAAGCAAAGCGAGCTTCATCTTAAAGCCAACTCAAAAAGAAACACGGGTGGATGTTGACCTTCTACAAGGCCTTGACCTACCCCATGAAAAGGAGCTCCTCTCGCAAATCAATCAGGGTCAAGCAAAGGCGTCCGTTGATCCAAGGGATGAGTCTGAAGCTCATCTTTTGTATCAGGAGATTGCTTGCTCATTACACCCCGAAGGGAAGTTTCAGCCAGAGAGTACGCTAGTAAAGGGTACGGAACACCCTGTGATCCTGGATCGTCCGGTCTGGTTTATTCGCAAACGTATTGGAAAGTTGTGGATTGAGGAGTTTAACCGGACCATTCAAGCGTTGGATGATGGGTTAACAGTACCTGTACCGATTCAATCCTTGTTGCAAACAGAGGTAATCCACCCAAACGATGAGGAACAGGAGGCGTGGGCTCCTATTGCAGAGGAACTTTACTTTCCTTTGCCAACGAACGAAGAGCAGCGGGGAGTCGTCCGGAAATTATCTCAAAGACATGGGGTAGTGGTACAAGGTCCGCCGGGTACAGGGAAGAGTCATACGATCGCCAATCTTATCTCCCACCTATTGGCCCATGGGAAAAAAGTGCTGGTCACCAGTCAAAAAGAGCCAGCCCTGCGCGTCCTTGCAGATAAGATTCCAGCGGAAATCCGGAGCCTGTGTGTTTCTGTGCTCGGCGGAGATTCGCAATCGTTACGAGAAGTGGAGGCATCCATCGAATCGATTTCCCAGCAGATGGATTCCGTGGATACAAATCGATTGGCAGAACAAATTCAGCGCAATCGTCAGAAACTACGCACCCTACGAGATCGAATGGCAAAGGGGAAAGCCGAATTACATCGTTCCGCTAGTCGCAATCACGAGCCGATTGAGTGGAAAGGCGAGCAATGGAAGCCAATGGATGCTGCTCGCCTATTAACTGCTGAAGAAAAGAAAGATGGATGGTTTCCTGACGAGGTGACAGGGAATCCACCGATCAAAGATGCTGATCTTGCTCGATTGTGGCGCCTAGCGGCAACACTTCCGCGAGAGGCACCTGAAGTAGCTCGCTATCGTTTACCTGAGAAAGAGAAGTTACTTTCCCCTGCCATCTTTGAGGAGCGTTTGAAAGAGGGGGAGGAGCTAAAACGGAAGGCGGAGATATCCCAAGGGCTACTCAATCGTTACCCGGTGCTTCGGGATCAGGTGGAGTGTCGAGGTTTTTCCAAGTTATTGGATCCTGTGCTACAGCAAAAAGGGATGTTAGAAACCTTATGGCTTCGTGGTGTGGTAGAAGATGCACTGGCTGGAGGGGAGCGTCAACGGGTCTGGTCAGATCTAGTTGTTTCTATCCAGGGAGGGGTAAGTGAGCTTGCTACCCTATATGACCGTTTGGCAGAGCATGCGTTGGAGTTACCAGATATACCCCTGGTTGAATTAAAAGAGGATTTAAAGTCGATAAGGGGGCGGTTGACTTCAGGTAAAGGTCTAGGAAAGATGTATTTTATGACGTCTGGCCGCAAGCTCCGATATCTTCTAGATGAGACCCTAGTAGATGGAAGGGGAATCCGTACCCCTGAGGATATCGAACTCCTACAGGATTTGGTGACTTATCGAGAAAAAAGGGAACGCTTGGTGCACAAGTGGAACATGGTCGTCAATGAAGTGGATGGACCAACTCTTCATGTGGATGAGATACGCCTTATCCCTCAGTTGGATGATCATCGAAGGTTGATTGAAAAAGCCAGGGGCTTTGCAGATTCACTCACTCCATTACGGGAATGGGTAGAGCAAAAATTTGCGACACGTTCGTATTCCTGGAGCAATCCTGGATTGCTCGAGGAATGGGCCAATGCTGCGGGTGCGGCGTTACGTGATTACCGCTGGAAGGAGTGGCTAAACGCTTACGAAAAGGAAGCGGAAGCTTGGTTAGCACTCTCTAGAACCATTGGCTCTCACCCGATATGTGACCTATTGGCAGAAGCATGGAGAAGTTGTGATGTGGAAGAGTGGTATGAGGCACACGGTGAAGCGGAGCGCTTGATCGATATTCAGGATCGGTTCAATGAGTTGACGAGGATGATTCGTCCATTGGAAGAAGCGGCTCCGATCTGGACGCGTCGCATATTGGAGCGGTTAGGGAATCCGGGCCCTTATCCAGAGCGGTGGAAGGAAGCATGGCATTGGAAGCGGGTCCATACACAATTGAAGCAGATCCACGAACTCGATCCGGCCCAAATTCAAAGGGATATTCATGAAGCAGAGAAAATGGAGCGTCGAGTGATTCAAGAGATCGTCGCAGATTCCGCATGGCGGGAACAGCTTCTTCGCATTACTGAACAGGAGCGTCGCTCTCTTCATGCGTGGAAGCAGAAAATCAAACGTATTGGAAAAGGGACAGGGAAGTATGCGGATAAGTATCGCCGGGAAGCGAGAGAGGAGATGGAGCAATGCCAATCCGCTATTCCTGTATGGGTTATGCCCATTCATCGAGTCATTGAAAATCTAAGCCTCACCAACGAACGTTTTGATGTGGTGATCGTCGATGAGAGTAGTCAGTGTGACTTATTCTTTTTAGCTGCATTGATGCGCGCAGATAGAGCGGTAGTGGTTGGAGATGATCAGCAGATCAGTCCTCAATCTATAGGCACGAACCAAGAAGTGGTCCGCGCTTTAATGACGGATTATTTAGAGGGGCTCCCCCAATCCTCTAGCCTAGATACGCTGACTTCGTTATACGATATTGCCATACGTGTTTTTGGTGGACATCTGATGCTAAGAGAGCATTTTCGTAGTGTGCCAGAGATTGTCCAGTTTTCCAATGAACTTAGTTATCATGGGGAGATTGTTCCACTGCGTATACCGACGATCCATGAACAAATGAGCCCCCCAGTTCTTGCACAGCGAATTCAGGGACGACGCGATCCCCTTGTGGAAATAAATAGGATGGAAGCAGAGGCGATAGTAGCGGATATAGCTCGGATGGTGGAGGACCCTGTGTTCAAGGGTCAAAGTATGGGAGTAATCACCCTTCTTGGCCAGAAGCAGGCCCCTCTCATTGAACAGAAACTGCGAGAGACCATCGGGGAAGAAGAGATGGTCAAGCGGAAAATCCAATGCGGCGATGCTTACACCTTCCAAGGAGATGAACGGGATATCATCTTTCTGTCGATGGTTATCGCTGATAATGTTCGGTATATGCCATTAACCAAGGTAGACGCAAGGCAACGGCTCAATGTGGCGGTCAGCCGTGCACGTAACCAGCTTCGGCTGTATCATTCTGTGGACTTAGCGCAACTACATCCAAAGGATTTCCGTCATACCCTTCTAAAATATTGCCTAGATCCCAAGCTTGTTCAAGAGAAAAGAGAGGATAACCCATCCCGCTGTGAATCGGATTTGGAGCGTGATGTTCTAGAAATGGTGATGGCAAAGGGTTATCGTGTAAGGCCTCAAGTACAAGTAGGTCATGAACGGTATTGCATTGATCTAGTCATCGAGGGTGAGTTTACTCGATTAGCAGTAGAATGTGATGGCGATCAGTGGCACGGGATGGATACATGGGAGTATGATATGATCCGCCAGAAAACCTTGGAGCGGGCAGGCTGGACCTTCTGGAGAATCCGTGGAAGTCAGTTTTATCGTAATCCTGATGAGGCGATGGCACCATTGTGGGAGAAATTGCAGGAGATGGGGATCGAACAGGAACTGATGTATCAACATTAAAAAAGTAGCCCTTCGGGTTAACAACCTGGTATTGACCCCGTCAAGTAGACAATAGAAAAAGAACCTTATTAAGCGGCGATCTTTTCTCGGTATTCCACGGGGGAAAGGTCGCCGAATTTTT
>NZ_FNNQ01000014.1 GCF_900106775.1 Marininema mesophilum
CAGCAATGTGTTCAGCTGACAGATACGAATCGGTCGAGGACTTCTCCTGGATTCATTCCAACCTTACTCCATTCCGGTTTTCAGGGTGTATCACCTTGAAGGAATCTCTTGCTAAATGAGAGATGAAGTTGTATAATGTAACCTGTTGATTTTAGTTCCAATTAGATCTCACTGTTCCTCAGTAGCTCAATGGTAGAGCGCCCGGCTGTTAACCGGTAGGTTGCAGGTTCGAGTCCTGCCTGAGGAGCCATTATGCTCCCATAGCTCAGTCGGTAGTAGCGCTTCCATGGTAAGGAAGAGGTCACCAGTTCGAGTCTGGTTGGGAGCTCCAGAACGGCCCGTTGGTGAAGCGGTCAACACACCAGCCTTTCACGCTGGCATTCAGGGGTTCGAATCCCCTACGGGTCACCATTTTCGGACGATTAGCTCAGTTGGGAGAGCACCTGCCTTACAAGCAGGGGGTCGGCGGTTCGAGCCCGTCATCGTCCACCATATTTTTATCCCTTGGAGGGATAGCGAAGTGGCCAAACGCAGCAGACTGTAAATCTGCCGGCTCTGCCTTCGTAGGTTCGAATCCTACTCCCTCCACCATATCATATTGGGGCGTAGCCAAGCGGTAAGGCAACGGACTTTGACTCCGTCATGCGAAGGTTCGATCCCTTCCGCCCCAGCCATTATGAGCCATTAGCTCAGTTGGTAGAGCACCTGACTTTTAATCAGGGTGTCGCAGGTTCGAATCCTGCATGGCTCACCATTTCTCTTGCGGAAGTGGCTCAGCGGTAGAGCATCGCCTTGCCAAGGCGAGGGTCGCGGGTTCGACTCCCGTCTTCCGCTCCAAAAAAGAAAAGCGCAGTAAAAAGAAGCCCTAGGTTGTTTGTAACCTGGGGCTTCTTTTTTTGTGTCTGTTTTTCTGTATGTTTAATTCATGGAGTTAGAATTCGGTGTTGTGGCTACGTCCGATTGGGAGGAAGGCCGCTGGAAAAAGGTCGTTAGCTCCACGTCTTCAGCTCATATGCAAACCCTTGAATGTAAAAATTTTTGGGTGAACACAGTAAGGGCTTTTTAGCGGGGATCTGCTCTATGGTGAATTACTCTAGATGCAAAAAACGCCCATATATATGCATTTTATGCTTTTATACTCCTTCATACTCGCTTTTTTAAATATAAAAGAATAGAGGGGTATATACACGTTATAAAGCCATGATATGCCCTTTTTATGTGGTAACATAGAAGTGAAATCATTATACAATGATCCATTTTCTTTGTGAATTTCGAGGAGGGTTAATAGATGGAGAAGGATAATCAACGTCAAGGGATTACGATTATTGGTGTACCGATGGATTTAGGTGCAGATCGAAGAGGTGTAGATATGGGGCCGAGCGCGATTCGCTACGCTTCTGTTCAGGAGAAGTTAACCCTCCTCGGATTTGATGTAAAGGATCTTGGTAATCTACAAGTACCTACTCCTGAATCCTATGATGTTGGAGAAACCCATTTGAAGTACCTTCGTGAAATAACATCCGTGAATGAAGAACTAGCTGAAACTTTAGATAAAGTAGTGCTAGAAGGATGTTTTCCCTTAGTGTTGGGTGGAGACCATAGTATTGCAATTGGAACGATTGCAGGTGTAGCAAAACGGCGAAAGCGTATGGGCTTGGTTTGGTTTGATGCCCATGGTGATTTAAATACAGCGGAAACCTCCCCAACCGGTAATATTCATGGGATGCCCCTTGCGGTTAGCCTTGGAATTGGTCACCCTGACCTTGTCAACCTAGCTGGTTTTACTCCGAAGGTGCAACCTGAGAACATCGTAGTAATTGGCGCTCGTTCACTCGACGAGGGAGAACGCCATTTGATTAGAGAAAAGGGTATTCGTGTATTTACCATGCATGATATTGATCGGCTGGGGATGGGCCGTGTCATCGAAGAGTCAATTGACATCGTATCGAAGGATACAGATAGTGTCCATCTCAGTTTGGACTTAGATGGGATGGATCCTAAGGATGCACCGGGTGTAGGGACACCCGTTCCAGGTGGTATCAGCTATCGTGAGAGTCACTTGGCCATGGAAATGTTGTCCGATGCAGGCGTTCTTACCTCTGCCGAGTTTGTGGAGGTCAATCCGATTCTTGATCGGAAGAACTGTACTGCACAGGCTGCTGTCGCCTTAATAGGCTCTGTGTTTGGTGAAAAAATCCTTTGATTTTGCTGCCGCCTCAATTGTAGGCGGCTTTTTTATTGTGGCTGGAACTATCTTCTTATACGTACATTCGAGGGTAAATTCTGTTACAATAGGGGACAATGCATTTTAAATTTAAAATGAAAATCTGTATAGAGTGAGGTGATGACTCGATGAGTAGTGGTGTACATGAGCTAGATCAACAAGAAAAGGATCAGCCTCTACGAAAGGATGTTCGCTACCTAGGCAATATCTTGGGAGAAGTACTGGTAATGCAGGGCGGTCAAGAACTTCTTGACCGAGTCGAAAAAATTCGAGAGATGACCAAAGAATTGCGTACCTCGGATCTTCCTGAGTTATTGGAACAATGTAAAGAGGAAATCAAGCAGCTTTCTCCACAGATGCGTCGAGATGTCATCCGTGCCTTTGCAACGTACTTCCAATTGGTAAACATCGCGGAACAAAACCATCGTATTCGCCGTCATCGAGCCTATCAGCGGGATCAAGATGCGCAACGCTATTCGATTGAAGGAGCGGTTCGTTCTCTGAAGGAGTCAGGAATGGACGCTGAGGGAGTCGCTCAAATATTAGAGCAACTTTCTCTAGAGTTGGTTATGACAGCTCATCCCACGGAAGCGGTAAGGGGGACTATCCTCGATATTCATCATCGAATTTCCCAAGGGGTCGCTCGTATGGACGATCCTTTGTTATCAGAGAAGGAATATGAAAGTCTACGGGATGAACTAAAGGGTGATGTGCTCACACTCTGGCAAAGTGATGAGCTACGTCAACGGAAGCCCACGGTGATGGATGAAGTTCGTAATGGACTTTATTATCTAGATGAAACCCTATTTGATGTACTGCCTCAGGTTCATCGAGAGCTAGAACATAGTCTTAAGCGTCATTATCCAAAACGGGATTGGCGTGTGCCATGCTATCTAACGTTTGGCTCATGGATAGGCGGAGATCGGGATGGTAACCCTTGGGTTACACCAGAGGTAACATGGAACACTCTTGAATTACAAAGGGATTCAGTGATCCGCAAATATGAAGCAAGTCTTCAGCGATTAGTGAAGAAATTAAGCCATTCTACTCGTGTGGTGCAATTTCCATCTACATTGCTACAATCCCTTAAGAAAGACGGGGAAGAAGTCGTCATAAGCGATATGGGTGAAGGGGAATGGCGTAATGAAGATGAGCTTTATCGTTGCAAATGCACCTATATGTTGGCTCGGTTAAATCATACCCGATTGGGAGCAGAAAAGCAGGGTTACTATGAGAGTGCTGATGAGCTATTAAAAGACTTACAACTGATCGATCAGTCGCTACGGGGGCACAATGCGCATGCGATTGCTGATGGAGATCTAGCGACCTTGATTCGTCAAGTGGAGTTGTTTGGCTTTCATTTGTTGACCTTAGATATTCGTCAGGATAGTGGAGAGCATGAGAGCGCGCTGACGGAGATTCTTTCTTCTCAAGGCATTGTAGAAGATTATGCCGGATTATCCGAGGAAGAGAAAGTCGCTTTATTAACAGAACTATTGCAGGATCCTCGTCCAATTACCTCTAGTTTTATGGACTTTTCTGATGATACTCGGCAGTGTATAGACTTGTTTGCCTTAATTGTCCGCGCAAAAAAAGAATTTGGGGAAGATGCCATCCGCAATTATCTTATCAGTATGACCCAAGGCACGAGTGATTTACTTGAGGTGGTACTCTTTGCAAAAGAGGTAGGATTATGGCGTCAACAGAAAGGAACACCCGTTTCCAGGCTTCACGTAGCCCCGTTATTAGAGACGATCGATGATCTTCATCGTTCCGTAGAGATCATGGAGGCCTACTATCTTCACCCTGCGTATGTCCCTGGAGTCATGAAAGATAAACCATATCAAGAGATTATGCTCGGGTATTCTGATAGTAATAAAGATGGTGGGATGTTAACGGCAAACTGGGAGCTTTATCGGGCTCAAGAAGAACTATATGCCTTATCGAAACGAAACGGACTTGATGTTCGTTTCTTCCATGGTCGAGGTGGAGCTTTGGGACGAGGGGGTGGGCCACTTAACCAGAGCATCCAAGCTCAACCACCAGCGACCTTAGGAGGTGGCGTTAAGATTACGGAGCAAGGGGAAGTGCTTTCCTCGCGCTATGCCCTAAAGCCCATCGCTTTCCGTAGTTTGGAACAGGCCACCTCTGCGTTACTAATTTCCCATGCCACTTCCCGCAGAGGGGAAGAGGGAGCACCTCAGGCGAAGTGGATCGAGACAATGGTCGAAATTTCAGCCAATGCGTTAACGAAGTACCAGAACCTTGTCTTTGATGATCCACGTTTCCTGGATTATTTTAACGAATCTACCCCATTACCAGAGATCGGAGAACTGAAAATCGGTTCACGACCGACTCGAAGAAAAAACAGCCGCGCCTTTGAAAACCTACGTGCCATTCCCTGGGTCTTCTCCTGGACCCAGAGTCGTAATCTGTTTCCTGCATGGTTTGCTGCAGGTACAGGCCTGTCTCACATTGCTTCCCAACCCGGCGGAGTGGATCGCCTACGGGAGATGTATCAATCCTGGATCTACTTTCGGTCTCTAATTGATAATCTGCAAATGGCTTTGGCGAAGGCGGATCTGGTCATTGCCCGAGAGTACTCCACTTTGACGAAGGATTCGGCGGTACGCGATGATATTTATCGTCAAATGGAGGAGGAATATGGAAAAACAAAGGAAATTGTGTTAGCCATCACAGGCCAAACGGAGATTTTGGATCATATTCCAGTGATCCAAGAGTCGATCCGACTGAGAAACCCCTATGTAGATCCACTTAGCTTCATTCAAGTATATCTTTTAGGATTGTCACGTAATGCGGAGAATCCGGCGATGCGTGAAGATGAGCTAGAACAAGTGTTATTAACGATTAATGGCATTGCAGCAGGCCTTCGTAATACCGGATGATCCTCTGTTAAACAAGAGTTTCTTGCCATTTGTGGCAGGAAACTCTTTTTGTGTGCGGATATATGAGCTGGTGATCTAGTACCTTTAACCTATTTTATCTAGGCAGAATAACCTATATTGAGGTTAGTAACGGTATTGTTGAGAATAATTGTAGAAAATGGTTGAACCATAAGATAAGATGGTAAAGAAATGAAATCATCTGAAATAAAGATCAGAGAGACGTTTTTTTTACGACTGTCTCAGGGGACCGCGAGGCGACAAACATTGAAGGAAGTAAAGAAGAGTGTTCTGATTCAACGTGCCCAATCGGGTGACGATCAAGCCTTTGTTGAGTTGATCGAACTCTACCGTAGTCGATTGTTTTTGTTGGCACGAAGAAAATTAAAACAAGCGGAAGAGGCGGAGGATGTAGTACAAGAAGTAATCCTTCGTGTGTATCTTCATTTAAAAAAATTTCAAGATTCCCAGCACTTTTCTGCTTGGATCTACCGTATTACTGTTAATTTATGTATTGACAGTATGCGCAAGAAAAAAGCAGATGTACATTTAGACGACCCTGGAAAGGGAGAGTCGAAAAAGGATATGTACAACTATATTTTATCCATCGACCCCACGCCAGAGGAGCTCCTTTTGATAAGAGAAAGGGAAAGAGAGATTAGTCGTGCTTTAGATGGACTTCCTCCACGATATCGTGCAGTGATGATCTTGCGCTATATGGGGGAACTTCCTCTAGCAGATATTGGAAAAATACTACATTTGCCCGTGACGACGGTTAAAACACGGGTGTATCGAGGGAGAAAAGCATTACGAAATGAACTTGTCGCGTCTCTCTAATGCTTGAATAAAATAGGCCCGAGTATGGATTACGGTGGGTTTCCTCTTTGTGACCATTTCTTTTTGACTTGAGTTGTCGCATAATGGATTAAAGAGGGAGGAATTTGGTGATGCCGACCGGAAGCATACTAACGAAAGGAACTGACTGTGGAGGGGCCTCATGCAAGCATTGGACGGTTTGACTCGATACGTAAATGATATCGTTGATATTTTGATTGTTTCTTACGTCATCTATAAATTGCTGATGCTGCTTAGAGGCACTCGAGCAGTTCAGTTACTAAAGGGGATCTCGATCGTCATCGTAGCATGGATGGTGTCGAGCTTTTTCCAGTTATCTACCTTGCAATGGCTGATGGAGAATCTCTTTTCTGTTGGCGTGATTACGATTATCATTATTTTTCAACCGGAGTTGCGTCGAGCATTGGAGCAATTGGGCCGAGGACGTCTCTTTAGCCGTGGAAGTCAGGTTGAAGATCAGGTGGTCACTAAGATGGTTAGTGATCTGATTAAGGCTGTGGCCCATCTGTCAAAGCGCCAAATTGGTGCCTTGATCGTTCTCGAACGTAAGACCGGTCTATCCGATTATATTGAGACAGGTATCTCTGTGGAAGCCAAGTTGGGCTCAGAACTGATGGTTAATATCTTTTTGCCCAACACTCCCTTGCATGATGGGGCTGTGATCATCCGAGGCGAGCAAATTATGGCAGCAGGATGCTATCTCCCATTATCAGAGAATCCATTTATCAGTAAAGAATTAGGTACGCGTCATCGAGCAGGGATGGGAATGAGTGAAGTATCGGATGCCTTGTCTATTATTGTTTCTGAAGAGACAGGCCAAATTTCCCTGGCGATTCATGGCGAGTTGGAACGAGGATTATCCGAGGAGAAGTTAATCTCCCGATTATATGAAGAATTAAAACCCCCAGAACGAAATGCTTCATTCTGGAGCCGAAGGGGGGATCGTGATGGATAAATGGTTACAAAACACCAATGTGATTAAGTTAATAGCTTTAGCACTTGCGATCATGTTGTGGATGTCTGTCAACGATGCCTCCTTTAGCAACCTAAAGGAAGAAAAAGATCGTTCAATCATTAATAACGTCACATTACAGGCCCTGTATAATAAGGATCGATTTGAAGTTACGCAGATGCCAAAGACAGTCAACCTAGTGCTTCAAGGGGATACGGATACCTTGAAAATGACTAATCCCGGTCAATATAAGGCGTATGTGGATCTACGGAAAATGGGGCCAGGTCAACATTTTGCAAATGTGAAAGTAGAAGGTTTTCAGGGGCTTGATGCGAAGGCTCAACCTAATAAAGTGAAAGTGGTTTTGGAAGAGAAGCAACAAAAAGAGATGTCGGTACAGGTGGATGTAATCGGTAAACCAAGTGGCCAATATAAAGTAGGAACCCCTGTGGTTAAACCTTCCAAAGTATTGGTTCGTGGATCGAAATCCGCATTAAACCGGGTCACAGCGGTGAAAGCAGTGATCAATGCCGATGGTGCCCAGGAAACCATTTCTCGCTCAGCCTCGTTACAAGTATACGGGAAAAATGGAGAGATCGATGGTTTGAAGGTAAACCCGCGGGTAGTTGATGTGAAATTGCCGATTGCTGGTCCCAATGCGGTTGTACCATTGAAGGTCGAGATCGGCAAAGATCCGCCAGATGGGTATGCTGTGAAAAGTATGACAGTAGGAACAAAGCAAGTAACCGTATATGGGCCGAAGAGTTATGTAGAGGGATTGGAAGTGTATCCAGGTCCTAAGCCGGATTTATCCAAGGCCAAGAGTGATCGCACCTTTGAATTGCCGATTCCCCTTTCAGGTGATGCGGTGAAGGTAGCACCCGAAGTGACAGATATTACCGTCCAAATCGTGAAGGGCAAGACCAAGAAAATAAAAGGTGTTCCGATAAGCATGAGCGGGAAGGAGTCAGGGATGGCGAAATTGGAAGGGGATATCGATCAGATGGACTTCGAATTACTTGGAGCACCTTCTTTACTAAAGAAAGTAGAGAAGGCTGATGTGGAGGCCTCCATCGATCTTTCCAATTTATCAGCAGGGGAGCATCGTGTACCTGTACAAGTGAACCTGCCTCTTTATGTTCGACTTAATGGGGATGAGAAACCCTCTGTGAAGGTGCGCATCGAGAGATAGATTGATGGGTTGCAAGGAGGAGAACTATGGGCAAATATTTTGGAACGGATGGGGTTCGAGGCGTGGCGAATCGCGAATTAACCCCAGAGCTTGCATATCAATTAGGCCGTATTGGTGCCTATGTATTGACAAAACATATTGAGCCGACACCTGGGAAAAGACCGAGTGTGCTAGTTGGTAGAGATACTCGATTATCAGGAGAGATGCTTGAATCGGCTTTAATCGCAGGGATGCTTTCTATTGGAGTGGATGTGGCTCGACTCGGTGTTGTTTCTACCCCGGGAGTGGCATATTTGACACAGGAAGGGTCTGCTAGTGCTGGAGTGATAATTTCAGCCTCTCATAATCCCTTTGAGGATAATGGAATTAAATTTTTTGGCGCAGATGGTTTTAAGCTGTCCGATGAGATGGAGGAGGAGATTGAATCTCTTCTTGAGCAGGAAGACCAACTGCCTCGTCCAGTAGGAGCAGATATTGGCCGGGTTGAGAATCGACCAAAAGCATATCAAACATATCTTGATCACCTACGTGAAGCGATACAGACAGACTTGTGTGGTATGGATATTGTCGTAGACTGCTCCAATGGAGCCGCTTCAAAATTGGCCCCTATCCTACTTAGAGATCTAGGAGCGGATGTGACTGCACTTCACGCGGACCCTGATGGATTAAATATTAATGTAGATTCTGGTTCTACCCATCCTGAGCGTTTGCAGCAGGAAGTGATACAAAGGCAAGCTCATCTTGGTCTCGCCTTTGATGGCGATGCGGATCGATTAATCGCTGTAGATGAGCTAGGTGAGATCGTGGATGGCGATCAGATTCTGTACATCTGTGGAAGCTTTATGCGCGAGATGGATGAACTAAAAGGGGATACGATCGTCACTACGGTGATGAGTAATATTGGTTTCTTTAAAGCGACAGAAGCATTGGGGATTCAGAGTGAGAAGACCAAGGTTGGCGACCGTTATGTGATGGAAGCGATGCGCAAAGGTGGCTTCAACCTTGGGGGAGAACAGTCTGGCCATATTATTTTCCTCGATCATAATACGACAGGAGATGGCATGCTGACGGCCTTACAGCTTTGTCGTGTGGTGAAAGAGAAAGGGACTACTTTACATCTATTGGCTGAAGAAATGCAAAAGTATCCACAAGTTCTTGTGAATGTACCTGTGAAGGAGAAGAATGGTTGGGAGAAGAACTCTGCTATTCAGGGGAAAATTGGTGAAGTGGAGCATGCTCTTGGTACAGATGGTCGTGTACTCGTACGACCATCTGGAACCGAACCATTGATTCGCGTGATGGCAGAAGGCCCGGATGCCAATCAGTTGGATGAATTCGTGAATGGCATCGCGGATGTTATCCGAGTGGAATTGGCATAAGATAATCATATCAAATGGGAGAGGGGGCGGAGGTAAGTCCGCACCCTTCATTCATTTTTTGACAGTGTAATATTCTTTACAAAGCTGAAATATTTGCATAAGATAGGGATATGTTTCTAAGGAGGTGAAGGCAAGAAAAAGAGAGGAATTCAATCGTATCATGTTGTGAAGCGCCAGGACTGCAAAGGCAGTTGACGAGGTGGAGGGAAATCGATCCTTCGGCGGATACCTCCCGGCTTTAGCATCGAAGCCGTGGGGCCAATGCACAAATGGGTGGGGTGACCTATCTGACAAAGGCATTGGCACGATGCTATTTGAATGACACAGAAAATGCGTAGATGATAACCGGTAGCGACCCGATTAATCAGACAAAAAGAGGGGGGCGTAGCCGATGAAGTTTTTTTGTTATTGGGGAGCGCTCCCCAATGAATCAGGGGGTTTGTGAAATATATGTGTGGAATCGTTGGCTATATTGGGCCGAAAAACGCTCAAAATATACTAGTTGAAGGTCTTCGGAAATTGGAATACCGTGGATATGATTCTGCGGGGATCGCAGTGATCCAACAAGGTAAGCTAGCTGTAGAAAGGACGAAGGGGCCCCTTGCTGCTTTAGAAGAAAAGCTAGTGACTCATCCCCTTACAGGGATGATTGGCATGGGTCATACCCGGTGGGCAACCCATGGGAAGCCTTCGGATGAAAATTCCCATCCCCATATGGATGCGGAGCATCAGTTTGCGGTAGTTCATAACGGGATCATTGAAAACTATATTGAATTGAAAGAGGAATTGCTAGCAAAGGGCTATTCCTTCACATCGGAAACAGACACAGAGGTGATCGCCCAACTCTTAAAGGATATGTACGATGGGGATCTCGTCTCTACCGTCCGCAAAGTGATTCAGCGGTTAGAAGGAGCCTATGCCCTCGCTATCACTAGTGAGCGTGAGCCAGATAAACTGGTAGCAGTTCGCCTAGCGAGTCCGTTGATTATCGGACTAGGTAAGGAGGAAAACTTTATCGCCTCGGACATCCCTGCAATACTCGAGCATACTCGGGACGTTTATGTATTAGAGGATGGAGAGATGGCGATTTTAACTCCAGATACAGTGGAGCTGTCTACTCTTGATGGGAAAACCATACAAAAAGAGATCCTTCATGTCACATGGGATGCTGTAACAGCTGAAAAAGGCGGTTATGAGCACTTTATGTTGAAGGAAATCCATGAACAACCAAAGGCTATCCGGGATACTCTGGCTGGTCGAATCAAAGAAGGATTGATCGATCTTACCCAGGATCTGTCTTTCACAGAAGCAGACTTGAAAAAATTTGATCGGGTCCACTTTATCGCCTGTGGAACGGCTTATCATGCAGGATTGATCGGTAAATCCGTTATTGAACGGTTGGTTCGGATTCCTGTAGAGGTAGATGTCGCATCCGAGTACCGCTATCGAGATCCGATTATCACCCCGTCCACTCTGGTTGTCGTAGTAAGCCAGTCCGGCGAGACTGCGGACACTTTAGCCGCACTGCGGGCAGCAAAAAAAGCAGGAGCAAAAACCCTTGGTATCACCAATGTCGTCGGAAGCTCTGTCTCACGGGAAGCGGATGAGGTACTGATGACTTGGGCCGGTCCTGAGATTGCTGTCGCATCTACAAAGGCGTATACCTCCCAGCTGGTTGCCATTTACCTTTTGGGTCTCTATATGGCGCGTATACTGGGTACTCGGACAGAAGAAGTTTTGAAAAAATCTACCGAGGCGCTCATTCAGTTGTCCGAACAAGTTGAAGGCCAATTGATTGAAGCGAAGACGGATGCTATTCAGTCTTTAGCGAAGGAGATTGCGAAACACGAGGATCTCTTCTTCATCGGGCGTGGCCTCGATTACGCAGTCGTTATGGAGGGCTCCTTGAAACTGAAGGAAATCTCGTATATTCACTCGGAAGCCTATGCAGCAGGGGAACTAAAGCATGGTACCCTGGCCTTGATCGAAGAAGGGATTCCAGTGATCGCCCTAGCTACCCAGCATGCTGTCATTGAAAAAACCATCTCCAACATCATTGAGGTAAAAGCCCGTGGTGCCCACGTCCTCGGCTTTGGCCTCGAAGGAGATAGAGAACTGAAGAAATCCGTGGATCGTGTTATTACGATTCCAGATACTCTTCCGTTGTTTACACCGATTCTATCTGTGATCCCGCTTCAGCTCCTCGCCTACTACACATCAGTGGCGCGTGGGATTAACGTAGATAAACCACGTAACCTTGCGAAGAGTGTAACGGTGGAGTAACGGATAGAAGTAGCAGGTACCTGTTGTTGAGTGACAATAAAGTTGTTTTATTGAACAATGAAGTTTTTTACTAAGGCTGTTATTATGAGATAATCATGATAACAGCCTTTTTCAATATAATGAGGGATTTATATGCAAGACCAAACAGGATTTCTACTAGATAAATTGAGTTTAGAAGATATTCCGAAACTAATTGATCTTTCATCCTCAGTTGGTTGGGATTATGATAAGCAAGTAATCAACACGATTATGTCGGTAGGTCATGTATATGGACATAGAACGAAGCAAGGAGATATTATTTCCAGTGCAGCAATAATTCCTTATGATAATCAAGTAGCTTCTATTGGGATGGTGATTGTTAATGAAAAATACAGAGGGTATGGATTAGGCCAAGAAATTACTCAACATTGTGTTAATTCAGTTTCTAAGGAGGTGACAATTATGCTTATTGCCACAAAGGAGGGAGAGTCTCTTTATAAAAGATTAGGGTTCCAAACAGTTACTTGCGTTCATAAATTGTTAAGTGATAGCTATACACCTCATTCACCTGTACATGAAAGTTTAGATTACTGTATTCTTCCGTTAGATGATAGCCACTTTAACGAAGTTCTGGCATTAGATCAATCTGCCGTTGGAGTAAATAGAGGACTTTTTCTAAAAACAAGAATTCGGCAAGCCAAACAAGGGCTAGTTGTCAGAGGGAAGAATGGAATTTTATTAGGATATGGCTTAGGAATTGAAGGGCCAGTTAATATGATACTGGGTCCAATTGTAGCAATCAATAAGGATGTAGCATCGTACATCATTCATAACCTTGCAAAAGGATATCAAGGAAAAATTAGAATTGATGTACCTGATAAACAACATTCTTTTTTAAAATACCTAGAGCAATGCGGATTCAAAAAAGTAAGTCGACCTCCTGTAATGATTAAAAACTCAAACCAATTACCTGAAAGAAAAAATTTACTTTATGGCATTGCTGCCCAGATTTTTGGTTAGGGAAGTTATTAACCGCCCCGCAGGGGTTACATATAAAAGGGTGAAAGGAAGAATCAATTTGATCAACGAAGTGCAAATCACAGAGGTTACATCAATTGACGAGGCACTGATGGAAGAATTGATGGAGTTGCTAATTGATGTTGTTGACGAAGGGGCTTCAGTGGGCTTTTTACCGCCTTTGAGTAGGGAAGAGGCGAGAAAACACTGGGAAAGTGTATTAAAACCTGATGCTATTTTGTGGATTGCTAGATTAAATCATAAGGTATGCGGAGCGATTCAAATGCACCTAACCCTAAAGACGAATGGCGTTCATAGAGCTGAGGTGGCGAAGTTGATGGTTCATTCCCATCAACGCAGAAAGGGGATTGGAAGAGCTTTAATGACCGCCTTAGAAAGTCGGGCTAAGGTAGAGGAAAAAAGCCTTCTGGTATTGGATACCCGATCAGGGGATCCGTCCAACATATTATATAAGTCACTCGGATACGTTGAAGTCGGAATCATCCCTGATTACGCAAAATCGGCTGATGGTAATTTAGAAGAAACGGTATTATATTATAAAAAACTATAAATTATGTTGCTGCAGCAGTAAAACTACCAAGAGATTGGGGCGCATGTGAATTCTGTCATGCTCTCTGTGGGGTTCAAGGATGAACGTTTTGCTTTGTGGTTCAAAAGGATTTCTATACGGAAGTGAATCCCGTGTACGGAGATCACTTGTTGGTTTATAAATAATCCCCACCTAGCGAGAATAGGTGGGGATTATTTATAATTACACCGAAAATATTTTGATAATCAGTTAGCCAACGTTAACTTCGCCGTCAAAATTAATTGGACAATCCCCGCCCCCAAAGGTGAAACTCAACTGGTTAGTCAGAAGCATACCGCCTACGATTTGTGCAGCGTCCTCTGGCTTCATATCTGGAGTAGCATGATTGACATCTTGCGCAACCACCAAATACTTCCATCTACCCATGGGTTCATCGGTAGAAAAGTACCCGACGCCAGTATAGGTTCCGTCATTGGCCTCTTCATCCTTAGCAAGGCCATTGTCTTGCAAAACTATACTACGCCATTCCCCAGACGGTCCTACGAAAAAGCACTGTACGAAAAGCTGATTACCAACAAATAGATTGTTATTGGCGTTATAAAATTGTGCTTTAATAATAAATGGCTCGTCAGGATGAACCGTATTCGGTGCGTTAATGTCATAGCTGGACAGGATATGGATATTCGCATTAGTCTCCGTATCTTTATGCTCGTATATTCCTTCCGTGGTGTCGCGTTGATACTGCCAATCAGCCTTTACCTTAAATGCCTTGCCGGGCACAATTTCTTCTGGATAAGAGAAACTCAAATCTAGCGTTTCGGCTAACGTTAGTTCTGTTCCAGTGGCAGGTGCAGTGTGGTCCTGACCTTTACGGAAGGGATCACGGGCATCGCTCGCACCAGCTATAGTTGCAACAGTCGCAGCAGCTGCCACCAAGCCGGCAGCTATTTTACTGTCACCACCATTTTGGGCTGCTGGCGTACAGCACTCCCCTCCGCTATTACTAGGTAGATCATGTGTACCACCTCCACCTGCTGTAAGGTCACCTGAACCATCTACAGCTTCTGCTATTGCAGCCGCTACAAGCAGAACAAACGCTACGATAGCAAGAACAACTTTCCACCACGGATCTTGGAACGGTAGGTCTCCATATTGCCCCTTATAGGCTGGCGTCGGTTGAACCTGAGCTTTGATTTTCCCAATTAGTAATTGTCGTGCACATAATGAAAAGTGTGGATTATTTGTGACCCTAACACCTTTACATAGATAATTCAGCAGATTGTTAGACTGACAGTCGCAAGATTGAAGTTCTCCAACAACATTAAGAACATCAAGCAGGGGTTTCCGGTCACTGTAACAAGCGATATCTATTTTTTTATTTGAACATGTTATGTCTTGTGGACCAATCATTTCTTTAAAAGCCACATCGAATACTGCTTCTGGTGTGGTTACTGAAAACGAAAGGTTACTTGGATTAAAGTTCATCTTCGTCACAAAAATCTTTTTGATTATCCGCTGATGTCCGCTGGCTGTTACCACAATAAAGCTCACCATGTGTTTGCCGGGCGCCGCTGCACTAAAATCAGCTTCC
The DNA here is from genome assembly GCF_900106775.1 of Marininema mesophilum. Lineage (GTDB taxonomy): Bacteria > Bacillota > Bacilli > Thermoactinomycetales > DSM-45169 > Marininema > Marininema mesophilum. Next base: position 14,926 of record NZ_FNNQ01000014.1, read on the forward strand.
CAGCTAAAGAGATGAGAAACTTCTGAATCAGCGTAAGCAATGTCATGGGTGTGTGCTGTTATCACAATACCTGGATCTGAAATGCTCTCAATATAAACTTGTACCTGATTAACTGCTATACCGCTGTTTATAAGATGAATGTTAATTATTTGTTTTCCCAGAGAAACTTCAAAAATTCCATCTGGCGTCATCAAGCCAGTGATTGGTTCTGAAGCAAATGGTCGATTAGGAATTGCAAATTGTAACATAGTAATCACTCCTTTCTCATCATCTCCTACTATTGCTCATTACCTTGAAAAACCAAAATACTCAGCCCACCGATTTCTTGCTCTTCTGCTTTTTGCACAACATGAAGAAGTGCTATCTCGCCCTCGAGCACCCCTACAACCGATAAGCCAACTGTGGCACCCGGACCAATTTCAACTTTAGAGGTAGGTTGCGCTTTATTACTATCATCTTTGTCCGGGCAAGATTCAGTTACAAATCCCGCTTGAACAATTGTACCTTCGCCGTGATGTGGTATGTCGTGACCAAGATGTGGTAGCAACGGTTTAATCTCCTTAAGATGACCAACCCGAGAGGTAATGCGATATGTTTGTGCCAGTCTTGAAGGATTATGTAATTCGAATCTCAGTGTAAAATGCGCGTTTCCCTTCCTCAACCTGAGCACGGTTAGGTTACGCTGTGCAACATGACGGTCGGTTGTAACATTGAAGGTTAAGCCAGCTTGTAATGGATCATAGGGATGAGATGCTTCTACCATGACGCATTCATGTCCATTATTAACGAAACTCGGATTCCATGGGCTCAAGCACAATACCTCGCGTGTCTCGCTACCAGCAAGTGATACATATGCTTTACCAATAAAATTGGCTGTTTTCCGGTTGAATCCAACGGCCGGATTGGCCCAATAAAAGCGTACATTGGCGTTCTGAATAGCATCTTTACCGTTGTTGTGAACACGTGCCCATATATAACACGGTTGCCCAACGATTGGTTGTCCAGGCGTACCGAGAGGATCATCTCCTGATACAGTCCAAATATCGGGACTCAGGTACCAGGGGGATCCGTCCTGAATCTCTAACTTTACATCCATATATCGTTCCTCCTTGTTGTTAACTATGTCCTATCCTCATGTGCGCCATGCAATATTTTGTCCATGAATATCTCATAAACGAATGGAAAAGGGTTGCATAATTCACTCATAGTAATGTATATTTATTCAATATTAGTTTCGAGAAACCACTGGAATGGAATGGTGAAATGATAATGTCGATACTTTCTTTCGCATCATGTTGGAAGGTATGTTCTGAAGAACGGGCTTTGAAACATGCGATAGAAAAAGAGTGACAAAAGGACGTTAAAAACGCAGGACTTAAGGAGGCTGACTTCAATGGTAGGGAAAGTGCCAACAATAACACCGACTAATCGTTTCGATGATGCCTCCGTAAAATGGCCTGAGGGATTTAAAACCTGTGCGATAAATCTCGGAATCAAGAACGGTACCTTAGATTTTACCGTCATTCAATCCGTTGTCCCCGCCAATGCTGCCGCTATGTTTACGCAGAGCCGATTTTGCGGGGCCCCCTTACAGGTTGGGAAAAAACATATTGCTAACGGCCGGTTACAAGCTTTTGTTATCAATAGCAAGAATGCCAACGTGGCAACGGGCCAGCAAGGTATTAAAAACAGCCAAAGAATTGTTCATGAAGTGGCCAATGCCCTCGATATATTGCCCGATGATATCCTACCATCATCAACTGGGGTCATCGGAATTCAGCTTCCAATTGAAAGAATGATAAAGGGGATACAAGGTCTTCGCCACCAGATGTCCGATGGAGGATTTGAACGTGCTGCGGAAGCGATCATGACTACGGACACACGACCAAAAATACGTATTGCCAAAGTTGGCGGATCAACTCTGGTGGGGATAGCCAAAGGCTCGGGCATGATTGAACCCAATATGGCCACGTTGCTCAGTTATTTCGTCACCGATGCGAAAATTTCTCAACCCGTTTTACACGAAATGATGAAAGAAGCGGTTAATGAATCGTTTAATATGATCAGTGTCGATACGGATACAAGTACCAGTGATACGGTGGCCATTATGGCTAACGGTTTAGCTGGAGAAGTAGATATCGAAGACTTTCGCCAAGCGCTGCGAAGCATGTCCATTGAATTGGCCAAAGAAATAGCAAGAGATGGAGAGGGGGCCACTAAACTCCTTGAAGTAGTGGTAGACCAGGCGGGAAGCTTCAAACAAGCTAAAAAAGTAGCAAAGTCTGTCGTTAATTCCCCTCTCGTGAAAACAGCTATTTTTGGTCGGGATCCCAACTGGGGGCGAATTGCGATGGCAGTAGGTAAATGTGAAGATGAAGACCAGATCGATCCTGAAAACATAGGTATAGCCTTTGGAGATATTCCCGTTTATGGAGGAGAGAGGGAGCTCAATCTGGATTTGGATAAATTGCAAGCCTATCTCCTGAACGAAGAGGTATCCATCCGTATATCCCTTGGATTGGGTGAAGAAAAAGCAACAGTTTGGGGATGCGATCTTTCCTATGACTATGTTCGGATCAATGCAGAATATACAACTTGACCGATACCAGTAATGTGGACGAATAGGGAATGAGAGTCAGATGATCAGAACGGCGACGGAAAAAGATCTACCTGAAATACAAATCATATATAACCAAGGAATCAAAGAACGGATAGCCACATTAGAGGAAGATCCAAAAACGATAAATGAAATGCACCAATGGTTTTGTTCACGTTCTCCTCTCTATCCGGTAATTGTAGCGGCGGAAGATAAGGTACAAGGTTGGGCTTCTTTAAACCCTTATTCCCATCGGAGTGCACATGCCGGGATTGCTGACTTATCTATTTATATCCATCGGGATTCACGTGGTCGGGGATTAGGATTCTCATTAATGGAGGAATTAGAATCCCGGGCAAAAGCGCAGGGTTTTCATAAATTAGTATTAAATACCCTTGCTTTCAACTATCCCGCCCAACATTTGTATTGGAAGTTTGGTTTTCAGACAGTTGGCCTACTTCAAAGTCATGGATTGCTAGATGGTCAATATGTAGATGTATTAATGATGGAAAAAGTTATTCTAACAGATTGTTGTTAACATCATCGAATAGAAAGATAGACCATTTTCAAGTACTATTGAATTATGCAATCTAATAATTCTACTAGGGTGTTTCCTCTAAGGAACTAGTCCCCTCGTTTGAGTGAGAAACCTGGTTTGGGCCGGCAACCTGAGAGCCGGGTTTCTTTGTGTCTTCTGGCTTTTGGAGACGATAGGATACGTAGATGGGGGAAATCGTTATGATTATCCTTTTTTATAATTTCCGTATCTCCTTTAGATCCTTCAGAAAAAACTCCATTCGAGTTCACCTCCTCTCTTATTATTGAATAAAACAAAGAAAGGGTGATTTAGAATGAAATTAAAAGATAAAGTAGTTATAGTAACTGGCGGAGGAACTGGTATTGGAAGAGCTACAGCATTAAAGTTAGCAGATGCAGGCGCAAAAGTTGTTATTAATTATAGCCGATCTGAAAAAGAAGCTGTCGAAACCGTCAATAAGATTACACAGTTGGGAGGATCAGCACTTGTCTATAGAGCGAATGTCGCTATAGAAAAAGAAGTGAAAGATATGATTGATAAAACTGTTACACGATTTGGGAGGGTCGATGGTTTAGTAAACAATGCGAGTATTACAGCACAAATAGCGATGGATGACTTAGACGCCGTTACGGACGAGGTGTGGGATTCCCTGTTTAGTGTAAATGTAAAAGGGATGTTTCATTGTATAAAAGCGGTTGTTCCCTATATGAAGCAGCAACAATCGGGTGTGATTATTAATATGGGAAGCGTTGCAGGAATGACTGGAATAGGCTCATCCATCCCATATGCAGCAACAAAATCAGCCATTCATACAATGACAAGGTCGTTAGCTATCGCATTGGCACCTTTTATCAGAGTGAATAGTATATCTCCTGGTGCAGTGGATACTAGATGGTGGGCTGGTAATGAAGAAAAGATGGTTCAACTTGCTGGCAATTTACCCCTCAAGAGAATTTCAACACCAGATGATATTGCAGAGGCTATCATTTTTCAAATGACTCAAGAATCTATCACAGGTCAAGTTTTTACAATCGATAATGGTCAAACGATGTGAAGTTCGTTGAGCAACTAGTAAATACCAGGCGTGTTGATTAGGCAGTATATTCCAGGTAAGAGGGACGGAAAACAACAAAATCCTCTTGGAAAATACGGCACCCATTCGATGCATAAATATTCCGAAATAATTACTAAAAAAGAAGTCTCCTTTGTTTGGGTTGATGTCCCAACCCAAACAAAGGAGACTTCTTTATGAACACCTCTTACAAACCTTGTTTTCGCAAGAAGACTTAACCACCCTGTTAGATGAAAAAGAATACGTCGATACCGCTCGTAAATAGTGAAAAGGCGATGCATTTGGTTTCCGTATTGCCACGGGTTGACATACAACGCTCTCTAAAAAAGCGAGTGATGTCCCTTTCTCAGTTCTCCAACACATTCTGGGACGCTCATCAAGAAAAGCTCTCGTGTACTCAGGCGTTCGTTCCTTTATCCAGAAGGAGGCACTGGATTCAACCTGTATCACTGTGGGGAAATTTAAAGTTGTCAAATAAAATAACTGTTGATATGGAACGCGTTCCATAACTTATACTGACTGAGGACTTAATCTTAAGGAAATGAGGTAAATAGTTTGAAGGTAATCGCAATTGATTTAGATGGTACTCTTTTGTCAGAAGAATTGTTCATTCATAAAGGGGATGTAGGCGCTATAATACAGGCGCAAAGGAAAGGTTATATAGTCGCAATTGCAACGGGTAGGGCTTTGTTTGATGCAGACAATATTAGTAATAGGTATATGCTGGATTGCCCTATAATCGCATCGAATGGAGCTCAAATTTGTATAGAAAGGAAAAAAATACACGAACAGTTCATTAACCAAAGGATCATACAGCCTATCATTCAGTGGATGAATGATGAAAAAGTTTACTATCAAATATATCTGCCCGATAAGATTGTTGTGTCAGATCAAGGAACCCTTCATCTCGAAAAACAGTTACATGATAAAGGAAGTCAAGATCCTAGGTTTGACAAAGATGCTTTTTGGGAATCGATTAAAGCTCAAATATATCAGTATGGTTTGCAAAAAGTGAACGGTACGATTCAGCCGGGGGATTATGATTCTATTATTAAATTAATGATTGTTTCACCGGACATAGGTAAACTAAGAAAAACAAAAGAATATTTTAATCAACTGGACGGGTGTGTTGTATCTAGTTCAGGGTCATTTAATTTGGAAATTATGAGTTCGGGAGTAGACAAAGGGATCGCCTTAAATAAACTCTGCGAGTATTATGGAACAACCGTTCAGAATACTGCAGTGATCGGGGATAATTTAAATGATATGCCTATGTTTAAAGTAGCAGGAATGGGAATAGCTATGGGGAATGCAGATGAAGAGCTTATTAAAATAGCCGACTTTAAGACTTTATCAAATAAAGAATGTGGTGTGGCGTATGCTTTTAAAGAGTATATACAAGGGATATGAGCTGCAAAAAAGCAGTCTCATTGGAAACGAGCGAGGAGGATAGTTGGATGAGCAATATAACAGAGATAGCAAAAAAAGCGAAAGTATCTCGAACGACAGTGTCCAGGGTATTAAATAATCAACCTTATGTGAAACCCGAAAAAAAGGATGCTGTTCTAAAGGCAGTAGAGGAATTAAAATATGTCCCCAATTGGAATGCTATAAACTTATCCAAAGGAAGAACAAATGTATTTGGGGTTATCGTTCCCAAGATAAACCATCCGTTTTTTAGTAATTTGGTTGAAGGTATTGGCAAAGAGTGTAATAAACATAATTATAGTTTACTTGTCCATCAAACTAATAACGATCCAAAAAAAGAGTTAGAGTTTTTTAATATGTTGAAATATAAACTGATTGATGGACTTATTTTAGGCTCGAGTATAAGTCCCGTCAGTATAATTGATGAACTCTCTTATTTTGGGAAAATCGTTTCTTGTGAGTTCTCCGAAAGTAAAAAGGTTGCAAAAGTGTTTGTGAATCATGAATCCGGTATTAAGTTGGCAGTTGATCACTTGAAATCTCAAGGACATCAAGAAATTGGTTTGTGTATGGGAAACCCACGGAGTGGAGTAGGAGTAACCAGAAAGAAATCTTTTTTTTACCTTCAAAAAGAATCCGGGTTGATTTGGAGAGATGACTGGTATTTTGATGAAAAATACACGATTGAAGATGGGATTGATGTGGCAAAGACTATTTTGGCACAATCGTCACGTCCTACTGCGATGGTTGTGGGAAGCGACCAGGTAGCTGCGGGAATTATCTATGAAGCAAAGAAACAGGGAATAAAGATTCCTCAGGAATTAACTGTGATAGGCTTTGATAACCAGCCTATATCTAAGGTAGTAGAGCTTACAACAATCAATCAACCGATTATAGAGATTGGTGAGACAGCAGCTAACCTATTGTATAGAATTATTGACAATCAGGAAGTTCCTTCTGTTATAACACTGGAATTAGAGCTAATTAAAAGAAAGTCAGCATAAATCAGGGCTTGATCTAAAAGGTAAAGAAGGGTTGGTATGTTGATGATTTGAATTTTGCTGAAAAACACACCATTCACGAATTAGCAAAATATATGAAGAGGGAGAATCAGCATGCATAAAGATGTAAAAGCCATTTATGAAGAATCGAAAATTTTGGATGAGGCGACTCATTTATTTGGGTTTCAACGAAATGACGTTCACTTCATCGCAGATGCAGAAAGTTATGTGTACGAATTTACGAAAGGAGACGAGCCATTTATTTTAAAAATTACACATACCATTCGCAGAACACCTGACTACATTTTAGGAGAGATAGGGTGGCTGCACCACTTAGCGAAAGGTGGTCTTTCCGTTGCCAAACCGATTGATTCATTAAATGGCCGTGATATTGAGAAAGTAGACGATGGTCAAGGTGGCGCGTTTTTACTTCGAGTGTATGAGAAAGCCCCTGGCAGAAAAGTAGAAGAGTCTGATTGGAACAACGAGTTATTTTATGCACTTGGAAAATATACAGGCCGCATGCACTATCTAACAAAGAGCTATCAATTATCCGATGCTCGTTACAAAAGACAAGAATGGGATGAAGAAGAACAGCTAAAGCTGGAAAAATACGTTCCAACTGATCAGACATTTGTTTTTGAACAAGCGGATCAATTAATGGAGAAATTAGCCCAGCTTCCTAAAGATCAGGACAGCTATGGCTTGGTTCATGCTGACCTTCATCATGGTAACTTCCATTGGGATGATGGCAAAATTACGACGTTTGATTTTGATGACATAGGGTACAACTGGTTTATCAATGATATTAGCATTTTGCTTTACAACGTGATGTGGTATCCGGTCATTCCATATGAGGACAAAGCCGCATTTGCAGGTAACTTTATGCAGCATTTTCTTAAAGGCTATCGTGAAGAGAATAAATTGGGGGATCAGTGGCTGGCGTACATACCTGACTTCCTTCGCTTACGTCATATGCTCATTTACGGTCTCTTGCACCAAGCGTTTGATTTAAGTACGATTGGGGAGGAAGAGAAAGCAATGCTTGCTGGCTTTCGGACAGATATTGAGCAAGCGATTCCAATTACGACATTTGATTTTACGAAACTGAGCCGATCATAAAAAAATCCCCCGCCTCCTGTAAAGTATACCCCTTGTTAAGGGCATTTATAAAGAAATAGCTAAGCAGTATTAAGAAAATGATTCCTATATTGAACAGGGGGTCATCTTTTTTAACTTACAAATACGTGGTCTAGCAAATACATATAAAATCGCATCTTCAGTTTTTTCGACAAAAATGAAGTCGGCTTTTTCTACTTGTAAAAAAGCCGACTGTAAGTTTTCAGGTATTAACTTTCTTTTTTCTCTCCAATGTTAAGATGAACAAAATGACGCTAAGAAGTGCCAACATGATAAAGATCTGCTGGTAACTGTGGAAAAAATCACGTTCGATACCCGCTAATATAGGGGTGAGTCCACCTATAATATATAGTACTCATTTTTTATGATAACTAATTTATAGTTCCATTGACAAACGTTACTTTCAGAAAATTATTCTTACATAAATACTGACATGATAGCTATTTAGCTAATATCACTAACTAAACCAAATAACTTGGATCCAATATTATTATCCTTGGTAATTAATGAAACCGTTCTTTCCCTTCCAAAATTAACAATGGGCAAGGAAAAAAGCTCGAGATGACTGATATTCTTCGCCATCATCTCAGGAAAGATGGTTATTCCCATTCCAGCCATTACGGATCCTAGGATGAAATCACCAAAAGCAACTTCGTAGATGAAATTAGGTTTGTGACCGAGTAATTCCATTTGTTCGATTATATGTTTTCTTACATCGCAAGGAGCTTGGTGAACAATAAGTGGCTCTTCGCACAGTTCTGCAAGCTCAACTGTCTCTTTGGATTTGAATCGATGATCTAAAGGAAAAACTGCATAGTAGGGTTCCGTAAATAATTCATACCTCGATAACGATTCTCCTGTATGCAAAGTATCAACAAAAACTGCATCGAGTCTTTCTTCCTGTAAAGACTGTAATAGCTCACCAGAAGTATTTTGAATCATTAGAGTCATAGGTCGATTCAGTTTCTTAAATTTTGAAGGTAGGTAGTAAGTTGCTAGACTTGGTAAGCTGCCTATGGCGATAGGATTGTTGCGGAATTGCTTTAAATCTTGACGAATGGTATTTAATTCAGCAATAACCGGTGTAATTCGAGTATAAAAGCGTTGACCTGCTTCTGTTAACTGAATTCCGGCGGAGGATCTATGAAACAAGACGATATCAAGGTTATTTTCTAAATTTCTAATATGTTTACTCAAGGCTGGTTGGGACAGGTTATTTTCTTTTGCCGCTTTAGAAAAGCTTTTTTGTTTAGCTGCTTCAGCAAAACTTTTTAACCACTCTATATTCATTGGATTCACTCCAGTATCGATAACGATTGGTTATATCCGTATTAAACAATGTTTGTTCCTAATTCGTTGGCTTTTTGGTAAGCTTCTAATTAAAGATGATTTCATTATAAAATATTGTTATATGATATCATCTTAAAATTATCTCATTATCGCACGAGATGAATAAAAAAACAACTTGAGAGTTGGAAGATATAAGAGAAAGAAGGCGGAGAACAGTGATACCGATCATGGAATCAAGTGAAAAAGGTTACTAGAAGAACATCAAGTTTTTCTACAACCGATTAACTCAACCATAGTACCTATTGGACCGAGCGTTTTTGAATCAATGTGACACCCATACGCAAGAACAGATCGTTCATCTAACAAACACACTGGTGGAAGTCTCTCGATACTATGATATTTCTTTTCTAAATCCAAACACCTAATACTTAAGCAAGTATTAGGTGTTTATTCTGACGGAAGGTAGAATGCCATTATTTTTTCGTAATAAAGGAGAGAATATTTAATGATCTACGGCCTAACTATTCGTAAAGCGACCATTAATGATACTGAACAATTGGTTGAATTGAGAAAGGTATTATTATCAAGTGGTGGCACTCATTATGCTGCAAAGAGTGAGGAAGATGATCTTGCATGGCAGAGGGCCTATAGAGAATGGATTGAAGAAAATGTTTCAAATAAGAATGTAGCCATTTTAGTAGGAGAGTATGAGGGAGATTGCAATATCTGCGCATGTGGAATCGGTGTTATCGATTTAAGAGCCCCAATGGTGGGCGCATTGAACGGCAAAGTAGGTTGGATTCAGTCCCTTGTGGTGCATAAAGATCGAAGAGGGTTAGGGATCGCTGATGCCATGATGGCATCTCTTCATCAATGGTTTAAAGATAGTGATGTAGATAAGGTTGTTGTGCAATCTAGTAAAATGGCGGAAGAATTTTATAGGAAGATAGGCTATACCGATACGGGTGAGAAGTTACTTGTTCAGGTAATGCAATAGGGGGATCGAGGGCACTCATTATCAAGCTTTTCTAAGACCCCTACCGACAGAGAAAATGGTTTGGAAGATTAGGATAGGAAGAGACAAGGGATGAACTTATGAGTCCCTTGCTAAATTGGACTGACAGAAATGATGCAAATAATGATTTTCTAAATCTATTATTTTGTATTTTGTGTATGAAATTACATACGTATGAAAAATATAAATTAAAATATTTAGAGTGAATCGTTATTACCTATCAATTTAGGAGGTTCACTGATGAGAAAAGTTTTATTAATATCATTGGGCATGTTTGCATTGGGGTTTGATGCATATATTATTGCGGGACTAATTCCGGGAATTAGTGAAACCTATCATAAGGATGCATCACAAGTAGGGCAAGCAGTTAGCGTATTTACTTTGTTTTATGCGATATCGGCGCCGGTATTCTCCTCTCTACTTGCCGGAAAACCCCTCAAAAAAGTATTGTTATGGTCCATGCTTGTCTTTACCATTGCTAATGGTCTTACAGCACTAGCGCCAACATTTTTTATTCTCCTATTATCTAGAGCAATCGCGGGAGCAGGTGCTGGTTTGTTTTCACCATTAGCGGTAGCAGCATCTACACAGCTCGTTTCAAGTGAAAAAAGAGGAAGAGCGATTGGTTTAACTATTGGCGGAATGAGTATTGGAACTGTTCTGGGTGTCCCGGTAGGGCTCTATATCTCTGAGTTGTACGATTGGAAAGTAACAATGGGGTTATTAGTGATCATTGGTATCATCGCCGCTTTAGGCATGCTTCAATTTCTCCCCCATATTCCAACCTCGCCGCCTCCTGCATTAAGCGAACGGTTAAAGATGTTCTTGGATAAGAGGGTAGCTATTACTGTATGTATAACTTTCTTTGCTAGTGTTGCTAGTTTAGGATTATACACATATTCATCACAATTAGTGAAGGATATCGACTTTTCTAGTAATTTAACGATGTATCTTTGGGCATGGGGCTTGGGAGGATTGTGTGGAAGCGTGATGATCGGTTATCTGATTGACTATTTTAAAAGGACAAAAACGCTAGTGACATTCATTTTAGTTACTTTGACCGTATCGATTATATGTATACCACTCATGATCAACATCCCACTATTAAAGTATTTACCGTTCTTTGTCTGGGGAGCAATGGGTTGGGCATCTCAAGCGCCACAACAACATATTCTACTCTCCTATCAGCCGAATAACGGAGGTTCAGCAGTAGCATTAAACAGTTCAATCAATTATCTAGGGAGTGCTGTAGGAGCTACCTTAGGTGGGGTTGTACTCTCTTTGCAAATGGGAGCCAATACACTGGTGTACTTTGCTGTTATCTCGATGGTAGTATCTCTTTGTTTACACTTTTACAGCATGAGAAACGGATTTAGAGTAAATCAGGCAGTGAATGCTGATTTATAAGGTAATTAGTATTCAATAATATAAAAACCGTGTACTGTAGTTAAATACAGTGTACGGTTTTTTATTATATAGGAAAGGTTCGTTGGAGTTTGTGGAGCTAAGAAGATGTTTTTTCTCTGTGAGGAGGATCAAGGATTTTCCCATGTGCGTAATCAAGATGTGAAAGAATTTATTATGAAAATGGAGATTGGATCTGAAGCTCCTACTAAGTAGAGAGATAGGGTGGTTACCTTATAGATAGTGGTTTTGGGCAAAGCCCCCCTATGAAGAAAGGGTTTGAGAGAACAATGAAGAAAACTTACTTTAAACAATCTTATCGGAGGTGTGTCTGATGAGACATCCTGCATTGGATCAGTATGATTATCATGTATGGGCAAATGAACGACTTATGGCCAAGTTGCATGATTTACCCGAGGAGATTTGTACCAAGGAAGTGGAAAGTGTTTTTCCTACGATATTAGCAGTGATCGAGCATTTGTACATCACCGATCAGATTTGGCTACGTGCAATGCAAGGGGACACCTTTGAACAGATTGAAAAATTTGCGGAGGATTTACGTGGGAAAATCGAGGGGAAAAGTCTAGGGGAACTAGGCGAATTGTTTAAAACAGTGAGTGAGGAGTATCATCGTTTTATTGCTGGAGAGGATCTGGATAGGACTTTGATCCTAAAACACCCATCCTTCGGAGAAGTAGAGATGAGTTTGGCATTAATGGTTTACCATGTGGTTAACCATGGAACGTATCATCGAGGGAATATCGCAGCGATGCTACGACAGCTGGGTCAAGCGAGTGTGCCGACAGATTATGTGTATTATTACTTTGAGAAGTGTGCGGTACGTTAATATTCAAATAGGAGGGCCGATTCGCTATAGCGAGTCGGCCCTCATTCTAACTATAGAAGGTGTGATTCACTTCTTTTCTTTTTGCTTATTCCATGGCAGGCCCTCTCAAATTACTTTTCTTCTGATCAATGCTAAGCTTTAATATGAATAGGAGTACTCTTTATGTACACTTAATGTTAGTTATAGGTGCAAGGAGGGTAAGAAGCTGTATGTGGAGTGAGAGGAAATAAAAATGTTGCATAGAGTGCATATACGCAGATGGTGGATATCGCTGTTTGTGGGGATACTCATAGTTGTGCTCTATGGGGACGTACTACCACCAAGAAACGAAGGAAAAATAGATTCACCCTCTAAAACACTTTCACAGTTGCTAAGGTGATGTATATGTCAGATCAAAACTTCTGTTGAAGAGACCAAAGGACATCCTCCTTATTAGCCTAATGATTTTTATCAAAATTTTTGTGGAAATATAGAACAACTATACAGGGATTTTATTAAAAAAAGCGAAAAGAGATTAATGAACACATTATCTTAGTCCTTTGAGCATAAATAATAAGGATACGCCGATTAAATTATCTTGTAAGGGTGTATTGGATGAAATGGTGGCAGGGCATAACTGCGCGTCAGTTAATTGAACAGGTTGTCGGCGAAGGAAAAAGGGGAGAAAGACGGTGAGTGTGGTCGTCGCTTTTTTATTCGGAACCCTCATGATCATGAATATCCTTCTAGCAGTCGTCGTTGTGTTTCTTGAACGACGGAATGTTAGTGCGACTTGGGCATGGTTGTTGGTGCTCAGTTTTATTCCTGTGCTCGGATTTATTATCTATCTCCTCTTTGGGAGAAATTTAAGCCATAAAAAGATATTTACATGGGATCGGCAAAGTCGACTGCGCATGCGTCGGCTGGTGACGGCACAAAAAGAAGGTCTCATTGAAAGGGCCAAGTGTGATCCGCTTATTGCGGAGTATCGTGAGCTGATTCGCATGCATCTGAACCAAGATCAAGCGGTGCTTACCTACCATAATGATCTTGAGATTTATACAGATGGAAAAAGCAAGTTTGATGCTTTGCTTGCTGATTTAGAAAAGGCGGAGGATCATATTCATCTTTTGTACTATATCGTCAGGGATGATCATCTGGGACAACAAATTGGAGCCGTACTTGAACGTAAGGCAAGGGAAGGGGTATCGGTTCGTCTTCTTTATGACGACTTAGGATCGCGAGGACTAAGTAAACGATTTATCCGGATGCTAAGAAAAGCAGGTGGTGAAGTAGAGGCATTTTTTCCTTCACGGTTACGCTGGATTAACCCCCGGATGAATTACCGTAACCACAGGAAGTTGGTCGTGATCGATGGGAAGACCGGGTACATTGGTGGCTTTAATATAGGGGATGAGTATCTCGGATCCAATCCTCGATTTGGATTTTGGCGTGATACCCATCTTCGTATCCAGGGTGGGGCGGTTCATTCTTTACAAGCGCGGTTTGTTCTGGATTGGAACCAAGCGTCCCACCGTAATCTCTCTTTTCAAGATTATTATTACCCAGAGCCCTTCGAGCATGGGGATGTAAATGCCCAAATCATATCCAGTGGCCCAGATGCTGAGTGTGAGCAGATAAAAAATGGCTACATCAAGATGATCTTATCGGCCAAACGATATATCTACATCCAAACACCTTATTTTATTCCGGATGACAGCTTATTGGATGCTCTGCGGATTGCTGTAACCTCTGGGATTGATGTGAGAGTGATGATTCCTGATAAGCCCGATCATCCTTTTGTTTACTGGGCGACTTACTCCTACTTGGGAGAGCTATTACGGATTGGTGGACGAGTCTACATCTATCGAAATGGATTTTTACATGCGAAGACGATCGTAGTGGATGACAAGATTGCATCTGTGGGGACGGCCAATATTGATGTTCGTAGTTTTCGATTAAACTTTGAGGTGAATGCATTTCTCTATCACGAAGGTACGGCAAAATGTCTAGCGGATGTGTTTCACGAAGATATGATGTTATCCACCCCGCTTACTCTAGAAAAGTATATGGAACGGTCATTAACGATCCGCTTGAAGGAATCGGTTTCCCGTCTAGTTTCCCCGATTTTGTAACGGATCACAAAAGCGATAAATTTTTCTTTTTCTGGGAACCATGCCATTATCGGCATGGTTTTTTTTGGACAAAGAGACGTGTTGACAATTAGCATACGAACTATCTATAATGTAATAATTAGCTCCACTAAAAATTCGTATGCAAAATATCTGCGATGGACATAAGGAGGAATGGCTGTGAGAGAGGAGAACCTGGACGAATTGGTTGTCCTGATGCGTATGACAGCACGAGTGCTCAGACAACATGTGTTCCGGGAGTTAAAAGAGTACAATCTAACTTATCCTCAGAGCATCATTTTGAAGACCTTGGCGATGGATGACCAGTATTCTCTAGCCAACTTGAGTGATCAAGCAGGGATGACTACAAGTTCTGTTAGTGGGATTGTGGATCGCTTGGAGTCAAGTGGTTGGGTTACCCGGAGACGGGATAAAAATGATCGTCGAGTGGTTTGGATCGAGCTCTCTAAAGAAGGAAAGGATCTTGTCCGTCAAGTGCCAGCTCTTAATCCAGATCATTTCAAACAGCTACTTCGTCGCATGCCTGAGGAAGATGTGACGTTGTTAGTAGATCAGTTGAAGAAGTTACACCAATTAGTTGAAGAAGAATTGAATCAATATGGAAAGGAGGAAAAATGATGCGCAAGACAGTCCTCCTGTCCTTGAGCGTGATCATTGTCATTGGGGCAGTCACTGCAGGTGTTGTGGGATGGTATCAACATGAAAATTTCATCACCACAGATAATGCTAAGGTTTCTGCTGATATGGCAACCGTTGCTGTAGCCAATTCAGGCATGGTGACGAGCTGGTCAGCTGAGGTTGGGGACAAGGTTCAGGTGGGTGATCAGCTTGGACGTGAAGCTGAGCAGCCTACTGAAAGTAGTGCAAAGAAACAACAGAAGTTGATGAAACAGCCTCAGGGAATGAGTAATTCATTACTTCAAAAACAAAACTTGTCTCCAGTACGTCAAGCTCAGCTCGCCTCCAAGGCTTCCCGTTCCCAGATGGTTGCGATTCGTTCTACGATGGATGGGACGATTATTGGTATGAGTGGACAAAAAGGGTTAGCTGCATTGAAGGGAACTTCCTTAGCCATGATTGCAGATCTGGAACACCCCTATATCCTGGCATATATCGATGAAGAGGATGTAGAGGATGTAAGCAAGGGACAGAAAGTAGACGTGACCTTAGATGCGGATTCCAGCCAAACCTTAGATGGTAAGGTGGATAAGATTGGGTATGAGGCTGGGAATCAACTTACACAACAAGCGATAGACAACAAAGCGTCGCAAGGGAATAAAGATCGAGAAACCCAGCGAGTGCCTGTCCGAATCAAAGTAGAAGATCTAAATGGTGGTCGTTGGGCTATTCCTGGTTTAAGTGCAATGATAAAAATTCATAAATAATTTACCCGATTGGGAAAGGAGCAGTACAAAATGAAGACCTCTCGAGTTATCCTGCTCAATATCCTGATCCTGGTGGTCATCGCGGGAGCAGGTATTGGTGGATATGCGTATTACAACTATAGTATGAATTACGTTTCAACCGATGATGCGAAGGTAAAGGCGGATATCACACCCCTTGCAGCACAAAGTGCTGGTAAGTTGGCATCTTGGGATGGTAAGGAAGGCAAAGAGTACAAAAAAGGCGATGTCATCGGGAAAATTAAAGGGGAAACAGGAGTTTCTGATGTGCGCGCTCCGATTGACGGCACGATCATCCGTGATCAAGTTAAAGAAGGCCAAATGGTAGCAGCTGGTCAACCTCTATCCTCTATGGCGGATATGAAGGATCTTTACATTGAAGCAAACATTGAAGAGACCGACCTGAAAGATGTGAAGAAAGGTGCTAACGTAGACATCGTCATCGATGAGGATACAGATACGACGATTGAAGGGGATGTAGAGAGGATCGGCTTGGCTACAGCAGCTACGTTCTCTATCATGCCTGATCAAAACGCGAGTGGTGACTATACTAAAACCGTACAACGGGTTCCTGTGCGTATTTCCATGGATAACATTCCAAGTGATGTCGTTCCTGGTTTAAATGCGAGCGTTGAAATAGACAAATGATGAGCGTAAGTGATTTCGACGAAAGGAGGAGACGCAGATGAGTGAAGCAATAGGATCACGAAAAAGTAGTGGTATAGGTAAACATGCTGTATTGCTCATGATTAGCATTTTGGGAATGTTTTTGGCGATCTTAAACCAAACCGTGTTGAACGTAGTTATTCCGCGATTGATGACCGATTTCTCTGTTTCAGCGAATACTGCCCAGTGGTTGCTGACGGGCTATATGTTGGTCAACGGTGTGCTAATTCCTATTTCTGCTTATTTAATGGAAACATTGGGAACCCGTAAACTGTTTATCATTGCGATGAGTCTCTTTACTATTGGTTCTCTTTTCTGTGGAGTAGCTGGTTCCTTCGCCGTGATGATGACCGGTCGAATCGTTCAAGCAATGGGAGCGGGAGTTATCGTACCGCTTGTGACCAACGTGATTCTCTTTATCTTTCCTCCTGAACTTAGAGGTCGGGGGATGGGTATTCTCGGGATTGGGATGATATTTGCGCCAGCAATCGGCCCCACTTTGGCAGGCTGGTTGCTTGAAAAACACTCCTGGCGCATCATGTTTGATGGCATGGTGATCATGGGAGCTATTACGGTCATCTTAGGGATCTTTTTGATGAAGGATGTCGGTCCCAAACGGAAGATCCCCTTGGATATCCCGGGTGTAATTTTGTCTATGATTGGTTTTGGTGGGATTCTCTACGGCTTCAGTGAAGCAGGTACGGAAGGTTGGAGTAGCATGGAAGTTGTCGTTAGTTTGGTAGTTGGTGGCATTGGTGTTTTCTTTTTCATCCTACGACAACTAAGTTTAGAGCAGCCTCTGCTCGATTTCCGGGTATTCAAGTACGATATATTTTCCCTATCGACAGTGATCAATATGATTATCACTATGGCGCTGTACGCAGGGATGTTCTTGCTTCCGATTTATCTACAAACCTTACGTGGATATACTCCCTTTGAGTCTGGGCTATTGCTCTTACCAGGTGCATTGATCGCAGGGGTGGTAACCCCGATTTCAGGTGTACTCTTTGACCGGATAGGGCCTCGTCCGCTTACCTTTATCGGGTTGGCATTGACGACGATCACCACTTATGAATTTACACAGATCACCTTGGAGACGAGCTATTCGTTCATCGTCATGCTCTATACTGTGCGTTCCTTTGCTATGTCCTTGCTGATGATGCCGATTATGACAGCAGGATTAAACCAACTCCCCGCATCGGTAACGAGTCATGGTAACGCAATGAGCAATACCATGCGGCAAATCGCAGGGTCCATTGGTACAGCTCTATTGACCACAGTTTATACAACCAATACTAGCAATCACCTTGCTACAATGACACAAGGAATGAATGTTTTCGATTCTACATTCATGCAAACTTTCCAAAGTGCGTTGCAAAACTTTGCGAGCTTTGCAGCGATGCCGATAGATCAAGCAAAGGAACTTTTCTCCTCTCTCTTTTTTGGAGATGTGGCAAAGCAGGCAGCTACCATGGGGATCAACGATGCATTTTTCTGGGCAACAGGATTTACCCTAGCAGGACTGCTTCTCAGTCTGTTCCTACGTGATGTACGAAAAGATAAAAAATCAGTTCAACCTGCAGATCGTGTGGAACCAGAAAAAGAAATCGTAGCATCCTAAGTGGTAATGAACAGCAAAAACCTCCAAGCAGCTTGTTGCTTGGAGGTTTTTTGCGTCCGCAGACGCAGTCTGTTTTCGTTGCAGTGCTAATCAATCAAGGCCCGAAGGAAGTGCCCTTGGGGTCCTTCAGCTGTGGGAGTGTAAATTCCGCTCCTGCAGGTAAGTACATCCACAAGGGTGAAAACCGTTTTGAGGTGACTTTTCTCGGCATCAATCTGTAAAAAGAGGAAATAATATTGTGAAAGGGGTTGATACTTGGTTATAAACATTATATGATCATATGTACATATAATGTTGCGATAAAGGAGCGATCAAAATGGGTCACCATCACCATCATCATGGGAATGGACACAATGAGTCAGGTTCGTCGTTTAGTGAACAACGGGCGTCTAACCGTAAAGGGTTGATTACTGCCCTTATCATCACTACAGGAATTATGATTTTACAATTTATTGGTGGCTTGATTACTAATAGTCTCGCGCTGTTATCCGATTCTGGGCATATGTTGAGTGATGCTGCTTCCATGGTACTTGGGCTAGTGGCAATGGTGCTTGCAAGTCGTCCCGTATCGTCTCGTAGAACCTATGGTCTCTATCGTTTTGAGATTTTAGCGGCGATGTTTAACGCGATTACCCTGTTTGTGATCGCAGGTTTTATCCTGTGGGAAGCGATAGAACGTTTTCAGAAACCACCTGAGGTAGCTGGTGGAACAATGATTATCATAGCGATCATCGGGTTACTCGCCAATATTTCCAGTGCCTGGGTTTTGCTTAGAAAAGGGGATGTAAAGGAAAATCTCAATCTTAGGGGCGCTTATCTTCATATTATCGGCGATGCCCTAGGCTCGGTGGGTGCAATCGTAGCAGCATTACTGATGATTTTCTTTTCTTGGTATGTTGCAGATCCGATTATTAGTGTACTTGTCTCATTACTGATCTTAAAAAGTGCTTATGGTGTACTAAAGCAGAGTATTCATGTCCTTATGGAAGGGACTCCTGCAAACGTCGATGAGGAAAAAGTGAGGCAGGTATTACTGGGAATCGATGGAGTCCTCGATGTCCATGATCTCCATATTTGGACGATCACTTCGGGGTTGGACACCCTTACCTGTCATATACGAATCGAGGCTGACCAGGATTTTCAGAAGATACTTCAAGAAGCCATACAGAGTATCGCGGATACCTTTGGTATTAAGCATTCAACAATCCAAATAGAGAAATCCGATTGTCACATTGGCGAATTAGAGATATAAATTGTGAGCTTATTCGGTGCGATTCAACTCCCTGCAAGGGGAGTTTTTTTCATTTCGATGGGAGAAATTCGCGGAAAGTGGCATTTTTAGCTTGTCTCATCAATAAAACTAGAAACTGTAACCCTGTACGTAATGGATCTAGCTTGGCAGGGTTAGTAAATCACGACTTCCTAGGTCAGGAAGCTCCGGTTGAGAAAGGAGGGTCGAGCTGGAAACCAAGGCCTAAAACTGATGAACGGGGGAATTGGATTCATGTCCGTATATCCTGATAAGAAGGTGATGACAACCCTGGCTGTCGCCGGTTCGTTACTGGTTAGTCCCCATGTAACAAATGCATCGGCGAACCCGGAAAAATCAGAGACAATGTCAAAGGATAACGCGTTTCAGGTTGATCAAGCGGCGGTTCAGGAATCACTTTCCAAACGGCGTTTTCATGTCGCGTCTACTGGGATTCGGGCGAATGTGGGCGAGGATGGTTTGAGAAGTGGAATGTATTATGTCGTGAGGCAAGGGGACACTCTCTCTGAAGTAGCTCAACGATATGAAGTGAGTTTGGTTAAGCTAATCAAGATGAATCCCCAGATCAAGAATCCAGCAAAGATCTATATCGGTGATAAGTTACGTGTATCTAAGGGGACCTCCGAAAAGGGAGGTAAGCCTGATAAGGTTAAACCGTCTACCCCGAAACTGGGTACAGGCAAAGGTGCTTCGGTGCTTAACGAAGCAACGAGCCACTTAAACAAACCCTATGTATATGGAGCAAATGGTCCAAATACCTTTGACTGCTCAGGCTTTACTCAATATGTCTTCAGTCAAACCACAGGGAAACAACTGCCTAGGACTAGCTCAGCGCAAGCATACGTCGGAAGATTCATCTCAAGGGGCAATCTTCGTACGGGGGATCTCTTATTTTTCCGCACAGGTGGCGGTGGTATTAGTCATGTAGGCATTTACATGGGTGGAGGGAAGATGATCCATGCCTCTAATCCACGAAATGATGTAGAGATCAGCAATTTGGGAGAGCGTTATTGGATTGAGCGTTTTGTCACTGCACGTCGGGTACTTCGATGATTCTACATCTCAGTCATTATTCCCATCACTTGGTGGGATTCAGCAGGTACCCTGCTTCACCCCTCTATGTCCATGATCATGTTGGAGTATAGAAGCAGGAAGAAGTCATCTCATTAGAAACTAGACCTTTGCCCAAATCACACCGTTCAAATAAAGGAGCCTTCTGAATATAGGTGTGTGGCTGATAAGGTAAGGCAGAATACTGACACTCTTCGGGCCCAGTAAGACTGGGAGTTAAATATAGTTTTCAATTATAGAATGCAGATGAGAGAGGGTCGCGTTATGAAGAACCGGTGAATACCGGTTCTCTTTTTTATTGAGGCATATTAGGAAGTTAGTGCAGGGTAGACTAACTGATAATGAAGTTCATTGAATGATAAAGAAAATGGTTGCTTTTTGTTGTCATGATCAATTGGAGGGAGCTTGATCTATTAGGATGCTATTGGAGGAATGGACGGTGGTTTTTACATCGTGGTTGATCGTTTGGTGGATAATTGGTCTTCTTTATATCGATTGGAAACGATGGCGAATTGGCTATACAACGGCTCTGGCAGGAAGCTTGGGTTCCTTTATACTCGATGCGGCTTTTGTTAGTGGGGGTTTCTGGAGTTATAGTGACGATTTTTATAAGGGCCTATGGCCTAACATTCTGCTGAATATTAGCATCTATCCAGTAGGGGCATGGATATTTGTACAGCGATTGCCGAAGACAGCAGGTAAATGGGTTCGGTGGGTGCTAGTCGGTACGGTTGCTCTTCTCGCTGTGGAATTCAATTTGCGGTCCTTAGGTCATATGTCCTACCACCATGGATGGAACATTGGCTGGTCAGCCTTGGCTAATGTTGTTTTATTAACGTTGCTGAGTATCCATTTTATAAAGGTTGAAGAGGGAGCAATAACATCCAATTCATGACAGTTTCAAGTTCGAAAAAACTCGTTCATCCACTTTTAGCTACGTTACGCGCGTTTAAGTCCATCTCCCGAGATGGACTTTGTTACTGTTTATATTACGCAGTGAGTAAGGCTTTTTATTGTGTATGGAGTAGATGCTCACTACAAAAAATGATACCCTTTTGGGTAAACATTCGACTTCGAAGTGGCTACTTTAGGAGGTGGAGCAAAGGTGCGGACATTAATAATACCCGTACAGATTGCAGGGTTGTGGGGATTTTATGAGCTGGGATCTTGGGTAAGGGATATTTTACAAATTCCCATCCCTGGTAGCCTACTTGGTATGGGTATACTGCTCACTCTCCTTATGACAGGGGTTTTTCCGGAACGTTGGTTGGCTGGAGGATCTGAGTGGCTCCTTGGTTGGTTACCCCTACTCTTTCTGCCCTCGATTGCAGGGGTTGTTGGGGTTCTGCCCTTTTTACAGGATCGCGGATGGGAGTTGATGATTGTTGTGATTGTGAATACGTTACTGGTGATGGCCTCTTCATCCTTAACTAGTCAGTGGCTGGTAAGGCGTCGAGCAGGTGGAGAGGAGAGCATGTGATGGCTGTGTTATATGTTGGTTTAACAATTGGGTTGTATCTATTATTCAGGGAACTTTATCGTAGGGTAAAACACCCCTTACTATCGCCTGTAGCTACCTCGGGTCTTGTTCTCATCCTACTGCTATCGAATCTGGATGTTCCATATAGTACCTATATGGCTGGTGGACAATGGATCGATAAACTATTGGGGCCGGCAGTGGTTGCTTTTGCTTATCCAATGTACTATCACCGTAAGCTAATTCGAAAAAATTGGGTGCCATTACTTGGCGGAGTGAGTATGGCTGTACTCGTGACGTTTACGGTGGTGTTTAGCTGGGCCAACTTCCTTGGGCTTCAATCCAAAATCTTTCGTACGCTATTACCCGAGTCTGTAACAACCCCTATTGCGATGGATCTATCCCGACAACTAGGGGGGATTCCTTCTCTAACTGCAATCATGGTTGTATTTGCAGGGATGTGTGGGGCAGTGTTGGGTCCTCTTCTTTACCGCTGGATTCGTGTGGATCATCCTCTCGGCCGGGGAGTTGGCTTTGGCAGTGCTTCTCATGGTGTGGGAACGGCTCAAGCGATGGAAGAAGGAGAGATTGTTGGAGCGATTAGTACAGTATCGATGACCCTGACTGCAATGGTGACAGCAGGAGTAAGCTTATGGGCTCTCGAATTCGTGTAATAGAACCTGTGGCGTTCTAATTGATGAGAGGGCAGGTGGAGAGATGAAGGCAAGGGAGGCGCGCGTAGCTCTCTGGCCGGTGATCCGGCATGTTTATCGATCCGTGATGGAACATGGTGTCACGGATTTGGCAGCGGCCTTGGCCTATTATTTTTTATTGTCCTTGTTTCCCCTGATCATTTTTTTGGTCACTCTTTTGCCTTATACATCGATTGATCCGGATTCGGCAGTGCGCTTTGTAAACGGAATCGTTCCTGCGATATCACAGAGTGCCATTGATGGAACGATACGCGAAGTCGTCAGTCAACGACAGGATGGTTTGCTTTCCTTTAGCCTTTTAGCCACCCTGTGGGTTGCATCCAATGGAGTAAGTGCGATTATCCGGATGTTAAATATCGCCTATGAAGTTGAGGAGAATCGACACCTTGTGCGAGTGCGATTATTATCCATCAGCTTAACGGTTGGTTTGGTAGTGGGAATAGTCATTCTGCTGGTGTTCTCGGTTTTCGGTGATCTGCTACTTAGCCATTTGGTTCATTTTTTTCCCATGGCGAAAGTTGGGGTGTTGTTTAAAGTTATGAAGTGGGTAGCTTCCTTCTTACTTATCGTCATTGTGTTAGTGGGGATTTATCAGATTGCTCCCGCTACCCGGCTCCCTTTAGGCGAAGTTATTGTCGGGGCATTGGTGACAGCAACAGGATGGCAGTTAAGCTCCCTTGGTTTCTACTTCTACGTCGGTAACTATAGCAATTATTCAGCTACTTACGGTAGTCTCGGTGGTGTGATTGTCCTGATGGTCTGGTTTTATCTCACAGGAATGTTTCTCATCCTCGGTGGTGTGATTAATGCGGGGATTCATCGACATCGCTGGATGCTGCGGAAAAGTTAAATGGGAGATGAGTGACGGGCCACCGTCATTCATCTCCCATTTCGTATTCTAGCTCTTCTCCATCCGTGTGAAAATCTAGAAATTCGCCACAATAGGGGCAGACATCCAGCTTTTCTGGCAGATGTTCTTCACATTCGATACACAGTTTAGCCATTGAACTCTCTCCCCCTTTCATACTAGTTCCATTCGCTAACTAGGGAGCATCTCCTTCTCAATATAAAGGAAAAAGTTTGTGAAGTTGGTAAAGGTTATATGAATATAGTATGAAGTTGAAGGAGGAGTGACTTAAGGAACGTTGGGATACCAACGTTCCTTTTTTCTGCTTTTAAAGAAGTCTTTCGATTCCTGAGCTAAGTATACTTACAGCTTTTTAATTGCAGCGATAGCAATGCAAGCCCAACCTACAAGGAAAGCAAGTCCACCTGTTGGTGTAATAGGCCATATTACCTTTGTGCCAGTCAATGCAATTGCATAAAGACTACCAGAGAAACAGACAATTCCTGCGAATATTAACCAACCACCAGTCGTTACTAAGGGGGAAGGTCCAACTTTAGCGGCGAGTAAGCCAATAAAGAGAAGCGCCAAGGCATGGATCATGTGATAAAGCGCACCGGTTTGCCAATTGGCGATCATGCGATCAGAGATCTTGCCTTCTAATCCATGAGCACCAAAAGCACCGAGTGCTACAGCTAAAAACATGTTTACTGCACCCAGGAAAATAAACAATTTCATCGAGTGATCACTCCCTCCTCCCCGTATTATAATCCGCAGGAATCGTAAAATCACGTCGGTTCACCGCTTTGCCACAACAGGGTGGGAAGTGGGGTCGTTTTGATTCCCTTTACAGGGAACTCGTCTTTCATTAAAATAAATTTTAGCGATAAAGTTTATTTAAAGGTACACAGTGAGGAAGAAGACCACTATATAGGCAATCCAAAAATAAGGAGGTCATTTAGCATGGAGAATCAAGTATCTAAGCAGCTACATTCACCGGTAGATATGGTTAGTACATTTCCCTTATTGAGAAATTACAAATTTATCTGTCTATGGATAGCTAGTCTCTTTTCCGGGATTGCTTTTTCCGCCTATCTCACCACGGAATCTTGGTACGTAGTGAATGGACTTAAAATGAAATGGGCTGTGGGTGTTGTGATGATGGTAACGGCAATCCCAAGGGTAGTTTTCATGATGTGGGGTGGTGTTATAGCGGATCGTTTTGATCGTGTTCGCATCATGTTTTTGTCGAGTGGGGCCCGCTGTTTATTGATTGTTGCGATGGTATATCTCTTATGGGCAAAGGGGTTACCGTTACTTTATTTACTCCTATTTGCCGGAGTATTCGGAGTACTCGATGCATTTTTTGGGCCAGCAAGCCAATCGATATTGCCTCAGATAATAAAAAAAGAGCAACTGTTAAAGGCCAATTCTTTTATGGAGATCACACGAAATTTTGGGGTGATCCTAGGGCCAATTTTTGCGGGTGTCATACTTAAATGGGGATCATTTATCGCTTCCTTTTCCGTTTCTGGTGTCGCATTGATGATTGCTTGTCTCTTTCTCACGGGGATCCAACTACATAAGGATCAGACTACCTCCTCCTATCGGGAAAAGAAGTCTACTTTTCAGGAGCTAAAAGAAGGCATTCATTATGTTTGGGCCACTCCCTGGTTACGTACCCTTATGTTAATCGCGTTGTTAACTAATCTATTGTTGCAAGGTCCTTTGCAGGGTGGAATTCCTTTAATGGTAAAGTACCAATTACATGGGGATGCCTTGGATCTTAGTTTTTTAGAGGGCTCCATTGCGGGAGGGATGATAGGGGGAGCATTATTAATAGGGTGGCTGAATTTTCGTCGACGGAGAATGCTGATTAGCATCATACTAATCATGTTCCTCGGTGTAGCGATCGCTATCTTTAGTGTTATTATGGAGACATGGCAGGGGATGATTGTTTTAGCGTTCGGTGGTGTGGCGATCTCTATGAGTAATACGATTATCATCACCTTATTTCAGGAGAGGGTGGATAAAGAGAAGATAGGACGGGTAATGAGTCTTGTAGTTACGGCTGCGATGGGTTTTATCCCTCTTTCCCATGGACTTGTATCATTGATATTATCTATGGGTGTGTCGATCTCAGCCATTCTCTTCTGTTCTAGTACACTGATGATCCTTTATAATGGCCTTATGCTAATGACAGCTAGGGTGATCCGCGAGACAGATTAAGGGGTAATAAGCGTGGATATCAAATTTATATAGATGGGAGGCTCGATCATTGGTACGATTGCAAAGGGTTACTGATTTAGAGTTAATGAAATTGATTTCTGATCCTAGGCGTAGCCAAATCATGAATCTGTGTACTCAGGAAGCACTCTCAGTGAAGGAATTAGCAATAAAGCTGGGGGAAGAGCCCTCTCGCCTCTATTATCATGTGAATAAACTGGTCGATCACGAACTGTTAGAAGTGGCCGACACACGTCAACATGGGAATCTGACAGAAAAGCTGTATCGTACAAACAACGTGACATATAACATAGATTTATCCTTGCTTGCAGAAGCACCCCAGAGGGTACTAGCAGGAATACAACAAAGTGTAAAGTATGGATTCGATATGATCGAGAAGAACGTTTCCCTCTGGAAAGAGGAAAATGAGGATGAGGAAAAGCCGGGTCGACTTCCCTACCATGTGACCATTAATAGTGGAACCAATCGCTTGACCAAAGAGGAGTGGCTTAATAGCCTTCAACATGGCTGCACATTCTGGCAAGACAACAAGGATGAACAGGAAACGTGGCCTGAGGAAATCGGGAGGTTGTTCGAGGATACAGGGGATGAAAAAGGAACCTATCAATACGTTTTGATCAGCTACCGTATTGAAGACGGTCAGAAACTGGGGATCATTCCCTCCTTTAGTGAGAAGGATGAGGAAAAGAATGACTGATGAGCGAATGGATGTGTAATAAACGTTGGAGTATGCTGATGAATTTCGGCATGTTTCAATGTTTTATTATTAATGCGCCTGATATTTTTATTGATTTTGTTAAAGAAAGGCGCATAGAAAAGAGGACCACACTGAATTGGATCAAAGTAGTGGATGCGGGAAGATAATGAGACGAAGAGCGTAGTGAGGAAGAACACACTTGTCTACGGGAGAGGGGTTTTTTAGTGGAATAGTTCATGACGGAGATGGTGCATTCTACGTTTCGTTATTTGTACAAGGTGGACTTTATTATTTCAAAACAACAAATAAAAATCTACAACAAACAAATTCCCTATTTTTTTTTTGTATACAAGCAAAGAAAGGAAAAAGCGATGTATATATTAGAGTCAGAAAAATAAGGAGTGATGTGCTTGAAAAGGTTTAGGCGTATAGGATTAGTTGTTGCTGCTCTTGGTTTTGGATTATCTATGGCATGGTCACCCATCGCTGGAGCGCAACCATCGGCAAAACACAAAGGATTGCAAGTAAAAGACAGAATTATTGTAAAGTTCAAAAAAGATGTATCGGCAAGTAAGATTAGCAGCCTGCACAAAAAAGAGGAGTCGACGGTTGAATCCAAAAACAAGAGTTTAGGGTTTCAAGTAGTCAAAGTCCATGGTCAATCTGCACAACAAGCAATTAAGGATTACAATAAGATGCCGGATGTGGAATACGCAGAGCCTGTCATTAAATATAAAGCTTTCTGGACCCCGAATGATCCTCTGTACGCATCTGATCAATATGGGCCACAGAAAATGCAGGTACCAGCGGCTTGGGATGTTACCAAAGGTAGTAGTGATGTGAAAGTTGCCGTAGTGGATACAGGCGTACAGTTTGACCACCCGGATTTAAAAGGACAAATCCTTCAAGGATATGACTTTGTAGATAACGACAATGATGCTAAGGATGAACAGGGCCATGGGACACATGTGTCAGGAACCGTTGCTGCGTTAACGGATAATGGTGTAGGTGTTGCTGGTGTAGCTCCCAATGTAAAAGTGTTGGCGGTCCGTGTGCTCGATGAAAATGGTTCGGGTACCAACGAGGGAGTGGCCAAAGGAATTACCTACGCAGCAGACCAAGGGGCGAAGGTTATCAGCTTGAGCCTCGGGGGATCTAGCCCCTCGAAAACCTTGGAGGATTCAGTGAACTATGCATGGAATAAGGGAGCTGTGGTAGTATGTGCGGCCGGAAATTCAGGAAATACCTCCCCAAATTACCCTGCGTACTATGAAAAAGCGATTGCAGTAGCGGCTACCAATGCCGATGATAAAAAAGCCTCCTTCTCTACCTATGGAACTTGGGTAGATGTAGCGGCACCTGGAGAAAACATCATATCGACAGTCTTAGGTGGAGGGTATGACAAGTATAGTGGTACGTCGATGGCTACACCCCATGCATCTGGTGTCGCTGCGCTCTTGGCATCTCAAGGACGATCCAATACAGAGATTCGTTCCACGTTGGAGAGTACAGCAGATAAAATTACAGGGACAGGTGACTACTGGGTACATGGCAGGTTGAATGCGGCGAAAGCCGTGGGTGCGGGTGGTGGCGATCCAGATCCAGACCCTCAGGATACTTTTGAGCCCAACAACAGTCTCGCCACATCCCATGGACCCCTAACATCTGGCACTGTCTACAACAGCAAAATCTTCAGTGAGACCGATGAAGATTGGTACAAAATAAAAACCAGCTCCACCGGAACCATTGCTGTGAACCTCTCCAATGTACCAGCGGACTACGATCTTTACCTGTATAATTCTTCGGGGAACCTGCTTTCTTATTCATGGAATTCCGGAACCTCCAACGAGTCCATCTCTACTAGAAGGGCAGCTGGTACTTACTATATCAAGGTAGTCGGTTGGGATGGTGCCCATAGCACCACGAGCAACTATGCTTTAAAAGCTACTTTTAAGTAAGCAAACCAGGTAGTTTCTTGATCAACGTTGGTAGTCAAAGTGCCTACTTCGATTCATCGGAGTAGGCTATTTATCTATTGTTGATTGGAGAGCAGGGTAACCAATGACTCGGAAATTCATGTCTCGTAGGTTGTATTGAAGTGGGAGGAACAACCCTATCAAAAATGGATTTATATGGATAATAAGGGTAATTACCCCGCGAGTAGAGACTAATTGTAGATTAAGGGAACTATCGGGATTTGGGAAATTTTAATTGACATAATACGGAGTGCGCGTTAAAGTGAAATTACTTAACCTTATTAAATTATCAACTACAGAAATATTAATGTGGTGAAGATTTGCTGATGGGCAGGAGAGGAAGATCAATCATGGATCACACGGCAGAAAAGTTGCAGGGCGGTTTGGAGAGTACAGGAGGCAACCGGGCGATCTTAATTACTGGACTTATTATTGCGATGTTGTTTGGCTCTTTGGATCAAACGATTGTAGGGACAGCCATGCCGAGGATTATTGGAGAGTTAGGTGGACTCTCTATGATGACTTGGGTGACGACTGCCTATATGCTCGCTTCGACAACCGTTGTACCCATTGCGGGTAAATTAGCGGATCTGATGGGGAGAAAAAGCATTTATGTGACAGGCCTACTTATTTTTGTGATTGGATCTGCAATGTGCGGATTAGCCCAGAACATGACACAGTTGATCTGGTTCCGAGGGCTACAAGGGATTGGTGCAGGCGTGATGATGCCGATGGCTATGATTATCATCGGTGATCTCTTTACCGGCAAACAACGGGCAAAGTGGCAGGGTATTTTTGGAGCGATGTTTGGTTTGTCATCGGTCATTGGTCCACAGATTGGTGGTTGGATTGTGGATGCGAGCCATTGGAGATGGGTATTTTATATCAATCTACCCATTGGCGTGCTAGCCATCATTTTGATTTCCATCGGCTTAGGAAAGAGTCAGCTTAAGAAAAATATTCAATTTGATTGGGCAGGCATCTTCACTATGATCGTGGGAGTCGTATCGATCTTACTTGGGTTGACCATGGGCGGCAATCAATATGAATGGGCATCCTGGCAGATCATTGGACTCTTTGGTATAGGAGTGATCACGCTTACCCTCTTTACTTGGATTGAGTCCAGAGCGGCAGAACCAATTTTGCCTGTGAGATTGTTTAAACATAAAACCTTTCTTACATTAAACGGGATCGGTTTTTTGATGAGTGTAGGGATGTTTGGTTCCATTATGTTTGTTCCGTTATATTTGCAGGGCATTCTTGGGGTGAGTGCATCCGCCTCAGGAAGTGCAATGACACCGATGATGCTTACTATCGTGTTAGGGAGTATCCTGGGTGGGCGACTAGTACAAAAGCTAGGCGTACGATTACAAACAGCCACGGGTATGGTGATTATGGCGATCAGTTTTGTTTTGCTGTCCACGCTGGCGATTGATACATCCCGCTGGATGGTTACTCTTTACATGGTGGTCTTAGGAATGGGAATGGGATTAGTCATGCCGATTCTCACTGTCGCTCTTCAGGAGAGTTTCCCAAAATCGGAGCTAGGTGTCGTCACCTCTTCCAGTCAATTTTCTCGTCAAATAGGGGGGACGTTTGGGATGGCGATTTTAGGGGCTGTACTCAATGCGAAATCGAGCCAGCTCTTGACAGATAAGATGGAACCCATCGCCGCTCGGATGCCTGGCAACGAGATGATCCAGCAACTGATGGTGAAAGTAAATGAAAATGCCCAAGGTTTGTACTCCTCCTTACTGGATCCCAAAACCTTAGCTAAGATGCCTCCCATGTTTAACGAATCAGTGTTGCCGATATTAAAAACATCCTTGGTCCAATCTTTGCACAGTGTTTTTCTTTTTGGACTGGTTTTTGTGTTGTTGGGTACGGTGTTAACTGTGTTTCTAGGAAATGTCCGCATATCGGATCGAGAAGAAGAAAAAGGTGAGGAGCCTCTGCCTGAAGTAAAATAAAGAGGGCTCATAATAATAAACCAGTGCCTGTTCGCGATGAGCGGAAGGCCCTGGTTTTTTTGTGGAGAGAAGATGTTAACAACGCCGACAATGGCATTATTAAAGTTTGATGGTTACGATGAAGATGGTGAAAAGAAGAACAAGCACAGAGATGTTGAGAAGCATGATGTAGCGTTTTACTGCGGTTTCTGCAGCCTGTCCGCTTTCGGCTTGAGCGCGTTTGGATAATTTCCCACCATAGATAGGGAAAGCGATGATATAGAGAAGGATGAAGATACTAATGCCCCGTTCCTTAATGGTGAGCCAGAGAGGCATGTTGGAAGACCACATTGGAGACAAGTACATGTAAAATCCAGCAAGTGCACCAAGGACAGCAACTGGGATCATCATACGTACGTTGAGATTGTGAATGCTTTCCATGCTCTTCTTCATGGAAAGGCCTTCTTCGTTTAAGCGTGTTGATTTTCGAAGCCATATCACCATCACAGCAAGGCCACCAAACCAGCTAGCCATAGACAAGACGTGAATAAAGAGAGCAATACTGTAATCCATTTGCATGATTCACTCCAATCCCTTTCATCATGAAATTAGCCGATGAGGATTTCAAAGGTTTCTAAGTCAGGTTTGCGACCTTCATTGTTTCCACTTTTTCCTCCGTGTGCGCGAGAAAAGGCTTCACTTTTTGTCCAGTTGATAAAATCTTCTTGGGTTTCAAATACACTCTCGACGACTAAACGACTGCCATCCTCTGCCTTGAGAAGTCGAAAAGAGACAAAACCAGGCACGGACTGCATGCGCTTGTCTGCGTCTTGAAACCTCTCAACGAGGTGATTAAGTTGTTCAGTTGACTGAATCGCGATGCGGTTATTCACCTGATACATGCCATCACTCCTTTCTTGATTTTATTGTACATGGAAATAGGATCTGTGTCTGCTTACAACACCAGTGTATCCCGATAAATTGGGAAAATAGCTTTTCTTGTGTTACAAAGATGAGTCAATAGTATGGTGAAAAATAATGTCCCCAAGCAACTTGCTCAGGGGCTCAGGGGACATTATTTTTTAAATAGAATTTATTTTAGGGGAATCATGAAACGACACACTATGAAAAATAAATTTTTTTGAAATTATACTTGTCTCTTATCATATAGAAGGAATATTATATTTCTATAGTTCTTCGCCCTATCGGTGATTACACAAAAGAGTGTAAAAGGAGATGCTGTTTAGGTTATGGAATTAGAGCGAGAAGTAACTGTAGAGGCACGATCGATTTGGAGGAATAAAGAAATCTTTCTATTACTAGCATCGACCGTTCTATCGGGGATATCGATTTCAATGTACATCGTATTTGAGCAACTTTTTGTCCTGCAACAATTACATATGAGTGCTGCTTATATGGGGTTAGTGATGATAGCTACATCTTTGCCAAGGGTATTATTTATGGCGGTGGGTGGAGTATTAGCAGATCGATTTCGTCGCTCTCAGTTGATGTTGATCTCCTTGTTTACACGCTGTTTATCGATAGTAATCCTTATTCTTCTTCTCCATTATGGTTGGTTAAATGTATGGCTACTAATGGGTGTCGCTTTTATTTTTGGATCGTTGGATGCACTATTTTGGCCAGCCCGGGATGCCTTGGTACCTGTGATCGTACCAAAGGATCAGATTACACGAGCCAATTCCTTCATGCAGACAACCAGTCAGGTATCGATCTTAACCGGCCCGTTGGTAGGTGGACTGGCGATTACTGGTGTAGGGTATGAGGGAGCATTGATTATTATTTTTGTGGTGTTGCTACTGGGAGGTAGTTTATTGTTTTTTATTCGAGAACCCATTGAGCCGATTACACGGCCCTTTGCATTATTCCAGGACTTAAAGGAGGGTTTTCTCTATGTTGTTCGTTCACCATTGATAGCGACATTGATTGGATTATTTATTTTAGTAAACTTCTTTTTTGTCGGTCCGTTAATGATGGGGATTCCGATAATAGCTAGTACCATATTGGATGGTAGTCCACTGGCACTCAGTTACTTACAAAGTGCTCTTACTGGGGGAATGCTGATAGGCGCCATGGTAATTGCTTATCTCAACCCTCAACGTAGGAGGGGCTCATTGATTCTGAGTTGTTTAATAGTCGAAGGGATACTACTAATCGCTTTAAGCTTTCTCACTAATCTCGTATTTCTGATTGGAACGATGGTTGCGGTGGGGATGTGTATCGCTTCAATCAATATTTTTGGTCCCAGTATAGTGCAAGAAAATACAGAGGTTAAAAAACTGGGCCGTGTGCTAAGTTTGAATACTACTGTATCCATGGGTTTGATTCCGGTGGGATATGCAGCAGTTTCAGGGGCATTATCCATGCACCTATCCATCTCATCCATTCAATTTTATTGTGGATGGATATTAGTCGGGATTGCGATTATTGTGATGGGGATATCCAAGCCCATGCGCAAAGCAGATTGATAGAATGATGGAAGATTAGTTAGTATTGTCATCGATATAGATCTTGTCAAGGCGTGAACCGATCAGACTGAGGAGTTCGGTATTTACTGTAGAAGCTTGTTCTGCAAGGGCAGTGATGTTGATTTCTGGGTGATCTGGGCCAAATAAAATCACTTCATCCCATAGGGAAGCCTGGGGAATATCTGTGACGTCTATCGTACAATGGTTCATATAAATGCTACCTACTAGAGGAGCTAATTTGCCATGAAGAAGTACGGAGCTAGTATTTGTCAAGTGACGGTTATAACCATTGGCGAATCCGACAGATAGGGTTGCGATCCTACTTTTTCGTGAAACAACATAGTTTGAGCCATAACCGATCGAAGTTCCGGCCTCTACATCTTTGAGGAAGATCACTTGAGTCTTGACAGTCATCGCGGGCTGTAAGGAGAGTGCTTCTGATGTGATATCCTGGGACGGAAAAGCCCCATATAATAAAATTCCAGGTCGAACGATGTCCAGATGAAGACCAGGGAAATTTAAGAATGTGGAGCTGTTTGCGAGGTGCCGGTCAGGGATTGTAAAACCGTCCTGTTCCAGTCGCTCTGTAATCGATATAAATTGCCCGGATTGTTTCCAAACAGATGAGTGATCGAGGACATGGGCGGAGGATAATTGGGTGTAGATTCCTTTAAGATGTACATTTGGAGATTGTTGGATTCGTTGCATCGTTTGGTAAATCACAGGGTAGTGTGGGGGGTAACCGATACGCCCTAATCCTGTATCTAATTTGAGGTGGATTTTTGCAGGCTGTCCAATACTAGAGGATCGGTAGGCTAATTCATCGATCATTTCATCATAAAATACAGCTTGCATGAGATCATGGCGAATTAATGGTTCCATATCCGCCGGATGTGTGTTTCCAAAAACGAGAATGGGGGTTTGAATCCCATGTTGACGTAATTGTAGGCCCTCATCCACTGTAGCAACCGCCAGTTGATCCACACCCTGTTCAACAAGTTCTTCGGCTATAGGAAGAAGACCATGGCCATATGCATCTGATTTGACTACAGCCATTATTTTGGCGGTGGTCATTTTTTTTATTTCTTGATAATTATGACGAATTGTAGCTAGATTTACTGTTGCCCATACCGATGAGAAGTTTTTTTGGAGCCTATCCGTACTCTTGAGCATATGGATCCTCCTGTTTTTATATTTTTTAATAATATATTGATTATAGAAAGGTGTCAATACTGCTTATATATCATTATTTTATTTTTTATTAATTATTGTTATTTTATGAAACAAATTATTTATTTTAATTTATAATTATTTGTTTTATAAAATTGATGAATAGCATTGAAATTAATTTTTATATCGTGTAAAGTGAAAAGCGGAAAGAAATCATTTCATTTTTTCATGGAAAGAAATCATTTCTATTTTTAAATTTGGTATAAAATTATTAAATATACACATTTTTGTATATAATATCATAATTGCGCAGTCCATGTCTTTTGTTATCATTTGGTACAATCAATTAAATTAATAGGTATTATTTAAATATCTTATAAAAACATTCTTTTTCCATTTTATAGTATTTTAAAAATATGAAAGTGGGAGAATGATGAGTATTCCAAAGTTGGCGTTTAATACGGTGGTAGAGGGATTTAAGCATTATGCTTTGGATCAACCAGAAGCTACGGCGGTAATTTGCAGTGGAAATTCGGTTACCTATAGACAGTTGGATCAAGAATCAAATCGATTGGCAACCGCTTTACTTTTGGCACTACCAATATCCATAGATTCCATTGGTTTGATGATGGATCGCTCTATTGATTTAGTTGTCGCAATGATGGGCATTTTAAAAACGGGCGCATCTTATCTTCCGCTGGATCCAGCGCTTCCATCGGAACGGGTAAATACGATTATGGAAGATGCCGGGCTCAATTACATAATCACCGATGAGAAGTATAGAGAACTTATGGACTCAGTCGATGATTTCCAAAATGAACAGGTTCCCTTTTCTCCAGTTAGACCGGATCAGGTAGCTTATGTTATTTACACTTCGGGTTCAACTGGGAAACCGAAGGGGATTATGATTGAGCATCATGCATTGAAACAGTTTATGACTGGGTTTAAAGAGGAAGTAAACTTAGTGGATCATAGCAAGATGTTAGCATTAGCGACGATTTCATTTGATGCATCCATTTTAGAGATACTAGTGCCTTTGGGGTTCGGATTTACAGTTGTGATGGCTAATCAGTCGGAGCAACAGGACCCTCATTTACTAAACCAATTACTGATGAGGCACTCCGTCGATCTAATTAATATTACCCCTACACGCATGCAACAGATTCTTAGTGCTAAAGCAACAGAGGGCCTTCGTCATGTAAGGAAAATATTTTTTGCAGGGGAGCCTCTGTCTGTAAGCTTGTTGCAGAAAACCCGAAGGGTTACTTGTGCAACGTTGTATAACCTGTATGGGCCGACGGAGACTACAGTATCGATCACAGCAAAGGATGTAACCGATGCAGATCATATTACGATTGGTCAGCCTATCCGTGGAGTAGAGTTTTATGTGGATGAGCGGAATGAATTATATATCTCAGGGGAAACGTTAGCGCGGGGATATCTTAACGATTCTGCTCGGACGGAAGAAAACTTTATAGTTTCCAAGGCACTTAAAGGGAAGCGCTTGTATAAGACAGGAGATTTAGTTCGAAGGCTCCCAAATGGTGATTACGAATATATAGGCCGGGTAGATAACCAAGTCAAAGTAAATGGTTATCGTGTGGAACTAGAAGAGATTGAAAAGCAGTTATTGGATTTTCCCGGGATGGATGAAGCTGTTGTTACAGTGGATGAGAGAGAAGAAGGGTTGAAAGTGCTTTGTGCCTATATCCAATGTGTACAACATCCTACACGGATAGCTCTCTATCAACACTTAGAAAATAAACTACCACAGTACATGATTCCGAGGGAATTCTATGTGTTGGATCAGTTGCCACTGACACCGAATGGAAAAGTGGATCGTAAGGCGGTCAAACAGTTGGAAGAGGCACGATTGTT
Source organism: Marininema mesophilum (assembly GCF_900106775.1). Taxonomy (GTDB): domain Bacteria; phylum Bacillota; class Bacilli; order Thermoactinomycetales; family DSM-45169; genus Marininema; species Marininema mesophilum. The sequence goes on from NZ_FNNQ01000014.1 coordinate 50,857, forward strand.
GACCAGTGATGCACTACAGCTACCGGTAAGCCCGACAGAACAGCAATTAAGTTCAATCTGGTCGACCATACTTGGAGTATCAACCATTGACCGTAATGAGGACTTCTTCCATTTGGGTGGACAATCGTTACTTGCTACAAAAGTAATGCAAGAAGTGAATCATATTTTCCATGGGAAGTATTCCATCGGTGACTTATTTAAAAATCCCACTATTGCGAAACTAGCGGCTGTAATAGAGGAAGGTTCTGAGGTCAGAGTAGACCGTCCAGTGTGGCAGTTAACGGAGAGAGAATACAAGGATGATGACTCATCTTTAAAGCCCCTATCTCTTTTTCAACACCGCTTGTGGATTACAGATAAACTCTATGAGGATAGTCCCTCCTATAATGTGGTGACGGTATGGCGTATAAAAGCAGGTTGTGACCCTGAGATTCTAGAACAGAGCCTGCAAGAAATTGTACAGCGGCATGAGAGTTTAAGGACTGTGTTTATGGAATCAGAAGGGATACCTGTACAAAGGGTGATGCCTTCATTAGCTGTTCCACTAAGGGTTATGAAACGGCCAGAAGTAGAGAAAGAAAAGCGCGAACAAACAATTAGTGAAGTGGCAGAAGAATTACGAAAAGAACGTTTTTCCTTAGAAGAAGGTCCCTTAATTCGTGCACATATTTTGCAGTTTGGAACAGAAGACCAAGCGTTAATAGTTACGATGCACCATATCATCTCGGATGACTGGTCGATGGGAGTTTTGATTGGTGAATGGACTGCGATCTATGAGGAAAAGTTCTTCAAAAAGCAAGCGGATTTACCGGATCTTCCTATTCAATATGGTGATTTCTCTGTATGGCAAAATCACTTGAAAAATGAAGAAAGGATGAAGAAAGAGGAAAGTTATTGGAAAAAGAAGTTAGCTGGTCCATTACCAACATTAGATTTACCCTTAGACAGTCCCCGCCCTCCTCGATTTACCCACTTAGCAGATTCTGAAGTCATTTACCTCAATGAAAGTATTACAAATGACCTATATAGAGTAGCTAAAAAATATGAAATAACGCTTTTCATGCTTTTTATTACAGCATACAAAGTATTACTACATACAAAAACTCATCAAGAAGATATTTTAGTAGGATCACCAATTGCTTCTCGCAAGCAAAAAGGTACTGAAAATCTTATTGGATTTTTTGTCAATACGCTCGTCTTGCGCACATCCCTATCTGGAGATCCAACCATCTCTGATTTACTCTATCGAGTACGACAAACGGCCCTGGAGGCGTATGATCATCAGGATTTGCCCTTTGATCAGTTGGTGGAGGTGGTTAAACCAAAACGGGATTTGAGATATCCGTTGTTAATACAAGCTTGGCTTGTTTTTCAGCATATTCCGCAAGCGGTAAAAACAAACGGTATTGAATTTCAGCTAATGCCTTTAGAGGTGGATACAACCAATTTTGATTTATCCATGTCGGTAGTGGAGCTCGATAAGCGACTTCGTGTCTCACTTACGTACAATAAGGATTTATTTCAATCAGAAACGATTAGCAAGTGGATGAGTCAGTTTGAGCAAATCCTGACGTTGTTGATCCATGAGCCAGATAAGCGATTATCAGCTATCGGCAAGCAATTTTCTTCTCAGCAGAGAAACGAATGGAAGAAAAAAAAGAAAAAACTACAATTCAAAAAGGGGTTATAGGGAGAATGAAAAAACCTTCTTGGAAGAAAAAGTCCTTTCAGCTGGGGTCTTCGCCGATCTCTGCACGAGAAATTGTGGGTACGAGTCATTTTAATGGGAATGAGAATGGGAAGCTACCATTAATCATTCAACCAACGATTCCGGATGTGGACTTAACAGGTTGGTACAAGAATAATGAAGCCTGGGTTGAAGAAAATCTTCTACATTATGGTGGTCTTCTCTTTCGGGGTTTTAATATTGGCAAGCAAGAGGATTTTAATCGTTTTATTCAAGAGGTTTGTCCACAAGTGATGACTTATAAAGAAGGGGCCACTCCTCGCACGAAGCTGAGTGAACAAGTGTATACATCCACAGAATTTCCTGCATCCCAAAGAATTGAACTGCACAATGAACTTTCGTATGTCCATAATTGGCCACGTAAAATCTGGTTTTGTTCGATCAAAAATGCTCAAAAGGGCGGGGAAACGCCAATAGCCGATGTGAGAAATGTCTATAAACGGATTAGTGAGGAAACGAGAGCTAGATTTGTAGAGAAGGGCTGGATGCTCGTAAGGAATTTTGGTGAAAAGTTAGGATTACCATGGCAGGATGTTTTTCAGACGGATTCCTTGAAAGAGGTAGAGGAATATTGTGAAAACCATGGGATTACCCTAGAGTTTCTGGGAAATAATCAGTTGCGCACGAAGCAGGTGCGACCGACAGAAGAAATTCATCCGCTGACGAAGGAACCATTGTGGTTCAACCATATGGTTTTCTGGCATGAATCTAGCTTAGATTCACAAGTGAGGGAGATGTTATTAGCGGAATTTGGGCGAGATAGACTTCCGTTTAATACGTATTACGGCGATGGGGAACAGATTGAGGACGAAGTGATCGCCGAAATTAGAGCAGCTTATCAAGCAGAGACAATTGCCTTCCCTTGGGAAGAAGGGGATGTATTGATGCTGGATAATATGATGGTTGCACATGGCAGAAATTCCTTTGAAGGTGAGCGAAAAGTGTTGGTATCTATGGGAGAACCCATTCAACGATAAGGAGGAGAACAAATGGAAAATCAATTAAAGGGTTACCCGATGTCTCCACAGCAAAAACATGTATGGTCGATGAATCGGAACTTGGCTCATTCTCCATATCGCACTCATTTTGTAGTGAAAATCACAGGTGTTCTGGATCATAAGCGATTGGAGAAGGCATTGGATCAGGTGATGAACTGTCAACATATCTTGAAGACACAATTTGACCCTGTTCCAGGGGTGAATTATCCAATCCAAGTGGTTAAGGATTCTCCAGCAATAAGTAATCAAGATGAAAAGGAATTATTGGAAGCAGGGGTGATGGGTGCCAAGATAACTGTAAAATCAGAGACAGAGAGTCTCTTATCCCTGACGATCTCCTCCATGAATATGGACCATGAGTTGGCTGGATTCCTTCAGGCTTTATCGGATTGCTATCATGCCAATAGGGATGAAGGGAGATCTGAAGAGGAACTACAGTATGTGATGGTTTCTGAATGGTTTAATGACTTGCTAACTTCTAACGAAGCAGAGGAAGGAAGAGAATACTGGAAACAAAAGATCTATCAACCTGCTTTGCCTAATGAACGGGATAATTTGCTAGAGGAGCCGTGGATAACGTTTCGTCCTAGCTATGTGCCTGTAAAAATACCTGCTTCACTGAGTGACAAGCTTATACGAACTGCAGAAAAAGCAGAGGTAGAGGTTGAATCTTTGCTGCTTACTGTCTGGAACCTTTTGCTTTGCAGATTGACACAACAGGATGAAATTACGATGGGGGTGTATTGTGACCCACGGCTGGGAGAAGAAGACTTAGCAGGAATGACAGGGCCACTAGGTAGGTATGTCCCTTTTACTAAGGGATTGGGTAATGATTCAGTAGTCCATGCAATGCATGCAGTTCAAGAGGAGAGAACAGAATTATTTGATTACCATGAATGTTTCTCTTGGGATTTATCAAAACAGGATGATCCTTATTTTTCTTATGGATTCGACTTTGTAAAACAGACATGTGAGGTCATTGGGGACGAAATAGGTTTATCTGTGGTTGATCAGCAATACATCTATGATTATTTTAAGGTGAGGTTATCCGTCATTCTTCGGGATGATAGGTTGGAAGCAACACTGCAGTATGATCCACAGTGGTATGACGAGTCAAGTATCCAACGGATGAGTGACTACATAATTACTATGTTTGAGGATGTGGCTGCTGATTCTTTAAAGTCAGTGGATACATTGCGCATGCTTTCGATAAATGAACAAGAAGCCGTGTTAAGCCAGTTCAATCCAGTTGAGATCAAGCACGCTTTACAACCATTGCATCAAATGTTTGCGGATCAAGTGGTGAAAACGCCTCATGAGATTGCGCTCAAGAGTGAGGATCAATCTTACACATACACAGAGTTAAATCAATGGGCAAATGAAGTGGCCTATGGTTTGATGGATGGTGGTGTAAAAGCGGGGGAAATCGTTGGTATTTGTCTAGAACGCTCGGTGGAGATGATTGTAGGAATCTTAGGAACGATGAAATCAGGGGCGGCTTATTTGCCACTCGATCCCGATTATCCAGAGCAACGACTTTCCTATATCATTAAAGATGTTTCTCCTAAAATGGTAATTACCAGTAATGCTTTATTTCAGGGTGCAGAAGAGGCCTTTAGCGATGGAAAACAATTTTTCATAGATGAACATAATCGTGTTGTAGATTCCCGTCAGAGTAATCCTATAGCTGACGTGGGATTGGAAGAACCGGCGTATATTATCTATACATCGGGATCAACTGGTGCTCCCAAAGGGGTTGTGATTCCCCATAAAGCAGCAAGTAATCATATGATCTGGATGCAACGAGAATTTCCTCTGAGCAAAGGGGACTCTGTACTACAAAAGACCTCTTTTAGTTTTGATGCCTCGGTCTGGGAGATTTTCGCTCCCCTAGTTGCAGGTGCAACATTGATGATGGCTAAACCAAAAGGCCACATGGACCCAGAATATCTTACACAAGTGATACAAGAAGCTAGTGTTACTGTGTTGCAGGTGGTCCCTACACAATTGACCATGCTTCTTAATCATGCAGAATTTGCGCAGTGTGATACATTAAAGCGTGTTTATTGTGGGGGTGAAATCTTAACTCCGCAATTACAGGAGCGCTTCTTTGCAACCATGTCCTGTGACTTGGTCAATTTGTATGGACCAACAGAGGCCTGCATTGATACGACCTATTGGACGTGTGAAAGGAATCAAAAAGGCAAGGTAATTCCAATTGGGAAGCCGATTGATAATACACGTGTGTACATTTTAGATGAACAGCAACAACCCGTTCCAATCGGTGTAACGGGGGAGTTGTACATTGTAGGGAATGGGTTGGCAACAGGTTATCTTCATCGTCCGGAGCTGACGGAAGAGCGATTTATTCATCATGCAAAGCTCGGAAGGATTTATAAAACGGGGGATCGCGGAAGATATTTAGACGATGGGAGCATCATATTTGAAGGCCGTAAGGATCACCAGGTGAAGTGGAGAGGGTTTCGGATTGAGTTAGGGGAGATTGAATATTGTCTCAACCAATTTCCAGGGGTTGAAAGCTCTATCGTCATTGTAACTCCGCTAGGCGAAGATGATCATCCTGTATTAGCCGCTTATCTTGTTTGTAGAGAAGGTTCCTTAGATGAGAGTGCGTTACAGAGTATGTTGAGGGAAAATCTTCCTGGGCATATGCTTCCTCAGATTGTGATGATTCTACCAGAACTGCCGCTGACATCAAATGGAAAGGTGGATCGAACAGCCCTTCCTCGCCCGAATCAGGAAGGAATAGAAGGTCAGCAGGAGAGTCAACCCTTACAAAATGAGACGGAAGAACTTGTCGCAGGTTTATTTACTGAGATTCTAGGAGTAGAAAAAGTAGGGCGCTCAGATGATTTCTTTAACTTAGGTGGCCATTCCCTAGTTGCTACACAATTGGTTACGCGAATTCGTGCCGTGTTTGATGTGGAAATCTCTCTATTGAGAGTATTTGAAGCATCCACGGTAGGAGCGTTAGCTTTATTAATTTCAGATCTAAGGAAGTCTGCAAAGGCAATACCAAAACCACGATTTGATGCATTGATAGAGAAACGAGAGACATATCCGCTTTCATTTGCTCAGCAACGATTATGGTTTTTGGATCGTTTAGAACCAGATAGTCCCCTATACAATATGCCGTCTGCTATTCGATTGAAAGGAACGCTCCATATCGAGAGCCTTGAGAAGGCGCTACAGAAGATAATCGAACGCCATGAAGCGCTTCGTACCTCTTTTCATTCTTTGGAAGGAGAAGCGATTCAAAAAGTGCACAAACGAGTTACCTTTGAGTTACCGGTGATGGAGGCAAAGGGCGAGAATGAAGAGGAACGAGAGGAATTTGCTTTACAGATCGCTGCAGATGAAGCAAAGAAGCCATTTAATCTGGAAGAGGATTTACTGATTCGAGGAAAAGTCATAAAACTAAGTGCAGAGGATCATTTATTTATCCTTAACATCCATCATATTGTACATGATGGATGGTCTAGAGGGTTATTTGTGAAGGAATTAAGCGAACTGTACCAAGCCTTCTCTCGAGGAGTAGATTCGCCCTTACCTTCGCTAGCCGTTCAATATCCAGACTTTGCGGTATGGCAAAGGGAATGGATGCAGGGGGATCTGTTGGAGAAACAATTGCAGTATTGGCGGACACAACTAAGTGGAGATTTAGTGCAATTACAACTACCGACGGATCGATCACGAACGGTGGAGCAGACATTTGCTGGTGCACTGCGACGATTCACGATAGATGAAGAATTAAAGAAGAATTTGAAGAAGTTGGGTCAGCAAGAAGGGGCTACTTTGTTTATGGTCCTACTAGCTGCTTTTAACACCCTACTTTATCGTTATACGAATCAAGAGGATATAATGGTAGGGTCAGCTATCGCAAACCGTAATCAGCCAGAGTTAGAAAAGCTAATTGGATTTTTTGTGAATACGTTAGTCATTCGAACGGATCTTTCAGGAAATCCATCCCTGCGCGAATTGTTACAACAAGTGCGCAGAACGGCATTGGAAGCCTATGATCATCAGGATCTTCCCTTTGAAAAATTAGTAGAAGAGATATGTCCAGAGCGGGATACTTCTCATTCGCCATTATTCCGTGTGATGTTCTCTTTGCATAATACTCCGGGTCACGCTTGGAATACCGAGGGTTTACAAGCTACCACCATGGATTTAGAGAGTAACACATCCAAGTTTGATATGAATGTGGAAATCAGTGAGACAGAGAAAGAGTTAATTGTCGATCTGGAATACAACACGGATTTATTTGAAGCTGAGACGATTACAAAGTTCTGTACTAACTTTACGAACCTACTGAGAAATATCATAAGCAATCCAGATGAATCTATTGCGACCATTCCCCTATTGGAAGAGAACCAACGTGACGAAATTCTTTCAATGGCTAAAGACCAGACGGTTTATCTATCAGAGGATTGGACGATTGTTCAGCAGTTTGAAAAACAGGTGGGACAGTTTTCAGAGAATATTGCTGTGATCGATCACAATGGTTCTCTCACCTATGAGGCATTAAATAAAAAAGCAAACCAACTAGCCCACTATTTGCAGAAGAATGGTGTAAGGAAAGGATCGCGTGTGGCTGTTTGTCTGGAACGCTCAAGTGAATTGATTATCACCTTACTTGCTGTAGTGAAAGTGGGTGGGGTCTATGTACCACTGGATGCCACGTATCCAGCCGAGCGTTTGGCATTTATGATGGAGGATGCCTCCCCTAAGGTATTGATCACAAAAGAGCATTTGCAAGAGCGCATTTCTCCTCGGGATGCAAAAGAAATCGTTTTTGGTCAAGAATTGGAACGGCAGATGGATCGGGAGCCTACAGAGAATTTGTCCCTCGCTGTTATCCCAAGTGATCTGGCTTATATTATGTATACATCCGGCTCCACGGGTACTCCCAAAGGGGTTTGTGTCCAACATCAGAATGTGGTTAGCCTTGTGATGGGGACTGATTTTGTTTCCTTTTCACCAGAGCATACCTTTATGCAATTTGCACCGATTTCCTTTGATGCCGCTACTTTTGAAATATGGGGTAGCTTACTCCATGGTGCGAAATTGACAATTTTCCCACCATATTTACCCTCATTAGAGGAGTTAGGTAGCTTTGTTAAAGAGCAAGGGATTACGGTTCTGTGGTTAACGGCGGGACTTTTTCATCAGATGGTGGACTACAATCTCACGGCTTTACAAGAAGTAAAATATTTGCTTGCTGGCGGCGATGTTTTGTCAGTACAACATATCAATAAATTTGTCCAAGCTCTTCCTGGATGTCAATTGGTAAATGGATATGGTCCGACAGAAGGAACAACATTTACTTGTTGTTACGCAATTCCACAGGAGCCATCCCTTTATACCTCAGTACCTATCGGCTATCCAATTCAGCATCGCTATGTCTATATTGTGGATGACCATCAAAACCCAGTGCCACAAGGCGTACCTGGAGAGCTATACATTGGTGGAGTAGGTGTAGCAAAGGGATATTGGAACCGGCCGGAGATAACCAGTGAGCGGTTTGTTTCCAATCCATTTAAAGAAGATGACATCCTCTATAAAACAGGGGACCGAGTTCGCTTACGTAACGACGGAGCAATCGAATTCTTGGGACGTAAGGATGATCAGGTAAAAATTCGAGGGTATCGCATTGAACCAGGTGATATCGAAACAGCGATGAAAGAACATTCAAGTGTGAAGGATGTAGCCGTTGTAGCACGAGAAACCCATGATGGGGATAAGAAGCTTATTGCGTACATTGTCCCAGAGTCAGAGAAATCCCTTGAAAATACGGAGGGAGATTCCTGGGAGGATGAGCAAGTTACCCAATGGGAGATGATCTTTGACGATCATGTATATGGGGCGTCTGAGATAGAGAACATCGATCCGACTTTTAACACATCAGGTTGGATTAGTAGCTATACTGACGAACCTATTCCTTTACCCGAGATGGCAGAGTGGCTCCACAGTACGGTGGAACAAATTTTATCCACAAACCCGAGTAGAGCTTTGGAAATTGGCTGTGGGACAGGGATGTTATTACAAAGAATTGCTCCCTACTGTGAGCGATATGTAGGATCGGATATTTCTAGTCGTGTTCTCCAATTTGTGAAGAAGCACCTTGGAGAAAATATGTCTCATGTAGAGCTCATGCATCGTGCTGCCCATCAATTGGATGATGTGACTGCGGGTGATTTAGATTTAGTGATCATGAACTCGGTCGTTCAATACTTCTCGGGGATCGAGTACTTGGACTTGATTATCCAACGTTCACTGGATGCTATCGGAGATGAAGGGTCGATCTTCATCGGAGATGTACGAAGCTATCCATTACTGGAGACACAGCATGTGGCTATCGAATTATCCCGTGCGGATGACCTACTTCCATTAGATAAATTGCAGAGGAACGTTCAGGATCGTCTCATGGGTGAAAATGAGCTGACAATTGATCCACAGTACTTCCTATCCTTACAACAACGGTATTCACAGATTGGTGATGTAGAAATCCGACTGAAACCAGGAGATTACCATAATGAACTCTCCCAGTTCCGCTATGATGTGTTAGTGCGCGTCGGTGCCAAAACATTACAACCGACAGCTGCACAGCATCGGACATGGGGGACAGATTTTAAATCCACAACGGATCTCCTTCAATTCGTCGAAGGTGAACAACCAGAAGCTTTGACAATTGATGATGTCATTGATCAACGGATTCAACAGGAAGTGGCTGCATGGGCATGGATTAGTGAACAGGAAAATCTGAAGGAGCTGACCGTACGAGATCTACGGGAAGCGATTCAAGCGAAGGGTAAAGAAGGAGCGAATCCTGCCGATTTCTATAAAATGGGCGCAGACTTGGGGTATCAGGTCATTGTTACACGGTTGTCCTCGAAACCGGATGGCATGTGTCAGGTGGTGTTTATCAAGCAAGAATCTCTAAAGCGGATCCCTGTACAAGGAAGAGATCATTATCCAGGTGTATTTGTTAACCAGGGATATGCCAATAATCCGATGCAAGCAAAGTTCGCTAAAAAATTAGTGCCGTTGTTTAGGGAATACCTCAAGAGCAAACTACCAGGGTATATGGTTCCGGATTCCTATATGCTACTTAGTGAATTGCCCTTAACTAAAAACGGTAAAGTGAATCGTCACGCACTCCCTTCACCTGAACAATGGAAAGGGGAAGAGTATGTAGCCCCTCGTAACCCTGTGGAAGAGTTGGTTGCAGGATTGTGGGAAGAGATCTTAGGCCGTGAAAAAGTGGGTGTTCAGGATGATTTCTTTCAACTAGGTGGTCATTCATTGTTGGCTACACAGGTTATTTCGCGTATTCGAGACGTTCTGGAGATTGATTTGCCACTAAAAAGTATATTTGAGGGGCTGACGATTGAAAAACTAGCCGCGGACATTGAAAATATACTATTTCAGGAAGTGGAAATATGAAAAAATCCCAGTCTTTCTATGAAAGACTCAACCAGCTTCCTGCAGAAAAACGTGCACTAATTACCCGTAAACTTCGTGCGGGTGGAGAACGCTCTTCGACTAGCATTCCTAACTATTCTAATCGATCATTGGTCGCGGTCTCCTATGCTCAAAAGCGACTATGGTTTCTAGATCAACTGGAGAGTACGGATTCTACTTCATACAACATGATCGCTGTTTGGAAAATGGAAGGGAGACTAAGCCCTTCCGTTCTCCAACGAAGTATATATGAAATTATTAAGCGACATGACTCACTCCGCACCATTTTTGTAACAACTCCAGATGGAGTATCGCAAAAGATCGATCCTAGCATAGAACCATACTATAAATGGTATGAGATTCACCAGGGGACCTTTGAAGAACGAAGGGCAGAAGCGCTAGAACTGGCTAAGAAAGAATCAAAGCATCGATTTGATCTGACTATAGGACCTTTGGTTCGAACGAAGGTAATCCAAATCGATGAACAAAATCATTTACTGGTTTTAAATATGCACCATATTATCTCAGATGGGTGGTCCATGGGAGTATTCATCAGAGAATTGGTTGCATTATACGAAGCATATTCCAACGAACAATCTTCTCCACTACCTGCACTGCCGATTCAATACACCGACTTTTCTCGTTGGCAACAGGAGTATCTTCAAGGGGAAGTGATGGATCAACAAGTAAAGTACTGGAAATCACAATTAAGTGGCGAGCTTCCTGTATTAAAATTAACGATAGGTCGGCAACGAAAGGATCGATCCTCTTTTAAGGGAGATGTTTTACTTTATAAGTTGCCGCAAGGTCTACTACAGCGACTAACAAAATGGAGTGTTGATGAGAATGTAACGCTGTTTATAACACTACTCGCGGCATTTAATACACTACTCTATCGCTATTCTGGGCAGGAAGATATCATTGTGGGTACTCCAATATCGGGTCGTAACCGGAGTGAAGTAGAAGGCTTGATCGGTTTCTTTGTCAATACATTGCCAATACGATCCGATCTGTCCGGTGATCCTAGTTTTCAACAGTTGGTGGAGAGGGTGAAGTCAACCTTTTCAGGTGCTTACGAACATCAGGATTTGCCCTTTGAACGCATAGTCGCAGAGGTGAACCCAGAGAGGGATGCAAGTCAGTCACCACTCTTTCGTGTGATGTTTGCTTTACAAAACGCACCAATGCCACCTATGAAACTCCCTCATCTTTCGTTAGAACCAGTGGATATATATAATAACAGCGCTAAGTTTGATCTATTCTTTTCATTGACAGAAGAAACAGATGGACTAGCCTGCATGATTGAATATAGTACGGAGTTGTTTGAGGAAGAGACGATTCAAAGAATGATCCAGCATTATGAAGTAATCTTGGAAGCGGTATGCTGTCAGCCATACAAACCAATTGCGCAAATACCGATGTTGACCGAGGAAGAGAAAAAGCAAATCCTAGTGGATTGGAATCCAGTGAGAGAAACAACGGACTCACCCATGTGTTTGCATACATCCTTTGCGGAGCAGGTAAAACTTCAACCATATGCGACCGCAGTCGTGGTGGGGGAGAGGCGATATAGTTATCGTGATTTAGATGATCAGGCTGAAAAGCTAGCCTGGTATTTACAAAAGCGCGGGGTCGGTCCTGGAGCATTGGTTGGGGTTTGTGTAGAGCGAAGTTTCCATATGTTTGTCAGTATGCTTGGGGTGTTAAAGGCAGGTGGGGCCTATGTTCCTTTAGACCCTACTTATCCTGAGGAACGGCTCACATATATTTTGCAAGATACCCAAGCCAAATGGATTGTTACGCAAAGCTCATTAGAGGATCGAGTACCTCGTATAAATGAAGTAGAAATGATTAAGCTGGATGCACGAGAAATACAGGAAATCGAGCAAAGTACTATCGATTTAAAGAGTGGGGTAAATGGCGATGATTTGGCGTACATCATTTATACGTCAGGCTCTACAGGTAATCCCAAAGGTGTGATGATCCGACATCGTAATGCATTTGCCTTGATTCAGTGGTCTCGCGAGGTTTACACGAGTGAGCAAATCGATGGTGTCCTCGCATCCACCTCCATCTGTTTTGATCTGTCCGTGTTTGAGATTTTTGTCCCTCTTTGTCGTGGTGGGAAGGTCATCCTCACTCAAAATGCCATTTACCTTCCTGAACTTCCCTATGCTCATGAAGTGAAATTGATCAACACCGTACCATCAGCCATAACCGAGTTGTTGCGAGTAGAGGGAATCCCTCACTCTGTACGTACAGTCAATCTCGCTGGGGAACCATTGAAGGGACAGTTAGTAGAAAGGTTATATCAACAAAATGGTATCGAAAAGGTATACAATTTGTATGGTCCATCTGAGACAACCACATATTCGACCTTTTGTCTCGTTCCTAAAGTGAGCCCACAAGGTGTAGGCGTACACATTGGTAAGCCAATTACCAATACAGAAGTATATATACTAAATGATGCTCAGCAACCCGTTGCCATTGGAGTAGAGGGAGAGATCTACATTGGTGGTGAGGGTTTATCGATGGGCTATCTCAATCAATCAGACCTTACCGCTGAAAAATTTGTTAGCAACCCCTTTAAACGTGAAAGTCTACTCTATCGTACAGGGGATTTGGCTCGGTATCTTCCTGATGGAAATATTGAATACTTGGGTAGAACCGATGATCAAGTTAAGATTCGTGGATTTCGTATCGAACTGGGCGAAATTGAATCTGTTCTAAACCAGCATTCTCTTGTCGAGAACAGTGTAGTAATGATGATAGAGGCTGAAGAAGGGAAAGATTTGGTTGCCTTTATCCTAAAGGATCAAGAAGAGGATCTCTCTATCCAGGAAATTCGAATGTACCTACAAGGGAAACTACCATCCTTTATGATCCCGTCCAAAGTGGTTTCTCTAGATGAATTCCCCTTGACGTTAAATGGAAAAGTGGATAAACGGAAACTGAGACAGGTACAGGTGCACCTACAATTCAATGATCATGCGGAAGGAGTACTGCCCCGGGATCTCATAGAATTGGAGATCGCTCAGCAATGGAAAACCCTATTGCAAGTGGATCGCGTATGTGTAGGGGACAACTTTTTTCATCTGAGTGGGGATTCGTTGAAGGCTGTCAAATTGGTTAGCTGGATGGAAGATAAATTTCAAAAGAAATACCCACTTTCTCTATTATTTGAATATCAAACGGTTGAACAATTGGCTGAGTTGATCCGTAAACGAACAAGTGTGCTAATTGATTCTCGCTTTATTCCCCTGCAACCAAAGGGAAATGAGTTGCCATTTTATTGTATCCACCCGATTGGTGGAAACGCCTTGCCCTATGTTCAATTGGCAAAATGGATGGGGGAAACGCACCCCTTCTATACGGTACAAGCCCAAGGGCTAGAAGATGATTTGCCTCCGATAGAAAGCATCGAAGATATGGCGGTAAACTATGTGAAACTCCTTCAGGTCCAACAAGGAGAAGGGCCTTATAGGATCGGGGGTTGGTCATTTGGTGGGACCGTTGCTCTGGAAATGGCCCGAATTCTTCGAGGTATGGGTAAGGAAGTTTTACTTATCTTGTTTGATACTATTTCCCCAGGAATTGCAGCAAAAAGCGGAGGGTTAGATAGAGAAGACTTGATTAACGAATTTGCTCTAGTTTTGATGCGTAGAGTGGGCAGGAATCCAAAAAATCCTTGGATCGATCGCTTGGGCACGTGCTCAGAAAAACAAGCAATTCACCGGTTGTGGAGTGAGTATCGGGAAGAGAATGTTCTCCCCTCTGATTTACAAGAGGATCGTTTTTGGAGGTACTACCAAGTGTTTAGAGCGAATTCCCTCGCTTATCAAGCGTATTCTCCACAGATCTATGATGGGGAAATAATCTTGTTTCGTGCAGAGGAGCAGATTTTAGAAGCGACAAGGGATCTCCAGAGACTGGGGTGGGAAAACATTCTGCCTAATCTCACTGTACAACCAGTAAAAGGAGATCATTTTTCAATAATGATGTCCACGGATCATGTAAAGGATTTGGCTAAAGAGTTAAAGGAAGGATTAAATTTAAAACAGCGAGTCAAGGAGCAATGAAAAATCACCCCTGAGAATTTACTCAGGGGTGATTTTTCATTTACTTACCTACATCAGAGGTTATTGTATATGAACCTTTTTAAGGGTCCGTGTTGTCATTTCCCGTTGTGTCACCTTGATCGTTTGTGGGTGGAGGTTGAGGGTTATCTCCATCAGTAGGTGGATTGTCAGGTTCGTCAGGGGGATCGTCAGTATCCCCGCCGTTGTCGTTATCTCCACCCGTGGTAGTTCCTGGTTGTTGGGGAGGAGTGGAAGGCTCGCCCCCCTGTGTCTCATCAGCGGGCTGATTTCCCTGGTCAGATGGGGGTTCAGTCGGCTGATTACTTGGTTGATCAGACTGATCCCCATAATATGTTTTCCATCCATCGTCATCGCTATTTGTAGGGGAATTGGATGATCCATTAGTATTGTCTAGCCGGCTTATCTTGGTCCCTGCTAAGGTATCTCCCATCACTTTATTGAAGATCCGAGCGGGATACTCGCCACCTGTTAAGTCAACGCTACTACCCTGTTCATTGAAAACGATGGTGGCCATTACATATTCCTTGGTATAGCCAACGAACCAGGCTTCTTTACTGTTTTGTGTGGTTCCGGTTTTGCCTGCGACATCACGACCATCCGATAGAGCTGCATTTCTACCTGAACCGGAAAGGACGACGTGTTTTAAGACATTGTTCATCGTTGAGGCGGTGGAAGCTTTAAAGATCCGTTTATTCTTTTGAATATCATCCTTTGGCTCTACCACATTACCATCCACATCGACAATTTTTTGAATGGTGTGGGCTTCTGTCATTTTCCCTTTATTAGGAAAGCTGGAGTAAGCTTGTGCCATCTGGAGTGTACTTACCCCTTTGGTGAGGCCACCAAGGGCAAGGGGAGCTGGCGATTTGTCATTAGACGGCAACTTGAGCCCCATCTTATTGGCATACTGGAAAGCCGTGTTGACGCCTACTTTTTCTACAAGTAAGCGCGATGTAGCAACGTTGAGAGATTGAGCTACTGCATCCTGCATTGCGAGGGTGCCACGAAATCTGTGATCCATATTTTTCGGTGACCATCCTTTATAACTAAAGGGGGCATCCGAAATGGGGGTGTATTGATTGTACCCCTTTTCCTCCACTGCAGGACCATATACCGTGAGCGGTTTGATAGACGAGCCAGGCTGAGCGGGAACCAGTGCCTGGTTGAGGTAACCACGAATGTAGTTCCTGCCTCCACCGATAGCAGCGATGCTACCTGTTTTCGGGTTAAGCATCGTAGATCCAGCGTTTAGTTTCGTATTACCCTTATAGAAAGTAGAATCTCGTAGTGTGCTCTCTAGGGTACGCTGGGCCTTTTTATCCATCCCGGTGTAGATTTTATAACCACCGTTTACTAACTCTTCCGCTTTGAGACCATACCGTTTTTCTGCTTCTCGTAGCAGATAGTCTTTGTATGCCTGATAACTGCCATCACTTCTGCTATTTTTCAAATATTTCTTATTGACGCCTAACGAGGTCTTTTTATACTTTTCTGCTTGAGCCTGGGTGATGATCTTCTTCTCTGCCATTTTATTCAGGATGACATTTCGTCTAAACTTGGCTTGTTCAGGATTAATATACGGGTTGTATCCCTCTGGGGCTTTGGGGAGCCCAGCCAACAGTGCGATTTCTTTAGGCTCTAGTTTTTCTTTGGTGATGTCCTTGTTAAAATAAATCTTGGCTGCCATCTTGATGCCCCGGGAGTCATTGCCGAGGTAGACATAATTGAGATAAGCTTGCAGGATATCCTTTTTTGAATACTTTCGTTCCAGGTTATATGCAATGGCGATTTCGTAGACTTTGCGCAGGAACGTTTTTTTATTTTCGTTGAGAATAATGTTGCGTGAGACCTGCTGGGTAATCGTACTAGCCCCTTGTCTGGGACTAAATGTGAGAATATCGATGGCGATGGCGCGGCCAATCCCTTTGAGGTCGGCGCCGTTATGTTCATAGAATCGCTCATCTTCAACAGCTACAAAGGTTTTAACGAGATCCTTGGATTTAACTTTAGATAAATCTACATAATCTCTTTTTGTATCGCCAAGTGCGACAGCAGGCTTGTCATTATGGTCGTAGAGCGTAGTAGCAAACCGTAATTTTTTTAGGCCGTCCAGATCATAGTAGGCAGTAGTGAGCATGACTGCTGTACACGCGCCAATTACGAATAGGAGCGAGGTAGATATTACGAGTAGCCACCATTTTTTTGTCATCATGGTTCGGTAAAATAATCTTCCAAATCGTTTTGTTTTTCGTAAACGAAGGTTCATACCTGTCCCCCCTAAATCTTAATATCTATCATATCGCCAATTGGCTGTAAGGGAAAGACTGAATAATATGGTTAAAAAGGAGGCGTTTTTGGGCGACAGAGGAGCAGCGCGTGGTTCCAATCCTCGGAAAATGCTACAATAGAGAAGAAGATCGTTAGAAAGTCAACTGGAAATTTTATGAGGTGATGGGGAATGCCCGGCTGGGTCATATGGATCATGATTCCATGGTTTCTCTTTATGGTTTGGTTTTTTGCAACGGGTGGGTATTTTATGTTTCGCAAGTTTCTGCGGGCGATGCCGAAGGAAGATGGGAAATCTGCACTAGATTGGCAGGATCATTATATCGATAAAACGAGCCATCTCTGGTCAGAGGAGCAGCTGCATTTATTGGAAGAACTGGTGCAACCGGTCCCTCAGCTATTTCGAGATCCAGCGAGACGTACCATCGCTGGCAAGATTGGTGAATTGGCAGTAAAGGAAGAGGCCGATCGGATGAGGGAAGATCTGATTATTCGAGGTTATATTCTGGCTACACCCAAACGAGACCATAAGTGGCTCATTAAAACCCTAGAGAAGAAAAAGATCGATATGTCCCCTTATCAAGGACTACTTGGAAGATAGGGTGCTGAAGGCGTTGGACGTCTGTAGTGCCCTTTTTCGCATGGATATAGAAGAAAGAACTGGATTGCAAAAATCCGGATGGGAGGCCAGCATGATCGATGTGAAGCAACTAGTCAAAATCTATGATGGTAAGCGAGTGGTAGACGGAGTTTCTTTTCATGTATCCGAGGGAGAAGTTTTTGGTATGCTGGGGCCCAATGGTGCAGGGAAAACAACGACGATGGAAATGGTAGAAGGTTTACGATCCCCTGATGGAGGAGAGATCCTTGTCGGGGGGTTTGATGGAATAAAAGAACAGACCAAGGTGAAGGAATTAATCGGTATTCAGCTTCAATCGACAGCTCTTTTTGATCACCTCACTGTTGCTGAAATCATTCGACTATATGGTAGCTTCTATAAAAAAATGCGCCCCCTCTCCGAACTGTTGACAGCTTTTAACTTAGAAGAAAAGAAAAAAGGCCTTGTTAAACACCTCTCGGGTGGGCAAAAACAACGTCTGGCCATTGCGATCGCTGTGGTTCATGATCCAAAGGTCATCTTTCTCGACGAACCGACGACAGGTCTGGATCCCAAAGCGCGCCGGGATTTATGGGATATCGTTTTACAGTTACGGGACGAGGGGAGAACGGTCTTCCTCTCTACTCATTACATGGAAGAGGCGGAGCAATTATGTGATCGGGTTGCCATCATGGATTCAGGTCGAGTGATCGCCTTGGATTCACCAGCAGGATTGATTCGTGAGTTAGCTTCCGATAGTGTGATCGAGTTTGTACCAGGGAGGGAAGAAGCTTCTTCAACCTATCAGGGTTTAGGTGGTGTGAAGGAAGTAAAGATTTCCGAGGATGGTTCCGTCACTCTTTTGACCGCAGATTTACAGGAGACACTTCGTAAATTAATTGCTCTAGCAGATGAAAGAGGCTTGATGTTGACCGGATTACGGACACGGACATCGACACTGGAAGATGTCTTTCTCACCCGAACAGGAAAGAGGTTGACAGAAACATGAGAGCATACTGGCAATTAACCTGGGCACAGCTTCTTTTATTTGCTCGGAATAAAAATATGATCATCTGGTCCTTTTTTCTACCGATCTTTATGATGCTCGCTTTAGGCACCTTTATGGGGAAGGGTGGCAACCAATTTTCGATGTCCGTGGCGATTGAAGATAAGGATCACAGTACATACTCGAAGCAATTGACCACCATGATTGACGAAAAAGCGGGTGTCAAGGTAAAGCGTATTCCTAAACAAGAGGCCCTGAAAGCGGTGGAGAAGGGGGACGTGAGTATATTCGTCCGTTTCGATAAGGGGTTAGGAGATCGTTTAGAAAAAGGAAAAGCTTACCCAAAGGGAGAGAAGGAGTCGATCCGTCTCTACTTTGACAAAAGCAACCCGACAGTTTCCCAAATAGGTACGACGGTGATCAACCAAGCGGTGGATCAGTTGAACAAGAAAGCGATAAACTATCACCCCGCTGTGAAGGTAGCAGAGAAAGATATCCAGTCTCGCCCCTTACGCACCATCGATTTTCTAGTGCCAGGTATCCTTTCCTTGATGATCATGAGTAATAACTTAAATGGGGTCGCCGCCACCATCGCTTCATGGCGGGAGCGAGGGATATTACGACGGATGCAGGGAACGCCATTGAAGAGTTCTACCTTTATTGCAGGCCAGATAACTGCACGAGTGCTTTTAAATAGTCTGCAAGCCGTGGCAGTATTATTGGTTGCCTATTTTGTTTACGACGTAAAAATATATGGTTCATGGCTGTTATTGCTTATGATCATCCTGTTAGGTACGCTGACATTTATGTCCATTGGTTTTATCATCGCCAGTCTTTCACGCACCCCAGAGACGGCTGGGCCTATTGCTGGATTAATCTCCTTTCCGATGATCTTTGTCGGTGGGATATTCTTCCCGGTACGAGATTTGCCGGGATTATTGCAACCGGTGGTCAAAGCGATTCCGATTGGCTATCTGACGGATGGGTTACGAGGGGTAATGAACGAGGGAGCCACCCTCACCCAGCTTTGGCTTCCAACCACGGTTTTGACAGCGTGGTTTGCGGTAGCCTTTGCCATCGCCGCAATGACCTTCCGCTGGGATGTGAAGTAGTGTGCTGGATTCATGGGGTAAGAAAGGGAGGTGCTTGGGGTGATTATCGGAATAGGAATAGACTTGGTGGAGTTTGTCAGGCTCGCTGATATCAGGATAACTAGGTTAAGTGAGCGCATCTTAACCTCCCGGGAGATGGAGACCATTCCCACCGAAACCAAGCGCCGCCTCGAGTGGGTTGCCGGGCGTTTCGCTGCTAAAGAGGCAGTAGCCAAGGCAGCAGGTTGTGGAATCGGGGGCCAACTCTCCTTTCAGGATATCACGATCATCAAAGGAGAAAAGGGTTGTCCCAGTGTAGAACTATCCACTAAAAGTATAGCGGCCCTTGGCTATCAGGAAGATGTACACATCCATCTATCGATCACCCATACAAACAAAACTGCTGCGGCCTTTGTTGTGATAGAGCAACGGGGTGGTATTAAATAATAGTGGTAAGAATGGGGATAGTAGCGGTTATTAAAATTGGATACATAAATGGTGGGGCGGAGGTTCAAGGAGGTTAAGCGATAAGGGTATTTTCGATAACTCTCCCTCGCAGAAGGGCAAGCTTCTTGCGTTGCTACATGCTCTCCCCCGCTTCATTTTTCTTAGATCAAGCCAAAGCCCGTCAACCTTGTCTGCATAACGGGACAAAGCTGGACATAAATATGTATCGCGGTTAGGAGGGACATTCTTGCATCTCTATACTGCACAGGAAATGCGCGATTTGGATCAGTACACGATTCGGGAGTTGGGAATCCCCGGAGCCGTCCTGATGGAAAATGCAGGGAGAGTAGCGGCAGAGGAATTAATGCGACGTCACCCTGGTACAGGAAGGGCTGTTGTGCTGGTAGGTGGGGGGAACAATGGCGGTGATGGCTTTGTCATCGCACGTCATCTATGGAGCGCTGGATGGGAAGTATCGGTATGGTTAGTAGGAACCGAGGAGAAGATGTCCGCAGAAACCGCTGCCAATTACCATGTGTGTCGCAAATTAAAACTCCAGGTAGAGCGATTTACCCAGGACAAGGGAGCGGCGCTCTCTGATTCCCTCCAGCAAGCTGACGTTGTCGTCGATGCACTTCTTGGAACGGGAATAAAGGGGCCTTTGCGTCCGCCCTATGGAGAGTTAATCCAACGGGTCAATCGCGATACAAAAGGATGGGTCCTAGCTGTCGATGTGCCAAGTGGTGTGGAGAGCGATGATGGAGGTGTGGTGACCGATGCCATCCGAGCGGAGGTTACCGTCACCTTAGCGGGACCTAAGTGGTGTCACTATTTGCGACCTGGGGCCGAATATGTTGGAGAGCTGGTGATTGCGGATATTGGTATCCCGGAGGTAGCGGCTGAGGAGCAAGGGCCTGCTACATGCTTAAATAGTCCAAAGGAATGGAGAGAATCCCTTACACCACGTTCTCCCTGGTCCCATAAGGGAACGCATGGCCATCTTCTTGTCCTAGGTGGTTCTAAGGGAATGCTAGGTGCAGTGAAGATGAGTGGTGAAGCTGCATACCGAACGGGGGCGGGTATGGTAACCCTAGGCGTTCCAGAGAGTCAAGTGATGGTCTTAGCATCCTCTGTTACCGAAGCTCTTTTATGGGGATGGCCTGAGGATGGTGAGGGATATTTTTCAAGGACTCTCCCATGGGATTGGTCCAAGCGGTGTAGCCGCCTTCAAGCGATAGCCATAGGCCCTGGCCTTGGAAAGGTATCGGATGGAGGCGAGTGGCTCAGTCAATTGCTCCAGAGTGATCATCCCCTTGTGCTCGATGCCGATGGTCTGAATCTGCTCGCGGAAAATCCTACTCTTCTTCAGGGTAGGCGTGCACCTACCATTCTTACTCCTCATCCAGGAGAGATGGCCCGCCTGCTTGGTACATCCGCGCAGCTTGTGGAACGTTCCCGTCGTTATGTGGCGAAGGAGTGGGCACAAGCCCAGGGAGTAACTGTTGTCCTAAAGGGGACGCATACAATTATTGCTACCCCAGAGGGTAGGCAATGGATTCAGCCAAAGGCAAGCCCGGCGCTAGCGAAAGCGGGGTCGGGAGATGTGTTGACCGGGATGATCGGCGCCCTTCTTGCCAGGGGCTGGCCAGCTTCAACAGCAGCTTTAGCTGGAGTATGGCTCCATGGATCTGCTGGTGAGTTGGCGGTGACCTCCTCTGCCCATAGTGTCCTTGCGACCGATGTCATCGATCGTATAGGAGATGCCATCCATCAGATTGACTGATCGCGTATTCTGTGCCCTGACCGACACATTTCCCGGGAAATCAACAGCGTGAGACCGTTGTTTCATCATCGGAGAAAGGGTTGATGAAATGCGTCGGATTGCATGGGTTTTCGTTGTCATTTTAAGTGTGATCGCCTTTGTATCGGGTTGTGGAAAGAAGAGTTCTGAAGAAGTAGTGGGGGATTTATCGAAGCGCACCGATAGTATGGAGAGTTACAAAAGTGTAGGGAAGATGAAGATTCACACCGGAAATGCTCTTCAGGAGTACGATGTGGAAGTCTGGTATAAACAACCTAATTTCTATCGGGTGAGTTTAAAAAACACGAAAAAAGATGTTACCCAAATTCTTTTGCGTAATGAACAAGGGGTCTTCGTCCTGACGCCCCAACTAGAAAAAAGCTTCCGTTTTCAAAGCGATTGGCCAGAGAATAGTGGGCAGGTGTATTTGTACCAGTCCCTTCTAGAGAGCATCATCGATGACTCGAAACGGAAGATGAGCCATTCCAAAAATAACTACCAATTTGAAGTAGCTGCGAACTACCCACAAAATCAGTCGCTTAAATACCAGCGAATTTGGATGAACGAAGACTACCACCCCAAAAAAGTAGAAGTATTGGATGCTGAAAAAAAGGTAATGGTCGAAGTGAAGTTTAATCGCTTTGAAGAGAATGCTTCCTTTGATCAAGATGCCTTTGACATGAAGCGGAATATGACAGGCTTTGCGGGTCGCAGTGTTCCTACTCTCGCCAAAAAGAAAACAAAATCGGAGAAAGATGTTAAAGTGCTCAGTCCAGAGTGGACACCGATGGAGAGCGAGCTCGAGAATGAGACGGGTATAGAAACTCCCAATGGGAAAGCAGTGATTATCCGCTATTCAGGTAAGAAACCCTTCACTTTGACTGAACGCAATCCAGGAGCCGTAGATGCTAGCATGCAAGTATACGGAAAACCGATTGATCTTGGCTTTACTACGGGTGTACTTATCGAATCAGATGGAAAAAAAAGGCTTTCCTGGACCTATAATGGGACCGATATAGAATTAAAAGGGGCGCTTTCAGAGAAGGAAATGACCAAAATCGCTCGGTCTGTCTATGCTGAAGAGGGTAAGTAAACAGAAACTCGCCACGAGCTGGCGGGTTTTTTCTGTATGGATAAGAGTATAAGATTCTTTGCAAATCCTAGTCATCCGTTGTATGATGGGCTTGCTATATAATGGAGATACACCTCTTCGTAACGCAGGAAAAGGGGTAGATGAGTTGACTGAACAACCCATTAAAGAGGAAACAGTTTCCTACAAGTTGTTGCTATATCGTAAATCAAATGGCCAACGCTGGAGTGAAATGATCGTTTTTTTACTTGGTTTTTTTTCTATGGTACCTTTTATTGAGTTGCGTTCGACACCTTTTATCATCACCATTCTTCTCTGGGGAGTATTGGTGATGGGAGTTACTCCAGTAGTGTATCGTCTCATCTATCGACCGCACTATACGTTAACGGATGAATCTCTTGTGATTCAAAAACGTGGGAAGTCTTCTTCTTATCACTTATCCCAGGTTCAACCTGGGTATAATTATCCCAACCTTTATATAGTGAACGGTAAGAAAATACCACTACTGGTCAGTGAGGAATTTATCGCTGATTTAGAGACCCAACGGGAACTTGTGAAACGAGGATTGAAGCGTCGTGGCAAATGATCCCTATTATCGTGATACAGTCGCGGAAATCGATTTGGATGCTATCGCCCATAATGTGAAGCAATTCAAACGCCGCCTCATGCCAAAGGTTCGCTTGATGGTAGCTGTCAAAGCGGATGCCTATGGACACGGGGCGTTTCCCGTATCTGAAGCCGCTTTGGAAGCTGGAGCGACGGATCTAGCTGTTGCCTTTCTTGATGAGGCGATTGCCCTGCGCAAGGCAGGGATTACTGCGCCAATTCTTGTGTTTGGTCGTATTCCTGAGCGAGGGATTGCCGAGGCACTTCGTCAACAGGTAACCTTCACTGTTTTCGATGTACAGGCTTTGCGTTCCATCTCCCATATTGCAATGGAACAAGGGGTACGGGCCCGCGTTCATCTGAAGATGGATACGGGTATGGGTCGTCTTGGTGTGTGGGGGGATGGAATTATTTTACTGGCAGAGGAAGCAGCCACACTCCCAGGGATTGAGTTAGAAGGTCTGTACACACACTTTGCCACGGCAGATGAAAAGGATAAATCCTACACTCGGCAACAATACGGCCGTTTGGTTGAGGTAAATGAGAAGCTTCATCAACGTGGTATCCATATTCCACTGATCCACTGCGCTAATAGTGCGGCAGCTATTGATTTGCCTGAATTGATGCAGGGGATGATCCGTGTTGGTATCAGTCTATACGGTTACTATCCTTCGACAGAAGTGGATCAGACGGCTGTCGAACTGCGTCCTGCACTTACCTTGAAAACACGAGTGGTTCAGGTGAAAAAATCGGAACCTGGGACAGGAATCAGCTATGGAAGAACTCATATTCCCAAAGAAGGTGAATGGGTAGCAACCCTGCCGATCGGATATGCTGATGGATTTAGTCGCTTGTTGTCCAATCGAGGGTTCGCCTTGGTTCGAGGGCAACGTGTTCCGATCATCGGTAGAGTATGTATGGATCAGACGATGATTGATGTTACCTCAGTGATGCCGATTAAACCTGGAGAAGAAGTAGTCCTTTATGGAACTCAGGCTGGAGAAACCATTCATGTGGATGAGATCGCATCGATGATGGGTACAATTTCCTATGAAGTGACTTGTCTCTTGGGGCAACGCATTCCGCGTTGTTATATTCGAAAGGGTTCTAAAGTCTCTTTCTCCAATCCTCTTCTGATAGAATAAGTTTATTCCTTTCTAAGGAGCTCGCTAAAAATTTAGGAGAAAAAACTCCTATGGCTTACTGATCATGAGGAGGAATTTTGTCACGAAACGCGAATAAAATTAATATCGTCCTCTAGAATTCGTAAGCTGTGAAAAGATTAGTAACACTGTTTTTTTACCTGTTGTCTACCAAGAATATTGGAGAAATGTATGTTTCGAAAAGGATTAGAAGACTGTCTCTCCAGTATATTTTTGCAACGTGTTTAACATAATGGTAATATTGTAAAGGGAATCGCCAACGGTGATGATTGGTTGGGGGTGCGTATGTTGTCCGAGACAAAGAGAATCATGATTAGCCTTCCACAGCACCTTCTTCAGGAAGTGGATGGGTTGGTGCAAAAGGAAAACTCCAATCGTAGCGAGTTTGTGCGTCAGGCAATGAAGCTCTATCTTTGTGAGCGAAAGAAGCGGTTGATCCGTGAAATGATGCAACGAGGTTACATGGAAATGGCTAAAATAAACCTGAATATCGCATCAGAAGCTTTTGAGGCGGAAGATGAAGCTGACGATACGACGATCCGGCTGGTAAGTGGGGTGTAAACCTTTGATAGTAAAGCGTGGCGATGTATATTTTGCCGATCTCTCTCCTGTGGTCGGATCTGAACAAGGTGGGGTTCGTCCCGTGTTGGTAATTCAAAACAATATCGGGAATCGATTTAGCCCTACTGTGATCATCGCCGCGATTACCGCCCAGATTCAAAAGGCGAAACTACCCACACACGTGGAAATCGATGCGAAGATCTACGGATTTGACCGAGACTCGGTCATTTTGTTGGAACAGATCCGAACCATCGATAAGCAACGTCTGACGGATAAGATAACCCATTTGGATGATGAGATGATGTCCAGGGTGAATGAAGGGCTCAACATTAGTTTGGGACTAATTGATTTTTAAATGAGGAAAAAAAAGGGATGCGTGAATCGACAGCATCTCTTTTTTCATT
Source organism: Marininema mesophilum (assembly GCF_900106775.1). Lineage (GTDB taxonomy): Bacteria > Bacillota > Bacilli > Thermoactinomycetales > DSM-45169 > Marininema > Marininema mesophilum. Next base: position 76,240 of record NZ_FNNQ01000014.1, read on the forward strand.
TATTGTATAATAAAGTTGAACGACCCACTGCTACAAAGTCTGGGTAGTGTACAGTGGTTGCAAAATTCAACTAACAATCCTAGTGGTATGTCATTCGATAAGTGGATCAAATCAATTGAATCATTAGAGGATGGATACTAGTAGGATCGTTAGTAAAAATAGGCGAAGAGCTTGGCGTAGTAAGAAGCTGGCCGTCGGACGTGGGAACTCCTACGTCATCGATTTGAGGTGACATGATGAGAAGCCAACTATTTCAACAATATCAGGAGCTGATCACCTCCTACCTGAATGAAAAACGGGAAGATACTCTGTACGCTGCCCAGCAAATGAGTAAGTGGATGATGGAGCAGAAAATTCCCCCTGAAGAGATGGTCAGTGTCCACGCGGAAGTGTTAAAGGAATATTTACCGGATCTTCCACAGGAAGTGGGTGACTCTTTTAACATTTTGCTGGAGATGATGATAGGTTACGGAATTGCACTGCGTAAGCATGAAAGCCTTGTTCATCGACAAAAGGAATTAGAGTATGAGATCGAGGTTGCTGTGGGTATGCAACAAACCCTTTTGCCTGATCATCCTCCGCGGATGCATGGACTGGATGTGGGGGTCATTAGTGTACCAGCCCATCGAATGAGTGGGGATTATTATAATTTTGTGGACCATGGTTATGGTTCTTTAGGTGTAGCGCTTGCTGATATTATTGGTAAGGGTATACCAGCCGCTTTGTGTATGTCGATGATTAAATACGCGATGGATCAGCTGGATCATCCGACAGGAGGCTCAACAGGCGTCCTGGAGCGTCTTAATTCTGTTGTGGAACGAAATGTAGACGTCAGTATGTTTATCACCATGGTCTACGGTGTATATGAACGGGAGAAGCATGTCTTTCGTTATGCTACAGCGGGTCATGAACCCGGCTTTATCTTTCGTGAGAAGGATAACTCCTTCGAGGATATGAGAACAAGAGGTCTTGTGCTCGGAGTAGCCAAGGAGATAACCTATGAGGAGTTTACGGTGAAGCTAGAACCAGGCGATGCGGTTGTCCTCTTTTCCGATGGAGTGACAGAAGCTCGTTTAGAAGGTGAATTTCTCGGCAGAGAGAGATTTAAGGATTTGGTACGTGCTCATATGCATCTTCCCGTTCAAGAGGCTGTAGAAGCGATGTATCAAAACCTTTATGAAAAAGCAAATTATGAACTAAAAGACGATCAGACGATTATGATACTGCGTCGCTCCAAATAATGACAGAGTATCGGTTTAAATTCCGGCACATGGGGTAAAGTCTCTTGTGTGGAGGGTGAGCGAACTATGAACTTAACCATTCAGGAAAAAACCCAATCAGACACAGCCATCACCATGGTGGTTTCTGGGGAAGTTGATGCTTATACAGCACCACAACTGCGTGAGAAATTGATGCCGTTAACGAAACAAAAACAGGAAGTTTTCCTGGATTTAACCACAGTAGAATATATGGATAGCACAGGATTAGGTGTTTTGATTGGTGCCTATAAGTCATTGCGTGCCCAGGGTGGACGCTTGGTGCTTATCGGGATGAGTGCTCGTCTAAGTCGGTTATTAAAAATTACCGGTTTGACAGAGATTATTGATATTGAAGACGGAGCGTAGGAGGGCGGATCATGGTGGAACCATACAAAGATTTAATTGAACTGGCCATCCCAGCGAAGGCTCAGTATGTGGGTGTGGTCCGATTGACCGTGTCCGGCATCGCGAATAGGATGGGCTTTCACTATGATGATATCGAAGATATGAAGCTGGCCTTGGCAGAAGCATGTACCAATGCCGTGGATCATGCGTATTCTGGTCAGGAAGGACAGATTGCGGTCTCTTTTTTCATCTTTGAGGATCGATTGGCCATTCGTGTGAGTGATGAGGGTAACAGTTTTGATATCTCTTCAGTGAAGCAACGATCTGGCCCCATTGATAAGGATTTGCCTTTGACCTCAATGAGGGAAAGGGGGCTGGGACTTCATCTGATGGAAACGTTAATGGACCGCGTCGAAATCAATGGAGGACGTGGAGTAATTGTCACCATGACCAAGTTTATTCATAGGGACGAGGTGGAGCAGGATGTCGACTCGCCCGAAAAAACGAAATCTCACGGCTGATGAGATCCAAGAAATGATTCGTCTCTACCAAGAAGAGGAAGATAAGGACATCCAAGCGCAATTAGTGGAGCATTACACCACTTTGGTGGAGACGATGGCTTCCAAATTTGCTCGTGGAGCGGAACCCTTTGAGGACTTGGCTCAGGTGGGGATGATCGGTTTGCTTGCGGCATTGAGACGTTACGATGCTTCATTCGGTCGTAGCTTTGAAGGTTTTGCTGTGCCGACGATTGTTGGGGAAATTAAGCGATACATCCGAGATAAGACTTGGAGTGTGCATGTTCCCCGCCGAATTAAGGAGTTGGGCCCACGAATCAAAAAAGCGGTAGAAGAGTTAACCATTCAGCATCAGCGGTCCCCCCAAGTAGAGGAGATTGCCGATTATCTGAATGTGACGCCAGAGGAAGTCTTGGAGACGATGGAGATGGGACGTAGTTACAATGCGGTCTCTGTCGATAGTCCGATTGAGGCCAATAGTGATGGCAGTCATGTGACTCTCCTTGATCTGGTAGGTAATAATGACCGCAGCTTTGAACAGGTTGACCAGCACATGCTTTTGGAAAAAGCATTTCAAGTACTGACAGAACGTGAGAAGGATATTCTTCAAATGACGTTCTATGATAATCTAAGCCAGAAGCAGGCTGGGGAGAGTCTGGGTATTTCTCAAATGCACGTATCACGTCTCCAACGTCGTGCGTTATCTAAACTTAAAGAAGCGATCCGCATGGAAGCCACAGAAATTATATAGAGTGACCCTAACCGCTAATGGTCATAGTGGTTTTTATATATATTAACCCCTAATAGTGGTCGAAGATCAAAAACCAAGTGTGTTGAGTTACACTTGGTTTTTGATTATGCAAAAAGCTCTAGCACGTTTTAAAAATATAGATATAAAATCAATTTCCTTTCATCTCATCCGAATACGCTGTTCGCTAGTGTAGATGTTAAAACGTTGGCCTCGTGCAAAACCGATAAGCGTGATATTAAACTGACGGGCAAGATCACAGGCGAGGCTGGAGGGGGCTGAGACGGCGACGACGATGGGGACACCTGCGACGGCGGCTTTTTGTAGAATCTCAAAGCTCGTCCGTCCACTCACCATGAGAATTCCTTCATGAAGAGGAGTTTGATTGGTGAGAAAGGCATGGCCAAAAAGCTTATCGACAGCGTTATGGCGGCCAATGTCTTCCCGTAGCGCATGTAAATTCCCCTCGTTATCAAACCAACCAGCAGCGTGAATGCCTCCGGTTTTTTCAAAGACGGATTGAGCTTCGCGCAGAGTATCACTTAGCTCGTAGATTACTTCGTCCGTGATGGTGAAACCATCAGGAATCCCCTTTATACCTCGAACATGGATGGCTTCTAGGGATGCTTTACCACATACGCCACAACTAGAGCTGGTATAGAAATTTCGTGTAAGATGTTGAAGTTGAAGAGGGATATTACCGTGAAGGTTCACATTGACGATGTTGTATCGCTGTTCGCCATCGACTTGTGGATCATGACAGTAGGTGATTGAGTGGATTGTCTCCCCTGAAGGGAGAATGCCCTCGGTAAAGAGGAGGCCAGCGGCGAGGTCAAAGTCATCCCCTGGGGTGCGCATAGTAACCGTGACAGGGAACGGTTCAGGGAGATGTGGGGAGGTGAGGCGAATCTCTAGCGGCTCCTCTCTAGCGAGAGAATCTTGTTGCACACGGGAGTGCCCGTTAATTACTTGATGGATTTGCCGACGAGAAGTGCGAGATCGATAGGAAGGATTCATGGATAGCACTCCTTTTAGAAAAAAGTCATCCTCTTGAGGAGGGTTGAATCAAGTTTCGTGTTGAACAGAGGGGAATCCTGCTAGTGAGTAGATGATTCGTCCTTTATTTAAAGATGCATGACGGAAGTTGATTATTTATTATTTTATTCATATAATCTATAATACTTTATTGTATCCTCGATTATTGCTTGAAATTGCACCCTTCGTCAGTGAAGCGGTATGATAAGAGAGCACCAATTCATAGATTGAATGGAGGCGTCTATGGAAGCACAATTACGACACCAAATGATTGCCAAAGAACTTGGGATGGATGTTACGCGGGTAGCAGCGGCTGTAGAATTAATGGATGAGGGGAATACCATTCCCTTTATTGCCCGTTACCGGAAGGAACGGACGAAAGAGATGGATGAGGAGCAACTACGAGCGGTAGAGGAGCGTAATCGATACTTAATTCAGCTGGATAATCGTAAGGAGGAAGTACTTCGCCTGATCGATGAGCAGGGGAAGCTTACAGAGGAGCTCCAGGTGAAAATTGCGTCAGCGGATAAGCTCCAAACCTTGGAGGATCTATATCGCCCCTATCGCCCGAAAAGGACGACACGGGGTGCGAAGGCGAGGGAGCGTGGTTTAGCTCCCTTGGCAGAACAGATGATGGCCAGCCGTGACGAAGAATCGGTAATTGAAGCGGCTACTGAGTTTATTGACCCTGAAAAGGGAGTTGAGGATAAAGAAGCCGCCCTCCAAGGAGCGATGGATATCGTCGCTGAGGATTTGGCGGATGATGCGGATATTCGCAAATGGGTGCGAGACTATGTGTGGAATCAAGGGATACTCGTTTCAGAGGTGAAAAATGCCGAAGAGAAGAGTGTCTACGAGATGTACTATGATCGGAAAGAACCTGTACGGACGATGCCTCCTCACCGAGTACTTGCTGTCAATCGTGGAGAGCGGGAGGAGATCTTAAAGCTTTCTGTTCAGGTGGCGGAGGAGAACGTGCTTCAGCACCTGGCGCGCTGGTTTCCTAAGAAGCCGCATCACTTTCTCCTTGAGACAGCCCAGGATTCATGGAAGCGTTTAATCGCTCCATCTGTAGAGCGTGAAACGCGATCAAGGATGACGGAGGCTGCAGAGGAGCAAGCGATCCATATTTTTTCAGAAAACCTGAAGAACCTTCTTCTGCAACCGCCGATTCGTGGAAAGCGAGTATTAGGGATGGATCCTGCTTACCGGACAGGATGTAAACTAGCGGTGGTCGATGATACCGGACGAATGCATTATTTTGGGGTGATCTATCCCACTCCTCCGGTGAGCAAAGTGAAGGAAGCTAAGGAAACGGTTCGGGGGCTAATCGAGAAATACGATATTGAGCTGATCGCTGTGGGGAATGGCACAGCCTCTCGGGAGACAGAATCCTTTATCGCTGACTTGATTAAGGAAATGGATCGTGAGCTTTATTACATCATGGTCAACGAAGCGGGTGCTAGCGTCTACTCCGCCTCTAAACTGGCTCGAGAGGAGTTCCCGGATCTTGACGCAGCGCAGCGGAGCGCTGTATCCATCGCCCGTCGTTTGCAGGACCCCCTTGCTGAATTGGTAAAGATCGAACCCAAAGCCGTCGGTGTGGGACAATACCAGCACGATGTTTCGCAAAAACAATTGTCAGAGAGCCTAAGTGCTGTCGTAGAGTCAGCGGTAAACCACGTGGGAGTGGATGTTAACACTGCTTCCACTTCCTTGCTCGCCTATGTATCTGGTGTCAATGCGACCGTAGCGAAAAATATCATTCAGCGTCGAGAGGAACTTGGCCGTTTCCATGACCGAAAAGAACTGAAAAAAGTGCCCCGTTTAGGGGCGAAGACCTTTGAACAGTGTATCGGTTTCCTTCGGGTGATCGATGGGACAAGTCCTTTAGATAAAACCCCCATCCACCCAGAGTCCTATCCTACGGTAGAAAAGCTGCTCGTTCAGTTAGAAAGCAGCCCAGGAGAGATTGGAGCCCCTGAGTTAAAGGAAAAGCTTCTTGCTGTCAATATACGGGAAATGGCTACTTCCTTAGATTGTGGTGTTCCAACTCTTAGAGATATCGTCGAAGCGCTTCTTCGACCTGGTCGTGATCCCCGGGAAGAGCTACCTGCGCCTGTCCTACGCTCCGATGTCTTACAGTTGGAGGACTTAACAGAGGGGATGGAACTTACGGGTACGGTTCGCAATGTAGTGGATTTTGGTGCCTTTGTCGATATCGGCTTAAAAAATGATGGGCTTGTCCACATTTCTAAAATGAGCAACCGCTTTGTCAAACATCCGATGGATATCGTGAGTGTTGGTGATGTGGTGGATGTCTGGGTGATCGGCGTCGATCATGAGCGTCAACGGGTCTCCCTCAGCATGGTAGTAGATCGTTGATCAATGGTTAAAAAATGAATCAGCTGGAGGGTTGGGCAAGGAGAAGAAGAGGCGAATCGTCTCTTCTTTTTTTGTATGATTTTACCCACCCTTGGCATAGTAAGGGTGAGCAAAGTATAAAGGAGGATATCCATGATCCAGCATGGTGTAGCACAACAGATGGCAGAGCAGACGGCACAGATGACGGCCCACTGCGCGCAATTGTTCACTGAAGGAACCGATGAATTAACTGGAATCGTAGCCTTTGTTGAAAGAGAAATGAAGGGACAGGACTTGGGGATGGTTGCAAGTAATCGCGATGAGTTTATTGGGGAAACCTTCCGTCGACTCTTCCCGATGGTAATCCAATCCGAGGAGTGTCGTGATGCTCTAGCAAACATGACAAATGTCCATCCCCAATTCCCCGGAATTTCGACGATGGAAAAACATGACGCTGAGGATCATTACCGGATGGACACCGGGATGGCTGAGGTGCTTTATACTGTGAGTAGCGCTTTGATTGGCACGATCTTGATGGTTACCGCGGGACATAGTGTACCTAAACAATAAGCCTTATTAACGAGAATACTGCGTGTATTCCTAGAAAGATCCCCTTGTGCCAGCCAAGAACAAGGGGATCTTTCTAAGAAAGAGGAATATCTCTAAATTATATAGATTTTTTCGAGAAGGTTTTATAAAAGATTTTATCTTTCATTAGTGGATAAAAAATGTCCCGCAAGGGTTTTGTAATATGGTAGGCTTACTCCATGGATATTGATGCTATCGTTGTTCAAAAGGGAGATAATCACTTCTCTCCTGGTACTGAAACCAACAATCATTGAGGATTCGAATCTGGTGGCGGTCTTTCCCTTGAAATGCCCGTTGTAGCTGACGACGTAGCCAGTAAGGCATAGAATGAGGCCTCCCCTATACAGATTCGCGTCATAGTAAAAGTTTATGAAGGAGGGGTCTGTACCGTGAATGATCGATCTCTCCCAAAAATGGATGCTCCTACTCTACAACGGTGGGTGGAAACAATCTCCCTACGCGATTTTGGGAAACCCTTCCGTCATCACGCACAGTTTAACAGCCGTTTGCGGACCACAGGTGGACGCTACTTTCTGTCCGACCATCGGATTGAGATCAGCCCTCGTCATCTGCAAATTCTGGGGCGTGAAATAATGGATCGGATTATTCGACATGAGCTGTGTCACTATCATCTACATATCGAAGGAAAAGGATATCACCACCGTGATGCAGACTTCAAGGATTTACTTGCCCGTGTAGGAGGTCTTCGTCATACGCCACCTTTACCAGGGATCAAGTCGAAAAGGAAAGGTGCTCGCTATGTGCTAACCTGCCAGAATTGTGGACAGGAAGCATTTCGTCAAAGGAAGATGGATCCAAACCGTTACCGATGTGGTGCATGCCATGGCCCGTTATCCTTGCGTGAAATATAAGAGCATTTATTGCAGTAGAATATGGAGGTTTAGGTTATTAGGGAAGATTTTGGGAGACCTTAGCCAGGTAAGGGTTTATACTGAGACATAGAGTCAAGAGAAATAGGTTTTTAATATCGAAGTGAATCATTGCCATAGTACATACTCATGGTTTCGCTTTTTGAGGTATATAATAGTACAACCCCCAAAACCCATTTAAGTACTAATGGAGGTTTAAGATAGGGACAAACAGGGCAATCGTATTACGGAGAGAGGGGTGAGGGTGATGGGTTTAACCATAGGATTGGACTACGGACACATCGATGGCCGAGAGCGGAGACTATGTACGGAGATGGCTCATTTGTTGGCTTTTTCCCTGCAACGGAGGGATGATATCAAAGAAGCATTGCTTCCATTAACTGGGGCGACCATTTCATGGCAAGAGAAGCGCCGTCAAATGGAAACGACCGATGCAGACGTGTGGCTCAGCTTTCATGTTCATCCCGTGACGGATCATAAAGAGCCTGGCTTCGCTTCATATATCGATTGCTGTGCTGGTCTCACTACCCGCTCTCTCCAAGCTGGACTCCACAATGGTGCTGCGTATATACTTCGGCAGGTAGATGTAATCGATTGGGGTAAGAAAAATGACACCGAGGCAATGCCAGGTTCTCTCCCCCTTCTTACTTGGGCAGAAGTACCTGCCGTTTGTTTTGAATGGCGGTACACTACAGAAGAGAAGAAATATGCAGAGAATCCAGAGTGGATGCGTAAGGTAGCAGAGCAGATGGTGAGTGGGCTTCGTCCGTCCGTTTTAGCAGATATTCAAGCAGAGTCAGAATCAAGGACAGTGGAGAAGTAAACACAGGAATCCATTGATAACATGTTCGTGTCTAGAAATGAGTCGCTCATAAAAAAACCCCTTTACGTGTTGATTTCGAGAAACATTCTCGAAGCTAGCACGTAAAGGGGTTTTCTGGAAGTCAACATTTTTCTATTGGATTCTATAGAGAAAGGGTTACAATGAAAAGAAAAAAATGTAGGTGAAGGAGAGGGATCCATGGGTTTAAACCAATGGTTTGCAAAGGGCATGACGACCAAAGAATATATTGATGGGATGAAAGTGAACCAGGAGGGCCTTCTCGCAATCCATGATCAATTTGCGCTAAGTCAGGAGGACCTGGTCTTTTATCATTCTCTTCGTGAGCGAGATTTGCGGGCTGTGGTACTCACTGCGGATTGGTGTGGAGATGCGATGCTCTGTGTACCGATCCTGATAAAGATTGCTGAAGAAGCGATGATTTCACTACGTTTTTTAAACAGAGATGATCATTTAGATCTGATGGATCAATACTTAACCAATGGTAAATCCAGATCCATACCGATCATGATTTTTATCGATGCTGAGGGAAATGAGCAGGCTGTTTGGGGGCCGCGGGCACCTGAGGTGCAGCAATTGCTTGAAGAAGTACGAAGCACCCTGCCTGATCCTGCGGATGAGGAATTTGCAACGAAACAGAAGGAAATGTATCGCGCCTTCAAATATGAAATTAAAAGGAACCCTGAATACTGGGAAGCTGTCAATTGTAGTATACGTGAGCGATTGGAAGCGACCTCTACTTTGATAAGATAATCAGGAGGGAGAGTTGACTTTGAAAAATACAGTGCGTGTAGGATTTATCGGATTAGGGATTATGGGGCAGTCGATGGCACGTAATTTACACGAGGCGGGCTTTCCAGTGACAGTATGGAACCGAACCGAAGTGAAAATGAATTTGGCTCAAGAATGGGGAGCGGCTACGGCAACATCTCCTCGGGAGGTTGCTCAGGTGAGCGATGTCGTAATCACCATTGTTGGGGATACACCAGATGTAGAGAAGGTGGTTGCTGGCGAGGAGGGTGTGCTTGCTGGGGCGAAGCCAGGTACAATCCTAGTGGATATGAGTACGATCTCGCCAGATGCAACGCGTCAGTTGGCTGCGAAAGCGGCGGCTCAAGGGGTACGGATGCTGGATGCGCCGGTGAGCGGTGGAGATGTTGGTGCACGAGATGGGACGCTTTCCATCATGGTTGGAGGGGCAGAGGATGTCCTGGAAGAAGTTCGCCCGCTCTTTGAAGCGATGGGGAAAAATATCGTCCACTGTGGTCCCAATGGAGCTGGCCAAACGGTGAAGGCATGTAACCAGATTATGTGTGGACTCAATCTCCTTGGTATGGTAGAAGCCCTCTCCTTTGCAAAAAAAGCCGGAGTTGACCTGGAGAAAATGATCCAGGTGACGACTCAAGGAGCCGCTGGTTCCTGGGCGTTGGCGAACCTTGGCCCTCGTGTTGTTAAAGGCGATCTCGCACCGGGCTTCTCCGTTCGTTTTCAACAGAAGGACTTGCGAATTGTTTTACAAGAGGCAGAACATCTGGAACTACCCTTACTTGGCACGGCGGCTGTCAATCAACTCCTGCGCTCAGTACAAGCCCAAGGGGGATCCGAAGATGGCACACATGCTCTTATCAGCGTGATGGAGCAACTGGGTAACGTGGAGATCTTGCCTGAAGGGTCTGGGGAGTAACGACCCTTAAGATCCGAAACTAAGCAAATAGAGTAGCAACAAGGCCAAGATCCTGCCCGTTGCTACTCTATTTTTTGCTAGAAAAGATGTTTTGTTAGTATTCGGGTGGTTGCTTCATTGACGATCGTGTTCGTCTCAGGGCGGTTTCCCTGAAAAACGGAAAATGATAGAATCTTAAAGGAGCATAAACGTTAGAAAAGTCTAACTTATTACAGTTCCGGCTCTATTTGTCTATTATTACCCACCGAGATATCGTGTGGCGATTGTACGAGCGGTCGTATGATCGGAGGTCCCTTGGACAAGGACACGCCCATCAGGGAATACGACAAGCCGGTGTTGCTCGTCCACTTGGGCGCGAAGAAGAAATCGGTTCCGCTCAACCTGAGCGGAGGGGGTAAGCCGTTTCTCAAGGCCCTCTAGGTCAAGGTTTGTGGGATGATGGGGTGTTATTTGTATGGTGTCGCGCCCACAAAGAGAGAGTGTGCTTTCACCCTCGTTTTGGGGTTGAAGATACTCGTATATTGCTTGGCTACATGCAGGACAGTCTGCTCGCTTTTGATCAGCAACATTAAGCGCAAGCTCTTCATTTTGCCATAGTTCCATATGGCGTAGCCGTCGATCTAAGGCTTCGTAATCCCCGATGAGAATCTTCATGCCCTCTACCGCTTGCCTAGCGGCAACCATCTGGACGATAGGGCCAATGACTCCAGAAGTATCACAGGTCTCTGTAGTGCCAGGGAGAGGGGATTCGGGAAAAAGACAGCGGATGCAAGGGGTCTCACCAGGAAGGATGGTGAAGCTCATGCCTCGGGAACCGACAGCCCCTCCATAAATCCAAGGGATTTGATGTTTGAGACTGATATCGTTAACAAGATAACGAAGCTGGAAGTTATCGCTACCATCGAGAATAAGGTCGACATCAGTGAGTAACTCTTCAGCATTTTGCCAGGTGACGTCTGTGACGATTGCTTCCAACTGAATAGTTGAATCAATAGCGGCAAGTTTTTCACGGGTCGCTATTGCCTTAGGAATTCCTGCGGATGCATCCGCTTCATCATAGAGCATCTGCCGCTGAAGGTTGCTTTTTTCCACAAAGTCCCGGTCGATGAGACGTAGAAAGCCCACTCCGGATCTGGCCATATGGTGGGCGAGGGCAGTACCGAGGGCGCCCAGTCCAATGACAGCAACCCGTGCCCCAGCGAGGCGTGTTTGCCCTTTTTCGCCGATGGGTGAAAAGAGAATTTGGCGGGAAAAACGTTCGCGATCTATCTGCAACGGGATTCATCTCCTTGTGGATTCCAATGTTCAGTCTGAGGTCCTTTCCATGTGGAGCCATCTTTCCAAACTTCTTTTTTCCAGATGGGTACGGTCTCTTTCAGCCGCTCGATCGCGTATTCCCCTGCGGCGAAGGATATGGCTCGATGAGGGGAAGCGACAGCGATTAACACACTAATTTCCCCGATCTCTAAGCGGCCGATCCGATGGGCGATGGCAGTTTCCACCTCAGGCCAGCGGTGTTTTATTTCATTTCTAATCAGTTCCATCTGGCGAAGAGCCATGGGGATGTATGCGTCATATTCGAGGAATATTGTTTGCTGATCTCCCGTAAATTCCCTTACTGTGCCCGCGAAGGTGAGGATGGCACCTGCTCGGGGATTGGAGACTTGTTTCATGAGAGATTCTGGACAGAGGGGATCACGGGTAATGAAACAAGTCGAGGTACCTCTCTCCCCTTCTTCCTGACCACCGCTGACAGGGGGAATGATAGCAACTTCATCCCCAGGTTGGAGTCGTTGTGTTGGCGAAGCATACTCCTCATTGCAAGCAACAACAGAGCGTTGGAGGGCCTCTGTGATCTGGGGATATTGCATAGCTAGCTGCTGGGTAAGTTCCTGGACGGTGGACCCTTCTGGTAGGTCTAGGTGAAGGTCTCGCTGACCGAGAGTCTCTGCTATCCCAGCGAACAGAAAAATGGTAATTTGCATAGAAGCGGCGAAGAGGCGCCTGCCTCCTTTCGGTGATAGGTGGCTTAACTTTGGGTAGGTTCGTATCCTCCATGGGAGAAAGCGATGATCATGATTTTCCAGTATCATCGACATCGTTGTTAGGTGTAGAGTATGGATATCAACTTGATTAGCTGGTATAAGGAGATTTTCCTTGTGATACAGGATATCAAACCTGGGTCAGTCTGGCGAGTATCAGATATAGGCACTCATTTTCTTTTCCTATGACAGGATTTCTCCATTGAATTTACTTAGGGAATTTATCGGCCTTGTGTCTTGATGGGAATTTCTCATGGAGATTACTAGGCTGAACATATACATGTTAGTGTACAGTTGTCACTGTCAAATGTTGTTCCAATTACTGACTAGTCGAGGAGGTTTATGATGGAATCTAAATTAGAAACGGTTCAATTACTATTTCAATTGATTGTGGATCAGCTGGATGCGATGGAGCAGGGTGAGCGTCCCTTTACTCGGATTGAGTGGGTTGGGGAGGGCCTAGAGGTGGATCACGTTGGAGGGGAAAGTTATAAAATTGAGGTGAAGCCCTTGGAACGAAAAGTAGGGTTTCCTCTACCCGAGGCGACTTCCCTAGATCAAAGCGGACGTCAAGTAGCGAGAGAGGATGATTTGAACGTGCAGAATCAACGGGAAGAAGAGAACGGTGTAATAACACTAAAAGAGGAAAAATGGGAGGATCTAGTGCAAACTTGTGAGCTAGTCATCCAATTCCTCGAATATGATATGAATAAGATGGCAGAGCTATCTGAGCAAGTACCTGACTTTCCGTGGAAAAAACGGGCGGATATGATGGAGGGACTTGTTGAAAGACTGCGAGAGGCCTTAGACCAATCTGAACGTGAGAAGGCGGACATGCGGTTTTAAGAGCGTTGAAGATAAGCATATCGTTGCAATAGTGAGTAGGTTATTGGCCGTAGTTTCCTTTATTGCAAAAGCATTGCTCTTATCTATATACTAAATGGGATAACCTTATTAGGAGGAGATTTAACTACGATGAATCCATATGTCGATCATAGTCACGCAGTGCCTACCTCAAGCCTGATGACACGAGTGTTCGCTTGGATGTTTGCAGGGCTTTCGCTGACGGCTATAATTTCTGCCCTTTTGCTAGCAGATAAGAAAATCATTTTCTACTTCAACGAGCACCCACCGGTCTTTATTGGATTAGTGATTTTTGAATTGGTGTTGGTGTTTTTCCTGGCGGTACGAGTTCATAAAATGTCCGTTAATACGGCCACCTTTGTCTTCTTCCTTTATGCGACCCTTAACGGTGTAACCCTTACTCCACTACTCAGTATGTATACAACAGGTTCCATTCTTGGTGTATTCGTAACCGCAGCAGCGATGTTTGGGGCATTTGCGGTATATGGAGCGATTACGAAGAAGGATCTTTCTAAACTCGGTAGTATTCTGTTCATGGCTTTGATTGGGTTGATTATTGCGACCCTCGTTAACATGTTCTTAAATAACAATATGATTAGCACAGTCCTCAGTTATTTAGGTGTAATCATTTTCTGTGGTTTGACCGCCTATGACGTACAGAAGATCAAACGAATGCAGGCAGAGATGGCGGTGGATGAAGCTACTCACACCAAAGTAGCGATCTTAGGTGCACTAAGTCTGTATCTGGATTTCATCAATATCTTTATCTACCTGCTTCGCCTTTTTGGAAGCAGGGACTAAGTTTATTGATGTAGAGTTAGAAAAAGGACGTTGCCTTAAGAGTACGTAGGTGCTCTTGAGGTCAGCGTCCTTTTTTTGATGGGGGGAGGGCAAATTAGTGAAAAAATACACGCCAGAGAGGGCGTGTGGAAGGAGAATGATTTACTTAGAGAAACCGAGCCGAGCCGGTTTATGATGAACGTCTATTTGCTATCTTTTTGCGTTACTTGGGGAGTGTAGGCACGATATCCCCGAAGATCTGAGCAAATTCCTGTCGCTCCTCGGGCCTTCCGACGCTAACGCGTAACAGACGATTCAAGGGTGGAGCGCCAGGAACACGAGTAAAGACGCCACGATTCCAGAGGGTATCCATTGCTGCGGTCGCTCGCTCAGGAGTGCCCATATCGAAGGCGACGAAGTTGGTGAATGAAGGAAGGGTGGTGATTCCTAATTCAGTGGCGAGGGTAGCATACTCCTCTTTGCCAACGGATACAGCATGGATGATATCCCGTTGGAAATCAGTATCCTGTAGGGAGGCGAGTGCCCCTGCTTGGGCGATTCTATTGACACCAAAGTGGTTACGCACTTTATCAAAGGCTTGGATCGTCTCTTTATCAGCAAAGGCATAACCGATGCGCGTACCAGCCATTCCATGAGACTTGGAAAAGGTTCGGGCACGAATGACTTGGGAATCGGTTGGATCGATAGGCCAGACCGTGTCCGCGGGAGCAAAGTCGACATAGGCTTCATCCATTAGGAGCAAGCAACCATCAGGGAGGGAGTCGCGTAGTTTGGAGATGGCATCGGCTTCCCACCAGGAGCCAGTAGGGTTATCGGGATTGGCAAGATAAAGAATACGAGAGTTCGTTTCACGGGCTTTTTGAGCGAGCCCCTCTAAATCGTTGCGAAAATCTTGGTAGGGTACCGTGTGAAGGATGCCGCCATATCCTTGCACGTGAAAATTGAAGGTAGGATACCCACCCAAGGAAGTGGTGACAGAGTCACCAGGATCAAGGAACGTTCGGACGATCAAACCGAGTAAATCATCCAGTCCACTACCAAGGATGATTTGGTCGGGGTCTACATCATGAATGTCGGCTAATTTCCTTCGCAGGTGGTAGGTTGTCGCATCTCCGTATAGGTAGGATTCTGATACGGCTTGTTCCATAGCTTGGCGTGCCTTTGGCGACATTCCATAGTTGCTTTCATTGGCTCCCAGTCGCAGATGAATCGATTGTCCTGTACGTCGTTCCATTTCCTCTGGGGGGACGAAGGGGACTGTAGGGGGGAGATTGGTGACGATCTTTGAGAAGGGAGGGCGTGTCGCTTGAAGTACTTCCTGTTCAGCCTTAATAATGTTCTTTTTCATCGGTATCGGTTCACCTCTTTTATGGAGGAGTTGTATCTCTATACAGTATCAAATATTTACTGGAAACCCAATTCTGATTTTCTTCATAGGATTTGATTTTTTCGCAATTGGTAGTCTATTCCTGCAAAGATTGATATAATGACCCTATCGTGACGCAAGTAAAGGCCGGGGGCTGGTCGCAACTTCCCCTAATGGAAGGGGGTGCGGCCTATGCTGGAGAAGATGGTGATGATCTTCACCATCTTACGCGTTTTGCTGGAAGTCTGGCGTTTCGTTGACGAACGAATGTCCGGAAAAAACAGCAAACGCCCTCGGTCTAAGCGTAAAGGTTAACGGCCAAATCGCTTAGTGGGGGCGTTTGCAAACCTCATGTGCGACCGGCCTAAGCCAGCGTCATGATTCATCGATCACCGGGTCGCCTCCCGGTGATCTTTGTATTATATGATCATCATATCCAAATCACACCCGGTTGTAAACAACTAGGCATGGATGCCCCTCTTTCTATTCTCTTTATTCTGTATTTTCCCTCCGGCTCGATACTAGTAAGGGTGTTTGTTATCCTTTATAGTGAGGAGACTTTTTTTAACATGAGGAGGGATGTTTTTGCGAAGGACTAAAAAAACCGTGTCAATCGCAGAGGCGAGGGAGCGCCTACTTTCGTCTATTTCCTTCTCGGCAAGGATGGAACGAGTACCTGTAACCG
Organism: Marininema mesophilum; assembly: GCF_900106775.1. Classification (GTDB taxonomy): domain Bacteria; phylum Bacillota; class Bacilli; order Thermoactinomycetales; family DSM-45169; genus Marininema; species Marininema mesophilum. Next base: position 92,270 of record NZ_FNNQ01000014.1, read on the forward strand.
AAGCGATCCATCGCGTGACAGCTGAGGGAGTTATTGCGCGTCAGGCAACACCCTCTTTCCCAGCAGCTGCGATGGATGGAATTGCGGTCGACTCTCAGGCAACGCAAGGGGCAACAGCTTCCACGCCCATCGTGTTACGGATTGGAATCGATTATGACGAGGTAAATACAGGGGATCCGCTTCCTGTAGGTCGAAATTCAGTGATCATGATCGAGCACGTGCGTAATCTTGGGCAGGGGAGAGTGGAGATTGATGCATCTGCCGTACCTTGGAAGCATGTGCGGCAGATGGGAGAAGATGTTGCAATAGGGGAACTGCTTCTACCTGCAAGACATCGCATTCGTCCGCTGGATGTAGGGGCTTTCTTGGCAGGGGGAGTAGAGGAGGTGCGGGTTCTCTGTAAACCACAGGTTGTAGTGATTCCAACCGGTTCCGAGATGGTGCCTCCGGGAACACCTGCGCAAAGAGGGAAAATGATTGAGTTCAATAGTGAAATCATTCATGGCACCCTAGAAGAATGGGGAGCGCAAGTAGAAGTAACTGACATTGTTCCCGATGATCTAGGTATGTTGCATCAAGTCGTTGCGAAAATGGTGCAGTCTTGTGACATCCTACTTGTGCTCGCCGGTTCTTCAGCAGGTACTAAAGATTTTACCCAGGAAGCTTTGGCAGAACTAGGGGAGATCGTCGTCCATCAGGTAGCGGCTCGTCCAGGTAAACCGACGATTTTAGCCCAGGTTGATGGAAAACCGGTATTGGGTTTACCTGGGTATCCAGTCTCCGCATGTTTAGCATTAGAATGGTTTCTCCCCCCTTTGATCGATACATGGTATGGATATCAGATGCGAATGAATGAACAAGGTTTTTTGAATGTTCGTATGTTGGAGGCAATTAAGGGAAAGAAGGGTGGAGAAGATTTTATCCGCTTGGGAGTGATGTACCACAAGGGAGAGTATCACGCCTTTCCTATGAGTAGAGGGGCCGGGGTGACTATGTCCCTGGTGATGGCTGATGCGATGCTGAGTCTTTCTGTTGATTGTGAAGGGGTAGAGGCTGGAGCGAAAGTGGAGGTGAAGTTACTCAGGCCATTAACTGCGATTAAGCAGACGTTGTGGATTGGTGGGGTGGATGATCCGCTGCTGGATCGATGGATGGCTTTGTTCCCTAAACATTTCCCTGGGTGGACATTACGAAAGCGGATAGAAGCGAAGGAAAGTGAGCATTTTCCTGCTCATGGACGGATCCTGCGAAGCGAAAAAGGGGATCAAGAGGATAAAGGTCCACAGCAAAGAGGAGAAGTATTATCTTTTGCAAAACAAGAGTGGGGTTTGCTGATGGATGGTTTGGACCAGGGAACTGAGGCGCGATGGCTTCTCCCACCTTGTAAAAGTGCGTTTCCACAGGAGTTAGCATGGAGGCTTCAACGAGAAGGAATTGTGTTAGATGAGATACTGAGGAAGGATATAGACTGGACTACTCCATTGATTTGGAAAGCCGCCGCCTGTGTTGTATCGGGGGTTGCAAGTGGAACGATAGGTCCTCGTGCTGTAGCAGAAGAAGTGGGTTTAAAATTCGTACAGGGTGGAACATGTACACTCAGTCTAGAAATGGATGATTCGATAGAATTTGAAGGGAAAGAAAAGTTGATTGCTTCACTTCAATCGATGGAGATGAGAGAGGTCATTCATTCATTACCAGGGTATGTATTTTTCTAGTGTTTTGAGAATCGAGTGAGATAGAGAACTATCTCTTTTTAGAAGGGAGGAATCGTTGTGAATGGACGAGTGGATTGGACCGATCAGTTGAACCGGCCATTGAGAGACATACGGATATCGGTTACTGATCGTTGTAATTTTCGATGCGGATATTGCATGCCAGCTGAAGTGTTTGGTCCTGATTATGCTTTTTTGCACAATAAGGAGTTGCTTACCTTTACAGAGATTCTTCGTTTAATTCGTCTATTCACAGGATTAGGAGTAGAAAAGGTTCGTTTGACAGGGGGAGAGCCTCTACTGCGAGCTGATTTACCTGATTTAATTCGCGGGATTAGAGAAATCGATAGCGTTATGGATATTGCTCTAACTACGAATGCTTCTCTCTTACAGGGGAAAGCAGAAGAGTTGAAAAAAGCAGGGTTAGATCGAGTAAATGTGAGCTTAGATGCTTTGGATGAAGAGGTATTTCGCCGGATGAATGGAGATCGATCCGATGTTAATCGGGTACTTACAGGGATTGAAGCGGCCGCTGAGGTAGGGCTGAGGGTCAAGGTGAATATGGTGGTGCAAAAGGGGATCAATGATCATGAGGTCCTGCCGATGGCTCAGTATTTTAAGGAGAAGGGACACACCCTTCGCTTTATTGAGTATATGGATGTAGGCAATAGCAACAGTTGGAATCGATCCGATGTGGTCTCCAAAAATAAAATGGTAGAGCAGATCGGAAAAGAAATGCCCCTCATCCCTATGGAAGCGTCCTACTTTGGGGAAGTGGCTTCTCGTTACCGCTACAAGGGAACTGATCAGGAGATCGGGTTCATCTCTTCGGTTTCAGAACCCTTTTGCGGTCAATGTACACGAGCAAGATTGTCCGCGGAGGGTCAGTTATATACGTGTCTTTTCGCTTCAGGCGGGGTTGATTTGCGAGCCCCATTGCGGCAAGGTGCAGAGGATGATGAGCTCTTAAAGATCATCCGTGAAACCTGGGGAGAACGCAAAGATCGTTATTCAGAGGAACGGGGGAACCACCCTTCTTCCTATGAGAAAATAGAGATGTCTTATATCGGTGGTTGAGGAGGTGAAAAATATGAGGAATTATCCACATATCAATGAACAAGGCCGCGCTCGGATGGTAGATGTGAGCGAAAAAGAGGTAACAAGGCGCACTGCGGAAGCAAAGAGCGTGTTAAAGATGAAACCAGAGACTTTAACTGCCATCTATGAGGGTACGGTGGGGAAGGGAGATGTACTAGCAGTAGCGCAGGTAGCGGGAATCATGGCAGCGAAGAAAACCTCGGATCTGATTCCGATGTGTCATCCCATTCCTCTGCGCGGGGCGGATATTTCCTTTTCGTCTCTTGGAGAGGATCAATTAGAAATTATAGCGACGGTTAAAACAGATAACGTGACAGGTGTAGAAATGGAAGCCTTGACAGCAGCATCATTGGCAGCTCTCACCGTTTACGATATGTGCAAGGCCTATGATAAAGGGATCGTCATCGAGCAGACCTGTCTTCTTAAAAAAACGGGTGGAAAAAGTGGGGACTTTCATCGAGGGGATGAAGAGGGATGAAGCGATGGCGAGTAGGGGTGTTGACTGCAAGTGATAAGGGAGCTAGAGGGGAACGGGAAGACCTAAGTGGGGAGGAAATCCGAAGCTTAATTCCTCGAATGGATGGGGAAGTTGTGGTTTCCGAGATGATTGCCGATGATTGGTATACGATCCGACAACGCTTGATCACCTTCGCGGATCAAATCCAGGTAGATCTAATCGTGACAACAGGTGGGACAGGTTTTGCGCCTAGAGATGTCACCCCTGAGGCGACCCGCTCGGTGATTGATAAAGAGGCTCCAGGACTTGCTGAGGCGATGCGGATGGCTTCGTTGAAAAAAACGAGATATGCTCTACTCTCTCGTGCAGTCGTAGGAATTAGAGGAAAGACACTCATTATTAATTTGCCTGGCAGTCCAAAGGCAGTGAGAGAGTGTTTAGAGGCGATTATCGATGTATTGCCGCATGGTTTGGATGTGCTGACGGGACACGTTGGTGACCATGGTTAAGAACAACCATTATTGATATAGCTTTTTGACCTTAGGCCCAACAAATAAAAGGAAATAGATAAATGGGATATTATCGGATTATTATACGCGATTGCTGTCAAGGTTTTTAGGAACGGTCATAGACACTTGAAAAATAGAAACCTATTGACGAACTCTTTCGGCCTGTGCTAATATGCTAAAGCGCTTTAAGGAGTGAATGGTTCATGAAGTTAGGCTGAACTTTTCTAAAAGAAGTCCTTGCTTTTAGAGTGATCATCGGTTACAATGAACCATGTCGCTTATAAAACGGTCCTCCGTAGCTCAATGGTAGAGCGCCCGGCTGTTAACCGGTAGGTTACAGGTTCGAGTCCTGTTGGAGGAGCCATTTTTATGGAGAGATACTCAAGAGGCCGAAGAGGACGGTTTGCTAAACCGTTAGGGGGCTTATAGCCCCGCGCGGGTTCGAATCCCGCTCTCTCCGCCATTATTTATAGATAATGGACAAGTTATCTTAATATTAGGCCCGTTGGTGAAGCGGTCAACACACCAGCCTTTCACGCTGGCATTCAGGGGTTCGAATCCCCTACGGGTCACCACAAATGGACGATTAGCTCAGTTGGGAGAGCATCTGCCTTACAAGCAGAGGGTCGGCGGTTCGAGCCCGTCATCGTCCACCATAATGGGGAGCTGTGGTGAAGTTGGAGTTCACGCCGGCCTGTCACGCCGGAGGTCGCGGGTTCGAGCCCCGTCAGCTCCGCCATTTTTATATGGCGATCGTGGCGAAGTGGTTAACGCACCGGATTGTGGCTCCGGCATTCGTGGGTTCGATTCCCATCGGTCGCCCCACTGTGTATTTTAGGTAAGGGTATGGATGTTGACACTGTGATGCGTGGTTCGATTCCTGCCTTTTTACCAAGTGAGAGCCATTAGCTCAGTTGGTAGAGCACCTGACTTTTAATCAGGGTGTCGCAGGTTCGAATCCTGCATGGCTCACCAGATATAAAAAATGGAGGATTCTTTATGGATCTTCCATTTTTTGTATATCGGAACTTCATTGTTACACGTTAACAACAAAGATGAAAGAAAAGGTGCTTTTTGGTTTGTTCTTTAGGTGAAAAGAGAATGAAGATTATCTTCTTTGGAAAAACCGTAGACAAACGCTTGCTCGGATGATAAAATATAAGAGTTCTCTAAAACATGGAGCTGTGGTGAAGTTGGAGTTCACGCCGGCCTGTCACGCCGGAGGTCGCGGGTTCGAGCCCCGTCAGCTCCGCCATTTTTATATGGCGATCGTGGCGAAGTGGTTAACGCACCGGATTGTGGCTCCGGCATTCGTGGGTTCGATTCCCATCGGTCGCCCCACATCGATTGATTAGGAAGATAAAAACCTCTAGCGTTGTGATAAATAGCGTTAGAGGTTTTTAGTATGTTAATATAGATACTTCTTGTGATGATGGGAGTATGGCTTATATTGCTGAATGCTGAAGTAGACAGCTTGTTTACACAATGCGATAATTTGGGTAAAATAATCATACAATAACAAAGACAGCCGGGTGAGTAGCCCGACTGTCGATGTACAACGCTGGCTTAGGCCGGCCTCAGGTGAAAAAACGCCCCCTGCTAAGCGATCTGGCCTAGGAACCTTTACGCTTAGACCGGGGGCGTTTGCTGTTCTTTCCGGGAATTCGTTCGTAAACTACGAATCGCCAGATTTCCAACAAGCCGCACCCCCTTTCATAGGGAGTTTGACCGGCCCCCGGCCATCACTTGCGTTGCCATTTCATTGTACCAGTCTAGGGGGGAGAAACTACCAAAAATAACTTGAGGGAGTAAGTAGACTGATTTTTCAGACCAATAACTAAAAATCTTAAATCTATCATTGCTGTATGAGGCGCACAGAGGCAGATACGATAGATTGAGAAGTATAAGGCGTTTATTCAGGGTTTCTATATATTGGCAGTATAATTGGGATCATGCATTCGTATAAAATGTAGCTAAGTAGAGGAAGGGATACTTTATGGGGAACATATCAGACAAATTGAAAGCGATGAAGCAGGTAGAGTATCTATTATTCTCATTCTTCATTGGAATCATCATAGGAATTCTTACAATCCTAGGGCAAGGAGTTCTCCCGGAATATTGGGACTCACTTGCTAATTCTGGATCAGTTTGGCTACTACCAGCCTTTTTTACAGGCTCACTAGGTTCATCAAATTTGAAGTCCATCATATCCAGCATCTTAACATTGCTTGGCATGGTAGTAGGATATTACGGTTATGGCATGCTTATAAAACATGTTCCTTATTCAACAGCCTTTATTTCATTATGGACTGTTATGGCACTAATCGGTGGGGCTATTATCGGTCTAGCCGGTTTTTATTGGAGAAATGATGGACATCCAATGCATAAATTTGGAAGTTCCCTCATTGGTGGTGTATTTATTTCAGAAGGGTTAACTACGTTCATACACTTCAATGATTATTCTCATATGATGAACGTTGGTATAGTTCAAATAATTTTTGGGCTTGTTTTGATTTATTGGTTAGAAAAAAGGGATCGTATTTCCTGCTACAAAGCATTAATGCCTATTTTAATTTTAGGGATAACCATTTATGAACTGCTGCATTCAATTAACTTTTTGTTAATGATAAGATAGCTTACCGGACAATAAATTTAAAGCGCACTTCACTTATGTGAGTTCGTCCTTTAGGTAAAGCTGCCAATGATCCTCTCGGGCTTCGTGGTCTTCCCCGCATCAGGATTCCGTCAGATCCCTCCGTTTACGTGGAGTACCTGCCCCGTTACATAGGATGAATCATCTGATGCCAAATAAATGTAAGGCAGGTGAGAAGGCAGTGAGGGGTTTCCAGAAAAAAACGGAGTCAAGAAGCCGAGTGGGGAAGTCGGAGATTGGACTTAGGGTAAATTATTCGGTATCGTGAAATAGAGACCTATAGGTAGAGGATAAAAAAACCAAATATTAAGTGATGATATGATCCTCCTTAGGTTAACATGACTTCTGGAGTGTAAATAATGAGCTTTAATCGGATTGATATAGATCGATGGGGTAGAAAACCTTATTTTGAACACTATATGAAAGAAAGCAAATGTACTTATAGCATTACAGTAAACTTGAATATTACTACGTTGCTTAATATGATAAGAAATAAGAATGTTAAGCTGTATCCTGTTTTTATATACATGGTTTCAAGGGTTATCAATTTATATACTGAGTTCAGAACTTCTTTTAATGATAAGAGGCAATTGGGATATTGGGATGAAATGTCACCGAGCTATACGATTTTTCATAAAGAAGATCATACCTTTTCCGTAACGTGGACGGATTACTCAAATGATTTCTCTCTATTTTATAAGCGCTATCTAAGGGATTTGGAGCAATTCGGAAACAAAAAGGGGCTTTGGTCAAGAGGAGAACTGCCAGCTAATACATTCTCAATCTCTTTTCTTCCTTGGGTTAGCTTTACTGGTTTCAATCTTAATCTTTATAATGATGCGGAGTATTTACTCCCTATTATTACAGGTGGAAAATACTTTTCAGTTGGGGAAGAGGTATTTTTGCCTGTTTCTCTGCAAGTTCACCATGCTGTGTGTGATGGTTATCACGTAAGCATTTTTGTGAATGATCTGCAAAAACTAGTGGACTCTTGTGAAGAATGGCTAATATAGCATATAGAAGGGTCTTCAAAGTTTCAGAAATCAATCACCGAAATCGTTGCCATGGGTAGCAAGGTGGCAGCGGCGATAAAAGGAACCACGATTCTTTTATTTTTAGAAGGATCATGGTTCCTTTTATTGAGGATAGGGGCATAAATGAAGAGTCCTAGAATCACACTAATCCTCGATACATCATTTTTCTCACATGAGGGAGGAAACCTGGATGAGTGATGATTCTAAGAACGGAACTACTCCAAGTACCACTGGAACTTCGGTTACCGGTGTCGGTGGCAGTACAGATCGGAGATTGTCTGAGAGAGAGCAAGAAGATACATTGACTAATCGTCAAGGACACCCGATTAGTAATAATCAAAACATCCGTACAGTAGGGAATCGAGGACCATCTACTCTAGAGAACTATAATTTTTTAGAGAAGATTACCCACTTTGACCGAGAACGTATTCCTGAACGGGTAGTTCATGGACGTGGAGCAGGAGCGCATGGTTGGTTTGAAACCTATGGAAAGGTAGGGAATGAACCTGTCTCCAAATACACGCGGGCGAAGCTATTTCAAGAAGCAGGGACAAAAACCCCGGTCTTTGTCCGCTTCTCAACAGTTATTCATGGGATTCATTCACCTGAAACATTACGTGATCCACGGGGGTTTGCGGTCAAATTTTATACAGAGGAAGGAAACTGGGATCTGGTCGGAAACAACCTCAAAATTTTTTTTATCCGCGATGCAATCAAATTTCCTGATCTCGTTCACGCCTTTAAACCAGACCCTGTAACCAATCGTCAGGATACCACCCGTATCTTTGATTTCGTCAGTCAAACCCCTGAAGCAATGCATATGATCACTTTCCTGTTCTCTCCATGGGGAATCCCTTCTAACTACCGCCAGATGCAAGGTTCCGGAGTCAATACATACAAATGGGTCAATGCGGAGGGGAAAGCGGTATTGGTTAAATACCATTGGGAGCCCAAACAAGGGATTCTAAATCTCACTCAACCAGAATCCGAACAAATCCAAGCGAAAAACTTTAACCACGCGACACAAGACTTGTACGAAGCCATCGAACGAGAGGATTATCCGGAATGGGAGCTATATGTACAGATCATGGAAGATAGCGACCATCCAGAACTGGATTTTGACCCCCTCGATGATACAAAACTATGGCCAAAGGAGCAATTTCCGTTTCTTCCAGTTGGACGGATGGTGCTGGATAAAAACCCGACTAACTTCTTTGCTGAAGTGGAACAAGCGGCCTTCGGTACAGGTGTCCTCGTAGATGGACTCGATTTCTCTGACGATAAGATGTTACAAGGGAGGACTTTCTCCTATTCTGATACACAACGCTATCGAGTAGGAAGTAACTATCAGCAACTGCCGATCAATGCTCCGAAAAAGCATGTAGCAACCAATCTCCGGGATGGTCAAATGGCTTATTACGTCGATATGGCTCCAGGAGAAGACCCTCATATCAACTATGAACCTTCCTTACGAGCCGGTCTGAAGGAAGCAGATACTGGCGGAATTCCCCACGAACCCTATGTGGAGGGGAATGTAAAACGAGAATCGATTGAACGAACCAATAATTTTGGCCAGGCTGGCCGCACCTTTAGAGAAATGGAAGAGTGGGAGCGGGAAGATTTAATCAACAACCTGGTGATTGGTCTTGGACCTTGTGATCCTCGCGTTCAAGAGAAGATGCTGGAGATGTTCCACCAATGCGATGAAGAGTACGGTCGCCGTGTGACTGAGGGATTAAGTCGCTGGAAGCCCGGTGCTCTTCCTGTAGGAGGCGGTGGCCCCATGGGAGCAAATGGCACTGAGGAAGCTGTACAGTGGTCGATGGAAAAGGGGCACCCCTCAGATTTCTATTGATTTATCCTGATCTCGTTAGCAAAAAAAGAGCATGTTTCATTTGATTCATGGCAATGCATCCAGAATTCTGGGAGTCGTAATACCAGAGTGTCAGCTTGGATACAATAGAAAAGCCAAGGTGCTGAAACACCTTGGCTGGGAGTTGACAACATTGGCCAAGCTGGAACCTCTGGGTAAAAAGTGATACCTTAGGTTGGGAGCCGGGGGATCACTTTTTTGTTGTGTTGCGAACAAATTCTACAACTTTAATTGGCGGTGAAGCGATTTCATCCGTTTATTGCGAAATTGGTGGCTCCACCGTTGCCACTCGCTGACTTTTATTTCGGGATGATAAAACTTTTTCACCATAACCGATGACATTATGTTTTGAAATATATTCTCTTATTTCTTCTGAAATATATTGGGCTCTTCGTCTGTATCTATTATCACCTAGACGTTCCGGATGGAAATGCAAAATAATGTCCCTTGTTTCTTTATAAAACCAGTGCTTCTACTCATTAAAGATATCACTCTCAATTTTATTTAAAATGCTCGATAGATTGTTTTTGCGATCTGAAAATTTGTTGTTATCTATATGCTCATGCTCGTAATTGGGTATGTATCACCCACTATATACGAACGTAGATTCCTCCAACACCAAAGTATTGCATAAAAAAATTCTTCGTTCTAATATAGTATCAACTTATGGCTTTCCAGTCGAGTAGACATATCTAAATCCCATCCTTTCGTTAACTGCGTTAACGTGAGGAACTTATTATGCCCCTCACAGGACTGTACGTGCGGTTTTCTCGCATACGGCCCCTCATCAATACTCACTTTGTCATTCTTCATCCGATATAGATATTATGTTTGATCTCAGGAGTTGGGAGAGGGAATAGTCGAACATACTGCATGTACTGATCCCAGTTCATACTCTTTTTCTGGCTTCTCCTATTCAGCCACTTGTAGGCCTAATCTGCGAGTCAGTCTTTAGAACACTCGTAAACTAGCTACTCATAGTGACCTTTTATTTTGACAGTCAGAACTGCCCACCACTCCTTAAGTCCAACCATGCATCTCACCGATTTCAACCAACTATTCATTTTCTTAAGAGACTCATTGAGTTTCTTCCTTTTGTTTTCCTTCCTACTTTAAACTTCCCTTTACGAGTTAGATCACAAAAGTGTGTAAAACCTAGGAAGTCAAACGTATCTGGTTTATTGCCTAGAGGGTGGGATCTGTCTTTTTATTCTTATCCTCACCATTTTCTGCGTTATCTTCTTTCTCATCTTCCTTTTCTTCATGAAACTCAATGCTAGCTTGACCGGTAATGTGTTCAAATGGTGCATAATGAATATCGATAGTTCTTTTTTTTACAAAAATTTTAATTGCAATAATTGATAATAAAGAAACTATTGTCAAAAAAATAACATAAGTAGGATATTAACTAGGAACATGAAAATCCCTCTTCTTATTAGAGAAACTGTAGTTAAAGAAGCGATCCTTTGATGATAAAGTCTATGGTTTGCAAACCTACTTCATAACCTACTTCATAACCCGTAGTGCTAGTTAAATAATAGCCCTTGCAAAAAAAGGAATCCCTCATATTGAAAGTGCGAACAATTCATAAGGAGGATTCTCATGCAAGTGCCTTTTCATAGTATCAAAACCTTCCCTCAAGTTCACCATTTGTTATCGAGGATATTAAAGGAAGTAGAGAAAGCTTACGAGATCATCGTCCCCTATTTTGTACAAAATCGACGGAATATTCACCTACAAAAACAATGAGATGCAGTGATCATCGCGGTTCATCTTCTTGGACACATGATTGGCTTTACCTCAGAGCGAATGTGGCACCGGTTTGTTTGTGAGAATCTATTTCCTTTTCTGCCTAATTTTAATATATCTAGTTTTACCCTCCTTCCAATTATCGTACACATTTTACATTCTCAGCTCTAAGAGGTATATAGAGGGTTTGGATTGAAGCTGAAAAGAGATGGATGTATATTTTCGAGAGTTACAACGCTTAGATCACATATATCGGGCAGAAGTTGATATGCTCTATTTTTTCTATGAGTATTTCTCTGAGGCGAGAAACCCAGTTAACCCAGATAACTTAGTTCCTTCGGCGACAGTGGATAAAGACGGTGCACCTGAGTTCCATAGGAAACTCTCAAGGATTTTGGATTCGGTATCAAACCGAAATAAAACCGCTCGAATAGCATGGGCGGCAAGTCGCGGACATGCGAAATCAGCTTATCTATCTAATGCGTTCCCAGTCCATGAAATAGTATTTCGCAAGCGAAGAATGATACTGATTATTTCAGAGACGAATAGTGGCTCCATTAATTTTCTCCGGTGAGCTTCGTCCCAACTTAAATATAATATGAAGTTAAGGGCTGATTTGGGGAACTTCTTTTTGAACAGAAATCCCGAAATGAAAAGGATTCCGAGACTGCTTTTCTTACCACATCGGGGACAAAAATGGAGGCGACATCACTGGGATCTCAGATCCGGGGCTTCCGCAACGGCTCTCAGCGCCTGATTTATTTATCTTAGATGGCTTGGAATCGCGGAATTTCTAAGTTATCTCACAGTGATTCGAGATACAATGTGAACCTGGTGTTACAGCAAAATACATTTCAACTCCACTATAATTATATGAAGTTTTTCCGATATTTTGAAATAAAAGTTTTCCTAATCACGTTGTCAATGGTGATGGAGGCATAAAAAAATAGAGTAGCGAGGGTGTTCGATCTCCTCGCTACTCTATTCTTTAATAATCGGGCTTTTACAATCTCTAATGCGGTGTATAGAAGTTGTTTTAACTAGGTTTTTGGAATTATTATTCGCCTTCTTCAGGTGGGTTATCTTCGCCGCCTTCTCCAGGTTTAACATGTGAACCCGGTGTTATGGGATAATACAGTTCTTTGGAATTATATTGGAATGAAGGGTTAGCCAATCCTTGTTTAAAACCGTAGTCTCCCGGATATTCCTCAGCGTTGATCAGTTCTTGTAAACCGGTTCCAGGTTCAAGGGTATAAGTGTTTGTCAATTGATACAATGCTCCTCGATAGACGTCATATTGATAAGCTGAATTATCAGCTTTTGGCACTCTAGTTTGATCTTTATACGTTACTTCATCCGAAATGGCAATCTCTTCGCCAAATGTATTCGTTAAGTCCGTACTAAATTCTTCTGTAACTTTCCCTGGAACTATACCGCCACCTTCTTCAACACTAAACTTGAATCCAATAGTCCATGCAAAACTATATGATTCTGTCTTCGATACACCATGTTTAATATCTAGCCCAGACCACCACTCTGCGGAATTGGCAACGGTACTTGTTCCAAGTAATTTATATTTGCTCTCTCTTTTTAACTTGGAGGTTCCATCAAAAGCTTTACTCCAAGCCATGGATGGTCCATATTTTTCTACCATCCATGCTTCGCCATGCTGAGCCCTCTCGTTATTAATTGTCTCAACTGGGGCAGTGTTTGTTGCACCTGTTTTCACATCATAGAGCCCCTTTTCAATGGTACCATCCGATTTTTTTTCTAAATAAACTCCAGCATCTGTGAATTCCTTTGACCCATTAAAGTGTGCTTGTACACCTTTTAGTTTAAAATATACGACATCTCCTATTTTCCCCGAATCAGTTGTAGTTGTTCCGCTTTCCGGTGCAGGCGCATAGGGATCTTCGGATAATTTAGGGTAATTGGCCTCATACGGACTAGCCTCTTTATTTTGTGGTGAATCTAGTAATTTATTACCTTTAGATTGTGGTGTAGTATTATAGACTGGTGTTTTTTTACCATCTTTGCTGTCCACCTTATACCCTTGAATATACTTATCGGGTAGCTTCGCATCTTTCTTTTGTGCAGCAAAGGCTTTTGAGCTCGCACCCACACTCACACTAGCAGCTAGTAGTAAAGCCATCACACCTGTAAACAATCTTCTTTTGCCATTTTTCATGATCTTCTCTCCTTTTATTTAATTGTGTCCCCCTCTTTCTATCTAAATTAATTAAATAGATAAACTAAGGCTTTATCAAGCTAAAGTTATTGGTGATGTTGGCAATATATGCATGGCCTGACAGTCGCCAGTTTCTATGACAATGACAACGTGAGAAGGTAGATTTACCCTAGTAAAAAAAGAGGGCCTGGATAAGGCCCATTGGAGAACAACAATATAAATTAGGGAGAAAATATAAGGAGAAAAATCGAAGACGGTAGCATCGAATGGGGGCCGTTTTTCTAAGGGGAGATTATGCCGAAAGTACCTCGGAAAAAGCTTATAAGAATAACGACAAGCATGGTTTATGTATTTTCAATGCCAGCATTCACCTTGCGATGAGATTGCGTCCAGAGCCTCAATTTCCGTATTTTGTCGTTCTTGATGAACCACACCACTATATCAAAGGTTCTGAAGTGTGGAAGGGTGCGGCGGTGACCAGCCGCAAGTATCGCGTAGCCCACATATGGATGTTTCACAACTGGGAGCATATGCCGAAGAACGGCGAGTGATTATTGAGTCGGCTCTTCCGCATTATTCGTTATACCCGATATCAAAAAAGACGTTTCAAGAACTAAAGGAAGAGATCGCACCATATGCTGTTGAAGATGCGATGAATCTAAAGCGTTGGCATGGGATTAATGTCATTAGATCGGGTGGTGAAGCTGTTCATCCATTCATTGCGAAGATGTCTCCGCCTCCGTTACCTCTGGATCTTTAAATCGAAAATGAAACTTTTGACGCAATAGTTGACAAGATACCCGTAAAGGTGTAGTATAATCCTTGTGATTTTGAGGCGCGTCTTTAGATGGTCTAACACATAGGTCGAAAAAAGCGCATAAGTAAATCGTTAGAAATATTGCCATTGAGCGGATGTGGCGGAATTGGCAGACGCACTAGATTTAGGATCTAGCGCCTTTGGGCGTGGGGGTTCGAGTCCCTTCATCCGCACCAGTTTTGTTTTAAGATGATATACCAAATGGGCGGTCGTGGTGGAATTGGCAGACACGCTACCTTGAGGGGGTAGTGGCCTCTGGCTGTGCGAGTTCGAGTCTCGCCGACCGCACCAAAATGGGCTTTTATGTGATTTGGCTCATTTGAAGCCCTATTTACGAAGAGAAGACCACTACTCGGTATTTTAATCGAGGAGTGGTTTTTTGTGTTGAAGAAATTCGCTATTCAACCCAAAACCACTAACTCACTTGGAGAAATAGTTCAATATTGACTACGCTTAAAATTCAATGGTGAAGAGCCCGTTTCCTTGCGAAAAGCAGCATAAAACTGATTTGGTTCTCTGAATCCTACTGCATAACATATCTCCACATTATTCATTTCCCCATTTAGAAGCAATTGCTCTGCTCGTTGTATACGAATTTGATTGAGATACTGTCGAGGACTAAGTCCCGTCTTGTTCTTGAATAGCCGTTGCAAATGACAAGCGCTGATTCCCACATGGTTAGAAATCTTCTCCAATGTCCACGATTGATCATACTTACTTTCCAATAATTGTTGAACTTGATCAACAACTTCTTGAGTAGGCTCATAGTTAGCTTGGAGAAGATCGGGACGGCACCGTTTACAAGGCCGATAATTGGAACAAAGCGCATCCTCGATGTGAAAAAAGTATTCCACGTTTTCTTCCTTGGGCGTCTTTGATCTACATGAGGGACGGCAAAATATTTTAGTAGTTTTTACTGCATAATAGAAGCATCCATCGTAGGTTCCATCGCATTGAACCACTGCCTGCCATAACTTTTCCGACTGGAAAGTTTTAATTTTTCACACCTCCAAGTTCAATCGTGTTCATGTGGGATGAAAGCCCCCTTCTAAGAAGAATTAACTTGTGCTTTAGAATCTCTCCTGTTTCTTGATTTCTTATAGGTGAAATACAGACCACTAACAAAGGCAGGCACGATGAGGTGCAATCCAAGGAAAGGACTAAACAGTACCAGCATTATAAGCGAAATCAATCCGCTAACCCAAACCATGGAATTCTTTTTGTATAATTTCATTGCCGCCATCATGGAAAGGATGTAAACAACTATGCCTAGGGAGTTCGGTATAAAGAGTAACTTCGTGAAATGTATCCCTAATCCTGTGGTGATCATTAC
>NZ_FNNQ01000015.1 GCF_900106775.1 Marininema mesophilum
TTCAATGAAGTCAGTTGGGCAGAACAGGTTCCATAGGTCAGACCTTTTCCTGTGCTGTCATAGGATTCGTTCCATCTGGCTAGAAAGTGATTAAACGTGAAGCGACTACAGCCGATAGATTTATTGATGAGATTGGTTTGTTCCTTCGTTGGACACAAACGAAATTTAAACGCTTTGTGCATTAGTTCACCTCCCCTATACTTAATTATATACGGGGATAGTCGAACTTGCGAGAGGGAAAAACTCCCCCTCCCTCGTTCGACGCGCCTTATATCCCATGGCTGAAGCCAGGGGTTTTACGGCGCTTTCTATAAAACACGTTGCGCACAATCTTCCTACGACATATATCTTAAATCACTCTTGAAAATCAACCAACACACCAAGGAGCACTCAAAAATCAAAAATCACGTCTTCTATCTCTGTATTTGCAACAATGACCCCTTCAATCTCTATTTCATTTAATGGGGTAGCTGGATTGGTTGTGATCGCCTCTAGAATAGCTAGATAATCCTTAGCCATCTGCTGAATCGTGTCCTTGGTAAAGAGCTTACTTGCAAATTCCAATTCAAAATGCAAATCCTGCTCTCCCTTTTCCACATATAAACTGAGATCAAATTTTGAGATGCGATTTCGATATTCGATGGGCTTTAAGGAAAGGCTATCGGTTCCCTTCCATGGCCTCTGTTCTTCTTGCAGTGACAATAACGTGGAGAAGACGGGATTTCTTGAGGGATCTCTCTTTATCGCCAACTGATCGATTAGGCTATCAAATTGATAATCCTGATTCTCCAAGGCATGTAGGGAATTATCCCGAATCTCACTCAATAGATCCTTAAACATCTTATCTCCTTTAGGGAAGGAACGGATCGCTAGTGTGTTAACGAACATCCCGATAATCTGTTGCAAATCGGCATGGGTACGTCCCAGAA
Organism: Marininema mesophilum; assembly: GCF_900106775.1. GTDB lineage: Bacteria > Bacillota > Bacilli > Thermoactinomycetales > DSM-45169 > Marininema > Marininema mesophilum. The sequence goes on from NZ_FNNQ01000015.1 coordinate 930, forward strand.
CAGGAGAGCCAATGATGATATCCTCCTGGGAAGAATACTTGGCCAACAAGGTGCTGTAAGCTGCAAACAGAACCATATACAGTGTCGTATCCGTTGCCACACACAATTCTTCCAAGTGTTTCTTTAATGTCTCTCCTGCTGTAAAGGTAAACCGATCTCCAGCATAGCTCTGGACCATCGGCCTTGGAAAGTCCGTTGGCAGTGTTAAAACAGGTAACTCACCAGAAAGATGATGGAGCCAGTATTCCTCCTGTTCTTTCGCTACCTCTGATTGCAAAAAGCCATGTTGCCATGCTGCAAAATCTTTATACTGCAACCCAATCTCCGGCAAGTTCTTTGCATGGTAACTCTCCAACAACTCACGTACTAAGAGTTGAATCGAGTAACCATCTGCGATGAGATGATGCATATCGGTCAATAGTACGTACTGATTTTGCGCGAGGCGAATCAAACCAATCCGAAGCAAAGGAGCTTGACTGAGATCAAAGGGCTGGACAAAGGCATCGATTCTCTGCCTCAATTCTTCATCCAATTCAATGGTTAGATCTGTAATCAGATCCTGCTCTAGGTTAATATAGCTGATGTTCACCTGAGCCATGGGATGAATTCGTTGCCTTACCTCTCCTTCCACCACCTCAAAGGAGGTACGGAGGGACTCATGTCGTTGAACCAGCTCATTGAATGCCCTCTCCAGTCGCTGTGTATCCATTACCCCTTCCAACAATGTTGCCCGCGGAAGATTGTAGCTGGTTCCAATCCCCTCCATGTAATTCAACGTATACAATCGCTGTTGTGCTGCAGAGAGTGCATAGGTTTCATGGCCGATTACTGGTTTTAACTCGGAATAGATACTCTGGGATGCACGCTTAATCTGTGTTGCCAATTCTCGCACCGTTGGTGATTTAAAAACCTCTCGGAGCAATATGTTCACATGAAGACGCTTATGAATCTCTGAGATTACCAACATCGCCTTGAGGGAATCTCCACCCCGTTCAAAGAAGTGATCATGTGCTCCTACTCCCTCGATACCAAGCAACTCTTCCCATATTTCAGCGATGGTTTGTTCCACCGCATCTTGGGGTTTCTCAAACTTCACTTCAATGATGGATTCCTCCGAGGGTTCAGGAAGCTTCTGCACATCTACTTTCCCATTTAAGGTCAGAGGGAGACTCTCCAGTTGGACAAAGGAGACCGGCATCATGTAGTAGGGAAGCTTATTCGATAGGAATTGTCTTAGCTGTAATCCATCTAGTTTCTCATCGGATACTAGATAGGCATGTAGTTGCTGGTCAAAATGATCCTTCCCTCTAGCAACCACAATGGCTTCATTGACCAACTCATGTCGTAATAAGACAGCAGCAACTTCCTCCGGCTCAACTCTAAATCCGCGAATTTTGAGCTGATGATCCACTCGTCCTAGGAACTGAATCTCACCATTTACAGTATATCGGCCTAAATCCCCTGTCCGATAAAAACGGAGGGACTCCTGTCCAAAGCAGGGTCTCTGCACAAATATTTCTCGATTTAACGCATCGTGCTGGATATAACCCTCCGTTAATCCAGCACCTGCAATACAAATTTCACCGGTTACACCCATTGGCACTGGATTGAGGTCTGCATCTAGAATCGCAACCTGAACATTGTCGATAGGCTTACCAATAATCGGCCGAGTTGCCGCTTGGTCCACATCTTTAAAATCAAAGAGATGGGCGATAGCCCCTACCGTCGCCTCAGTGGGTCCATAATGGTTCATCCACATCACTTCAGGATACTTCGCATGGAACGTACCGAGGTCAGGTAGGTTTATCTCCTCTCCACCTAAAACAACCAACCGTAAGGATAGATCCCTACCTCCTTCGCTGAAGGATGAATGATTGACCAAAATGTTAAATAACGAAGGCGTCAGCTTTAAATAACTGATCTGATGCTCCGCGAGATAGGGAAGTAGTTTTTGTGGTTGTACATAGAATCCCTTCGGAGCCAAATGCAATTCTCCACCATTTAACAAAGCAGAATAGAGACTGGTATATCCCAAATCAAAGGCGATAGAGGATAGAAGGATCGTCTTATCATGAGGTTGAATGCCTGCGGTTCGCGCAAACCATGATTGGTAGTTTACCAGGTTTTGATGCTTTATCGGTACACCCTTCGGCCTCCCTGTTGTACCCGAGGTATAAATGATATAGACCAGATCTTCTGGTAGGTTCCTATTTTCAGGGTTACTTACGCTACCAGTAAAGATCGAGGCATCATCGATATCGATGATCTCCCCAGTGAAGGCTTCTGGAGCCTGAACATGGGACTGTTTCAAAAGAATTTTCGAACCACTGGAATGAAGCATGTACTCGATGCGCTCTCCAGGAAACTCAGGGTCGATGGGGAGATACGTTGCGCCACTTTTGATCACGCCCCATAACCCCACTACCATCTCTAGGGAAGGCTCCACCATCAGCGCAACCACAGGTTGGGGGCTAGTGCCTTTTTTTATCAGATGGTGAGCCAATTGGTTGGATCGATTATTTAACGCCTGATAGGTTAACGTCTGTTTCCCAGACACTACTGCCAGTTGGTGGGGATGCTGAACAACTTGTTCTTCAAAGAGATCCTTGATCGTTTTCTCCTGTGGAAACACTACCTTGGTATCGTTAAACTGAGTGAGTTGCTCCTTTTCCCTAGTCGATAAAATATCCATCGAATGAATTGTAGAATCGATCTCTTCAACCATGTACCTAAGGATCTTCTGTAGGTGTCCCGCCATTCTTGTGATGGTCTCTTTCGTAAATAGATGACTGCGATATTGTAAGGTGAGGGTTAGCTCCCCATGCAACTCGGTCACCTTTAACTCGAGGTCAAACTTCGTCGTGTGATTCTTCATTTCACAAGGGACTATTTCAAAATCTCGCATCTGAACCTTGTTTGCATCTACGTTCTCAAAGGCAAACATCACATCGAAGAGCGGATTGCGGTTCAAATCCCGCTTAAGCTCTAACCTATCGACAAGCATCTCAAAGGGATAGTCCTGATTTTCAAGCGCATTCATGATATGGGAAGCTACATCACTGACAAATTGAGCCAGTGTCATATCCCCAGAAAGGTGATTCCGAAGGGCGAGTGTATTGACAAACATTCCAACCACATTCTCTAGCTCAGCGTGACGTCTACCTGCCACAGGAGTTCCCACTACAATATCCTGCTGACCCGTCTCTTTATAAAGCAATACATGAAAGGCCGATAGCAGGAGCACATATAGCGTCGTTCCTTGTTCACGAGCTATGCCATGCAATTGAGCAGTCACATTTTTATCGAAGGTGAATACGACCTCATCCCCGGCAAAGGTAACTCCCTCGGATCGAATGAAATCGGTTGGCAAATCGAGTAGCGGTACTTCTCCACTGAAGGACTGCAACCAAAAATCCTCTTGTTGTTTGAGATATCCTGACTGAATCTCTCGATTTTGCCAAGCCGAGAAGTCTTTGTACTGGATTTTTAGATCGGGTAACTCATCCCCGGCATAGAGAAGAGTAAATTCGTTAATCAAAATGCCGATAGATAACCCATCGGAGATGATGTGATGCATATCATACATCAACAAATAATTATCGGATGATAACTGAACCAGGGCAACCCGGAATAGAGGGGCCTTTGTTAAATCAAAGGGGCGCACAAAAATTCCCAGGTAATGATCTGGATCAGCTCCCGCTTCAGGAAGATGTTGGACAGTAAAATCAACTTCCTGATAAATCCGTTGCATGATTTGACCATCGCTCTGAACAAAGGAGGTTCGGAAAGCATCATGCCGCTGAACCAACTCCTTAAATGCCTCATCCAATCGCTTCCTATCTACATTTCCCCGAAGGATGACAGCACCTGGCATATTATAGTTCGTGCTAACCCCACTCAGCTCACTAACCATGTACATTCGTTTTTGTGCCGCTGAACACTCATAGACATTCTGGATAGGAACCGGTTCAATGGATACAAAGTGGGAGCGCTGACCCCTTCCTTCCTCAATAAGAAATGCTAATTCCTTCACCGTCGGACTTTCAAACACCTTAACCAAGGGGAGCTCCACTTCAAATTCTCGATGAATCTCTGAGATCAGGGTGATCGCATTTAACGACTGTCCACCTAACTCGAAAAATGAATCATGGATCCCAACTCGCTCTGCACCCAGAACCTTTCCCCATATCTGGGTAAGTCTTTTTTGCACATCATTCTGTGGAGATTCATAGGCCTTGGATACATCCCTAGTAATTTCCCAGCTTTCTAGCTCTTTGCGATCGATCTTTCCGTTGGGACTCATGGGGAATCGTTCCAACTCGATAAAATACGAAGGTATCATATACTCCGGAAGCTTTTGCCGTAGATTCTCCTTCAGAAACAATGCGCCCTTTTTCACAGGAGAAGGTGGAATATAAAAGGCAACTAGCATCTTCTCATTTCTCGCATCTGTCTTTACGACCACGACAGCATCCCTTACAAACTGGCTTTGGTTTAACACAACCTCCACTTCACCTATATCAATGCGATGCCCACGCACTTTGGTTTGCGCATCTTTTCTGCCCAATACTTCGATGTTTCCATCAGGGAGTAAGCGTCCCAAATCCCCCGTGCGGTACAACCGACTCCTATCCTCTTTAAAGTAGGGATCTTGTACAAATTTTTCTGCAGTAAGATCTTCTTTGTTTAGATAGCCCCTTGCAAGAGGGATTCCTCCGATACAAATCTCCCCCTTAATGCCAGCAGGTAGCAACTCCATCTTCTCACCGAGGATATAGATGCGGCGGTTGGCCAGAGGTTTTCCTACAGGAATAAAGGTAAGATCTGCACTCTTCTTTCCATGCCCTGATACATGATAGAGGGTACTGGTCATCGCTGTTTCAGCAGGGCCGTAAGCATTGAGAAAGAGAATATGCTCACAGGGTAAATCTTCCCACAGCGCTACCTTCTCTGGTGGCATCTGTTCACCACCGACAACAATGAGACGCAAACTCCCACGAGGAATAATAGGTGGTCGGTTATGCCACTCCTGAGCGACCTCTCCCCAATAGGAGGTAGGTAGATTGACCAGGGTGAGGGCATATTGCTCACACTTCTGCGAAAATTGATAGGGTGTCCAAACCTCTTTATCTCGTAAAACGAGGGTAGCTCCGGCCGCCATCGTAGAGAGAATCTGTTCAAGGGAGATATCAAAGCTGATCGAGGAGAATTGCAGCACCCGATCCTCCGCTGTCAGCTGATACCGCTTGATCATATCGAGGGCATGACTGACACAAGCCTCATGAGGCATCATCACACCCTTTGGTTTCCCCGAGGAACCCGAGGTGTAGATGATATAAGCCAGGTTATGAGGAGCGATCCTCCCTAGAGGTATCTCCTTCGATTCCAAAAGAATCGATTCCCAATCTCCCTCCCCGACCTGATCTAAGCAAAGACTGACTCCCTCATAATGGCGAACCCTTGCGGCAAGCCTCTTCTGGGTGAGCAGCACCGGTACCTGCCCATCCTCTAGCATCATATCAATGCGTTCACCAGGATACTCTGCATCCATGGGCAGGAACGCTCCACCTGCTTTGAGTACCCCAACGATCCCGATCATCATCTCAAGAGAACGCTCCACATAGACCCCGACAGGTACATCTGGGCCAACGCCCAATTGGATCAATCGGTGGGCCAATTGATTGGAACGGATATCCAACTCGTGATAGGAAAGTTGCTCATCCCCTTGCATCACCGCCGGATGATGGGGGCGTAGGAGAACCTGCTCCGCAAAAAGATCCGTAAAACAAGATTCCTTTGGATAATCCATGGAGGTATCGTTATTACCGATTAGAAGCTGATCGACCTCTTCCTTAGCCATCATGGCTACCTCACCAAGGGTTGTCGCCTCGCCTTGGATCATCTCTTCGATGATATGCACCAGGTGCCCGATCAGGCGGCTCGCCTCGCCATGATCAACATAACGAAGGTCATACAACAACTTAAAATGTAAATCTGGTTGCAAATTGCAATAGACGGTAAGCGGAAAATCCATTTGTTCCTCTACGCGCATCGACTCTACTTTTAAAGAGCCCAGCCCATCCTTGAGTGCTACATCAAAGGGATAGTTTTCAAAAATCACGATACTTTCATAGAGATCATATAGGGCAGAGTTGCGTGGAGTCTCACTCCAGCTACGAATATCGGCGAGGGGGGTGTACTCAAATTGACGCATCTGCACCTGCTTTAGCTGGATATCTTGTAGCCAAGAGGACAGATCGACCCCCTCGCTGACTGCGACCCGAAAAGGGAGTGTATTCATAAAACATCCGATCATGGCTTCAGAACCATCCAGATCGGTAGGACGCCCTGAAGAAGTAGCGCCAAAGACAATATCCTCCTGCCCAGAATAGCGGTTGAGAAGAATTGCCCAGGCTCCCTGCACCATCGTATTGATCGTGATCCGATGTTGCTTCGCGAACGCTTTCATCTTTCTTTGGACATCGAGAGAGACATCATAGCTTACATCGCCAAAGGCAGACTCGCTCGCTCTCTTCACCTTTGTAGGGAAGATACTATTAAAACGGACAGGCGTCCGAAAGCCTTTTAAGGATTTTCGCCAGTATGCCTCTGCATGATTCAAATCCTGTTTGCGATACCATCTTATATACTCCTTAAATGGGATCGCTTCCGCTAGCGTAATAGAGGCTCCTGAAGCGTACGCCTCATATAGCTGGCCAATCTCCTTCAATAAAATGCTATTACACCAACCATCCAGTTGAAGATGATGGTGGGTCCATATCACGTCATAGAGAGCATCGGCTCGTTTGATGACAAAGACCCTCATCAGGGGAGCAACAGCGAGATCAAACCCTTGTTTTCGATCTTCCTCCAACAGTTGCTCTACTTTTATTTGCCCCTCTTCCTCAGAGAGGTGCGCCCAATCTTTAAAATGAAAGGGTACCTTCACTCCCTTGTGTATCACTTGTACCGGTTCTTTTAGCCCCTTCCAGTGATAAGAAGCCCTCATGCTTTCATGACGGTCTACAATCTGCTGCCACACCTTTGCAAAAGCATCGATATTCAGGTCACTCTGAATCGAAAAGACCGTTTGCTCCACGGTAACCGAGGAGTCTGGAGAATAGATATGATGAAAAACCATGCTTTGTTGAACAGGAGAAAGAGAGTAGATATCTTCAATCGCTATGGATTGCTCTGCCCAGGTATCTAAATTCTTCTGTTCCAGAGTAGCCAACGGGAAATCCGAAGGGGTAAAATAGGTACCTTCACGTCCGAGGCAATATTGAATCAAGGATTGAAGATGAGCGAGGTAATTATCCGCTAAACGCTGGATGGTCTCAGCCTTATGCCTATTGGCGCTATACTTCCACTCCATCGTCAACACCCCGTCCACAATCATGCAATCCATCTCTAGTAAATGACTGCGGATATTCTCAGTATCGCGGGAGGAGCCCGTATTGACATCAGAAATGGTAAAACGTCCGTTGTTCCTTTGGTTTCGTTGATCCAACTGTCCCAAGTAGTTAAAGCTGATTTGGGCTCTTTGTTTGGAGGCTACTTGTGCTCGCAGATCCTCATCGGCTAGATAATAGAGAAGCTCATAACCAATGCCCCCCTTGGGGATGATCCGATATCGCTCTTTCACTCGCTGAATAACCCTGCTTAGCTCTTCCTTTTCATCGGCATCCCCTAAAATCAGCGGGAAAACCGAGGTGAACCAACCGATGGTACGAGAAACATCATGCTCTTCTAACAACTTCTCTCGACCATGACCTTCTAAATCAACCAAGGTCTTCCCTGTCCATTCTCCGAGGGTTGCAGAAAGAGCGGCTAACAGGATATCATCGATTCTAGTTCGAAAAGATGAGTGGATATCGTATACCAGATGGTGGGTTTCCTCTGCGGACATCGTGAGGGATATCCGTTGGGCTGAACCCTCCGTATTAGGCCCCTCCTCTTTATCCACAGGAATCAATGCGGCGGAAGCGGACGTCTGCTCCATCCAATAATGGAGTTCATCCTTGATCACATCCGAGTGAGCATAGTCAGATAGATACTGGGACCATTTCTTAAAGGAAAGGGTCTTGGGAGGGAGAGAGAGCTGTCCGTGATTTTCCCATTGATCATAGAGGTTTTGTAAATCCTCCATCAATACTCGCCATGAGTATCCATCGACGATCAAGTGGTGGGCGGTAATGAAAAGTCGCCCTTCCGCCTCTTCTCCTGCATAAAAGAAGGCAGCTTGAATCAAGGGACCCTCTGTGATATTTAAGCTCCTTTGTAAATGATCGATGATTCCCTTCATTTTCTCTTCTCGTACAACTTGTGTCATTCCTGACACATCATACACATGGCACTGCCCATGATCCTTTGTCTCTGCATAGGCTTGTACCCATTCCCCATCTTGCTGATCATACCGAAGCCGAAAACTATCATGGTAATCGATCAACTGGGCAAAACTCTTCCGAATTCCCTCGGGTTTCGTCCCTATCCGTGTCTCAAGGAGGATCGCTTGATTCCAGTGATGGATATTTTGCAGGTCCTGCTCAAAAAACCACTTTTGAATCGGTGTGAGCAGAGCTTCTCCCACAGGAGTATCTCTTTCTTCTTTCTTTTTAGTCCCTGTATGTTGAACCACTTGGGCTAATTCAGTGATCGTTTGGTGTTGAAACATCTGACTAACGGTTAACTGTATTCCCTTTTGCGTAGCCTTCCCAGCAATTTGAATACTTAAGATCGAATCTCCGCCCAGTTCAAAAAAGTTATCCTCCACACCAACCTGATCCTCATCTCTGCCCAACACGATGGACCAGATCTGCACCAGTTCCTTCTCCATAACGGTACGAGGAGCGACATAGGTATTGCCTGTTTTCATCTGAGGAACGGGTAGAGCTTCACGATCAATCTTCCCAATCGATGTTAATGGTAACTTATCCAATTGCATGATATACGAGGGAACCATATAACTAGGGAGGTCCACAGATACAAAATCTCGTAGACTCTTTTCTTCGAGCAAAAATTCCCCAACGACATAGGCGCACAACACACTTTTGCCCAAATCATTTTTATGATCGATCACTACGGCATCCGTCACGTGCTCATGCAGTAATAACTGGTTCTGAATCTCACCCAATTCAATCCTGTATCCGCGAATCTTCACCTGGTGATCCATGCGGCCAATCAATTCCACCTGGCCGTTGGGTAGCCATTTTCCCAAATCCCCTGTGCGATACATTCGGTCGTTTGGGTAGAAGGGATCTTGTAAAAATTTTTCTTGGGTAAGGTTTGGTAGATTTAAATACCCCTGGCTGACACCTGCCCCGGCAATATAGATCTCGCCTGCTACGCCAATCGGTGCCAAGTGATGATCCTGATCCAGGATATAACACCGTACATTTGCAATCGGCTGGCCTAAGGTTACCTTCTCTTCCGAACAGCGCAAGCTTAAAGCTTCCACCGTGTTCTCCGTCGGACCATAGTTGTTGTATACCGTATATCCTTTTTGGAGCAAGTCATTTTTTAAGGAATCATCTAGCTTTTCGCTACCTGATATGACCGTCTGTAAACTGCTCAGTTTTCGATCATGGACGAGTAACTCTTTTAACACGGTTGGAATGAAATTAATCAGATGGATCTGATGTTGTTCCACATAGTCACAGAAAGCCTCCCGATTGAGTAGGACATCTTGTCCCGCGATATGAAGAGTAGCACCATGAAGTAGCGTTGCAAAGATATCCTCCAAACTAGGATCCACTGTGTAACTGGACATCATCAACATATGCGATTGATCGGTCACCTCATATTGTTTGCCAAACCAGTGAACGAGATTGTGAACACTCTTGTTCGCAATCATAACTCCCTTTGGCTTCCCTGTTGTCCCTGATGTATAAAACAAACAGAACAAATCGCTTGGCTTCCAAGGCCTGTTCGGGGCACAACCCTCTCCGGCAAACCACTGTGGATCATCCAGAATCAAGAGCTGATTTGCGGAAAAAGCCTCAGCGACAGCCGTACTTTTTTCAGCCACCCTTTCCTGGGCAAGCAAGTACCTGACATCACTATCCTGAAAGATATGCTCTTTTCTCGCTTCTGGATAATCAGGATCAATGGGCACATAGGCACACCCACCTTTCAAAATCGCCAACATACCAAGGACCATTTCGATCGAAGGGGTTGTAAGAAGTCCGATGAACTCTCCTTTGTGGATACCCTTGCGGATTAATGCGTTTGCTAGATTGTTGGCCATTCTGTCTAACTCGCGATAGGTAAGCTCTCTTCCTTCACAAATAATGGCTACTTGATCAGGAGAATTTGCCGCCTGTTGTTGGAATTGCTCGATCACGGTAAACGGATGGGGAATTGTTGCTTGAGTATTATTAAACTCCCTAAGGATCTGATTTTTTTCTTCAGGTGCAAGCATCTCAAGCTGGGATACTAGTTGTTCTGGATGATGGACCATCTCATTGATTATGTTACAGAAGTGCGTAGCCAACCGATTCATCATTTCGGGATTAAACAGCTTTTCGTTATAACTAAAGCATACCTCCACCTCATCAAAGGCCGTCACACTAAGGGTTAAAGCATAATTGGTCTTTTCAACGGTGGAGTAAGAACCGAAGGTAAGTCCCCCTTGTCTACTTACGTCACCGTGTTGCAAAGCTTGATCCAAGGGGTAATTTTCAAAAACAACAATCGTATCAAATAGATTGGTACCTTCCTCTAGTTCACTGTATTTCTTGATATCTGATAGGGGAGTGTTGTCCACTTCTCCTCTGTCTTGCAGGGTACGATTTACTCTGCGAACCAACTCCGCTACCGTCTCACCCGATTGCGCTGTGATCCGTAAAGGGATTGTATTGATAAAGAGACCTACCAGATCCTCAATCCCTTTAAAGGCTCCTGATCGTCCGGAAACCGTCGTACCAAAAATAATATCCTGGCTGTGATTGTACCTTTGCAAGAGAGTTCCCCACACGCTGTAAATAAGCGATGCCAAGGTCACCTCATGCTCCCTTGCAAATTGATCCAAGGGCTCCTTTGCCAAATGGATCAAATCATGCCGTTCCTGTCCACCCTGCTGCCCATGGGTCGATTCATTGGATAGCAACGTTGTCTGAGCATCAAAACCTGCCAGATACTCCTGCCAAAATTGTTGCTGCCCGTTTTTATCTTGCTCTTGAATGTATTTCACAAAATCCCTGTACTTTTTTTTGTTAGGAGGCAGATAAGCCTCTCCCTGGGATACACACCTGTAGGCATCGACAAACTCCTTCAATAGAAGACCATTACTCCAACCATCATATAAAATGTGATGATTGTTGATAATCATCACATTCTTTTCTTTTTCTAATTTGCACAGGGTAATTCGGAAGGGGACCTCTCCTAGGTCAAATTTTCTCTCGCGATCCTGCCTTTGCATCTCACTCAGTAAAACCTGCTTCTCCTGCTCACTTTTACCTTGCAAATCAAGGACGGTCCATTGTAAGGGATGTTCTTTAAGGACAATCTGCACAGGAGCCTTCACCTTTTCCCAACGAAACACAGTACGAAGCATCTCGTTGCTTTGCATAACGGACTCCCAGGCTCCTCTTACATGCTCCTCATTCACTTCTCCTAGAAGCTCTATGCTTAATTGCTCAACATACTCTTCACTTTCAGGATCCTTTAAATAATGAAACAAGATCCCTTCTTGTGTTGGGGTAAGGCTAAGAATGTCTTCCACATTCTGTTTATCTAGCTTTGCCATGAAACATATCCTCCCCATTCACCTCAATAATTTGACGGCACTTTATTTGCCTGGCTCTCTTCTACGACCTGACCGTTTTCCATTTTGATCACCTTATCCGCCAAATGGAAATACCGATCATCGTGGGTGATGGCGATCACACATTTCCCCTTCTCCTTAAATTCGGGAAGCAATTCTTCGTAGAAGAATCGACGGAACTCAGGATCTTGATCCGCAGCCCATTCATCAAAGAGATAGATCGGCTTCTCATCTAAATAGCTGAGCAATAGCGCGAGCCGCTTTCTTTGACCCGTTGATAATTTTGTTGTACTGAAAATCCCGTTTTCAATGTGGAGTTTTTCATCAATACGAAGCTTCTTAAGATAGTGATCGATGGTCGCTTGCTTGGATTGATGATCGATGCCATACATCTTGGTGAACAGGTAGTAATCACTATAGATAGCGGAGAACAGTTCTCCCAATTCCTCCGGACTTATCGGCTGATCGTTCATCATGATTTCCCCGTGAACAGGAGAGTACAGTCCAGTGATCAACTTTGCCAATGTCGATTTTCCACTCCCATTACCCCCTGTGATAAAAACAATTTCCCCAGATGTAAAACGGCATTGAATCGGCCCTACGCGGAAAGCCTCACCATTTTCTCCTTGGTATTCATACTCCACAGCTCTCAAATCCAATTTGAGTTCAGGGGAGGGTAGAGCGAGTACCTCGCCCTTATATGGTTCTCTTCCTAGCTCCGTAATATAGTTGGAGAAATCAAGGATCCTCTTCCAACTAATCTTCATCTGTACCGCATTTGGTATCGTATTCAAGATGCTATTGATGGGGCCTGTCATATAGAGAAAGACGAAGACGTAGCTACGCAGGGATTCGCTTTGTCCCCCTTCAAATAACAGGGGAAACAAAAAGGTGACGGCACCGATCACAAAGGTAAAGAGCAATTCTCCAACGATAAAAACATTGGCAAACTTCAGCCCACCTAAAATCCGTTTCTCTTTATACTCGAGACAGCTCTCTTGCATGTCCCCTTTAAACTGATCCCGTTTCGTTTTTCCAATGCTGAGCTCTTTATATCCACCGACAAGATCATTGAGATATTTAAAAAAGATATTTTGGATGTTTCGGGTTTGTTCCCATAGTTTATCGGCGGATCGGCCCGCTACATAATAGAGACCCGCCGCAATCAAAATCACTCCGATTGAAATGAGAAGCCCATAAATATTGATAATCCCGAGATATACCAGGCAACAAATCAAGGTAATCGAATCTGTTAATCCCGTGATCAAACTACCCGCATGGTTGCTAATCGCCTCGGTATCATTGTTGAGCGTGGTTTGTACTTTTTCCGTTTCCATTTGTTCGATGCGTTCGTAGGGCGTATTTAATATCTTGTTTATCAAATCCATTCGTTTCTCGTAAATGATGGTATTTGTTAGCTGGATCAACTTGGTTCTTACAACCTTCTGCGCCAACACATAGACCATGACCCCTAAGACGAAGTAGAAAAATAAGTTGCTACCAGACTGATCCGTCCGATTCAAGGCTTCATTGACGATAAAGATGATGAGCGCATTACCAAACCCACTGGTAATACTGAGTACCATCAGCGGAAAAAAGCTCTTCTCTTTCTGTGCTGGAAAAATCGTCGTGAAGGTAAGGTATAGACAAAAGAGTACAATCGCGGTAAATACCGTGATCACAGCGACTGGCAAACTAGCAGGCGCCCATACTCGTATAAACTCCCAGGATAGACCGGAGAAAAAGACAGCAGGTATCTGATAAAGTCCATAGCCTGCAACTAGGACAAACAGCCATGAAAAGAGGGGAACATTGAGAACCTTTGATATCCTTTTTTCTAGGCTTCGCTGTTTCTTGAACAGTTGGCGCAAAGCAATCCCAATAAAGGTGAGGGTGGCACATATAAAGGGAATGATAAGCAGAATAACCGTGAACGAAAAGGAATCAATGCTTTTATAAATATCCCCGGTATTCTTCTTGGGATCTTTTCCTTGCAGAATATCCACGATCCCTTGCCCAATCGTATGTGTATAAGTGGAATTTAAGTTAGCTAAGACAGCCACTCCTACTTTCTCCTTCGGCCTGAAAACAATAAAGGAGGAGAAATTGGGGTTGCTTCCATCATGGGAATACTCCCCGGCACCATTCTGATAGGATTGCCAACCTGCAGCATAGGAAGAACCATCCTTATCAGGGGCGACGGATCGGTCCGCTGTGTGTGTCCGTTGGATCGCTTTTTTGTCCGCTTGTTTTAAGGAGGCTATCCCCATCTGAATCTGTAGCCATTTCTCCATATCATCTGCATTGGAAATAAAATACCCTGCAGGAGTATTTCCACGATACATAGGAGCATTGTAAGCTCTAGGTTGTAAGTAGCTGATCTTATACCCTGTAGACATCCCTTGGCGGGAAGCCTTCTCTCTAGTTAAGTAGGTATTATTCAATTGAAAGGCATCCACAAGATGCTTCTCGGCATAGCCTTCAAAGGACTGATGAGTAACTTTTTGGATGACCAATCCTAGTACATCGTAGTTGATGGTAGCGTAGGAGAATTTCTCCCCTGGGTAGCTATCCAACTTTTGGTTAACTAGCGTCCTCACCGTTCTTTCGAGGGCCTTTTTATCCTTTGCTACCGGAATTTTGGCAATCGTATGAAAGGGGATCCCACTCGTATGATGGAGAAGCTGGTTAATGGTGATATCTACGTTCTTTTTCACCTTTTTTCCTTGATACTCTCCTTCATATCTCATCTGAAACCAGGGTAGGTAGTGACTTACTGGTTTGTCTAAATCGATCCGGCCCTTTTCCGCTAGTTGATAGATCGCTGCCGCTGTATAAGCTTTACTGTTGGAACCAATTTCGAACAAGGTTTTATTGGTAACGGGTTTCTTCGACTCGATGTCCATTTGTCCAAAGCCTTTTTTGTAAACAGCTTGATCCCCCTTGACCACTACCACAGATAAACCTGGGATCTTTCCTTCATCCATCTGTTCTTCGATGAAGGATGCCAGCCGTTGCTTCTCTTTTGACGAAAGTGCGGTATCTTCTCCAGCGGCCTGAGCCATCGGCACACCTACAATACATTGTAACTGCACGATGATCATCAGAGTGATCCACACCGTTCTTGCTCTCATCATCGCCACCTATCCTCACTCCCTTCAGTCCTCAAAAATGCTGTCGAGCTCTTCACTGGATAGGGCCGTCGTTTCAAAATCACTAGGAGTAAACTCCGGTTGCTTTCTTTCACAACAATGCTGAATAAGTTGCTTCAGGTGTTGAAGGTAGGACTCCACGAACCGTATGACCGTCTCCTGCTTAAACTCCCTTTTGCTATAGGTGAAGACGAAGTGGAGCCTCTGGTTCACCGAATATGCCACAATATCGAGCAAGCAGGTCATGGTGTTATGCCGACTGCTTTCTCTCCCCGACGATTCCTCCGCCAGGGCAAACCCCTTGTGGATGAATGAGGCGCTAAAATCGCCCAAGTAATTAAAACGGACATTCCTTCGTAAATCCTTCGGCAATGAACCAGCGATGGTTTTTAATACCCCATAACTTAAGCCATTGTGGGGAACTTGCCGCAGTTGTTCTTTTAGTCCTTTGATCTGGGACGAAGTCTCCTCCCCTTCGATGGCCAATCGGATGGGATAAAAGCTGGTAAACCATCCTACTGTCCGCGAAAGATCTAGGTCTACGCCAATCTCCTCCCTACCGTGCCCTTCTAATTCAATGATCACCTCATTGGACTGTTGCTGATCCTTCATCGCCAAAGCTAAGGCCATAATCATCAGCTCATCCGCTTTTGTTCGGTAAGCATCTGGCGCCGTAAGAAGTAATTGCTCCGTTTCGGCAACCGTCAATGAACGGGTAAACTCCTCACAATCAGCTACGAGCTTCTCCCCATAGTCAGCATCCCCCCAAGCTACTGGCTCCCAGGAGTCTACCATTTCCCAATATGCTTTATGGAGGAAGGCCCCGTCTTGACTAAACTCATCTAATGCAGTGGCCCAACTTTGCACAGAATCCGTCTTCCCAGGTAGAACAACCTGCTCATCGCTGCTCATCTGTTCCACCAAACGAAAGAAATCTTCCAAAATAATGCGCCAGGATACGCCGTCTACAGCAAGATGATGCGCTGTTAACAGCAGTCGATCTCCCTGATCCCCTAGATGAAAGAGAGCAGCTTTAAAGAGGATGTCCTCTTCGATATTAAAACTAGCTTTTATCTTCTCCCCAATCTGGGCTAACTGCTTTCGTTGATCGACTATAGAAAATCCAGAAAGATCGATGCTTTCCAAGGCAATCTTCTGTGTTAGATGAGAGGCGTTGTAATAGAGTTCCTCTGTCTGTGGGTAAACATTGAAGCGGAAGGCATCATGATGGCGAACGACTAGATTGATAGCGGTCTCAAGCATATCCCGATCAACCTCACCCATCACTTTTAGTAACATCGACTGTGTATAGTGATTTCCTTCGCGCAAATGTTGGGAAAAGAACCACGCAGGTGCAGGAAGGGTTGCAATCGGTCCTGCACAGGGTTGCCCCTTAGCAGAATCCCTATCTTCTCTTGATTCCAAATATAATGCCATCTCGCTGATAATCGGATGGGATAAGATATCCTTCACCTTGATTTTGTGTCCAGTGAGGCTTGCCTTCGACTGAATCTGAATCGCTTTGATCGAATCCCCACCTAAGTGATAAAAATTATCCGTAATTCTTACATCCGCAAGGTTTAAAACTTCTTGGATGATCGCTAGTAATAGCTCTTCCTGATCATTTGTCTGTGAATCTCTCGATGCGGTAATTTCTTGGACAGACTGCATCGCCTCTGGCTTTGGCTTTGGCAATTGATCCCGATCAACCTTACCGTTGATCGTCAGCGGGATGGACTGAAGCGCAATAAAGAAAGTAGGAATCATATATTCTGGGAGCAATCCTTGTAAATAGCCCTGTAAGAGAGAGGGAGCTATCTTATATTTCTCCGTGTAGTAGGCGCATAGAAAGGGGGTATCCCCTTTGGATGTTTGTATGACTACTACCGCATCTTTCATACAGGGATGAGTGAGCAGCGCTTGTTCGATCTCCCCAGGTTCAATGCGATATCCCCGAATTTTCACCTGAGCATCGGCTCTCCCTACATACTCTACGTAGTTACAATCAACAAAACGAGCCAAATCCCCTGTCTTATACATCCGCAAACCACTAGCGAAGGGGTCAGGGATAAACCGTTCTTCAGTTAGCTCTTTTTGATTCAGATATCCCTTAGCTACTCCATCCCCAGAAATATAAAGTTCACCGACTTCACCAGTGGGTACCGGCTGCCGCTCATCATCCAGCACATAGATCTTTGTATTGGTAGCAGGGATTCCTATGGGAACAGATACACCCTGATCCTTTTTCCGATCATAAAGATGAATCATACAAGCCACCGTTGCTTCCGTTGGCCCATATTCATTAAAGATCCTTGACTCATCACCAAACCGATCATGAATTGCCTGGGCGAGGGCAACGGTTAACTCTTCTCCACCCACTATCCATGTCTTGATGGAAGAAGCCACCTTCTCCCCCTCTTTTAAAAGGGAGAGATGGGAAGGAGTAAGTTTGATTATCGTCGCCTTGTTTTCTCGCAGAATTTTATATAAAACATACTCCTCTTCATCCGGTGGATAGACGATGATCTCATTTCCACTAATCAAGGGAGGGAAGATGGAAGTAACAGTGAGATCAAAGGATAGGGAAGAGTAGAGGGGGAAAACCTCCGTGTTACTCGATCCGATATACTGCTCCACTGCCCAGGTACTATAATTAACCAACCCTCCATGCTCCACCATCGTCCCCTTCGGCTTACCAGTAGAACCCGATGTGTAGATAATGTAGGCAAGATCAGTAGGAAGACTAGGCACATCTAGATTGGAGGCTTCACCGCTGTATAGCTCTGGATCATCGAGGTCGATCACTTTATCTACCCGCATCGGGGTGGATGCGGTACCTTTGTTAATCAGCATCATTCCAAGGCCGGAATCGTGAAGCATATGTTCCTTTCGATCCCATGGATAATCGGGGTCAATAGGAAGATAAGCCCCGCCTGCCTTTAGCACAGCTAAACATCCAATAATCGTTTCCAAGGAATGTGTCGTCGATATGCCAACGATCATTCCTTTTTCCAGGTGGTTTTGCTGGAGTACCCTCGCCAACTGATTAGCACGGGCATTTACCTGCTGATAGGTTAGTTGATGATCTCCCAAGCGGATAGCCACTTTATTGGGGGTTTTTACTACTTGTTCTTCAAATAACTGAACGACACTCTTCTCCCGTGGATAAGCGCGCTCGGTTGCATTAAAATCAACGATCAGCTTTCTTTTTTCCGCTTCAGATAACAATGTGAGTTCGCTAATTTTCTGTGCAGGATTTTCTAGCATTTGCTCTGTTAGATGAATCAGTGCTCGGAACATCTGCTTGATCTGCTCCACAGAATAATCCTCAACCTTATAATCGATATCTAGTTGAAAGTCACCCGAGTTGGACCATTCACGGATAATCAGTTGCAGAGAATAGAGCTGCTTTCCATTGTAAAATTCCGTATTTTCAATCGTTGCTCCTGTAAATTCCTTGGTCAGTTCTGTGTTGTAAAAATTGATACACGTGTTCAGCAGATGATCGTGACCCTTTTTGCTTAGTTCAAGGTCCTTAATTAGTAGATCAAAGGGATACTTTTGATGATAATAGCAACGTTTCAATTCACTACCGATCAACTCAACTAAATGGGCAACTGAGACCTCTGGACTTAGCTCAAAACGAAAAGGCATGGTGCTAGTAAACATCCCCACCATACTTTTTTCTTTTTTGCCAGAGCGGTTGAGCAATGGCATTCCAATCACTAAATCCTCTTGCCGTGTTCTTTTATGAAGATAAATAAGATAGAGAAGGGCGAAAAAAGTAAAGGGGGTCGTTTGATAGTGCGAGGCCCATTCTTTGATGCGAGTGGACTGCTCTGTTGGAAGGACAAAGGTTTTTCGCTTTCCCTCACCACATATAAAACGAGCATGTTGGCTTCGTTCTGGAAGACTCGCAAATTTCTCGTTCCAAAAGTGTTTATTTTTTAAGAATCGCTCAGAGGATAAGTATTTTTGCTCCTGTTCGATATAAGAGGTATACGACTCTTGGATTTCATCCGTCAGGATCTCACCCGCAAGTCGTTTCCGATAGGAAGTGCAGATTTGTTGCGTCAGGATATTCATCGACCATCCATCGGAGATGAGATGATGCGTCTTGATCAAATACCCGCCTTCGTTCTCCCCTAGTTTAAACATCACCAACTCATATAAAGGGTAGTCATACAACGGAAACGGCTTGGCAGCTTCTAGGGAAACCCACCGAGTTAGCTCTTCCTCTGGCCTAGGGCTCCCACTAAAATCATAAAAGCGAAGGGGCGACCGTTGATATTCTGCTACGTATTGCTGAACGAATCCATCGGATTCTGTCAGGCGAAGCCTCATTCCATTATGTTGCTGGATAAACCATTGGATGGCCTCTTCCAAACAATCAAATTGAATCGCTTCTTTCATCCGTACCGTCCCGCCAATATTATGGAGGGGTTGATCGGGGTACGTTTTTTCTAAATACCAGATCCTTTTTTGCGGATGAGTAAGGGGATAATATTGCACCCCACTCTGTAGGCTAACGTTTTCCATCACGTATCACCTTTTCTCTCCATTTTATTGATGTCCCTGTACGCACCTTCTTTGCAATCACCGATGAACCCTCTCCATCTCAAATAGATTGACATCCCGGCAGTGTTGGATCATTTTTTGGGCAGCGGGTTCATCGATGGGGTTCCACTGAAAGCTCATCTTCTCTAACAACAGCATCGTTATTTCCGAACGAATATGAAATAGCGTATGGTTTTTTAGTTCTTCAACAGCAGGAATTTCATCCCCGATACTGTGTACTTGAATGTTGTAGATGTCTGACTCATAACGCTGGATTCTCTTTTCATCGAAGACATAATCTATGAATTCATCGATGGCCACCTTTTTCATCTCTAGCATTAAACTAGGATAGGTGAGCAGTTCAGATAAACTAATAAACTCTGGGTTACAAATATGATGGGTCTCATTGAGGATCTCTTCTTTATCAAATAGAGAGATTATCGCTTGGCTTACATCATCGATACAAGAAAAGTCCAAGTCTCTTTCCATCTCAGGAATCCAACCGATTTTTACATAGGATTGGATGATCGAGTAGATCGCGTTTTGTTTTATGTTTTTTTGAAACTTCCCGGATGTAGAGTCAAAAGCGATATTCCCCACCCGGAAAATATTCACCTTCAACCCTTTTCCCCGTGCCTCCATCAGCATTTTTTCCGCGTCTAGCTTAGTTTTTGGATAGGGATTATCGATAACTTGTCCCAGATCATGATCAAACTCTGTGTACATGAGATCGTGCTCCCCATCGATCTGACCAGAAGCCACTGCTAGGGTAGAAATATGATTAAAATCCTTGCTTCTACCCACGCTAGCAAAATCGATCAAGTGCTGTGTGGCCAGGGAATTGGCTACATAGGATTCTTCATATTTCCCATAGTGACTAACATTGGCCGCAGCATGCATCACACATTGGATGGTTTCACTCAACCGCTGATATACCGAGGTGTCCAAACCTAAATCAGCCTTTGTTAAGTCACCACAGTATACAAAAATGCGTTCCTTCTCTTTCTCCAGCAGTCGTGAGCCAAAAGTCTCTGCTAACTTTTCTTTGACTCTCTCTTCTGCTTTTCCTTGCTCATCGCTGCGCACAATCAGATGAAGGCAGCTTTCTGTATGATGTAGTAAATCTCGTAGCAAATAGGAGCCAAGATACCCCGTACTTCCTGTCAATAAAATATCGGAGTACGTTACCCGATGAGTGAGATCTTTTTCCTGATAGACTTGTTTCTTCTTGTTATACAGCCGGGCGACCTCACCAAAATTGAGCTGTGCCTCCCTTTCCCTGCCAATTCGTTCACGTAAAGCATGGAGGTAGGTTTTTAGCTTATTTTTATTCACCCGTTGCCCATCACTCCGCACCTGGATCTGTTCGGCAAGATCTAGCGGACGAGGATATTCAAATAAGTCATTGATCGAAAGGTGAAACTCCTTCTGTAAACGTGCCACGACATTGACTGCGGTTAAGGAGCTACCCCCCAGATCAAAAAAATCATCTTCCCGTTTAATGTGTTGTACCCCTGTGACCTCCCGATACGCGGCCATGATTTTTTGTTCTGTAGCTGTTAAAGGAGGCCCTTCTATCTCCTCTTCAAAACCGCTATTGAGGGCAGTGCTCTCCTTCTGCGGCAAAGGAATGGTACTCTCTAATCTACGGTCACTGACCCCATCCCTCTGTGGTTGGATGCGAAAAAGCTGTCGGTCAAAGGGATAGGTAGGCAAAGGGATACGGAAACGTCTCTCCCCTGAGAAAAACTGCATCCAGTCTACCTTCACTCCAGAAGCATGAAGCTTTGCGATATTTTGTAGCAAAAAGCGATAATCAGAGCCCTTTTCTTTGCTGGTAGGTACGGTGGTAGCCACGAGATGAGTGGAGGGCTTAGGTAGATGTTGTCTAACCAACGTACTTAACCCACGACCAGGCCCTACTTCCAGCAAAATCTGATTCGTATCCTTCAATAGTTCCTTGACACCTTGAGAGAATTGTACGGTTTGACGTAGGTGTGTCACCCAATATTCTGGATCTGTTGCATCTGCGGAAGTGATCCATGTCCCCGTTACGTTTGAGATATAAGGAATCTTGGGTTCATGAAAGTCCATGGTCTTCGCTTTTTCCCTAAAAGCGTGAAGAATCGGCTCCATCATGGCAGAGTGAAAAGCATGGGAAGTGATCAATTTTTTATATTGGATTTCCTCTTGGGCAAAGGAGTCGAGTAGCTCCTCCATCTCCTTATCTGGACCTGCAACCACACAGAGTGAAGGTGCATTCTCTACAGCGAGGGAGAGGTTTCCCTTCAAGCGAGGAAGTATGTTATCCTTTGGCGCCATCACGCTAACCATGCTACCAGGGGCTACTCCCTGCATCAGTTCTGCCCGGGTGGATATAAACCGGAGTGCATTTTCTAACGAGAGGACACCCGATAAACAAGCAGCAACATATTCACCGACACTGTGTCCAATGAAACGATCGGGGCGAATCCCCCATGACATCAGGGTTTTTGCCAAGGCATATTCAAAGATAAAAACAGCGGGCTGAGTATTCATCGTCTGATGAATGTGATCCTGCTCGCTTACCTCTGTCCTTGTTGGAAAAAGGATCTCTTTAAAGTCATCACCGCGGACTCTTTGTAAAATAGCACAACAGCGATCCACTTCCTCGCGAAAAACCTTTTCTTCTCTGTATAGATCCCGCCCCATATTTGGGTATTGAGACCCCTGCCCCGGAAAAAGAAAGGTAATCGGTTGGCTGGACTTACCTGCTACAGTAATGGGAGATGACTTGGTTAACTGATTTGCGGATAATTGTTCTTTTGCTTCTTTGCTATCCGAGACCACCCAGGTTCGGTTGTACCTGCACTTCTTTCTACCAATCAATAATGTATAGGCGATATCTGCTATGTTTACATCGGGATGTTGTTCCAAATAAGTAAGTAGCCGCTTTCCCTGTTCATCCAGGGATTTTTTTGATTGGGCAGAGAGTGCCAACACATGATCGCTTCTTCCTGGATCGGATTCTCCTCGATCAGGGGCTTCCTCCAAAATAGCATGGGCGTTCGTCCCCCCTATACCAAAGGAACTTACCCCAGCTCGTAATGGAGAGGATGACGGCCTCCATTCCTGCAATTGTGTATTCACATAAAAAGGACTATTGGCAAAGTCGATTTTCTCATTGGGTTGTTCAAAGTTAATACTTGAGGGGATTAATCGATGCTTCAAGGAAAGAGCCGTTTTTATAAACCCGGCAATCCCTGCCGCATTATCTAGATGGCCAATGTTTGCTTTCACAGATCCAAGCGCACAGTAGTTGCGCTTATTTGTATGAAAGGCTACTTTAAGACCCTCAACCTCAATTGGATCGCCTAATACCGTGCCTGTACCATGGGTTTCTACGTAGGAGATGCTTTCCGGCTCTACCTCTGCCATCTGATGAGCCGCTCTAATCGCTTCCGCTTGACCATCCACACTAGGGGCAGTGAAGCTGATTTTATCCGCTCCATCATTATTGATCGCTGTTCCCTTTACTACCGCATAGATGTTATCCCCAGCGGCTATCGCATCCTCTAGTCGCTTGAGGACAACCACCCCTGCTCCATTTCCATTGACGGTCCCCTTTGCGCCAGCATCAAAAGGACGGCAGTGACCATCTGGGGACATAATCATCCCCTCTTGATAAAAATAGCCTCGCTTTTCTGGGAGGGTGATTGAAACCCCACCCGCTAAAGCCATATCACAATCCCCACTCAATAGCGCCTGAGCCGCCAAATGTACTGCGACTAACGACGAAGAACAAGCCGTTTGTACGGTATAACTGGGGCCCTTTAAATTTAATTGATGAGAAAGGCGTGTACTGAAAAACTGGGAACTATTGAGCAACAACGCTTCTCTCATAAAATCACCAGCATGTTGGAAAACCGTGTTCATCCAATAAAGATTCGTTCCGCTACCGATGTAGACCCCAACTAGCTCCTCCATCTCATCGGTAGCATAACCACTATGCTCCAGCGCCTCCCATGCACACTCATGGAGCACTTTCACCTGGGGGTCCATCACTTCTGCTTCACGGGGGGAATAACCAAATAAGTGATGATCAAACCACTCGGTTCCGGCAATTGCCCCGCCCGCCTTCACGTACTCCGGATGCCGGATCGTCTCCCAGTCGATACCCGCATCTCGCAGTTCCTCATCAGAAAAGTGAGTGACCGACTCAACTCCATTTTTGAGATTTTCCCAGAAAGCATCGATATGACTACCACCAGGAAATCGACAAGCCATACCGACAATAGCGATCTCCAAACCATTACTTGTACTAGTCATTTTAATCCCCGCTTTTTTTTCATTCTCTGTTTTAAGCGATTCTTAGACTCCTTCATCACCTGACTTCGATCCGCCGCTTCTCTTGTCCCTTCCCGTGAATCCCCTTGTAATTGCTTTGCAAGGGAGTAGATAGTGGTATATCGGAACAAGGCTACTACGGGCATCTCGATGTTCAGCTCTTCTCGCAAGCGATTACTCACCTGTATCACCGTGAGAGAGTTTCCGCCAAGATCAAAGAAATGATCGTGTAAACCTACCTGTTTTACACCAAGGATTTGTTGCCAAATCGATGCGATGGCTTTTTCTAAAGGAGTAACTGGTTCGGTATAGTTGGTACCTTGGGACATATACTGATCGTCCGTCTTCTCCTGCAACTGTTTGATATCGACTTTATCGCTTGAGGTTAACGGGAGCTGATCCAGCCTTACAAAATGAGCTGGGATCATATAGTGAGGAACGATTTCCTCTAAAAAAGATCGCAACTCAGCAATCATCATCCTCTCATCCGTCACCACATAAGCACACAAATACAAGTCCCCATCAGGTGTACTTTTGGGAATGACGACGGCGTCTGTCACCCGAGGGTGTTTGACAAGATGAACGTTGATCTCATTGGGTTCAATTCGTACGCCTTTGATCTTTACCTGATGATCCTCTCTACCGATATACTGGATCTTTCCATCGGGTAACCACCTTACAAGATCACCTGTGCGATACATCCTCTCCCCCGGAGCAAAGGGATTTTCCATAAATCGCTCCTGAGTTAGCTCCAATCGATTACGATATCCACGTGCTACTCCCGCTCCACCGATCCATAGCTCTCCCGTCACACCGATGGGAACAGGATGAAGCGCTGGATTCAGGATATAAGCCTTATAATTGGTCAAGGGCTTCCCAATCGGTAGGCTTGTTCCTTGTACGACTCCATCACAGATGTAACAGGTTGCATAGATAGTTGCTTCCGTGGGTCCATATAGATTGACGATCTTCTCTGCCTGTATCGATGCCTGCAATTGATCGTATAGCTTCGTTGTAAACGCTTCCCCAGCTAACATGATGGTACGTAAGCGAGGGCGTGTATCAAGATTAGCTAACAAGGCATTCATATGGGCAGGTACAGCCCCCATCACATCTACCTGATTCTCTTCAATAAACGACCATAATCTTTTAGGATCGACTGTTGTCTCTTTCTCCGGAATAAAGAGTTGACCACCCGATAAGAAGGGGAGGAGCAATTGTTGCACCGAAACATCAAAGGTGAATTTAGCCAATAGCAGATGGCTGAAGGATGCATCAAATTCCAATGTAGTAATTAGCCCTAACAACTGATTAACAATTTGCCTGTGTTCAACCATGACACCCTTTGGTCGACCTGTCGTCCCCGAGGTATAGATCACATAGGCCAAATCCTCTGGGCTATTTTCTAGCTGAAGAGGAGAACCATCCTCCTGAACGATCTCTTCATCCGCAAAATCAAGCACTTCCTGTTCCAGGGTGAAACGACTGGTAAACTGAGACTGCATCAGTACGTGTTTACAGCCACTGTCTTGTAAAATGTAGTCGACCCTACCCTCAGGAAAATCAGGGTCGATGGGTAAATAGGCACCACCCGATTTTAAGACTGCCCATACTCCGATAACCATCTCTAGTGATGGCTCTGCAACAATCGCTACAATCGACTTTTTGTCTACCCCTTTTCTTCTTAAGTAGCGAGCCAGCTGATTGGCACGCTTATCCAACTCCACATAGGTTAACTCTTCTCCTCCATAACTAAGTGCTAACGAAGTAGGTGTACGTTTTACTTGCTCTGCAAACAAATCAGGAAGGATCTGCTGATCGAGAACATCCCCTGCTGTCGTATTAAAGTCGATAAGAATCTTTTTCTCTTCTTGCTTTGGCAGGAATCGGACCTCCCGCAAAAGGATATCCCCTTTGCTACTCACCGCATCCAGTAACTGAATAAACTGCTCCGCCATGCGATCCATCGTTTCCTGCACAAAAAGTGCTGTCCGATACTGAAAGTCAAAGGAGATTGATTCTTTATTTTCAAAGGCATGAATGGATAGATCAAACTGTGTCATCCCTGTTTCCAGAGAGTGTTTATGAAAGGAGAGCTCTCCAGTATCGATCACACTCGGCTCATTCTCCAGGGTAAATAAAACATCAAACAACGGATTTCGCTCCGTGTTCCGTTGCACACCCAATTGATCCACCAACAATTCAAAGGGATAATCCTCATGGTCAAGGGCATTAAGGGTGTTCTCTTTAACCTCAGCTAGTAATTGATTAAAGGACTGATCCCCTCTTGGGAAATTTCTCATCACGACGGTGTTGACGAACATGCCCATTAACGCTTCCAAACCGGGTCGGTTTCTCCCTGAAACCGGCGAACCAATGGCAATATCCTCTTGACCTGTATACTTGTACAATAGGGTATTGAAGGCAGAGAGCAACACCATATAGAGAGTGGTTCCATGTGTAGCAGCCAAGCTTCGCAAACGGGATGTTAACTCAGCACTCGTTTCGATAGAGACGCGGTCGCCCATAAAATGCTGGGAAGGTTGGCGAGGGAAATCGGTATTTAACTGCAACACGGGTACGTCGTTTTTAAATACCTCTAACCAATAGGCTTCGTTCTTTTTAAAAAGTTCACTTTGATTCATCCTCTGTTGCCATACCGCATAGTCACGATACTGCAAGGTTGGGCTTACAGGATGATCCCCATCATAGTGACGAATAAACTCTCTCATCACTAATTCCATCGAAATGCCGTCGAAAATAATATGGTGAGCATCCGTCAGTAACAAGTGTTTTTTATGATCCACCTGGAGTACCTTTACGCGGAATAATGGAGCATGCTCCAGATCAAATGGTTGAATAAAGCGCTGTACATGGTCTTCTAGTTCTTCCTCTTTCACTTCAGCAAAATCAACGATGTTCTCCATATGGGGATGAATCCGCTGAACTAATTCACCCTCTGCAAAAGCAAAGGAAGTGCGGAGAGATTCATGGTGTTCCATCAACCGTTGAATCGCCTCGGATAACTTTTCTCGATTCAAGTTCCCTTCAATCATCGTCGCAGTGGGTAGGTTGTAGGCGACAGAATTTTCTTCTAGTTGCCACAGAATAAACAGCCGCTTCTGTTGAGAGGAGACCGGATAATATTCTCTTTGCTCCGTGGGGTGGATGGATTGGTTTCCTAGTTCCTGTCGCTGAGAAACTAGCAGGGCTAGCTCTCTCACTGTTGGCTGACGAAAGATTTCGCTTAGATGTAGGCTCGTCTCTAATTGATCGTTCACCTTTAATAGGATTGCAGCGGCCTTTAACGAGTGACCACCTAGCTGAAAGAAGTCATCATCCAAACCAACCTTCTTAACTTCAAGCACTTCAGCCCATATTTGCGCAATCCGTTGTTCTATTTCATTTTCGGGTGCAACAAATGTAGCGCTTGCTGTCGCACCTAGATTCGTAGTAGGTAGCTTTTTTCGATTGATTTTCCCATTCTGAGTCAATGGCATTTGATCCAACTGAGTGATGTAACCTGGAACCATATACTCTGGTAATCGCTCGGCTAGAAAGCTCCGCAGTTGTTGGATGGGCACAGACACATCCGCCACAAAATAGGCACTCAATGTTTGGGTTCCAATCGAGTCCTCCAGACTGATGACAACAACTTCCTCCACATCCGGGTGCTTCACCATACACGTCTCAATCTCACCTAACTCCACTCGGAAGCCTCTGATTTTGGTTTGGTGATCGATTCTACCGATATACTCAATCGTGCCATCTGGTAACCAACGTGCAAGATCCCCTGTCTTATACACCTTTTTCTCATAGATAGTAGAAAGATTCACAAACTTACTCGCTGTTCTTGCTTGAGCTTTGTAGTAGCCACGCCCCAAACTAATTCCACTGACACATAGTTCCCCCATTACGCCTACAGGGAGTGGATTCATATTGGAATCTACCATATAAACTTCCACATGGGGGATTGGCTTCCCAATGGAAACAGGATTGAGTGCTCTAATCTCTTCATGGCTAACTTTGTAGAATGTAGTGATATCTGTACACTCTGTAGGACCATAAGTATTAAACATTTCACAGTGACAGTTCGTCGATAAAATCCATGGTTGTAGCTTCTTGGTGTTCAACGATTCTCCACCCAATACCACATTCTTCAAGGAGGAAAGTTTTATATAATTTGATTTTTTATTATAATCCAACAACGGATAAAAGGCGCTGGGTGCACAATTTAACGTAGTAATTTGATGATTAATAATATCATCAGAAATCTTATGATAGTCATAGATCCCAGGGTCAATAATCCTTAGACACCCCCCTGAGATAAGAGGCGCAAATAGGTTTTTATGGGCAGTATCGAAGCTCATCGGAGCCATCATCAACACATTTTCCATGTCAACTTCACGAATATACCACGTGAGTAAATTCACAAAGGAATTTCTCTTCAGCATCGCTGCCTTTGGTTCACCTGTGGTTCCTGATGTAAATAGGATGTACATCAGACCGTCAGCCGCATAGGTCAGACCAAGATTCTCCTCCATCGATGGTGAATTAGCTTCCTTAGCTAGAACCTTATCGATATCGATGGTATGAATGTGCCCAGGAGCGTCATAGTGGATATCGCCCGTTTTCAATAATATCTCTACATTGGAATTGGTTAATAGATAATCAATCCGCTCTGTTGGGTAATTGGGATCAATCGACAGGTATGCTCCCCCCGATTTCACAATTCCTAAAAAGCCAACAGGCATTTCAAGAGACCGTTCCACTAGGATGCCTACAATCGATCCTTCGCCGACACCCTCTTCCACTAACCGGTGAGCAATACGATTGACCTTCCTGTTCAATTCCTTGTAGCTCACTTGTTGATCCTTAAAGCCTACCGCAATCTCATCTGGCGTCTTAACTACTTGTCCCTCAAATAATTCAACCACGAATCTGGTTTCTGGCGGCTCAGTAGCCGTGTCGTTAAATTGGTAGAGGACTCGATCTTTTTCCTCTTCGGATAACATACTAATCTCAGAGAGTAGACCAGTAGGGTTACGAACTCCAGAGAGGAGCACTTGATTTAGTTGATCAAGTACTCGGCGTAACTGCTCATGTTTCCTTTGATCCTTAAAAGACACCTTGCATTCTATCTGTTCACCGATCACATTAAATTGAAAGATCGTATCCGCATAAGAAGGGTACTCAAAATCGATATTCTGGATATTTTGCATCGCCACCATCGTGCGCGGACTTAACGAAGGCGGTGTCGATGAATCCTTTTCCAACAACTTGCTCAATTGATCGTAGGAGACTCTTTGATGTTTATTCGCTTCAACAATATTTTGTTGTACCTCGAGGAGCAGCTCCTTAAAGGTAAGCTCACTCCGCAGATATTGCCTAATAATCAGGGGATGATCTTGAAATGATACGCCTGATTTCGACTGTAGTACGGGTATTCCCAAAGATACGTCTTGATTTCTTGTATAGATAGAAAGCAGATACTGAATTCCACTGACCAGAATAATGAAAATTCCATACTCTGAACCTCTACCCAAAGCACTGATTTCCCGGGATAGCTCCTCAGGAAGCGAGTACTGAAATTGATGGATCTCTGCAGGATTTACTCCCGTTTTTCGCTCATGTAGCACAAAGCTACCCATACTCATATCCGCTGACAACTTATTGAGCCAAAACTGCTCTTCTTTCGTTACCTCCGTTGACGGCAAAGTCGTAGTATCCATGAGAACCTCCTCTTACCGATGACCGACTCGATCATTTCGGTGTCCGATTTCTTCACTAATCGTCCTCGCAAGTTCTTCATAATGATCATTGATAAAAAAATGACCTCCTGGATAACCCCACACATGAAAATGACTCGTTGTATACTCACGCCATTTTTTTATCGCTTCTTCATCCACATCGTCCTCTTCTCCGTATAGGCCGATTATCGGAGAAGGTACTTTAGACTCTTCTTTTATGAATCGATACTCTTCAACTAATCGAAAGTCCGCTCGTAGAATCGGAGAAAAAATGCTGAATAAATCCTGATTATCAAGAACTTCTTGGGGTGTCCCCTTCAATTCTTGAATCTCTTTTTTAAAAGCATCATCTGGTAGGTGATGGATGGAGCGATCACGTGGCTGATCAGGAGCCTTTACACCTGAAAGATATAGATGGGCAGGTGGTTGGTATCCTTCCCTTATCACTTTTTTACAAAGTTCATAGGCGATCAACCCCCCCATACTATGACCAAAAAAAGAGTAATTTGCTGATCCAATCGTGTGCTTCAACTGATGAAATAAGTCCTCTGTCGCATCATCCATCTGTTGATAGAATGGCTCACTCCATCGTTTTCCCCTGCCTGCATACTCTACCGGATAACATTCAATCCCATGAAGTAAGTGTTTTCGCCACTTTGCATAGACCGATGCGGCTCCCCCAGCATAGGGAAAGCAGAATAGAACTTGTTTAGTCATCAAACATCCCTCACATTCTCATATCACAAGTTTACTAAGTTGCTCTTCGATTTTTTTCACGACTGGATAACCCGATGCACATGGTTTATTTTTTATAGAGAGGATTATATTTACATAGACAGAACTACAATGAACAAGCCATATTAACAAGTAATTTGAAACATTTCGATGAATGAATCCATGTCTGATCTATACATATTTCATATCGTTCTATCTTTAATAAGTAGATGTGCTGCCCCAGAAGGGAAGTAGGGCTTTGGAATACGGAGGGATTCTGATTGTGAAAAAATCAGAACAGTGAGGTAGTTAGTAGATTCATCACGCGTTGACTTGTTATTCAACACCGTGTGTAGAAATCTATATTTCAATTACTGGACTCCATCATCATAACCTATCTCGAATGTGGAATGCCACCCTTAAATTACAAAATTCATCATGTGATGGGATCTCAAGTAACTTCACAAAATCCAGAGATTATACGGCCTGACTGAGGCGAATAGATTGCTAAGGATCCTATTCAATAAAATGACACCATTTATTTTTTGAAACTTAATAAATACATCTATGTTAATTAACATTAATGGTGTATTATGATGGTAGTTAATTTTCACTATTTTACAGGAGGACTGATAACTGCCTGTCAATTAAGAATACTTATACTCCTACAACAGTCGCTTATTTCAACCGTCGGCCTGATCAAGTTCACCTACTATTCTTCCAGCTTCCCGATCAATCGCGTGATTGTTACCCTCGCTTCTTTTTTGTGTAGCGTGCATGTTCCTCTATCACTTGAACACCTTTCTTTTGACCCTATCATGCTATGAAAATTAGATTACATGACGCTATGTTCCCATGATCCTATTATGAGATGGTTATTTTCGTGTGTGAAACTCGATTTGCATGCTCCTAAAGGAGGGATTACAAAACTAAGATCAATATATCAGCTATCTCTTCTGACTATTCTGAATAATAATCAATCCTTCGCTATCTGAATTTATAACAGTCAGTGATTTATAGGCACACTAATTAATTGATAGAGGAAGAGGGAGTGCTTCCCATGAATACGTCCATAAACCAATTACATTCACATCAAGAAATGCAAAAATATCATTTTTCCCCGGTGATAGTGAAAAAGATCCGTCAGTTGCAACAGCGTAATAACTGGTACAATTTTTTTGCCATTGGACTCGATTGGCTCATCATTGCCTCAGCGATCGGTATGTACTATCTATATCCTTCTATTTGGGTCTATCTATTAACGATTACGATCATTGGTAGTCGCATGCGTGGGTTGGATATCATGATGCATGAATCGAGCCATCATATGCTCTTTAAAAATCGCAAACTAAACAAGTGGGTAGCAAGCTTTTTCGCCGCTTTCCCCATCCTGATCTCCCACCATGCTTATCGTAAGGGACATATGGTCCATCACAAATATTTGTGGAGTGAAATGGATCCAGACTTTCAAAGATATCAGTTGGTCGGCTTAGATACACCACCTACCAGTCGTATTCAATTTTTACTTCGCCACTGCCTACGCCCCTTATTCTTAATTCACCTTCCTATCTATTTAATGGGCATGCTAAAAGTAACCATGTATGCAAAGGATGAACCTCGTTTTGATGTAGTGATCCGCGTTACCTACTGGACATTGATTATTACCGCATCCATCGTATTTGATTTTTGGTTAGAGTTCATTCTCTTCTGGTTTGTGCCCTTTTTCACAACCTTACAGATTATTAAATACTGGGCTGAGATGGCTGAACATGCTGGACTGGAATCTGATAATGAATTATTTGCTTCCAGAAATTCCTTTGGAAATTGGTTCGAACGTAAATTAATCCACCCCCATCGGAATTCTTTCCACTTAGTTCATCATCTCTTCCCAGCCGTTCCTCACTATAACATCAAGAAAGCCCATCTGCTTCTTATGGAAGATCCCGAGTATCAAAAAGCCCATCATTGTACGGGGTTCTTCCTCTCCCTCGCCCCGGGTTTCTCCTCTGTGATCGATGATGTTCAAGGGCGTATTCCCTTTTGGAACAAGATGAAAAAATCCAATTAAATTACATCGTTACACACCGTTCCATTATCAACCGTTCCAAACCCATTTAAATGACCTAAGCCCGGGGTTACCAGGCTTAGGTCATTTAAAACATCATAGGGTGACTAAATTATTTGTCAAATTGACATTCATTCATCCGTTCCGAACCTGTTCACTATCCACCATTTCATCAATCGATTTGGCAATCGGTAGCAATCCCACATCCACATTGGCTAGGATATGAGCTTGCGCCTTCGACTTCGTATAATAGGTGGATCGTAACCTTACTCCCGGATCACTACCAAACACCAGATACTTAAATACCTTATCTTCTCTCTTCAACAT
This sequence comes from Marininema mesophilum, assembly GCF_900106775.1. GTDB lineage: Bacteria > Bacillota > Bacilli > Thermoactinomycetales > DSM-45169 > Marininema > Marininema mesophilum. The sequence goes on from NZ_FNNQ01000015.1 coordinate 33,585, forward strand.
CCAAACCCCATAACCATAATACACCTGATCATTGCTATGGACATGGGGTGTCAACATCTGTTTCGTCACTTTTTCTCCCATCAACTGATGTTGAGTAAGGGCATTCCAGAACTTCTCCAGATCTCGCACAGTTGTAAAGGCGCCTCCATCAGGACCCCCTTTGATCGGAACCGAGTAGATATTGGTTTTCCAGGATTGATTCTCTTCATCGTCGATATAACCGAGCGCTGTTCGTGCTGGCAATTGATCCAACCGATAGTATCCCGAATCATCCATCCCACTCACGCGGAAGATATTCTCTTCAACATACTGCGTAAAGGGAGTTCCTGTCACTTGTTCAACAATCAACCCTAGTAAAATAAACCCTGCATTACTATATGAAAACTTCTCCCCTGGGTTAAATTTCATTGGCTGATCCTTAAACATCGGAAGGAAATCCCCAGGACATTGAATGGAATACATCGGTGTAGCTACCCACAATTCCTCAAAATCATCCATGATTTCCTCATCAAAATAATCAGGGGCCCCTGAAGTATGGGTTAACAGTTGGTGGATCGTTATATCATCGTGGAACTGTTGAAAGGACACGCCTACACAATCCTTCAGGTATGTATCGAAGGTTAGCTTTCCTTGCTCAACCAATTGGCAAATCGCCACCGCTGCAAATATTTTGCACCCCGATGCCATTCCAAACCTTGTCCGCTCTGTATTACTAATTTGCTCACTGCGGTTGGCAAATCCATACCCACTTGCAAAAAACTGCTCATGATCCCGAACCAATATCGAACCAGAGAACGCCTGAGCTTGATAGTGTTTGCGAATAATATCTTCCACTTTATTTTTTAGATTCATTTCTCCACAACCTCTCTTTCTATTTTTCAGCTCCCCTTAATACAATCCACAAATAATAAATAAACACTTTATTACTAATATATCAGAAGAATACGAGTACGCAAATTCTTCTCATCACTCTGAAAATCCACTGAACCCTTCACCTTCCCAATAGATACAAGTTGCCCAAAAGAGGAAATCCACCGCTAAACAAGAAGAAAAAAACAATAAATAGCGTCCCATAATAGACGCTTACATCCAAGGAGGAGCACTATGGGAACCACTTTGCAAGGACAGAAGGATAAAGCGAGTGCCTTCAGCCAATTACATCTTGACCCAACCATCCTCGTCCTCCCCAATGCTTGGGATGTCGCCAGTGCAAAAATTTATGAACGAAAAGGTTTTGCTGCGGTAGGTACGACTAGCGCAGGGATCGCTGCCTCCCTCGGCTACCCTGATGGAGAGTATGTACCTAAACATTTATTGATGGAAACAACCAAACGAATCACCGATCATCTTGCTATCCCCGTAACTGCTGATATTGTCAATGGATATGGTAGCACTTACGCAGAAGTACTGGATACCGTCCGTACCATCATCGAATGTGGTGTAGTGGGGATCAACATTGAAGATGGTCTTCCTAACCATACCCTAGAAAAAATAGAAAGCCAGTCGGAAAAAATCCGCGCGATCCGGCAATTAGCGGATACACTGGATATCCCTCTGGTCATTAATGCACGGATCGATACCTATTGGTCACAAATCGGTGAACCAAGCATCCGGCAAGAACAAACAATCCAACGAGCAAACACCTACCTTAGAGCCGGTGCTGACTCCATTTTCATTCCGAGTGTGAGCGATCCAGCAACCATCCAGACCTTTGTCTCCATGATTAACGGACCTATCAACATCTTAGCTGGCCCACATTCCCCTTGTATTTCAGAATTGGAGCAATGGGGAGTCTCCCGCGTCAGTTTTGGTTCAGGACCCATCCGTAGAATCTTTACTCATATCGAAGCCATCGCAGATGAAATCGCCAGTCAGGGTACCTATCACACCCTAACTGATCCCATGCCCTATAGCGAATTGAACCACCTATCAGAGTGATCCCACCTCTCCTTTCCTTGAAAAGGGCTCATCCGTTTTTCCTATTCGTTTATGCAACATCGTTCGTAACGTGATCAGAGAGAAAAACAAAACAAAGATCCCTGATGTTAAGAAGACCACCCCTACACTCACGTACTCAGCAGTCACTCCTGCAATCATTCCACTAAAGGGTACCGCTAAAAAGGACACCATCCGAGTGGAGCTTATTACACGACCGAGTAATTCTTTAGGGACGACCTCTTGTCGCAAGGTAAACCAATTAATCGCAAGTAGTGTAGTAGAACCGAGGATCACCATTCTGCAAAGCACGAGACCAATCACAAAGGACTGCGAAACTACCAACATCACTTGCCCAACCCCGATGGCGAATCCTGCATAGATCATCAAATTACCACGTGGGATGTGTTTCATCCGATTCGCTAGATAGATGGCAAGGAATGAGCCCGCCATCTGACACGAAAATATGATCCCGATCTCAGGAGCTGGTAACTTTAGATGCCCTTTTAAATAAAACATAAACAGTGCTTCCACCGCTCCATAACCCACATTAATCAGAAAGATAAAGAGGGTGCCTAGCCAGATGATCTTCGTTCGAAATACATAGCGAAGACCTTCCTTGATCGGTTGAACAATCGCGGGCATTCCCGATTTTTTCTCCACCTTATGTAAAGTGACCATAGACACAAACATCGCCGATAACACAAAGGATAAACTATCTACATACAACACATTCGCCGTACCCAACAAAGCGACCATCACCCCCGCAATCGAGGGTCCGGTAAATGTGGTAATCGTCTCAACAAATTTAAACAGTGAATTTCCCTGAACCAGGTTGTCGTTCTGTAGCACTTCAGGTACAACCGATTCAAAGCACGGGTGGTAAAAAGCACTCACGCTGGCTATACAAAAAATCACCACATAAACCATCCACACTTCAAGCACACCAAAGCTGTAGGCCAGAGGTACAGTAACGATCAATAAAGAAGAGGTGATATCTCCGATCACCATAATCTTTTTCTTGCTCATTTGATCAGCTAAGGCGCCACCAAAAAGGCTGAATAAGACCATTGGCAAAATCTCTAACACGTAACCGAAGGCCATTAAACTAGGGGATTTTGTTAATTCATACACGAGAAGGGGAAGTGCGATCAAAAAAAAGGAATCTCCCAATTTACTGATGGACATCCCAGCCAATAGCTTCACATAATTCTTATTTTTCAGTACCACAGGAATCTTCATCCACATAGCTCCTTTACAAGGAATAAGAAAGTGGGTCAGAGATAATCAACACTCCTGTCCTTAGACTAGGAATGCTCTAACCCACTCAACTTACCTATATCACCATGCTTAGATAGAGCCTACCCCTCAATTTACTTACTGACCTCAAGGGTGTTCTCCCCAGAGAACACTTTCGTTTCTATACCTTATGATAGAGAAGAAGCTTCTAAGGATACTTTATCACGAAAACTGCGAGCAGAGTGACAAACCGGGCAGGTTGAGTTTTTCTCCCAGCTAGAGATTTCCTTCGTTTGAAGGGTAAAGAAATTAACCTCCATGATTTTCCCTAACGCTATCGGCGCAGGAAACCCTGTAACAATCTTCAATAACTCATTCACCATCGCACCCGCTAAGATGGCAACATTGGGACTAATCGCCGCATTGTTGCGCTGGAAGTCCATTCCCTCCATAAACTTCAACTGCCGCTCAAACTGATCATCCGCTACTTTTTTAGAGTCAACATGACATTGTACACAGCCTGTTTCACCCGGAATCATGCTGTAAAATCGCCCACGGGTATTCAAGACGCCACCAGATACCATCGGTAGCCCCGCTTTAACAATCGCTTCATTTACCCAGTTTTGGATATATAGTGTCGGTTTATCCGCTACACATACGACATACTCTGTCTCTTTGATATGATCATATACCTCTTCGGGCTTCCCAATCTTACAATTGGTAATCGAAAGGTTCACATTGGGATTAAACTGATTGATTCTCTTGAGCGCCATTTCCGTTTTTAATTGACCCACATCTGCTTCCGAGTAAAGCAATTGGCGATTAAAGTTACTCAGTTCGAGACGATCAAAATCAAGGGCACGGATATTGTGGAAGCCTAGCGCTGCCAGATGATAGAGGATCTGACTTCCCAACCCTCCAACACCGAGTAAGGAGATTTTACAGTTATTAATCTTCTCTTGTATTTCATACTTACTTTCTTCCAGAGAAGTAAACAACGAGAAGAAATTGATATTTGCTTTGTATCTTTCGAGATCATATTCCTTCAGACTAGTAGGCTCAATCGATGCATCTTCAATGTATCCTTCGTTATCCAAAGCTTGAATCGAGGTAAAAATATCTTCTCGTGGAATCTCAGGAAAGTCCTTCTGGACAATCTGAACCAGTTCATCCACCGTGTTCTTCCCATTCATTGATTGTACCAAGAGCGTGATGCTCCCACTTGGGTCAGGAATGATCCCAGCTAATCCATCCTCTTCACCAATCTGTATCTCATTCCCCCAACAAAACACAGGGATTGTCTCTTTAAACTTAGGTTTCATAGTAGGCTTCATGGTTTTCCTCCAGTTATATGGATTGCCCCTTATGTAATAACAAGGACATCAGAATCATCTAAGCCTTGACACTCACACAGCTAAAGCAGTGGGATTCTTGGGAGCTCCCATCTACTGACGGGATCCTATCCAAGCTTAGACGGTCTGCCCGACCGCAAATACGCGAAGTCCTTCTTGCAAGATGTTTTTGGATGCATTGATATCTCGGTCATGATGGGAACCACACCTGGGACATGTCCAAGCCCGAAGGTTGAGGTTTTTTACATCCTTGTTGCGATAGCCACAGGAGGAGCATAGCTGACTGGAAGGAAACTGTTTCCCGATTTTCACCACGTTTCTTCCATGCCAGGTTGCCTTATAGCTCAGCATGGCGACAAACTCCGACCAGGAGGCATCGGTGATGGATTTGGCTAGCTTATGATTCTTCACCATGTTTTTTACACAGAGGTCTTCGATGCAGATCGTTTGGTTTTCACGAATCAGCTTGGAAGACAGCTTATGTAGGAAGTCATGGCGAGCGTTTACAATCTTCTCATGGATACAAGCAACCTTCATCCGGGCTTTGTGCCAATTGGAACCGCCTTTCGTTCGTCGGCTCATGATCCTCTGCGCTTTCGCTACCTTCTTTTCATATTGCCGGAAGTACCGGGATGGTTTGATCTTCGTTCCATCGGTCAGAATCGCAAAGTCCTTTAACCCGAGATCGACACCGATGGCCTTTTCTTTGCTTACGGGCACATAGGGACATTGATGGATCTCGGACAAGACCGATACAAAGTACTTGCCCACGGGATTGCGCCTGACAGTTGCGGATAGAATCCGCCCTTCTACTTCACGAGATTTTGCAACCTTCACCCATCCGAGTTTCGGAAGTTTGATCCGATTGGCTACTACCTCGATTGTGGGTTTCCCCTTTTTCGGATGGTTGCACTGACTCGTGTAGGATTGGACACGGTTTCGCTTACTTTTGAATCGAGGACGGTCATTCTGCTTTTTGAAGAAGCGCGAGAAAGAATCCGCTAGGTGTTTCAAGGTGTTCTGAAGCGAAGTAGAATCGATTTCCCGCAACCAATCGACCTCTTTTTTCAAGGAAGTCAATTGGGCGGAACACCTTTCATAGGTAAGACCTTTGCCTGTCTGGTCGTAGCTTTCATTCCACTTCGCTAAGAATTGGTTAAATACAAACCGGCTACATCCAATGGATTTGTTAATGAGAATCGCTTGTTCCTTCGTTGGATACAAACGAAATTTAAACGCTTTATGCATAAGTTCACCTCCCCTATATCCAATTATATAGGGGGATGGTTGAACTTGCGAGAGGGGAGGGGGCCCTCTCTCGTTTAACGCTCACTTTCATCCCAACCCTGAAGGGCTGGGTTTTCTAGTTCGCAATCTATAAGGTTCTGTATCTCTTTATTAATACGTGCCGCAAATCTCCGTGGCAATAGCCAGGAGATTTGCGGTGTGTTTTCATGTATTAACTCATATTGCTTATTAGCCTGGAAGAGCAACCACTACGCCAGCCAAGCTTGCGCCTTTTTCTACTTTGATCATCATGAGCGAATCACCTCCTTACTAGGATATGAGAATTATATGAATTAAATAAAAATTGGTCAAATTCGAAATAAGCTATTTGGCAAAATAAATTTCCCATTATCTCGCCCAATCGATCTTAATGGATGTTTTTCCATAATATATGAGTGTTTACAAATCATGCAGCTACCTATTTTTCATCTAGTGTAACGGTAAACCCATTGAGTACTACCGCCGCTCTCCTTTAACAATCATCAAAAAACACCATTTACCCGACTTATTTGAATTCTCCATTGTCGGGTCGAACGATTTTATCCATGTTAATTTTATATCAGACGGGAGGTCATACCCTTGGATTTACTGCAAAGTATGAATGGAGCATTAACCTATATTGAAGATCATCTAACCGATGAAATCGACTATCAAAAAATAGCTAGGCTTTCTTGTTGCTCGGAGTATCATTTTAAACGTATGTTTTCCTTCCTCTCAGGAATCACATTGTCCGAGTACATTCGTCGCAGACGCCTTACATTGGCCGCATCCGAATTAAACCAAAGCAAAGTACGAGTGATCGATGTTGCATTGAAGTATGGTTACAGTTCACCTGATTCCTTTGCTAGAGCCTTTCAAAGCTTACATGGGATTACACCATCAGAAGCGAGAACAACTAGCCAAACATTGAAAGCCTATCCGCGTATGACCTTTCAGTTGACAATACAAGGAGGAGAAGAAATGAACTATCGTTTGGAAGAGAAAGGCGCCTTTCATATAATCGGTATCAAGAAAAGAGTACCCATCGTATTTAAAGGGGTGAACCCAGAGATCGCTGGGATGTGGAAAAGACTCAATAAAGAGATGATCCATCAACTAAAAAAGCTTTCAAATGGTTCACCACCTGGACTCCTTAATGTATCTACCAATTTTTCTGAAGGTCGCATGGAGGAAAAAGGGGAGCTGGATCACTATATCGGTGTTGCTACAACGAAGGAATGCCCCCCAACCTTCGTAGAACTTGAGGTCCCTGACTCTACTTGGGCTGTATTTGAAGCTGTTGGGCCTTTTCCAGATACCTTGCAAAATGTTTGGGGTCGCATATACTCCGAATGGTTCCCCTCCTCTACCTATGAACAAACCGAAGGTCCTGAAATCTTGTGGAATGAGAATAAAGATACCACCTCTTCTTCCTTTAAGAGTGAGATATGGATTCCTGTTTCGAAAAGAACTGACATCGAAAAATCGTAATTTGAGGTACGCGCTTGAGCACTCTAATTACTAACATGTATCGTTTCTCAACATATACTTCAGATGATTTAGGAGATGTTAAATGAACCCTTTATCATTTAGAAAGGACGGACAAATTGTCCGTCCTTTCTAAATGATAGATCATATATTCAAATGTTTACTTTTACCCTCTTACTTCATTCATTTACATGGGATGTCTGCAAAAGTTCCACTCTATCTTTCTCTAGATCGACCTTCAAAAGAGAGGTGGGATGTAAATAAGGAGGGTTCCATAATTGGGAAGGTGTTCGTTTTTCCACACAGGCAATAATTGATTTGATGGTCACCGTATGGCTCACTAGCAAGATACACTGATTTGAGCACTCTACCAACAAACGTTGTATTCCCTTTGCAGCGCGGAGCCTTACCTCAGAGAAACTCTCCCCATTCCCTTGGGGCTGATAGGAGATGGGATCATTCCAGAATGAATCCCATTGGTTCGGCCATTTTTCTTTTATACGATCATGTTTCATCCCTTCCCACTCTTCAAAGGACATCTTCAACCATATGGGATCGTTATCAATCGGGATGGAACGATTTCCTCGAACTATCTGGGCAGTAGTAAATGTTCGTTCACTCGTACTTGTGATTATACGATCAAAGGAAGTAGTAGATAAATAGTTGCCTATCGCTTCAGCCTGCCGAATCCCTCTGTCGGTGAGAGGTGAATCAAGCCTCCCCTGAAATCGCTGTTCTTTATTCCACTCGGTCTCTCCATGACGTAAAAGATAGAGTTCTGTCAATTTTTCAACTCTCCTGATAAACTAGTCATTTCTTTATGAAATGACAGAATCGCATGGCTCATCTCTTCATAATGATCAAACATCATCGCATGGGTAGTGCCCGGGATTACTTCGGTTTTACTGATGGTGAGAATCGGTTCCAGCTTATCTTTGATAAAAGTAAGCTTCCCCTCAAGATCTCCTTCTACCTCTGCTGGAAGAAAGAGAACTGGACATTGAACATTGGTATACCAATCCTCTAACTGAACGTTAAATAAGTGTTCCAACAGTTGCATCGAAGAATTGTGTGATGGTTTCGTTGCGACTCTACCGTCTTCTCGTTGATCTACCTCAAGCCCCTCTAAAGTTCTCTCCTTCACCTCACTCCAGGGTAACCATACAGCTTTAAGATGCTGAATATAAGCTTCTTTGGAGGAGTATGTAGTCTCGCTTCTGCTTCCTAACTTGGCCATTCGTTCTTCCTTTGACTCTGTAAACTTTCCACCTGGGCCCGTATCATTTTGCAAAGCTCCTTCAGAATTAACAAGGGAGAGGCAACGCTCAGGCCATCGGGCAGCAAAGGAAGTTGCTACGTAAGCGCCCAGGGAGCTCCCCACGAAATGAGCAGCGGTGATCCCTAGGTGATCTAATCCCAATGCTATATCCTCAGCTAATGTATCAAAGTCGTACCCTTTACCCCGATCCTCAGAATATCCGTGTCCACGCAAATTAATCGTAATCACACGATAATTCTCAATGAAAAAAGGGATCACACCGTTCCAAATCGCTTCATTTCCTCCCATATAGTGAAGAAAAATCAGTGGTTCCCCTTCCTCACTATGAATCGTTCCATGGAGGATCGTATGGTCTGTGGTGCAATAATGAAATGGTTTCTTCATAAGTAAGCTCTCCTTTAGAGGATGTTATTTTTTTATAAATAATATTTATAAAGTTATCCAAGGACAGGTTACTACATTTGGAAATTTTCTGCAATTATATTTTCTTTTGGACATCCTTGCAGAAAAGCGTCTCAAGATGGATGATCCAATATGGCAGTACTTAGTCTTCCTACAAAAAAGGTTGGTGACTCCATTGCTGAGCCGCCAACCTTCTTTATAAGTTCATCTTATACGAATGGTTAAGAATCGTCGCCTACGATCACTTCGCCAATTCGTAGATCGCCTGGGCATACAACGCAGTGGCTTTTACTAGATCCTCCACTACGATATATTCATTCCGTTGATGAGCAGTATCTTCACGGCCTGGGAAACCCGGGCCAAAGACCACACCTGTTTCAAGGGCACGAGCATAGGTTGCACCGCCAATCGCCAGTGTCTCACCTTTTTCTCCCGTTTGTTCCTCATATACGCGAGCGAGAGTACGGACAAGGACATGCTCCTCATCAACGAAGTGTCCCTGTTTATGATCCACCACTTCTACGGTAAATCCAAAGGGCTCTACTTCAGTTTCCATCTGCTGACGGATTTGCGCAAGTTCCCCCGAAATCGGGTAACGGATATTTAACCCAACACCTTGTTCCCCAGCTGCTTCGTAACGGAAGATCCCTCCATTTACCGTCAATGGACCTACCCGTTCATCACTTTGCGCAAGGTTCAACTTCTCCCCTTTAAAGCCTTCACATAATTTTTCGCTGATAAAACGTATGTACTTACTTCCTGTTGGGTCTAATGTTGCTGTATCCAGAAACTCAGCAAGCCGTAACGCGGCATTTAACCCCCCATCCGGCTCTGATCCATGATGGGCTTTTCCTTCGAGGACCAGGGTAAGGTGGTCGTTGGATTCCTCAGCATATCCCTGAATCCGATTGGATAACAGAAAATCTTGATACTTCTCCTTCAGTTCAAAAACATCCCCATCTCCCTGCAATTGTGCCCGTGCTAAATCAGGTACCATGTTGAAACGTTGCCCTGCTTCAAAGGATTGGAGTAACCACCCCGCTACTGGCGCTTCACCAGGCTCTACTTTACCAGTTAAGGTTAAGTCGATCATGCCTTTTTCCGCAGTGATAATAGGGAAGTCTGCATCCGGCGTAAAGCCCATGTCCGGCATTTTTTCCCGGGCAAAATAATAATCCATATCCCGCCAGTGAGATTCCTCATCCGTACCCAGGATCAAACGAACCTTTTTGCTTAAGGGGAGACCCAACTCCTTAACCATCTGCATGGCAACAAAAGCAGCCATAGCCGGACCCTTATCATCCTGGGCTCCACGAGCATAAAAATTCCCTTCACGCACTTCGGGTTCAAATGGAGGAGAGATCCAACCATCTCCGACCGGTACCACGTCCAAATGGGCCAAAACGCCGACCAATTCCTCGCCTCCTCCCATCTCAATGTGACCTGCATAGCCATCCACACTTTTTGTGGTAAAGCCAGCTTTATCCCCTAGATCTAGCATATAGTTTAATGCTTCTGAGATTTTCTCTCCAAAGGGAGCACCAGGGCTCGCTGTTGAATCATCCAAAACACTTTCAATGGAACATAGCTCTGTCAATTGCTGCAGTAGTTGATCCCGTCGTTTTTCTGTTTCTTCTAACCAATTAATCCCCATTATTCTCTCCTCCTATGTAGGCCTATCCCTTTAAAAACCTGTTGCACCAACTGCAGCTAAGGCTTGTTGCACCTCAGTGTGAACCTGCCCGTTGGTCGCCAAGATATGGCGGACACCAATCTCATAGCTTCCACCGATTGTATCCGTTGCTTTGCCACCCGCTTCCATTACAAGTAATGCACCTGCCGCTAAATCCCAAGCATTTAAATCCAATTCCCAGAAACCTGTGAGTCGCCCAGCGGCAACATATGCTAAGTGTAATGCCGCTGATCCTCCTGCACGGATATTTCGTACCTGGGGAGATAATTTTAATATCCCATCGGTGTTTATCTGCCTCATTCCAGCAGGGTCCCCTGAAGGAAATCCAGAGGCTAATAAACTTTCAGCCAAAGTCGCCTCGGTGGATACCTGGATTGGTTCATCATTCAACCATGCGCCCTTTCCTTTCTCGGCTGTAAACAGTTCATCTGTCATCGGATTATAAATCACTCCAAGGACGACCTCCTGCCTAACCGCATAGGCGATAGAAACGCAAAAAAAGGGAAATCCATGGATAAAGTTTGTCGTTCCATCGATAGGATCGACAATCCATAGATCTTCATGTTTTCGATGCTTTTCCAACGCTTCTTTAGCTGCAACAGCTCCCGCATCCACGCTCTCTTCACCCAGGATCATATGATCCGGATGACGAGAGGTGATGATCTCGCGGATGATGGATTCCGCCTCTTTATCCACCTCAGTCACTAGATCATGGGCTGATGATTTTACATCGATTCTTTTGGCAACCGCCGCCTTTTCACGAATCTTAGATCCGGCTTGACGAGCTGCATCGATGGCTGTCTGTAATTCCTTCACAATAACCCCTCCGTGCCATGATGAGATTGACCTTCTTACTATACCATTTTTAAATGGCAAAGCTGAAACCATGGTTATTCTAAAGTGAGCCCTCAGTCCGAAAAAAGTGAAAAAGAGGAGTCTATCGATTCGTATCGAAAACGAAGAGAAACCCTTTTCTTCGTAGAAAGGAGCCTTCAATGCCAAACGCCTGGAGCCATATCCTTTTCGGCCACATCGCCTTAAAACATGCTGATCTACCTATCCCTCAAGATCCACGTGCCTTTCAACTGGGCTGTCAAGGCCCTGATTTTCTGCTTTACCATAATTTCTGGCCATGGAAATTTGGTAAAACGGTAAATAACTTAGGCAATGAGATTCACAAACGACACTGCGGTCCCTTTCTTACCGATCTTATTCAAGCCGCTGGTAGCCATCCAGATCTAGAGGAGTATGTGTCAGGTTTTCTAACCCATCACATACTGGATCGGCATGCTCATCCCTATATTGTCTACCGTTCTGGTGAAGGTAAACATAAGCATCAACAGTTAGAAGTCTACATCGACACCCTATTAGCAGAACGCTTGGAAAACATCCGCACTTGGAAAACCCCTGTCGTGCCACGAATCGATATCGGCCCTCGACTACCTGATCATTGGTCTAAGATCATGCACGATATTGCTCGTAAGCATTTCCCCTCCGAAACAGCCCAAATTCGCCCAGAGGATTGGAATACTGCTTACAATGACATGAAAAAAGCCCTTGGATTTTTTTACGATCCCTCGGGCATCAAACTCGCTCTCACTTTTGGTTATATCTACCCCTTCCGCTATCGTCCTCTCCATGATGGTGTGGATTATCTTAATGAGCAAGAGCGGGAGTGGCTTCATCCTGCAGTACCTACTGAGCGTCATCGTGAGCGTTTCATGGATTTATGGGATAATGCCCTCACAGAAACAACCCACCTTTTGCGTCTTACCTATTCATACTGGAAAAGTGACACATCTTTAGAAGAGCTCTCTGAGCAAATTGGAAATATTTCCTACGACATAGGGAAACCCGCACAGCTCAATTTACAAGCTCAAGTTGCAGAACCAATTGTGTAGGGTAACATCAGCTTTTCTATCCAGACTCTATATACTAGCCTGCCCCCTCGATCTTTAAATTCTTATCCATATCGATGCTTTTGTTAAAATCTCCAGTTACAGTTGAGCCTCCAACTTGGTCAGAATCACTTGAGGCACCTACATTGAAACCATTTCCTAAAGCAATCATCCCTCCAGAAATACTAACGATTTTAAAATTGGTAATATTATTAATTACTCTGCTATTATTGATAGAATTAGATGTACCAGCCATCCTGCAATCATCCCTTTATTTATGCTTGGTTCATAGTATGTCAGCAAATAAGGGCCCGTTCGCTTCCATCCACACAAATCATAAAAAAGAGAAGTCCACTGACAATACTCAGCGAACTTCTCTTTTTATGTCTCATTCGTAAGATCCTACTCTAATACTTTTAGTACTTGGTAAAATAACCATGCCATGATAGCTGTACCTGGGAGAGTAAATACCCAAGCATAGACGATTTTACCTGCAATCCCCCAGCGAACGCTCTTCACACGTTCTGCTGTCCCTACACCAAGAATGGCTCCAGTCATCGTTTGCGTAGTACTTACTGGAATACCCACTTTCGCAATCGAGGTGAGCAGAACGGCAGCGGCTGTTTCTGCGGCAAATCCATGGGGCGTGTCCAAGTGAGCCAAGCGCATCCCCATCGTTCTAATAATCCGCCAACCCCCGATAGCTGTTCCCAATCCCATAGTAAGCCCAGCAGCAATAACTACCCAAGTGGGTACTTCTACGGTATCTAAGTATCCACCCGCTACCAATGCGAGAGTGATAATCCCCATAGCCTTTTGTGCATCGTTCGTTCCATGACTGAAGGCCATCAATGAGGAGGAGATGATCTGGAGTGGCCGGAAGATCCGTTTCACTTTGGATGGATTGGAGTTAGCAAATAATGCTCGAATCAGTTTCATTAACCCATACGCCAACAAACCACCAAGGAGTGGAGAGAGAAGAAGTGCGATGAGGATTTCTAACAGCCCAGTTACCTTCAATACTGCAAAGCCCTTAAAAGCTACAGCAGAGCCAACGAGCGCACCAATCAAACCGTGGGAAGAGCTCACAGGCATACCGATACGCGCCATAATCACATTCCATACAATAGCCGCTAACAAAGCGGCAAGTACGACCAATTGGGTAATAATTTTAGCGTCTACGATTTTCGTTCCAATCGCTTTCGCTACCGCAGTAGAAAAAAAGGCACCTGCGACATTTAAAGTACCTGCGAGGAGCAACGCTTTGGCTGGAGTGAGCGTCCGTGTACCAATCACTGTAGCGATGGCATTGGCTGAGTCGTTCATCCCATTGGTAAAGTCAAAAACCAGGGCAAAAACGACGACTAAAATAATGAGCACTAACGGGTCAAGCATACTTCATAACCACGCTTTCCAGAACATCGGCAAGATCCTCAGCACTATCGGTGACGCCCTCTAGCTTTTCGTATAGTTCCTTCATCTTGATTAGTTCGACTGGATCTTTTTGCTCCTCAAACAAAGAACCAACGGATTGACGCATCAGACGATCTGCTTGATTTTCTACCAGGTTAATTTCGACAACCAGATTCTGAATGGTTGGGAATTCACGTTTTTGCAAGGCAATAAAAGCTTCCTGCAAATGTTCAGCTACCTTCTCCAATAGCTCCGCAAACTGCATTAAGTACGGTGTGGTTTTCTCTACATTGTAATAAACGAAACGGGAAGCACAGGCCTCCACCCCATCCAGGATATCATCTAACTTAATGGCTAGTTCCTTAATATCCTCTCGATCCATTGGGGTCACAAAGGTAGAATTCAATTCACGAATGAGAATGTGCGTAAATTCGTCCCCTTTGTTTTCCAAGTCCTTCAACTTCTCGGCGTAATCTTCTTTGTGTTGCAAAGTCTCCACGTTCTGGCGGAAAAGCTGCATCGCCTCAACGATGTTGCTAGCGGCCTCCACCAAGGTATGGTAGAACACCGAATCCTTCGAACGATTAAAGATCAAGACTGAACCCCCCTAGTATAATACGGTCTTATTAGATTGGAACTCTCTCTCCTGTTATTAATCAATCCTCCCTAATAATAATGCTTTTGAAATAGAAAGCAAAGCCTGTTTCAAGTTTTATTGTGAAGATACGACTGGGAACCCTTTGGAGAATAGATAGGCGGGAAGCCATGGCTTCCCGCCTTCCATGGGTACAACCCTCATAGGGTAGACTACCCAATCATCCCAAAAATGCAACCATTTTATCCATTATTTCACATAAGAAAAGCGATTATAAACTTCCTTTCTCACCTTGAGGCCCATCTGGATCAGCATTTAAGCGACGAGTAACGGCCATCATTCCTGGTAAGAAGAGTGGCAACATCAGAAATGCCATGATGAACAATCCGAGGATCACAACGGTAGCTACCTGCATTAAGGTAAGAATCCCCGAGGGATAGAGCGCGGCAAATGTACCTGAGAGGATGATTGCCGCGGAAAATACCACGCCACCGATTTTACGGGAAGCTTCCACAACCGCTTTTCCTGGTGTCCAATCACGGTACTCCAAGTAACGCATCATAAGGAAGATACTATAATCCACTCCCAAGGAGACAATCATGATCATAGAGAAAAATGGCGTAGACCATGTGAGACCAGGATAACCAAATCCTTCTCTGAAGATCACTTCAGTAAACGCTAAGGCACTGAAATAGGAAATCACTAACGAAGCAATAATGTACACCGTATTCCAGAAGGAGCGTAACATCCAGAGAAGAACCAGGGCAATCCCCAACATCATATAAGTAGCCGTTCGGGTAAAGTCCTCTGTGGATAATTTGTTCAAATCTCTGTTTTGAGAAGAGAGACCACCCACTCCATATTTGGAGTCACTGTACTTGGTTTTTTTCAATTTATCTGAAATGGTTTGATCGATATCTCCAGCTGTCTTCATCGCCTTCTCTGAGTATGGATCTCCTTCGAGAACGATGTTCCATTTCAAGATGTGACGATCACCGGACATATATGCATCTAAGGACTTTTGAAAGTCTTTCCCAGTGCGCTGTGCTTTGGGTAGGAAAAAGGTATGGGATGCCTTCGTACCGGCTACTTCACCTAAGTACCCTTGTGCTTTGTTTAACCCTTTATCGATCTCACCTAGTCCCTTAGAACTTTTGCTAAGTCCTCCTTGCAGTTTCTTGAGATCGTTATCCATTGAGTAAAGCCCATCATTTAGTTGCCCCTGCCCATTGGCGACTCTACCCAATCCGGTATCAATTTGACCGAGGGCATCCACTACCTGCGCTTCACCAGCACTTCCTTTTTTCAAACCCGCTGCTAGCGCCCTAGAGCCTTGTTCCATTTGGGTAAGTCCCGCCAGCAATTTTTTCTGTTCAGTCGTAATTTTATTCAACCCTGCGTTAGCTTCTGCAAATCGACTATTGATCCCGGTAAAGCCAACATTCAATTCCTGTAAGCCATTATCTAATATCTTAACTTGAGCATCTAACGGATTAACCTTCTCTTTTAATGCTGCTACTTTTGCTTGCTCCCCAGGGCCCTGCGGATTTAATCCGTATACTTGGACTTTAACCCCAGCGGCCAACGGTTTAATTTGATCCATAAGAGACTGTAGCCTGTTAGCCCCATCTCCGAGCTTTTTATAACCCGCATACAAACTGTTATACCCGCTATTTAGTTTGCTCGTATTCGCCACTAAGATTTCTACGCCACTACGCATCTTTGTAAGCCCTGTATTTAGTTCTTCAGCCCCAGAGGCCCCTTTATCTAGACCAGCCTGAATTTGCTTGGAAGCCTTCCCAACCTCCTGCACACCTTGTTGAGCGGCCTTTGTCCCTTTGTACAATTGATCCACCTGGGACATATCTTTACTACCTGCATTCATTTTTGCTAGGATTTTTTTTAAACCGCTATTAATCTGCTCGGTTCCCTTTTCTGCCTTACCAATCCCTTCATTGGTTTTCTTCGTCTGCTTATTCACGTAGGCTGCTTCGATGGGATTGCCCTTTGGTTGAGTGGGTCCATATACGGTATCCACTTCTGGCACACGCCTTAAGCTATTGGTTACCTCATCAATAAAAGCCAAAGCCTCTGAGGAATCTAATTTTTTGTCGCTTTTAAGAACCACTTCGACAGGCATCGTCTGTCCTGGTGTAAACTCCTTGGCGACAATGTTAAAGCCTTTTAAGGATTCATAGGAGTTGTCCACCTCATCCAAGCTATTGTAGGATAACTTTCCTTGATGGAAAAAAAGAATAGGTACTGTGATAAGTGCCACAATCAGGAGCCCTAAAAGGGGACGACGATAGGAGAAGGAAGAAAGAGCTGGCCAGATCCGGCTGTTCACTTTTCCTTTCACCTTTTTCACAGGCCAGAACATTTTCATACCTAACACGGACATAAAAAAAGGAACAACGGTGAGCAAGGATGCAATCAAGAATAGGACACCGACAGCAACCGCTACCCCTGCTTGATAGACGGAAAACTTTGCAAAGGCTAAACAGCTAAAACCGATGAATACCGCAATGGCACTATAGAAAACCGTTTTTCCAGCCGTTTGATATGTGACAACAATTGATTCAGAAATCGATTTCCGCTGGGATAGCTCCTCTTTGAAGCGGGCAAAAAGGAGGATATTATAATCTGTTCCTATCCCAAATAAAACAAGGATCAAAAAGATCTGTGTAAAATTCGCAAAGGGGAAGTCCCACCATTGCACCATATGGGCAACCACTGCTAGGGATGTGATATAGGATATTCCCACCGATAGTAGGGAGATCACCGGTGCTACAGGAGATCGGAAAACAGCGATCAACACCACAATAATAAAAGCAACCGTGATCGTCTCGGTCTTCTTTACACCCTTTAAGGTGGTTTGGCCAAAATCATCTTGAATGAGCTTGTTTCCAGTTAAGTAATGATCTACGGAGACGGATTTTAGAGCCCCTCTTACGTCTTCTCGAACATCAGATAACTGTTTTCCACTCCGATTTACCGTAAAGAGAGTCATCACTGTACTTTTATCCTTGGAGACAAACTGATCTTTCAGTTCTTTTTCATTAAAATGGGTGATGACATTACTCACACCCAATTTTTTATTGGATTCGAGGTTATCAACTCCCTTTTCGATCTCTGATAACTCATTTTTCGTTAACGGTTTGTCAGAATGAAAAACAACTAAAATATCAACATCTTTGCTGTTTTTCGAAGAGTTACTCATTTCCTTTTTCAAATTATTTGCCATCTGTGAAGAATACTTGGCATGAATTTTGGGTTCTGATTCTCGTGTCATCTGCCCAAGGTCGGGCATTGTCACGATCGATAGGATGACCATCGCTACCCAAGCAATCAAAACCACCCATTTATATCGAAGAACTGTACGCATACTCTGCCACCTTTCCATCCATCATCTCTCTTTTTGCCTACTCCCCATATCGTCTTGATAAAATCTTTTACTAATTTTTTGCGTCGATTCTTGATATGTAGAAGGCTCTCTCCATACCACTTTCCTCCGTTCCCTGCCATTCTCATTATTTTCATTCTAACGTGGAATGAGCTAACATGCGAGACAAAAATATTGCATCCATATATTTCGACCAACTAATATTACGTAAATAAATAAAAAATAGACCTTACCCCCTATTTATTAATCCTCATCACCGAAGAATAGCAAGCATGCGACTTGCCCTTTTAGTATCAGAGAGTTACGTTAAAAAGGTACCTCGTTGGTTAATATTACTATTGACAATAGAAGGAGATGTTGAACAATGTGCGGTATCACTGGATGGGTAGATTGGAAACGTGACCTGTCAAATGAAAAAACGATCCTTGAACAGATGACAAATACGCTTTATTGGAGAGGTCCAGATAACGATGGTTTTTGGCTTAGCCAACGCGCTGCTTTCGCCCATAGACGACTCATTGTCATTGACCCCGAAGGGGGAAAACAGCCCATGGTTCGTCAGGAGAATGGTCGTCAGTATGCACTTACATACAACGGCGAACTATATAACTTTCGCGAGTTGCGTCAGGAGTTAATAAGTCTTGGCCATACCTTTGAGACCCGATCAGACACCGAAGTCGTCCTTCGTTCCTACATCGAATGGGGAACAGATGCCCCCCGGCGATTTAACGGAATTTTTGCAATCGCTATCTGGGATAGTGCAAAACAGGAACTGATCCTGATAAGAGACCAATTGGGTGTAAAGCCCCTTTTCTATGCTCAGCGGGAGAGCTCTGTCCTTTTCGGTTCTGAACTAAAAGCACTCTTAGCCCATCCAAGCGTTCGTCCAGAAATCGATCGTACAGGATTGGCTGAATTATTTATTACAGTGCCTGTGAGAACACCTGGCAATGGCATTTACCGCGATGTACATGAAGTACGTCCCGGTCACCTTCTCCGTTTTAGTGCTAAAGGCATGCAGGATGAAACCTACTGGAAACTAGAAAGCCATCCCCATGAGCATGACCTTGAGACAACGACCCTTCATATCCGTGAATTGTTACATGATACCGTCCAACGGCAATTGATCGCCGATGTCCCTGTAGTATCGCTACTCTCGGGTGGACTGGATTCAAGTGGATTGACAGCCCTTGCCGCCCGTGAGTATCGCAATCAAGGGAAAGATCCTTTACACACATACTCTGTCGATTTCATAGGAAGCGACCGTGATTTTCAAACAGACCCTCTTCATCAAAGTTTAGACACCCCTTGGGTTCAGCACATGGTAGAACATACAAACAGCCACCACCACAATGTCACCCTTGATACCCCAGATTTAATTGCTAATCATGATGTCCCTATCCACGCCCATGATCTTCCTGGCATGGGAGAAATGGAAATTTCCCTCTATCTGCTTTTCCGCGAAATTAGAAAAAAAGCGGTAGTTTCCTTATCTGGGGAGTCTGCGGATGAAGTTTTCGGAGGATACCCTTGGTTCCATGATCAAAAAGTGCTTCAAGCAAAAACATTCCCTTGGAATGTCACAATGGAATCAGGCAAATCACTTTTATCAAACTTCCTAACCCCAGATGCACAAGAGGTTCTGCAGTATGATGAGTATCTTCACCAGCGTTATGAAGAAGCCATCGCAGAAGTTCCTACACTTCCTGGAGAAAATCCTCACGATGCACGAATTCGTGAACTTTTTTATCTAAATTTAACGCGGTTTCTTCCAGTCCTGCTCAATCGAAAGGATCGTATGAGCATGGCGACCGGTCTTGAAGTACGTGTACCTTTCTGTGATCCACGTCTTGTACAATATGTATGGAACATTCCCTGGGAAATGAAAAACGTCGATAATATCGAAAAGGGAATTCTACGGAGAGCATTCGCGGATGTATTACCAGAAGGGATCATCAAACGACGTAAAAGTGCTTATCCCTTCACCACTAATCCGACTTATCTAGCTGCTCTACGATCTCGGATGAATGAGATCATCCACGACTCTAACTCTCCATTAACATCCGTCATTGATCGTGATGCCCTACAAAAACTCTACGATGCAACAGAACATCCGAGTCAAAAGATTACACGGTGGATTCAAATACTAGATCGACTGGTACAAACGAATACATGGTTGAGTAAATACGATGTTTCCATCCGTTTGTAGTTCCACTGTATAATCCTCCTCACTTCTCCCCAAGTTATACTTGTGCGCCGGGTGGTTTGCCCGTCTCGCCAAATTTGTTGTAGGAGTGAAGGAGATGGCAGAGCAAGACCGTAAGCAAAAAGATAAAAAAGAAGTGAATCGAAATATCCAATTTGCCTATGAGCAAAGTGGAGAATTGACCAAGGAGAGCAAAGAAGAAAGGGACTCCGAACAAGAGCAGGATACAAAAGCGTGCAGGGACCAGGACTAACTAAGAAAACCGCGGGGTATATACCCGCGGTTTTTTCACGATTAGGCCTGTGTACTCGTTAAAATAAAATTACCTTCTATGTAGAGAAAGAGGACATTTAAATCAGCGATGCGACAGGACAAGTCGTTCATCTTCTCCATTAAGCGGTAAAAAGTTGCATCATCCTCTGCTGTGTGAAGCTCTTCAAAGTAGCCCATATATAATGCTTCAAATGCTTGGATACGGGGAGGGATCTCGGCACACACTTCTTGGCACAGCAACTCAAAGCGATGCTGCTCCTCCAAAGTAAGTACCTCATAGGCCACATGGAGTAGTGGACGCTTAATTTGAAGACGTTCATCGTCGAACAATTCATATCGTTGAGTTTCCATCTCATCCCTCCCTATGATCATTTCTATCATCATAGCTGTCCCTCAAGGGATACGCAAGAAATAGCACGTTTTTTACAGTAGATAGAGAGGGATACCCGATCAGGATACTCGTTCTAGCTTCTTTTCCAAGTGATGAATACGTAACTTCAGGATTACCCGATACTCTTCTTCACTTTTGGCGATCATCTCATTTAGCACATCGATGGCTCCTCGGATCTCCCCCTGTTCTTCCAAGGCTGCAACATAATCAAGCCCTGCATAGGGAGTGAGAAACTGAGGCGTCCAGTATTTCTCTGCCATTTGAATTAATTCATCACATAAACCATGCCTAAATAAGAGAGTCGTCACTGTCATCAAAGCAATTTCCTCTTCCCAATCAGGAGGATCCTTTTTTTCCTCATGATAGCCACAGCTGGACTGGATCGCTAAACAAAATTGACTGATGGCTTCCTTCACATTTCCTTCTTTGAGATAAATTCGACCCAGTTCTAACTGGGGCCACCAAGCTTCTTCATTGGTAGCAAAGGATCCAAGGAGAGCTATTGCATGCGCTGGATCAGGAGTTGCACCAACTAACATGCGTAGGGCCATTTCTTGATTAGGTTCCCGAGTAAGTCCTTGATTTAAAGCATCGATCATTTGCTCCTGCTTTTTTTCTGCCGCGTAAAGTCGAGCAAGGTATGTAAAGGCAACTCCTCTATTGGGAAATAGATGGATGCACTCTTTGAGGATCGCTTCCGCTTCTGAATAGTTCTTTTGTCGATGATGGATCAACCCTTTTAGTAAGAGGGCTTCTTCTCCACGATCAGTCAACTCTAGTATCCGATCTACACTCTCAGAAGCCTCGTCTAAAAAGCCATCCCGATAGAGTTGGACAGCAAAGGCGTACAAATTTTCTGGATGGTCCCAATCTGCCTGTACGTTCTCCGGAATTACTCGGATACGAAACTCTTCACGATCAGTCCAAATTAGCCGACCAAGTTCGTCAAACAATGGGATACTCTTTTGTTCCTCCAATGCCCAGCCTCCCGTTTTTTATATGCTTTATAATCACTTACTCGAGTAATGTTGGTTTCTTTTATCTTGACAGATGTCGCTTTCGTTGAACATACTACCCATGAACCAATTCATCTCCACCTCAGGTAGGATATCCATGTCAACCAAAGTAGCAGATTACCCAATCCCAATCTTCTATTAATCATCATGCTAATCTTCCTCAATTTGTTTCTAATCTATTAACCATGGTATAATTTATGGAATGGGGACTTTCTCCTAATTTTCGCATGATCAAGTTACCCATCCTCTTTTGGATTGGATCATGATATTTTTTAGTCAGAGGTGAGTTTCCATGAACGGAAAAACACCACGCGTTATCCTCGGCATGTCTGGTGGAGTTGATTCTTCAGTAGCCGCCCTCCTTCTGAAAGAACAGGGCTATGATGTAATTGGCCTTTTCATGAAAAACTGGGATGATACAGATGAGAATGGCTACTGTACAGCAACCGAAGACTTCGAAGATGTACGACGTGTCGCTTCTCACATCGGAATTCCTTACTACTCCGTCAACTTTGAGCGGGAATACCGAGACAAAGTGTTTCAATACTTTCTTGATGAGTATAAAGCAGGACGTACCCCAAATCCCGATGTAATGTGTAATAAAGAGATTAAGTTTGGTGAATTTCTAAATAAAGCCCTCCAATTAGGTGCGGATTATATCGCGACAGGCCATTATGCCCAAGTAGAGCAGGTTGATGGAACCTATCACCTTTTACGAGGTCAAGATCCAAACAAAGACCAGACCTACTTCCTCTACACCCTGGGACAAGACCAATTAGCAAAAGCCATGTTTCCTATCGGACATTTGGAGAAGCATGAGCTACGCAAAATCGCAGCTGAGGCAGGGCTTCCCACTGCCAATAAAAAGGACTCTACTGGAATCTGCTTTATCGGTGAACGGGATTTCAAAGATTTTCTCTCAAATTATTTACCAGCCCAACCAGGAGAGATGCAAACTCTTGCTGGAGAGGTAAAAGGACGCCATGATGGTCTGATGTACTACACCCTTGGTCAACGCCAAGGTCTAGGAATCGGAGGTGGTGGATCTGGGGACCCTTGGTTTGTAGTTGGAAAAGACCTCGCTCGCAATGTTCTCCTTGTCGGGCAAGGTCATGATCACCCAGCACTATACTCCGATGGGTTAATCGCCAGTCATCTCCATTGGACCAATCAGATCGAAAGATCCACTCCCTTCACCTGCACAGCGAAGTTCCGCTATCGGCAAAAGGATCAGGGAGTGCGTGTAGAGCCCCAATCAGACGGTACCTGCCGTGTCCTCTTCGATGAGCCTCAACGTGCTGTTACACCAGGACAATCCGTCGTCTTCTACGATGGAACAAAATGCCTTGGCGGTGGAATTATCGACACCCCCCTCCTTTTGGATGCCTAACTACTCAGCCTCGTTCTCAAAACGGGGCTTTTTTATGTTCAAACAACTCCGTCTGAAGACGGAGCTTCATCCCTTCCTCAGTACCTTCACCAATACTCTCCAATTTACTAAACTGACAATACAACACCTTATTTAGGAGAAAAGGATTTTAAGATCGAGATGTCCAACCTATAAGAATCATCCATGGATAATCACCCTTCATTCACCTATAGAAAGGAAGTGGCGCGGCACACCATGCAACTCCCAATGTGCCGCCAACTCTTATGAAACCATTCTTTAGCAAGAGTACATTGATCGCCTTCATTATCATCACCCTGGGGGTTTTATTTCTCCTCGAAAATATTGGCATCCTGACAATCCCTGTCTCCACTCTGATTTCCACCTGGTGGCCTGTCCTCTTTTTTGTGGTAGCAACAGCAGCGTTCATTAAAGGATTAAAACCTCTCTTTCGTAAACAATCTCCTCATCTTGGACCAATGATCGTAGGAACCGTTCTTTTTCTGGTGGGTTGGAATCTCCTGGCTAATAAACTAGGGTTTGACGCTCTCAATTGGAAAACCATCGCAGGTATCCTATGGCCGCTAGCCATCATCTATTTTGGTTTGCGAATTCTCTTCCCTGGCTACGCCCACAAATACTACCGTCACAGAATGCATCGCACCATCCATGATGCAGAAAACCAAGAACACTGCCATCATCGCTTCTCACATGCAGAGAACCCTTACACTTACAGAGAAGCTAAAAAGGCCTATAGAGAAGCGACTAAAAGACATCGGTCACGACAATCGAATCAGATGATGTTTGGAGAAATTCGGATTGGCAAAAAGCCTTTTCAGCTTGAAAATAAGGAATACTGGATAGGTGCTGGATCCATCGATCTGAATCTTACGCAAGCGATCATCCCCGATCAAGAAGTCACTATCGATATTGCAGGATGGTTTGGTGAGATCCAAGTCTATATCCCTTCCCATCTACCGGTTCGGATCGAAGCGTTTGTTCGGACAGGAAGCTTAAAAATACTGGATAATGATGATCAAGGTGGCTTTAATCGATTCATAACCACCAAAACCCCTGATTTTGATGAAGCTACCAAGAGATTGGTGCTCAATTTTTCCCTGACTTGTGGAGAAATCCGCGTCATCCGTGTATAAGGAGGAGTCACTGTGTCACGAAGCCGTTCTGATCTTCGCTGGGATATCCTTTCTGTTTTTATAATCAACAACTGCGTCGCACTCCTTCTGTGTATCGGCGGATTTCTCATCGTTCACGGGACAACGAATCTACCCCTTCTCTTTAGTATTCTCATTGTTTCTGCACTGGTTCCTGCTCTCTATTTCGGTTTAAAAGAGAGCAACCGTTTGAAAAATAGTTTACAACCTCTACGGGATGGGGCAGTCTTCCTCGCTAATGGTAAGCTATCCCACCGTGTTCCTGAAAAAAGTGGTGCTGATATTATCGATGATATCGCCGACCAATGGAATCATATGGCGGAACGATTAGAAACCCAAGTGGATGCTCTGCAGAAGCTATTGACCCGCAATCGTGAACTAGCCGACCAATCCAAACAACTGGCGATCATCGAAGAACGCCAACGTTTGGCAAGGGAACTTCATGACTCGGTTAGTCAGCAGCTTTTTGCCATCTCCATGACAGCATCTGCTCTCGTCAATGTTGCCCAAACTACCCCATCCTTTTCAGAGAACCTGCGCTCTTCCCTAGGAATGTTGGAGGAGACAGCCGCTAAGGCGCAGGACGAGATGCGCGCTCTTCTTCTCCACCTGCGTCCTATTGGTCTAGAAAATCAAGGGTTAAAGCCCGCATTAGAGCAACTACTTACCGAATTAGCCGGTCAGCACTCCTTTCAGCTTGAGTGGGAATTAGAAGATATCCCCTCCATCGGGCGAGCGATGGAAGAGCACCTTTTCCGTATCACACAAGAAGCCCTCTCTAACTTACTCCGACATAGTAAAGCCACCTATGGGAACATCCTGCTACAACACCGACAAGAAACGTTATTTTTGACCGTCGAGGATAATGGAGTCGGATTCTCAGAAACGGATCGAAAGAAGTCTTCTTATGGATTAGCCACAATCCGTGAGCGGACTCAAGAAATGGGTGGTGATGTACGAATTGTGTCCGTGAAAGAAAAGGGGACTCGGCTTGAGATTCGTATTCCCAGTATAAATAAGGAGGAGAAGTCCCCATGACAATCCGAACACTTATCGTCGATGATCATGAAATGGTTCGCCGTGGTTTAGTCGCTTATCTGACGACACAACCTGATATCGAAATTGTTGGGGAAGCTGCAAGTGGACGGGAAGCTGTCACACTCCTTACAAAAACCCAGCCTGATATCGTTTTGATGGACCTTGTGATGGAAGAAATGGATGGTGTAGAAGCTACCAGGGAAGCTGGCCGGGTGAGTCCTCATACGCGGGTCATTGTGCTAACTAGCTACCTCAATGATGATAAGCTGTTTCCAGTGCTAGAAGCGGGTGCATTTAGTTACATACTAAAGACCTCCCGCGCCGGTGAAATTGCGACCGCTATCCGAAATGCCGCCTCCGGTCATGCCACAATCGAGCCACGTGTCTCCGAAAAAATACTTCATCGCATGAAGACAAGCGCCACCCCCGCACTTCATGAAGAATTAACTGAACGGGAACGTGAGGTCCTAGCACTCCTTGGACAGGCGAAAACCAATCAACAAATTGCTGACACCCTATTCATCGGCGTAAAAACCGTCAAAACCCACGTCAGCAATATTCTCTCTAAACTCCAATTAGAAGATCGTACTCAAGCTGCTGTTTACGCTGTTGAAAATCATCTTCATCAAGAGAAAAAGGATTCTCCTGACGTCTAAGATTCTCGCCAAAGCTAGACTTCTGTCCCACTCGCTTTTCCATTCCGATTTCTGGTTTCACTAAATGATCTCCACTACAAAAAAATTCCCTGGCTAAGTATCGCCAGGGAGCTTCTATTTATCAAGCTCGTTATTTCACACGGTAATGGAATGGGATGCGAATTTGATCTCTTCCATCCTCTGTCTGCACCTTGATATACCCTTGTAGATCCTCCCCTGCTTTTTTACCGACAGGTGAGATCGTTACCTTCACTGTTCCCTTCTTTCCTTTTGCCAATTGTAAGGAAGAGCTACTCAACTTTGCGAGATTCTTATCGACTCGAATCTGATAGGTCTGCTCCTGCTTTGTAACATTTTTCAGGGTGAAATTCAGCGTTTTCTCCTTATCGACCAATCCAAAACTGAGGCTAGCGGGAGAAGCCATTGCAGGGGTGTATAACGCCTTAAACACGTTGATAATTCCGCCACCCACTTCAAGTGGTTTCGTGTCCCCACCTTTTATATTGCCACCGGTTCCAATCAAAGCTGCCTTGATATCCTCTGGCTTCCAATCTGGACGGGCTTCTTTCAACAGTGCAGCTGCTCCAGCAACATGAGGTGCAGCCATAGAGGTCCCACTTAAGGAGGAGAGTCCTCCACCAACCACACTGGAGTACACATTCTCCCCTACAGCAGCTACATCAGGCTTTAATGTGTAATGGACTGTGGGTCCTCGGGAGGAGAAGTAAGTCAAGGTTTTCGCAGCATCACTTTTTATATCCAGCAGTGCGTTAGGCAACATACTGGCCGATACGCTCTTTCCTTGACCTAGCCAATCTCCATCGGCTTGGGATACCATAACGGCTGGAATCTTCACCTTCTCCTCCACAGTCATCGTAGCAGGATCACCCGGGACATTATTGGTGATAATCACCCCTACAGCCCCTTTATCCTGGGCATTGGAGGTTTTGATTGTAAAGGTGCAGTCTCCTCGTTTGATCACCGCGATTTTACCAGTCAGGTCCCCTGCAATACCTGAGCAGGCTTTTTTATCCCCATCCTCCACTTTAACAAGGGATCCCTTCGTCTCAGCATTTACTTTCCCACCTGGGGAGGCTCCAGCCGCAGAAAGCGCCTTATCTTTTCCATCTTGATTGATCTGAATCGATTGACCAATAAAGTGTCCATTGGCAACAGCCGCTACCGTAATCGCCTTATCAGCTGTTCCCGGAGAACCGACCGTCATCGGCCCTGGTCCATTATTGCCTGCTGATACAACCATGGTCATCCCAGCATCCGCCGCATCGTTAACGATCTCCGTCAATAAATCAAAGCCTGGTTCTGCCGGTGCACCTAGACTCATATTGGCCACATCCATACCATCCTTTACCGCAGCCTCTACAGCAGCTGCAATATAGATGGTCTCCGCTGAACAACTATCACAAGGGAAAACGTTATAGTTACCGAGATACGCCTTCGGTGCGACTCCAGAGAGGCGGGACTTAGCCACTCCGCTGGGATCCTTGTATCCACTTTTCCCTGCAATGGTACCCGCCACATGAGTACCATGACTCCCAATGGCTTTCGGTGTCGCACTGGTTTCAGGGCTGAAGACACGAGCAACGATCACCTTATTGGAAGTATAGGATTTCCACTCATCCTTGCCGGCAGGAACCTTCGGGAATCCCTCTGGCACTTTTAAAGATGGATCCTTGAAAAAGGGGTGATCTTGATCAATACCACCATCAATCACCGCTACCTTTACACCGCTACCTTTATAACCCATAGTCCAGAGCGGCTTATCATTAATAATCGAGTGACTGGCATTCATCGCAGGGCGATACTGAATGCTTTTCACTACCCGTTTCACATCGGGACCCTGTTTTAAGACAGCTGGATTAATACCATTGGCCTTCACAGCGACTCCATTTAGCGTCAACGCGTAGTCCTCAACTACCTTCGCCTGCAACGCTTTCTTTTTTAGCCAGCTCTTATACTGACCCCGTTTACTAGAAAGATATTTTTCGTAAGCCTTCACATTAGAGTCTTTTACATCGAGTTGATCTCCCTCTGCTACCTGGGTTGCCTTATACCCTTTAACTCCACCGTCATAGGTTGCAACGGATTCATCCTTTAACTCTACAAAGTAGTATTCACCCTTCGCATTATCCTTTACTTCCTCATCACTATTGGGATCCCAAGCAAGTGCGGGTAATGTAATACCCGATAGGGCAAAAATGCCCAACAAAAGGATCGTACTCATACGCCACTTCTTCTTCATGGTTTTCCCCCTTGGTAAACTACAGAATTATTAGACTATTACTATTACGATAAAAAATTCAGATTACCTGCTTCGATTATGGTTATATTATCCTGTATAAATCTATTTTTACAATATAAATAATAAAATTATATATATTAACCATCGTTTAATCATCGTCAAGCAATAAACCTGTCCATAAATGGAAATTTTATATATAATAGGAGTGGTTAAATCGAGAGGAGGAACGATTTTTGCGTAATCATTTTAACCTTCATCGGAAGATCCCAAAGCAGAAAATTTCGTCGAGAAGAAATCTACGATCATTGCGATGGAAGCCACTCCTGATTATCTCTTTGCTAGTGCTATTTCTAGGTGGCAGCTTCTGGGGAGGACGAGTCCTCATTAACAATGAAATTCAGAAAAATGAAAAAGTAATCAGCCAAGGGGCACAGAGCTACCCAACCAATCCTACCCTCGTCGACAGTGAGGAGGATTCGACCATGGACCCCTATGGGATCGATGAGGACACGGATTGGTGGAAACCAGGTCACCCCACTGCTGATGCTAAAGGACCATCCTCGCCAACCGTAAAAAATTTGTCCCCACCTTCGAAAAGCAAGAGTAACACGCACACAATCCTTCATAATAACTGGCACAATCCTGACCTCACACGTCAACCAAGCAAACTAACTCACCAACCAGTTAACAAACCCGATTCTATCCGCTCACAATCGAAAAGACCCTCTACACCTCACTCACCAAAAGGACTTCTTAAACTCTCCGTATGGGTTCCCTGGTGGGAGAAAACGTCTACTCTGTCCAACCTCCAACAACACGCAGATCAAATTGATGGGATAAACCCCCTTGGCCATGAATTAGAACCTGATGGAAGGATCTATCTACGTAAAGGGGCCTCATTAAACAATGAACTTATCAGCACAGCTCGAAAGTCACACATAGAGATCCTCCCTGTGCTAGGCAACTCCCATTCTGCTTCACTGATCCATAATCTCCTTAATAATGAAAAAAAACGTAAAAAAACCATTCAACATATTCGTCACTGGTTAGCAGAAAATCAATACGACGGGGTAGAACTTCAGTTTCAACCCCTATTGGAAAAGGATCGAGATTCCTTTTCTCTGTTCGTTGAAGAATTAGCCACAGCTCTTCACCAGGACCAACGCCTGCTCACCGTCGCCGTTCACCCTAAAACGACAGAGCCAGGAGGTGAGCCCCCTCAACGAGCCCAGGATTGGAAGCGAATCGGCCGTGCTGCAGATCAAGTGAAAATTATGGCCTGGAACTATAGTTGGGGGACCCCTGGACCCTCTGCTCCACAGGCCTGGCTTGATGATGTACTCACCCTAGCAGAAAAGGAAATTCCCCCTACCAAAATTACCGTTAGCCTTTCTGCCTTAGGGAACTACTGGCCTGGAGGAAAAAAGCAATACGCTCTCTTCCATCACCAACTACCTCAATGGAAGCAAACAGGAGCTAAACAGAAGAGCCTGGCTCCAGGGGAAGAGCCCTGCTATGTAATGAATTCACCCTCTACCCCCATCACAGGTTGTGTTCCCAATGCTTCCAGCCTTTTTGCTAAGTTAAAAGGAGTAATAAAAAATCACCCGACCATTCAAAGTTGGTCCCTCTGGTTCCTGGGGGCTGAGGACCCTAAGATATGGAATCTTCTAAAGAAGCTAGAAACACAAAAAAGCACCGATTGATCGGTGCTTTTTGGCGTGCCCTGGAGGATTCGAACCCCCGACCTTCTGATCCGTAGTCAGACGCTCTATCCAGCTGAGCTAAGGGCACATATTAATTGCTATCGTTCATGAAATGGAGCGGAAAAACTTCGTCTGTTAAGTTGAAGGCCAGCCACTTCCAACCAGTCCATCAACAGCGACAAGACAAACTTTATAATAGATCTTACTTAATGTCAAGGAAAAATAAATTTTTTATCACTCTACGATACCGTATTCATCTAAATGGAGTTTGCACGTTACCTTTATTTTGACATGAGGATACTGCTCTTTCCATTTTACAGCATTAAATTTACGATTACGACTACGTACCGCTTCACCAAATCCAAGTGGATCTACATTCATGTGTTGCAATTTTTTTACTAGCTGATTTGCATCGGTTTCCAACCTTTTTTTAATTAGTATCTCTAACTGGGGGATCACTTTCTCAGCTTTTCCTTTTATACCACGAATCTCTACTACATTGGCATGAAGATCAAAATACAGGGAGATAACGGGGGATTTACCCGTATTGAATACCTTAACCTTCCGATTCAGTTCTGTTTCACGTATAAACCCTTCTATTCCTTGTTTTGTCGTAAACGGATAGCCTGTACCCTCCGCTCTATCCCAATGCATGATCGTAAACAATGTCATATCTTTAAAGGAATCAATTTTCCCTTTCATCTTCGCTCCATCAAACAAAGCGATACCCTTTAGGACAGGGGTCCCTTCCTGCATAACCAATAATGGTAGCCACGGGGTACCATTCCTTCGATAATAGATATTTAAAAAATGATGGATATTCGTATCAGGGAGACGTCCATCATCTACATTGTGTTTGATTAATTCCAAAACCTTCCTTCCCACTTCCCTATCCTTTATTTGCTGAGCCACATCCTCAGCATTCCCATCGACTACTGCCAACGTTGGTATTCCAATAAAAGGATCTCTTTGCCATGAATCAAGGATATTCAAGATTCCATTTTTCGTCGCCATTTTTTTACCAAAGAGTCCTACCCGAAGCTTACCCATAACAAGAGGCCAATGTGTCCGTCCATTGAGTACTTCCTGCAACTCTTCACCCATTTGTATAACAACTTGATAGATTGAATTAGTCACGGTACGATCCGGATTGTACACAGGTACAACTACTGTAGCACGCACATGCTTCTTATCATGCCAATCATAAGCAACTGCTTGAATATATTGTAACTCATCGATTACACTCTGTCTGACACACCCAATGATGAGCAACATCATGATTAGTATACTGATACCAATCCAGAGCTTTCGTTTCATGGGACTCTCCTCCATTTCTCACGGAAGAATCCTACTAAATACAACAAAGGAAGGTACATGAAATTGATGACCACTCCCCACTGGTTTACAAATTGAATGTACTTGTTGATATCATCACGTCCTGAAAGAATGATATTCTCCAGGAAGATGAGTACCAAGGTAGCCACTAAAAACTTTCGCCCAGATGATTGGGGCCACAAGCGTCTTAAGATCCGGACACTAGCCCATAAAAGAAGGCAAACATTATCTAAAATGACAAAGGCCCAACTTGCTAACCCGACATACTCAAAACGCTCTAAAAAAGGAAATTGAACCACTTTAAATAGGCTAAAAGTAGCCCAAATTTTAGTCAAAAGTTGTTTTTCGGAAAAATAAGCTAGCGTTATGATGGAAACTACAAAGTAGAGGATCATGGTAAATAACGCCCCTGACTGCGCCCATTTTTGCGTACGAGGCCCTCCCTTAATTAGGGGATAGTACATCAAAAAAGTACAAAAACCTAAGTAACTAAACATCATCTCCTTAGATGCATTTAGTAACTGACCAAAGGTTGCCTCTCCAATAGGTAGCAAATTAGAGAATTCGGCATGTTCAATGGGAATAATCAGTAATAACAATAAATAAAAGGGAAGGATTACACTTAAGACAGAAATCCCTACAACGACACGAAATCCCCCTGAGACGATATAAAATACTAAGAGTAGCATGGCAAGGCTAATGGACCAGGTAGAAAGATCAGGGAACATCCATATCTGGACCAGCTCACTATAAGAACGAGTGACCGCCGCACCAAGTGAAACAAAGTAGATCATAAACACCAGACTAAAAATCTTCCCCAACCAAGAACCAAGAATCCGTTGATGCAGGGCGATTAAGTCTTCCCGCCTCTTTTTTAGGGCCAGATACATGAAAAATATAGCAATTTGGACGAAAACTCCCGCAATTAAAACAGCCATCCAGGAATCATGTCCTGCTTTCTGGGCAATGATTCGCTGAAAGCCAAGGCCCCCTACTCCTGTTTGAACCGAGTGAATTAAAAAGAATACATGGATACCAGAAATTTTATCATCGGGTGGTTGTAATTGAGCATCAGTCAATTGGCCCTGTAGTTTCATTCACTCGAGCCTCCCTGGGAACTGTCACCTTTTGGCATATATTGAGAATCCTTGGTTCTTAATTCGAGAGGCCGTCTTCTTTGCATACTAAAGGGTAAGCGAATATAACTATCTTTAAAATCAGAAATGCGCAGTGGAAATAAAGGTTCAAGATAAGGATTCCCTAATGAGGTCATGCGTATTAAGTGGGCACATAAAAAAATTACACCTAAAACAATCCCTAAAATCCCCCACATCTGCGCCGCTAACATCATTGGAAAGCGTATCAACCGAACAGCATTGCCCATTTGATAGATCGGGGACGTGAAGGTACTGAGCGCCGATGCTGCTACTATAATTAACAAAATATTACTTGTTAATCCTGCTTGAACAGCCGCTGTCCCGATCACGATACCTCCAACGATACCGATTGTCTGTCCCACCTTCGTGGGTAACCGTGCTCCAGCTTCTCTGATAAGCTCAATCGCCCACTCCAGGATAATTGCCTCTAAAATTGGAGGAAAGGGTACCGTTTCCCGTGAAATAATTAATATCCCTACTAAATCCTGAGGCAATAGCTCGTAGTGATAAGTCAGCAACGCTACATACAAAGGAGAGCCTATAATCGAGAGGACTGAAGACAAGATCCTTACGAACCGAAAAAAAGTGGCCATCTGCCAAGGTATAAAGTAATCATCAGAAGCTGTAAAAAACTCGCTAAAAGTAGAAGGGCCGATCAGTGCTTGGGAAGCTCCATCTACTAGAATGACGACTTTACCTTCCCCTAAAACACCCGCAACACGATCCGGTCGTTCTGTATCCAATAACTCAGGGAATACAGAGTTAGGCTGATCCTTAATCATTTGTGCAACAAATGAACTATCAATAATATCGTCGTAGCAAATCTTTTTGACTCTATCCTGTACTGTTTTCACATTTTCTGGATTTGCGATCCCCTCTATATGGAGAACCGCAATTTGCGTCTTCGATAAACTTCCGATCTCAATGCGATGGACACGTAAATCAGAAACTGGAAGACGCCTGCGGACTAAACCCAGATTCGTATCCAACCTCTCAACAAAGGCCTCTTTTGGTCCAAGAACGGTAAACTCTACCTCAGGTGCGGTAACCGAGCGACCACCCACCACAGGAACTGGAATCAAAATACCATCATGTTTACCATCACCCTCTAAGAGGACCATGACATACCCTTTCAAAAGCAAACTTTGCGCTTCATTGACATCATCGATAAGCTGCACTTTTTCTATTGGAATCGCCATGCGTACACTCTCATCATTACGAAGGTTGTCCCCTTCTAAAGCAGGAAGAATCACCGCATGTAACAAATCGTTATTAATTAAGCTCCTATAGTAAGAGACGGAATAGGGCCGATAAGAATAAGGAAAGGAACTATACACAAAGTCGACAGAATTCGACTCCTTCTCGACTACTCTTTGCCAATGGTCCGCCATCCCTTTTTTTCTTCTCCTTCTACCATCGCCCATTATGCTCCCCCCATCGTACACGCTAATTCCTAGCCTCCCCGTAATGAATGAGTCTATGTATAAAAATAAAAGACTGGCCAAAGGATCTTTATTAGATCCTTGGCCAGTCTTTTAGGGAAAATTTTTCGTTCGCTATATATTTGGAACACAAAAAAGCACCGATCAATCGGTGCTTTTTGGCGTGCCCTGGAGGATTCGAACCCCCGACCTTCTGATCCGTAGTCAGACGCTCTATCCAGCTGAGCTAAGGGCACATATTGGTGCGGATGAGAGGACTTGAACCTCCACGATCACAATGATCACTAGATCCTGAGTCTAGCGCGTCTGCCGATTCCGCCACATCCGCAGAGTAATAAGCAATTATTGGAGGCGGCACCCGGATTCGAACCGGGGATAAAGGATTTGCAGTCCTCTGCCTTACCACTTGGCTATGCCGCCGTAATGGAATGAGGATGAGACCTATGTCACACACTAAAAGCGAAAGGAGGACATCACATGATCCAATTGCCTTCCTCCCTGGAAGATCAAGAGGGGACCTTTGTTGCCATTGACCGCATTATGAATGAAGAAGGTTTTGTCCTTGGTGGCGGTTACGAATATGACCATGCTTGTTACGATAAAGTGCTCGATTGGGAAGAGACCCATGGACATCAAACGTATCTTCGTATTCCAGTAGTCGCTATTACGGGAAGCATTGGGGCTCGGAAAGCGCAACTTCAGATTGGAACACCCTTTGTATTGAAGCATCCCTTTAAGACAGGACCCGACACAACATCAGATGCAGGTCTCGTAACTAGTACCTTCAGTCAATTCTCAAACCCAGCCGACAAAGATGATTATGTGGACAAAGAGTGGATCATCCGAGCACAATCCGAATTACATCAGCTAGAAAAACGATTTGAGAAACAGGTAATCGATTGAAAATGGCAGGGGCGGCAGGAATCGAACCCGCGTTTGAGGTTTTGGAGACCTCTGTTCTACCATTGAACTACGCCCCTAAAACATATTTGGTGCCGGCGAGAGGACTTGAACCCCCAACCTACTGATTACAAGTCAGTTGCTCTACCAGTTGAGCTACACCGGCACAAATATGGTGGTTCGGGACGGAATCGAACCGCCGACACGAGGATTTTCAGTCCTCTGCTCTACCGACTGAGCTACCGAACCGCAGTGAGATAAATTTTAACACATTTATCTATTTATGTCAAGAAACTTATTAAAGTTAATGGCGGAGAGAGAGGGATTCGAACCCTCGAGACGGAGGTAACCGCCTACACGATTTCCAATCGTGCTCCTTCGGCCAGCTCGGACACCTCTCCACAATACTCCGTAAGCATGCATGACTTACGGAGTATGTCCTATGTAAGGACGATTAATCTGCCCGGCAACGTCCTACTCTCCCAGGGGCGCGAGCCCCAAGTACCATCGGCGCAGGAGGGCTTAACTTCCGTGTTCGGGATGGGAACGGGTGGG
>NZ_FNNQ01000013.1 GCF_900106775.1 Marininema mesophilum
ATCAAACTCTCCGTTAAAAAAGTTTGTGACTCATGAATTGAACAGGTCATTCATTCGCTCTTCAGTTTTCAAGGAACGCTTTGTTTTCCGGCCTTTCAGCCGATGCCGCTCTCTTACGGCGACAAGATCTATCTTATCATCTTCTGTAGATCCTGTCAACAATTCTTTTCGTTTCTTTTTTCGCAAGCAGCTTTTCATTTTCTCTTCCGCGAGGCTGACTTTCTTGCCATGCCCTCGCAGCGACAAGTAATAATTTATCATGGATTGCGCCTTGCGTCAACACTTTTTTCGAAAGATGTTATCCACCAATCAGGAATATCTTCACCAATAGGAGACAGGCGAGACCCGGCATCCCCAGTACTCCTGTAATAAAGGAAGTAACAGGGTTTATCGGAATACGAAAGTCCACCATCTCTCCCGCTAGGTTTAACAAAAATAGTACGAGTGCTCCCACTGCTGTATAAAGAATACCAAGCCACACCCAACGCAATGGCCTTACTATCGATTGACTCATTAACATAAACACCATCAATCCACCGAAAGCCGCTACCACCCACCATCCGATCTCCATCCGATATGCCCCTTCCAAGCGTTTGGTACAAGCATATGAAGGGCCTGCTCCGATTAGAACTTCGGCTGATCAGGTATATCACGGAAGAAATACGATCTTTGGGAAAGGAAATTGGCCTCCTTCTTTTTTACCGAAAGAGATCAAATAACACCGAGGCCGTGTTGTTCACGATATGGAAAAAAATCGGCACCCATAGACTGCGAAACACTGCATACAAGCCACCCAATAACAGCCCTAACACAAACAGAGGAGCCATATACGAAACATCCGCGTGAGAGCAGGCGAAGAGCAAGGCAGAAACGATTAGGGCAATACTTACACCCATGCGGCGAGCAACCACATTCATCAATAAACCACGAAATAGAATTTCTTCAGCAATCGGTCCCATGACACCAATAAGTAGAATCTGGCCCCCGACGGAGAGAAGTCCCATCTTGGCTGCTTGATTGATCCCCTCTGATATGCTCTCCTCCCGCCATGACCCCAGTTCTAAGTTAAACCAGTGGGCGACGGGGTTAGTTACTAGGGGATCCAAAAAGAAATACGTAAACCCATAGGCAGCAATGACCGCCACAAAAGCGAAACCTGTCTCTTTAGCACCCATCCTTCGGAAGTCTAGCTCCGAAAGTCGACCCTTAAACAGCCACAAAGCACACAGAATCATCAATCCATGGGGTAAATAAGGAAGAATTAACCCAAACCACCCATTTCCGCTCACTCCTAAAAGTTCAGAAGCCAACATCAGAATCATTGTTGTGAGCTGGAGCCAGGCAAAATAAAAGGTCACATCCCTAATTGTGAGAACGCCACCACGCCAACGCTCATAGTTGAAGCGACTTGAAAATCCAAATACCAAAAACAAAACAAGCCCACTTAAACTGGCTAATGCCCACACGAGCCAAATCAACGAATAGGCCAACCCTGGATTAGTACCGTTTTCCACCTGCCATAACCCCGACGCAGTCTGTTTCCATTCTAAAGCGGCAAATTCTAAAGGGATCATCAGAAAAAAACTAAGACAAAGCAGCCATGCGGAGGCATATCGCCACTTATGGGATTTTCGAGGCTCTGGACCCGGTGGAACACTCGGACTTACTTTATATACCTCTATAATTCTCGCCGCCCCTCCATCGCCTTCGTCAATGTCACCTCATCAGCATATTCCAAATCTCCACCAACAGGAAGGCCATGGGCTATCCGCGTCACTTTAATCCCAAAGGGTTTAATTAATCGCTGTAAATACATCGCAGTCGCTTCCCCTTCAATATTGGGGTTTGTCGCTAGGATGAGCTCTTGCACGGTTTCATCCTCTAGTCGTTTCAAAAGATCAGGGATAGATAGTTCATCCGGACCAATTCCTTCCATAGGGGAAATGGCCCCGTGGAGCACATGATATAAGCCATGGTATTCCTTCGTTCGCTCCATAGCAATCACATCGCGAGGATCCTGCACCACACAGATAACAGATCGATCTCTCCCTTTATCTGCACAGACTAGGCACCTTTTATGATCAGTAATATTGCTACATTCCTCGCATCGCTGTAGATCCCGCTTCGCTCGCACCAATGCCTTGGCTAATTCCATCACATCTTCTTCTTCCATTCCTAATACATAGAAAGAGAGCCGTTGGGCCGTTTTCGGCCCGATGCCAGGCAATCGCATAAAACCATCAATTAATTTGGATATCGGATCAGGGATGTACACAAACAGAGCCTCCTAACAATGAATCCTCTTTCAGAAAAAAAGCCTGTTCTTTAGAACAGGCCTGGGATGTTCATCCCACCAGTTAACTTCCCAAGATCATTGGCTACTAGATCATCTACTTGTTTCATCGCTTCATTGA
The DNA here is from genome assembly GCF_900106775.1 of Marininema mesophilum. Lineage (GTDB taxonomy): Bacteria > Bacillota > Bacilli > Thermoactinomycetales > DSM-45169 > Marininema > Marininema mesophilum. The sequence continues at coordinate 2,415 of NZ_FNNQ01000013.1, forward strand.
CTGCAGCTGTCACGAGATCTTGAAGCATCTCTACATCTTCTGGATCTACTGCTTCTGGTGCAATCTCTACTGAGAGAACGTTTTTATGTCCATTCATCCGCACCTTAACTATTCCGCCCCCAACAGAAGCTTCCACTTCTTTATCAGCGAGCTCCTCCTGAGCCTTTGCCATTTGCGTCTGCATCTTCTTCATTTGTTTCATCATTTGGTTCATATTTTTCATGGGTATTCCCTCCCAAATAGTTTAACTGCCTGAGTGGCACCTTTATTTAATCTGTTACTTCGATCAAATCTTCGCCGAAGAACTCCACCGCTCGTTGTACAGGATCTACTTTCTCAGCGGATGATGGCTTCTCCCTGTTAGGTTGAGGAGCAGCCGGCTCCACCACCGTTGCAGAAGTTTGCATCGCTCCTTGGTGTCGTTCCCACTCTCCACGCATGATCGTGATCAGCTTCTTAGGGGAGCCAAAGACCTCTTCTATCACCTGCTGAATAAGGGTCTTATTCCCCTCTTTTTCGGTGGTTTCCCGATGAATTGCATTTTTAAAGACAAGCAAAATACCTTCCTCAGAAGTAGCGACCGGTTCACCATCGATTAACCAAGCATGTACTGTAATTTTTCGTTCCTTCACTTGAGCTAATACTTCGGGCCAACGTTGCTTCACTTGTTGTAGCTCTTCAGGAGAACTTTGTTGCAATAGCTGGGTAGCTGCCACAGAGGAGGAAGCGCTCCTCACCCCACCACGATTCGATTGAACAGGGGTATGTTTCTTCCCTCTTCCTTCTTCGTCTCCCACAGAGGCTGTACTCTTAACAGAAGGAGCCTCATCCGATGACAGTTGACTTAATTCAGCGACCCGAGCCTCTAACTGTCGCACCTGTTCTGCTAAACGACTGATGTTATCATCCTGTTCTTGTGGCGCCTCCCCTTGGGGAAGATCTACTGGTTGGCAGAGACGAACAAGGGTCATCTCCAGTAAAATACGTGGGTGGGCCGCCCATTTCATTCGTTGCTGAGCATCGATCAAGGCGTCTAAAATGCTTCCTAGCCCTGAAATACTCCTTTGTTCTGTTAAACGGAGGATGACTTCATCATTGGCCAGGCGAGCTTTCACTTCATCCAGTTCAGGTGCCGCCATGTGCACTAAGAGATCTCGCGCCAGCAGAATTAAGTCTTGAACGAGACGCTCTGCTTCAAGGCCCTCCATCAACAACCGGTCAACTCGATCCAATGCCGTTTTAGCATCCTTGCAAACTATCGATTCCATCAATTCAGCAAGCACTTTTCGAGATACAGACCCTGTCACTGAAAGCACAGCTTCCTCGTTCACTTTATCCGGAGAAAAAGAGAGCACCTGGTCCAGGAGACTAAGGGCATCCCGCATGCCACCATCAGCCGCCTGGGCTATCGCTACTAACGCTCCATCCCCAGTTTCCACACCCTGAGCTTCACAAACCTGGCCTAAACGGGCTAAGAGATTACCCATTGTATGACGACGAAAGGAGAACCGTTGACAACGAGAGATAATCGTCGCAGGAAGCTTGTGAGGTTCAGTAGTTGCTAATATGAAGACCACATGATCCGGTGGTTCTTCTAAGGTTTTCAGCAAGGCATTAAACGCCTCTGTCGTTAACATATGAACTTCATCAATAATATAAACTTTATATCGCCCCTCACTTGGGGCATACTTCACTTTATCCCTCAAATCTCGGATCTCGTCGACCCCTCGATTGGAAGCAGCATCGATTTCCACTACATCCATCAGAGAACCTTCGGTAATCTTGCGGCATATCTCGCATTCGTTGCATGGCTCTGGACCTGGACCTTGTAGGCAATTGACCGCTTTAGCCATGATTTTTGCCGCACTGGTTTTCCCTGTTCCCCTAGGGCCGCTAAACAGATATGCATGCGAAATATGCCCCTCTGAAAGAGCATTTTCCAATGTCTTTGTTACATGCTCCTGTCCAACGAGATCTTTAAATGTCTGAGGCCGCCACACTCGGTACAGGGCCCGATAAGACACGAGCAACACTCCAAATCCTTAAATCGACACCTAGAAGGGACGATCTGGGACAGTTTGATACTTTTATCATACTACAGTTCAAACCGTTTTTCCAAAGTCCTCTTCTAACAAAAAAAACGCCGCAAAGGCGGCCGGTCACTTCGTTATCCCAGGGAGAAGTACCGTAAAAGTCGTCCCCCAATCCCCAGAAGAGACATGAATAGTTCCCCCGATATCATGAACAATTCGTTGACAAACCGAAAGACCCAGCCCCGTTCCTGTTTCCTTCGTTGTAAAGAAAGGATCAAAAATCTTATCCATTGCATATGTAGGGATACCGGGACCTACATCCGCTATATCAATCCCCATTTTACACTCCTCTTCTAACCACCGCAGACGAATCGTAAGGACTCCGCCATCTCCCATCGCTTCGATCCCATTTTTACATAAATTGAGAAACACCTGCTTTAAAAGCTCTCCATCCGCCAGGACCTCAGGCAACAATTTCCCCAGGTCTTCATATCTCACTTCTGTATTATGAAGAATCGCTTCATTTTCAATTAAAGGTAGCAGTTCTTGCAATACTTCTACAACCTGAACAGCGTACATTCGTGCACTACGCGGCTTTGACATCAGCAGGAATTCACTCAGCAAATCGTTTATCCGATCAATTTCTCGCAGCATGATCTCCGTATATCCCTGCTCTTTCAGTTCCCCCTTTTCCCTTAGAGCGTGTTTCATCACCTGTAAAAAACCTTTGATGGAAGTAAGCGGGTTACGAATTTCATGGGCGGTACCCGCGGCAATTTGACCGATCATCGCTAATCGATCCGTTCTTCGTAGTTGCATTTCTAAGGTGTGTAGCTCTGTTTCATCGCGAATCATCAAATAGGTTCCAACTCTATCTCCAGAAGCATCATCGATGGGTTGATAATCCACGACTGCTTCCACATAATTTTCATTCACTTCCCAAGCAGTTGAAAAATTCCGGAAAAATAAACCCTGCGTTAGTTGTTCTAGAAGAGTGAAGCGAGATTTTATAGGAATAATCTCACCAAAGAGATCACGCACAACCGCTCCAAGAACTTGTTGTCGCCTTATACCTAACAGTCCACATGCAACTGGATTAATTTCCACTACTCGGCCCTGTTTGTCAAACACCACTACTCCCATGTGTAAATCTGCAAGAAGCACTTCAGCATATTGTTGCACGATACTTAGTTGTTGCGATACAGGGGTGAAGAGCAGTAAATGGTACCATCCTCTACGGCTTTGCCCGCTAATCAATTGAATCGCAGTGGGGCACGGTGGGGATACTCCCTTTACCTGAAGGTTTCCCTGTACAGATTGCACCGGGCTTTCCATACTCTCTGTTTGGGTAATATATTCCTCCACATCCTTTGGCAAAGAAACGAAGCGGGTGCAAGGCCGCCCCAGGATCTCATCCCGTTCAAACCGTAGGGTTTCTTGCAGTTTATGATTAACTGCCACCACCCCTCCTCGGTCATCCACGAGCATGACAGCTTGAGGCATCCGTTCCACCCAGGATGTCAACTGATCGAGCTCCATGTCGAGATGAAACGCGATGGGCACTTTTTTATCGCCTCCGTTCTCCTCAAACTTATACCCAGCACCCTCTCCACCAATCACTATTCGCGACTATTGATGGTAGAACTTGGCTGACAATCCAATACATCGACATCTTCATCCAAATTTTCACCTTGATTTTTTATTCGCTTCTGTCCTGCACTCTTCCTCCTCTCTCTTGGAAATTTTCTATAAAGATAGGAGGTTTTTTTAAAATTTAACAATTTAAAAAGAACCAACACCCATTCTATGTAGGGCATCCGTTCTTATGTAAAAATGGACCTTGTATGTATAGTAACCGTGCACCTGCCATCGACACGATCCCCCCGGGTGGGCTCCATGTGGTCAACTCAGATCAGGCACCCCTACGGCACACGGAAAGCACTCCTTAGTGCTGCTTCCGTCAGGACCTGACACGGTTCAAAGGTTCCCGTTGCGCAGGACCTGTTCGTCAACACCTTCCACATGGACCAAACCCCGCAAGGATCGAACCTCGGACAGGAATTCAATCCCGTTATAGCGGATTACGGGTTACAGGGCACCGCTAACTCCCCATCTAGCACGGTCTAGCTATTGTAACATACTAAGGGGTAGATTTACAACGAATGGTATAGATCATATATTCTAAAATGCCCTAAGTTAGATTGTACTGATCACAACGAATTGCTGAAAATGGCCACTTAGTCGTTCACCGCCTAATATCTTTAAGCAAATAATTACCTAGCGTCCTTAGCATGTCCAGGGCCGAAAGCATTTAATAAGACGATACCTGCAATAATTGCCAATAACCCTATGCCACTAGCAAGATTAATGCTCTCTTTCCAAACTATAATAGAAATCAGCGTAGTACCCACTGCTCCTAGCCCTGCCCATATTGTATAAGCTACATTCAGCGGAATTTTTTTTAGTGTTAATGCAAGAAAGAAAAATGCTATAGCAAAACTAACAAAAACCCCTACTGTAGGATAAATCTTGGTAAAACCCTCTGAAGCTTTGAGCATTGATGTTCCTATAAGTTCACCTACAACCGCGATTACAAGATATACATAACTCATTATTTATCATCCTTTTTTATTTATTTAGTGTCCAGGGCCGAAAGCGTTCAATAAGACAATGCCTGCAATAATTGACAATAGCCCTATGCCACTGGCAAGATTAATTTTCTCTTTCCAAATAAGAATAGAAAGCAGTGTAGTTCCGACTGCTCCTAGACCAGCCCAAATTGTATAAGCTACATTTAATGGGATCGTATTTAGAGCTAATGAAAGACAGTAAAAGGATATAGCAAATCCAACAAAAACCCCAATAGTAGGATAAACCTTAGAGAAACTCTTTGAAGCTTTGAGCATAGATGATCCGATAAGTTCGCCCACAACCGCAATTGCAAGAAATACATAACTCATTATTCATCCCCCTTTGTTATTAAATTAGTTAATTCATCGTATACTTTATCTCGCATTTTTTTATCTAGCGGTGCTAGACCAAACATTTCTGCGAACCACAAACCATCAGCCGCTAGCCTTGCTATAGTGGAATGGATCGGGTCAGCCTGATCATTCTCTACTTTCTCTTGAAACTCCTTATACCGGGTTTGAGCTTTATCCAATAATTCTGGGTTTGTAAACATCGATGCTAGTAGCGCAGAACTTATCTTCAAACCATCTTCAACCTCCATAAACATGCTTTTCATATAAGCTCTGGTCCATTGACCTCTTCCTTTAATGTCTTGAAGATTCTTTTGTATATCATTCACATATACATCCAACATCTCGTCAATCATTGCCTTAATCAAAGCTTCTTTACTAGGAAAATAATAAAGCAGTCCACCTTTACTGACACCCGCCTGGTTTGCTACCGCTTCAAGGGTTAATTTTGATACCCCTTTTTCCCTAACGATATCTGATGCAGATGTTAACAACCGGCTTCTTTTCGAACCATCATTATTCATAGTCATACTTATCCCCACTTTCATCTCTTTTTATGAGATTGTATAGTGTTATTGTACCGTCTGGACGGTTTTAATCCAAGCGTTTTAGAGAAGAAAAATATGGAAGAGAGGAACAGCGGCAATTCGGGCTCCAAATCAATCATAAACGGGTACAAATCCATCTGCTTTTGACACCCATTGGCATAAATCTTGGTCCACACTTAATAATCCTGCACGGTATGATAGTAATAAAAGGATTAAATTAACGGGAGGTGCTAGCTTCTACAATTATGATTTTGGAAGTTATTCAAAGCGGACAGATGTTACTCAACACATACGAATGGACGCAAAAAACAATGCTACCTATAACTCTATGAGATAAACATGACTGCAAAAGGTGAGTATAATGGCTTATTAGATTTGGATATATATACACTAATTAGAAAGAAGCCTCCACTTAAGGAGGCTTCTTTTCGGTTGGAGTGTAATAAATATTGAGAAAGGAGGAATCGAAATGGATTTTTGGGACTTTGGAACTCCTTTAATATGGGTACTTTACATCTTAACTATTCCACTCAGCATATGGGGGGTAGTAAAGAAGTTAGTTACTCTTTTAATCATTAGTATTGTGATCAGTGGATTAGTTTCACTTCTGGCAATGATGTCTATTGGAAGCTATCTTAGCATATTAACGGGTCTTCAATTCATTGGATTACTGTGGATTATTTTAAAAAGAACTTCAAAAAACTGATGACTGAGGGGCAATGCAACCATAAAATGGGACCGTGATGAAAAAATAAACAGGCGAGGAAACCACATTGTTTGCCCCAATAAAAGGCCACTGTTCAGTTATTAGACAGTGGCCTTTTATTTGGATATGGGTGTTTTTGCCCAACCTTTTTTAAATAAGCCAAATAGTCTAGGGATGAAAATATCACTTTTGGTTCATGGAACACCCAACCTTCTGAGTCTCCTAAAATGATCCTGAACTAAAAGTAGTATCGGAACGATTAGGTCATTCCACTATTGCCATCACTATGGACACTTACTCTCATGTCATGCCTATCATGCAAAAAGAAGCCGCCCAAAAATTGGACAACTTCCTTTTCAATGAGTGGACTTAGGGACATGAAAGCACTTAAGATTGATAAAGGTTTGCAATTCGTTTGCAATCCCCATTTTCCAAAGGGCTATTTCACTTGAACGAAAATCCCCAAAACCCTTGATATGGCAGAGAGGGTGGGATTCGAACCCACGGTACGGGTGAACCCCGTACAACGGTTTTCGAGACCGCCTCCTTAAACCACTCGGACACCTCTCCGCAACCTTAAACACATCAGCATTTATTTTATCTAATCAGCAATTTATCGTCAAGCTCATACCAATTGCCAATGATAAAATTCCTGAGAGCTTCCTTTCCCCCCTACTCTATTTCTTTACTTTTCGTTGGGATCGTAAGTGACGAAAAAAATCCCTTAACAATCCCCCACACTCCTCTTCCATCAAGCCATCCATCACTGTTACTTGGTGGTTGAATCGTTTATCTGTCAGCAAGTTCATCAAGGTTCCGGCACACCCTCCTTTTGGATCGTAGGCGCCGTATACGAGGGTATCGATCCGGGAGAGCATGATGGCACCGGAACACATCGGGCAGGGCTCTAAGGTGACGTACAACTGGCATCCCAATAGTCGCCAATCCCCCGTATGTTCCGTGGCCTGACGAATGGCGATCATCTCTGCATGGGCTGTTGGATCGTGATCCGTCTCCCGTAGGTTATGCCCCCGGCCGATGATTTCTCCATCCTTCACTACTACCGCCCCGATAGGAACTTCCCCAAGAGCCTCCGCTTTTTTGGCTTCCTGGATTGCTTCGCGCATATAGGTTTCTACGTTCATTCTGTCACCAATCCTATCCACGGTTAACCGTTTCTGCTCTGCCCGTTTCACAACGGCTACAGTATCCGTAGATTTCAAATTTATGCCCGGTAATGCGAAAATCCTCGGTATCACTTAATAACTCATTCATCGGGCATTGATTGAGGGGTTTTGTTTTCCCACACTTCCGGCAGATAAAGTGGTGATGATGACTCTCCCCTCCACAATGCATCCGATAGCGACGTTCCCCTTCCCATTCAGTGCCCTCTACAATCTCTAACTCCTCCAATAGAGAAAGGTTGCGATATAACGTATCGACGGATAAGCTAGGATACTCCTCCTGCATTCCTGCCAATACCTCTTTGGCAGAGAGATAACGATCATTCTTGCTAAAAATCTCTACCATCTTCTCCCGCTTACCGGTATATTTAAACCCTTTGGTTTTTAGTCGGTCCAATGCTTCTTCCTTATTCATAAGCAATCGCCCCGCTATCATGTAGTCAGATGGCCTCTTCGCTTCCTCACCCAGCTAACTGTTCGTTTGATACCCATAACACACAACAGGTTGAACACGGCTACTAACACAATCGTCCCACCAGATGCCCAGTCGAGGTAAAACGCCGCCACTAACCCAGCCAAGACAGAAACTTGTGCAAAGATTACAGCGTAAATGAATGCTTGGCGAAAGCTATTGGCCAATTGTAAACTAGCCGCGACCGGCAACGTGATCAACCCGGATACTAGTAATATACCTACCACTCGAATCGATGCAGTAATCACCAACGCAACCGCGAGACTAAAAGCAAGGTTGATCCCATGGCGAGGAATCCCTGCATAAACAGCACTCTCTTCATCAAAGGAAAGAGCAAATAATTCCTTATAAAAAAGAACGACAATACCCAAAACAAGAAGACCCGCTCCCACAATTGCCAGGATCTCCGATTTCCCCACAGCTAGGATACTGCCAAATAAATAGCCAGCTACATCTACATTAAACCCATCCGCAGCACTGATCAACACCACACCTAGACCAATGCCACCCGATAAGATTACAGGAATCGCTAATTCTTGATAAGAGTGGTACAAACGGCGTAACTGTTCAACGAAAACGGAAGCTACCATAGAGAAGACCATCCCCACATAAAGGGGGCTAATCATCGCAAAGGCGGAAACATATTTTTGCAATAATAGCCCTGCTGCTACTCCCGATAAGGTGACATGGGACAGAGCATCTGCAATAAGGGACAATCGGCGGACCACCAAAAATACCCCTACGATAGGTGAAATAAAACCGATGATCACCCCAGCCACTAGAGCCCGTTGCATAAATTCATAGTGCAATAGGATTTCAAACATAGCGATATCGACACCCGTTGGTGTCTCCAACCTCCTTCCTTCTCTCCCTTGATCCCCTCAATGATCATGCCCCACAACTTGCACCTCATGTCCATAAGCTGTAGAAAGGATCGCTTGCTGTTGAGCAACAAACGCTGCCGAATCTCCATGGAAATGAATACAACGATTTAAACAAGCCACTCGATCAATATAGGTAGTCACTGCACCTACATCATGGGTAACTAATATCAAAGAAAGCCCCTGCTCTCGATTTAAATGGGAGAGCAACTGATAAAATTGTTCGGCAGAGTGAGCATCCACCCCTACAGTAGGCTCATCAAGAATGAGTAACTCTGGTTCTGATACGAGAGCCCTTGCGATAAAGGCACGCTGTTGTTGACCGCCTGAGAGCCTCCCGATGTTGCGGCGTGCATATGCGGTCAAACCTACCTTCTCAATCACTTCATCCACCAGTCGACCATGCTTTTTATTTAAACGACGAAATAAACCTAGTTTCCCATAAAGACCCGATGCCACCACTTCCCACACCGTCGCTGGAAATCCTAAGTTAAAGCTAGTCGCTTTTTGAGAGACATACCCAAGTCGCGACCAATCACGAAATTGGCGGAGCGATTGTCCAAACAGACACACCTCTCCACGATCCGGACGTAAAGATCCCAGGGCTATTTTGAGTAAGGTGGATTTCCCTGATCCATTTGGACCCACCAAGCCTAGAAATTCTCCTCGTTTCAAAGATAGATTGATCGCCTCTAACACGGTTTGATTTTCATAGGAGAACTGAATATCTTTTAATTCCAACACAGTTTCCATAAATGATTTCACCCCCGAGCTCCGCCGTTATTCGTACAACAGCACTCACACTTTTATCTCGATCGTAGGCATTCACCCAACTTGGTATCGTTGATTAACCGTTAGACTGCCCTAATATTATAACGAAGCCGCCCTGGGTTGTAAATCGTAATTATTCCGTTTAATCACTTTTCTACAAAAAAAACCGACCATTGGCCGGTTTAAGCATTCTCTTCCATTATGATTCTGTACGGGAACGAATAATTACCCGTTTTTTCAACCAATCGTAAGCGATTTTCAATCCATAAGCACCTACCGTATACCCAATCAGCACCCAGAGATTATGGGTCAAAATGTCCTGCCCGTGAGAGGAAACAGCCTCACGTAATCCTTCAACGCTGTAACTCATCGGCAAGAAGGCGTGAATGGACTGGAAGAATTCAGGTAACATCTCCACAGGATAAGTTCCTGCACTCGAAGCTAGTTGTAGCATGAGCAAGATAATCGATAGGAAGCGTCCTACATCCTTGAACATCGATACTAACAAATGGTTAATCGAAGTAAATGTGAGTGCGGTGACGATAGTAAAAAGATAGACCCATCCAGGTTGTTCTGGTTTTACTCCAACAATGTAGATCAATGTTGTCACCAAGAGTAATGCCTGAATTATCGCCACAGCGATGGCGGACATAATGGATAGAGGGCGTTCATCATTTAAGGTGGGGCGTTTTAGATCCAATACGGTAAATAACAGCATCGCGCCCACCCAGAGGGATAGGGAAATAAAGTATGGAGCAAAGCCACTGGCGTAGTTCGGTACGTGATCGATTTCTGTTTGATTCACAGCTACCGGATGGGACATTTGATCCGCTTTTTTATCCTTCCCTACAAGGGCATCCTTCGCATTTTTTACACCCTTAAACAATCCATCTGCCAATTCACCCTGGCCATCTTTGATCTTACCAAGGCCTGGTTCAAGTTTTTTAAGACCTTGATCGATCTTCGTCAATCCATCTATCAGGGGAGCTGGTGCTTTGTTAACTTCATCCAATCCAGCATTCAATTTCTTTGTTCCCGCTAAGAGGGCATTTTGACCTTGATCCAGTTTATCCAAACCACCTGCCATTTTATCTGCTCCAGCAGCTAGCTTATTAATACCATCCACCATCTTATCGAAGTCAAGAAGCTTCTGATACAAGTCATCCACTTTTGAACGAAGAGTATCCCAAATGCTGTCTAATTGATTAGCAGCTTGAAGTAAAGACTGATTTAACTCTCTTTTTTCATCTATCTTTGCCTGAATCGCATTTATTTCTGAACTATCCTTTAACTCGGGATTCTTTTTGATCAGCTGATTCAAGTTACCCTCAATTTGACCATCTTGTTGTTCGATCTTATCGAGTCGATCTTTAAGTAATATAGATGGTTTTGTCCATCCAGGTTGATCCAGGACATCTTTAAGTTTTTTAATGATGTCTTTGATAGGATTGATTTTCGTTTGTACTTTTTTTACTTCGTTTCGCAATGTACCCAGACCCGCATCGACTTGATCTGCTCCATCCGATAGTTGGCCTGTGGCAGCCGTTGCTTGTTTTTGCCCCTTGAGTAATTGCTCGCTACCCTGATCTAATTTTGCTATTCCTGGTGCTAGGGGCTTTACCGCCTTCAACATTTTCGAGGTGCCCTCTTCTAACTTTCCTGTAGCCCCCTGGGCTTTATCTGAGGCCTCCTTTAATGTATCGGCACCATCTGCCGCTTTGGCTAAATCCTTTGCGGATTTACCCATTTTCTCAAACACTTTTTCCGCATAAGTACGGCTCAACTCCCGCTCTACTTTCGTTTGTAGCGTGAGAATCGCTCTTTTCCCTATTTGAGGAGCTAGATAGTTGGAGCCTTCATCGGCATAATACTGAATCCGCCCCTTGCTGGGATGTACCTTTTCCACACTCGCTGCATTTTTTGAAAAGTTCTTCGGTATAACAATCCCTAAATAATAGCGATTTTTCTTAAAACCTTCACGCATCTCTTCTTTATCCACAAATGACCACTTTAGTTTTGGATCCTTTTTCAATTTCTCAGCTAGATTCTTACCAACATTTAATTTCCCGCCATCGATTGTGGCCCCTTGATCTTCGTTGACAACAGCTACCGGCAAATCCTCCATCTTACTATATGGATCAAAAAAAGCCGTTAGATAGATACCACTGTATATGAGGGGAACGAGAAAAATCCCAATCATCACGCTAATCAAAGGTCGGTGCTTCACAATATCGTAGAGGGCGAGTCTGCTTCTCCTCTTCCGTCTCAGCATACCATCGTCTCCTTTCCTAGGAACGGAACTAAACTGACCAGTCAGTATAAAAATAATTATACCTTTTCCTATTCGAATTGCAAATAGAACTTTTGGTCTAGTTTTTTAGAATACCCCTGTGTACAAGTGCTTCCAAAGTGGCTACAACGGGAGCTGTATTCTTATTTGCCAGTTCTTCTCCGGTAAGGTGGGCATCTTTAAAAACTTTTTGAATTACGGATACACTCATCGCTCCAAAAATCGCAATCGATGTCGCAATGGCATCCATTTCACGAAATTGACCCATCTGTATCCCTACTTTTAGTACTTCACATGTAATCGATTCCAGATCATGGATATGAGCGCGAAATTCATGTTGTCGTTCACTCGTACTCCAAACCTCAGTGAGGAGTAATTTTGCAAAGGTGCCATGTTGAAATAAATACGACACTTCCGCATCCAATAGACCTCGTAATTTTAATGTGGGATCTTGTTCCTCATCGATCCGTCGCCGGACATACTCCTTCATATTTTGCAAACCATGATTCATCAACGCAGTAAATAATTCATCCTTACTTGTAAAGTGATAATAAATGGTCCCCTTGGCTACACCCGCAGCCCGGGCAATCTCATCCATCTTCGCCCGATCATAACCCCGTTCAGCAAACACTTTTACAGCCGCTTCAAAGATCATTCCCACTGTTTCACGACTCAAAACGAATTCCTCCTCTTCTATCTGCATAAAAAACGCCTTCCCCCCGGAAACGCGTAAGGAAGACGTATAATGCAACGATTTTTGAAAATTATTCCCGATCAATTGAATAGCTAGACCTAACCTCTTGTTTATCCTATTCAACTTACCCTTCGCACGAGTAATCCCGTTTTTGATAATCATCATATCGGGATAACACACAATTATTATATGCACGAACCTGCTGACGAAGCAAGCTCTACTCCAGAAGTGAAAGATTCAGACTCAGATAAGGGCTACTAGATCAGATTTTTGTTTTTTTCATTCCTTCATAGACCCCCTTCAACTTTGTTTATTAGCTACTCGGAGGGTTTCTGCCCGGTAGAATAATAAATGGAGTATTTTCACACCCGATGCGCACTAGTTTTAACTTAATAGACAATAGCACAGGAAACTTACATGTTATTTCATATATTAATAGGAACAGATCGTTAAGCCAGGTGGAGGGATTCGAATGATAAATTGCGGTTGTTGTCCTTCAATTATTAACCCGTCCCCCATTCTATTTTTTGCTACCTCTACAGAAACGGCTACGGCTAACTTGATCGGTGCTGGGGAAGTCACCGTTCTCACACTGGGCGTGAGCCCAGCCAGCGCAGGTACCAGACAAGTAAAATTAGACTCAACCGTTCAGTTACTTGCAACAGGTGCTTTGCTTACTATCAATTATAATGTTTCGTATCGGTTAAGAAGGAGCGATTTAGTCTCTCCTTTAGCTACTTTAACCATCAGTCGAGCCACCACAATCACTCTTGCTTCTACTTTTACCGATATCCCTAACCTTACCTGGAATGACAGCATTTCTACTTCTGTTACTTATACGGTCACCATTCAAGTCAATACAAGTACAGGTCTTTCCAGCGTTGTTGCACAAACTCGAGCTTTGAACGCTATTGTTTTTTAACAATACGTGTAGAATTTCAGGAAACAGTCTAGGGTTCAGCTCAAAGGCTTTATCGCATCAACAATAAGCGATACGAATATACCTTCTTTATTTCGTGGATCAAATGGTCGTGAACGATAGATTACCCCGTCCTCTACATTCCAAGAGTGGTGATGAAACTGCCCCCTATCATCGCAATATTCTAGTAGCTTCGTTTCAAAACCGGCCTCTCTAAACATCTGTGTAATGGTGTGATAATTGTACACAACCTTGTGGCTAGCAGCAGGATGATCCTTTGGTCCAGGTCCACCCACTTGAATTATTTGTTGATATTCAGGATTACGAAAAAAGGCATCGGGTACAGCACATCGAATATACCCTCCCGGTATCAAAAACTCGTAGCAAAGGCGTGCCGCTCTCACACCCTCTTCATAGGTGAGATGTTCCCATACATGCTCCGCCAAAATAGCAGCAACACTCCCAGGTTGAAACTGCTGAGCCCAGTCTTCTCGCTTCAGTAGATTAAGTTCCTCCTCCTGCTTATGAATCCAACCTGGGTTGTTATTAAATTCACCCGCTCCTACGACAACAAAAATCTCTTTATCTTTCAGCATGAAAATTCCCCCAATTTATCTAACAATTACTCTACTATACTAATAAAAATTAATCTACAGTGCTAAATAAAAAAACTCTATTCATTCGATTTTTACGTTTCATCGAATAAATAGAGGCACTACCATTTCTTATTCAAGCTAATAGTTCGTCATTGTTTTAGATTCTAACACCTTTGGCGCGCCCGAGAGGAATCGAACCTCCGACACGTGGTTTAGGAAACCACTGCTCTATCCACTGAGCTACGGGCGCACGGTCCTTAAGCAGATATACTTGCTATTGTAGCCTATAAGAACTTAAATTTCAACGAACCCCATTACAGAAAGCCAATATCTGCCCTACTCTTTATAAGCTCGATCTGAAAAGGCCCTCCATGTTCTTGGATGACCTTTCCCTATCTTTAATCTATGCGGAATGCTTTTTTTTGCGCCGCCTTCTCTCCTTACGAGTACCGCCCATCCGTTTTTTCCAACGGAAGAAAGCATCAGGAAGTTCCATCAGCAATCGCAGGAGTGAAGCGACAGCCACGATCACTTGCACCCACTTTTCCATCGGTATTCCCCCTTTATAGAGGTGACTTACGGGTGGTTAGGTGAGAGGCCGTCTGTTAGGGTTATTATAGAACATATGTTCTTGTTTTAATAGGCGTTCGACAAAATTAGTGTCGATTCAGCAATAAAAACCATAAGGGCTTTTGTTAAATCCACAGGGCCCTTATGGTTTATCAAAGGTCTACACTCCGTGCTTTTACTCTACTTTTTTATCACTTCATTCGATGATGACTTATACCAATCGCACGCCGTATTCTCTCATCCAACGATCCAGTTGCAAAACCCAAGCAAACAATTGAGGAACATTCATCAATTGTCCGAACCATGGAAGATGTGCATTTTTTAAATCCTGGGAAGCAAAGTCCCTCATCGCATCACCATCGATCAATTGCCTCACAGGAGAATGGGGTTCCGCCAATACACCGAGGGCTCTACTCCGAACAGCATCGAGGTAAGCAGGGTTATGTGTTTTGGGATACGGACTCTTTTTTCGTTGTAAGACATCTTCAGGGAGAATCCCTTGGAGCGCTCGACGCAACAGCCCCTTTTCCCGTCCATCTACTGCTTTCATCGACCAAGGTACATTCCATACATACTCCACCAGATGATGATCACAAAAGGGGACTCGTACCTCCAAGCCGACTGCCATACTCATCCGATCCTTACGATCAAGTAGTGTTGGCATCCATCGGGTGAGATTGAGGTAAAAGATCTCACGAATGCGCGCCTCCTGGGCATCCTCCCCCTCTAACGTGGGCACCTCTGCTAAAGCTTGTTGATACCGATCCCGCACATACTCTTCTCCTCGAATCAGTTCCTTCGTCTCCCCTGTGAAGAAGCGCATTCTCTCATGGAGGAAGCGAGACCAGGGGAAGGTTTTCGCCTGCACCATCTCTGGTCGATGAAACCAAGGATAGCCGCCAAACACTTCATCCGCACATTCTCCAGAGAGGACAACCGTAGATGTTTTCTTTATTTCCCGGCAAAACAGATACAAAGAAGCATCCACATCCGCCATACCAGGGAGATCCCGGGCAAGGGTAGCCACATCGAGTGCTTCCACTAATTCTGGAACTTGCACTACAACATCATGATGGTCGCTTTCTAAGTAGGAAGCCATTCTTCGGATCCATGGTGCATCGGGGTTGGGCTGAAATTCATTTGCTGTAAAATAGCGATCATTATCCTGGTAATCGACAGAAAAAGTATCTAGCACGCCTCTACCTGTTTTGAGAAAGTGATTGGCAGCACAGGCAGAGATCGCACTAGAATCAAGTCCTCCGGAAAGCATCGTCCCTAGTGGAACATCGGAGACCAATTGTCTCGTTACTGCATCCTGAAAGAGATAGCGAACTTTCTCCACTGTTTTTGCGAAATCATCTGTATGGGGTTCGCTCTGTAATTGCCAATAGGAATGGATGGCCAAGTGATTCCCATCTACTTTTAGCCAGTGTCCTGGTCGTAATTCTTCGACTCCTTTAAAGATCCCATGGCCAGGTGTACGTGAAGGACCCATGGTCAGCACTTCAGCCAATCCTTCCCCATCAATGATCGGTTCTACTGCTGGATGAGCAAGCAAGGTTTTCAACTCAGATGCAAAGAGTATGCCACTTCCCCGTCGAGCAAAGAAGAGAGGCTTTACCCCAATACGATCCCGTGCAATATATAAACTCTCTTCTCGTTCATCCCAGATCGCAAAAGCAAAGATGCCATTGAGGTGTTTAGGTACCTCAACACCCCATTCATCATAAGCAGCCATGATGAGCTCCGTATCAGACCTCGTCCGTAAGTGATGACCACGCTCTACCAATTCTCGCCTCAATTCATCCATATTATAAAGCTCACCATTGTACGTGATGACACGATAACGTCCCTCTAAATGGCGCACCATCGGTTGTGCGCCTCCCTCTGGATCGATCACACTGAGACGCCGGTGACATATACCTGCCCGTGTGGATAACCAGTAACCTTCCGCATCAGGTCCGCGGCAGACCAATGTATCATTCATCCGTTCTAACAACTGCCGCTCTTGGCTGACATCTCGTTCCCAATCAATCCAACCGGCGATTCCGCACATGATAACGATCCCTCCCTATAAGGGCGATTTCTTCTTCTACGCACATGATCTATCCATTGAGCAATGGATAGATGCCCAGTACCATCCTATGTAATAATTCTTAAGAGGTGAGTAATAGACACATCGTTGTCACTTATTGACAACCACCTGCGATCATACTATAATCTTTGTG
Organism: Marininema mesophilum; assembly: GCF_900106775.1. GTDB lineage: Bacteria > Bacillota > Bacilli > Thermoactinomycetales > DSM-45169 > Marininema > Marininema mesophilum. Next base: position 19,288 of record NZ_FNNQ01000013.1, read on the forward strand.
CATGATTTAATTTTGCACAAAGATTATTGGATCACAAACGGGAGGCTAACCAGTGAGTGTCCATACGTTTACAGCCACCACCATCGATGGTGAAGAAAGATCTTTGTCGATCTACCAAGGCAAAGTACTCCTCATCGTAAATACCGCTAGCAAATGCGGCTTTACATTTCAGTATGCAGAATTACAAGATCTCTTTTTAACATATCGGGAACGAGGTTTTTCCGTGCTAGGTTTTCCCAGTAATCAATTTTTGCGCCAAGAGCCAGGTACCGATGATGAGATTGAGGAATTTTGCCAAATAAACTTTGGGATTACCTTTCCACTCTTTTCGAAAATCGATGTAAAAGGTCCAACGATGCATCCCTTATATCGCTATCTCGTGTATAATGCTCCTGGGGTCTTTAACAAACAAATCAAATGGAATTTCACTAAATTCCTCGTTGACGGACAAGGGAGCGTTATTCAACGATACTCACCCATGACCAAACCTTGGGTAATTCGTGACGATATCGAAAAAGCATTAGCTTAATAAAGAGGTGAAATTATGTCCAGTGAACCGCGAATGCGATTAAGCGATCAGCTTTGTTTCGCAGTATATGCTTGCTACCGAGAAATCTGCCGCATGTACCGGCCTATACTCGACAAACTGGACCTTACGTACCCACAATATTTAGTTTTACTTGCCTTGTGGGAACACGAAAAACTAACCATCAAGGAATTGGGTAATCACCTTCAGCTAGATTCCGGTACACTAACCCCTATGTTAAAACGGATGGAGTCCTCTGATCTTGTCGTCCGTAACCGTTGCCCGGAAGATGAACGTAGAGTATGGATCACTCTGACTGAGAAAGCTAAACACCTCGAAGAAAATGTGGCCTGCATTCCTAATACACTCATCGCAAAGAGCGGAATATCGAAGGATGAATTCCTTGAGTTAAGAGAGCAAGTAAAAAAACTACAAACCCATCTCCATCAGATGAATGAAAAGATGTAGAAACAAAAGGCATCGCTACTAGTAGCAATGCCTTTTGTTATCTCTATATCGATTGAATGAAAAATAGTTGATTATTCTAAACCCGTGTCTTTGGAAGACAACTGTGCGATTTTTTCTATATCATCAGGCTGTTTTGGATCTTCTGTTGCCACTTTATTACGTGACATGTGTCCGCATTTTTTACACCTAAAAATAATTTGATAACCCTTTTTAGACTTGTATTCAATACCGATTGGTTGCATTAATCCATAACAATTCGATAGCCTATCACCTGGAACTAAATCAACATGTATAGAATGCAAGCAAAAAGGACAGTGATTTCGATAACTACCATTCACTAATGGTAAAACCTCACGATTACAATTCGCACATATAAAACTGGTATTTTCTATATCTCTTTTCTTAGCCATTATTTTTCATCCCTACATCAATTTTTTCCAATGCAATTATTACAACATAAAATATTTCCTCTGTCAAAAATCAACCAAATAATAATTTAGTGACACTCATTTCTTAAATTGTTGCCTTCTGTCTCCCCATAACCGTAAAAATAATTCATCAACTAACCAATATAAGAAAAAAATAATATTTATGGTATATGATAAAAAAAGCACAAATCTATCAAGTGTATTATAAACAGCTTCACTCCTGTGATCAAATATAGGAATGAGAAGGAATAATGAGAAGAAAACAATAGAGAAGCCCATGTGAATAAAGAACGATACTAGACACCGATATCGATATCTTCTAGATACATATTCAGAAAGGACAGAAACAGGAAGGACATAAAGAAACAATACAGGCGCTACATAAATTGAAAATATTAAAAAAGCGGAAACCACCCTTTCCACAAATGAAAATGATGCATCTCCAGCAATGAAGGTAATTAAGGAAATCAGTAATGGTGTAATAATAAAAGTGCATATAGTAACTAACAATTTTCTTAAAATGGTTCTTTTCATTTATGTTCCTCCGCTATTATTAAATCTAATAAACACAAATTCCCATTCGTTTCACCAAAACCTTCCTTCGAAGTGAGGATCGGCTTACTATGAATAATGATATTCATTTAATTTATTAATTTCTTCTCACATCCTTCCGTGCTCCTCCTGAAGTCATTGCATATAGTAATCGCGCTCGTTGCAAGTCGAGCTTTTTCAGCTGGATGAATTGACAACCAAATACGCACTCATTTTTTTCAAATTAGGTGAAGTAAAGAACTGAATCTCCACCAGCTCCCCCATCATATAACTATATTGCAATATTGACAATATATTGTTATATAGGTAATAATGATATTGTTTTTAAATTTACAACATTAACTCAAGGAGGTTACACATCACAATTAAAAAAGGGGTGGTTTCAATATACAATAAATGTAATATAAAAATAGAAAAAGGGGTGTAATTGTGAGAAATATTAAATTATATTTAATTTTATTTGTAACCTTCACTATTATCATCATTAGTATATTCCCTATAATCCAGACGGATTATGTAAAAGCTAAGTCGAACTCAAAACTAAACCAAAGATTTGAAATTGCAATTAAATCTGAAACAAATGCCATTAATCTAGACTGGAATGATATTGGCGATCATTATGTCCTTGAATCCATAGATCGAAACGGCGATCAGAAAACGCTTTTCTCTAATCAACAAAATTATTACAAGGTAAATCACCTGGAGACAGGTAATATATATAAATTTAGGCTAACATCCTATAATAAAAAAAATTCACCTATTGATTCGGCTATAATTAACACACAAACTCTTAAATCACCTGAACAGATATCTAAGATGGAGGTTAAGAAAAGTACCGGTATGCATAATAAGAACTTCATACTTAATAAAGCATCAGAAACACAATACTCGATTGCTAATAGTTTTATAAATACAATTGTTAGTGAAGATGAAATTAAAATTCAGTGGGTCAACGTCCCTGATGAGGATAATAAATATGAGGTGTACAAAGATGATAAGTTAGTTAAGATAGTTGAAGGAAATACATTTGTCGACAAAAATATCAAAGGCAACACTAATGTAAAATATTCAGTAAAGGGATCGAAGAAATCTTCTGCTGAAAATATTAATATTAGAAAAAAAGCTTTGAGTTCTTATAAAATAAAATTAAATAAGGAAAATGAAAAGGATTTATCTTATGAAGAGAAGGAAGTTGCAACAATCATTAATTACACAAACATAAATAAAGTTAATAGTAAAACAAATAAATCATACCCAGTAAAAATTCCTGGATTTGAACTTCCACCTAATGTTGGAGTTGTACTAAATTATACAACATTTATCCCCCAGGATAGAGTACCCAATCCATACTGTATAGCACCTGTATTGCCTACATCCTGTGATCAATTCGATGAGTTTAATGGTAATAACAGAGATTTTGATATGTGGTCAGAAGAATTTAAAACACGTTCTCACGCTTATGTAACATGGGATCAAAAAACAAAAAAAATAATAAAAAAAGTTGCTCACAATCCACAAACTAATGTAACTATTGGTTATAAAGATAATAAAGAAGTAAAACGCGCCAAAGCGTCCGAATCTGATATAAAAATTACAGATGAGACCTTTGGAGATGATTGGGCTAGTTTTACTATGACCGTTGCATCCTCAAATCCATTATTAACATGGGATGGTCTTTCTCCCTCGCCCAATATTGATGCCTTTTATACCGCTAAGGTCTATAATAATTGGGATGGAGATTTCTACGGAGCACACGACCAAGCGCCTTCCCATGAATTTTATATCTTTGCATACCCTAGTGATTCTGGGCTGCCACTTCATAAACAAAGACTTAAAGCATTTAGCTACCTATTTCCCAATTATCCTGATACAGAATGGAAAGTAAGCGTCGTTAATGGAGTAGCAAACGGAAGGATTATGCCTGATGTACCAGATGATTTAGATAACCCGCAATGGTCTCCGCTAGGGGGAAACACTCAACCTTCTAATAAAAGTACAACTGTACAATCTGACGGTCACGATTTCAAGGCTATTATTTCAAATGCATCGTCTACTGAAGAATCAGTTTCATATTCACTTTATGAGGACGATGCAGATAGTACCGATACTTTAGTAGGGAAATTGAATCAATGTAAAGTTAGAACAAGTCCTAATAAATGTATTTGGACCAATACAAATAAGTACATTGATGGAGATAACAAAAAAGCGGAGTTTTATGTAAAACAAACTTCAACATCACAGAGGTTAGACTTAATAAACTTATTTGATAGGAAATGGACTAAAGTGGGTGAGGATTCGGAGTTCACATTGAAAAGTGACCGGTTTTCATCCAGTGGTGGCGACTTTAAAGCAAACATTACTGTAATAAAAAAAGATGACATCGTTAACCCTGAGTATGCTTTATATGAGGATGATGAAGATGGTTCAAGAGATGATTATGTAGGAATGTGTAAAATTACAAATAACTCACAAGAGTGTACTTGGGAGAATATTGGTAATTACGTTGATGGGACCAATAAAAAAGCCGAATTTTATTTGAAGAATAACATTGAAGGAACTGACAATAAACTTAAAGCAACATTCTATGATTAATAAAAATGGCCATCCATGCAGGATGGCCATTTTTATTTTATAAATACCTATATAATGCAAAAAGAGAAGAACCTTGTCCCCTACGATAATCCGATATCCAGATAGACAAACCCCGAGATTGCGTCCATATTCCCATGTGATGCCTAATACGCAAAAAGAAGCCGCCCAAAAATTGGACGACTTCCTTTTCAGTAGTTTTGAGTACCGCTGAAACCCTTGATATCATTGGCAGAGAGGGTGGGATTCGAACCCACGGTACCCGCAAAGGTACGACGGTTTTCAAGACCGTTGCCTTCAACCACTCGACCACCTCTCCACAAAATGTGGATAGCTATAAACTACTAATCCATTTTAAGTTATGCTCCTTTATTAGTCAAGGGCAGAGGTTACCACCTATAAAACTTTCTAACTTTTGTCTCGCCATGAATTATTCACAACAGTCTTCACTTTACGATAGAGTAAATTACTCACGTCTTATCTTAAGCAAAAGCAGTTGCATTTAACCGTTACGCCAAAACTCTTCTGAGGGTTATGTTTTCTTCCTGTATCAAAGTGTCCCGTTCGTCAATCATGGAGCGTTAACTCCTTCACCAGCTACTTGTTGGCCTGATTTGCCCATTTCCCCTGTACTTACAGCTAAGCCTAGTGACAATCTGAACGAGATCTTTCAGGCCATATGGATTAATCATAACTAAATAATCCAAATATCCGCTCAAATTTGGGTTCGTCCATTCCACTTTTGTCCACGCTAAATAAATCACCAGTTCATTTAATAAATTAAAAACAATGAAAGGGGAATAGCTATGTCAAGTTGTTCGCTTAGTTCTGGATTCTCAAATGACGGGTGCGGAAGCACTGGCGTTCAAGATAAAGTATGCCTAGTCGGTTCAAGAATAATCACCACTGTTGGTGCTGCTGGTGCTGAACAAATTTATTTTGCTAATTTAGCAGTTTCTTCAACTGGTTACATTAAGATACTTAGCACGCCTGCTGCTGCAGTTATTACTTTATCATTTTTATTGAATAATACAGCTCTATCGATTCCAGCTGGAATTGAAACTCTTACGGCAGGAGAAGCAGTGGCGTTCACCGTCGTAGGTTTCGATGAAATAACGATTGCTTCAACCGTTACAGGAACAGTTAGTTTCGAATACAGTTTAACTCCCCGCTATAGAACAATCTAACATATGATACCATCGAATATCGGATTTTCCTATCTCAATCAGGTGGAGTCACTATCTCGTCTGGTGTAATAAAACTCCACTGTGGTTTTAGTATGCAGACCACTGATCATTTTTCTATCGAAATAAAATTAACGATAATTTACAAAAAATGAATACTCTTGATTATTTTCGACACATGTTGATATTTTAGCATAAGGAGGAACTTACTTTGAATGGATTTTCAAATGACGGGTGCGGAAGCACTGGTGTTCAAGATAAAGTATGTCTAGTCGGTTCAAGAACACTCGTGGTAGATGTAAGTGAACAAATCTATTTCGCTAATTTGGCAGTTTCTGCAACTGGTTACATTAAGATACTTAGCACGCCTGCTGCTGCAGTTATTACTTTGACGTTTTTATTGAATAATGTTGCTCTATCGATTCCAGCTACGATTGGTACTCTTACGGCAGGAGAAGCCGTGGGGTTTACTGTCGTGGGTTTTGATGAAATAACGATTTCTTCAGACGTTGCAGGAACAGTTAATTTCGAACTCGGTTTAACTCCCCGCTATAGAATAATCTAACCGACATATCATTTAATTTCGGATGTGCCTATTTCAATCAGGTGGAATCACTACCTCATCTGGTGCTAAATAAAACTCCAATGAGGGTTGGTATTATCCCCAGAAGGTGACAGTGAAAAAAGGTTATTTATCAAGATGGGCAAAATGAGTACACCCCTTTAAGTAGACACAGGAAAAATCCTGTGTCTACTTAAAGGGGTGCTCTTTTATGGCTAAAAGGGCAAGTTAAGCGAAACACATCCGGAGATCAAAAAGGAAACCGTTTATCTACGGTTGGAAGAGGGGATGTCCTATCGGACTATCCAAGAGAGATTAGGCATCCAAACAGATCCCAGATCGCGCCCAGTGGGTGAATATCATTCATAAATCGCGTAAGCAAGGGCTCTTTTGCATTTTCTGAACAATGGCGGTTGTATTTAGCACACCCTTCTCCTTCTCCATCTAATAAGGTGGGAGCGAAGAAATAAAACGTAGGATCCTCTGCAATAACTGGTTTCTTCACTGATGCACGCAATGCGTAGGTATTGTATGCTAGGAACATTGAAAGAAACCTGCTGTTCTTGACCGATTCTATCCGATATAATACGTCCATCCCTCAATTTAATAAATGCAATCATGATGCTATTTGATTTATTTTCGATTTGCACGAGTGCAGAAGGAAAAACGTCCACCGCTCTATAATAAAGTCTAGGTTTAGCATCGCATAGTTGAAAAATGTTACCGCATATTTTTTCGTTGGCTGTTTTTCTAAAGTATTTCCTTTTGAATCTACAACATTCCCCTACCTTAACAATATTCACTTGTTTATTTAATTGATTCATATTATTCTTGTTTATATTATTATTTTTGGACAAATTAAGACTCACCTTCCTTCATAATATATATATTTATATATTTATTTAATTGTTAAACCGTAAAAAGGAAGTTGGGGCCTTTATTTATCGGCAATCGATTGCTAATTGCTGAATTTTTTACTCTTTCATAACTCCTGACAAGATCGACATTGAAATTGAACCCAGTAAACAAAAGGACATTACACGCTAACTTTTAGGTTGTTGGTATAAATATGTTATTTCTGTTTACCGCAAAGTGTTCTGGCACGTCCCATCCATTTCTGTCTGTAGAGCAAATCTCGACTCTTGGATAACTCCACCAATAACGATCTTAAATAGGTCAGGTATTTGTTTACCTAAAAAAGACAACTCCGATTGATGTGAGTTGTCTTCTCTAAAAACGTATGGATCGCTAATAACTCATCCAGATGAGTATTAGCTCCAAGTTTGCCACCCAAGTTTTAAAACAAAGATACTGTTTACTTTTTACTTATCTTCTCCAAGCCACCCATGTACGGACGTAGCACTTCTGGAATGAGGATGCTTCCATCTTCCTGTTGATAATTTTCTATCAGGGCAGCTACTGTACGACCAATAGCAAGACCAGAACCATTTAACGTATGGGCAAATTCCGGCTTGCTACCTACTTCTCTGCGGAAGCGAAGATTAGCCCGACGTGCCTGGAAGTCCTCAAAGTTACTACAGGAAGAAATCTCGCGATAGGTGTTGGAGCTGGGTAACCAAACTTCCAGATCGTACTTCTTGGCGGCAGTAAATCCGAGATCCGCCGTGCACATCATGAGTACCTGATAAGGTAAGCCCAGCAATTGAAGCACCTTTTCGGCATCACCCACTAGTTTTTCAAGCTCATCATAGGAATAATTGGGGTCAACCAGTTTTACTAACTCCACTTTGTTAAACTGATGGTTACGAATCAATCCTCGTGTATCCCGGCCAGCGGAACCTGCTTCAGAACGGAAATTTGTACTAAATGCGGCGTATTTAATAGGGAGATCCTTTATATCTAAAATTTCCTCCCCATGATAGTTAGTGACAGGCACTTCTGAGGTGGGGATAAGGAAGTAATCTGTGCCCTCTACCGCAAAGGCATCCTCTGCAAATTTAGGTAATTGGCCTGTTCCCGTCATACTTAGCCGATTCACCATATAGGGAGGGATCATTTCTGTATAGCCATGTTCCCCTGTGTGCAGATCCAGCATAAAGTTCATCAGCGCACGCTCTAAGCGAGCCCCTAATCCTTTATAAAAAACAAAGCGGGAACCTGTAACCTTCGCTGCCCGTTCAAAGTCTATAAGTTCGAGCTCCTTTGCTAGTTCCCAGTGCGGCTTTGCCTCAAATGCAAAGGAGGTCGGCTCTCCCCAATGGCGAATTGGCATGTTGTCCTCTTCACTCTCACCCACTGGAACACTATCATGGGGAAGGTTTGGCAAGGAAAGAAGGATATGGTGTAGTTCTTCCTCAATCTGGCGCAGTTGATCATCTAATTCCTTGATACGATCCCCAACTTGGCGCATCTCTACAATGCTTTCGGTGGCATCCTCGCCGGCTTTTTTCTTTTGAGCAATTTCCTTAGAAACCGCATTACGCCGGCTTTTTAATTCCTCAGTCTCTTGCAAGGAACGACGCCGTTGTTCATCGAGTTTGATCACCGAGTGAAGACCACTTATATCTTCTCCTCGATGAGCCAGTTTCAGTTTAACCGTTTCCATATCCGTGCGAAGCATTTTTAAATCCAGCATGGGTCATCTCTCCTTTGGTCTGATACACACAAAAACCCCCCATCCCAAGGGACGGAAGGTTCCGCGTTGCCACCCTAATTAACCGAGATTAACTCTCGATTCTCTCACAAGCGGGATCACGGCCGCCAACCGGGATCGCTTAAGGGAGGATTACTGTGCTCCCTTTTCACGCCCAGCTCCAAGAGGGATTCCCCAGTAGAATGGAACGGTTCACACCAGCCACCGTCTCTCTGCACCACTCTAGCTGAGTACTTATTCTCATCTACGCTATTGATTCGCTTATGTGATTAGGCTATTCGCGTTCGGTGAGCTGCCTCGACCATCTCAACAAAGTAGGAGTGTAACCGTCCATCCTCTGTCAACTCGGGGTGAAATGAAGCACCGAGAAGATGACCCTGCTGAACGACGACAATCCGCCCATCGATTTCACAAAGGACTTCACTCTCACTCCCCGTCTCCGTAATCAACGGAGCTCGAATAAAGACCGCTTCAAAGTCCTCAGCAACCCCTTTAATCGCAAGCTCAGCTTCAAAACTATCTCGCTGACGACCAAAGGCATTTCGTTCCACTGTAATATCCAACAAGCCGAGATGGGGAGTCTCCGTCCCTTCGATCCGTGCTGCCAGTACGATCAGCCCCGCACAAGTTCCAAAGAGGGGGATTCCTCGACGGCCCATCTCTTGGATAGGCTCCATCAGATCGTACAGATGCATCAGCTTGGCGATGGTTGTCGATTCCCCACCAGGAATCACCAATCCATCAAGGCCTTCCAACTGCTCTCGCTGCTTAACGAGGGAGACCTCTGCCCCAGCCTGCTCTAGCATCCGTACATGTTCCCGTACCGCCCCTTGCAGAGCGAGAACACCGATCTTCATCGACACTTCCTCCTTAACTTACCAACCCCGCTCTTGCATCCGTGCGGAAGGTTCTAGGGTGGAAATTTCTAACCCTTTCATCGGGGCACCCAGTCCCTTCGATAGTTCTGCAATCAAGGAGTAATCTTCGTAATGGGTAGTCGCTTGCACAATCGACCGAGCAAATTTGTCAGGATTATCGGATTTGAAGATACCAGAGCCGACAAACACACCATCTGAACCGAGTTGCATCATCAGAGCGGCATCCGCTGGTGTTGCGACCCCACCTGCTGCAAAGTTTACAACCGGGAGCTTACCCGTTTCATGGATTTGTAAGAGAAGCTCATAGGGAGCACCGATGTTTTTCGCTTCGGCCATCAGCTCATCCCGGGACATTCCCTGTACCTGACGGAGTTGACTCATCATCATTCGCATATGTTTTACTGCCTCAACGATGTTTCCTGTACCAGGTTCCCCTTTGGTACGGATCATCGATGCGCCTTCACCAATCCTGCGCAATGCTTCGCCTAGGTCACGTGCTCCACAAACAAAGGGAACGGTAAAGGTACCCTTGTCGATATGGTATTGATCATCTGCAGGAGTCAACACTTCGGACTCATCGATATAATCGACACCCATCGCTTCCAGTAGACGAGCTTCTACATAATGACCAATACGTGCTTTTGCCATGACTGGGATGCTGACAGCCTTCATCACTTCTTCGATGATTGTCGGATCTGCCATACGAGCAACGCCACCAGCGGCACGGATATCCGAAGGTACCCGCTCCAATGCCATAACGGCTACAGCACCCGCTTCTTCCGCAATTTTTGCCTGTTCGGCATTGATGACGTCCATAATAACGCCACCCTTTTGCATTTCGGCCATCCCACGTTTCACGCGGTCGGTTCCAGTCTCAAAACCATTCACTCGACTCATTTATTTCATCCTCTCCCTTTCCCGGTTCCGTTCCCAATAAGGTTTATTGTATCGAAATGACTGGTGTCTGACAACTCGTCTCGTCCTTTTCAGTCTTCCCCGAAAATTGAACGAAACAACAGTCTCCACCAAGTTGCCTTTTCGACAGATTTACCTGCAATCAAATCTACCGATTTCACACCAGGTATTTCTTCTCCATCATACAAAATCTTTGCCTTTCCGACCACTTTCCCTTTTGCGATAGGCGCTTGAAGTCTTTTTGCAAATTTCACCTGAACTCGATAGTGCTTGTTTTCCTGTGGAATAGTGGGAATCGTTAAGCTTTCCTTAGCCACAACAGGGACAGATAGACTCTCACCTTCTTTAACAGGTGCCTGACGTTTACTCGCTATGGCCTTCTTTTTTTGTATCAACTTCACCAGTTTATAACGGGAGAAACCATAATCCAATAATTTCTTTGTTTCAATAAATCGAGCCGTCTTCGATTTTGTCCCCATCACTACAGAGACAACACGGAAACCCTTTTGCTTGGCACTTCCAGCAAATCCATAGCCCGCTTCCCGAGTATGACCGGTCTTAAAGCCATCTAAGCCTTTATAAGCATAGGCAAAGCTAGGGAGCATGCGATTCCAGTTTAACAAGATACGCTCTCCTTTTTTCCCTTTGCGAAAAATATAACGAGGGTGAGAGACGATCTTCAGTACCTCTCTATGATCTTTTAAAACCCTTCGCGTCAACTCGGCAACATCCCTTGCGGACATCACATGCTTTCCTTTTACATCTGGATAATCTGGATAACTCCATTTGGGTAAACCTGTGCTGTTCGTAAAATGAGTCCCTTTTAAGCCGAGTTCCTTTGCTTTTTGATTCATGAGCGAGACAAATTTAGTTTCGCTTCCTGCAACATGTTCTGCGAGGGCAACCGCGGCATCGTTGGCAGAGTATACAGCCATCGCCGTAAATAACTCCCGTACACTTTGCTTTTCTCCTGCTTCTAAGAACACCTGTGCCTCATCGATCCGAGCGGCATTCTTTGACACACGAACAGGGTCCTTCCATGAAAGTTTCCCCTGCTTTATTTGCTCTAGTACGACATACTCTGTCATGATTTTCGTCAAGCTAGCTGGAGCGTAACTTTGATCGGCTCGTTTCTGCGCCAACACACGCCCTGAACGCTCATCAAGAAGAATATAGGAACGAGCTTTGACATCGTTAGGGATCGCAGTGGAGGGAGAAGCCGCCTGTACCGGTTCCGTCAACCACGACCACCCTGAAATACACACGGATAAACAAAGCAGGATGAGGATCGCTTTTTTGTTGTCGATCACAAGCTCATCAGTCCTATTCACATAAAATAAATAGCCTTGTCTCATTCACCTGTATCCGTCTACTAATAGTGATTTTTACTCCTGTATGTAGACACATAAAAAGAAGCCACATAAACATTTAAGCAATCTGCGTTCGATCCACCGGGTTAAGATCGTTGACCGTTTAAACGGGGCACAATCGTGGTATGGAATTTGCTATATAAGTATACTTATTCCATACATATGTGCACTATCTTCTTCATCTCTTTTAATTATGTCTTACGAATGTCCCCATAGAAAATCCCCTTCAAGGTTAACAGAAAGGGGATTTTCCTTACTGTCCACTCAAAGGGGACAATATCAAGGTATCCAGTGCCTTCGAGGTTCAAATGTTGTAGTTCGGTGCTTCCTTCGTAATATGCACATCATGAGGATGGCTTTCACGGAGCGAGGCATTGGTGATACGGATAAAGCGGGTATTGTTTTTCAACTCAATGAGGTTTCGCGTTCCACAATAACCCATCCCTGCTCGCAGACCACCCATGAGCTGATATACCGTATCTGCTAAGGGCCCTTTATAAGGGACTCGTCCCTCGATTCCTTCGGGAACCAGCTTTTGCTCGTTCTCTTGGAAATAGCGATCCTTACTGCCTGCCTTCATCGCTCCGATGGAGCCCATGCCGCGGTATACCTTAAACTGTCTTCCCTGGTAGATTTCCGTTTCTCCAGGTGACTCCTCAGTACCGGCAAACATACTCCCCATCATGACGATATCTGCCCCAGCGGCTAGGGCTTTGACGATATCACCAGAGAATCGAATGCCTCCATCCGCGATAATCGGTACACCATATTGACGAGCCACGCTAGCACAGTCGTATACAGCGGTGATTTGAGGAACTCCAATCCCTGCTACGACACGGGTCGTACAGATAGAACCAGGTCCGATGCCCACCTTTACAACGCTGGCCCCTGCTTCGATCAGAGCACGAGTTCCGTCCCCCGTTGCTACATTACCCGCGATGATTAAAAGGTCCGGATACTCCCCACGCAGTGCCTTGATCGTATCAAGTACGCCTTGGGAATGACCGTGAGCCGTGTCCACCGTTAAGACATCTACTTCCGCTGCCACCAGAGCCGCCGCCCGCTCCACGGTATCCTCAGCGACACCCACTGCGGCCCCAACAAGGAGACGACCTTGAGCATCCTTAGCTGAATGAGGGAAGAGAGTCGCCTTTTCAATATCTTTAATGGTGATGAGACCCTTTAGATGTCCTTCTTCATCTACAAGGGGAAGCTTCTCAATTTTATGGCGTTGTAGGCTTTCTTCAGCATCCTTCATGGTGGTACCCACAGAGGCTGTCACAAGGTTTTCCTTGGTCATCACTTGCTCAATCGGAATGGAGTAGTCGTGGATAAACCGCAGGTCACGGTTGGTGAGAATACCCACCAGTATTTTTTTTTCATCCACGATGGGTACACCAGAAATGCGATACTTTGCCATCAAGGCCTCAGCATCGTACACCTGGTGGTGAGGGTGAAGATAAAAGGGATTAGTAATAACCCCGCTCTCTGAACGTTTCACCCGATCCACTTCTTCTGCTTGCTCATGGACCCCCATGTTCTTATGAATGATACCCATCCCGCCTTGACGAGCCATCGCAATCGCCATCGATGCTTCCGTCACTGTATCCATACCAGCACTGATCAACGGTGTGTTTAAGCGAATACGATCAGAAAGACGGGTGGAAAGATCCGTATCTCGGGGGAGGATCTCCGACTTCGCCGGGACAAGAAGTACGTCATCAAATGTTAGGCCTTCCTTGGCAAACTTATCTTCCCACATGAACGAGCCAATCTCCTTTATCCTCAGGTTATTAACAGCTCCGTGCTTGAGGTTTTTGGAAAGTCTATCAAACGAGATAACCCCTGTCAAGTCGCTTCGTTACAGGCATGAAGCAGCTTTTGAGATTTCGAAAAAGCCCCTTTTCAGAATAGGGTTTGCTTCGTCACTGTTATGGTGTTAATATCATTATATATAGTATTAACAATAATCCGATCATCAGCATTATAAGCCATTCACCTATTAGAGGAGGAATACCGAATGACCACTGGGCAAGAAATCCTTCATCTGCTCCGCTATGAGTTAAAACGCACCTGGCCTGCATTAATTGGCACCTTTTTATTAACGTTGACTTTAGGGGGGAGCATCGCCTTGTTAATCAGTAGTGACATGGCCTTTTTTAAGGAGTCTATTACCCCAATCAGCATTCCCATCGACATCCTCTTTATAACGATGCTTCCCTATTTTTGTACCATCTATGGGGCTAAGGAATATTGGTCGCTGACAAAGTTGAGACAGGATCCCTTTGCCCAACAATTAGCATGGTATCGAACTCTTCCGATCTCTCTTGATGGGTTTGTCATGGCTCGTATGAGCCTCAGTTTGATCTTGGTAGCCGTGATGTGCATCAGCTTTTTTCTGCCCTTTCTATTCTTTGTGTTTGGTAATCAGATGGCGATCGGAGGCTTTCTTTCTTTCAGCCTCATATGGGCTGCTTATGCCTTTGGAATTGGCAGTGCCTATACCTTTCTGGAATGGGCTAAGCGTGGTATTTGGCTATTTTGGATACCCACCATTACGATCTTTGCAATCATTTCTCCCCTCCTGCTTTGGGTAAATATCGCCTATCGATTCAACATCGTATCTTGGACGTTGAAACTCTCTGTCCATTATCCCATTCTCTCTGTATCGATTGCTTGGATAGGTGCTGCATGTCTTATCCTTGGTTGGTTTTTCCTCATCAAAAATCGAATTCGTACCCGCGATCTTGCGATTGATTAAAGGAGAGCTCACTATGCCTTTACCGATTCATCTTGCTGTTGATTCACCCATTCCGATCTATCGTCAAATCACTGATCAACTCCAGGAGTTAATTCTCAGCGGAATCCTCCCACAAGGAACCTCTCTGCCATCCATTCGCATCCTGGCAAAGGAACTCGGATGTAGTGTGATTACCACCCGGCGAGCCTATCAGGATCTTGAAGTTGCAGGGTTGATTCAGACGCGACAGGGTTTAGGTACCTTTGTTGCCAACGTGAATCAAGAAAAGCAAGATTCTCATCGCTTATCCACAGTGGAAAAGGACCTACGAAAAACGATTGAAAGTAGCTTTCGCATGGGTGTATCAGAATCAACATTAACTACATTGTTTACACAAGTTCTACAGCAAGTAAAAACAGAGTCATCGAAACAAGGAGGAAGCTCTGATGAATAATACTCCAGCTATTCAACTGAACGATGTAAGTAAAAAATATGACGACTTCACACTGGACTCCCTGTCCATCACTCTAGAAAAAGGCTTAGCTTATGCCCTTATTGGCCCGAATGGATCTGGAAAGAGTACGATCTTCCGCATCTTAAATGGACTTTTGCAACCGCATACAGGATCGATCAAGATTGCTGGGCTATCTTTCCAACAGGATGATTATTTTATCAAAAATAAAATCGGCTATGTGCCAGAAAATCCGATCGATCATGGACGAGTGCGCGCATCTGAGGTGATTAACTTTATCTCTCGTCTTTATCCACGGTGGGATAGGAAACTGTGTAGAGATCTGCTAGCACAATGTGAAGTAAAAACCGATAAGCCCTTTAACCAGATGTCCAAAGGAATGAAAAAGAAATTATCCCTTGTTCTCGCTCTATCCATTCGACCAGAAATTCTCCTCCTAGATGAACCCATGGACGGCCTGGATTTCTTTTCACAAAAATTCTTCACGGAACAAATCCATCACTTCCTCCAACAGGAGGGTACCTCGGTACTGATGGCCACTCATCGGGTCGAAGATATCCGCCGGATCTCGGATGTGCTTCTCCTGTTAAACAAGGGTCGATTCCTTGGGGAGTATGAAAAGGATCAGCTTCTGGATAACTGGAAAACCCTGTGGATAGAACAACTTCCCGCGAATCCACAGAAAGTAGCCGGTGTGGTGAAATGGGAAGAAGGATCCCCTCATCGACTCGTTTCTAAGGATCAACACAAGACAGTGAAAGACCTTACTACATCCGGGATTCACATCACTCGGACTACACCCCTAGAACTAGATGAGATCCTCCAAACCATCCTGATTCAGGACGGGAATCCGACACATAAGTCCGCTTAAATTCCCCACTTTCAAAAAAGTTATCCCTTGTTGTCCACAAGTTATCCACAGTCTGTGGTTAATCTGATTCCCAACAAATGTCATAAGGAACCCCCTCTTCATGCAGACTAGTAGCGAGAAGAGGTGGTGTTAATGGAAACAGGGGGAATCCGACGTATTCCCTGTGAATTCCCGGAACGAAAGATGTGGAATCTGTTTTTACTCCTAGAGAATGATGGCATGGCCAAAGGGTATCTGCGGGATAAATATCAACAAGAAGGATTGGATCATCCTGACCGAGCATCCTTTCGCGCCTCCCATGCCCTGATGTCCTATGTTCGCCAAGCACGCGAACTATACCGGGCTGCCCGGGAAAGTTCTCCCTTTGTCAGCCCCTTACTCACCTATTACGGTATGATGAACTTGGCTAAGGCGTGGATGCTCTCCTTTGATCCCGATTATCCACGGAATGCTTTGGTCCTACGCCATGGTGCTTCTACCCGGAGGCGTAAACGAAGTGATTTTCGCCTTTCTGAAGATGAGATACGGATTCAACCAGAAGGGCTTCTCCCTGAGCTTGTACGCGCCTCAGGATGGGGGGCACTCTGTAATACCTCCTGGACGATTAAACATCTCTTGTCCCTGTTACCTGATATCCAGGATAGCTACCGGCAAGTGTTTCGTGAAGCTAGCTTGTATCCCATAGCCATCCACACTCGCTCTATCAATGGGAGACAAAGCATGTCCTTTACGTTGGAGGAAAAGGTACTGGATCAGCTCCATCTCTCCCCTAGAGGGCTGGCAGAACGACTGAATAGTGTAGCAGAGGAACAAGGTTCTCGTTTTACTGTGGATAAGTCCCCCGCTCCCTGTGGATGGGTGAGAATGTGGTGGAGTCATCCTGAATCCACTCATGTAGACCGGTGGAAACGAGGGTTTGCCCATCCTTGGTTCCGAGAGGATACTCGGGGGGGATATTATCTCTATCTAAATCGAGGCCGTACTCCTGACGTGATACCAGAGATGTTTGTCCACTATCTACTCCTCTTCTCCCTGAGTATGCTTTGTCGGTATGAGGTTCCCTTATGGGGAGAAATTGTGAGTGGTACAGCAGCTAAGGAAGCTGTGTTGGTCGAAGAATTCCTCCAGGTGACACGTCGTAAGTTCCCCAATCTGATTTTAAACACGCTGTTTGAAGAGAAAATTCTCTTCGTCCGCTCATGAAAAGGGGTTGACCATAGGCGATTCTGCCCTAGGTCAACCCCTCATTCATTTTAGATGACTAGCTCTTCACTTCTTACTCTTGATCCTCTTCATCCTTATCTTCTTCCGGCGGGACTTCTTCCCGCTCAACCCGAGCCAAGGTAGCTACTTCTTCCTCTTCCCTGAGGTTCATTAGCTTCACACCCTGGGCATACCGACTCATCTTCGAGATACCGGAGATGTTCATGCGAATAATCAAGCCGGAGGTCGTAACAATCATCAAGTCTTCTTCCTCAGAGACGACTTTAAGACCGACAACTTTCCCTTTACGCTTAGTCACATTTTGAGTTTTAATCCCTTTACCACCGCGGGATTGGGTACGGTACTCCGATAGCGGAGTTCGCTTCCCATATCCTTTTGTGGTCACGATGGCTACATCTCGGTCAAGGACGATGACTTCCATCCCGATCACGATATCGTCCTCACCAAGGGCAATCCCTTTCACCCCTGTGGCGGTTCGCCCCATCTTACGGACATCCTGCTCAGGGAAACGAATGGACATCCCGTTCTTGGTACCAAGGATGATCTCTTGTTCCCCATCTGTCAGGCGTACCCCAACCAACTCATCTCCATCACGGAGATTGATGGCAAAGAGGCCGTTGCGCCGAATATTCCCAAATTCATCAAGGGCTGTCTTCTTCACTACCCCAAACTTGGTGCTGAAGAAGAGATAGGAATCCGCAGTGAAATTCTTTACCGGAATGATGGCCTCGATATACTCACCCTGTTCAACTTGGATCAGATTGATAATCGCGGTACCCCGGGCAGCTCGTCCCAGTTCTGGTACCTCATAGGCCTTCATCCGATACACTTTCCCTTTATTGGTGAAGAAAAGAAGGTGGTTATGGGAACTGGTAACAAATAGATGCTGGGTAAAGTCATCATCCCGTACCCCCATCCCTGAGACGCCTCGTCCACCACGACGTTGAGCGCGATAGCTCGAGGGAGCCATCCGCTTAATATATCCACGGTGAGTGAGTAGAATAGCCACTTCGTCCTCAGGAATCAAGTCCTCATCAGCGATTTCCTCTGGACTCAAGGTGATTCGGGTCCGACGTTCATCTGCATACTTCCCACGGATCTCTTTCAGCTCATCCTGGATCACACCAAGAATACGCTCTTCTGAATTGAGGATCGCCTTTAACTCAGCGATGGTTTTTAGTAACCCTTGATATTCATCCTCAATCTTTTCTCGCTCCAAACCTGTAAGGCGTTGAAGACGCATATCCAAGATTGCTTGGGCTTGTACTTCGGAGAGGCCAAACTTATTCATTAGGCCATCCCGTGCTTCCTGGGTGGTTTGCGAGGCGCGGATCAGTTCAATCACTTCATCAATATGATCGAGGGCGATGCGCAAACCTTCTAAGATATGCGCACGCTCCTCCGCTTTACGCAATTCAAACTCTGTGCGCCTGCGGATAATTACCTTTTGATGCTCAAGGTAGTGGAACAGCACTTGTTTTAAATTTAATACGAGGGGCTTCCCATCCACCAGAGCAAGCATATTGATCCCAAAGCTTGTCTGCAGAGAGGTGTGCTTGTACAGGTTATTGAGCAGCACCTTTGGATTGACATCCCGGCGAAGCTCGATTACCACCCGCATCCCATTACGGTCGGACTCATCCCGGAGATCCGTGATTCCATCAACCTTTTTATCCCGTACCAATTCTGCGATTTTTTCTACAAGTTTCGCTTTGTTCACCTGGTAGGGGAGTTCATCAACGACGATCCGCATCTTGCCGTTGTTGGCCTCTTCGATCCGGGTTTTCGCTTGTAGGCGTACACTTCCCCGTCCGGTATGGTAGGCCTTCTTGATTCCTTCGCGACCGAGGATCAGACCGGAGGTGGGAAAGTCAGGCCCTTTAATATAATTCATCAACCCATCCACATCGATATCTGGATCATCGATCATGGCGAGCAGACCATCGATCACTTCTCCTAGGTTATGAGGAGGAATATTGGTCGCCATCCCTACTGCAATTCCTGCAGCTCCGTTGACAAGGATGTTGGGGAAGCGAGAGGGAAGGACGAGGGGCTCTTCTAGGCGCCCATCATAGTTCTCACCAAAATCGACGGTTTCCTTTTGGATGTCACGAAGTAATTCCTGGGTAATTGGTGCCATTTTTGCTTCGGTATAACGCATCGCCGCAGCAGAATCCCCATCGACGGAACCAAAGTTCCCATGTCCATCCACAAGCATATACCGATAGGAAAAATCCTGGGCCATTCGAACCATCGTGTCATACACAGAAGCATCCCCATGGGGATGGAAGGAGGCGAGTACATTACCTACCACGTTCGCCGATTTTCGATATCCCTTATCTGGGGTCATTCCTAATTGATGAAGGGTATAGACGATCCGCCGGTGTACAGGCTTTAGGCCATCTCGGACGTCAGGAAGGGCCCGGCTGACAATCACGCTCATCGCATAGTCCAGGAATGAGTTACGCATCTCCTGGCTGATATTGATCTCCGTCACTCTATTTGTATCTTCAGGCATTCACTTCACTCCGCTCTTTCAGACGTTCCAACATCAGATATCCAAGTTACGCACCTGGCGAGCGTACTCCTGGATAAAATCTCGGCGTGGCTCTACTTTATCACCCATCAGGGTTTCAAAGACTTGATCCGCATCCATAGCATCCTCCAAGGCAACTTGCAGGAGGGTACGGCTCTCTGGATCCATCGTTGTTTCCCACAATTGGGTGGCATTCATTTCACCGAGACCCTTATAGCGCTGGATTTCAATCTTTCCTTTGCCTGTCATTTCGCTGGCTAGTTTATCTTTTTCACGATCATTAAAGGCATAGAGTTCCGTTTTACCTTGGGAGAGCTTATAGAGAGGGGGTTGGGCAATATAGATATATCCCTCTTCGATCAATGACCGCATATAACGATAAAAGAAGGTGAGGAGCAAGGTACGAATATGGGCCCCATCCACATCCGCATCGGTCATAATAACGATCTTATGGTAACGGGCCTTCTCGAGATGAAAATCTTCCCCAATCCCTGTTCCAAGGGCAGTGATAATCGTCCGCACCTCTTCGTTAGAGAGGGCTTTATCAAGACGGGCTTTTTCTACATTGATGATTTTCCCACGCAGAGGAAGGATCGCTTGGAACATCCGATCGCGCCCTTGCTTGGCTGTACCACCTGCGGAATCACCCTCAACCAGATATAGCTCACTGATTTCTGCTTTCCGGGACGTACAATCCGCCAATTTTCCTGGAAGGGAGCTGACTTCAAGGGCATTTTTACGTCGAGTCAACTCCCGCGCTTTCCGAGCAGCTTCCCGGGCACGAGCAGCCATCACTGCTTTACCAATCACTTTTTTGGAGACAGTAGGATTCTCCTCCAAGAAGGTGAGGAAGTTCTCTGCAAACAAGGACTCCGTTGCTTGACGAGCTTCCGAGTTACCTAGCTTAGTCTTCGTCTGCCCTTCAAATTGAGGATCCGGAATCTTAATACTGATGATCGCAGTCAAACCCTCTCGCGTATCGTCCCCAGAGAGATTGTTGTCGTTTTCCTTCAGCAGGTTATATCGACGAGCATAATCATTCACTACCCGTGTCAAGGCAGACTTAAAGCCGGATTCATGGGTTCCACCCTCATGGGTGTGGATGTTATTGGCATAGGAATAGAGATTACTAGAATAACTATCGTTGTATTGCAGGGCAATTTGAACAATGATACTGTCCTTTTCCCCTTCGAGGAAGATTGGAGGATTATGGAGGGCTTCCCGATTCTTGTTGAGGTGTTCAACAAAAGAACGGATTCCACCATCGTATTTATACTCGTTGACCTTCTCTTCTTCCCCACGAGCATCCGTCAAAATGATGCGAACACCACTGTTGAGGAAGGCTAGCTCCCGCAGACGAGTCGCGAGAATCTCGTATTCATAGACGGTAGTCTCTGTAAAGATCTCTGGATCTGGTTTAAAGGTGGTGGTAGTTCCTGTTTCCTTGGTCTCCCCAACAACGGCAAGATCCTTCTCCGGTATCCCTTTAGCGTAACGTTGTTGATGAATTTTGCCATTACGACGGACTTGTACCTCGACCCATTCAGAAAGGGCATTTACAACGGAAACACCCACTCCGTGAAGACCGCCAGAGAATTTATAGCCATCTCCATCAAATTTACCGCCTGCGTGAAGGACGGTCATAACGACCTCTAACGTGGAGCGCCCCATCTTTGGATGAATCCCGACAGGAATCCCACCTCCGTTATCCTGCACCGTAACACTATTGTCTGAATTAATCGTTACCCAAATGGTGTCACAACGTCCAGCCAAGGCTTCGTCAATACTGTTATCGATAACTTCCCAGACCAAGTGATGAAGACCACGGCTACTCGTGGAACCAATATACATCCCCGGCCGTTTACGTACAGCTTCTAAGCCTTCGAGGACCTGAATCTGTGACTCATCGTAATTAGAGTTTTGCATGGACACTTCCTGTCACCTACTCTTGTTCCTTTTTGACTTCCTTTGTGCCGGAAATTCCTAATGCCCGATTCCCTCCTAGTTGCGCCCGTTTAAGGAGCGTCAACGAGGAGATTGGGGATGCATAGATCGTTGTCTCCGTCACCACATACGATTTGATCTCCTCCTCGGTAGTGATCCATTCCAAACGTCCCTGATTGCGGGACGAATCAAGAAACGGAGCTAACGTAGAGGGAGATCGTCGAGGCCCCACATCCAGGATGGTGACCACTTGGCTGATCCGAATCATCTTGTTGCCGCCTAGATGGATAAACACTGCACTCACCCCTGTTCTGTGATGCTTCCATGTTGAACGCGATAGATGCGAGCGCGTTCACAGGTTTCATGATCGATTCCCTCTAGCCCCGTCGCGGTAACAAAGGTTTGTACCTTCCCCCGAATCGCCTCTAGCAAGTGGGTTTTACGGGAATCATCTAATTCAGAGAGAACATCGTCTAAAAGAAGGATTGGATAAGTACCTGTCTCTTGGTGAATCAATTCTATCTCCGCTAACTTGAGAGAGAGTGCAGCGGTTCGTTGCTGTCCCTGGGAGCCAAAGGTGTGGATATCCACCTTATTGGCAGAGAGTCTGATATCATCCCGATGAGGTCCCGTTAAGGTGGTTCCCCGTCTCAGCTCTTGATCCCGTAAGCGATTCAATTCTTTCTCCAGGGAGAGACGATAACCTGCTTCATCGATCCCTTCTTTGGTGGGCACCGCCGACTGATATTCAATAGCGAGCTTTTCCCTCCCTTGGGTAATGGCAGTGTGGATATCTTGGGCCCATTTTGTGAGCTGATGGATAAAGGTAACCCGCTTTTTCCACAGGCTTGTGGATAATCCGATCATCTGTTCGTCCATGACCTCAAGGAGAGGATTCGCCCGTTCCCTTCGACTCCCCATGTCTTTCAGCAATTGATTTCGTTGCAAGAGAAGTTGATTGTAACGAGTTAAGTCATGGATGTATGATGGACTTACTTGACCTAGCTCCATATCGATAAAGCGACGACGCACCTGAGGACTTCCCTTTACAATTGTAAGATCTTCAGGTGCGAAGAGGACGGCTGTAAGCGTCCCAATATAGGATGAGAGCCGGCGTTGTTCCAGTCCATTTTTCACCACTTT
Source organism: Marininema mesophilum (assembly GCF_900106775.1). Lineage (GTDB taxonomy): Bacteria > Bacillota > Bacilli > Thermoactinomycetales > DSM-45169 > Marininema > Marininema mesophilum. Next base: position 42,304 of record NZ_FNNQ01000013.1, read on the forward strand.
TTTACCACGGGGTGTCAGTCGAATATCCAAGCGATGATTCCCAAATTCCCCGCTTACACGGGCTTTTATCTGAGCCGCATTGGCTTCCCATCGAATCATTTCTTTATCTTTTCTCGTTCGATGAGACTTACCGAGGGCTAGGAGATAGAGGGATTCGAGGATATTGGTCTTTCCCTGGGCGTTTTGGCCTACAAAAAGATGGAGAGACTCAGGACATTTAAGCGCCAGTCGGTCAATATTGCGAAACTGGGAGAGTTCCAGTTCTTCTACTTGCACAGTGGAATCCCCCCCTTCTTAAGAGCGAATCAAGCGGAAGGGGGCCATCCCCTCGATATCCACAGTATCCTGTGGATAAAGTTTGCGTCCACGTCGAGATTCCTCTTCCCCATTTACCAGAATGAGCGTTTCTTCTAGAAAAATCTTCGCATGGCCACCGGTCTGTACGATTTCTAACTTTTTAAGAAGTTGCCCTAGGGTGATCATCTCTGTGTGGATACTGACGGTCTGCATATTTCCTCCTCCTCATGCCTCTCTCCACCAACAGGCTTCTTTCTATCATGAGGCCCGTTGCTTCGATCCTTCGATCATCTTGTCCTGATTGGAACAATCAAGTGGAGGGAGTCCTCTCGCTCTGCTGGCTGAATAATAAAGGGAGTCATGGTACCAGTTAGGAGAATACGAATCTCATCAGAATCCACCGTTCGCAGGGCATCTAACATGTATTGAGCATTAAAGGAAATACTCATCTCTTCTCCGGTGATTCTCGCTGATACTTCCTCGAGTACGCTCCCCACATCCTGGGCAGCAGAGTGGACCTGAACGGTGCCTTCTTCCTTCATTGTCCATTTTATCACATTGTCGCGCCCATCCCTGCTAATTAAAGAAGCTCGATCAACGGATTGTAACAATTCTTTTGTCGCTAACACGATATCTGTTTTTCCACCTTGTGGAATCACCCGATTGGTATCAGGGTAAGTACCTTCTAAAATACGAGAGAAAAAGAGGAGATGGTCTGCACGTACCATAATCTGATTGTCCGAGAGGACGACATCCACCCATCCACTGGCATCCTGGAGGATTTTTGCCAACTCCGACAAACTTTTACCCGGTACAATCACATTTTCAATGGTGAGGTCCTCTGGAGCTTCTACCTCTGCTTGGCGCCTTGATAAACGGTGACTATCTGTCGCCACAAAGGTGAGTTTTCCTTGGGAAAGTGTCCACAGTACCCCAGTAAGTACCCCCCTTGCCTCAGAGGCAGAGACAGCAAAGCCGGTTTGCCGGATCATCGATTTCAGTAGATCGGAGGGGAGGCTGAACATCCGATCTTCTTGCAGTTGTGGAATATGTGGATATTCTTCAGGATCTAACCCTTTTAACTCAAATTGAGCTTGCTGAGAACGAAGCGTTGTTTTCCACCGTTCATCCACAATCATATCCACTTCATCCCCAGGAAGTTTTCGTACAATATCTGCAAAAATACGACCAGGGAGTACAACACTACCCATTGTTTCCATATTTACTAGATTTTTATCATCTTGTTTCGTCGGCACACATACCTGAATCGTAAGATCTGAAGTGCTTCCCGTTACCCAACATCCTTCTTCATCCACAGAAAGGTGAATCCCTGTCAAAATTGGCACCGTGGTTTTTTGTGAAACCGCCTTAGAAACCGATGCGACAGCCTCTGTCAAAGCAGTACGGGAAATACGAAATTTCATTGCTATATGACCTCCTCAGAAACAGATTATCCCTATCTCAAAAGATAAAGAGCCCCCTAATGACTAATAACAAGGTAACATTAATACGGCCACCTGAACGAAAAGTTCTGGTGGAAAATAAATGAGTTAACGAGTCATATTGGGGCTTTGATAACATATCTATATAGTTTAAGAAATCACAGTCATAGTAATAGGGGCTGTGAATATGTGAATAAGTCCATTTTTCCCTTGGTATCTATGGCTGGATCGCTGTTGAAAACTTGTGTAAAGGTTGATCCTGGTTGTCCACATTCTACACAGGCGCACACTAAGGAAGGGGAAAGTTATCCCCGTTGTAACTGTTGTTTAATATCGTCAAGAGCCTTTTGTAAACTACGATCCATCGATTGGGTACGAGTAATCTTTTCATAGGCATGGATCACCGTCGTATGATCCCGTCCACCAAACTCTTCACCAATTTTAGGGAGGGAACAATCGGTTAATTCCCGAGAAAGATACATCGCGATTTGCCGAGGCAGTGCTACGTTCTTCGTCCGTTTCTTTCCTTTGAGGTCCTCTACACGCATATGGTAGTAGGCACTTACTGTCTGCTGAATCTCAGGAATCCCTACGATTTTGGGTTGTGCATTCCCGATAATATCCTTTAAAGCTTCTGCTGCGAGTTCCGTCGTGACAGGCTGGTTCATCAGAGCGGAGTAGGCGACCACCCGAATCAAGGCGCCTTCCAATTCACGAATGTTGGTATCAATGCGATCCGCGACAAAGGCCATCACTTCACTGTCGATGTCCAAATTATCCGCGATCGCTTTTTTTCGTAAGATAGCAATTCGCGTTTCTAGGTTTGGAGGTTGGATATCTGTGATCAATCCCCATTCAAAACGGGAGCGAAGACGATCTTCCAATGTAGGAATTGCTTTTGGTGGCCGATCACTAGAGATCACAATTTGCTTCGATTCTTCATGAAGGGCATTAAAGGTGTGGAAAAACTCCTCTTGAGTCTGTTCCTTACCCGCAAGGAACTGGATATCATCGATCAACAAGATATCCACATTTCGATACTTATTACGGAAGTCATCCGTTCGATTATCTCGTATCGAGTTAATAAATTCATTGGTAAATTTCTCTGAAGAGAGATAAACCACCTGGGTATGGGAAGGATGAGATTGGACATAGTTTCCAATGGCATGCATCAAATGGGTTTTACCCAATCCAACTCCCCCATAAACAAAAAGGGGATTATATGCCTTTGCCGGTGCTTCGGCAACAGCGAGGGAAGCGGCGTGGGCAAAGCGATTGCCAGAACCGATAACAAAGGTATCAAAGGTGTAGCGAGAGTTCAGCATCGTTTTAGGAGCTTCAGGTTCGGTAGGGGGCACATCCTGGGGAGTTGCTTTTTCTTCTTCTCCTTCTGGCCGAACGGCGGCGTGAGTAATAAATTGGACGCCGATCACAGAGCCAGTTACTTCCTGCAAAGTATCGCGGACGAGATTGGCATAACGAGACTCCAGCCAGTCCCGGGCAAATTCGTTGGGGGCAGAGATAACGAGCGTGTCTTCTCGATAATCCACAGCTTCTGTAGCTTGTAACCAGGTTTCAAAACTGGGTTTGGATAACTTTTCTTGGATATGTTCCAACGCTTGAGCCCATAGTTCTTGAATATGTGTCTCCATTAGGTGCCTCCTTTCAAAGAATTTTTTTTCAACAGGGATATCCACATGATGATCTGTTTATGTACTGTGGAACGCCGAATTCTACACATTATCCACAAGGTTGTGGAAAGCTTTTTCCCCAAGCACCTGTGGATTATCCACATACTTGTCCACAGGGTGTGCATAACTTGGTGTCGAAAAAACAGTTATCCACTGTGGAAAACACACATATCTTATCAAATTTACGGAGTGATCACAATGGATTCAGCAATCTTTACCCATGATCCACAGGTTGTGGGAAAGTAACTGTTCACAGCCGTGAAAATTGTGGATAAACCGGGGATATCGTTGTGGATGAAAAAGTGGGACCAGAGTTATCCACATGTGGATAGTGGAAGATGAGATTCCTTGACAACCTTTTCTTTACACCGCTATAATAAATAAGAATGTCAACCGAGAGGATCGGTCTGACGAAATCTGGACATCGGAAAGGAGGCTACCTGGTCTGTAGAGTTGGAGCGTCTCCGGGTAGGATGATTTGACCCTCTGCAAGAGTGATCAGGTGCAACTATAATGAAACGAACATTTCAGCCGAGCAATCGCCGTCGTAAAAACGTGCATGGTTTCCGTGAGCGGATGAGCACGAAAAATGGCCGCAGAGTATTGCGAAATCGCCGTCGTAAGGGCAGAAAAGTATTGTCTGCTTAAGGCCACTTGTTCATAGTGGCTTTTTTTCATATGGGTATAGGGTGGACAAGTCTGGTCTTATACTGGAAATGAAGTCCGGCGGAGAGGGGGATTTCCGTGCAGCGTGAGTATCGGTTAAGGCGGCGGAATGACTTCCGGCGGGCTTTCCGTTTAGGAACGTCGACAGCGAATCGGCAGTTTGTGGTCTACCGAAGCCCTGGAGCAGGCCCTGATTCGATCCGAATCGGGATTTCTGTCAGCCGTAAGGTTGGGAATGCTGTTGTACGGAATCGAATTAAACGATTAGTCAAGGAAATAACCCGGCAATGGATGGATCGATTGCCTGACAATGTGGATTTGATTGTCATCGCCCGTAAACCAGCGGCAGAAATGGATTATCAACAAATGCATTCCAGTCTACGTCATCTGTTTCGTAAATCCTGTCTTCTTACGAAGGAGACGGAAAGGATGCGTAATCGGGGGGATAGTGGATGAAACGACTTGCCCTCGGATTGATCCGTTTTTATCAACGTGTTCTATCTCCATTAAAACCACCGACTTGTCGGTTTGCTCCAACTTGTTCACAGTATGGATGGATCGCTATCTCCCGCTATGGTGTCTGGAAGGGAGGCTGGATGACGATCAAGCGAATCTTAAAATGTCATCCCTTCCATCCAGGTGGATATGATCCAGTTCCTTGATGTTATATTCTTTATTTAAAGTATGATTAGGCTCATTCTAAATGGAGCTAATCATGATCGAAGGAGGAGTCATCCTTGCGGAGACGTCGTGTCTTAGTGGCGTTGGTGCTGATTGTAGCGGTACTGGCGATGGCGGGTTGTTCGCCGACTACCCCAACAAAAAGCAACATAGATATTGATAAGCCTAAAGGGGTTTGGCAGACATACTTTGTAGTGCCTCTCATGAAGGCATTGGAGGCAACCGGCAAAGCACTAAATAGCTATGGACTTGCTATTCTGGTGGTTACCGTGGGAATTCGTTTATTGTTATTACCTCTTACTTTGAAACAGATGAAAAGTTCAAAAGCGATGCAGGCGATCCAACCCGAAATGACCAAACTACGGGAGAAATATAAAAACAATCAGCAAAAGATGCAGGAAGAGACGATGAAGCTCTTCCAGAAACATAATGTGAATCCCTTGGCGGGTTGTTTGCCTCTCATCGTACAAATGCCGATTCTTATTGCTTTTTATCAAGCGATTATTAATGATAAAGCTCTCAATCAGGCTGACTTCTTGTGGCTTCAATTGGGTGTACACGATCCACTATACATCCTACCGGTTCTAGCTGCGGTAACAACGTATCTGCAATCCGTAATGATGGGGATGGGTGATAATCCCCAAGCACGTGCTTTCCTCTATATCATGCCTATAATGATTTTCGTACTCGCCTTTAATTTCCCAGCGGCCCTGGCCTTGTACTGGGTGTATGGTAACCTGTTCCAAATGGTTCAGTACTATTTCATCGGGGACAAATTTAAGGCGAAACGGGAGGGTGCAGCCGGTTGAATAAAGTGACCGTGACGGGTAAAACGGTGGAATTGGCGGTGGAGGAGGCCCTCGGCCGCCTTTCCGTATCTCGGGATCAAGTAACGATCACCGTTCTTGAGGAGCCTAAAAAGGGATTTCTCGGTTGGATCGGTGGGCGGGATGCCAAGGTAGAAGTGAGGATTCTCCCTTCACCTGTCGAGAAAGTGGAATCCTTTTTGCGGGAGGTTCTCGATGGGATGGGTCTTCGGTCCGTTCGGTTAGAGATCGAACAACAATCGGATCATGTCCTTGTTAATTTTGTTGGGGATGAGTTGGGGATACTGATTGGTCGTAGAGGACAGACCTTAGATGCGCTTCAATACCTGACGAGCATCGTGGCCAATAAAGCACCAGGAGGTTACATCCGCTTTGTGTTGGATGCAGAGGGGTATCGCAAGCGCCGTGAGGAATCCCTCTTGCGGTTGGCTGATCAGATAGCGCGACAGGTGATGCGAAATAAAAAAACAATCACCCTAGAACCGATGAATCCCATGGAACGCAAAGTGATCCACACCCAGATACAGAAACAAAAAGAACTGACCACAGCAAGTGAGGGGAAAGAACCCCATCGCAGAGTTGTCGTCAGTTGGAAAACATCAAAGTAAACCCGTTACGGCATACGCTAACTCCCATCAGGGAGTTTTTTTCGTAGATGACGTTTGTTTTCTTTTCCAATAACCGTATGCTATGATAAATTGTTAGGAATCAAGCATGAACTTGCATAGGCGGATGAATGCCATGGGTTAATTAATTAATGGATGTGCCATCATATATTGACTAATGTTTTGAGGTGAAGGTAATGGAAACGGACACGATTGCGGCTATCGCTACAACGGTGGGCGAGGCAGGCATCGCGGTGATCCGAATAAGTGGTCCGGAATCGATCGCGGTCGTGGATCGTCTATATCAAGGAAAAGAACCCCTCGGGGAGTTGGATACCCATACGGTCCGCTATGGACATATGACTGACCCAGCGACGAAACAATCGATTGATGAAGTCCTTGTCACAGTGATGCGAGCTCCCCGAACCTTCACCCGTGAAGATGTGGTGGAGGTCAGCTGTCACGGGGGGATGATCCCTGTACAGAAGGTGCTGGAAACCCTCCTTGCTACGGGTGTACGCCTTGCGGAGCCCGGCGAATTTACCAAACGGGCGTTTATGAACGGACGCATCGACCTCTCCCAGGCAGAGGGTGTAATGGATTTGATCCGCTCCAAGACGGATCGGGCGGCACAGGTGGCGATTCAACAGGCTGATGGTCGATTATCCCGTCTGATTCAGCGGCTGCGGCAGGATATTTTGGAGAGTTTAGCCCATCTGGCGGTAAATGTGGATTATCCTGAGTATGATGCGGAACAAATGACAGCGGAGCGGATGTTGACGAAATCCCGTGAAGTGGAACAAGCGCTTCAGGGCTTGTTAACAACGGCTCGCCAGGGTAAGATTCTTCGGGAAGGGATCGGGACAGTGATCATCGGACGACCCAATGTGGGGAAATCTTCTCTGCTGAATGCCCTCGCCCATGAGAATCGAGCCATTGTGACGGATATTCCAGGAACGACCCGGGATGTGATCGAAGAGTTTGTCAATGTGCGTGGGATTCCCCTCCGTTTAGTAGATACAGCTGGAATTCGTGAAACAGAGGATATTGTTGAGAAACTCGGGGTAGAACGTTCTCATCAAGCCCTTTCCCGTGCAGATTTAGTTCTTTTACTGCTGAATCATTCCGAGGAGTTAGGGGACGAGGACCGAAAGCTAGTAGAATTGGCACGGCAACATTCTACCATTGTGGTCGTTAATAAAACGGACCTTGCTCCCCGGTTGGATTTAGAAGAGGTACGTTCCTTGATTGGCGATCTTCCGTTGATTACAACCTCGGTGACGGAGGAGAAAGGTTTAGATGCACTGGAGCAGGCGATTGCTGATCGGTTCCTTGGAGGAACGATCCAATCAGTAGATGCTACTTATGTAACCAATACACGCCATATTCATTTGTTAAAAGAGGCTCAGCAACATGTACGGGATGCGATTGAAGGCATTGAGCAGGAGATGCCGCTCGATATGATTGAGATTGATCTGAAGAATGCATGGGTTTCCCTTGGGGAAATTATCGGTGATGCTGTAGCGGAAGATTTGATCGATCAGATTTTTTCCCAGTTTTGTCTGGGCAAGTGAGGAGGCTATTAAAATGCCTGTTTCGAAAGAGCATTATGATGTGATTGTCATCGGGGCTGGTCATGCAGGATGTGAAGCGGCACTTGCCTCGGCTCGAATGGGATGTAAGACCTTATTATTGACACTCAGTTTAGATACGATAGCTTATATGCCCTGTAACCCCTCTGTGGGTGGACCTGCTAAGGGGCATGTGGTGCGGGAAGTGGATGCCCTCGGTGGTGAGATGGGGAAAAATATTGATAAAACCCATATCCAGATGCGGATGCTCAACACAGGTAAAGGCCCTGCGGTATATGCGCTTCGGGCCCAAGCTGATAAAGTGCTTTATCAACAAGAGATGAAAAAGGCCCTAGAGGAAGAACCCCATCTGACTCTTCATCAAAATATGGTGGAACGATTGATTGTAGAGGATGGAGTTTGTAAGGGAGTGGTTACCCGTACGGGTGCTTTGTACTATGCGACCGCTGTGGTACTGACAACGGGGACGTACCTACGTGGAAAGATTATTATTGGGGATCTCTCCTACGAAAGTGGTCCAAATAACCAACAACCCGCAGTGGAACTAGCCCACCATCTCTTGGAATTAGGTTTTCAGACTGTACGTTTCAAAACAGGAACACCGCCGCGGGTTAATAAACAAACCGTTGCAACAGATAAAATGGAAATTCAACCGGGGGATAAAGAGCTACGTGCCTTCTCCTATGAAACAACGGAATATATTACTGACCAACTTCCTTGTTGGCTAACGTATACCAATGAGAAGACCCATGAATTTATCCGTGATAATCTGCATCGGGCTCCGATGTATTCGGGGAAGATTGAGGGTCAAGGACCACGTTACTGTCCCTCTATTGAAGATAAAATTGTCCGATTTGCGGATAAGGACCGCCATCAGATTTTCTTGGAGCCTGAGGGTCGGGAAACTTTGGAGATGTATGTACAGGGACTCTCCACTAGCCTCCCTGAGGAGATCCAACAACCCCTCCTACGAACGATCCCTGGCTTAGAAAAGGCGGAGATGATGCGGACAGGGTATGCGATTGAGTACGATGCTATCGTCCCCACGCAACTATGGCCGAGCCTAGAAACAAAGCAGGTAGCTGGCCTCTTTACTGCTGGGCAGATCAATGGGACTTCGGGCTATGAGGAGGCCGCTGCCCAGGGAATGATGGCTGGGATCAATGCGGGCCGTAAGGTACAAAGGAAAGAAGCGATTATTCTGGATCGTTCCCAGGCCTATATCGGAGTGTTAATTGATGATTTAGTAACAAAGGGGACCAATGAGCCCTATCGACTTCTCACCTCTCGTGCAGAGTACCGCTTGTTGTTGCGTCACGATAATGCGGATCTGCGTTTAACGGATATTGGACGAGAAGTAGGTCTGATTTCTGATGAGCGTTATCAACGTTTCCTCGTAAAACGGGAGGCAACCGAGAAGGAGATCGCGCGGTTACGTGAGACACGGGTGAAGCCATCCTCTGAAGTGCTGGCCTTGCTGGCCGAAGTGGGTTCAAGCCCAATCGATAATGCAGTTGAGTTGGCTCAATTGATTAAACGGCCGGAGATTCGCTACGAGCATATCGTTCAGCTTTCTCCTCCTGCAGCATCAGTGACCCCCGATGTCGCGGAGCAGGTGGAGATCCAATTGAAATATGAGGGGTATATTAAAAAATCACTGCAACAAGTAGAAAAGATGAGCAAGATGGAGAATAAGCGGATTCCTGATGGAATTGACTATTCACTGGTGAATGGTCTCTCCACTGAGGCAAAGGAGAAGTTGATGAAGGTCCGTCCACTCTCCCTTGGGCAAGCATCCCGAATTTCAGGAGTAAACCCAGCGGATATTTCGATCTTACTGATCTATATTGAGCAGGGGGTTAAACGCCGAGCGGGTGTCTAAGAAGGTTAGATGAGTCCGCCGAAGTGGCGGGCTTTTTTCACTGAATGAGATAGATAAGCGATGGTGAATACGATTGGCTCAGGAACTGAAGTTCAGGTGTGATGGATTTTCATTCAACTGAGTCGAGGAAGTCGAGGAAGTCGAGGAGCAGGACTTAGCATAAGCTTCCCTAGCATTGTCCCTGCTTGACTTCGTAAAAGCAAGGTTCACTATCCCTGATTTGGTGCGACGTCAACTGGTTAATCAACATGCCTGATACCATGCCTAAGGGATTTAGATAGATCATTAACCGGAAGGAGTAGGTAGATGGAAAATAGAGAGTGGCTACAAGAAGAAGCGGCCTCCCAATTAAATGTGGATTTGAATGAGAGACAATTGGATCAGTTTGAAACCTACCTCACCCACTTGCTTGAGGTTAATCAACACATGAATTTGACGGCAATCACCGATAAAAAAGAAGTCTATATCAAGCATTTCTATGATTCTCTTGCTCTAGCAACCCATGTGAATATGAAGGAAATCTCCTCAATCATCGATGTGGGTACAGGTGCTGGATTTCCTGGACTAGCGTTAAAGATTGCTTTTCCGGAGATCCGTTTAGTGCTATTGGACTCTCTCCAAAAGCGTATATCGTTTTTGAAGGGAGTGGCGGAAACCTGTGGACTGAAGGATGTAGAGGCGGTACATGGACGGGCAGAGGAGACCGGTCAAAATACACTGTATAGAGAGAAATTTGATCTAGCAACGGCACGTGCAGTTGCTAAATTAAATGTTCTCTCAGAATACTGTCTTCCCTTTGTACGTCTAGATGGTTTCTTTGCTGCGATGAAAGGTCCGGATATTCAGGAGGAACTCTCCTTAGGAAAAAAGGCTGTTGTGAAGTTAGGAGGCACGATTACCGAAACACACACCTTATCATTACCCGAGGAAATGGGTGATCGTTCTATTATTCTAGTGAAAAAAGGATCCTCTACACCCAAATCATACCCTCGAAAAGCAGGAACCCCCCAACGAAAACCTTTGTAATAAGGGATAACCATCGAACAATGTAGTTAATTTGACAGATAGCCAGTTAGAGAGGAAACGGAACATCAAGTTGATACTATCCCCTCCAGGTTAACAGTAGAGGCGCGCTTCTTACTGTTAACCTGGAGGGGATTTTCATTGGAGATGAGTATGCGTATCGTTTGCAAAAATCAGATGAGATTTCTTGGGAAATAACTCAATACTATCATGGCCCCTTGTAGTCGTATCATGAGTGCCATCCCTGTTGAAACGGGTAATTGATGTTTTTCCAGAGGGATTGATTTCTCGATATTTTCCGGGAAAGATCGTCATATTTCCTGGGGAATAATGATGGGTGCGATTAATTTCCCAGGCGTCCTCCAAAAATGAAGAAACCGCCCGATTGTTGTCAAATAGGCGGTTTACTTGTGGGGTTACCCCAGGTTATTAATCAAGTTGTGTAATCCACGCAAAGCAAGTTTGCGTTTCTCCAATTGCTCAGATTGAGGATTGTTTTGCGCAAAGGGTTCTTGTAGATCCTCATAGGATTGTCCAAAGGGATCTTCGATATCAATACTATCCCGTTTGAGCCCCGTGGAGTTTTGCAATATATTACGAGCGGCTTCTCCCATAAAAGGGGAGGGTTCTTTTCCTTTTATCGATGGAGGAGCTTGGGTCTGAGAGACAGGTTTCAGCTGCTCCTTTTGAGATTCTGTTCTCTTTGGAAAGGGTGAAGGTGATTGGTGCTTATTGCTCTCCTGTTTCTGTGTAGAGGAGAGAGGTCTCTTTGCTTGGGTGGTTTGATTATTGGATGATTCTCGACTTTTTTTGCTCCGAGAGAAGGGCTCATAAGTTATTTTTCTAAAGGAAGATGCATGATTTTCATCAGGTGATGAGGCTTCCTGGGTGTTTGCTGATGAAGTTGGAGCTTCAATCTTACGGGAAGATTGAGGCGCTTTCCAAACAATAGCGCCCTCAACATGATCCTCATCTGGAACAGGTGATGGACGTTCAGGTTTCAGACCAAAGGGTCGTAGGTTACCCAAAGGTGTGGATCGGTTTAGTAAAGATTCTTCACTCTCTTGAGAGCGTTTAGGCTTTGTAGGTCCCTGAGGAGATTCCCGTTGATTAAATTTGGTTTCTAAAGGAGTTTTAGAAGGCGAAGACGGGTTTGTTGGTTCTAATTCCTCAGAGGATTCACTAGAAATTGAAGTTGAATTTAGCCCCCAAGTAGATGGCGGTTGTGCTTCTATATGATCGGATTCTTCTTGTCGATAGGGAGAAGGGGCGATATTCTCCTCCGCTTGTTTCCACGAAGGTGGGGATTCCTTTTGTCGATAGGAGCCTGGTCTTCGTAGATTGAGCTCTCGTTCTTTTATTACAGGTTGGGAAAATAGAGAAGAGCTCTCACTCTTTGTGTCTAAACTATTTGATTGGGATGATTTGTCGATGGATGGTTTGTTTTGTTGGAAACTAAAAATATTAGGAGTGCGATGGATCATTCTACTACGATTACGTAATTCCCGTTCACGTAGAATCTCAGATGGGTTGATCTCCTCCATATCGGTATATGCATCGCTAGAAGGATCTTCTTCATTAGAAGGATCTTCTTCAATAGACTCCTCATTTGGATAATAGATATCTCCCTCTCGGAGGGTATCCATGGTGTTAGGGTGATCTTCTGAGGATTGTAAAATATAGACGGAATGATGGGAAGATGTTTCAGCAGAAGACATGGGGGTCGAAGTGATGCAATCCACTTGGATGTCATCGGGTTGAACGATAAAGGCTTCTACCCCATGTGCCGGGCTTTGTCCGACGTTTGGCCCAGGAATAGGCGTACTGCACATTACTGATGCTACAGCACCTGGATGTAGTTGAAGCAAGAGAGTTGTTTTCCCAGAACGAGCTGCTTCTTTGGCAGCTTTTACTCCAGAAGGATCTGTGCTGATTACGATCATATCGTAGTCTGCTCCCGAGTGGGCCATGATAGATTCCCCTCCTTTTCCGGGGTGTAAGAAAGCGATCTCCTGTCACCGAAGGATAGTGAGGCGTCATGGTATATCGCCAGTGTCTACCCCTAACGATGATGGAATCCCCCAGAGCTAGGCCCTGGGGGAATGTAGGATTTTCTAGGTGCGGGCTGTTATTTTTTGACAGCTTTTTTTTCGCGATTCACCGCTGTTTCCGCTGAAGCGGGTACAGTAAATTCTTCCTGAATCGTTGACGCAACTTCTTGTTGCGATTTACTAGGTACCGAGCGATTCTTTGATTGCGTGAATTTGCAGAGACCAAAAGCATTCGCGAATTGAGCATCGATCCCATAATCTTCAGCGAAGATCAACTTTTCGCCGAACTGTTGCTGATAATGGTTTTTGAAGGGGATAGAAGATCCGCCTGTTAGGATGATATATGTAATATCATCGGCGTAATCCAACCGTGTCCAAACTTCATCGACTAAGGAAGTACCTACTTCTTCAATCGCTGCTTTTACGATATCGGATACATCGTATACGGTGCCCTTAAAACTAATCTCTCCGGAACGGATGATAGGATTTAAGCTCCATATCGGATAATCTTTACCCGTTTTTTCGGAATCTACATCCTTTGTGAACTCATTCAATCGTTGGGAGAGAAGGTGGTACACATTAATCATTGCGTGACGGGAAGTGAAGCTTTGACGCTTAATGATTGTCTCCCCATGAAGAGTTTCTACATCCGATGTTCCAAAGCCAAGATCATTAATGCTTACCTTTTGAATAAAGAGATCTTCATTGAGAAGCTGTCCTTCACGGTCGAGGGCAATATGGAAAAGAGTAGCCATTGGTTGGCTGATCACGTATAAATTTTCACGTTTAATTTCAAATTCAATCTTCCGATAAGGGAGGTTACCTTGTTTAATTTCAAAGCTGTGTTTTCCAATCAGACGCCGCTTTAATTCTTCTTTATAATCGATATAGCTGTCGGTAGGAAGAGCAACAGAGATCACAGGCTCTGCATCAGGATTTCCCTGTAACATCAGTCCGGTGCTGACACGGAACATAATGAGGTACTCTTGCTCGCGGAACCATGTTGGGCTAAACAGACGCCTTTCGTGAGAATCAAAGAGTTCGTCATCAGCAGATTGTTCAATGGCCAGTTTACCAACAAACCATTCTCTATCACTGTTGTTTTCCCGGTACATGATATTATGCGGATCATTGTTGTAGGTAATTTCGCCTACACGATTAGGTACCACCATGTTCCGAATAAACATTTTTAGAAACTTATCGTTGTTGCGACTAACCACTTTTGTGCCATAATACCCTTGATCATTCCCGATATATACAGGTGTACCCATGTTTCTACCTCCCCTTTATTTGTCGAAGGGCGTCACTTAACCTCACTTCTGATTCTATCAGTGCATTGTGAGTAGGGTCAACAAAAAAGGCGACATATTTGCCTTGTTTTTGACGTAATATGACATTGCATTGATCATATTTGTCGATATATGTATCCTATCGGATTTGCCGATTCATCTATTTTAGAAGAAATGGTTGGCTGTGTAAAAATGGGTGGGATAATCCAATGAGGTATGAAGACATTCAGGAAGTTGAGCGTGTTGTAAATCAAGCAAGTGAAATATGAGCGATTGGAAGCGCCTGAGATCAAAAAATAGGCGCTCCCAACGTATCTGATTTCTAGAAGGCTATTCATAATTGCAGAGTAATCAGGGATGTTCCACGTGAAACATCCCTGATTTATATAGGAGGGATTCCCTCATTTGAAGGCGTGGTAACAGGGAATTGGCAGGTGCTTTGTAGTTAGAGTCGAATATGTACTGTAATGAAACAAAGTGTAGGTTGGATGTATGCGAATTGAATCATTGTAGGTGTAGTATGTGTTATGAAAGAGAAGGTTTGAGAATCGAGCTACTCGGTTTTGTAGATGTGAAATTCTTTTTGATCCAGAGACGAAAATATAGGTGTGCTTCTTCTTGTAGAATGATAAAGTATCTGGGAAGGTGTCCATCTATTCCTGTAGAGATTGGCGAAACTTATCCACTTGCAGTTGATCTAAGAAAAAGATGCTTATCAATTTAGAGAGAACGCAGGCCAGTAATTAGCAAGAATTTGATACCAATATAGGTGGTGTGCACAAGTATGAGAGAGCCGTTCACTCGTCTGTTCGGCATAGCTGAGAAGGAAAATCAGAGTAAGGATGAAGTGAAACAGTTAGCTGTTCATCTCATCCAACCGAGTCCCTATCAGCCACGAACTATTTTTGATGATGATCGAATTGAAGAGTTATGTCAAAGCATCCGCACCCATGGGGTAATTCAGCCCATTGTGATCCGTTCGATCCGTGGGGGATATGAGCTGATCGCGGGTGAAAGGCGTCTACGTGCCGTTAAAAAATTAGGCATAGAGACGATTCCCGCAATTGTTCGCGAAATGAGCGATACAGAGGCGGCGTCTGCCTCGTTGATCGAGAATTTACAACGAGAAGGTCTTACCGCGATAGAGGAAGCTATAGCGTATCAGAAATTGATTGAATTACATGAGTTGACCCAAGAGAGCCTAGCCCAACGGTTAGGGAAGGGTCAATCAACTGTTGCCAATAAACTACGCCTATTGCACTTGCCTGAAGAGGTTCGTCAGGCTTTAATGCGTCGAGAAATTACTGAGCGCCATGCTCGGGCATTACTTGTCCTTAAAGAGTCAGATGCACAAATGCGGGTATTAGCAGAAGTAATTGAGAAGGAGCTCAATGTTAAACAGACAGAGGAGCGGATTCGCAAGTTGTTGGAAGCTCAGCCTCCACAGCCAAAAAAGAAACGGAAGTCCTTTTCTAGGGATGTACGAATTGCGATGAACACGATCCGGCAGTCAGTCGATATGGTAAAGGATTCTGGGTTAGCCGTAACTGCCGATGAGCAAGAATTTGAGGATTTCTATGAGGTAGTTATACGCATTCCAAAGTAAAGACCATGGGTGAAGGGTCATACAGCCAGGATAAGGATCACATCACAGTCATCGAATAGAGGTGTAAATGATGAGCCATGTAGTAGCGATTGCTAACCAGAAAGGGGGAGTGGGCAAGACAACCACTTCCATTAACCTGGGTGCTAGCCTAGCTAACCAGAAAAAGAAAACATTAATTGTGGATATTGATCCCCAAGGAAATACGACCTCTGGTTTAGGGGTAAATAAGGCCGAGGTTAACCAATGTATCTATGATGTATTGATCAATGAAATACCCATGCAAGAAGTGATTTTAAAAAGTTTCCATGAGGGTCTGGATATCATTCCTGCAACCATCGCCCTTGCAGGGGCTGAAATTGAATTGGTGAACACACTATCTCGTGAACTCCGCCTTAAGCGTGCGTTAAAAAGCATTCGTGGGCAATATGACTACATCTTAATTGATTGTCCCCCATCCTTGGGAGTATTAACGATCAACTCCTTAACAGCTGCGGATGCGGTGCTCATTCCAATTCAATGTGAATTTTACGCCTTGGAAGGGTTAGGGCAGTTGCTCAATACGGTACGCATTGTACAAAAACACTTAAATAAGCAATTAGAAATTGAAGGTGTGCTTTTGACAATGTTTGATGGACGAACGAACTTATCCGTGCAGGTAATGGATGAGGTGAAAAAATATTTCCAACAGAAAGTGTATCAGACGGTAATCCCACGAAATGTGCGACTTAGTGAGGCGCCCAGTCATGGAAAACCCATTCTTTCGTACGATGCTCGTTCTAAAGGGGCCGAGTGCTATGTAGCTTTGGCGAAGGAAGTGATGCAAAATGGCTAATAAAGGACTTGGCAAGGGATTAGATGCGCTTTTCCCAACAGCTAAAGCAGAGGAGGGAGAACAATTAAACGAAGTCTCGATTTCTGAATTGCGTCCTAATCCCTACCAACCTCGCAAGCAATTTGATCCAGAAGCGTTGGAAGAGCTGAAGGCGTCTATTCGGGAACATGGGGTTGTGCAGCCGTTAGTAGTTAGAAAAAGTATTCGCGGTTTTGAGATTGTTGCTGGTGAAAGGCGGTTTCGCGCGAGTAAGGAAATCGGTTTAACAGAAGTACCTGTTGTTATACGAGATTTTTCAGATGAGAATATGATGGAGATTGCGCTCATTGAGAATTTACAACGAGAAGATCTAAACTCGATGGAGATTGCTCAAGCGTATAAAAAATTGCAAAATCATCTTTCGCTCACCCAGGAAGAATTGGCTATGCGAGTAGGTAAGAGCCGTCCCCATGTTGCTAACTTCCTTCGTTTACTTCAGTTACCTGTGGAATTGCAAGAGAGTGTTTCACGTGGAACATTGTCAATGGGGCATGCTCGGGCGCTCCTTGGTGTCAAAGATCGAGATACAATGATCTTGCTGGCAAAGAAAGTAGAAAAGCAAGAAGCGAGTGTACGTCAGTTAGAGGAATGGGTACAGCGAGGGGGGGCACTACAGCAAAAAAAGAAGAAAAACAAGAGAAGCGAAGAGGTTCCTGCAATATATAAGCGGTATGAGGATATGCTCCAGGAAGCGTACAGCACTCCCGTCCGTATTCGACAAGGGAGAAGAAAGGGAACGATTGAAATCGAATATTTCTCTCAACGTGAACTAGAACGATTGGTAGAGATATTACACAAGGAACGGATTGTCGATTGAGGAAGGATTGTTCAGGGATTGTTCAGGTGTGGTCAGTAAAAAATGAAAAATTGTAAGCCTCGTTCAGGTATCAACTCATGAAGCGACGGGTGAGAAGGGGTGTTTATTGCTGATCTATCTAGATAATGCGGCGACGACTTGGCCAAAGCCAAGGGATGTTGCCACAGAAATGGCGCGGTTTATCGAGGAGTGTGGAGCCAGTCCAGGACGTGGTGGTCATCGATTGGCGAGGGAGGCAAGTCAGTTGGTCGAAGAGACCCGTCTTGCTCTTGCTCGTTTATTTCATGCAGAGGCATCAGAGAATATCTGGTTTTGCCAAAATGGAACCCATGCAGTTAATCAGGCATGCAAAGGATGGTTACGTCCAGGGGACCATGTGATCAGCACTAGTTGGGAACATCATGCGGTAGCACGACCCTTAGCAGCACTAAGCAATCAGATGGGGATCGAAGTGACTCATATTGCTCCAGATACATTCGGACTGGTGGATTTGAATGCGATGGAGAAGGCGATAGGCCCTCGGACGCGGCTCATTGCCATTACCCATGGGTCTAATGTGACAGGTGCGATCTTGCCTGTAAAAGAAGTGGCTGATCTGGCACATCGTCATGGAGTGCCTTTGCTGGTGGATGCAGCACAGACAGCAGGTCGTGTGCCGATTGATGTGCAAGCCTTGGGAATCGATCTGCTTGCCTTCCCCGGGCATAAAGGGTTATTTGGGCCGCAAGGTACGGGGGGACTCTATGTGCGTTCGGGGATGTTATTAGAACCCCTTTATCAAGGGGGAACAGGCAATCAATCAGAAGAGCTAACTCCCCCCCTTGAACGACCTCAAAGCTATGAAAGTGGAACACAGAATGTTCCTGGGATAGTTGGCCTAAGAGCAGGCCTTCGATTCCTTGAAGATATGGGGATGGAAAGAATTCATCAAAAAGAGAAGGCGTTAACCGAGAGAATGCGTAGTAAGCTTTCAACTTTAACAGGAGTAAAACTCTATACACCTCCAACTTCATCACTAGCCGTTCTCTCTTTCAATATAGAAGGGGTGAATTGTGAGGAGGTAGCGGTTATTTTAGATCAACAATATGAAATCGCTGTACGAGCAGGTTTACATTGTGCGCTACTCGCTCATCAGACCAATGGTACGGCTACAACGGGTACGGTGCGAGTAAGCCCTGGTTTCTTTAACACGGAGGAAGAAGTTGATACCTTCTTACAAGCGATTGAAGAGATAGAAATGGCGTTTGCCGGATGGTAGATAAGTTTGAGGTTGCAGCATCAGGATGGGAAGGAGAACCATTGTTATGAAGGTTGAGCTTATTTATGAGGGGATACAACGTTATTTACCTGAAGTGATTCTTGTTGTTGTGGCACTGCAAGTGATCTTGCTCATATGGGGGATCTTGACCACAGTAAGATTGGGAAAACAAAAGCGAATGATTCGACAGTTAGCAAGGAAATTAGGAGAAGGGAAAGAATTAAAATCTCTTTTGGAGTCAGAAGAGATTGATGGAGATCTCGTGATCGCTCATTTACAAGGGATCCATGATCGTCTTACTCGATTAAAAGGTAAAATAGGCCTTGTCCGATACAATGCCATTGGGGAGCGTGCCTCTGATATGAGCTTCTCCCTAGCGCTTCTTGATGAAAATAAAGATGGGATCGTCATGAGTAGTCTATTTAGTAATCAAGGTGTATCGTATATTTATTCAAAACCTGTGCATGAGGGTGGATCTACCCACCGCTTATCCAAGGAAGAAGAACAGGCAATAACCCAAGCTTTGCAACCAGCAATAGAAGCGAAAAATCACTCGGTGAAGATGTTGTAGAACAATCGATATCAGTGAATCAGGAGAGATTCAGGATGATTGTTTTCATCGTTAACCCGATTTCTGGAATGAAAAGAGCACGTCGGGTATGGCCAATATTGGAGCGGCACTTGCAACAAAAAAACGTTTTATTTCAGAGATACTTTACCGAACGACCAGGACATGCGGTTGAATTAGCACGGAGAGCAGCTCGGGAACAAGTTGAAACCATAGTAGCAGTGGGTGGAGATGGTACTGTTCATGAAGTAGTAAACGGTTTGTACGGTATGGATACGAGACTTGGATATATTCCCATGGGTTCAGGGAACGATTTTGCCCGTGCCCAGTCGATCCCTTGGGATCCTGTAGAAGCATTGGAGCGGATTTTAGATGGACGTACAGCCCAGGTGGATACCGCTGATTTTTATGGAACAGAGGAATGCCAGGGGACAGTGGTGAGTACGGCGGGAATTGGCTTTGATGGAAGTGTTACACGATGGGTGAACCAGTTTCCTATAAAAAAATATTTGGGTAAGTGGTCCTATGTAGTAGGCGTGTTCCGTGTCTTATGGCAATTTCAACCCACTGAGGTTACGCTTTATTTGGATGGGAAAGAACATCAATTTAACAAAGCGTGGCTCGTCGCCGTTGCCAATATTGCTTTTTACGGTGGCGGAATGAAGATATGTCCGAGTGCTTCAAACGATGATGGTTTATTGGATATCTGCGTAGTCGACGGGATTAGTAAAGGAATGCTATTTCTTCGCATGTTTCCTCGCGTTTTTTTCGGCACTCATATTGGTCATCCTGCTGTTCATACCTTTCAAGCTCGTCAGGTTCGGATCGAATCGAGAAGAGAATTAGATATACAGATCGACGGTGAGAGCAAAGGAAAAACTCCGATTGAGTTTGCCATTCATCCATCCTCACTGAGAATCGGTTGAGTTCCTATGAAACGATGAGAATAAGCCGAACCACAAGGATCGGCTTATTCTCATGCTTTGTAGATAATCTTGGCCAATGATTGGATTCACAAAAAAAGCTCTTCTGTACGCTTCTCTAAGCCCGTTTAGTTTAGGTGGCTAGAAGTCATAGAGACCAGAAAAATAGAGTACCTGGCTCTAACTTCCTTACATGCATTAATAAGTACAATTAATCGATTACGTACTGCTTATTGAATGGGTGCGTGCTTTGCCATGCACGATTGTGTTGCAATTGCCAGTGCAGCAGAGATAATGTCAGCCATTTTCATCACGATACTGAGACGCGTGTTCTGAAGAACGAAGTACTCCATAAATCCAGCTACATTTACGATGCCAGTTATATGAATTTGGCCCACTTCGGGAAGTTGTTTATTTACCCCTGCCCCTGGTTTAAGCGGTCCATTTCCCACTTGGATCCAACCCACACTGGATAACTGTCCAAGACTAGCATCCACAGCAATGACGCGTGGAGAACGAAGATCCTTTTGCATCTTATGTAGTGTTTGACGTAGGTTTATCGCATGTACAGGCTCGTCCAACGTTCCATATATGCGAACGTTGGGAGAGGCGCTTTTTTCTAACTGAGAGCCGACTAGAGGACCGAGGGAATCTCCAGTGGAGCGGTCTGTACCGATACAAAGGATCGCACATTCACGGGTGGATGGGTACAGTTGGATGGCTTGACCTAACCAATCAGCACATTGATGCTTGGCACTAGGGTGACTATATTGGATACGAGGTGGCATAGAAAAAAAGGATCCGGAAGAAACCGGCTCTCGCATAGTAGTCGACCTCCGCGGGAAAATATTTCCTTACCAGTATACGGAAACGTATCGGCAAATATACATAGTAAGGACAACCAGGACAAGGGTGGTCGGATATGCACTTCAACTTTTGGCAATCGGTGAAAATCAGCATGACTATTGTGGGGACGACGATCGGAGCGGGTTTTGCATCTGGACGGGAAATTTGGGAGTTTTTTGGGTCGTATGGCGAAGGAAGTGGAGGGAGTATCCTCCTTTCGACCCTCATCTTTTTTGCTGCGATTGTAATTATTCTTCAGATTAGTTGGAAGAATAAGACTAGCCATTATTCTGAGATCCTTGAAGTGGTTTTTCCAGCACGGATTGCCCGCTTCTTTGATGTGCTCGTGCTCATCTTTCTCCTCTCTAGTACCTTGGTCATGGTGGCTGGCAGTGGAGCTACTTTTCAACAATGGAGTGGTTCTTTTAATACAGGCGTACTGGTAATGGTTGGCGCTGTGTTACTGATTCTGTTTTTTGATGTAAGAGGTTTGATGTCGATGAATTTGGTGTTGATTCCTCTGATGACAGCGGTGCTTCTCTTTGTCTGTTTTCACTTTCTTCAAATTAGTGGGTGGAGTGCATCCTGGTCTGAGCCCACTCCTTCCTCTCTCCCAGTTTGGCCATCAGCGATTATCTATGCGGCCTTTAATATGTTATCGTTATTAGCGGTTTTATCTACGATTGGTGGACAGATTCGTCATCAAGGGGAGATTTGGTTGGCGGGTGGCATCAGTTGTACAGCATTAGGGTTGATTGCTTATTTGTATAATTATTCCCTTTTACGAGTGAAGGATTTAATTTCTCAATATGAAATTCCTTTGTTTGCATTGGTACGTGACTATTCGTCCATATGGGTATTTGCGATTACCTTGGTGTTATGGTTAGCGATTTATACAACCGCGGTAAGTAACATCCATGGCATTGCTTCCCGATTATCCGATTGGGTGAGGCTTCCCCACTGGCTAGTCGGAGGGACTGTTTTGATATTGTTACTTCCACTAACGCAATTGGGGTTTTCTACCCTAGTTACCTATCTTTATCCCCTTTATGGGGTTCTTAACTTATTCATCCTTACGATGCTCCTACTTTACCCCTTCTCAAATCAGAAGAAGGATCCATAACGAGATAAGAGAATGTGAAGAGGAAAGTTTTTAATGGAAAAATTGGATGGATTGGTCTTTTCATACCCTTTCCTTGCTGTTTCAATCTATAATTGAGAAGAAGGACATGGGCATGAGAGATAAGGATAGTGAGGTGATTGTATGTGGTATTCCTTAGTGAAACAATTGGTGGCTTTGGCTCTGCGTCTATATCACCGGGTGGAGGTAACGGGAGCCTCCAACATTCCGCAAACAGGGCCGATTGTTCTTGTTGGCAATCATGTTAGTTATCTAGATCCCTTTTATATTGGAGCCTCATTTCCCCGTCAAATACACTTTATGGCTAAGGAAGAATCCTTCAAGCATCCGATTTTAAAAAGAATCCTCCTTTCATTAGAGGCTTTCCCTATCCAGCGAGGGAAGATCGATCTTCGTTCGATCCGAAAGGCTTTTGTCTACCTCAAGGAAGGTCAGGTCGTGGGGATGTTTCCTGAAGGAGGCCGCAGGGACGAAAATCCGATGGAGGAGATCAAACAGGGAGCGGCCTATATTGCATTGAAGACAACGGCACACCTTTTACCGGTCTATATCGAGGGAACCTCTCAGGCCCTTCCCCGTGATGCCAAGTGGATTCGTCCGGCTCGAATCCAGATTCGATATGGGGAACCGATTACGGTGGACCCCTCAGGAGGACGTGGGGAACAAGAACGAATCAGCGGAGAATTATTAGAGGCTTTGCACCGATTATCTAAAAAGGGCAGTGGTCAGAGGGTTAGTTGAAATCCCATGATCCACTTTCTATAATGAAGGGAAGCGAGGCAGGTGAATGCCGATGGACCGTAAAAAGTTCCAACTGGGGGATGTCGTTGAGATGAAGAAGGGCCATCCCTGTGGAACCAACGCCTGGAAGGTGATTCGAATGGGCATGGATATCCGAATGAAGTGTACGGGTTGTGGCCATAGTGTGTTATTGCCCCGTACTCGGTTTGAGAAGCGTTTACGGAAAGTATTGATTCCTGCCGACCCCCCTGTTGAGTGAGAAATATTTCCCTGATACTGAAGGTGGAGGATCTAAGGCACCGTCGTATAGCGGTGCTTTCATTTGTGAAGATCGAGTGGGCTTTATTAGGTAGGCATGGATTAGCGAGAAGATAAAAGAGTCCTGTGATGATGGAAGTTTAACAATCGAGGAGATGACAACGATGGCACTTACGACTGGTATTGTCGGCCTGCCCAATGTTGGCAAGTCGACCCTTTTTAATGCAATTACTCGTGCTGGAGCCGAATCAGCAAACTACCCCTTCTGTACCATTGATCCTAATGTTGGTGTAGTTGATGTACGGGATGAGCGGATGGATAAATTAGCAGCAATGGTGAATCCCCAGCGCATTGTTCCTACTTCCTTTCAATTTACGGATATTGCTGGCCTAGTAAAGGGTGCAAGTAAAGGGGAGGGGCTAGGGAATCAGTTTCTTTCTCACATACGTGAAGTGGATGCAATCATCCATGTTGTTCGTTGCTTTGAAGATGAGAATATCGTTCATGTATCTGGTCAGGTGAATCCACTAGAGGATATGGAGACGATTAATTTGGAGCTGGTGCTCTCTGATTTAGAAACCGTAGAACGCCGTCTGGATCGGATTGCTCGGCAAAAGAAAAGTGGAGATAAGGATGCGGCAATTGAACATACCATTCTTGAGAAACTACAAGTTGCTCTTGCTGAGGGAAAGCCTGCTCGTTCGGTAGAATTGGTTGAGGACGAGCGGAAGCGGATTAACTCCCTCAATCTACTCACCCTGAAACGGATGCTCTATGCCGCCAATGTAGCTGAGGATGACGTGGCTGATGTCGATGATGTGAATCCTCATGTGGAAGCTTTAAAAAAACAAGCTCTCACTGAGGGGGCAGAAGTCGTTACGATAAGTGCACAGCTGGAAGCAGAGATCGCCGAATTGGAAGGGGAAGAACGAGAACTCTTTTTAGAAGAGCTGGGCTTGGAATCCTCTGGGCTTGATCGTTTAGTAGCGGCGGCCTACCGGCTCTTGGGACTTGCTACCTACTTTACTGCTGGTGAGAAGGAAGTTCGCGCCTGGACAATTAGACAAGGCATGCGGGCTCCCCAAGCAGCAGGAGTGATTCACTCTGATTTTGAGCGTGGCTTTATTCGTGCGGAGGTAGTGAGCTTTGAAGATTTGATGGCAGCAGGGTCGATGCCTGGAGCACGGGAGAAGGGTCACCTTCGTTCAGAAGGAAAAGAGTATGTCGTCCATGATGGTGATGTGGTTCATTTCCGGTTCAATGTGTGACGATCAATCGTCAATTCTTGTCAAATGCGGCTTGCTCTGATAAAATAAGACATCGTGAATAGGTTCTTAATCATGTAGGCATTTTTGCCTTGCTATTCACTCCTTGCCCATTTGAGGGCCGCTTAGTCCAAAAGGAGGTGGAAAACAAATGCACAAGTATGAGCTGATGTACATTGTCCGTCCGGAACTGGACGAAGAAAAGCTGAACGCTAACCGTGAAAAGGTACAAGACGTGATCACCCAGAACGAAGGGGAGACCGTTGAGCTAAAGCATTTCGGCAAACGCCGTCTCGCTTATGAAATCAATGACAATCGTGAAGGTATCTATACCGTCATTACGTTCAATGGTGTGGAAGCGACTGTGAACGAGCTTGATCGTTTGATCAAGCTGAATGATGACGTAGTCCGTCACATGGTTATTAACATTGACGATAAAAAATAAGGGCTTCGGAGAGAGAGTATCGGCCCAAAGGGACAGACAGTTCCCGCTGAACTGTTGAACTGACGGGCTGTAGCCCGAAAGGAGAGGTGCCCTATGTTGAATCGGGTCGTACTAATCGGTCGTCTGACGAAGGATCCGGAACTTCGGTACACTCCAAATGGAGTAGCGGTAGCTAGCTTCCGTTTGGCGGTGGATCGTCCTTTCACTAACCAGCAAGGTGAAAAGGAAGCTGACTTCATCGATATCGTTGCCTGGCGTCAGCTGGGTGAAACGGTCGCTAACTATATGAAAAAGGGTCGGCTAGTCGCTGTCGAAGGACGCTTACAAATTCGTAGTTATGAAAATCAGGAAGGTCGCCGGATACGAGTTTCGGAAGTAGTTGCGGATAATGTTCGCTTCTTGGAATCTCGTTCTCAAGTTGCCGCTGCTGATGCTGGCTCAAGTTATAGCCAGGACCACGGAAATAGTGGCGGTGGGAATTATGGAGGGGGTCGTAGCCCTTCCAATGATCCCTTTGCTGATGATGGAAAACCGATTGATATCTCCGATGACGACTTGCCCTTCTAATTATGGGTTGAATGATTCAAGTTGAGAGGAGGAAATCACATGGCACGCCGTCGTGGAAATAAACGCCGTAAGGTATGTTTCTTTACGGTTAACAAGATCCAGTATATCGATTATAAAGATATCGATTTGCTTCGGAAGTTTGTAAGTGAACGCGGCAAGATCCTGCCTCGCCGTGTAACGGGTACTTCTTCCAAGTATCAACGGCAATTGACCCGGGCAATTAAACGGGCACGGCAAATGGCACTTTTGCCCTACGCTACAGATTGATAAAAGAGAAGGGGTGTGGAAACGCCTCTTCTTTTTTGTATCATTACTTGTATCACAGAGCGAGAGAAGGGAAACTTGAAAAGGAGGAATCTGTCTTTCTTTTGTCGAACAAGCTCCCATAGCCTGACAAAGGAGTGCGGAGCCTATGAGTCGGCCAGAACGGAATGTCCACATTGCTAAAAGTGTAAAAGTGATTGAATGGCTTAAGACCGAAATGTTGGATCAGGTCTCTAATTTATATAAAGGGCTTCATCAAGCTAATCAGTCGTTAATTTCTGATAGTCTAGCAAGTCTTGTGG
Source organism: Marininema mesophilum (assembly GCF_900106775.1). Taxonomy (GTDB): domain Bacteria; phylum Bacillota; class Bacilli; order Thermoactinomycetales; family DSM-45169; genus Marininema; species Marininema mesophilum. The sequence goes on from NZ_FNNQ01000013.1 coordinate 68,222, forward strand.
TCGTCGTTTATGTTTTGGCTCGGCGGGTGGGGGTATCCTATCGTGAGATCGATCAAAATGTTGCTCGAAAGCTACGTGAACATACAAGGGAAGGACACCAGTTAGAAGAGTGGTACGGAGATCTCTCCCAATTGGAAGAATACATCAACAAGAGGTGACTGGAGTTTGTCCCGATTTGCAGATGCACGGTATGGATTAATTACTTTTGGGATTTTTATTCTGTTGATAGTTAGTTTATTGACTCCTTTTTCGTTACTGACGATCTGGTTTTTGCCACTTCCTTTTTTCCTCCATGGTGCACGTTGGGGAGGAAGGTCGTTGATCTTCCCTGTGACGGTATCAGGATTGTTCATCTTGTTTCTTTTCCCCCATGCTCTGGTACTTTCCCTCTATGGGTTCTCAGTGGTGACGGGTAGTGTGATGGGGTTATTGTACCGTAGAGAGAATGTATCAGGAACGGATGTCGTATTAGGAGGCGTTATTGCTGCCTGGGTAAGCATGCTGTTGATCGTGATCGTGACAGCTTCTTTTACCGATCTTTTTTCTGAGTTAGCAGCTAACTGGGACAAACAGTGGCAACTAATGGAACAAAAGGTGAAGTCGCTCGGGACAGTAGAGAAACTACCTAATCCGCAAAATATGGGGAAAGTATTGCCAGGGATGCTTCTTTTGACGTTACTTCCCTTTCCCATCCTTAATTTTGTGTTGGGTCGCCGCTTCCTAAAACGCTCGGGACTGCCAAGAAAAGAGATGATTCCTTTTTACACATGGCGGTTACCACGTTCCTTTTTCTATTTTTATTTTGTATCGCTAGCGGGTTTATTGGTTACTTCTAGTGAAGCATCCGGATCCTTCGATCTTTTGTTTAGCAATGCGGTGGCTTTGTTATATGTCTTGTTTATGATTCAGGGTTGGTCATTCATTTCCTACATTCTCCATACACGAGGGAAAAGTAAAAAATGGATGATTCTCGTGGTAGTGATATCCCTGATGATTCCTCCTGCAACTGTGGTACTACATCTGTTAGGGGTTCTTGATACAGGGACTCAGATACGTCAACGGATAAAAGGGCGGGGCTAAGGGACTATCGCTATCAATTCCAGTGGAGCTGGGGTAAAATAGGCACATAAGCTCGGATTCCTGAGCAAGAGTGAATCCGGGGCGAGGGGTTGTCAACATGCCAAAGTTCATTATTAAGCGCTGGCACGGCTTCCACATGGTGTTTGCCATGGGTTTCATCTTGGTTCTCATAGCGCTTCTTTCTATATACCAATGGGAATACAGTTTATTTGGCTTGGCTATTTTTTTGGTTTCAGGTAGCCTCTTGTTTCAAGCAGAGAGGGCTTTTCGCAAAGAGTTTATTGACTATGTGCAGACCCTATCCCAGCGAGTTAAGGGTGCGAGTCAGGCAGCAGTGACTCACATGCCAGTGGGGATCCTCCTGTATAATCGAAAAGGTGAGATCGAATGGCATAACCCCTATGTGCGAGAGATGACGAATCGGGAAGGTATAGTTGGTTTACTAGTAAGCGAAGTTTTCCCCCGTCTCGCTAGCGAGGATACAGAACCAAAACGGATTCATTTTGACGATAGCACCTTTGAAGTGATTCACCACACGGATGAACGACTTTACTTTTTTCGGGATATTACAAAATTAGAGCGTTTAAAAGAACGACATGAAAATGAGCGAAACGTGATTGGTTTCCTTCATATGGATAACTTTGATGAAGCGGGAACAGGGCTGGATGAACAGGAACGGACCCTATTGATGACCAATGTGACCGCAGCGATCACTCGCTGGGCCCAGGAACATGACATCAGTATGCGCCGTTTTGATTCGGAGAAGTTTTTTATGGTGCTCCAACGGCGCTCCCTGGATAAGCTGATTAAAAGTCGTTTTGATATCCTTGATGTCGTTCGGGAGTTAACGCGGCAAAATAAAATTCCGATCACACTTTCCATCGGTCTAGCCGCGGCGGGTATCTCGATGGTGGATCAAACGCGTGCAGCGGAGGCGTCACTCGATATTGCCCTGGCAAGAGGAGGGGATCAGGCGGCGGTCCAAGATGGTGAGCGTGTGGTTTTCTTCGGTGGGAAAACCAATGCGGTAGAAAAACGGACACGGGTACGTGCACGGGTGATTTCCTATGCATTATCCAACCTGATCCGGGATAGTGAGCGGGTACTCATCATGGGTCATGAACGGCCGGATATGGACGCCTTAGGGGCCGCTATCGGTGTACTGAGGGCAGTGCAGAATGCGGATCGAGAGGGTCATATCGTACTGGCAGAATCAAACCCCTCTATCGATGGGCTGATGGATGCTGTTGAAAAAGACGAGCAATTGAGTGAATCCGTAGTGAATCCAGAACGGGCTTTACAATTGGTGAACTCAGGAACGCTATTAATTTTAGTCGATACCCATAAGCCTTCCCTTACTATTGAGCCAAAGCTAGTCGAAAAAGCGGATCGGGTCGTCGTGATCGATCACCATCGTCGGGGAGAAGAATTTGTAAAGGACCCGGTATTGGTATATCTGGAACCTTATGCCTCCTCAACAAGTGAATTGGTGACGGAGCTCCTTCAATATCAAGATGAGCGCTTAGAGATGGATACATTGGAGGCAACAGCACTCTTTGCTGGAATTGTGGTAGATACGAAGAGCTTTGCCTTCCGCTCAGGGTCGCGCACCTTCGAAGCGGCCTCCTTTCTCCGTCGTCATGGAGCCGATTTAGCCATGGTTCAAACCCTGTTAAAAGAGGACTTGGATCGTTTTGTGAAACGGGCTGAGATTGTCAAAAACACAGAAGTGGTATACGATAAAATTGCGATTACGGTCGGCGAAGAGAAGGAAGTATATGATCAATTGGTGATCGCCCAGGCGGCAGATACTCTGTTATCGATGAAGGGTATCAGTGCATCCTTTGTCATCGGTATGCGTAATGACGGGAAGACAGCGATTAGTGCACGCTCCCTTGGAGATATCAATGTTCAACTGATCATGGAAGAACTAGGTGGTGGAGGTCATCTTACCAATGCTGCCTGCCAATTTGAAGAATTTACACCAGCCGAGGTAAGGGATAGCCTACTTTCGGTTTTAAAAGAGACCTTTGAGGAAGGGGACGACACCGGATGAAGGTGATTTTCCAACAAGATGTCAAAGGACAAGGAAAAAAAGGGGAAGTAAAAGAAGTATCCGAAGGGTATGCGCGTAACTATCTGCTCCCTCGTAAATTAGTCGTGGAGGCCTCTGCAGGAAATATGAACTCCCTGAAGGAACAAAAACGACGGGATGAAGAGCGGAAAGTGGTGGAACTGGAACAAGCAAAGAAATTCGCTGAGCAATTAGCGAAATTGGATATTACCTTGCACTCGAAAGCGGGTGAAGGTGGGCGTCTCTTTGGATCGATCACATCCAAACAGATCAGCCAACACTTAAAAAGGGAGCAAGGAATCTCCTTGGACAAGAAGAAAATCGAGTTGGATGAACCGATTCGTAGCCTCGGTGTAACGAAGATCCCTGTGAAACTTCACCCGAAGGTAAAGACTACTCTTTCTGTTCAAGTACTGGAAGAGAAGTGATTCAATCGGTTTCTCTGGCGCTCCACAGGGAGTGGGGCGCTTTTTTGTTGCCGTAAGAAGGGAGGAGGAGAACAATGAGTGAGCTGTTTGCGGATCGAATGCCGCCACATAATCAAGAAGCGGAGCAGGCGGTGCTGGGTGCTGTCCTGATCGAACCTTCGGTGTTAGCCACCGTTACAGAACGAATACAACCTGAGGATTTATACCGGCAGGCCCACCAGCGCTTACTCCAAGTGATTATGGATTTGGCGGAACAGGGAGAACCCGTCGATCTTGTGACGCTCACCTCAGAATTATCCGACCGGAAACTACTGGACGAAGTCGGAGGCGTTTCTTATCTGACCGAGCTGGTGCAAACCGTTCCTACGGCGGCCAATGTAGAGTACTATGCACGGATTGTGGAGGAGAAGGCGGTTCTTCGCAGGCTTATCCGTACAGCGACCGAAATCGCTACTTCAGGATACTCGGGTGGGGAAGAGATCTCTTCTGTGATCGATACCGCTGAGAAAAAGATCCTGGAGATTTCCCAGCGGCGGATGCGCCGGGATGGATTCCTACCCATTCGGGATGTATTGATGGATACCTATGAGCGGATCGAAAGCCTTCACTATAACCAGGGTCAACTGACTGGGGTTCCTTCAGGGTATACGGACCTTGATCGGATGACCTCAGGCTTCCAAAATTCAGATCTCATCATCCTTGCCGCTCGGCCCGCAATGGGGAAAACCGCCTTCGCCCTCAATGTGGCGCAAAATGTGGCTGTAAGAAGTGGGAAACCCGTCGCTATCTTTAACTTGGAGATGTCAGCCCCTCAGTTGGTACAACGGATGCTTGCCTGTGAAGGCAATATTGATGCCCAGGTCTTTCGTACCGGCCAACTGAAGGAAGAAGACTGGGAAAAGCTAACCATGGCGATCAGTAGCCTTGCGGAAGCCCCGATCTTTATCGATGATACCCCAGGGATCAATGTCTTTGACATCCGGGCGAAGTTACGTCGCCTCCAGGCGGAACATGGTTTAGGGATGGTGATGATCGACTATCTCCAGTTGATTGAAGGACGAGGAAAAGATAGCCGCCAACAGGAGATTTCTGAGATTTCCCGTTCTCTGAAACTATTGGCACGGGAGTTAAACTGTCCAGTCATCGCGTTATCCCAGCTTTCTCGTGCGGTAGAGCAAAGACAGGATAAGCGTCCGATGTTATCGGACTTGCGGGAATCCGGCTCGATTGAGCAAGATGCAGATATTGTATCTTTTCTTTATCGGGATGACTATTACAACGAGGAGTCAGAGAAGAAGAATATTACAGAAGTGATTCTAGCCAAACACCGGAACGGTCCGGTAGGTAAAGTAGAACTACTCTTCCTGAAAAACTACAATAAATTCCTCAGCCTGGACTTGCGTCATGGTCAGGCAATGGGTGGATAATCAGTGCGAAACCTCCTTACTTAATCGACAGCTCTGGAGTCTGTGGATGAGTAAGGAGGTTTTATGTAGTCATTTGTTTGCAAGGGTTAATATAAACAGCTGGGTGGTTACCCAACTGTCGAAGCATCACAATGTTGGCTTAGGCCGGTCGCATATGAATGACTAACGCTCCCCAACTAATCTAGGCCGTATCATTTTACGCTAGACCAAGGGTTTGCTAAATATGGACATTCGTTCTGCAACGAATTTCCATATTTTTATGGAGGGACAAAAGGCCTAAGCAGGGTAAATCCTGCGGGAGCCTTTGCATACGCTAGATTATAAGGGAAAAGTTTAATTTAATTAGGCAATACTAGAGGAGCGAAAAGGAGATACATATAAATCCGAACAATAAAAAGATAGATTGATTTTATCGTTCGGATTTTTCGTTGACATCTCCCTCTTTCCCCGTTAGACTGTAAAAGGATGAATGACCGCGAACACCTGCCGCGAAGGAGGAATGAAGGATGTCGACAGTCGTCGTTGTCGGAACTCAGTGGGGCGATGAGGGTAAAGGGAAAATTACGGATTATTTGGCGGAGAAAGCGGAGGTTGTTTCTCGCTACCAAGGGGGAAATAACGCAGGACACACCATTGAATTTGGTGGAAAGCGATATAAGCTTCATCTCATTCCCTCAGGAATCTTCTATCTGGAGAAGGTTTGTGTTTTGGGGAACGGGATGGTGCTCCATCCAGAAGCGATGCTGGAGGAGCTGGAGTATCTACGGACGCATGGATTCTCCAGCCAAAACCTGCGCATCTCCGACCGAGCCCATGTGATCATGCCCTACCATATTCGTTTGGATAAGGCAGAGGAGAACCGCAAAGGAAAATCCAAGATCGGGACGACAGGCAAAGGAATCGGTCCTGCTTATATGGATAAAGCAGCTCGTACCGGCATTCGTATCTCTGATCTGTTGGATCGGGATCTCTTTGCAAAGAAGCTACAGAAAACCATCGAAGAGAAGAATCGGATACTGGAGAAGCTGTATGATACCAAGGGTTTTACCTTCGAGGAGATCTATGAACCTTATGTAGAGGCAGCGGATCAGCTTCGACCCTATGTGACGGATACCTCAGTAGTGCTAAATGATGCTATCGATCAGGGACAGCGCGTTCTCTTTGAAGGGGCCCAGGGTGTGATGCTGGATATTGATCAAGGGACCTATCCTTTTGTTACCTCATCCAACCCGGTTGCGGGTGGGGTCTGTATCGGCTCTGGCGTTGGTCCCACGAAGATCCACCAGGTGATTGGTGTAGCCAAGGCATACACGACACGAGTAGGGGATGGCCCCTTCCCAACGGAATTGAAAGATGAAGTGGGTAAGAAAATCCGTGAAGTGGGTCGAGAGTATGGGACGACCACGGGCCGCCCTCGCCGTGTGGGCTGGTTTGATAGTGTCGTCGTTCGCCATGCTCGTCGAGTGAGCGGAATCACGGGTCTTTCCCTTAATTCCATCGATGTGTTGACGGGACTCGATACGGTGAAGATCTGTACGGCTTATCGATATCGCGGACGGGTGTTGGAAAACTATCCTGCTAACTTGGATGTATTATCTGAGTGCGAGCCGGTATTTGAAGAGCTACCAGGTTGGCAGGAGGATATTACAGGGGTACGTAACCTATCCGATCTGCCAATGGCCGCCCAGCATTACGTAGAGCGGATCACCCACTTGACAGGGATTCCTCTGACGATCTTCTCTGTAGGCCCTGGAAGGGAACAGACGATTCAAGTCCGCCCTGCATACGCTTAATAGATAAAAAGCACGCACGCCATAAAAAGCTGGAATCGAAAGGACGTTAGTGTCCGATCGTTTCCAGCTTTTTTATGAAGTAGTATGAGGGGCTTTCTACCAAAATAAATGGATAGAAAACCCCTAATGATGACAAGTATAAAAAGTCACGTTTCTAAAGTATGTACATCACTTGTGATACGTTTCTCCCCGATTAATCTTAAAGGAGCGATACACTTGCTCTAAGAGAAGCATACGCATCAACTGATGGGGAAAGGTCATTTTGGAAAAAGAAAGTGAATAATCGGCTCGCTGTAATACAGCTTTAGAGAGCCCATAGGAGCCACCGATGATAAAGGCGACTTTACTTCGTCCATAGGTGGCTAATTGGTTTAAGTGATTGGCTAGGGTCTCTGAAGAGAAAGCGACTCCCTGGATGGCAAGGGCCATCGCATAGGTATCTGAAGAGAGTGCACGGAGAATTCGCTCCCCTTCTTTGGTGACGAGTTGCTCGATCTCAGCAGGGGATAGGGGTTCCTGTCCTTTCTCTTCTGTGATCTCCGTCACTTCTACTTTTGCGTAGGGGGTGATGCGCTGAATGTAATCCTCTACGCCCATCCGCAAATACTTCTCCTTTATTTTGCCGACGGTGATCAATTGAATCCTCATTCGATCCCTCCAACGGTGGTGTTCGATACCCCATCCCCTTACGGGTTACTAGGGTGAGCAGAAAGACGATAGGCAGGTGTTCCCCCGCACCAGTGGCAGGTTGCAGTCTTTGCTTCATCTGGCTCACATGGGTTAAGGTCAGGAGCAATTTCTACTTCGTCAACAAGCTGGTCGAGAACAACTTCGACATGCTCATCACAAGCATACCATTTTATATAAATTTGATCGGTACCTGCCATGTAACGTCCTCCAATAAAGTCATTCCTTTAAGTTTAGCATGAAGTGAGAGGGGATGCACCTACTGAGCTACAGAGCAGGTGAAAGAGGATTACCTTATGTTTTGTACCTGGGTTGTTAAAGGTTGTGGTTAGCCACAACCTTTTTATTTGACCAAACAGATTTAGTAAAAAGAGGTCAGGTGTAGTGGCCAGTTCTTTTTATCATTCTCTTTAATGGCAAGCTCTTGTGCACAATCCTCCATACATCCTGAATGATGGATATTAAACGTACCGTATGTTCATTATGTTTTCTTCTGATAATCTTGTGAGTTTGTGAGCTAAAGATTCTAAGCGAAAATGTCGGCTATACATTATCATATTCACACTCGCTGATTGCAGTTAAATTTTAGGTAGATTTAAGGTGGATCTTGGATGGATTTATGAGGGGTCCGATATGATATTCCCTGTAAACCACGATAGGGAGTGAAATCGGTGACTGAGATGATTATCCAGACAGAGCGCTTAACAAAAAAATATGGCGGCCACGCCTCTGTGAACAATGTAAACCTTCAGGTTGCCAAGGGTGAAGTATATGGATTTCTAGGGCCAAACGGTGCTGGTAAAACAACGACGATCAAGATGCTATTGGGATTGGCCAAACCGACCAAGGGATCGGTCACGATCTTTGGCAGAGATATCCAAGAGGATCGAAAAAACATTTTACGACAGGTTGGCTCCCTCGTGGAATCTCCAACTTATTATGGTCATCTATCTGGCCGTGACAACCTGAAAGTGATCGCCCAGGTACTCGGTCTACCGAAAAAAAATATTGAAGAGGCTCTTCAAATGGTCCGTTTAACTAAGGATGCGGATCGCTTAGTGAAGGGTTATTCACTAGGAATGAAACAACGACTGGGTATCGCTGTTGCTTTACTTGCAAAACCACAATTACTCATCCTGGATGAGCCAACCAATGGTCTGGATCCTGCGGGCATTCGCGAAATACGAGAATTGATTAGTCGATTGCCCGAGGAACAAGGGGTTACCATATTAATTTCTAGCCACTTACTCTCGGAGATCGAACAGGTAGCAACCTCGGTGGGAATCATCTTTCGTGGGCAATTGATTTTCCAAGATTCCCTTGAGGTGTTAAAACAACGAGCCAAAGGGAGAATTGAGTTAGAAGTAAGCCGGCCTACTGAAGCAAAGAATTACCTTGAAAGTTTGGGATGGCAACCCTTTATCGACGAAGAGCGCGTCTGTTTTACTCCGATGGCCCGGGAGAAAGTAGCTGATGTAGTAGAAAATTTAGTGCGAGGGGACTTTTCGGTATATGGGATGAACAAAATTAGTCAATCCCTTGAAAATATCTTTATCGAATTAACTGGAAAGGAGCAGAGTTTATGATGGGGTTGCTTTTGTCCGATGCACGAAAAATAAAAGGGACATGGATTCCCTGGTTATTGCTCGTTGCTCCCATCGGATTTAGTTTGCTACAAGTTGTGAACTATATGACACGCCCAGAAATACTAAAACCCCTTGGTTGGGTAGGTCTGATGGCTCAGGCCAATTACTTCTGGCCTGTTGTGTTGATCCTAGGATTTGCGATTGCGACATCGATGGTAGCCGGGATGGAACATGATGCAAGTTCATGGAAGGTGATATTTTCCCTCCCGATTAACAAGTTTTCTACCTATGTAAGTAAGTTCTTCTTGCTACTGATCTACATTATTGGATTTGTTTTTCTCACTTTGATTGGGTTGCTTCTTGTGGGACTCCTCTTTTCCTTAGGTCCTATTAAATGGTCACTGGTTCTCGAGCAACTTTTCTATCCATGCTTAGCAGGTATTCCTGTGCTCGCTCTTCAACTATGGATTTCCATGATTTTTCATAACCAAGCCCTATCGATTACCGTCGGGATCATTGGTGCGATGCTATGTTTGTTTCTCGCCTATTCTTCAGTGAAGCTCTTTAATATTCTCCCCTGGGCCTATATTCCCTTGGCTTCCCCTTTAAATAAAGGTGAATATATGCAATGGCCTTTATTTGGAGTAATTATTGGTGTTTTTCTACTAATAATTGGAGGAATCCACTTTTCAAAAAGAGAATTATAATAAGGAAGAAGTGAGTGAAAAATGGAAAGCTTAGTATCTCTTCGATACTTGCGTTCGGAATTTTATAAAATTCGTTGGTCCATGATTATCGGTATCTTGCTCCTTGGGCCAGCGATTTCATTATGGATAGGTTTTGGCAATCCAACAGAAATGAGCGAGGGTGCTAATGATTGGCTATGGTTTTTTAGTTTGACAGTGCACAAGTATACGATGTTTTTCTACCCACTGATTGTAGGGGTGTTTGCTGCCTTTGTTTGTCGTTATGAGCATTTGGCAAATGGGTGGAAGCAAATCTTTTGTTTACCCGTATCACGCTTTCAGATTTATAGTAGCAAATTCCTCTTAGTTTCCTTACTCACTTTACTGACGCAACTATGCCTATTGAGTGGGTTTCTTATCGTTGGGACGATTTATGGTTTGAATGACCCGCTGCCCTGGAGCATTCTAATTACAAAAGTGATCAAGGGGTGGCTTGCTTCATTGCCTTTGATGGCATTAATGCTAGGGTGTTCGTTACTATGGAAAAACTTTGCTACTCCATTAACATTAAACGTGGTGTTTATTCTTCCTTCTATGATCATGACAGGTTCAGGTCTTTTAGGGTCCTGGTATCCATGGTCACAACCCTTCCTGGCCATGATGCCTAAGCATGAGTGGGTAACCAGTATTAATCCATTTATGCTTTTTATGGGGATTTTAAGTACGTTCATCCTCTTCGTTGTTTCTACAAGTACGATCTTTATCAAGCGCGATTATTAAATATTGGATTGAGTAGCTCTTCTAGCTATAAAAATATAGTGGGGGGTTATTATGAAATCCGTTCTATTAATTTCGGACAATCCAATCATGGTGAAGTTAGTTATCGAAAACACCATGAAAAGTGATATTAAAATCGACTTACAATCGCCTGGTACACTAACCCCTGACTTTTTGCAAGAGAATAATCCGTATTCTGCGGTTTTGATAGATACCAGTAGTAGGGATACTAGTTTCCTTTTGGCGCTTATTCCTCTTTCACAAAAATATGGCGTTCCTATTATCTTATTAAATGGAGGGCAAGATCACACCGACGTTGTAAGCGAATTGATCAAAGACTTGTATCGAGGATCCGTGATATCCACAGCCCCAATAGATAATGAGCAAGAGAAGATACCAATCAATCGCAATGTCATATTTGACTTAAAAAACCATATCATTATCAATCGCGATGTAGAGATTTCACTTCCGAATATCGAATATCGATTGCTAAAAACCTTATGTGAGCGATCACCGGACTATTTAAGTACAGAGGAGCTCCTGGATGTGGTGTGGGGCGAGGATAAGTTTGTTAATGTGGATACGGTCTATGTGCATATTCGTCGCCTACGGAAAAAGATCGAAGCAAATCCGGGAAATCCAAAAAATTTGATCAATCAAAAAGGAGTAGGGTACCGAATCCACAGTCTTTTTGATCCAGGAGAATATAGTATGTATGATCTGGAGAAGTCTGTCGCGGTGAATGGTCTCAATTAGGGGATGATCTTGTTGGATCACACGAATCTATTGCTTGTCGATGATGAGCCGGAAATATTGCAGCTCCTGACGAAAACATTGCATTCAGAGGGTTTTCAGCGAATTTTTACGGCTGGGACAGGGCATGAGGCTATTCAGATATGTGCAAAGCATCAACCGGATGTGATTCTTTTAGATGTGATGTTACCAGACATGGAAGGGTATGAAGTTTGTAAAAAACTACGAGAAATTACCCACTCTCCGATTTTCTTCCTCACTGCTCGCACAACGGATTTGGATAAGCTGATGGGATATAACATGGGAGCAGATGATTATATCGAAAAGCCTTTTAATCCGCTCATTATTGTGGCTAAAATCAAAGCACAATTAAAACGAGATCAACTTTCCCAAACGGCGGAGGATATTTTCCCTCAACCCTATGATTTTGGTGATTTTAAGTTGGTTGAAAATACAGGCCAATTGTTTGTAAAGGGTGAGGAGATATCGTGTACTGCCAAGGAATTTAAGCTGCTGGCTTTTCTATGTAAACATCCTCACCAAATCTTTAGCATGGGCCAGTTATATCGACAGGTATGGGGGGAAGAAAGTTTTGGCTACGAAAATACCGTGATGGTTCACATTGGTAAGATCAGAAAAAAAATCGAGCCGGATGTTAGAAAGCCCAAATATATCGTCACCATCCGTGGTTTGGGCTATAAATTCATCGGCAATCTGGTAGGGTCCCAATGAAACTAGAAAACCGTTTAATGGTAAAGTTTTTAACTGGTGTAGTTACTCTTTCTTTAATATTAATCGGGCTATTTCTCTTCTTTTATTATGGTGCGGGGATGTTAAAGGGAGGTAAGCAACAACCTTCCAATGATCCAGAAGCAGTGATGGGGAGAATGGCATCAGAAGCAACTGTAAGCAACGACGGCCGTGTAGAAATAAGCTCTAAAATGAAAGAGCAATTATCTCGCAATCAGGAATGGACACAGGTATTAAATGGTCGTGGTCAAGAAGTAATGCGATACCGTGCACCTAAAAATGTACCAGTGAACTACTCCCCAAGTGATTTGGTGCAATTGAAAAAAGAGATGCGTCGGAAGGGCTATAATATCCATGTATGGAATAAAAACCACGAAAAAGAAGAGTATACGTGGATATTGGGCAGAAAAAATAACTATGTTCTTCTCCGAACCCTAAAGGATGCGACCCAATGGAAGGATGGAAAAATTTATGTTCCTACTTCTTTATTAAGACAAGTCCATAAGCAACGTGGATGGGTTCAAATTCTAGACGAAAAGGGACGGGAGATTTACGAATTTGAAAGACCAAAGGATACAGTGAAGAATTATACACCAGGTAAGTTTGTTTATATGGATAGCTCTTCCCTAATCTATTTGACTGGCAAATTAAATGGTAAGCCCGTAACCTGGGTATATAATCATGCTTCTGAGGTGAATGATCAGGAAAAAAAGACCAACCTGACGATTGCGGCTTTATTTTTTACTTCTATCATTGCTTCCTTATGTGTGTTTGTTTTTTTTGCTTATCGATTTGGTAGAAAGTTAGGTGAGCCTCTCCTATTGATCTTGAGGTGGATACAAGATTTATCCAGGGGAGATTATCGAGGCTGTATTCGAGCCAAGTACGTGAGGGATCCGCAAACGGGTCAGTTAAAAAAACGATTTCGCATTTATCAGGAAGTGATGGAAGCATTGGAGAAATTAAGTGTTCAGTTGAATGAGGTAGAAGAGAAACGAAGTAGACTGGATCAATCCAGGGATGAGTGGTTAGCAGGTGTCTCTCACGATCTTAAAACCCCCTTATCGACGATAAAAGGGTATGCAGACCTCTATGCTCACCGGGAATATCGTTGGTCAACGGCGGAAATGGAGCATTATTTAGAGCTGGTTATCCAAAAAACAGAGTATATTCAGCACCTGATTGAGGATATGAATATCACATTTCAGATGAAGAATGAAGCTTTATCGCTCAATCGGGAGAGAGGAGACATGAAAGAAACCCTACGCATGATTGTTGCTGAAGTTCTAAGTGAAGCGGATGTAGAGGAATCTCATATTCGGCTGGAATTACCTAAGGATACCCATGTGATGGCATCGGTTGATCCCAAATGGTTTAAGCGAGCAGTGATTAATATCCTGACGAATGCATTTGTTCATAATCCACCAGATACAGAAGTGATTGTGGAGCTAAAGGTTGAAACAAATGTAGCCCCTTCTTCAGTTGATCCAGGGCTAAGGATATCGATCAGGGATGATGGGGTGGGCATGGATGCAAAGACGGTATCTACACTCTTTCAGCGCTATTATCGTGGTCGTAGTTCGATAAATTCCAGCTATGGAACGGGTTTGGGTATGGCGATTGCTAAGAAACTGATTGAACTGCATGATGGTGAAATCTCCGTGAGGAGCCATTTGAATAAGGGGACAGAGATGACCATTGAACTTCCCTCACGAGAGATCCCGGCTTCCTGATGGATTACTTAACCTTGTGTTGTTGAAAACAGCAGACCTACCTGATAAGGGATAATCTGTTGTTTTTTTATTTTATAAAAAACGTACTTATTTTATAGGAATAATCATGATTAATTTTTATGGTTTATAAGATCTTATATGATAATATATGGAAAAAATATATATAATATCATTAAATCTTACATATAATTCAGGTAAAATTAAGGGTCAATTCAGGTAAAAGGGAATAATTACACTATAATAGAAAATGCATTAACGTTAATGTGATTAAAAATTATTTAAAGGAGTGATTTGTAACATGGCTAACCCATTTGATCTTGATCTTCAAAGCGTAGAAGTGAAACAGGGTGATGTGCAAGCTGGATCTGGTTTGATCTGTACTCCTGGTTGTGACGAAGGAACATTTGAAAGCTGGTGCTGTTAAGCTCATAAAGCAGTAAGAGGTATGAAGGGGGAGCATTCCCCCTTCATACCTTTATATTAATATTACAACATTCATCAGTAGTGTTGATTACCCAGAAACCGAGGAGATATCTTCTGGGCAATCAACACTACTGATCATGAATGGAGGTCCTCGGCATGTATGAACCGATTAATGCATGGATGCTTCGTACTCCAACGTGGCCAATCGAAAAATTTAACGCATTAACTACCGATAAAACCATGCCGTTCCAACAACTTTTGTTAAAAACAATGGATAAGACATTTATAGAGAGTATTGCGATTGCTAGTCCATCACTATATGAAGATCTTTCGCAATTAGAAGGAGATAGTCATCAACGAAAAACAAAACAAGTGGTCGCCAGTGTTTTGAAATATGCTACAAGAATGAGTACTCGGCCAACACCTTTTGGTTTATTTGCAGGGGTAACGGTTGGTGAGCTTAGCGAAGGAACAACGATTTCATTGCAGTCCTCAGAGAATCATATCAAAAGGGCACGACCGGATATGGAATGGTTATTAACACTGATCGAAAAATTAGAGGAAGATATCGAAGGGATTCAACAGATAAAGGTTTATAAAAATCAATTGGTCACAAAGTCAGGTGGACGGTTGTATCTACCCTATCAAACAGGTTATGGAAGACAGACAAATATTACATCAAAAAAAGAACGAGTTTCTATTCAATTAAATGAAGCAGCGTTGCAAGTTTTAAAAGCAAGTAGAGAGCCGATTGTTCTGTCTGAATTAATCGCGCGGATTTCTTCCTACTACTCCAATTTTGATCCGGTTCAAATTAGAACGTACATCCTCCAACTATTAAAGCAGGAATTTCTCATCAGTGAATTGCGCCCTCCGCTCACAATCAGCAATCCTTTTCACTACATCATCAATCAGATCAAAGATATTCCCCGGTATCACGATGTGTACCTTCAATTAGTAGAAATCGATCAGCTACTTGAAGATTTCAATGCTTCTCCAATGGGTGAAGGGATTGAGATTTACCTTGATGTGATTCAGAAAATGAAGAGCATCAATGAAACAAAAGCGTATCTCCAAGTGGATCTAGGATTGAAAAATAGAGAATTGACATTGAATCAAGCTGTTGCTGATGAAGCTGCCAAGGCGGCAACGATTCTTTGGCGAATTTCTCAGACAGAGAAAGGTTTACCCCATTTAAAGAAGTATCGGGATCGTTTTTTAGATCGTTATGGACGTGATCGTGAAGTTCCCATCTTGGAGCTTTTGAGCGAAGAAAGTGGGTTGGGAAGTCCTGAGGAGTATTATCCTGATGCACCTTCAACCATAAGTGAACCACGTAATAGTGAAAGAGAACAACGTTTGCTAGAGATGATGCAGACGGCACTTCTTAACCGACAGTATGTCGTCCAATTAGATGCAAAGGCATTGAAGGACATAATCCCTCCCTCGGTTGATGACCGTGATGCTCCATCCACGGTGGAGCTATATACAGAAGTTCTAGCCAAAAGTGCAAAGGCAGTAGATGATGGTGAGTTTACGCTTGTGATCGCTCCAAATCCAGGATCTGGCTCTGCTGGACAGACCTTTGGTAGGTTTTTTGACGTTCTGGATCCCTTTACAAAAAATAAATTACAGGCGGCTCATAAGGAGATAAACGATGCTCAACCCGATGTGATTACAGCAGACTGTGTCTACTTTCCCACTCGGGGTAGGGCGGCCAATGTCTCCCTAGCACCTGGTTTACAAGAATACGAGCTAGTGCTTGGCACCAATTACGCTAGTGATAAAAAGAAACTATTTTTAGAGGATATTGTCGTAGGAGCAACATTGGAACGCCTTTATTTTAAGTCTGTTTCATTGGGCAAGGAAGTTACTTTTACGGCCAATAATATGTTGAATTTTCAATCGTCCCCTGGTGTCTACCGTTTTTTGCGGGAAGTTTCCTTAGAGAATGTTCGAATTTGGCACTCCTATGAATGGGGAACATTAAGAGATTCTCCATTTTTACCTCGAGTACAGGTAGATAAAACGATTTTGTCTCCAGCAAAATGGAAGTTATCGATGGGACAACTTGAACTTAAGAAGGAGGCATCGGTAGAGGAGTGGAATACCGCCTTTGATCACTGGCTGAAAAAGTGGATGGTCCCACGGTTTGTCTATATGGGGGCTACGGACCAACGTCTCCTTTTGGATCTAGAACACCCAGCCCATCGGAAAGAGATCATAAAAGCAGTGGAGAATAAAGGAAGGGTTCATTTATCAGAATCCTTTTATCAGCAGAATAACGATTGGATTGTTGATGCGGATCATCACCATTATATTGGTGAATTTGTTTTCCCGCTCAAAAAGAGAGAAGCTCTACCTCACCCATCCCCTGTTACTCCTGTGATGAAGAAGCTGGCTAGCAATAGTCGCATCAAACTTCCAGGGAGTGATTGTTTATATATCAAAGTCTATATGGCAAAGAGTAGGCAAAACGATTTTATCTCTAGGCCACTTTCTCATTTTGTGAAGAATGCACGTGAGGAGGGCTTAGTTCAGCGATGGTTTTTCATGCGGTATGGAGATCCAGATAATCATTTACGGATACGGTTTTTTGGGGAACCAGAGAGGCTTATAGCCAGTTTGATTCCGACCATTCATACATGGGCGGAAAGACTTGTAGAAGAGGGGCTTATCCAAAAGTTGACCATCGATGCTTATGATCCCGAATTTGAACGATATGGCGGCCCGCAACTGATCCACCATGCTGAGCGTGTTTTTGAAGCGGATAGTGACTTGGTAGCCTATCTAGTCAATCAAATTCGCTTTGGAAAAATTGAGTTTCCAGAGGAGTTTGTTGCAAGCATGAATATGCTGGACTTCATGGAGCAGTATGGTCTTAATTTTGAAGACCGGCTCTTGTGGCTCGATCAAATGGTTCAGCCTGATGAACACCGAAAAGAATTTCAGTTATGGCGAAGAGCGATTGTTGAGTGTACATTGCATAATCCTGTGTGGGCTCAATTACTTGGGGTGGACCAAGAGATAATAAAGGGTTTGGCAGATAAGCGGAATCAAGGCATCACTGAATTTAAGAGTCAAATGGAGAGAATACAGGAGCAGAATCTCCTTTGGAATCATCCCCATAAAATCTTAGGAAGTATGCTTCACATGACCTGTAATCGATTAATGGGGGATAACAGCAAAGAAATGAAGGCGAGGGCGTTTGCAAGGCATGCTCTATACAGTCAGCAATACTTACGGAAGCAGTTGGTTAGTACGTAGTTGGAAGGAGGAGGAACATGAATAGGGATAACCAACTAGAGAATGTATCCATTTATAACTTCGTGAAATTAGCATCCTATATCAAGCGGATTTTTACCATTCTATGGAGTGTTCATCCTCTGCAATTTGTTTCAATTATTGTGCTGACGATTTTGCAGGGGGTAGCTCCTACATTTTTTATCCTTGCCTCCCAGTTTGCGATCAATCAATTGGTTAGTAGTTGGGGAAGCGGATTTCACATCGTGATTAATGCCATGCTCGTATTAGGTGGGGTCATGGTATTTAATGAGCTTTGCAACATTTTACGTGTTTATGTGGATCGTATCTTTGAGGTTTCCCTATCGTACCAAGTGGATTTACTTGTCATGCAAAAAGCGTCCACGCTACATTTGAGTGACTTTGAAGATCATGAGGTACAGGATCAAATCAAACGAGTACAAAATGAATCCAATATCCGTGTCTATCAAGTATTTAAACAGGTGATGACCGTGCTCTCAGGAGGGGTGACACTGGTCTCCTCCGCACTTGTGTTGTTCGCTTGGCATTGGTGGGCAGCGGTATTGATCTTGGGTGTGCCTATCATTTTCTTTCCCCTCCTTTTGAAGTTAGGAGAAAAAGAGTTTAAATATTTATGGAAAAGAGCACCAAAGACAAGAGAGCTTTGGTATATCAACTACATTATGACCCGGGATCTCTCATTTAAAGAGGTAAAGCTGTATCAACTGGGTCCTTATCTAATCGATCAATATCAAAAAATTCATCGCAGTTTTATTGCAGAGGATAAGGAAATTGCTTTACAAAGAAGAAATCTCTCTTTTTTGTACTACGGAATCAACTACACGGCTGTGATGATTGTCATTCATTTTATCTTCAAAGCGGCTTACATGAAGCAATTGATGATTGGTAACGTAGTGGGGTATTTACAAGCAATCAATCTGACGTTATCTACGGCGCGTAATTTAACGCAAGAAGTGATGCTCTTGTTTCAAAACAATCTCTTTTTGGAGCAATTGTTCACTTATTTAGATATGAAGGTAGAATCTCCCGCTGAGTTAATCGAGGGAAAAAAGCATTTACAATCACCCATCACCCAATTGGAGTTACGAAACTTATCTTTTCAATATCCGAACACGGACAAGCCTGTACTAAAGGGTATTAATTTGCAATTACATGCAGGGGAAACGTTAGCGATTGTAGGGCCAAATGGATCTGGTAAATCGACGCTGATTAAGATTCTCACCCAAATGTATAACCAGTTTACTGGAGAGTATTTGATCAATAGAACGTCAATCCGTAAATACGATTCAGATGAGGTAAACAGAAGAATCGGAGGCGTTTTTCAAGATTTTGTACAGTATGAGATGCCTTTGCGGCACAATATTGGTTTTGGGGATGTAGAAAAAATCGATGACGATTTAGCGTTGATGAAGGCAGCTGAAAAGGGGGGGCTATCCTCTCTAGTCCATTCACTGCCTAAAAAACTCGATACACAACTCGGCAAGCTATTTAAAGATGGGCATCAGTTATCTGGAGGGCAGTGGCAACGGGTGGCGATTGCCAGAGCCTACTTAAGGGACGCAGATATTTGTTTGTTTGATGAACCAAGCTCATTTTTGGATCCCCAGGCGGAACATGAGGTATTTGAGAAGTTTAAGGATCTTGTACGTGATCGAATCGGTATTTTTATTACTCATCGTTTATCTTCTGTACGCTATGCGGATCGGATTATCGTGATGGATCAAGGACAGATCGTGGAAATGGGTTCCCATGATCAACTGATAAATTTAAACGGGCTATATAAAGATATGTTTACAAAACAAGCAGAAAGTTATCTGGATGCGAAAATATCAAGCGCTTAAGGGGAGGGGTTGGATGGAGAATAAAGTGATTCACAGACGCAGGGTGAGGTCAGCTATTGCCGATAAAGGATTAGAGATTAGCCAGAGGATAGCAGAGCGGTTGGTGGATCCAATTCAAATCAAAGAAATTGTGGAGCGCCCCGATAATGTATCTGTGATGGGAGCAACTCCCTGGGGGGATACCAGTCTTTCCCATGGGTATCCCGCTACCGTCCTCTTTTTTTCCCAGTGGGATCGGTATGAGCCGGATCAGAAATGGGATTATAAGGGACATGCTCATATTGTAGAAATGCAACGGGCGCTAGAGTCGAATGGAATCGGCAGTATATCCTTGTTTGGCGGCTTGACGGGTGTGGCCTTTGCTTGTCAAGCGGCGTCAAGGGAGGGGGAGCGGTACGGCAATTTTTTAAAGGTGATCCATAGCAAAATTGCACAGGAGACGAAGCGATTTATCGAGGGGGACAACACTCGGCGCAAATCAGAGGTCGGTCTTAGTCCAAAGGTGTATGATGTGATCTCTGGGTTAAGCGGGATCGGACGCTATGCATTGAATCACCCTCATCATGATGAATTAAACGATGTACTTGAGCAAACCCTGCACCACCTCGTAGAGGTGAGTCATGATATTGAAGTAGATCATCATACGGTACCTGGTTGGTACATTCCTCAACAGTATCAATTTATGGAGAGAGAGAAGGAGCTTTTTCCAAAAGGGAATTTTAATTGTGGACTTGCCCATGGTATTCCTGGGCCGTTGGTATTGCTCTCCTTAGCATCGCTCCGAGGTTATCGAGTGGACGGTCAGCTGGAAGCGATTCAACGGATGAGTGATTGGTTAGTTAAGCGAGCCTATCAGGATCGATATGGTGTTTTGTGGTCGGATCGCATTCGCTTTGAAGAGGAGGTTTCAAGGAAGCCTTCGCAAAAATATTTTTCGCGGGAAGCTTGGTGTTATGGTGCGCCAGGAGTTGCTCGTTCATTATATTTAGCTGGGATGGCATTAGGAGATGAAGAGTTAAAGAAACTGGCAATTCAAGCAGTAAAATCGAGCTTCATGCGGCCGGAGGAACTAAGCAAGCTTGAATCTGCAACCTTTTGTCATGGGAAAAGTGGGATCCTCCAAATATTACTGAGGATGGCGAAGGATACAGGTGAGGAAATTTTTGTGAAACATGCGGAATTGATGGCAAAGGAGATCATCGATATGTTTCAAGGGGAGTCACCCTTTGGCTATCAGGATCTTGAGGGGGGAAGGGGGCTCAATAAAGCAGGGCTGTTGGAAGGTGTTTCTGGGATCGGGTTATCGTTAATGAGTCTAAGTGAAAAACAGGATGCTGATTGGGATGCAGCCTTCCTGATTTCATAATGGAGTGAGAGCATATGGATACCGATCAATTGAAAATAAAGAATTTGTTGGTGGGGATAGGTGGATCGATATCCGTGCTAGCCGTTCCATCTTATTTGACCCTCTTTGCTCATTTTTTTAAAGAAGTAAAGGTGATCATGACCCCATCGGCTGCTCGCCTACTTCCACGAGAAACAGTTAATCTGCTATGTGCAGGCGCATATACCGATGAGCAGGAATTTTCCCAGGAGATCAGCCATGTAGAGTTAACTAGATGGGCGGATGGATTGGTCATTTTACCTGCAACAGCAAACACCATGGGCCAGGCCGCAAATGGGTTGGGTGATAACTTACTAACTACGGCGATTCTTGCCTATCCGGAACCGATTATTTATTTTCCTAATATGAACGAAAGAATGTGGAGAAAAAAATCTCTCCAGCGAAATATCAAAACATTAGAGGCAGATGGGGATATTGTAGTAGAGCCCTCTCATCAGATGGCCTATGAGGTGGCCTCTGGCAAAATGCGACCCAATTACACGATTCCGTCAAAGGAAAATGTAATGAAAGTGATTTATAAACAGCTGGTCGGTAATGTACAAACGGTTAGTAAATCATAACCTTAATGATAAGAAGAGGGGGAGATTCTAAAGATGGCGATGTCAGTTAAACAAGCGATGGAAACCCGTTGTAGTATTCGCACGTATCTACAAGAGCCTGTACCAAGAGAGGATATTGAGGAGATCATTCGTTTAACGCGCTTAGCACCCAGTGCGTGGAATATTCAGCCTTGGAGATTTATCGTGGTTACCAATAAAGAAACCAAACAGGAGCTTTATAACATCGCGAATAAGCATCCGCAAGTAGAGAGTGCACCGGTTGCCATTGTTGTGACGAGTGATATGGAGGATGCCATCGCCAATCTGGAAGAGTTTATCCATCCCAGCATGCCTGAGGATGCAAGGGCGTGGTTAACGAATACGATACCAAAAATATTTGGTGAGCAAACCATAGAACAACGTGGACAATGGGGAGTAGCTCAATCCAATATCGCCCTGGGCTATTTGCTGATAGCGATTCGTAGTCTTGGTTATGATTCATCGCCGATGTATGGATTTAACCCCTATAAAGTACGCGAGTTGTTTGAGTTATCCGATCATGTACAAATTCCTTCCATTGTTACCTTAGGGAGGCGAGGAGAGGAAGGAAGAGAACACCATCGACATTCATTAGATAAATTGATTCGTTATGTTTGACACTCCCACAGCTGAAGCAGTGGGATTCTTGGGAGCTCCCATCTACCGACAGGATCGATTCCAAGCTTAGACGGTCTGCCCAACCGCAAGTACACGAAGTCCTTCAGGATTCGTTCCATCTGGCTAGAAAGTGATTAAATGTGAAACGACTACATCCCATAGATTTATGGATGAGAATGGTTTGTTCCTTTGTTGGATACAAGCGAAATTTAAACGCTTTGTGCATGGGTTTACCTCCCCTTTATCTAATTATATACGGGGATTGTCAGCCTTGCGAGAGGGAAGATCTCCCCTCTCTCGTCTGACGCTCGCTTTCATCCCAACCCTGAAGGGCTGGGTTTTCCCGCTCGTAATCTATAATAAGATCAGCCTAAAAGTTTCAGATAATAAATAAGACAAGAGAAGAATCCCGGTGGAGGGTTACTTCTCTTGTTTTTTACTATTTTTTTAAAAAAATTATGGCGATAAATAGTCACACACCTATTTACGCATCATCTATTTTTTAAATTAGGTTAATCGACAGCCCTGCAATGGATCCTTTCAACCTCGTAATTAATCCCCTCTTCTTGGGGGTTGTAAGCCTGAATGGGTAATCGTTTTGCAGCGGAATTACAATGAAACTGTTACGCAAAATTTTCCCAGTAAATAATTGACAAAACAAAACCTACTGTTTATAATTTTCACGAAAAATAGAAAAGGGAGGCACGTACGTGATCAATCGCAAAAGAGGTTTACGAATCCCGTTACTTGGTCTGGTTGTCGCCGTCTCACTCTCTTTACCACTGATAGGGCTCTCCAGCGCAGAAGCTGCTCCATCCAAGTCCAAACTGTCGCCAGACACGATGATCTCTAATGATGGTACGATTACTGCACCAACAGCACCTTTTAGTAACGAATTCAGCAAGCAACGGGATGGAGGAGCTACTACCTCCAGTTACAAAGGAAACGGTGAGGCTCTTGCCAAGCAAACATCCATTGTAACCAAAAAAGATACGGTAAAAAATGATCCTCCCTTTATCGGGGTTAAGTCCATCATCGGCTCCGATGGCCGCATACGAGTCAACCCTACAACCTCCTTTCCCTACAGTGCTATTGCACAAATCTCTAGTGATATTGGCGATTGCACAGGTTGGTTTATCAGTGCAGATACCATTATCACCGCTGGTCACTGTGTCTACAACACAGGAAACAACAAGTGGGCATCCTGGGCGACCATCACCCCGGGTAGAGACGGAAACAATGCTCCCTATGGTACCTATAGTGCAAAATCCTTCCACTCGGTACTGGGTTGGGTAACCAATGAAGATACCAACTATGACTACGCTGCTATCAAGATCAATTCCGACATCGGATACACAACCGGTTGGTTCGGTCTTCGCTTGCAACCCGGCTCCCTAACCGGTACAGCGGAAACAATCAGTGGATATCCTAGGGACAAAGCCTATGGAACCCAATGGCGCCACAGTGATCAAATTCGTCAAACCTATGATCGAAAATTATACTACGGCAATGACACGTACGGCCAAAGTGGCTCCCCTGTCTATACAAATGACTACTACAGTGTTGCCATCCACACCAATGGTGGAAATCCCTATAATAACGGAACACGCATTAACGAAAATGTTTTCAACAACCTCCTATATTGGAGAGACCACTAAAAACAAACCCACTCGATAGGAGAGTCCCCTCTCTAGTGGATTGCAGACAGCACAAAATCGCCCGCTATTAGCCTATAGCGGGCGATTTTGTGACTTGATAGCTCCTAGGATTTTTCTCTTAATTTCACTTTGGCTGTCATCTTTTTCCCGTCACGGTAGAAGGTGAAGGTGGTTGTTTCGCCGACTTCTTTCTCTTTCCAGAGATAGGAGCGAAGTGCCGAGCCATTTTTGATCGGTTTACCGTCCAGGGCTGTAATAACGTCTAATCGTTGTAGATTGGCCTCATCGGCACTGCTACCATTGGTTACATTGATGATGGCTACGCCATTACGGACCGAGTCAGGAAGGTTTAACCGCTGACGGTCGTCGTTGGTGATCGTGTCTAGATCACGCAATTGAATACCGAGGAAGGGTCGCTTTACTTTACCATATTGGACGAGATCATTGATTGTTGGTTTTGCGTCATTGGAAGGGATGGCAAAGCCAAGACCCTCGACACCCTGCTCCGCAATTTTAAGGCTATTAATTCCGATGACCTGTCCAGCGACGTTAACGAGTGCTCCACCTGAGTTCCCAGGATTGATCGCAGCATCTGTCTGAATGGCATCCATCGCCATGTTCTCTGAAACAGCGATTTGTCGATGGGGGGAGCTGATCACCCCTGATGTTACGGACTGAGAAAACTCCAATCCAAGGGGATTTCCGATGGCGATGGCAGGTTCGCCAGCCTTCAACTTATCAGAGTTGCCAAATTGGGCGACCGCCTTTACATACTCAGAGGACATTTCCAATACGGCTAAATCAGTGGGCTCATCTTTTCCAATCACGCGGGCGCTCACTTCTTTCCCTTGGCCTTCACCAGGGATGACCACACTTACCTTGTCAGCACCAGCGACTACATGTTGGTTGGTTACAACTAGGGCTTTACCCCCCTGTTTTTTAAAGATGACTCCAGAACCAGTCCCCTGTTCGACAGTTTTTTGTGTAAAGGGATCACTTGATTTCTGGTTGACGATTCCAACTACAGCGGGGCGAACCTTTTCGACTGCTTTGGTGATATTGGAAGTAACATTGACAGAACTCGCGGGACCTGTGTTTTCTGAAACGGCAGGTCCTTGGAAGGATTGTTGAGGAAGAATTCCGGATCGAACTAAGGCAGGTGACACGATTAGTACCAGGAGCCCACCAACGATTGCTGAAATCAAAGCAACCCAAATTAGGCTCTTGGTACTTCTATTCCGATCATTATAAAACCCCACGGGCACATTCCTCCTTGAACCAATCAAATCAGACGTAAATTCTCTAACATTATGTGATGGGTGTAACTTTATTATACTGTTTCCCTGTGGTGTTCTAAAGGAGAGATAGCTAGAAAATGTTTTTAATTTTCAAACGTCAAGGTTTGCGTCCTTTCTCTGTCGGTCAAACTGAAAGAAAAAGGTAAGGAGCACGGCGGATGAGTTCAAATAAAAGAACGGAGCCGATTGATCCATGGACCTTGGTCAACTGGGGTGCGCAGTTGGCTGATCTCAAGGAAGCAGATCATCGTACTCGTCTCTGGCTGGGAACCCTTATTCAGGTAATGATCGATAATAAACTCGTATCCATCGAGGAGTTAGAAAAAAGAATGGCAGAGCTAGATGGCTAGTTTTTGTGCAAAAAAAACCCTGCAACCTATGCAGGGCAGCGGATTCAACAGAGATGTAGGGGTAACCCAAAAGAATGGCTAGGTTAACATCAATATGGCTCGCTGTTAAAGGAGGACACTTATTATTATAGCGGCTTTCCCTTAGGGAATCATGAGAATGAGATTAAAATTAGCTGTGATTGATCTAAGAGAATGACAGCTATTTTTTTTATGATCGTTTTCGTATTTTTCTGAGAGGAGTGGGACGATCCGGCCAGGTTTCTCGTAAATGGATGTCCTTTCCTACCTTTAACCCTTCTTCTTCGAGAATGCTTCGTACGGTGAGATGGGCTAGTTCGGTCAGGTTGTTATCCTGACTCAAGTGAGCGAGGTGAACATCTTCTCCTTCGCCCTGAAGAATGTCGAGGAGGGCTTCTGCGGCATCTTCATTGGATAGATGACCAACGTCACTTAAAATTCGTCGTTTGATGTTCCAGGGGTATGCACCCATGCGAAGCATCTCGACGTCATGGTTGGACTCAAGAATGAGTGCTTCTGCTCCTCGTATCTTTTCAACAATACGCTGATTAATATAACCTGTGTCAGTGACAAGGCCAAGGGAGACATCTTCTGCGTGAAAGCAAAATCCCATAGGCTGAGCGGCATCATGGGAAATGGGGAAGGATTCGATGGCAAGATCCTTTAATTGTAGGGTAGATAGCACAGGAAAGATGCGTTGCTGATCGGGATGAATCGCCCCAACGCCACTGGGTAAGCTTCCCCAAGTAGCTTCATTCATATAGATAGGAAGTTGGTACCGACGAGCAAAGACACCCAGCCCTTTAACATGGTCGATGTGTTCATGGGTAACCAAAAGGGCGTCCAACTGGGTAGGATCGGCACCGATTGCCTTCATTTTTGTTTCCAATTGTTTGCCAGATAGGCCAGCGTCGATGAGAATGCGGATGTTCTCGGTTTCTATGTAGAGGGAGTTTCCGGTACTCCCACTGGCCAATATGCTGTACTTCATGGGATAGGCTCCTCCAGCTTCTATTCGTGATTGGTTTCATTGACGGAGGATTCAATTGCGCCATTAAAAGCATTGACAAAGAAGGTATGTTTTTTGGTTTGGATCCGCCACATGGGTTGTAAAATACGAACCTTTTTATCATAAGACTGGCTATGATATCCCAATTGGATATTGGTGACGGTCTCTTTTTTTTGGATTTGTCCCTTTTCAATTAAGTTGATGAGTGTCGTAGTGGCAGCGACTCCGGGCCGTTTTGCCCCATTTTGGGATTCAACCTTGAAAAGAGATTGTCGCAGGGAGGTCAGGTGGTTTTTATTCTTCCATTTCGCCTCGATCTTGCCGTCGAAAATGAGGTTTTTGCCATATCGTTGATAATAAACTTGACGTTTATCGTTGGATTCATCGGGTTGAAAGACGTAGTTATCCAGGCTATCGATATAGCGATTAAGGGTTTTCTCTCGATCTCCACTAACAGTTAGAGGAGGATCAAAGGTTTGCACCCAGGTACCATCGGTGTCATTGGTCCAAGGTTCCTTAAAGGAAACAGGACTTCCTTTAAGGGAGTTTACTTGAGGAGGTTCCGCAGGTGTTTTACCAAGGATCGTGATGTCCGCCTCTGTAGCGATTTCATTAAGCTCTTCCTGTGTATTGGTAGCCTGATCATCCTGGGATTGTTCTGTTCTAGCATTGAATAGTTGGCTAGCTAGAAAGATGTTTAAGGCGAGGAAGGCCATGATGAGTATACTTTTGGCTTTGCTCCATTCCATGACGGGTCACCTCCCAGGTGATCGCTTTTCTACATAATTTCTTGTCCCATCCTCCAATTGAATGATCCATGTGGGAATGAAAGTAACGGCCTGATCTTTGATATCCGTTCGGTATCCAGGGTAGATACTGGTTACTTTCTTCTCTAACGAGATCCCCTTGCGATCCAATTCAGCGAGTAGTTCTTTTTTGTCGGGTAGGTAACTCACCTTCGTTGCCTTTTTATCTGGTTGTAAGGCTGGGTAGAAGAGTGAGCGATCATAGCTTGTTACTCCTTTGCCCACCGCAGAGAGACGTAAAGTGGCTGGGGTAATTTTCTCTCCTCCATCCCAAAAGACAGGGAGGCCGTTGGTGTAAAGGCGGAATCGAAAGAAAGGAGTGACTTGGTCTGGGTCATTTTCTATATCGTCAAGGAGGAAATTCCCCGTCCATCCTTCGTGTCGACGCATAAACTGCTGGATCAAGTCCAGTTGATCTGTCAGGCTGAATTCCGATTCGGTGGTGGAATCCGGGCGATTGTAAGTGATTAAATTCTTGGCTGTATTGTGTTGGAGGGTTCGAGTGGTATCGGTGTACATCGTAGCACGATCTAGGGTGAGTTTTTTTTCGATTAGATTAGGATCTGGAAATAGTGCAAGCTTTAGATCATTAATCGTAATCTTTTTTAAAGGATAGCGCAGTTGCTGAACGGCGAGTGGATCATTTGGTAGATAGAGGGGTCTTGGTATCGCGCCCGAATTTTTCTTAGGAAGGGTAGCGGATAAGAAAGGAGCATTTAGTTTGTCCGCGACCTTTATTAAATCAGCAAAGGATTCCAGAGTCGCTTTGTATTGCACGGTTTTTCCTGTTTCATCTGAGATAAAACGAGCAGATTGATCGCCCGCAGCATTTTGATAGATCCATACCCGGCTGACCGAGCGTAGATCCGGTTTTGGTAGATCCGTGGTGAAGAATGCTTGCATGATCTCTGGAGAGAGGTTGTTGTTAAAGCGCAACTCAATCCCATCTTTTTTCGCCATGAGGTTATTCCAGTCCTTGTTGGATGGTGTCACCTTTTGTGGTCTCGTCAGCTCAGTTAGATGTACATTGGAAAGGAGATTACGAATTTGACTCTTTTCCAAGTTTCCTGGGATTTGTTGATGCTTTCCATTCTGATGGATGAGAATTTGACTGGGTGCAGCAATTTCGTGGACTCCTTGTTTTTCAAAGGATTCCTTGACGATCTTATGGGGATAGGAATAATCATCCGGCGTCAATACCTGCTCATAGGAAGGAGAGGTATAAAGAAGAATCCCCGACTGCACAAAGCTAGTCAGGATGAGTATGGTCAAGAGGACGGATTTGATGTGATCTATCATCGGATTACCTCCGGTACATAGGGGGGCAGCGTAAAGTGGACGGTGGTGCCCCATCCATAGCGGCTATCTATATCGATCGATCCACCGTGGGCTTCGATGATCTCTCTTGCAATAGCCAGTCCAAGTCCAGTACCACCCATATTACGAGAGCGGGCTTTATCCACACGATAAAATCGCTCAAAAATGAGGGCGAGATCCTTTTGAGGAATACCGATCCCTCGGTCAGAGACGGCTACTACAACGAAGCCATCCGAACGACGGCGAGCAGAAACGGTGATACTTCTTTCTTCAGGAGTGTATTTGACCGCGTTGGAGATCAGATTGTCCAATACTTGATCCAACTGATCCCGATCCCCGTATATTTTGGGTAAATGATCATTGAAACGGAAGGAAATATCAATATTTTTTTGTTCCGCAGAAATGGAAAATCGCTCTACAGCATCCGAGAGAATCTCCTCGATTGCTACGGGTTGCCGATTAAAGCGAACCTTTTGGGCGTCGAGACGGGATAGTTGTAACAGGTCGTGGATGAGGCGGGTCATTCGCTCGGATTCCTGACGGGTGACCCGTAGAAAACGTTTGGCTAACTCGGGATCTTCCATCGCCCCACCTTCGTCGAGGGCTTCTAAGTAGCTCTTGATGGTGGTGAGAGGAGTCCGTAGCTCGTGAGAGACATTGGCCACAAATTCCTTCCGTTGTCGATCTAGTTTATTCTCTTCGGTAACATCCTGGAGAACCGTAATCAAGCCAACGGTCTCCTCTGAGCGGCGGATGGGGGTAAAGGTGATCTTGACTACCGTGGGCTCATCTTCATCCTCACGATTTAATTCCAGATAGGCTTGCCGTTCCTCCACTAGAGGAAAAGGGAGAGGCTCTGATAAGGGAAGAGCCTGGGTGATGGGATCCCCTTTAGCAATCGTCCTCCCTAGGATGTTGCCTGCCCGTTGATTGATGACAATCACACACCCTCGATCATCTGTAGCAATAACACCATCGTTCATATTAGTCAAAACGGACTCTAATTTTCCTTTTTCCTCTTCGTTTTGGGAAAGAGCTTCGCGAAGGTGTTGCGCGAGGTGGTTGAAGGCGGCAGCGAGTTGACCAATTTCATCATTACTTTTCACAGCTACTTTTCGGTGAAAATCACCAAGAGCCATTTCAGAAGCTTGTTCGGTGATCTCTTTAACCGGGTTGGTAATGGTACGAGCCAGGATAATCCCCAAGATCGCCGTGCCAACTAAGGAGAAAAGTGAAATTTGTAGAAGTTTGTTGTTAATTGTCCGAATGGTGTCATAGGTTTTCTTCATCGGGGCTTCGATGTAGATGGCACCGATGACTTGATCATTCTCTGTAATTGCTTTGGAATAAAGGATGAGAGGTTGATTGTTTGGGCCTCGACGAAACTGTGTATCGTTGGTGTTAACTCCACGGAGAACAGAAGTTACCCGTGGATTTTTTTGTCCAATCTTGGATTTGTTTTCTGCTGTGGTACTAAGGACGACTCCATCTTGATCGAGGAGCTGAACGATTTGCCCTGAGCCTTTATCAAGGATATAGATGTTTTGTAATAATTTGTTTAATCGTTTGCGTTTTTCAGCGGAATTGAGCTGGGGCTTAGCCAGCTCCTTAGCCATACCGCCCGGAGAGATTAGTAGATCGGCTTGTCGTTTGAGACGAACTTCTAGATCGCCAACGTAAAAATCCTCTAACTCTTGAAAGAAATAGACACCAATCAATTGGATCGCGATCAATAGGAGAGAGATGTAGATCAGAACCATCTTCCATTGAACACTATTAAATAAACGGAGCCATTTGAAAAATTTCATCGGTCTCCTTGGGGATCCCGCATGGTGTAGCCGATACCGCGCCGTGTGATGATATAGATGGGCTGGCTGGGATCATCCTCGATTTTTTCACGTAGACGGCGAATCGTAACGTCTACTGTCCGCACATCACCAAAATAATCATAACCCCAGACGGATTGGAGGAGATGTTCGCGGGTAAGCACTTGGTTGACGTTTTTGGCCATATATAAGAGAAGTTCAAATTCCCGGTGAGTCAATTCAATCGGTTCTTTTTCTTTGGAGACAAGATAACTTCCCTGATCGATGGCAAGGGAGCCGACTCGAAGGATCTGGGATGTGGTAGATGTTGTAGGCTCTTCAGCACGGTCTCGGGTACGACGAAGGTTTGCTTTTACCCGGGCGAGGAGCTCACGGTTGCTAAAGGGTTTGGTGACATAATCATCCGCGCCAATTTCAAGGCCGAGTACTTTGTCCACTTCAGAATCCTTCGCGGTGACCATAATGATAGGGACTTGATGATGTTGCCGTACGCGACGGCATACTTCGATACCATCGGCCCCCGGCAACATCAAGTCCAGAAGAACAAGATCCGGCGGCTCTGCAATAATGCGCTGGATCGCCTCTTCACCGTCATAGATGCACTCTACCTCGTAACCTTCCTTTGATAGATTAAATTGCAGGATATCTGCGATAGGTCGTTCATCTTCAACGACAAGAATTTTGGCACACATAGATTCATCCACCCCGCAAGAAGAGTTATCGGCCGATTTGATAAAGCCATTTATCATAAGATCGCTTCGGTGTCTCGCCATACGTTCGTTTCCACGCCTCGTTAAATGTTTTCCCCTGAGCTAGATGCTCTTGTAGTTGTTTGTTAAGTTTCTCCCCATGAGAATCTATTATCCAGCGCAGAAAGAGAAAGGATTGTCGGTAGGCGAGGTCTTGGTTAGGTAACTGATCAAAGCGATTGTAAAGCTCATCATAGGTATATAGGACATACTTTGGTAGCGGTTGAGTAGGTGGTACTCGTTCATAGTCTAATTCTTTATATTCTACCCATTGGGCAAAGGCTTCTGTATACCATAGAGGGTAGTTCCCCCCGGTGGTTCGGTCCAAATAATAATGGGTGATTTCATGGGTGAGCGGTCCTTCCTTATGAAAGAGACGAGCCCACTTGCTAGGTTGTTGGGTAGCAGAGGGAAAACTCATATTCCATGCCGCAGGATCGAGAATGTAGACGGCTCCTGCCGTATAGATACCGTTGGCATTATGGCTGTTTCTAGTAGTGAAATGTTCCTCCATCCTTTGACGATCCGGGAAAAGAAAGATCGGTAAGGGTCGCCTTGGCTTAAAATTGTAGTGCTTCGCAAAGGAGGAGAGGATGTCTTCAGCCTCTTTAGAGATGAGCGTAGCCTCTTCTTTTTGGGAAGGGGTGTAATAGACAAGCGCCTGTGGACTCTTGATCAAGTCAAAGTCACGGAAGCGCCAGGATTCTAACAAAAAATTCCCTTGATGAAGAAGCGGCTGTGCGAGAATCGTCCCGCGTTGATTAAAGCCGATGATCAGTATTAAGAGAAGGATTATCCACAATAAATAAGATTTTCGGTTAGTTGAGGGTCGTTCATTGTACATTTTTGCACATTCCTTTACGGGTAACAACATGCACTACATTCATTTCCATTTTAACACATTCATATAGGGAACGGATCATGGTGCGAGTTGGGTAAAATTAGGCGAAGTTGTTTCACTGCCACAGATGCGAAGGAATAGACTAGGGATGTACACAGATAGCTCGCCCATTCATCTGACATATGTATCAGGCTATAAGGAGAGGACACCCATGCGTAGAAGATATCGGCAAATTGCTAGTAAAGCGCTTAAAACAAAGGTGATGCTATCCCATCAACCCTTGGCGGCTTATATTCCAGACACAAAGTGGTTGCATAAAGATGAGCTGATACAGATGTTGGATCAATACCCGACGGTGTTTGTTAAACCGGATAAAGGGGGTGGCGGCTCAGGAATCGTTCGCATTCAAAAGGACGGAGACCAATGCGAATTACGCTGGCGTAAAGAACGCCATCTGATGAAGATGAGGGATCTTTGTAAACGTTTGGTGAGGTTTCTCTCTCCTTCTCGTCAATACATTATCCAACAGGGAATTGAAATAATGAAGGTGGATGGACGCCCCTTTGATATCCGTATCATGCTACAAAAGCCCGAGGAGGAGTGGCTCCTCAGCGGGATGGTAGCCAAGGTAGCCGCTCCAGGACAATTTGTGACAAATCATTGTAAGGGTGGAAGGCCTCTCACGGCAAAGGAAGCGATAATAAGGGCATTTGGTAAAGGGAATCCGGTCAATGAACAACTCTGCTCAAACTTACTTTCCTTATCCAGAATGACGGTGGATGTCTTAAATGCCCGTTTTCCCGGTATTAAGGAACTTGGGATTGATATCGGGCCCGATCAACAGGGGCATCCTTGGATTTTTGAAGTAAACACCCGTCCAAATTTTTTCGTGTTTCAACATTTGAAGCAACATCCAGAACAATATCGTCGAATTCTTCAACATCATAAACGATTGATATAGGAAAAAAAGAAAAACGGGAGAACTTGTCTCAATTCGACAAAATCTTCTGTTGACTGTGAGTAGTCAGCATTGATACTATATTTGGCAAAAGAAGGATTTGCACAGGCATAATGAGAAAAAAATGCGGTGCTGGCTTCTTTACTTTTTCTCTTGTAGCTGCAGAGGAATTGGGCTACAAGGGGTTGGACAAGTACCGACGATTTGAAAGGGGTTCTGAAAATGACGATCACAGTAGGCGTTTATTTGGGGAAAAAAGATCGGTTCCTGCGCAATTGGTATGATATCCTGCCCCGAGGTCAGTTCCCTCTGTTGGTTAAATACTGTATCCAATCCTATCTAAAGGGCGTATATTTTCCTTTAGATACGATTTGTGACCGGGGAACGTTCAGAGAGCGGATGGGTGTATTACAGGAGCTATCCCCTACACAGCGGAATGTGACATTTACGAAGGAAGATGGGCCAATCTTTGATTGGGTAGATAGTGTAGATAACGGATATCGCAGTGAAGAGATTAAAAGTATTTTGAAAGAAACGATTATACATACTCTTTTAGAGGAACCTGAACGGGCTCCCCTGGCCCACCAAACCTATCGGAGACGATATGGTGGTCATTGGCAAGACCGTGAGGGAGCAGCGGCCTTAGAAGGACGTGAAGGTGTTCCTGAGCGAGGAGCAGCAGGAACTTATATGAATTCTGATGGAAGACAAGGTCCGATTCGTATCGAAGAACTTTATGGTGTGAAGGAACCATTATCACACAAAACGGTGAATGAAGTGGCTAGTGCCGAGAGAGAAGAGGAACGTCCTCCTTACACGCGCTGGGTAAATCGTTAAGACGAAATTCCCACAGAAGAAAAGGCAACGGGTAACCCGTTGCCTTTTTGTAACTGTTGTTTTTAGGAGGATGAGTTATTCCCTAGAGCATCTCTTACACGACCAGCGGTACTGGTAAGGCGCTGGCGAGCAGACGCTGCATCGGTGTTTGCTAAAAGCATGACAATGGCTGTTTTCGTTTCACCGCCTGCTAGATCGAGGGTGGTGGATGCCTCACTTAATGGTACACCCGTAGCTAAGGAGACAATCTGCCGGGAGCGTTCATGCAGTTTTTTGTTCGTTGGTTTTAGGTCAACCATTAGGTTGCCATAGGTTTTGCCAAGGCGAATCATCATGGCTGTACTCAGCATATTGAGAACAAGCTTCTGGGCGGTTCCTGCCTTCAGCCGGGTAGACCCAGTGAGGATCTCTGGTCCCGTCTTTATATCGATAGCAATGGTAGCAAGGCGACCAGCAGGAGAGTGAGGATTGCAGGCAATCGAAGCACTTTGTGCACCGATATGTTTGGCGTGGGTTAAAGCCCCCATCACATAAGGAGTACGTCCACTAGCGGATAGAGCGACTAGAAAGTCCGTTGGATTGAATCCGCTTACTTGTAGATCCTCTGCACCCTGTTCTGCACTGTCTTCGGCCCCTTCAATGGCAAACCGTAAGGCGTGATCCCCTCCTGCGATAATTCCCTGCACCGTTTGCGGATCGCTGGAGAAGGTAGGTGGGCATTCAGAAGCGTCCAATACCCCCAGACGCCCACTTGTTCCAGCTCCAATATAAAAAATTCGTCCCCCCTTTTGTACAGCTTCTACCATAGCATCTACCGTTTGGGCTACTTGGGTTAGTTCTCCTCTTACTGCTTGGGGAACCCGTTGATCTTCTTGGTTCATTACGGATAAGATTTCCATCGTGGTCATGCGGTCTAACTCATAGGTGGCTTCATGTCGTTCTTCAGTAACCCAGTGAGATGTCTCCTTGTCCATCGATAAATCCTCCATAAGAAAGAATCCCGCCGTCCTGGCGGGTTTTACACATTAGGATGGGGAACCGACTGAGCTGGCTGTTGCTGTCTTTTTGGTGGAAGCGGTATTTTCTTTTGTAAACGTTTGATCCATCGCTCGTTTGTAACCAAAGAGCCAGGTGAATAAGAAGCCGGCTCCATATGCGGCGAGAATACCGATCAAAAAGGTGAGAAGGTGACCTTTGGCTAAGAGGAAGGCTGCGGGTAGTCCAGAGACACCGATAGCAATCGTAGCCGTTCCTAAGGCGCTTTGGATGGCTCCGCCTACAGCGGCACCAAGACATGCAGTTAAAAAAGGACGGCCTAATGGAAGGGTTACTCCATAAATGAGTGGCTCACCAATCCCAAGAACCCCGACAGGCAATCCTCCTTTGATGACATTTCTCAATGTGTTGTTCTTGGTTTTTAGATAGATAGCAAGGGCGGCTCCTACCTGTCCAGCCCCTGCCATTCCGAGGATCGGCCAAAGAGGGTCCAACCCCGTCTTATCCAGCAATTCCATGTGAATCGGGATCAAGCCCTGATGAAGTCCAGTTATTACAAGGGGTAGAAAAGTACCAGCTAAAACGGCTCCAGATAAAGCGGCTCCAACTGTACCGCCTGCTTCTAGGAGCAGTTTGAGGCCATCGGTGATTCCATCTGCGATGAAACCACCCAATGGTTGTAGGAGGATATAGGTGGCTAAGCCTGTTACAAGAAGGGCAAGGGTGGGAGTAACGATGATATCGATTGCCGCGGGAATGTAGCGACGAATATGTCGCTCTGCTACAGAGATAAACCAAGCGGCTAGCAATACCCCGATCAATCCACCTCGACCCGGTACAAGTGCTTCACCAAAGAGGGTGATTTTACCGATATCAGGGAAGATGATCAAACCACCAGCTATGCCGCCAAGTGCAGGCGTTCCTCCAAATTCACGGGCCGTGTTGATTCCAACAAAAATTGCGAGATATGTGAAGACCACTTTGCTTATCGCCGTTAACAACACGACTGTTTGGCTCTCAGGAGTGAGTCCAAATAAATCGGTGTGCAGGAAGACGTTGGTAAGGCCTAAGAGCATCCCACTAGCTACGATGGCAGGAATTAATGGGATAAAAATGCTAGCTAATCGTCGCAGGAAGAGTTTGAATGGTGTTCGGTTTTGATCTTGGATACTTGCTTTGACATCTTGTACCTCATCCGCTTTTATTCCTGTCTCCCTAGCCATATGTTGAGCGACTTTGGTTACCTTACCTGGCCCTAATATGATTTGATATTGGCCTGCTGATTGGACAACACCCATGACATCAGGGAGTTCCTTTAGCTCAGCTAAACGAATTTTTTGGGGGTCCCTTGTTGTTACCCGAAGACGAGTCATGCAATGGGACAGGGAGGTTAAGTTTTCCTGCCCACCCAACAGCTCTAGGATCGAACGGCTCAATTCCTGTTCCTTCTCCAATCCAATTCCCCCTTGTAAAATCAGAATATCACCTAGTATTGATAATACAAGGTACGAGTAGCAATCTTTAAACATGACAACTAGAGAATGGTTCAGGGAGTTAATGTTAGTACAGAGTTTATCCAACAAAATGGAAAGACATAAATTCCGCTGGTCAAAATTTAAATCGATTTTTGACAGATTTTGTCGAAAGAGAGATTTGGAGGAGGAAATTTGATGTCTAAGATGGAATCATTACGTTAATTTTAAAGAAATGAAACGGAGAAATGAATATCGATCCAGTCATTTTTGAGTAGGGATGTTACTAAATCACGTCGTTTTTTTAATTTGGGAGAATATTGTTCGACGGAGGGTGAAATGGGGGGTTAAACCGTTGACCGACTGGCTGATCACCCAGGGAGGGTATACGAGAGGGACCTTAGGCTTCATAGAAGGAAGTTGGGAAGCAACAGCGGCTTTGTTTGCTGTACTTTTCGGGTTAGTAGTAATGAGGCATCAGTGGGCACCCAAACTTCCATATGGTCTCTACTCACTCATTGTACTTGGTCTCCTGATGACGCTGGATGCATTGACTGGAGATTGCCGTTTTATGTGGGCGTACCTGGTTGTTTTAGGCATTTTGCATGACCAGGTGCCCATTCTGAAAACCCTGGCATATACGGTGCTATTTTTTACCGTACATACAGGGATGAAATATGGACTTAATCTTGCTCCCAATCTAGGGGAGATTTCAACGGAAGGTGTTTTGTTTGCTTTTTTTGGTTGGATGAGTGGTTGGATGTATCGCGGTCATGCACGGGCAGAGGAGATTCAACAGGAGAATAGTCATCTATTGGACAAGGTGGATAAGGCTCACTCTCGGTTGCATGAATACATCGATGAATTAGAAGAAACTTCACGAAGGGATTACCTTACAGGATTATATAATTTTGGTGGATTACAGGAACAGGTGACTAAAAGCCTTTCTCGTTGTATGGCGACAGGTCATTATTATCATGTGGTCTGTGTTGATCTTGTCGATTTTCAACAGGTGAATATGCGGGAGGGTATCGATGCTGGAGATCAGTTGTTAGTGCAGATTGCACGCCAATTGAAGAAGAATCTCCCTCCTTTGGCCCAGGTAGCTCGTTATGATGGGGATCAATTTGTAGTTGGATTGACTGGTGATGAGTCGGCAATGCGTTTTTGCCTGGAGACGGTTGAAAATGTGATTGCTGGATTGAGGGCGGAGCGCTCCCTTGTCAATGTTTGTATTGGCACAGCGTCTTATCCTGGGGAGGCCCAGAGTGCATCTGAGTTGATCCGTTTGGCAGAGCATCGTCTTTCAATTGAGCAGAAGCGGATTCGCCATCAGGAGGAAGAGCGTCGTCGCCATCTTGAAAAGTTATCCGCTGTTGGACAGTTAGCAGCAGGACTCGCCCATGAAATTCGTAATCCACTCACCTCGATTCGGGGGTTTATTCAGATATCAGCGACAGAATCTCCTGAGGTGAAGAAATGGGAGTCGATCATGTTACCGGAAATCGATCGGATTAACGATTTATTAAAACAATTTCTCCATTTGAGTGAAACTCGTCCTGCTCGTCATACGCTGTTTAATTTGGATCGCCTGATTGATGACGTACTTCAATTACTTAACCCAAAGGCAATTTTGATGGGGCACGACCTGACACCACAACCCCCTTCTTCACCAGTGATCATTGAAGCAGATGCAGAGCAGATTAAGCAAGTGCTAATCAATTTGGTGCAGAACGGACTGGAGGCATTGGCGGACAAGGGAGTTGTTTTTGTTCGTTGGAAAGAGATGCGAGATCGGATTAGTATCCGTGTTCAGGACACGGGGAGTGGGATTCCACCGGAGTATATGTCACGGATCTTTGATCCCTTTTTTACAACCAAGGGAGATGGGTCAGGTATGGGGCTGTCCATCTGTCACCGCATTATTTCCGAACATGGAGGGCAAGTTCATGTAACGAGCCAGCCCGGAAGTGGAAGAGGGACAACCTTTAATATTCATCTTCCGATTCGCCAAGTGGTGAAGGATGATCATGGGGATGGGGACCCAGGAGGACTGCCCCCCAAATCAACTACCAATCGGAGCGAGGTAGTTGATCGCCTAAATATGTTAAATGCCTCCCCTTCATAAACCTGCTTTTGCTTTTGCACCAGGTTCTGCTTCTAGGATACAATGAAGGAAGGAGATTGAAGGGGGCGAAGGATCATGGGCAAGAAAAATTCTGGCTTTAATATTATCCGGGAGGATTCCACGACACATGGTGGTTATCATACCGGTACACTTAACATATCTAACTTATCCGCTATTTTAGTCGATGGAGATGAGGCTCACATTGATTTAGGGTTGATCCATGCAAAGAGCAAAGCGGAACGTGGTATCAAGTTTAGCTCGGATCCTAAGGATGTACCCAAAGAGGGGAATCCCAAGGACTACTGGGTGGTTTGGGTAGCCATTGATCGGAAAGAAGAAGGTCCTTATTACGCAGGCCTGACAGCGTGCTCTATGACGGTTAATCGGGAAGCAAGGCGAGGTTGGAAAAACCTAGCCGAACACGTAAATCGTATGGATGATGCCCTAAAGCGGCGCATTAAAGTAGCGGGATTAGATGATCAACATAAGGGTGCTTTAAAGCGATTACTGATCGAAAATAATAGCGAGTGGTGGGAGAATGCGAGTCAGGAATTAAAGAGTGCATTAACCACAGCGGATGAAAAGTGAACGCTCTGTGAACAAAGTAATCTCTAACTTGTTCACCCATTTATCCAGGTGTAAACTTAAAGCTAGGCTTCGGGATCGTAATGCTAGGACACTAAAGGGGCGGGTCCATACCCGCTTTTTTAGTGTCTTTTTTTGGATGATCAATTGGTAAGATCAAAAAATGGTGGAACGATTAACCGTTCCACCATTTTTTGATGCGGTCCCAAAGGGAATGTAGACGTTCACGAGGAGATCCCGATGGAGCATGAACCGAGCAAAGCTGAGTGGGTTCCGTCCCTTTCAGGAACCATACCTTCTCACGGTGGGGACAAGCGGAGGAAGCTAAGTCTCCTGTTACTGGATCGACGATGGCTGCAGTCACTCCTGATGGGGGAGAGAAGTTTGTCGCGGGTGTGTTAGCCAGGGCTTTCCTCATATAGCTTCCCCAGAGAGCGTGGGTCAAGCGAGAGGTACCCGTAGGGATACGCTTGCCACGATCATAGCCAAGCCATAAAGTCGTTTCTAGATCAGGGGTGTATCCGGATAGCCACGAATCCCACTCGGTGCTCCCTGTTTTACCAACGACAGGTCGAGGGATCATCTGCTGTACATGGTGTGCAGTCCCTCCCGGGGCAAATACTCTTTTCAATAATTGTGTCATGACAAAGGCTTCTGCTTTGGAGATGATCGGCGTCGCGCGAGGGGTGTGTTGACCAATCCTGTTACCATCCGCATCTTCAATGCTATGAATAGCAAAGGGCTGATTTTGTACACCCCCATTGGCGAGCGTAGCATAAACCTTGGCCATCTCCATGGGCTGAACAGGGCTGGTGCCGAGGGCGAGGGAAGGGACGGCCCGCAAAGGGCTGTTGATCCCCATGCGATTACCAAGGGCTGTGGTTTGTGTCGCATCGGTCTCCAATAAAGTATGGACAGCGTAAATATTATCTGAGGTAGCAATTGCTTCTAGCATGGTGATCGGCCGATGGAAGTAATGATTGTGATAATTTGTAGGGGCATAGTTCTCCCCATTTACTTGAAATACAGTGGGATTACTGTTAAAGCGTGTCAAGGGGGTATATCCTTGTTCTAGTGCAGTGAGATAGAGAAGCGGTTTAAAGGTAGAACCAGGTTGGCGATGGGCAAATACACGGTTGTATTGGGATTGAGTATAATCTTTACCTCCAACCATTGCCAGGATGGCCCCTGTTTTAGGGTTTATACTGATTAACGCTCCTTCCATTCCCTTCGGAATATAATGAGCAACGCCTTTTTCTGCTTCTCGTTGTCTGCGAGCATCGAGGGTGGTGTGAATGGTTAATCCACCACTTCGTACCTGTGCTTCACTCAAACCGTATTCGTTGATTGCTGAGCGGATCACATAATCACGAAACCAAGGGGCGCGAGCAGGTGTTGGTTTAGGGAGAGGTCCATAGGTAAGGGAAGCGCTCTTGGCAACTGATGCTTGTTGGCGTGTGATCTTTTTTGTCGCCACCATGCGAGCTAAGATGGTCTCCTGCCGCTTTTTGGCACGTGTAGGGTTATCGAGGGGAGAGTAGTACCCTGGACCGCGGGGAATCCCTGCCAACATCGCGCTTTCTGCAAGGGTTAATGAGCGGGCCGGTTTGTGAAAATAAAGCTGGGCAGCGCTCTCTACCCCGTAGGCTCCATGGCCGTAGTAGATTTTATTAAGGTACATCTCTAGGATCGAGTGCTTTGTGAAATGAAGTTCCAACTGCGTGGTGAGAATCGCTTCCTTCCATTTACGATTCCATGTTCGATCATGGGTGAGATAGAGGTTACGAGCCAACTGTTGCGTGATGGTACTAGCACCCTGAGCGATCCGGCCTTCTTTGAGGTTGACCAAAGCAGCACGTACGATTCCCCGAAAGGAGAAACCTCGATGGGTAAAAAAGTGCAGGTCTTCTGCGGCAAGTGTCGCCTGGATCAGTTCTTTGGGGAGCTTTTCTAAACGGACCGGATCCCGGTGCTCCCCTGCATCCAATTGGTCGATTACTTTCCCTCCGCTGTCCACAATCTTTGTAGTGATGCCGATAGGTGGGGGTGGAAGAGGACGAGACTTGAGATAGAGCATAGTAACGAGGACGATGGCTGCTGAGGTGATAAGGCAGATTCCTAGAAGGCGTAGGACCTTACGACCGATATTCCACCAACGGCCTATAGGAATCTCATCCCATCCCGTAGGATCGGGCGGTAGTGTGCGATTGATATCGTCCCCCATTGATGTTCCCCCTTACTGTCGCAATTGCTGAACTGGATGAGAGGGGTTGGAAAACGCCCTCACTTGGTAATCCTTGTTAGTATGAGGGTGGGTTTCCGATGTTATGCGGAGAAAGGCTAAAACGCTCTTCGTGAAGATTGCGAATTTCATAGGAGATACATGATTGTCTGCTTGGGTGGATTGCTTTATTCTATAGTAAGGTTCTCTTGGGAACGTTGATTCACGGTAGGCCTAGACGGAGGAGATAAATTATGGATATGGAATTATGGTATACTGAAAAACAAACACCGGATCATGGCATAACAAGTAAAATCCGCCGCACACTCTACCATGAGCAAACGGATTTTCAAAGCATGGATGTTATCGAGACCAAAACCTTTGGTCGGATGTTGGTCCTAGACGGTATGGTCATGACGACGGATGAGGATGAGTTTGTTTATCATGAAATGCTGACCCATGTAGGAATGTTCACCCACCCCAATCCGAAGAAAGTGCTTGTCGTCGGTGGTGGAGATGGGGGGGCGATTCGTGAAGTGTTGAAGCATCCCTCAGTGGAAAAAGCCGTTTTATGTGAAATTGACGGTCGTGTGATTGATGTATCACGGGAGTACTTCCCGGCAATCGCAGGGGCGCTTTCCGATGAGCGAGTGGATATTCAAGTAGCGGATGGCATTCAGCATATTGAAGCACATAAAGGTGAGTACGATGTCATTTTGGTTGATTCTACCGAACCAGTAGGCCCTGCAGTAGGTCTTTTCCAAAAACCCTTTTATCAAGGGATTTATGACGCATTGAAGCCCGATGGTATCATGGTAGCCCAGACGGAATCCCCCTGGTTTAACCGTGATTTGATTGCCCAGGTTTATCAAGATATCTCATCGATCTTCCCGGTAGCTCGTCTATACACCGCTAGTATCCCGACCTATCCAAGTGGTCTGTGGAGCTTTACTCTAGGTTCCAAAGGAAAAGATCCACTCTCTGTGGATGTGAGCGAGATCCCTGAGCTAGAGACCAAGTACTTTCAACCTGAACTTTTCCATGCACTCTTTAAGTTGCCTCGCTTTGTTGAAGTGTTGACACAGGGGGAGAAGTAAGCCATGCGTTTTGAGGAAGCTTATTCTGGAAATGTCTTTATCGGTGCCACTCCTGAACTAGAAGCTGCCCAGACCGTGATCTATGGGATGCCGATGGATTGGACTGTTAGCTTTCGACCAGGCTCTCGGTTTGGACCTAAGCGTGTACGGGAGGTTTCCCTTGTCCTAGAGG
Source organism: Marininema mesophilum (assembly GCF_900106775.1). Lineage (GTDB taxonomy): Bacteria > Bacillota > Bacilli > Thermoactinomycetales > DSM-45169 > Marininema > Marininema mesophilum. Next base: position 110,484 of record NZ_FNNQ01000013.1, read on the forward strand.
AGTATAGCCCTTATCTGCGCAAGGAATTGACGGACGTAGCCTACTATGATGCAGGAGACATTCCTCTTGCCTTTGGTAACCCGGAAAAGAGCATCGCTCAGATCGGGGACTTTGTGGCCCAGGTACTTGCACAGAAGAAGATGCCCCTCGGAATTGGCGGGGAGCATCTGGTGACCTGGCCTGTTGTACGGGAAGTGTACAAGTACTATCCTGACCTAGCAATCATCCATCTGGATGCCCATACGGATCTTCGTACCGATTATGAAGGGGAGGAGTACTCCCATGCGACACCGCTACGGAAAATCGCAGAACTGATCGGAGAAGAGAACGTCTATCAATTTGGGATTCGCTCGGGTACAAAGGAAGAATTCGATTACGCGGAACAGGGAGGAATCCACTTTTATCCCTTTGAGGTGCTAGCTCCGTTGAACGAAGCGTTACCGGCATTGGCTGGACGCCCTGTCTACGTAACCGTGGACATCGATGTTCTCGATCCTGCCTATGCTCCGGGTACGGGTACACAAGAGCCAGGTGGGATCAACTCCCGTGAACTTCTTGCATCCATCCATGCTATTGCAGGGTCGGATGTTCAGGTAGTAGGGGCTGACCTTGTTGAAGTAGCTCCAGCCTATGATCCAACCGAGCAAACCTCAGTCGTAGCCGCGAAAGTGATCCGGGAGATGCTGATCGGTTTCTCTCGTTAATGGTGGTTATCCATATCAGTGATAGATATAGAGAAAGGGCGGCGTGGCTAGTGAAACCTGTCCAACTAGCGATTCATTCCACAGTCCATTCCTCCGAAGCGGGAGACGGAGATGTTATTGAACAGCAGTTAGAAGGGTTCTTTGAGGAACGTGAACAGTATTGGGTCCTTAAATATAAGGAAGGTTCGCCTGATTCATCGGATGATGTAAATACGACAGTAAAAGCAGGTAAGGATGAAGCGATAGTGATCCGTCAAGGGGTTGTCAATTACCGTCAAACCTATCGGTTAGATCAGAAGACCTACAGTCGTATTGAAATCCCTGGTGGTGTGTCTGAAACTGAGGTGGAAACCTTAGAATACGACCGCAAAAGGAGTGAGGTAGAAGGTCAGGTTCGCTTATCCTTCCGCTTAGCCATGGGTGGCGAAGCGATGGGCTCCTATCTTCTCAATATTAAATGGACGGAGGTGACTGCATAAGATGAATGTCTTGGAGCAGATGAAAGAAAATCTAAAACATGAGATCCGCCAGGCGGTGATTCGAGCGGGATTAGCTGAAGAGAGTCAACTCTCAGAGGTCGCGCTGGAAGTGCCTCGAGATAAAGCACATGGGGATCTTGCTACCAATATGGCGATGCAATTAACCAAAATTGCACGGAAAAACCCGCGTCAAATCGCAGAAGCAATCATCGAGGGGATCGACCGAAAGAAAGCCCATGTGCGGAAAATAGAGATAGCAGGCCCTGGTTTTATCAACTTTTTTGTGGATCGTTCTCTATTGACTCAGGTAACGAAGGATGTTATCCAGCAAGGGAGTAAGTATGGTGAATCCGATGGTGGTCAAGGGCAAAAGGTGTTGGTGGAGTTTGTCAGTGCTAATCCAACAGGGAGCCTCCATCTTGGCCATGCGCGAGGTGCTGCCTTTGGGGACGTTCTCTGTCGTGTGATGGCAAGTGCTGGCTTTGCTGTAACTCGTGAGTATTACATCAATGATGCAGGAAATCAGATTCATAACATGACACTTTCCCTTGAGGCCCGTTACCGGGAAGCTCTGAAGTTGGAATCGGAATTTCCTGAAGATGGTTACCGTGGTCGGGATATTATCGAGATGGCCGAACAACTGGCAAAAGAAGAAGGGGATCGGCTCATCCATCTCGATGCAGAAGAGCGGTATGAAGTCTTCCGTAAAGTAGGTCTCCAGCGTTTGTTAGAGAAGATCAAGAAAGATCTAGGAGCCTACCGCGTTCAGTTTGATAGCTGGTTCTCGGAAGTTGGACTCCATGAATCAGGAGCAGTGGAAGAAGCTCTTGAAGAGTTAAAAGGTCTTGGCAAAACCTATGAAAAAGACGGGGCTCTCTGGTTGAAATCGACGGACTATGGTGACGATAAAGATCGGGTATTAGTAAAACAGGATGGTACCTATACTTACCTTACACCGGATATCGCTTATCATCGCAATAAATATAATCGCGGCTTTGATCGGATCGTTGATATCTTTGGCGCAGATCACCACGGATATATTCCGCGAATGAAAGCGGCCATGGGTGCACTTGGCTTCGATCCGGCAAAATTGACCTTCCTTGTAACTCAGATGGTGAAGTTGTATCAGGGTGGGGAATTGATCAAGATGTCCAAGCGGACGGGAAAAGCGATTACGTTAGTCGAGCTGATGGAGGAAGTTGGAGTTGATGCAACTCGTTTTATCTTTGCCTCCCGTGGGTTGGATTCCCACCTCGAATTTGATATGGATCTAGCCGTTACCCAATCCAATGAAAACCCTGTGTTCTACGTTCAGTATGCTCACGCACGGATCAACAGTGTCTTCCGTCAAGCACAAGAGCGAGGATTGACTGTACGCTTTGATGAGGAGAGTCTCTCGGCACTAACCCTTGAGCAGGAATATGATCTTCTGCAAAAACTAGGGGAGTTCCCAAGTGAAGTGGCGACTGCTGCAGAGCAGATGGCCCCTCATCGTGTTGTGCGGTATCTGTTTGAATTAGCTGGTCAGTTCCATAGCTACTACAATGCTCATCGTGTTATCCAAGAGGACGAACAGGTGAACCGCGCGCGCCTCTCGCTCTATCTTGCAACGGCCCAAGTATTGAAAAATGGTTTGAACATGATCAGTGTAAATGCTCCTGAAAAGATGTAAAGGGTTGACCATGAGCCACGTCATAGGGATGTGATTGGGGAACATGTAGGGGATCTGACAAAGTTCCCTTAGGGAACGATGAAATCTAGAGGCTTTCCTTTTTAAGTGGTAAGAGTTAGCTCTAATGGTTTCAAAGTTAGTTTGAAGAATGAAACCGGCTCAGGTAGCTACTTGAGCCGGTTTTATTAATTAAACTCCTTCTTTTACTTCATCTGAATGAGACCATATGAGAAGAATTTGCTCTTCCTTCGTGAAAGGAAAGGGACGTAATAACCGGAGTATGGCGCCATATAAAATTTGTCCTTTGAAATGCCAAAGGGTTTTTGGGAAAGTTGAAATCATACGCTTCTTTCCTATGTCTGACGCATATATGAACGTACTGTGAGGGGGGCAAAGATTAGGACAATGACAGCGGCTCCGATGAGGGAGATCGTAAGGTCCCAGCCAAAGGTTCCAGAGTTACAAAGGTCTCTCACAGCAGTAACTAAATGGGAGATCGGGTTCATATTTACGAACCACTGGAGCCAGCCAGGCATGGTCTTGACCGGTACAAAAGCATTGGATAGAAACGTGAGCGGAAATAGGATAATCATCGATATCCCCTGTACACTGGATGCTGTTCGAGCAATGACGCCGAAGAAGGCGAAAATCCAGCTAATAGCCCAGGAGCATAGGATGACAAGAAGTCCAGAAAGAGCAACATAGCCTAGTCCTCCATCGGGTTGGTAGCCCATAATATACCCCATCGTGAAAGTGAGTACAGTCGCTATAGTATAACGGATGGTATCTGCTAATAGGGCACCCGCTAAGGGCGCAATCCGTGCGATGGGAAGTGACTTAAATCGATCAAACACACCCTTATCCATATCCTCACGCAGTTGAACCCCGGTAACGATGGAAGTGGTGATCACGGTTTGCACGAGAATTCCAGGAATGATGACAGGCAAATAGTTCTCTACGTTCCCAGAGATAGCCCCTCCAAAGATATAGGTAAACATCAGCGTGAAGATGATTGGTTGGAATGTGACATCAAACAATTGCTCCGGTGTGCGTCGAATTTTCAACAGACCGCGGTAGGCCATCGTAAGCGAGTTTCGTACCGACTGTGTGAAACTCGTTCTTTTATTTAGTTGGTGATGGGTTGTTGGATGAATCGAAGGACTACTCATACGGCTGCCTCCTCTACTTCACCTGACTGTTTGGAATGGTTCTCTAAACCATGTCCAGTGAGGTTCAAAAAGACCTCGTCAAGGGTTGGCTTCTGCACACTTAATTCAGCGAGATGGATGTTTGCCTCACGAAGGGAAATAAGGAGGTCAGTGACCCGGTCGGCGTCGGTTATTGGCGCTGAAATTTTCCCATCTATCGACGAAACATTAGACTCAACCTTGAGAACCCGCTCAATAGTCTGCCGAGCCTCCTCGATATCCTGTGGATGTTGGGTTCTTAAATGCAACGATGAACTCCCTACGGACGTCTTTAGCTCGTCTACGGTTCCTTCCGCTACCACTCGGCCTCGGTCGATAACAGCGATTCGATCAGCCAGCTCATCTGCTTCTTGGAGATATTGTGTGGTTAGTAGTACGGTAGAACCTTGTTTTACCAGTTGGCGGATCGTGTCCCACATTTGATTTCGGGTACGTGGATCTAGACCAGTAGTTGGTTCGTCTAAGAAAATGAGCGGTGGTCGTGCAATTAGGCTTGCTGCTAGATCCAGCCGGCGACGCATACCACCTGAGAAATGTTTCAGCGGACGCTTTGCGGCTTCCGTTAAACCAAATTCCTCTAATAACTCCCTAGCCTTTTGCCTTGCCTCTGCACGCCCTAATCCTAGCAGTCGGGAAAAGATGATCAAATTCTCAGTAGCGCTGAGAGACTCGTCAACCGACGCATATTGACCCGTCACTCCTATCAATTGACGTACGATCTGCGGCTCTTTCACCACATCATGCCCAAAGATCTGTGCTGAACCTGCGTCCGGCCGCAATAGGGTTGCAAGCATCCTGATGGCTGTCGTCTTACCTGCCCCATTTGGGCCAAGAACACCGTAAATCGAGCCAGCACGTACGTTTAGATTTACGCCATCCACCGCACGATTGTCTCCAAAGGTTTTAACAAGTCCATGGGCTTCAACTGCCCAGTTAGTATCTTCGGCTTTTATTTTCTTTCGATGTTCATAGCCCACTTTTACAGCCTCCTCTAACGACTAATTTTGAAAATGGAAAGCACGGTTTGTCAATTACCATATTAAGGGATAGAGGAGAGCGAATTGGGCACAAGCACTGATCGCTCCAGCTTAAGGACGAGCATTTAGGGATAAGAATTCTCATCGTATCTGCTTCTGCAAGGATCATCCACTACTCGACTCACCAAAGCCATAGCTGTAAATGGCAAAGCTCTTTTTAACCTAATCCGTTTCCTTTTACCAACTATTGTAAGGTAATCAACAGCCTGGACTAATACCACGATCCATCACTGATTGGTCGACTTAGTATAGCATGTAGCACAGTGGGGTTCATCCATCGAAGGGCGGATTCACAAATATGGAAAATGCCTGTTCAAACAAAATCGCTCCCAGACTGAAGTCCAGAAGCGATAAAAAAGGTGTTACTCAAAATTAATTCCAATTTCTTGGAATACATTCTTGGTTTTAGCAGGAAGCTTGTTTCGAAAACATATAAAACACAGGAGCAAGCCTCCTAATAATAACTGATCCATCATAGCAATTTACGAAACAGGCCGGCGATCCATAAAGATGGTTATAATAGCAACAATCTGAAATACTGCACCGATCAAAAGCATGGATTGAAAGCCGGACAGGCTAATTTTATCTGGTTCAACGTCCTTCATAAAGGAAGAAAAAATACCAGCGGCAAAAGCACCTGTTCCGAACTGGATCAGTTGGAAAAACCCCATAAATTCCCCCGTTCGTTCAGTGGGAACAGACATTAAAGCAATCTTGTTTTGTGATGGCATAGCGATAGTCCCACCCATTCCAAGTAGTAGGTATATCAAGCAAAATAACAGGATATATTCAAAGCGATCACTAAACACAAGAGTGATCGTAGCGGCAAGACTAAATAAAATGCCCACTGTGAGAGCTATACGAGGACTTGAATCAGCCCATTTGCCAGCTATACCCGCTAACAAGAGACCAATAATAGAATCCACCATGATGATCCATCCAACTTGATCCGTTGGAATATCATGTATATCCCGCAAATAGCTAGGTGCATAGAGAGCGATTGCATTAGCGGTAGTGAAAATACAGAATACTCGAACGCATGCTAGGATAAAAGTCCGATTGTGGAATACTCCCGTTGGGAGAATAGCTGTCTCCCCGCTCTTTTTAAATTGAACAAAAATCACTGATGCTAAACCTAAAAGCACCAATATACTAGAGCACACCTTTACTACTAAGTCTACTTGATCCATAAATAAAACTTGCAAACTAATAACCGTAACGAGAAGTCCGATTCCACCTAGAAGAGGGACTTTGTTTCGGCTCATTTCAGAGATGGAACGAGGGATATTAATACTTGAAAAGATTAATGCGATGACAGCTAATCCTGACAATAGATAGAAAATGTAGGACCAAGGAAAGTATTTAAGTAGGATTCCTCCAATTGCAGGACCTATTAGTGTAGCAGCAGCTAATGTTCCTGAAAACCAGCCAAAAGCCCAACCAATTTTATTTTCTGGGAAGCAAAGACGAATAAATATGACCAAGGTTGGAACAATCATAGCATCTGCTAGTCCTTGAAGTGCTTGAAAACTTAGAAACAGATACCAGTTTTTTGTAAGACTACTCATGAAAGAAGCAACAATAAATAAAGAGAGGCCTAAAAGGAGTTGCTTGCGTGCTCCAATACGATCTGCTAATTTTCCAAAGAAGGCCAGCCCAACAGCAAACACAGAGAAAAAAAGAATATTCCTCCATTGCAAAGTTTCATAGCTGATATTAAAGGAACGAACTATATCACTAAATGCAATTGATAACATGGATGAGGCCATGACACTGGCGAAAACATTCATAGAAATAGTGACGATGAGCAAACGATAAATGATTTGGTTAGACAAAAAATTCCTCCTATGGAACTATACTAAGTTTGAGGGTGATATAGAGATAAAATTTTCTGTCATTTTTGCTCTTCTTATAAAAAATTGATATTGTAAAACAAAATTATCACTATCATAAAAATAGAATCCTTCAATAACTATATCTGCATGGACTCCTACAAATCAAATATTTTCGGTAGGCATAATTTACATTATCAACCCATAAAATGACCAAAATTCTTGCGTTTTAAGGTAACTTTAGCATCTCTAGATACGTCTATTTCCTCACCAAAAAAAGAGGACCTTATCCAAGGCCTATATTGGAGAACAACAATTTCATTTGGGAGAAAAAACTAACAGTGTTGAATATAACATTTATAAGTGTGCCATATAAGTAGGGGAATTTTCTGTATGTTTGGAGGGGTTTGCTAAGTAAGCCTAGTGTGTCCATCACACTAGGCTATGATAAAGGATGTTAATCCTACTCTCATATCGGAAGGTCCGTATCCGTATCTTCCATTGAAGCGGGTAGAGGTAAGTCACAGGGCTTACCCCAGCTTTGGGAGACAAGAAGACGGATATATTCAGCATGGGTGAGTGGGTCGGGGGTGGCTCCGATCTTTTCACCCTGGGGGGTGAGGAAGGCGGAGAGTATACCTTCCTCACCTCCTATTTGTTCTAATGCTGTAAGGAAAGCGGAGGGATCTCGATCACACTGTAGTTCATAGTGACCACGTTCTCCTGCAGATCGGACAGATAAACGGGTTGGGGTGTCCGCTGAATTAGCAGAAGTTGTCCAAAGGGCACCATAGGGGGTCATCTGCCGCCGTTTGTTATCGTATGCCATCGCTGCTTTTAAAAGCGAGGGGTGTGTGGCTGGAAGCATGCCCAAGCGTGCCCAAGCCGCCCAACCCTCCTCTTTTTCTGAGGGCGGGAGGGACTTTTCCTTCCACTGATCCATGGCTAATGACCATAGCTGGGCATGTTCTTCTTCCCCTACTGTCTGAGCAAGGTCAGCCGCGCACCGGAGAGCAGCGAGATGGAGAGGAACATCTGCCGCTTGGATTCCATCTGGATCACCGTGTTGCAATAGATACATCACAGCAGGTACGACGGTGGAGTGAAAGGATCGGATTGCCTCCAATTGCCAGATCAGAAGAAGGGCATAGGCTGTCTGTTTGGGACTGGGAGTCCCTATATCCTCTGATTTATTGGCTGGGATGTAGCTAGGGAAACTACCGTCTGCATTTTGCCATCTTTTCAAAAAGCGTAAAATCGTTTTCGGACTTCGATGGTCCCCAGCGCTCCAAAATGCGGTGGCAAATCGATAGGAGGATTCCGCTGTGTAACGTATCGGTAGTGTAAGAGAGGGGGCGATGGCACCAGGATTTTCCTTATCCTCTAAGGTTTTTAGAAGCATAAGACTGGAATAGTAGAGGGGAGGGGCCCAGCCATCGATGTTATTCAGGCGTTTACAATAGGTTTGCCACTCCGAACGATATTGAGATAAGATGTCGGTCCATGATTGGCGAAGTGTAGTTCGAATTTGATCCGAGGCTTCCTCTATGTTGTTTCCAAAGCCTACAATGAGACGAAACCCTCCATCATCGGGGATTTGTACACGTCCAACCCATTGCGTAGAGGAGTTAGTAGTTGGTTGTTCATCAGTGATTAAAGACGAGGAGGAGGCGAGAATGGCTACTCCATTTTGGGTTTGGTTGCTAATCCAAGTGCCTTCTCCTTGGGGGTGGATGGTGAGAGTTGAAGGAGAATCATTCGCCCCAAAGGTCTCCCACTTTACTTTTATATGATAGTCCGTGGGAAGACCATGGAGGGCCTCTAAGCGGACGTGAAGCAAAAAACAGGCTGTGTTGGAATCGGTGAAAGCTAATTTGCTGAGGCGATAATTACCCATCGGATCACTATTTACTTGACGAAAGAGAGGGACATCTGTGTCTGGACGTTCCATGAGACGAATCATGCCTTCGCTTTCATAAAGACACTCTCCAGCATCATTTAAAATAGCCAGCTCGAGTCGACCACGGGGTGTAGAAAGATCCGGATAATATAGTTCCTCCACCCTTCCATTTGCAAGGGTGAACCAGACAGGGGAAGTGGAATTGCAGGCTGTACCCAAGCCTTCGCGAACGAGACTAGTACTTGGTGTAGTCATAAAGGGTCCTCCTTCTCTATTCTCTAGATGAAAGTATCCGACCGATTGACACTCCCACAGCTGAAGCACCCCATGAAGCACCCCAAGGGCACTTCCTTCGGGCGCAGTGGGATTCTTGGGAACTCCGTCTACTGACAGGATATACTCCAAGCTTAAACGGTCTGCCCAACCGCAAAAATCTTTAGTCCTTCTTGCAAGATGTTCTTGGATGCATTGATGTCTCGGTCATGGTGAGAGTAGCACGTAGGGCATGTCCATGAACGAAGATTCAGGTTCTTCAC
>NZ_FNNQ01000018.1 GCF_900106775.1 Marininema mesophilum
ATCAGACTAAAGTGCCAGCAGCTACTAATCCAGATTATAAAACTAAATATCCGGTCTATCGAGGAGCATTGTATCAATTATCATCCACGTATACCATTGAACCTGGAGATGGTTTGAATCAACTCATCAAAGATAATCCTTCTTGGGAAGGATTGGCTAATCCTTCATTTAAATATAGTGACAAAGAACTGTATTATCCCGTAACACCCGGTTCCCATCTTTAATAACAATAAATTAAAAAATAGAGCAGCGGGATCAATCCCGTTGCTCTATTTTTTTGACCATGACAATGTGCATAGGAACGTTTCTAAAAGATAACGAACCCTCTATCTGATCTTTCATCTAAGTCTGAGACCTTCTATAGTCCCCTGATGTCTATCGATTGTCGTATAGGTTCCTTTCCGCCTCAATTTAAGAGATCCCCGAGTAGCTCCAATACCTCCCCTAATTCTTATAAAACTGAGTCTTTCATCTCGTTGACAAAACACCTGGTATTCACTCAGCTCTTTTTTGAGCTTGTCCGTCATGGGAATACTCTGTTGCATACGGGCTTTTCCAAAAACAGATAGCGTTCCATTATAAATATCAACGTCAATCCATTTGAGATTCGATACTTCTCCAACCCTCATTCCCGTTCCTAATAAAAAAACAATTAACGTATGATCTCGATACGCAAAATAAGTTTTGTCCCGCCGGATTATCCTTAATTTCTTCAAAGAGTGACATTTTATATGCCTCAATGGTATTCTTCGATACATTATTAAACAACTTCTCGTCTAAATAATCTTGTACTGCGAACTTCATCAACATAAAAACCACTCCTCGCTAAAATGGGCGAGAAGTGGCCTTGCGCATGAAAATCGTATCTTATTTGTGACCACTACATTTCTTAAACGGGAGAAACTACGAAAAGCCCTTTTATAACGCTATATGGTGGAGCATAGCGGGATCGAACCGCTGACCTCTACACTGCCAGTTTAGGGACCCGAATTTACAGTATTGATTCAGAGTGCCACCTTAGCTATTCTAGTGCGGTTTCCTTGTGCTATTAAAGCAGAAGGTACCCATTTGATAACTGTATTTCACAATAGTGCGTGGTCAAATTGTGGGCAAATGTGGGCAATGACGATAGCGCAAAGCTCGTCCTACAAATTGGACGGGCTTTCTTTTTGCCAGTTCTAATCATATATCCAAATATTACTTCAACTAGTATAATAGTGAAAAGGGGGCGGTATCCATGAATAATTACGCTGTGCCAGGTGGACCCAAAAGAACATACCAAGACAGACCTGGTGGAGAAATCATAATGCAGGATAAGCCTGGTAGTAGTTTCGCTGATAAGCCTGGAAGTGGATATCAGGATAGCCCTAGTGGGCGAAGGAGAATGTTCCAAGATTGTCCTGGGGGCCAGTAAGGTAGCAGGATGATCCAGGCGGCCGCTGACATCAGTCCACCAAAAGACCACCCGATTATGGGTGGCCTTCTTCCTATTCAGAGCTGCTACCGCAAATCATCCGCAGTCATAACCACACCCTTCATTTTCCCTAGCATCTTTTCCCACTCATTCCTCCTGAACTCCGATGTGGTGACAATCATTATCTCAGGAAATTTGTCACCCATCTTTTGCTTGAGGGCTATATAGCCCCTCATTTTATTCCGGTTCTCGGCCATCGACTGGGTAATATCGATCTCAATTAGAAACTCTCTCCCACCCTTTGAAAAAGCGGCATCTGGGCGAATCATCTCCCCATCTGCTACAAGCTCAGGTTCGTTGCGCCATTTGTCGGGACAGTAACGAATGAAAATCTCATTTCGCAGTAGAAAGTGTCTAACGGCCAGCGTCTTTTTTCGGATGATAGTCACTCCAGTCTCTTCCCTTCCCTTCTTACCGAGGTATGTCACCTTTGACCTATCTGCGAAAAAAGTATTAATGTAACCCTCCGACTCCATCTGGCGGAGGGTTTTTTGAGCATTCCTTTTGCCTCCTATTGGATGGAGTCGACGGAGCTGATCAATCGTCAAATAGTCTAATGTCCCCAGACTCCGCAGAATCCCCGACCAGCGGATCGATGTCGCGGTATTCATTTGGCTGCCCTCTCCTCCCAACTTCGGCTAAGTATTCAGTCGCTTTTTCCTCTGACAAGTAAAAGGTCTGGATCTCTGTCAGCCCCGCCTTGCGGAAAAGTGCCCTCCCGGGGATGTCATCAGGGAGCCTAGCCAATTTAGGGCTATCCATAATGATCCCACTCTGAATCTCATCAGTGGTTCGAAACCCAATGCGACCAGCGACATTCGTCTTGATGATTCCGTCTATCACTTTAGCATCAGGGCGCTGAGTACAAAGGACGAAAAGAACCCCGGCTGCTCTCCCTTTGGCCGATATCTGGGCCAAAGCTGTTTTTGCGGCAATCCTGACCCCTTTCATCTCCTTGCTCTCGCCCGGGAACCCATGGAGATCGATCATCTCATCAAGAATGAAAATGATCCGTCGCCCTTTCCATTCCTGTTTCTTGTCATCTCTTAGTATCTCCAACCGGCGATTCATTTCCTTCTCTATTCGCATGAGCATCTTAACCATGCCGACCATCGATGAGGTAAACCCTGAACAGTTTTCCAAAGTCGAAAATGGCGCAAGCTCAACCCCGCCCTTTAGATCCGCGAGGTATAGTTCAGGTTTTAGGCCAAGGGAAAGGGAGGTAATGATGGAACGCAAAAGATATGACTTCCCCCCACCTGATGCACCGCCAATAAGCAAGTGAGGGAAGTTCCCTGCAAAATCATAATAAGCAGTAGCTCCTTGCCGATCTATGCCTACAGGTACTTTGTAATCCTTTCTTATATAGTTTGGGCTGTATTCCACCTTCTTCGGCAAACCAGTAGTGAAGACGTCAATATAGAACCCCTGATTGTGATCATACCTAACTTCGCAATCTTTTCTGATCGCCTGACTGATCGCATCCTGTAACTTTTCTGCATCTTTTGATGACTTCCCTGGTGGCAGGTTGACATGATACCTTCGTCCATAGTTGGTTCGGGAAGATCCGGTGCATTTCGGTGGGCGATCTTTATCCCCAATCTTCCGTTTAAACCCTGATGAAAAGAGGACTGACAAGAGTGCATGCCTATCTCGATCTTTTGTGAGACGGACCATTCCAATACCTGACATTACAGCCATTGTCGCACCCATCATCATTCCAGAGACCAGCATAGACATCTCCTTCTTAAGGATTTTATAGTTCTTAGGTACAATTCGTTCAGTGTTCGTTCAGTGTTCGTTCAGTGTTCGTTCAGTGTTCGTTCAGTGTTCGTTCAGTGTTCGTTTTGCATTCACTCGGCGAATTTTTTGTTGAGTGCTTGTTAGCTCTTGATTTTATTGCATTTTAACTAGTACTTATTTGTTCGTTTACAGTGCAAGCCTCCTTAGCGGAGGCTCCTCCTTTTGTCGTCGCCTGCGTCCGCTCAGTCGGGCCGCGCTTGACTTTCCCGCGTTCCTCGATTTTATGCATGCTTTTCCGATGTTCCGCTAGTGGATGTATTCCGACTAATATTGTCAATGTATTTGTTTACTCCCTGCCCTTCGTAGCTTCTCAACTGCCTCCATAAAACTCTAATAGTTACCCCGACAACTCCAATTGCGCCGACTGTACTCAGTATCATTCTTTTTCACCTCCACCAAAATGGCCCTAAAACATTCCACCGATCACTGTCACCTGACCCATATAGAACTTAAGAGTAATGTACCCCGCCGCCACCCAAGTGATGAGATTCACCATCGGGACTAAGTCTCCATAGCCAAATCGATTTAAACCTTTTTCAATGACAGCCGATGCAACTGCCATACCTACGACACTGACTACTGGAGTCATACTTAATGCTCCGATCATTCCAATCTCCCCCTATTATTTTAGAAATTATACGAACTGCTCAGCGATGCTTGTTGTTACTGTAGGAGCCTGCACTACATCTCTCAAACATGGATCCTCCTGATGCGTTTCATCACTCTCCATGTCTCTTTGGATCAATGATTTTAGGTAGCTTGAAGTGTTGGTATGTCTTCTAGCGTGATCGAAAAGCTTCTTTTGGAAAGGATCTTTAGAGTTAAGAGATGCCGCTAGAATCTTCATTTCAACTTGTTTGCCCATAGATAGCTCTCCCTATCTCATGGAGTGCGACTGCATTCGCAAATTCCGGCAATAGACCATACGGGCTCAGGATATATGCCTTTGGAAAATGCTCTCGAATTGCATCTGCCATTGGTACTGCCCCGCCTCCAACAAGACGAATTAGATCGTTCCGATACCAGCGTTTCCCGGAAGCTATTGCTTGGATGCGTCGAGCCACCATTTTCGGATCAACCGTCATCGCCGTAGCTAAACCCATGGGTTCAGTAAAGCTCTCTCTATCCCCGTATCTCATGTCTTTTATAGTGGCTCCATTGACTGTAGCCGACCCGATATCCAACACTCTGAGCAATCCTTGAACTGGCTGAAATAGTCCTACTGCTGCTCCTTCTGCTGCAACCCTCACCTCTTGGATTCGAAAGACTTTTCGAATACCATTAATCGTCAGATCATGAGAACCTATCAGCATATTGATTATCTTTTCTTTTTCAATGGAGGTATGTTGACATATAGGCTGACAAGTAACGATTCGAACTGTCAGGTTCCCGCCTTGGTACTCAGGAATGATCCGGTGAATGCCGAGCAGTACTCTCATCTTGCCATCATCATGAGCTTTGGTAGTGCCTTTCACTGTTCCGCCCCACTCAGACTCAGCCTGAGCAAGTGTTCCCGCAAATCCCCGCCTTCCCTCATACTCCCAAACCATGTCATTGGGAGTCAGTCTGTTTGTAAGTCTCAGTTCTCTCCACTCACCTAGATCTGACGGAAAGGACAAGTTCCCAAGTACTCCACCATAAACTTTTACCTTTTCGTTGCCTGGATCGATTCCGAGAATCATCTCTTTGCCCCCTTCACTTCACCTTCAAGGTGCATTTAAGGTAAACCCGAAGATAACCATTTACTTTTCAAGCACATTTAAGGTATACGAAAAAGGGCTTGGGTGTTTATCTAGTCCATTGAAAAATATCCAATTATTTTTGATCTTCCTCAAAAAGGTTCTGTCCATTTGGGCGCAGAAAGATAAACCAGAGGTGGTAAACGTGAAAAGGTCGAGGTACAAATGCAGAATTAAAATAATTCTTTTTGAACGAGATATACAACAAGGAGAATTTGCAGACTCAATTGGAATTAGTCAAGCAACCATAAGCGCACTTGCTAACAATAATTACGAACCCAGCTTCCATAACGCTCGACTGATAGCCAAAGCTTTAAACCTTTCTGTTGAGGAAATCTGGCCCGAAAGAAAAGATAATCCTCCCAATGATGATTCTGAATCTTAACACTATATAGAAGCAAAAAAAGCCCTTGGTTATATAACCCAAGGGCTTTCCTTATATCTTGCCAGTCTTTTTATATTCTTTCAATTTGTCACCCAAAGCAATCCGGAGGAAGCCTGAAAAGGAAAGATCAATGGCACCATAGCTATCCTTCTTCACTTCTTCCATTACCCTATGTACCTCATTCCATAGCTCTATGGGCATGGTGATTGTGGTGCGCTTCGTCTCTCCATCATCTTTAACCATACCTCCACCCCATCCATAAAAATCCCATACTCAATATGCAAATAATACTCCAATTGACCACTATCGGTCAAAGGACATGCCCAACACGAAAATAAATAAATATTACACACATACTTTATCCATATCGAATATGATATAGTGTGGATAGTTTCCACAGTTAACCACGGAAGAAGGTCGGGGAGTATGAAAAGGTTGGTTGCTCTAGTGGTTGTCATCGGGCTGTTCTTTGGAGTGTTTGGTTGTGTTAAGCAGATCGCCTCACCTGTAATGGAAAACCATAACAAGCTCATCTCCACAAAGCGCCAGCCATTTCAATTCTATGACGGGATGAAAATCACCCTAGAACACGTTGAAGTAAACCCCTCTAAAACTAAAGTGATCGTTAGATACCAAAATGATTCAGGTCAACCATTACAGTCTGATAGCTTCCTCAAAGTATGGTTTCGACACTACCCCCTCAACCCCCGCTTCCACCCACTTGATAACGCCAGGCGAATCACGGAAAGTAACCATGACTATAAAGACACCAACTACGATCCCTCTTTCAGAGATCCAACAAATAAAGGTACAGGTGGGTAATCGGGTTATGTACACCGTTAAATTTAACAATAAATGACACAATATTCAGATCGAATTGCGAATGATTAAGTAGGAGGAGTGACTACCCCTATGAATTGGAAAGAGCTAGGAAACAACTTAATCGGCTGTGGATGCGCTATTATGATGTTACCTTTCATAGCCATCATTTTGTTCCTTCTGTGGAGTCTGATAACGGACTAGCGAAAAATAAAATAGCTGGGCAGGAATATAAATCCTGCCCGGCTATTTTATCCTCTATCTATATAGAAGTCTTAGTCTCTATTTCAAGATACCGAATAATTTACCCCAAGTCCAATCCCCAACTTCCCCAGTGGGATTCTTTGCTCGGGCTTTCTTCTGGAAAGAGCGGACGGCTCTCTCTGTCTTCGGGCCATAAACGCCATAAGGTTTACCATGCTTAATAACCGGAGCTACCCCTAGCCTCCTCTGTACTGCCAGGACATCACTCCCGGTCATCTGGTTACCACGGACATATTGAAGTGTCCGGGTGAACTTTGCACCATTAGGGGCCTCTTTGAGCTGACCAGGTTGATATCTATCAAATGGGCCAGCACATCTACCATGCTTTAGCTGTTGTTCAAACCAACTTCGAGTGATCCCTGAACCAGGGCAAGATTTGCCGGCTTGCATCTCCCGGTGGAACCTAAAGCGGCCACCCGTGATGTGATTGACCAGATAAACTGCCGCGGCTAGCTGAGGGCCTTCCAATTTGTCGTGGCCCTTGTCAAAGTTGCCAATCATCTCAACCATAAAGGGATGCACTCCATCATTGTCTAGATCATTGTGATCATAGGCGGATGCTGGTGCGCGGTTGATATCGCGCCCAGTCATCACCTTCCCATCAGGAAAAATAGTCGCATGCTGGCCGATGTCCGACCAACCGCGACTATGGATGTGGAACCGCCTCATTCCATCTTGGAGAGAGCGATAGTTCTTGCCGTTGAAAGCTTTTTTGCTTGGCGACCAAGTCCCATGCACATGTGTTTCCGTGAGTCGGCTGCGACTATTCCCCTTAACATATTCCACGAACTCTTTCGCGGTCATTCGCTTCCCATATTGCCACATACTCACTTCTCTCCTTTAGGCTGGACCATATTTTTAGTACCACTATACAGTCCGGTGGCGCTTAAACCCATGATGATACCCTGTAAGATTCCTACACTTAACTCTCCCGGTGCCAAATAAAAAAACCCGGCGACGATGCCTAGGGTGAGGGATACAAGCGGGCTTAACCTTTTCGGTAATCCTACCTGCTTCAACATTTCAACCAATCCGATAATCACCGATACCAATACTGCCTCATCCATTCCAATCATTTCTCATCCTCCTAGTCCTATTTTCGCAAAGTAAAAAATAGCGACCACAATACCACCGATCACCCCGGTGACAATGGGTGCTACGATTAAAGTTTTCACTTGTGATTTGGTTTCTTCCGCGGCTTTAAGTGCTTCCTCTGCCATTTTCTGCGCTTTTTCCGCTTGCTTCTGCGCCTCGCGACTCCGATCCTCCGCCTCCTCTGCTAGGACGGCTTTGTCTTTTAAAGATCGGATATCCGATTTGATATCTTGCAAGTTTGTACTCACCTCTTGTAGAAGCTGGTACATCTCTTTGGGTGAGATGATCACCGCCCCTCCGCTTTCCCCCATCTAACCACCCCCCTTTCAGTGGGAACCACTGGTGTTAAGCTTCTTCAATTTGCTTCTTTGCGCTTTGTTCCTGCCAAGTAGCTACCCGCCGCCTCGCCTCCACTCGTAATGCTTGCACCACCTCCTCCATCATTAAAGCTAACGCACCCGCAGGTAGCCCACTTTCTTGCAAAATAGAAGAGACGGCGGCTACCGTCTCCTCGTGGATCACTTCAAATGGTTTTGTCATTTTCTATCTCCTCTTCTATGGGTGCACCCACAGAAACCGGACATTTGATTATTTCTGGTGGTTGGGGGGGAATCGCTGGTAATACTCCGTCCTCCGGCACTTACAACACCGTCCTCTATGCAGTTTGTACCTTTTTTAAACTCCCGCTATCGGGATCGCGGATATGCAGATTCGCCCCTTTTCCATAGGCCTCTAATTCAAATACCGTCTGGTATCCCGCTGTCGTGTACATGCGAACATGCATCCGGTTCCCTGTATCTTTTCCGCCTCCTCCTAGATAGAGATAACAACCATCGGAAACCTTTAAACGGACGGCACCATAAGGGTCCGAAGAATTGGGGGTTACATCAATACTGGGCCCCATATCACGAAAAAGACTCGGGTCGCCAAAGTACACAGTAGATAATCCCAACCGGGCATAGTCAAGCGCATATTGGAGCTTTAATCCTTGCTTTTTAACCTTGTTGGAGCTGTCAATTTTACAGAATAAGTGAAGATCTTTTACGGTCGAAATCCCCACTCCTCGATACCGATAAACTCCAAGATCATCGCTCGCATCACTATCGAATGAGTAGCCAATGGTACCGAGCCAATCATTGTTTGGATCTTCTAACCCCCACCCATTATCAAAAAATCGAATGCCGTATTTCCCTATTTTTAAGGTCTGGTAATCATTCTCATAGGTGCACAGGTATCCATCTTTTAAACGGACTAAACTGCTCCCAGCTTCGGAAACCGTCTCAATATTGACCCGTTCGGCATTTAAGGTACCCGCCGTTATCGCATCCGCGTTGATGCCGTCTCCCGATAGGCCGACTTGCCAATCGGGTTCCCCAGCCACCGGGTCCCACCGATTGGCAAAGGCAAGGATGCCGCTTTTCGCTTGCATATAGTGGGTTGTCTCCGGATCACCATAGGGTCCCGACGTCCAGATGTCGCCCAAGGTCGGTGAGAAGTCCTTGTAACCGACCCCTGAGCGAAGCCGGTCCGCCATTTGCTCGATGTTTTGGCGAAGCTGGGTAACTGGGGCTCCTTTGGTTACCTTGTTTCCAAGCTCTTCTCTGATGTCGCTAATGGAATCAAAGGGGGTCGGAACAAATGACCCCAGGGTCAATTGCAAGTTCCTCCGATTATTCAGATCGACTTCAGCGGCAACCACTCGAGCACGCACCTCGATTGGTGGATTGAAAGAGTCATCAACCACTAGGCCAGCGGTACCTAATTGGGTAGCCTCATGCTCCCTACCCACTTCCCTAGAGAGGTCGGTAATCTCCACCTCATAGCTGGCCCATTCTTGCGTTAGGGGTTTTAAGGCGTCCCATCCCTGTTGGATAAGAACCTTGGGGTCTTCCGTGTCATCAAAGGTTTGGGTCATGAATATATGTCGCCGACCTGAAGAACCTGGATATCCCCAAATAGATCGAGCAGCTTCATCACCTACCCACGTTTGACCCTTTGGTTTATCAGCGGGATCTCCCTTTGCTTTGGACCACTCGACATCTGCAATCGTCAGCTTTCTAGCCCCAGTCTCATCATCATCAGTCGTGCTGTTGTCTCCTCCCTTGCCATAGGGGTAAATGGCGGTAGCAACCTCTCGGGAAATGACAGTCTTTTTGAGGGACTTCAAGTTCATCCCCTTCATCCATCGAACCCCCGTGTAGTCCTCTAAGGTTGAAACCCAATCAATATAACGACCTGTGATCAATGAGCCAGAGACCGTGACTCGAAACCGGATAACTCCTCCCCATGTTTTCATTAACTCGCTAAGTCCCTCAGAGGCGCTGGTATGATAGACATTCGTTGAAGCGATTCCTGTATGGGAAACGCTCCCCACTTTCCACCGACTTTTCGCGGAACTGAGCAACCGGGTCAATGCATCATTTGGCGTGGTATCCCAAAGTCTAATATCATCTACCCAATCACCAGACAACTCTCTTAGAGCAGACTCTTCGCACTGGATTTCCTTCATCGGTCTACCCGAGCTATCGCTGACCTCATCGGTCTCCATAATCTCAAGAAGCCGCCACCCTCCAGGGTTCCATGGATCTTCAAGGAGGACATAGTTACGCTGGGTGAGGTACTTTCCTTCCTCGTCAACTGGCCGGACTCTAAAAGTCAATGTAGCCGATTCATTCTCTGCATCTCGGAAGATCGGCTCATAGACGGGAGATCCCTTATGACCGATAGTGGCGACCCGTTCTTCATTCCGATTCAATAGGATCAGCAAGGCACCCCGATCTTTCTCGCTCAAAGCCATCGCTCCCTCCAATCACAAAAAAAGACCCCCACGCCAGCAGGCTGGATCTCAAAGGAGTTATATCCGGGATGTAGCTCAATCATCCTTGAGTCAAAACTCATCGCCTTTTGACCTTCTCTCGCACTACCATTGATTTCGGGCCGGAACCTATCTCGGCAGTCGATAGCTACTTTATCCCCCGATTTGAAAGGGTAGTCGAGGTGGAGTTTTCTCCCTGATTGAATGTGGACGACTGCAAAGAATTTAGTGGACTGCCCGAATGTCCCATAAAAATAGGGCTGCGCATGGGCAGTCCCTTGGTTCATCAGATCGGTAGCGATTTCTTGAGAGAGTTTCCAAGCAATCCTATTTAGTCGAGGGGTGATTTTCGGATCCGCCGTTTTTAAAACTACCCGCACGTAGAGCGTTTTCCCCGTGATATCCGTCTTGGAGGTAGCCCCTGGTATTTCGTTGCCGTTCACACACGGTAACCAAGGTCCTGTTTCCGAAAATCCCACGAATACCTGGATGCTACACGCTGCTGAATCAGGGATTTCTTCCTCCCAGGATATTCTACTTTCCCCAACGACGCCAACAGCCCCAATAGGTACACCCGGGGCATCTCGTGAGCCCTCCGTGTTGGTCTTATAACCTGGCGTCGTCTCTACATAGAGGCGAGAGAGGATGGGGGATTTTGCGGGATCGGATGTAACTCCTTTTAGTTCGACGGTTAACGTAGCCGTAGACAGATCCATCTCCTTTGTAATATAAGGAAGCTTCTCACCGCTTGTCATCATCTGAGAGGGGCCATGGATCTCTCCATTGATTGTCCATGTGACCCAACATTCCACCGATGTGCCTGTAGGTGCTGAAACATCCCATTCTAAGGTGCTGTCAAGCACGTGGGATGGGAGTCCTGAAAAGGTTCGGCTCCAGGTACCACTAGCAACATAAGCAGATGAAACGGATAGAGACAGACTATTTAACGCGGGACTATATCCAAAGTCACTTGTCTGCAAGGTCACGAGTACGTCTAATTTGTCACCCGGTCCCCACGTGTTCTCGGCTATACCCGGGACCTGCGATCCAGAGGTCAGGGGATTAGACCACGCTCCTGGGCTCTGACCATTTTTCGTCACCCTCACTTGGAAGGTTACAGCGTGTCCGGCGAGTTCATTCACACCAGTTAAAGAGTCCCAATCAAATGAGATCGTTGAGATTCCAGGTACACCGACAGCATCCAATGGCAAGGTATAGATCGCGGTACCTACCATCGATGAAGTAGTGAGAGGGGGTATGTCCGTGGTGGCCCCATAATAAACCGCAGAAATATCGGCGGTCCCTGCATCGGAATCGCCAAATAAGAAACCGTATCGATCCGATGAGCTGGTTGGGGTCGATGTTTGTGTCGTATAGGGCGCTGCAGAACCTACAGGATAGCATTTGAGTGTCGTTGTATCCGCCCACTCGACCCGATACCACAACCAAGCGTTCGAGGTATTCGGCAGGTTGAAATCCCATTTACTCCCGTTAACGACCACCTGAAACCTTAATTTGGTGGTCGTTGTACGATAGCAGAGAAGGATGGTTCTACCCACCGTATAATCCGCGCTTCGGGTCACCATGACCGTCGAGTCCGTTCCTGTTCCAGTCTTGGCAATTCGCATATAACCGGACTGCTGAGAGACCGATCCTTTTCTGGTATCGGTAAAATAGGCGTCGCTCCACTTTTGACTCTTCCAAGCCGACAGGTCATCTCGATTCAGCCATTTAGGGATGGTAGATAGTTTCAAAGAGTTGCTGGATGCAACCACATTGGACAAGGTACCCGCACTAAACGTGGCATCCGAGTTTTTGGTCAGGGTGGCCCCTGCCCCCCTCTGTAGGGTTAGGAATCCCGATGCATCTTTCATCATTCCGGACATTGTCCCCGTCTCCCACTGGGTCTTGATCTGAGATGACCAGGAAGAATATTTTTGCAAAACGAGATCCGTCTGATCCCCCACTGTCTCGGTGACCAAGTTGGTCAGGGTTCCTGTTGCGAAGTCCGACGCTGTGGAAGCGACATTCCCCACTCCTAGCCCAGCAATTCGCTGGGTGGCGGTTTCTCCAATGGCATCCGGATCAGGAACATAAAAGGTAATCTCCCCTTGGCTCATTCCCCCAAGTTCCTCTAACCCCGTTGACCCTGCCCATCGAGCGAGGTAGGTTTTCCCGGGCTCATCCTCCAGTTCCAATT
Source organism: Marininema mesophilum (assembly GCF_900106775.1). Lineage (GTDB taxonomy): Bacteria > Bacillota > Bacilli > Thermoactinomycetales > DSM-45169 > Marininema > Marininema mesophilum. Next base: position 12,595 of record NZ_FNNQ01000018.1, read on the forward strand.
GCCCAAGTTGACCCGCATTCCGAAGCCACGCTCTCACCTGCCTCATCTTTGCTCTTAGATCGATGGCACCCAGTGCCGCCACATAAAAAGGAACCTTGATTTCCAAGGCTCCCTCTTCGATCCCTTGATCCGCCTCACCCCGCCGCCCTGGAATCTTCTCGGATACCACTGTGATCTCAGGCCCTAGAGATCGGACAATGTCCAGGGCGATCAGGCCAAAGTCATCCTCCATATGTTTTCCGGCAAACTTCAAAGAGTAGCCTTTCATTCAATCACCTCCCTATCTTCCTCGATTCCTTCCTTTGTTGCATGCGCCATAGGCTTTCAGCAATTTTGTTGATGTCGGCTTCCTCGCGAACCACCAATTGACCCACTTCAATATGGAACCTTCCACCGACTGCAGCTGTCCCCGCAGCACGCGATCCACCGACTCCTACTTGAACCGATCCGATTAATCTTCCCGTAGAACCCGTAGCCAGTTGAGCATTCGCCATTGCCATACCAGAAGCGATCCGCGCGGTCATGGGCCGGATCCCCTTCTCAGCTCCTTGCGCCCAAGTTGGGAAAAAGCTTTCCCCCGATTTATCAAGATCGCTTAGTGGCCCTTCTTTGGCGGGTGAAAAGGGGAGGTAGGATCGGATGGTGTTCATTCCTGACTTCACTGCCGATATAGCTGAAGAGATACCGGATCGAATCCCTCTTGTCAGGGCACTCAGTAATCCTCTCCCTGCTGAGAGAAACGAGCTCGCATAGTTCTTGACCGTACTCCAGGCCCCCCTAATACCGTTACTGATCACCGACTTAATGCCATTCCAGGCCCCCTTGGCGGCGGACTTTATGCTGTTCCATATGGAAGAGGCCGCGCTCTTCATCCCATTCCAAAGACCCTTTAGGATAGAGGAAGCCGTCTTGATAGCCGTCGTTACTGCTGACTTAACCCCGTTCCAGATGGGCACGGCTGCACTCTTGATCGCATTCCAGATGGCAACTCCTGCCGATTTAATCCCTTTCCAGATGCCTGACCAGATCGTTTTATAGGTGTTGAAAACAAATTTAAAATACGCCTTCATTCCGTCCCAAATAGCCACAAAAAAAGCTTTGATCCCCTTCCAAACAGCTACCGCCGCCGCTTTAATCGCATCCCAAGTGGCTACCAGGAATGTTTTGACCGTGTCCCAATTCTGGTACAAAAGGACTCCTATTGCGATCAAGGCGGCGATCCCCATGACCACCCATCCTATCGGTGAAGTGAGGAAAGCCATGGATAACAATCGGAACGCTTGGACTACCCGCAAGATAACGGGCCCGAGACGCCCTATAAAACCAATTACTTTTGTAAAACCAGAACGTAACACTTTCCCCACACTGGAGAACGCGTTACCTACTTTGGCACCAAAGGCTGAAAATCGAGCCCCTAATCCAGCTACCTTCGCCCCAACCCCATTCATCTTCCCAAAGAAGCTAACAACCTTGGATCCTGCACCAATGAGCGTGCCGCAAATATTGATCAGATTGCCAATCACCATGATCACCGGGCCCAAGGCAACCACAGCCAGGCCAACATAGACGATCATCTCTTGTTGACCTTTGGATAAATGGCTAAACCACTGAACCAGCTTTTCTATTTTGGCGACAACTCTTTGTAGAATCGGGATGAGGATCGTTCCTAACTTCTCAGAGAGATCCGTCCATTTTGCGGATAAATCCTTGAGCTTATTAGCGGCTGATCCCTGAGTCCTTGCCAAATCACCTTGCGCTTTTTTCGTCCCTTTCAACGTTAATCCATAGATGGCCTGGGCCTTCTGAGCCGAAGTGAGCTCCGCTCCTTTTTTCGCAATTCCATTCGCATAGGCGTATTCCTTGACGGTGGCATCAGAGACGGTTGGGACATACTTCTGGAGCATGTCGTATTCCCCGCGAAATGCCCCGGTCATCGCCTCAACCACTTCGGTGGTGGGGACATTGTTGAAGGACCCAAGATCCGCCGCCAATTGAACAAATCGCTTGGACATGCTGGCAGCTGTTTTGTCGGTAATACCCATGCCGTTGATCGTTCCATAGAGGTCCGCCGTATACCCTCGGATCTCCTGCCCGGACATATTGAGCGCATCGGATTGCTTATCGGCCCAACTATTCATGCTCTTGGACATGCTCCCAAAGATGTGGTCAAACTTCGACCGCATCTCCTCGCCATCGATGGCTGTCTTGGTCATCAACCCCATGACGATCCCGAGGGGTACTGAGACACTTTGCGTCATCGTTGACCCTGCGGCACTCATGGCCTGTCCAGTCGCTTGCCACTTGGCTCCGGCTGATCGGAGGCGAGATTCTACTTGGGCCATCGATCTTTCAAAACTAGCGATTCGAGCCCCAATATTGACGAAAATATTACTGATGGCAGCCATTTCCCCACCTCCCTTGGTAGATCATTTCTCGGCCCTCAAGGAAGGTAGGCTTCTGGGTAACCGTTGTAGCCTTTTCCTTTCCGATTAGCTTTTCGACGGTCAGCTTGGGTCTCTTCGTATCTTTGAAATTTACCACTATGCATGCATGAGTCAGCATCACATCTCTGAACGCTTCAAGCTCCTTTTGCTTCCACTCCATCACTGCATCCAATTGTTCCATGAGTTCAGCAGGAGTGACCCGCCAAAAGTGCTGGGGCATCTCCGATGGCCTTATCCCAAGTGGCCCCATGGCGATCTTCTTCATTTGAGACCACCACCCAGGGCCAGTCAGTTTTTTGCTTCTGCTACCTTAAGCTCATTAACTTCTTGAACTTGCTCTTCGCTAATTCCCAGCGCTTTTTGGAGTGAGCTCATTAACATACTAACCACTGGTTCCATTCCATCCCGTTCTACTGCGATGGATAGCCTCCGCCCTGCTTCCTGGATCGATAACTTTGGTTCAGCATGGATCATCCCCGCCCATGCGAGAGCAACCATGGTGCGAGCACCCGTTTTTGAGAAGGCCTCGAAGCAACTGTCCACCCCTAACTCCTTCTCTAATGCCGATAATGCATTAAAGTCGAACCGGATTTCGCGCTGTTTATCCATGTGAATGACCGTCATGATTGTCATCTCCTTCATTTAAATAAGGCCAGGTAGTTTATAACTTGGCTACCTGACCTTCAATTGCACTTATTTCTTGGGAATATCCTTGATGTCATAAGCTCCAGTCCCTTGAAGACTCATCGACATGGAATACCCATCATCCATCGGAGACTCTTCCGACAGCTCGGTAATGATTGCGGTCCCCTCTTTCATCTTTCCATCGGGTTGCCGCCACTGAATGATCACGGGCGTCCCGGTTCTCTTTGCCGTATTAAGCAAGGTGATCCCCTCATCGTCCTGGACCCAGAAGGCGTCATTATCCAGCTCCCACTCTTGCGCCCCAGGGAGAAATTCTTTCCAGACGGGGCCTCCTATTGGCTTTTTTCTTGTCACCTCGATGGTTTCCGTCGAGGTTTTAAACTTCGTCTCCGATTGTCCACCAACAAACACAGGCGATCCTGCCGGAGTGGCTGGATCGTTCACCCATAGGGTCACATCGTTCCCGCTAAATACATCACCCTTTGCCATCCCTATCCCTTCCTTTCATGAATCAAAAAGCGGAAACGCAACACCCCATGGCGATAGCCATCGGGATCTTTCAGCGTCTCCGCAAGTTCTAATCTGATTCCGGATACAAAGAAACCCTCTAGTTCCAATCGAGCACGCGAGGTTAACCCTTCACTAATCTGGCTCATCATCCCCTTGCACTGCTTATTTCCCCCTCGATCCGTCCAAACATGGATCGTGATCGTTTCCTGTGTTCCTGGAGATTGTTTCGTTCGCCAACTTGCTGAGGTGGTCTCCCCCAGCACCACATAGGGAAACTTCGTTAAACTTGGCGCTTCACCATCGAAAATCGGGACAGACAAAACCTCTTTCAGATGGTTAACCACCGCCTTCTGGATTTCCCAGCTTGCCAGCTTCATTGGAGTTTGGCCAACTCCTTCCGCATCTCATTAACATATCCAGTCCGCTCTTCTTCCGCAGCAGGGTGGAGAAAGGGGCTGGCCGCCATTTTCTTGGTGCCAAACTCAATGAAAGGGGCTTTCCACCCTCTTGGTTTGGTGGGCCCTACCTTTGCCGAAAGACCCCCTTGGGTGCTCTCTACCTGAATGCTGTCTCGGGTATCGCCCGTATCAACGAGAACCCGCTTCTTAGCCCCTTCCTTTACCGCTTCAGCCGTTTTTTTGACGACGCCCTTGACTCCTGCCTGCTTCGCCACTGCATAGGACCGGAATCGCGCCACCGCTTTCGCGGTATCGCAATCAATCTCCACTTTCATCCCCCGTGCCATCTAAATCACCTACCTTTTCCTCTGCCATCAGCTCTAGCTCCCTCCCCCGTTCCATGGGATCGATGACACGAGTTACCTCGAATATGCGATCACCAAAAAGCACTCGCATCGTCGGCTGAACCCCAGCTCGATAGCGCATACGAATCCGATGGGTTACGGTCGAGGCCACCTGTTGTGCTTCCAGGAGTTCCTTCCCTGAGAGCGGCTCGATACTCGCCCAACCCTTCACCCAATCCTCCCACCCCTCACTCCATCCGCCCCCTTCGCCTGAGAAAATGGTCGGTTTCTGAATGGTGACTCGATGACGGAGCTTGCCCACCTCCATTAGATATACCTCCAGATTCGATAGGGATTGAGAAGCGCATCTACCGCCAATGGCAGAGTAGTCATAGAGGTTTCGCTGACTGCTTCCCGATGCTCATACCAGTGACCGATCATGAGGAGCATCGCCTGTTTAATCGGTTGGGGAACATCGTTGGATTCGCCATATCCTGATACAAAGTCGATGACGACAGCGCCAGGACGACTAGCGGTAGCCGGCCAGCCAGCGATAGGGACGATTCGGCTCGGTTCCGTGGTAGAGTCGGTCCAAAAATCAGCTCCTTCTTTGAGAATCTGCGCCTTCCCCAAGGGATCTATATATTGAAGCTTTTGAACGAGTTGAATCGGAGGCTTAGGAAGTAAAAGAGCCTCGTCTGGGCATCCATTCAAGGATAGTTGGTGGGTTTGCGTGAGGAAAGCCCGCTGAGTAATCGACTCGGCATGTTCTCTGGCTGCTCCGATCAAGCCGGATATATGGCTATCTTCGTCATTCCCATCTATTCGAAGGTGAGCCTTGGCCTCCTCTAAAGTCAGGGGCTCCTCTTTCGGAGGGGTCAGCCTTCTCAGCCCCATCTATTTAGCCCCCTTTCGCCGCGGGGCCGGCTTTCTGGCGGCCGTTTCTGCCGGAGATAGCGAAGCTGTCTCACCCTCTGCCCAGTCAGCGAGCCGACTTCCCACCCAAGCCGATGCTTGTGATTCACTCAGTTCGACAATTTGACCGGGTGCATAACTCCACGACTCCGACGCCACGCCGACGATCATCTTTACCTTCATGGATCCGCTCATCGAATCCACCTCCTTTAAATCGAGCTATATCGCCCCCTCATTAGGTCGCGGAGTTCTGGAAGTAAACAACGGCATCGGGCAAGATCAATTTTCCATCGGTCCGCTGGTACATTCGAAAACCGACTTGACCATTGGCCGCGTAAAGCTCCGTCAGCCTTTGCATCACTCGACCTTGTCTATCGGCGATCCAGTAATAGGAGAAATCACCGAATAGCATGGATTTTGCATTGGCTGCCATCGCGGGCACAAAGTCCGAAATTGCCACGGGCCGGGCTAGGATGCGATCCGGCTGCCCTGCTTGCAGCCCGGGTGTCCATAGATATTGCCCCGTGTTATCCTTCAGCTTGCGAATGGCTTTGGCCGTCCCGTCCGAGAACAACCAAGTAGCGTTTGTTCTATAAGGGCGCCCTAAGGCGTGGAACGTATCGAATAAATCATCGGTCGTAATGGACGTCGTATTCCCTATAGCGGCTACTTTACCTGGGGTGGCGCCATTGATGATCCCCGTCGGTTTCCCCGTACCATCTCCATTCACAAAAGCTGCCTCCTCAGCCACCCCAAAACGACGGGCAAACGCATCGGCGACATATTCATCGATACTGAAAACCGAATCATTCAATAGTTCCTCCGAGACTTTGATGATCGTCCCTAATTTATAGGCACTCAGCGTGGTCTGTCCGAATTTCGCATCACTTTCAGTGAAGACCGCATTCTCCGCCAGCCAGGTCGCCGCACCGAAATCGGTCTCGACGGGGATCTGATTCGGTGCATTGGTAGTAATGACTTTACAAAGCGAGCGCATGACATTGAACGGGAGGAGCTTTTGGATCAATGTCTTTTCAAATTCCGTCGGAACGAGATAGCCCCCTGCCGTATTGGTTGCCGTTGCCAGCGCTCTTACTTCAGGGTCCTGCAATAGAGCCAACTGCTCCGCAGATAAAGCATTACGATCCTGACGTATAGCTTCCCAGAATGCTTTTCGATACGCCTCTCTCTCCTGCATTCGCTTTCTCTCTTCGGGAGGCTGTGGATCAGGGCGATTGGCTGGAGTCAACGTCTCCTTTAAATCCGCTTCAATTCCCGACATCCTCTCCTCGCGCTCGATTTCCTTGGCTCTTTTGTCTACCTCCGCCATGATCGTTTCATAGTGTTGCTCTTCTTCCGCCGTCATTTCGCGTTTCTCTTGTTCTACTTTGTCTAACACTTCTCGCGCCTGCTTGACTAAAGCCGCACGCTTTTGTCTCATTTCCAGCACATTTTTCATGGATACATTCCTCCTATAGTTTCGATACCAACTCAAGACGTTTCCGAAGCATCGCCACACTGCGCACCTGCGCGGGGGCATCTTCGGATTGTGCCAAGGAAGTCCCCTGACTCGCCTCGGCAGGGATGAGGTCTTTCAATGAAGCAATACCTTGTTCCAGAAAGGAGCGATCCTCCTTACTGAAAGGAAGACCGCTTCTGGCCCGCACCATGATTTGCGTCAAGTGGTCAAAATCAAGACCCGCCTCCTGGATGAGAGAGCGGGCCTTGATGGTGGTTTGTGGGTATGCCGGATAGGTAACGGGGCTGACATCGAATAGATCCACCTCCTCCAAGGTTCGAACATTTTCCTTCCCTCTTACCTCCCAATTGTCGGAAACTGTGCGGAACCCAAAGGACATCTGATTGATGTCGCCTCGCTTCATACTCGTGATTAAATCCCTTGCCCAGCTAGTATCGGGGGGATCTATTTCGATGGCCAGTCCTCGCTCATCCTCTTGCATGGTCAAAGTCCCAGATTTATTACGGCCCAGCACATAATCAGGGTTGTGATTCCAAAGGGCTCTGACATCTGCTGACTTCAATGTCTTATCGAAAGCTCCTGGTGCGATCTTCTCTCTAAATCCTCCTAGATTCTCGGAGAGCTTACCAAAGACCGCTGCGTACCCTCTGATCTTTGGCGACTCATCCCCTTCTGTCCGGAACTCCAGCAATGGGAACGCTCTTCGCTCTATTTTCATCTCATCATCCCTTTTAAAATGTTGAAGCTACGATCATGCAATCGCACCCTCTATGCAAGGGAGGGTGTCCAACATTAGTGGACGGAATCAGCGGCTTTTCTCCCTCTGGTTGCAGTTCTTCACCCTTCCCGACGAATGTGCTATTAATCCCAACCGTTTTCCCATCCATCTGAGCGCAGTATCTACAACTCCCTCCCGATGATCGCCACTGAACTCTCATAAAGCCCGCGCTTATATAAGTTGCCTTAGCGAAGGCGTTACCCCCTTGATTCGTTTCCCGATCCGCTACCTTTGCTGGCCTATTCTCCTCCCACTCGTTGAATCGTTCATTTAGAGATATTAAAGGATCAGCTCCTTGCTCCAAAGCCTCTCGTAAATTTTTTCTCAGTTGTCCGAGTGAGGAACCAATATAGCGAGCAACAAAAGTAGACAAGTAGGCTCCTGCAAACTCCCTTATTTCTGGTGTCATGCCGACTTGATGTCCTACCTCTTCTGCCGCCTCAGCCTGAATGGCCTCGGCAAAAGCGAACACTACCGGGGAGAAGTTACGCTCAACGAACCCCTGATGATCCCGATAGAATCTTTCCAACCAATCGGTAAATAGTCCCGCATCCCGTTTGCCTAGCATCTTCTCCGCCTGTCGCATGACATCTGCCTTTTCCCTGCGGATCACCCTGGAAGCGGCCTCGGAAAACATTCGCTTATAGGCATTACCTAATCGTCTCCTAGCGGTAGCTGAACGGATAGATCGCTGTTCAAGGTCTCTCTTTTCTCGAGATCGGCTATCAGACTCCATCTCTTTTTCATTTGAATCATCTTCTATAGGCTTTTTCTCTCCTTCTGGCACCTGTCCGACCTGATCCGCAGGCACCATATTGAGCGGAACCAGATACATATCCCCTTGATCCTCAGGGAGTGGGTTCATATTCTCCAGATCGCGAACATCATTCGCACTCAGCCAGCCATTCTGCCGTCCGATGGAATACGCTTCATACCGACTCTTGATATCCCCTCTCAGTAACCCATCCACCTTATGCTCGGTGAAGAGGGACTTTCTTTCCACCGGAGAAAGTAGTTTCATACTGATGGCTTGTTCCCATCTGACCAACCACGGTCGGATCGTGTGCGTAACGAACTCGATGGATTGATGCTCGATATTAGAAAAGGTCGCTTGGCTTAAATCCGCCAGCATATGAGGCGGCACCCGGAAAATCCGGGCAATTTCGGTTAACTGAAACTTTCTCGTCTCTAAAAACTGAGCATCCTCAGGCGGAATGCCGATGCGGGAATACTTCATCCCCTCTTCGAGGATCATCAGGCGGTGTGATCTCGATAAACCGGAGTGAGCTTCCTCGAATGAACCTCGGATATTCCTCTGTGCTTCTTCACCCAGCCTCCCTGGGTGTTCCAAAACCCCGGATACTTGCGCCCCATTCCCAAAGAATCGTGCACCAAATTCTTCAGTAGCAAGCGATAAACCAACCGCTTCCCTCGCCAATGCAATTGGAGAGTAGCCGATAAGCCCGTCATAAGAGAGACCGGGAATATGGAGGACCCGTTCGGCCGGTAGAATAACCCCCTGCCCATCCGGAAGAAGAAGACGATATTGAAGTTTTCCGCTAGGGAGCCTCTCCGGTGTTACTCGATCTGGGCGGAGCGGCCAGAGAGCCCGTATTCCCCCTGCTTTGTCGTACTCGATTTCGGCGTACCCGTTTCCCCTTAATGCAAGATGACCCTGGAGGGTTTCTCGCAGGGTCATCGCGGTCATCTCCTCGTTAGCGATGTCATGAAGGATCGTGTATAGAGGGTGATTGACGGCCTTATCTTTGCCCCCTCCTGGCATTCGCTGATAAACGGCTAAGGGAAGCGAGGCAATCGTTTCTGATAGCACTCGAACCGCCGCATAGACAGCCGTCGATCTTAATGCAGTATCCTCATTCACCCTAGCACCGGATGAAGTGGGTCGTCCTCCCATAGCCTCAGTTAACCATCGGTCGGGTCGACTCAACCCGGATCGTTTCTCCCATATCCCCGATACAAACCCCATCGTTATCGGCTCCTTAAGAGGCTGATCGTCCCCAGAGCCAGCCCCAGGAGGATCCATGCCGAGGGAGGATAGATCATCCATAAACCCACACCAAGAAACCCTAACCCAACCACCATCAGGCAATCATTGGCATCGATCTTGATTGGCTTTCCGTTCATAGGGTAAGTAGCCCCCTTCCTTCGTAAATGGATGGCCCTTCTGTTCGCAAACGCGCCCTGACGTGGGCATTCAAAAGTGCCGCTATCGGATCGATGCGGTTCGTCGATTTGTCTTTGTCCAGCATGATGTTTTCGTTATGGTCCTGCCTTGTCACTGCATTGGATATCGCCCAGGTTAGTACCGGATTATTATCGTGGATGATCTTCTTTGACAGCACCAGCTCTCGAAAGTCCTTTGTCGGTTCAGAAAGCGTTTGGTAACCTTGTCTAATTTCTAAGACAGTGTATCCCTCCGCTTCCATCTCTTGAGCAAAGTGTGTGGCATTATAAGGATCAAAACAAACTTCGAGCACCTTCCAACCGTGTGTAATCACCTGATCCTGGATGTATTTCATGATGTATCGGTAGTCAACCACGGATCCATCTGTCGCTGCAATCCACTGATCCCTCACCCACAAATCATAGGGTACTTTATCCGTGTGTCTTTTTTGCCGTAAGGTGTCTTCTGGGAGAAACGAGTGACTCCGAACAACAAACCTTCCATTTTCCAAGGGGAACACAAAGCCGATAGAGGTCAGGTCAATTTTTCGGGAAAGGTCAATCCCGATATAGCACTCCCTCCCCGTAAGATCGATAGGTTCCTCTTCGCTACAATCCTTCCATTTCGATAGGGACAGGTAGCCGTTTTCCTTCATATCGACCCATTTATTGATGTTTTTCGTGAGGAAGTTCCTCATTTTTTCGGGAACGTCCAAGGCCACCTGATATTCTGCTTTGAGATAAGCGATCCCTTCCTCTGATTGGGCGAGAAGCGGGTTCGCTTTTACCCAGGTTCTTTCATCACCGATGTCGTCATCTTCATCCATCTCAGCGATGTAGACGAAATACTGATCATTATCCAAGGTCGACTCCATAATCTTGGTGCAATACTCATATTCGGTATAGCAAGGACTGTGGATGTTAAAACCCGCCGTCGTAATGATGAAAAGGAGTGGCTGCGCTCGTTGACCCATGCCGGATACTAAGACATCGTACATTTCCGAAGTGGGATGAGCGTGATACTCATCAATGATCCCTAGGTAGGGATTCAGACCGTCTAAGGTCTTGGTGTCTTTGGATAAGGGGCGGAAAACACTATTGCTTCTCGGGTCTCTGATGACGCTTTCCTGGGCATTCAATCGCTTCGATAGATCCCTTGAACGGTTGACCATTACCTTTGAATCGCCATAAATGATCCTCGCCTGGTCACTTTTCGTTGCCGTGGCATAAATCTCCGCCCCAGCCTCCCCATCGGCCATCAGCATATACAAACCGACCCCGGAGAGAATCGTCGACTTGGCGTTTTTCCGTGCGAGCTGAATATAGGCTTTTCGGTAGCGACGAAGGCCCGATTCATGATGAACCCAGCCAAAAATGCTCCCTAGAATGAACTTTTGGAAGGGGTCAAGATCAATCGGTGAACCCGCCAACTTCCCTTTCGTGTGTTTACAGAAACGAAAGAATGAAAAAACCCGCTCCGCGCGGGACTCGTCGAATAGATAAGGGAAATCATCCTCCGTATCTTGCCGATCCAGATCCCTCAGGTGCCGCTCGCAGGCCAGTTGAACCCATTTCCCTGCTACCATCTCCTTCGCTACCACCTGGTTGGCATATTGCGTCACCGCATCCATTAGTCAAACAGCTCCCCAAACGGATCCACCTCTTTTTTCTTTTGCGGCATGGCAAGACGCGCTCGTGAGCTGGGAGTTAAGCCGAACTCCACCGCGAGCGACTTCATTTGCTCATGCAGTTGCTTTTTTTTGGTGAGGAGAGGGTGAGGGACTCGATTCGTTTCGGCTGAGTTGTTGGTGTACTCCACCATAAGCCCCTCTTCTTCAATCAATTTGGTGCAACCCATGTAATCGGCGTAAGCGTCACAATAAGCTGCGAGTGCATTGACGTCCACATTCGTCATAAGGTTGAGCTTTTTAAGCGCCTCAGCCAGTCGCTTAAACTCTTTCTTCGCCACCTTCCCAAGCCAAGGGGGTGGACGGGTATTGTCAGTGCCTGGCATCAAAGATGCTTCCGCATCCTGTCGGGCTTCGATCTCCTTTTTCGTCAGCCTAGACGAGTTCCCTTCAACGATATGGAGCCCGATAGGCTTAGCTTTCCTCCCCATGTTTGTCACCCCCCATACTGTATAAATGACAGGAGAGGATATGATGATAAACTCATTGGGTTCTTAGTCACGAAACCGCAATGAGCTATTCCTGATCATGGCTTTGATTGTATTGTGACATTCTTTATTCTCTCCGCCCGATTTTTAGGCTAACACTCAGTCAGCAGCCATCATTGATGGGAAAACTAGCTACCAAGGAGGGAGGTTGACTCCCTTCTGAGATCGACTGGCACTCAGAAACCTGGACAATTCGCTTTCTTCTGTCACTGTTTCTCAACCATTCGTTCTCTTACAATGAAGGCATAAAACAACTAAGGAGTGAATGTTCATGCAAAAATTACGCCGTGTTCTACCCTTTGCAGCTGCCTTTGCGCTCGTTGCCACTGTCTCCACCTCAGCAGCCTTTGCAAGTGATGGAAATGATGCTGTTAAAGCAGACAAAAGTCTCCCTACTAAACACGCTGTTAAAGCACCAAGCAACAGTACCCCTGCTAAACCCATTAGCAAAGCTGTAGCCATTGCTAAAGATAAAAATGGAAATGTAACCATTAAAAAAAGTGATAAAAACCCCACAGGAACCACTCTTAAACCTGCTAAACCCGGTAGCAAATGGACCGCTACTAAGAATTTTCAACTAGATGGTAAGAAATGGACCGCTACTAAGGATTTTCAACTAGATGGTAAGAAATGGACCGCTACTAAGGATTTTCAACTAGATGGCAAGAAATGGACCGCTACTAAGGATTTTCAACTAGATGGCAAGAAATGGACCGCTACTAAGGATTTTCAACTAGATGGCAAGAAATGGACCGCTGTCAAGAAATAAATTCATAGTAACGGTTTAGTAGCATCATCCACTCAGGCTGTCGAGTTTTCTCGACAGCCTGTTTTTTAACCCTTTCCATATTTAAAACGCCTGTCTTTAAAAGGTGGAAAGATCGAGCGCCCTTATTTAACGATTCAGCCTGTATAGATACTAAAAATTTCTTTCCCCATCTTATACTACTATCCTTATCTTGATGACTATGTTGTCACCCCCTTTTATGAAATAAAACGAATTTTATGAGCAGAAGATTGCCCACCGGTCTATGGGCCGTCCCTCCCAGAGATTCGATCCCCCCTCCCCCTTGACCAAGCTCATCCCCATCGTCCATCCTCTGTTGCAGTCTTTTTGTCGTAACATCTCTTACAGAGCGGTTGCCAATTACATCCGACTTCTTACCATTTATCAACTAATCTCCAATACAGTTTTTACTGATTTGTCCTTACAAGGATTATTAATAATTAATATGAAAAATAGTAGTAAATAATTGAAAAAATATTTTATAACCTATATCATAAAGAAAAGGAATTAATATCTAATGGAGGAAGATACTATGTCAGTACACGTAAACCTAGATTCTACAGGCGTATTTTACACAGTAGGAATTTCAGAGGAGTTTGACTATAAACATTATTCTTTAATTCTTGAAACAAATGTAGTTATTATGTTAAGGGATTTTTATTATAAGCCTCATAAAATGCCATCCAAAAAACGATCTGCCGTTATTGAACTTTTATTACGTAATATGGGTTCTGATTATGTTCCTGGCTTTGGTATATTCGAAGCAAGTTATCATCCTTTGCCTTATATTAGAACAGCAAGAGAAGAAGTCTATACTCAGGCACTTAAAAATTTGTTTGCGTGGGAGCCAGAAAAAATAATCAGACATGCCACTACAACTGGAGAAAAGCTTAAAAATCAACCTCCAAAGACTCCCTTGAATACAAAGAATACTTTTTTACCAATGATTAAACTTAATCCAATGATGGCTAGCAGCTATGTCTCTCTTCTTAAAATCCACTCTTTAAACAAAGGAAGCTCAAAAACAAAAAGGAAAGATAGAAGTAAACTTCATTTATATGAAGAGTTTATGAATTTCCAGAACGAAGAAATACATATTATAAATGGAATGGAATCCCAGCTCGCATTTTATTACTTCTTAGGGTCAGACTCGGAAAAAAATACAGTAAGTAAATTTCTTAAATTGGGTTCACCTAATATTAATAACATTAGTTCAGCATGCTGGGATCTTTTTTTTCTAAGGCTCATTCAACATAATATCCATAATGGTATGGAAGGAATTAAAGATCCTAAACTGGTGACATCAGATAAGCCTCTTGCTGAATTTTTTGCTTCAAACAGTAGTTTAAAAGCCATCATTGATTTTGGATCTTCAAAAGTACCCTTTGTTATCTACTCTCATGAGAAGAAGTTAGATCAAGAAACAAAAAACAAATTACAAGAAATACAAAATAAAATACTCCTTGATATTCCCAAGAGGTTTATTAAACATAAGGATGACGATACATATGACAATATTATTAATAAAATCAGCGAACTCGAGCACGAATTGACAAAATGATATTTTTATTTATTTGATATACATCAATATATATTAATATTTCATGCTATCAATATCAACATCATTAAAATTTTCAGCCAATAAAAAGCACCTTAAGGTGGCCCATCGATAATAATAAGGACCCAGGGAGAGATCGTACCCTAGGGTTGAGGGTAGTAGATTCACTCATTATTAGTTGGCATTCTGGAGACATAAAATGTTGGTTTGAGAGCGATGGGCTACTTTTGCATCGGCTCGGGTCAACATTTTATTGACCGTTCCTTTCTATATCCCAAAAAAGATGTCATTTATTCTCAAGTTGGACTTGTTCTTCCCTCAAGCTAAACCCCATCGTCCGTCCTCAGTCGCTGTTTTCCTATCGTGACACCTCTTACACAAACTCTGCCAGTTGCCTTTATCCCAAAACAGGCCAGTATCACCCTTGTGCGGTACCACATGATCCACCACAGTAGCTGGTGTCAATCGCCCAGCCTTCTCGCACCCCACACACAAAGGACTACGCTTGAGATACGTAGCCCTAGCCTTTCTCCAGCTCGATCCATAACCTCGTTGCGAAGCCGAGCCTCGACTCTGCTCATACCGTTGTGATTCCTGCTTAGTATGCTCCTCACAATAACGCCCCTGCGCTAACCCCGGACATCCAGGGTAATTGCAGGGGCGGAGTGGTTTGCTAGGCATTTACTCATCACTATCCTCAGTAATCTTGGTATCCAGCTCATTTACTACTATTCCTGATCTGAGATCCACATAGGTTCTCTTCGGCTTGAACTTATATCGTTTATGTGCTTCCGTCCATCCTTCTGTATGCAACAAAATAAGAGCCCTATCGGAATCAGTGGGCTCTGGTATCACTCTCGCACTTCCAACGATTGCTTGCTCTCTTTGACCAATCGGATATATCTCGACTGTCAATGGAACTCCCTCTGGGTTTTTCTTAGCTTCCTCTTCGTCGATCTTTATAAAAAAGTCATGCCAAATCGTTTGACCATCATAATTATATTTCTTTGCTTCCCTACGCCTATTCCACCAACTCACTATTATCTTGATTGCACCAGTAACCATACCAACGATCCATATGGTCAGAATAACATCGGCTAATCTCTCCATCTTTTAACTCCTCCAAAGGGTATTTTTAGATCGCCACATAGAAGTCGATGCTGACCGAGTAACCAAAGATCGTCTGGCTGGGTAATAGGCTCGTCGATCTCATCCAGGGCCTTGTCGATATCGAAGTTGTCATCATCTGGATTGCTGTTTAAGTATTCATCTGTCAAGCTATCGATCTCCAGTGGAATCGAAGCCCGTAAGATCCATATCTAAATCACCTAGATTAATCTCCATTTACCTTGATTAGCCCCTGTTCCAGAAAAATCTTAAGCCGCTGATGACCGCCTACCAGATTTCCGGTTCGGCTATTCCAAACCAATGGCTCAATATAGCCAAAGTGATTAATAGATCGCTTTAACTTCTCATACTCGTCATCGCCAGGCTTTAGGTTTTTTCGAGGATTGTATGATGCTGGATTTATCTTGCTTTTACTAATCTCTCTGATGTCGATATCTCATCACTCCGTATTTTAATCATAGAAAAAGCACTCCCTTTATGGAGTGCTAAGAACTTACTCTTCCATCATAAGTTTTGTATTTACAAAAAGTTCAAAAATGAAGTCTCCTCTTCTTCTATCAGTAGCCGCGATCACATCCGAGTGAGGAGAAACAGGGTCTGTTTTTTTAAAGAAATGCACCATTGGCCGACCATAGTAACCATAATCCTTATCGTCAAGGAAAATTGTCCACTTACCATTCAAATTTTTACGATATACCTCTCCTACATAACGAGCTGCCCCATCTAACCAAAACCGTTCACTTTCCTGCATCAAATCTTCAGGCTTAGAATACTTCATCAATAACCATTTTTCAAATTGTAGTAATGATTCCGGTGTATAATCAAGATTTATGCTCTTAGGAGCTTTTTTTTCAAGGAACTCTTCCAATACATCATCCATATAAAACAACCAATCATCAAATCTTTCTAGTTCATCTTGTTTCTCTTGGTCGGTCAAGTTAAACCCCTCCTTTTTCTACGATCTTATATTTTAACCCATTTTTCTTCAACTCCTGTAGCAACGGTTCACTAGCATCTGCATTTTCAAATACCCAAGTAATATCCCACTTTTTTCTCTTAACTAAGTACGCATCTCGCTCAATTTCTGACCTTATATTATCTCGAAGAGAAAAATAACCCCTTCCATTTTCTAACGTTGTAGTTTTGTGCTCAATACCTTTTTTTAGATCTAGATCTGCAATATCAAGCCTTCTAGATACTCCTCCAGCATCCACAGTTACTTCCCGTTTACCCCAACCAATTCGCTTCCAATATTCATTCATAATTTTATGAGCTTCTACAGGAGTCCTCATATTAGCTTCATACTTATTACTCCAAGATTCGTAACTCGAGTTTCCTCCTCTTTCCTGATATTCCTCCCATCTCTTAGCTTTGTGCTCTGGAGTACCTGCTTGAAAATGTTGATTCGTTTCGCTTTGAGCAGCTCGACTTTCCCTATAATCAGACTGATTCCAATCATGCCGATCCCAATCCGCCCTCATTCGCATTCCTGTGCCCGCATCTACTACGGATCTTCCTGGCATCCAGTTCCTCGCAGAACGTTGAACGCGGGATTTCATTAAATCCATCAGTTCATTGCCTGCACGGAGTGCGGGTACGCGGCGGAGCAGTTGATCAGCGGCTAAGGTAAAGACTGTGTTAACCGCCTCTTGGGGAGGCTTTTTCAGCAGTTCCCGTGTCCACTGCTTGGTTGCACCCATCGGATCGTTCATAAACGATTTTATTGGTATTGGGCTTTGCAGAACATCGTTTGCGGTCAATGCTGCACCGAGAGCCGTCATCCCTCCGGCAAGAAAACCTCCACCCGTTGCAACAGTAAGAACCCCACCAATCACTGCCATCCCTGCGATGATCCCGCCTTTTTCCCAACCATTCAACCCCTGCCACCAATCCGATAGCTGGTCAAAAAGCCCTGCAAAATAGGCATCGGTTATCGTGAAATGGCTCAGCAAACCACTAGAAAGCCCTAACACCAAAAGTGTGGCAAACACTCCACCTAAGAATAGGAATCGTTGTTGAAGGGACACACGTAAGTCACCTAGATCAGGGAATAGTTCGTCTTTTTCTTGTAGGAGCGTAAATCCGTAATGCCTTCGTTCCCGGGTGAACAGCATCATCTGTCCCCATGCCTGACGCCCTCGGAACAAAGATTGAATGATTGTTAAAAATTCAAATATGGGTTCAATCACTTGTTCCTTTGGCAATAGGGGCAACTGATGACGCACTAGATTTAAACGACGGAAATCCATCCACACGGCTACAAGTAATACAATTACAAATGACCATAGGTAAAAGTGACCTTGCCCCAAAAGGGTATGGAGTAAGTCCTTCCATGGCCCTGGATTTTGATCATTCCAAGAACTATGATCAAAAGTCGCCCACAAGTAAACGAAAAGAGGAAAGAGAAACCCTTTTTTCCCCCAGCGATTTTTCATGCGGATACTGATCCCGATGGCTAACGTGACAAACGCTGTCCAAACTCCATGATCGACAGAGATGGCTCCCCCACTTTCATTGGTACCGGGGAAAAGGGTAAACACTTGCCAACTGTCATCCGATTCAGAAAACAATCGAAAAAAGTAGCCAATTAATCCTCCAGAGTCGGTAGCGACCCACCGACGTACCATCTCTTCCATAAAATCAAAGCCAACACCAGTGGCTCCACCCACCAGCATGTAATCGGTCAGACTAAATGTCTGCGATCTTCGTGTAAAACAGAAGATCAACAAAAAGGGCAAGAGTTTGATCGTCTCCTCCATTATGGGCCCTACAACCACACTGCTCCAGTCTGCTTGGATCGTAGCAGACCCTTCGGCAAATAGCGTGTGCACTCCATATAAAAAAAGAGCGGATAATGGAGCAATGATCCATGCCCCAACAGCAAAAAATCGCGCCATTCCTGTCCATGTTAGTGTCTTACTTCGGGAGAGAAACCAAAACTGCCATAGTAAGTAATAACTCCATAAAAACTGCGTAAAGGCTTCTCTTACCTGGGGAAAGAAAATAGCTGCAAGGATAGCTAAGGGGATAAAAATCCACGCCAAAGTAATATAAACCTTCCGAATGCGTCGGAGTAGATCAGTGTGACGAGTTACCCACCGTTCTCTTCGATCTTTCCAGTACATCAGGAAAGCCATACCCAACTGCCGCATGCTTTCTAACAAACACACACCCCCTTTTCTGATCCAAGCGTATCAAACAAAAAGGGGTAGAACTATACAACTTTTGACCTATACTATCCACCTAAACCTATTTACAACTTACCTATCACCTTTTACTCTATAAAATTAGTCTCTATACCCAAAACTACACAATAACACCTCTACGCTAACCCAAGGCATCCAAGGTATCTCACCTTAAATTATGATAATTATTCTTCGCTTTTTTCCTTTTTCCACCACCTCATTATCTCTTTGATTACATCTGTAACCATTCCGACGATCCATATGGCCAAGAGTACATAAGCTAACGTTTCCATTACTCTACCTCCCATCGATTTCTTTGCATACAAAAAAGCACCCCGTAGGATGCTCTTCACAACAATCAAATTCCATCATCATCATCTAGATTATCAATGGATTCCTGAAAACAATCAATTAAATAAGAATAGAAGCTCTCATAATTAAGTTTACCTAAACCACCAACTTGAGACCAATTGACTACAGGACATTCTCCGTTTTTTATTTTTCCTGTGTCTAAACACCACATGTATTCCCCTAAGTTTTGTATAACTACATACGACTTTGGCAATCCGTATTTCCTATAGTCCTCTGTAGCCTCCACAGTAGTAGGAACTTCTGTTTTAGCAACTCCTTCAATCACTACCCCTTCAATCCCGCCATATCCATAATTCCTAACGAACCATTTATAACTCTCAGGTAGCTCAACAATCAAGCTCTTTTCTATTTGCTCAATTCTATTTTCTGAAACAGGGCCTGTATGGAACCCGGTATGCCCATATTCCTGCATCATCTGAATAATTATTTCCTGTTGGCTCATTGCTCAACCCTCCAAGAAAGTATCTCTATTCTAAATTCAATCCTTTATACCTTTTTTTCAATACTGTTTTCTAAAATTATCGTACTGTTTTTCCAACACTGGGTTATTTCTAAAGCTATTTCCATCATCAACTAAGCCATGTAGGACTTTCGTGTACTTTTGATGTACTGTTCCCTCTATTTCAACCATAGCCCCCGGTTCTTTTTGGGTCAAGTGATGTAGATTAATCAACTTTCCATCATTTCCATAAGGGGCATTTCCTTTCTGAACTAACTGTGTGTTAGTAAGGCCAGATTTGGGGTCAACTCGATTCCAATCAATATCATTTCTTTGGTACACACGTCTACTTACATCACGAGGTTGCCCACCCACTCTTACTTTCCCGCTGTATTCAATTGGCTTATATTTGCTCGCTTCTTTTCGGCCTACAATTTCAGCGATTTCACTTCTAGTTGCCTGTTTGGCTGCCGCTTCAACACCAGCTTTTGGAGTGATTCCCATCACTGGGGCAGGTGAACTCGGCACAACGTGCATGCCCACGGTAAACGCCACGCCAAGCACTGCGCCCCCAGCTGCTCGACGCCAACAGGGGATGGCAGCATGGTGGCGTATAGGAGCGATACGTAGATATACTCTTTAAAGGTATAGACGAACACAGTGATAGCAACGGTACGTAAGGCAATTCAACAATCTGTAATCAACCCCCTTTGTACATATATTTTAAAAGTTTACTATGAAATGACACTGGGGCCCCTTTTTGAGGGTCGAAAAATGTCGTTTATTGTATCTTTTTTAAAAATAATTAACTAGTTATATTCTGGTCTATTTTATGTTAGAATCAAAAATGCATTTCAAAATAGAGGAGATGAAACAAAAGAAATGAAGAAATTTATTGCATTTTTCCTGTCGTTCTCACTCGCTTTCCTTAGTCTATCGTCTAATTATGCTTCCGCTTCAAGTTTTGAATCATCAATAACTGCTTCCTCTTCCGAAAACCTAATTAAAAACGCAACTCCTTACGTAAAACTGGATACAAAATCAAAAAAATTCTCAGTGGATGAAAACAAAGCTAAAAAGTATTTTTCAAAAAGCGATATTGTAAAAATAAAGAAAATTATAGAAGAAAACAATAAAGTGGTTTCTGAACAAAAAAATAATCTCGTTCCAGTTAAAGATTCATTAGAATTGCAATCTAAAAAGCATGATGAAATAAGTATGAGTAAAAAGAAAAAGAAAACGTATATTAAGATTTCTTATAAGTGGTGGGGAATGCAAGTATATTTTTCTCACAAAGCAGTTAACGACCTAAACGATTATTTTGCAATAGAAGGTTTTACAGCAGGACTTGGTGCTCAAGAAGGAGTTAGGAAATTCTTACTTAAAAAGGGCTTCCACGTAACATCTAAAGCATTAGGTCCAGTAGCTCTATTCGGATCAGGTCTAACATGGGCTATGGGTAAAGTAGACAAAGGGAAAGGCGTCTATCTTAACTGCGTTCTTTATGTCCCTGCAACACTTACTGCAAAAAAATAATAAATAAAAACAAACGATTCACTATATAGTGAATCGTTTGTTTTTATTTATCTTTATATTTATCAAAGAATGACCCAAAGAAATAACCTGACGAGATAAATAAAATAAGTGCAATACTAGAATCGATGAATTTAAGCTTATAATATATTACAATAGCTAATATACACAGAATGACTCCGATACTACCTTTTATTTTACTTTTTTTGCTCAAGAATATGTCACACTCCTAAATAATTGTTAAATCAAATTATTTATATCTTATCATATATATCCGAAAATTTAAAGGAAATCTTTTTCTTTTCGACATATCTGTAGTGTTTGGCTAGGTTCGACAATTAGTCAAAAACTAACATCTATCTTTTCAGAATCGTAACCGAAGAGATTTCAAGAAGCAATTGGTACTCTTTTTAATCTGATCAACAATACATTTAACAACTAACATGTTTGGTGTTATTAATTACTGAAAACCTCTGGCTCTTTAACTTCTACCTATCTATTAACTGAGATAAAAGCCACCCGAGGGCGGCACATTAACAATAAAAAATCGGGATACGGGAAATATCGCAGTTATAGTTGAGGTGGATCCCTCACTATTAGTTGGCATTCGGGAGACAAAATAAGCTGGTCTGAGAGCGATGCGCTACTTTCTCATCTGCTCGAATCAACATTTTATTAATGGTTCCCTTCGTGACTCCTAGAAGCGAGGCAATTTGTTCACGAGAAAGGCATCTCCCCCGTGCCATCAGATACACATCCCTCTCTAGATCGGTCAATCCGGATAGCCCCTCCTCGATCCGCTCCTTATCTGACTGCGTTATCTTATTGTGCCGGGGTTGGTCCATCATAAAGAAGGGGTCATACTGACGGCTACTACTTAGTCGATCCCCTTCATCCAAACTATAGAGATAATCATCCAGAAGCATCGGATCAAATCCTCTTTCACGCTGATAGGCTGCTAGTCTTTCGATACCCCTCCTTGAACCAGGTTCCCGCCCTGTTTGTAACCAATCCAGCGCATACCGCAAATTGCTTTCGCACCGATTCAAAGTGGAGAGCCACATCCTTTCCTCCTCAGAGCGATCCTCCCTCTTTGGGACAGCTCTCTTAGCCTCTCTTACGCGTTTCATCGAATCTTTGTACTGCTGGATGAGATCCTCCATTATGCCCGTCCTCCTTGTTTTCCCATCGAAGAATTATCCAACGCATCATCCCAACATGGAGTACAGATCCCTATCGCTGAGTCCTCTCCTTCAACCTCCGCCCATTTAATCAGCTTCCCGCACATCGAACATCTTGGCAAAACCCTCCCCCTCCCACGTCGCTTCTGTTCAATCATCATCCTGCCTCTTCTATGCAAATCACTACCCTCGGATTCTTCGAATCGACTTTGCCCTGTCGATGCCTAAGCTCGATATGATCAAAGGAATCGTCCACCAGGAAACCGAGTTCCACCAACGGATCCAGAATGAACTTCCCTGAGTAATTATCCGGATCGCGTCGCCGCCGATCCCTAAAATGATAAGTTAAGGTGACTATTGCTTGATCCAGCGGTGTAGCGGGCTTGTTCCGGGCTGCTACCAAGAAGATCGTCTGAGCCCATTCCTTCTTGAGGCGGTTCCATTGAAAGTGATGAGTATTGCGCATTTGATTCAGACTGGGAGGGACACCGGGAACTTCAATTCGAATCACCTTATCATCACCTCAATGTTTATCTACTGAACTATCACCTTTTTGTCATCGACAAGAAACTCCCATACTCTTTCATGAATAGCATCTCCACGGTTCCCACCGGGCCATTTCGCTGTTTGGCGATGATGAGTTCGGCGATACGTTTCTTCTCACTGTGTGGGTTGTAATACTCATCCCGGTACAAAAACAAAACCAGATCGGCCGTCTGTTCGATTTCCCCGCTTTCTCTTAGATCAGATAGGAAGGGTCGCTTATTTTGACGCTCTTCTACCTTTCGAGAAAGCTGGGCCAGGACAATCACGGGGATTTGAAACTCTTTAGCTAGGTTCTTTATCTGACGAATGTTTTCTGAAACAAGTTCATAACGATCCATCCGCCTATCACCACCAATGAGTCCTAAGTAGTCGATGATGATGCAGGAAAGCCCTCGTTCTCGCTTAACCCTTCGTGCCTTCGCCTTGATTTCCGAAACGGTTACCCCCGCTTGATCATCGATCACTAGGTTGGCATCGCCTAATATAGATAAGGCCATGGTGTACTTTTCGTACTCTTCATCATTGATCAACCCCGTGCTCATATTTTGGAGATCGATCTGGCCTACATTGCCGATTAAACGACGGGCCAGATCCTTCTTGGACATCTCCAGAGAGCAAAATAAGGTAGGGTTTCGCTCCCCTTCGTTTGAAATGTGTTGGGCAAGGTGTAAGGCGAAGGCCGTTTTTCCCATCGATGGACGACCTGCTAACACCACCAAGTTCTGCTTTTGAAAGCCTGCGGTCATACAGTCCAGGTCGCCAATTCCTGTAGAAAGTCCAGTGATGCCGGATTGATTATGCATCGTCACCTCAAACTCACTGTGGAAGTCATACAGAATATCCTCGATGGTTGCTGTGGCACTGACTGACATCTGCTCTTCCGTCGTTTGAGCCAACTGAGCCTCCGCCCGACTAATAGCAGCATGGATCTCCTCTTTCTCGCGCAATCCGCCTGCCAAACTCAGTTCCTGTCCGACTTGGATAGCGGATCGCAGCATGGCCAAGTCCTTTACTCGATCCGCATGATAAGCAACCTTGGCTGAGGTTGCCAACCCTTGGACCATGTCCGTAATCTGGCTCACGGAGATGTTTTCTTGCTGGAGAAACGGGACCATTTGCACCAAATCCACTTTCTTCTCGTCCTCTTGCCATAGCGCATAGATCTTCTTGCACAGCTTTTGATGGACCGCATGATAAAAGTGACGGGGTTGGATCTTTTCGACGACTTCGGCAATACACTGCGGGTCGCTGATCATCGCCCCAATCACTTCTTCCTCCAGCCGGGTATCAAAGGGGGCACGGATTCTTGTGTCATCTCGCACCAGCCACCCTCTCTTTCTGTAGCTGGCTTCTCCGGCTCAGTAGCTCATCAATCTGTGCCCGGGTCTCCTCGGAATTAGGGACATTCACTGCTGGTTGAATGGGCTTACCCCGCGGCATCGGCACGGGCAAGTTCTTCAGGTCGTATTGCTCTAAAATGATCGGGATGCAGTAGTTGAACGATTTAATCCCCCCACCACGGGTAGCTGGTTTGTAGTGGTCAAAGGCGTAATCAATCCCTGTGATGACATCGGCTAAAGGAATGGTATGCTGATCGAAGAACGTTTCGATGAGGGTAAAGTCTTTACTTCCTACCACCAAGGTCTCCCTCCGCTTGGCGTAGTGATCCGCCACCTGCTTGGCGTCTGGATGCATGTCCGATTCCAAATCATGGAGCCAGTCCGCAGTTGTAGAAGGGTGTTCCTTTCTACTTCCTTTCTCTTCTTTTCTATTCTCTTCTACTTCTATTGGGCGTGAGGGCTCCATGATCGGTTCATGATCCCTCACGGAGGACTCAGTGAGTTGTTTTTTATCTTCTGTTTCTGTTTGTTCTGGGCCAGGCAACTTGGATGGTGTTGGGCGATTAATTTTTTGATGTTTCAGGAAATTGGGGAGGGATATGTACAATTGCCCGGCCACAGTATACTGCTGAATAAGTTCCTTTTCTTCCAGGTATCCTAGCCACTCCCTAACCTGATCCGGAGTAATTTGAGCGTCATAGGGAAAGACCTGGGACTTAATTAATGCCGGATGCCCTCCCATTCTCCCCTCATCATCCGCCTGGCTAATCAGCCCCATGAAGGTTAGGCGAGCCATGGGATCAACCATCCCTACCTTTTCATCCATCCAGAAGTTCGGGTCCATCATCCGTTTCCTAGCCATGGTCTGCCTCCTTTGGCTCCAATGCTAACTCTCCCTGCATCGCCTTCAAGTGGGTTTCCTTGGTGACCCGTTCATATATCGCTACCGTCTTGCCGCTGATCGGGCAAGGTTTTTTGTCGATGACAGAGACGAGTTCCACCTGCTCCAGCTCAGTCAATCGAGGATGGACAAAGTTTCTCTCAGGACTGGGAATGCTCCCCTTTTGCCACAGTCTCATTGCCAATTCTCTAGCTGAGGCTGGCCCATATGAGAGCTCGTCTAACACTTGACGATACCTCGCCCCGAGGCTCTCCAGGATTTCATCATAGGCCGCTCTTCGGGTTTCCAAGGTGATCTTGGCCATGGTCTTGTCCCCTCTCAGCACCCATATAGAATCAGTAGAACTGTCCAAACGACGACCAACCCGATAAATGCCGCTCCCGATACAATGATGTCCAGCCAATCCTCCAGATCCATTTTCATCAGGCGATCCTCTCTAACTCTCTATCGAGAACGATCCCCATGCCTCGCAATTGATAGGCGATTTCCTCTCCATCGGTCGGGAATACCCAGATAACTTGGTAGGTGGTCCCGTCTATTTCAAGCTGATCCCCTCGCTTCAAACCAGCGATCCCTTTAAGGGTACCGTCATATTGATAGCGGGCCTGAATCATCATGAACCACTCCCTTAGATTTATTGTCCGGGCATTGCGGCTGCCCGGTTGCCATGGTATGATTTCGGTAGTTGATTTTTCTCGGGCCCTTCCGTCTATGCGGAGGGCTCCTTTTGTTTTTGTGCGTATTCTTGATCGAGCTTTGGATAAACAACGTATTCGAGATACATCAAATTTTCATAGAGCTCGTCCACCTCTTCAAGCGGCTTATATTCACACTCCCAGTCCATTTACTCTACCTCCTTCGTGACGATGAGCTTGTCCAAAAACTCTTGCCCTTGTGACTGGGTCATGTCGGCAAAACCACACTGATAGATCCTACGAACCTGAGCATTTAAGGCTAGGGGCTTTAATCCTTTCTCTAGCCATATTTTCTTAATCTCCTCCGCTGTCTCAGCGGTTATCTCCGCCTCAGCTTCGGCCACCTCACTATCGATCTGGAGTGGGCTCGCTTCGCCTTCCTGCGATGAAGCGGCGATAAAGTCGCTGAAGTTGATATCCTTCACTCGCTCTTTAATTTTGTGAGTCATGGTGCGGTCTTTTTCGATCACTCCATATCGGTTGCCTTGGCGATCTACTTCTAAATGGATGATGACATCCGGTTGGTATTCAACTTTCTTGTCAGCGTCGATCCGAGCTCCAACCTTTTTCATGCTGTCGCCCGATCCTTCATAGATGTCCTTTATCCACCCCGTCATAATGACATGGCAGGGAAGATTACAGAGCCTACTTATTAGGGAGTTAAACTTATTCTTGATGATTCCCCAGTCCCTAAAAGTGAGGGCTGCATCCTCTCCGCTTTTCCCTTTGTTCTGCGCTCGACGCTCGGCGGAAAGCTGTCCTGCGTCCTTCAGCACTTGGTAGATGTTTGTGATTGGATCGATGATGAGCACATCGTATTTATCTGCGTTGGCCTCTATGTAGTCGAGTGCTTTCATGACCTCGGTATAACGGCGGGTCTTGATGACCTCAAAATCGAATTTCCCACCATAAAAGTCGGTTCCGTTCTCGGTATCAATGACCGCTTTGCACCCAGGAGCCTGAAGCGCAAACCATGTCTTACCGACTCCGCTTTCACCGAAAACTGCTACTTTCAGAGATTTCTTAACCTTTCTGGCTGGCTGAAACATCATTGATTACCTCCTTGGTACAACTCCAAATCGATAAGACATCCAAGGGAGCAAACCTGTTCGAAATCTGGCCCTTCAGTAATATCGTAAATTTCTCCACAGATTACGCAGACTTGTAACTCTAGCAGATACATCGGCTCACTTCCTCTCAGGTTAGAGACTTATCCATCATGCTATTTATTGGAGGCCCCCCTTCCAAAGATTCAAGATATGTCCGACTTGTATTCAGACTTTCTATGTAAATCGGCTTCACTTAGCAACATATTGTTACCTTTAGAGTCAAAAAAAATGACCCAATTAAAATTCAGTATATTTGCTATTCTCTTCGCAAGAGAAACACTAGGTGTTCTTGTTCCTTTTTCAATCATCCCATAGTACTGTCTTTTTACGTTAACTTTAGTAGCTATTTCTTCTTGTGTAAATGATACTTCCCCTTCTGTTCTTGCTATTATTAGCCAATGCCTCAACATCCTCCCCCCTTACGTAACATTCTGTTACCATAAACACTATAGCAACAAAACGTTTCTGTCAACGTTTTTTGCAACATTTTGTTACTATAGCAAATTCCCATATTTACGCAACATTCAGTTGCGTTATACTAAGCATACAAAATAATTTCACAGGTGGTTAATCATGTTCCCACATAAACTAAAATCCATTAGAAAAGCAAAAAAATTAACCCAACAAGAAGTTGCCGATAGACTAGGAATCTCCAGACAAGCGTATGGTTATTATGAAAAAGGCACACGTCAACCAGATATTGATTCATTAAATCAAATAGCTGATATTTTTGATGTAAGTATCGATGATCTTTTAAATAGATCTGCACCATCAGAAGCTAATATAGACCTTAAGGAAATACTAAACCAATCACAAAAAGCACATTTTGGTGGTATAGAATTGAATGATGAAGACAAAGCATTTTTATATGAACTTTTTGAGCTAGCTATTCAACGAAAGAAGAAAAAAGAAGCCGCCCAGGAGTAATCTAATTATCTCCTTTAAGCCGCTTCTTTTTTTTCATAAACAACTCAATTGCCTTTAATTCCTCCCAAGTAAATATATTTTCACTAATAAGATGTTTTATTACTTCCTCAGCATCAAATATATCATCAAGTGGGATATCTTTTGATACTTCTGTCATCTTTAATTCAATGTCTAATCTCACATCAGTTTTCAAAATAACCCCCCTTTATTGTGTGTAATAAAGAGCCACCAAAGGAAAAAATATAAACATTATTGTTTAATTTACCCTAATTTAATATTACGGTTAGTTTTCTGTCTAATCAAGAAATATATATTTACCGATTTCCATGAACAGGTAAAATCCCTGGACAAACAGTAGTTCGAGTGATAAATTAATTGAGTGAATTTTATGGACAGAGGTGAATATTTTGGAATCTGAATTTGAGAAGATTGGATGCCTTATTCGCTCTGAAAGAAATAAACAAGGGCTAACTCTAGACAATCTAGCAGACAACAATATTTCAAAAGCAACAATTAGCAATATAGAGCGAGGATTTTCTAATGTAAGCAAAGAGTTAGTCAATTACCTTGCCGATAAACTAGGAATTAATTTAGAATATGTTTCTGAACTATTTATAAAAGAAAAAAATGAGTTGATAAATACAGAAATAACTTTAATGAATATTGATTGTCTGAGGGAATCTAACCTAATTCAAGAGGCCTTATTAGAGTTAGAGGAATTAGACATATCAAACTCACACCCACAGGCAAGTTACTATAACTACATAGCTGGGAAATGTCACCTGAAGAATGGGAATTGGGTAAAAGCTGAGAAACACCTACAAAATTGTATTCGTCTAGATGACCAATCAAATAATATTGCCGCAGCTTCTTATGCAGAACTAGGATTAGTTTACTACAATCAAAATGTATTAGATAAAGCACTTCAGGTTACTAACTATGGACTGACGAACTTTATAGACAATAACACAAGAACGTACGTTAAGTATGTTCTCATTAGAAATAAAGCTTTTTACCTAACTCAATTAGGATGTATTGGGGAAGCTTTCGAGACGGTTTATGAACAATGGAAAAATATAAATAATATTGATCATGCTGAAACAAAAGTCAGTTTCTATTGGCTTAGAGCGGATCTTTCACGAAGATTAGGGATGGAAGAACAAGCTATAAATTATTGTATACAAGGCTTGGAAATTGCGCGAGCAAATAAATTATTTTATTCTATTTTTGATTTCTGGTCTTTGTTAGGCGCTGTATACTTGAGTACAAAAGAATGGGATCAAGCAGAAGTCTATCTAAACAAAGCAATGTCACTCAAAGATAAGATTTCAAAAGAAGATGAAGATAAGATAATTACGGCTTATGCAAGGCTTGGTAATCTCTATTTAGCAAAGGGACAACTCAATATGGCCGAGGAATTTATTGAGAAATCGGTTAAAATGGCCGAGAATAGTAATAACACTACACGTCTTACCTTTTCATTGCTCACCTTATCAGATTATTTGATTTCACAACAAAAATTCAGTAACGCCATTAGTATATTGGATAGGGTACGGAACATATCAATATCCCACGGGTTGAAACAAATAGAGCATCAATCACTTTTAAAATTAGCTGAGTGTTACGAACAGGAAAACAATGAAAAGGAATTTCAAAAGACAATGAAGCAACTATTCAAAGTACAACGAGGAAATATTTTAGAGGAGGTATGTATATGACTAAAGTAGTAAAAAGTGTTGTAGTATTATTATTGCTTGTAGCCACAACTGTTTCATATATGGAAATCTCATATAATAATACTCAAAACAGTGTTGAAAATCGCCAAGATAAGCCTGGAGGAACTTAATAAACCCATTATTACAACTTCTGGGTTTATTAATGACCAAGATTCTCGAATTAAATAAGGCACCGTTCATTTTATGATAATGAACGGTGCCTTATTTATTAGCTTTAACTAACAACTGAACGAATCTCTAATTGTCCTTCAACCCAACGAAAAAATGCATCCCGCCCAACACGTTTGGATCGGCCCACTCGTACTAAAGGAAAATGTGAATAGTTCATTACTTCATAGGCTCTTCGCTTTGAGATCCCAAGAATCTCCGCTACATGACCCGCCTTCAATATCAATGGATAATCTTCAGGACTCATTATTTGCATAACCTCCTTATTGATAAAACATAAAAATCAGTCTATTATCCCCATACACCTCTCTTCTTCAAGTAACTATTTGTTGCTTTAAGATTATGGTAACAAAAAGTTTCCAATAACACAATACGCAACATTATGTTACTATATAACCAATAGTTACATCTGTTCACCTTCAGCACTACCAGTTAAAATACAAAATGACAAATAATTTGCATTCGGGAGGAAAACAGATGAAGGGTTACTTCAGGAAAAGAGGAAAAACATGGTCTTTTACCCTCGACATAGGAAAAGACTCTAATGGACGTCGCAAACAGAAGACTAAAGGGGGATACAAAACTAAGAAGATAGCCGAAGAAGCCTGCGCCGAATTGATTTCTCAACTACGAAGAGGAGAATACGTAGAGCCAAGTAAAAACACGCTTGCACAGTACCTCAACGAATGGATCAATTCATCCGTTAAACAAACATTAAGGGCGACCACTTTAGACACATATCGGATCGTCCTCGAGAAGCACATCATCCCTGAGCTAGGACAAATCAGGCTAAGTGAATTAACACCTATCATAATTCAAAACTTCTATACCAAAAAGTTAGGAGAGGGTTTTTCAAACGATTACGTCCGATACATGCATTCGATCCTACGTAAATCTCTCAACCAAGCTTTCCAATGGCAGATAATTTCAAAAAACCCCTGTGAACACGTAAGTCCGCCAAAACCCAGTGGAAAGGAAAAACCAACTTGGGATATTGAAGAAGCAAATCGATTTCTCATACATGTAGAGAACGAGAAATATTATATACCCTACCTCTTAGCAATCCACACAGGTATGAGACAGGGCGAAATTTTAGGTCTAAGGTGGAAAGATTGCGACCTCATTAGAGGAGTGATCCGCATCCAACAAACACTTGGTCGAACAAGTGCAGGATTAATGTTCCAAGAGCCAAAAACAAAGGGATCTAAAAGAAATATCACATGTACTAACGAAGTAGTAACAGCACTTAAAAAGCACAGAGCAAAACAAAATCAACAAAAATTGTTACTCGGAATCACATATAAAGATCAGGACCTTGTAAATTGTACTGTGGAAGGCAAGCCAATTAATCCAAGGAACCTGATTCGACATTTCCATCGAATGATTGATACTAGCGGCGGGATACCGAAAGTAAGATTTCATGATTTGCGACATACACACGCTAGCATCATGTTGCAGCTAGGAGAACACCCGAAAATTGTCAGTGAGCGATTAGGTCATAGTCGGACTAGCATTACATTGGATATTTACAGCCATGTCATTCCTAATTTGCAAATTGACGCAGCGAAAAAATTTGGTGATGCGATGAAAAGAAATGGTACTGAAAATTCCAAGTCGTAAACCTTATGTGGTCAAAGTGTGGTCAAATGCCAAAACTGTAAACCTTCCCCGCAAAATAAAAAAACAAAAACCCCTGATAAATCAAAGGTTTGCTTTGGTGGAGCATAGCGGGATCGAACCGCTGACCTCTACACTGCCAGTGTAGCGCTCTCCCAGCTGAGCTAATGCCCCGTATTGTTGCCAACGAAAATTATATTATAGCAGAAGAGCAAAAATGTCAAGGTTCATTGTCCAATTGACCTCAACCTTACATACAAATCACACTAAGAAGACGACTCCTATTTGTTAATGACTATAGTTACTCTAAAATTAATCATCCAATGTGGTCTCCTCCTGTATTTTACGTACTAACTCTTGATCCACTTTATATTTCACTTGCACATTGGCATTGATTTTTAGAATTTCTGGGTTTGC
This sequence comes from Marininema mesophilum, assembly GCF_900106775.1. GTDB lineage: Bacteria > Bacillota > Bacilli > Thermoactinomycetales > DSM-45169 > Marininema > Marininema mesophilum. The sequence goes on from NZ_FNNQ01000018.1 coordinate 44,108, forward strand.
CATTAATGAACGAATTCGTGCAAAGGGTAAGGCTTCATAACCCATAGGGGTTCATCCAAAGTTAACCGCCAGTTTGGATATTGGAAAGCGGGAGGAAGTTCCACGATATTGTCTATGAAGAGCTGGGGGTTATTGCGAAAATATGCGGATAGATATTCGGTATGGGTAAGCTGCAGAAAGTGTACGATCTTTTGCAAGGGTAATACGGGATACGACAGGATACCGCATCCGCATTACTTTTTGCCACTGCTTGAATCAGTCTTTTTAACATCTGGGGACTACCCAGATGGCATTCGGTATTTCTGCAATCACTTTAATCGGGATCAACTTTACGAGAGAAGACCCCCGTCCTCTAGCATTTCTTTAATTTCATTATGGGTCATCAATGATGTGTAGGAATAGTAACTGGGCAAATCCACCTTTTGTAGAGATCCATAGACTTTCTTCTGCTCGAGAGTGGGTTCATACGGAAGCAAAACATAATAACGATCATCGTATTTGTAGGTACGTTCGGCTTCATAAGAAGAAATCAAAATCTCATGCAGTTTTTCACCGGGACGGATTCCTATCTCGCGGATTTTGGTTCCAGGACGTCCCATGTGTTGACTGATCACCTTAGCCATGTCCATGATCCGACAAGTCTTCATCCTCATCACAAAGGTTTCTCCACCGATGGATATCGTTGCTGCTTTAATCAATAGCTCTACTGCATCTGAAATGGATAAAAAGAAGCGCGTCATTTTCTTTGATGTAACGCGAAGTTCTCCCTCCTCAATCTGCTTTTTAAAGAGAGGTACGACGCTTCCACTGGTCCCCAATACATTGCCTCCGCGAACATTAACAAAGCGTGTACTATTGGTATCGTTGGCGCGAATCACCATCTTCTCACCAAGTGCCTTTGTCATCCCATAAAAATTGACGGGATCCACTGCCTTATCGGTAGAAACGTTGATTACTTTTTTCACACCTTGGCGAACACTAGCCAAAATGAGATTATACGTTCCGTATACATTCGTCTTTAATGCTTCTTCCTGTTGTGACTCACAAATAGGGACATGTTTTAATGCGGCTAGATGAAAAACATAGTCCACCCCTTGACACGCTTTCTCCAATGGTTGCATATCGCGCACATCACCGATAACAAATTGAATAGGTACTGATTGCCCCAGATCCCAACGGAGACTTACTTGAGATAATTCATTTCTGGCATAGATACGAATCTCTTTTGGTTTATACTTCATTAATTGGACGATCAGTTCTTTCCCCCAGGAGCCTGTACCACCTGTGATCAGTATGGTTCGGTTTTGAAACATATCGTTCTTCCTCCTTAACTCTGAAAGCATTATCTACCTACCTTAGATGTAACAGTATATTTATGGAATCCATATTCCGGCATAGCCAGCAACCTAATCACACAAAAAATAGTGCACTAACACATTTCAAAGAGGGATGGTACCTGACGTTATAAGGCAGAATAGAATCCATATCTTAATAGAAGCGATTGTTTTGGCTTCACCCTAAAAAACATTTTCGCTAGTTCATCTACCTATAAAGACTTAATTCTCAGATATATTCAAGTAAAATATCTCCCCGCAGGGTAGGATACGTCCTGATTAAATCCTAACACGATCAGGCACTTCGTCCTACTTACCCTACATACCAAATAACGCCTGGACAAACTTCCGCCCATCTATTAAGGGTTTTTGTGTTGAAAAATCATTCGAATTTTATCGAACAAATGTTATAATATATTTCGTACAAATATGAGATGTCTAGGAGTGATTTTTTGGATCGCAGATTATCCCTGCCTATGAACTTTTATTGGTTATTGATTGGTGAAACTCTATCCAGTCTAGGTGGAACGTTTGGTACGATGACAAACAGCTTCGTACTGTTTCAAATGACTGGTTCTAAAACCGCCATGGGAACATTGTGGCTTATCTATTTACTACCATCACTACTTGTCTTATTGTTAGTGGGACCCTACCTGGATCGGTGGAATCGAACTCATACGTTGATCCTATCTCACGGTATACGTGGATTCATCTTTCTTCTTCCAGTGGTGTTATGGTCACTGGATCAATTACTTCCTTGGCATCTTTATATCGTTTCAGCCATCTCTGGCATCGTACAAGCTGTCTACGCCCCAACTAGCTTAGCGATGACTCCCTCTCTCGTTGCAAAGGAACAACTATCAAAGGCCAATGCTCTCTTAGACGGTTCCTTACGCCTTACCTCTATGCTCGGACCTATACTTGCCGGTTTGATGTTTGCTAAGTGGGGGCCGTTTCTCACATGGCCCTGTGTCATTTTCGCCTTTTTCTGTGGAGCGCTTTTTCTCACAACCATCACCCCACCAAAGAAACAACGCCCCCCTGGAAATAAACAAACATGGGTTGAAGGGATTCAAAGCGGATTTACATACTTTTATCAACAAAAAATACTCTGGTGGCTCGCTCTTTTTCTAGCCGTGGTTCAGTTTGGTGTAGGTGTGCTGATGGTCCTCAACTTGCCCTATATTTTGCAAGAGCTACGAGGAAACTCCATCATCTATGGATGGTTTATCGCTACATTTCCCCTGGGATATGTCCTTGGTAGCTATCTTCTCTCTCACTTAAAATCAGGGAACCTCCGGCGAAGGATGCTTGGTGCCAATGTGATAGGCGGTCTCACTTTTGTCGCACTCGCCATCGCTAATCATATCGGTGTGGCCATATGTATTGAACTGATCGCGGGAATAGCTGCTCCTTTTTTTCATGTCCACTCCACGACTCTATTTCAACGATTGATACCTCAAGAACGGCTTGCCCAAGTATTCTCCTTGCGACTACTCATCATCCGATGCATCATGCCCTTGGGCACGTTCATCGGTGGCATACTGGGAGATAGCTGGGGCACACGCACTACCCTGTGCTTTGTAGGACTGATCATCGTCTTTGTTTCACTACTTGGTATACTCTTGCCCTACTTTCGTTTTCTAGAAGTCGCCGATGACCATTCTATCGAACCAGCTACCATGCAAAAAAAGGCATGATCCGCTCATGCCCTTATTCCTTCACCACAATAGAGTAAACCGCCACATCCCGTAACTCCTCTCCATCCGGCGAGCGGTCAAACTGACGCAAGATCCCTTCTAAGATAAAGTCCGTTCGCTCGGCAACCCTGCGACTTGCATGATTTTCTGAATCACAGCGGATCTCCACCCGCTTTACTCCTAGCTGTTGAATCGCAAAATTAGTCAACCCTTGCACAGCTTCACTAATCAACCCTTGTCCCATGTATCGTTTCCGACACCAATACCCGATTTCAACACGCGGGACTTCCCAGTTGATACAATGAAGGCCGCCAATTCCGACAAATTCGCCGCTTTCTTTTAAGAATAAGTGAAACCGTAGATCGGAACGTTCAATAAATCGGATATGGGCTTTACGTACGTTGACCTCGATATCCTCTACATTTTGATCGACCTGTGCCCATGGCATCCAGGGGCGTAGCTCTTCTTGCGTCTCTCTAATACCTTCATGCACCGCAACCCCATCTCCAGGGAGAGGCAAACGTATTAATAAACGCTCTGTTTTAAAGGAATTTGGAAACTCTTTCAATAGTATGTTGGCCATCTCATCACCCATAAATGTAGTTTATTTATGCAAAATGTTGTCGCAAAAAATTAGGATTTGGCTATAAAGACAAGCGTAGATTATACTGCATAAATTGATGACAAATTCTCATTTATATAATTTTCACGAATATTATCAACAGGAAGGGGCCTTGAAAAAGGTCCCTTCCTGTTTTTTTTATTCCATTAAAGCCTCCGGAAAATATCTCTGAATCACGCTTTGAGAGGTGTCCTGTTCACAGGCATGTATGAATCTTGAATACACTTCAACCCCTGTCGTTATTTCATCATCATCGAGTTCTACTGCATGAAGCGTAGATACGAATTTATTCTTCACCTTTTCACCAAGGCTATTTTCGTATTCAAATTCCTCGTTTTTAGCATAATTATCAGCTTTATTGTAGGACTCTTCAATGTTATTTGCTTTAGTAACTATAATCTTATGTTCAAAAAGCTTAAGATCTTCCTTATCTTTATCAATTTCACTGTCCACAGTTTCCCCTAAGCGAACAGATTCAAATAAAACACTCACAGAATACCAATTAGCATGAATATCACTCTTCATCAACATTTCCTCCCTAAAAGAGATATATTAATTCAGACTACGACTAGCCACGGATTAGGAACAAAGAAGCTCCATCGTGTAAAGTAGAGTAATTTACATTTCGATGTTTCACAACCTTATAGCCAAGAAAAGCATAACAAACCTATTTCAGTTCACTGGCTTTCCAGTAGTGACCAAATCAATTTGACTGTATTTGATGACCACTTTAAACGGTTTACGGTAATAGAGGTAAAAAGTGTCGCAGAATAACACGCTCCGGTTTGACGTCACCTCTATGAGTACACCGACCTCTAAATGGTTAACCGTTTACTCTACTGAAGCATAGGCATATTACTGAAATTTGTTCAATAGGAGGTAATACTTTATGGTTTGTCCCGCTTTTGTTACTACAGGCCCCTTTGCAACAGATACTAATCCACAATTCATCACCAGCGCTGATTATAATAATGACGGGAATATCGACATCGCTGTCACCAATTTTTCAGATGAAACTGTCTCTGTGCTCTTAGGCATTGGAGATGGCACCTTTACTCCCCAAGCCACCTTTGCCTCTGGAAATAATCCAGCAGGGATCACTAGCGCTGATTTTAATGAGGATGGGAATATTGATCTCGCTTTAACCAACACAACAGATGACACCGTCTCCGTGTTCTTAGGTAATGGAGATGGGACCTTTATGGCTCGAACTACCTTTTCTACCGGAGATAATCCACTTGAAGTCATTAGCGCGGATTTTAATAAGGACGGGAATCTCGATCTCGCTGTCACCAATACGGGAAGTAACAATGTCTCCGTCTTGCTCGGAAACGGTTCTGGATCTTTTGGTCCCCAAACCACCTTTGCCACAGGAATTTCTCCACAAGGAATCATTAGTGCTGATTTTAATAAGGATGGCAATCTCGATCTCGCAGTCGTTAATACAGTCGATAACACCGTCTCCATCTTGCTCGGAAACGGTTCTGGATCCTTTGGTCCTCAAACCACCTTTGCTACCGGAACGGTTCCATTGGAGATCACTAGCGCGGATTTTAATAAGGACGGCAATCTCGATCTCGCTGTCACTAATCTATTAGATGACACCGTCTCCGTGCTCTTAGGAAATGGAAATGGTACCTTTGCTCCCCAATCCACCTTTGCCACCGGAACTTTTCCATCGGGAGTGACAAATACAGACTTTAACTGTGATGGTAGTCCAGATCTCGCTGTCACCAATCTATTAGATGACACCGTCTCCATCTTGCTAGGAGACGGTACGGGGTCCTTTGCTCCCCAAACCACTTTTGCCACTGGAAGTATTCCTACCGAAATCATTAGCGCCGATTTTAACAACGATGGGGCCCCCGACTTAGCTACCACAAATGCAAATGATAACAATGTCTCCGTCTTGCTCGACGACTGTGTCCGCCCTTTAACCTGCTCGGATCAAGTGCTACCCAATGATCCTGGAATCTGTGCAGCAACTGTAACTGTCACATCGGAACAATGCGCCAATGTAACCATTACCTGCGATCCAGACACCGTCGCGGTGGGTAGTCCAACCGTAGTCACTTGTACTGCAGCCAGTGCCCTGAACCCAGCGAATACGGAGGCGTGTACCTTTACGGTCACGGTGAATGATACCGAACCTCCCGTCTTTACGAACCTTAGCGATATTGACGTTCAGGTGGATAATTCCGTTGGAACGATCGTAACTTATCCCGATCCTGTCGTTACCGATAATTGTCCGGGTGTGATCACGACGACCTGCACTCCTCCCTCAGGCTCCTTTTTCCCAGTGGGATCCACGATTGTCACCTGTGTGGCTACGGATACGAACGGCAACTCCGCCACCGGAACCTTTACGGTGAACGTCTTCCCTTTTGAGGAGGAGTAAGGTGACAAAAAGCGTTGCTATATAAGAAGTTGTTGAAAAGCTTAATACAGGACTAAAGTAATATAGTGATGGACTAAACCAGGAACAGAATCAAATTAAGAAAAACGGTAATCTCCTTGATTTATAGGATTATCCGTTTTTCAGTTTATTCATATGGAGAATCGGCTATTGAGAATAGATCTCTCCGCTTCCTGTATATTCCCAGTACGAAAATAATGGTTTTACTGTCGATTCTATAGAGTACACCGACCTCTATATGGTTAACCATTTACCCTACCGAAGCATAGGCATATTATTGGAAATTTGTTCAAGAGGAGGAGTAGTTATGGTTTGTCCCGCTTTTGTAGCTAGGGGACCCTTTGCGACAGGTGGTGGTTCAGTCTTCATCACCAGTGCGGATTTTAACAATGACGGAATTATCGATCTCGCTGTCACCAATTTTTCAGATGACACTGTCTCTGTGCTCTTAGGCATTGGAGATGGCAACTTTAGTACTCAAACCACCTTTGTAGTCGGAGATCAACCATTTGAGATCATTAGCGCTGATTTTAATAATGACGGCAATATCGATCTCGCTGCTACCAATGTAGCAGATGACACCGTCTCCATCTTGTTAGGCAATGGTGATGGTACCTTTGATCCTCAAACCACCTTCGCCACCGGAGATCTACCAAATGGGATCGTGAGCGCTGATTTTAACAATGATGGTAATCTTGATCTCGCCATCGCCAATTCTGGGGGTAACACCGTCTCCGTCTTGCTAGGAAACGGCACTGGATCCTTTGGGCCTCAAACCACCTTTGCCACCGGAGCTGCTCCACTAGGAATCACTAGCGCTGATTTTAATAATGACGGCAATACCGACCTCGCTGTCACCAATAATTCAGGAGACACCGTCTCTGTCTTTCTAGGAGACGGTACTGGATCCTTTGGGCCTCAAACCACCTTTGCCACCGGAATTGCTCCACAAGAGTTAACTAGCGCCGATTTTAATAATGATGGATTTATCGATCTCACTGTCGCCAATGGAGCAGATAACACCATCTCCGTCTTCCTAGGAAACGGTACTGGATCCTTCGGGCCTCAAACCACCTTTGCCACTGGAGATCTTCCATTTGATGTGGAAAGTACAGACTTTAACTGTGATGGCATTCTAGATCTAGCCGTTACCAATAGTTCAGATACCACAGTCTCCATTTTCATAGGCAATGGTGATGGTACCTTCACGGCTCAAACTACCTTTACCACCGGAGCTGATCCACTAGGAATCACTATCGCGGATTTTAACAATGACGGGGCTCCCGACTTAGCTACCGCAAATTCAAGTGATGACAATACCTCCGTCTTGCTCGATGACTGCGTCCGCGCTTTTACCTGTTCAGATCAAGTGCTACCAAATGATCCTGGAATCTGTGCAGCAACCGTTCCTTTTCCATCCGATCAATGCGTCAATGTGGCCACTTTCTGCGATCCAGCAACCGTCCCGGTGGGTAGCCCAACCTCAGTCACTTGTACCGCAGCCAGTAATCTAAACCCAGCGAATATAGAAGCTTGTACCTTTACGGTCACGGTGAATGATACCGAACCGCCCGTCTTTACGAATCTTAGCGATATTGACGTTCAGGTGGATAATTCCGTTGGTACGATCGTAACATATCCCGATCCTGTCGTTACCGATAATTGCCCGGGTGTGATCACGACGACCTGCACTCCTCCCTCAGGCTCCTTTTTCCCAGTGGGATCCACGATTGTCACCTGTGTGGCTACGGATACGAACGGCAACTCCGCCACCGGAACCTTTACGGTGAACGTCTTCCCTTTTGAGGAGGAGTAAGGTGACAAAAAAGCGTTGTTGAAAAGCTTAACACAACGCTAAAGTGTATTATAGAGATGTAACTAACCAACGAACATAATCAAACTAAAGTAAAACGGTAATCCCCTTGATTTGAGGGAATTAACCGTTTTTCAGTTTACTCATATAAAAAATCTATTGAGAATAGATTTCTCCGCTTCCTGTATATTCCCAATTATTAGGATCTTGGTCGACAATTTTAATGTAGTAATTACCTAATTCAATATCACCTATTTCTTCATCAAATCCTATCGTCTCGTTATGTTCAGGAGTTAATTTGACACTCCCATGGCTGAAGTCGAATGGGATTCTTGAGTCGTTAGCGTCCGCAATCCGTTTCCGTTTTGGACAACGCTCAAGTTCAGGGGTGTGTCATCACCCCGTCCCATGCAGTTAGAAATGTACCCGCATGGGCGGAAGGCCTGTTATCAGCGTTCTAGGCGGCGAGCCCAGATATCGCCTTACCTATATTGATCGCTCCATTTAAGTCTGCATGACAGATAAAGCCACACTGCTTACATTGGAAACGAAGCCTATTTCGATTAGATTTCTCTCGATGCCCACATTTGCAGGTTTGACTGGTATATTCCGCTTTGACTTCTTCAAAGCGAATACCTACCATCTCTGCTT
>NZ_FNNQ01000035.1 GCF_900106775.1 Marininema mesophilum
TTATCGATATGCTTTCTTTTTTAGGAGGGAATGATCATGAACTTTCGTCAGTTCGCGTTTAATAATGTCAGACGAAATGCACGGGCTTACTCCGCCTATTTCTTAAGTAGTACCTTTGCGGTCATGATCTTTTTTACCTATGCGATCTTTATCTTTCACCCTGATTTAGCTAAAACGGACTTGGGTGCGACAACAAAGCAAGGAATGGTAGCTGCCGAATATGTGATTTTTGTGTTTTCCTTTCTGTTTGTGCTCTATTCCATTGGTGCGTTTCTCAAAGTGCGGAAAAAAGAGTTTGGCATGTTAACCATCTTAGGTTCAGAAGGAAAGCAGTTAAATCGGCTGATCTTTTTGGAAAATATGATCATTGGTTCAGCTTCCATCCTTACGGGGCTCGTTAGTGGACTGATTCTGTCCAAACTATTCCTGCTCCTCGGTGCTCGGGTGGCAGAGATGAAGGAACTTTCCTTTTATTTACCATGGAAAGCGATGGCACTGACTACGGTTTGTTTTTTAGCACTCTTTTTCGTAATTTCTTTGCTGACCTTATTCTTCGTACGTCAAAACCGAGTACTTGAATTAATAAAAGGATCAAGTAAGCCTAAATCAGAACCCAAAGCCTCCATCTGGCTCTCTCTCTTATCTGTGGCTTGTTTCGTCGGAGCGGGCTATCTGATGAAGCAAAAACTGTCTGAAACCCAGGATGTAATCCTCATTCTCATTCTGCTGTTAGGGATTATTGCAACCTATTTCTTCTTCACACAACTCAGCATTTTTATCATCCGATTATTCAAGAAGAATCGGCCCTTTTTTTGGCGGGGAACCAATCTTCTCTGGGTTTCTGAAATGGCGTATAAAGTGAAAGATAATGCGCGGATGTTTTTTATAATCACCATTGTCATCGCCATGTCATGCTCGGTGATAGGAATCATCCTTACCCAGAAAGAGCAAAATGAGCAACAATTTAAAGAGAGTAAATTCGCTTATATTTATAGTGTATTTCAAAATGATAAGGGAAAATTCGACTTCAATCAAATAAAAAAAGATACAGCGAAAATGGAGCAGGAATTGAAGCAAGCGGGTATCCAGTATAAAAAAGTTAGGCATTTGATTCTTTATTCAGGAACAAAAGAAATGGGTCCTACAGAAGTTATTAAAGAATCTGACTATAATCGCCTAGCCGGTATATATAATGCACCTAAAGTCTCCTTATTAAAATCGAATGAGACCATATTAATCAGTAGTTCTTTGGCTGAAGGTAAGGGTAAAACAAAGCTTACGATGGAAAAGGATAAAGCTAGGTTTACAATAAAAAAACAGATTGAAAATAAAGGGATGGCACGTTTCAACAATCAGGCTGTTATTTCTAATTCAGCTTATGAAAAATTGAAAAAAATACTGCCTTCAGATGGAAGAGAAAGAATCAATGTCTCTTATTATGTTCCAGAATGGTCCAATAAAATACCTAATTCTAATTCTTTAGAGACGAAGATTGGACAAAAAGAAGTTGAAATATCTATGGAGAACATGAAAAAGGGTGAGAGTTCGGTTATATTCGAATCTCGTGCAAATGACTATATACAGAACAAGCAATCAATGAGTATTACGAGCTTTATTGGTGTATTTATTGCAGCGATCTTCTCACTCTCTACAGCTAGTTTCTTATACTTTAAGCTGTATGCTGACCTAAACCAGGATCGTCATCTTGTCTATAGCCTTTCTAGAATGGGATTAAGCACTAAAGAGATGAAGCGATCTGCGACAATTCAAATTGCGGCTCTGTTCTTTATTCCCCTCGTTGTAGCGGGAATGGAAACACTAATCGGTTTGTTCCTATTGAAAGAGCAGCTTAGTCTAGGAGAGCCCTTGATCCCGGCCTTGATGGGAATTGGTAGTTTCTTTACTGTACAAGTGGTTTACTTCCTTATTGTGAGGTCTCGTTATCTAGCTCAGCTTAATCGAGTCATGGTCTAAAGTGTCTGGGGTATTCCCAGATAAACAAAAGAGGTTTCCCTCAAGGGGAACCTCTTTTTGCAATATCGGGCGTTGTTTAGCAGATTAGTGCGAATATAGTTGCGACGACTAAGAGGAATATCAACAGACGTCTGAGGCCGAATCCGCCATACCCATAACCATAGCTCATTGCCCGATCCCTCCTTCTTCGCTGTATGGAGGTAAGGAGAAGTCGTCCTAGACAGGAATCCAATCTCGTGAAGATAGTGAATGTGCGGATAAATGAGTGATTACTCACTAATAAAAATATGAAACCCATAACCTCATATATATGGAAATCCATTCCTTTATTTTTTATAGGAATGGATTTTTTATCAGATACAGCTGTGTCAAATTGCCACCTTACAAGGATGTAAGGTGGGTGTAAGGTAAATCCATAGCAGGACATCGACTCACCTAGTAAAGTATGAATCAAAGTGAGGGGCTTGATAATACTTACATGAATGAAGGGAGACGTAATAATGGAAATGCTACAAGTTCAAGGATTAAGTAAATTATATGCAGGGAAAGTATCGACGCGTGCTTTAACCGATATTCAGCTGAGTGTGGAACAGGGGGAGTTTGTCGGGATTATGGGTCCCTCGGGTAGTGGAAAAACGACCCTTCTCAATATGGTAGCCACCGTGGATACCCCGACTTCCGGAGAAGTCATTATTAATGGTAAAAATCCTCATACCCTTAAGAA
>NZ_FNNQ01000016.1 GCF_900106775.1 Marininema mesophilum
GTGAAGAACCTGAATCTTCGCTCATGGATATGCCCTACGTGCCACTCTCACCATGACCGAGACATCAATGCATCCAAGAACATCTTGCAAGAAGGACTAAAGATTTTTGCGGTTGGGCAGACCGTTTAAGCTTGGAGTATATCCTGTCAGTAGACGGGAGTTCCCAAGAATCCCACTGCTTCAGCTGTGGGAGTGTCAAAAGCAAGTCTATGTAGTTTGGAAGGGTGGGCAGGGGTTCGTGGATGTGAAAAAAAAGCAGTTATTTAGACTGCAGCTTTGATAGAAAGGAACGGTCTTCACGGTGTTCAGTGAGAAAACATTGTTGGCAAATGAGCGGTTTGCGCCGATGGATGCCGACACTTTCGACGACCGGGGCCCGTATTGGCAAGAATGTGCAGGAGATTACTGTACCCGTTCGCTAGTGTTGGAGAAGGGTTGGTATACGGTTACTTGGTCTCTAATAACTATGGAAGATCATGAGGATATACCCATATTTCGAACTAAACTTTTCGGCGAAGATGGACAGCTAGTGATGGGGTTGCCCTTAGACGAGGATAGTGAGGCAGTTGGCTATCATACGATGACGGTAAACGTACCCGCAGATGGTTTCTATTTTTTTCAAATACATGCGGAGAATGTTACTTGGAAGCTGGCTCTTTTGCGTATCCCTGTTCGGAATAGCATCAGCAATGATCCTGATAGATAATTCTCGAGGAACTCCCTTTCAGGAGGGGGTTTTTTTGTGTCATGGTACAATGGTTAAGGTGGTCTAGAATTTTGCTACTGAGGAGGACTTGATCATGGTGGAGCAATTTCGTGGATATATGGTAGAAAAGCATGAAGATTCATTTTCTAAAGGAATTAAGGAATTGAATATGGATCAACTTCCGCAGGGTGAAGTCATGGTGCGAGTTGCTTGGTCAGGAGTAAATTTTAAAGATGGGTTAGCAAGTACCCCTACTGGTCGAATTATAGAATCTTACCCTATGATTCCTGGGGTCGATCTAACAGGAACAGTGATCCAATCAGATGATCCCCGATTTGCTAAAGGGGATGAAGTGATTGTAGCGAGTGCGGAACTAGGTGTTTCCCATTTTGGTGGTTTTAGTGAGTATGCCCGTGTGCCAGCAGATTGGATCATTCCGCTTCCGGATGGACTCACTTTACGTGAAGCAATGATCCTTGGTACAGCTGGATTTACCGCCGCTATGTCCATTCAACGAATGGAGGAAAATGGACTAACCCCTGATGCAGGGAAAGTTCTTGTAACAGGCGCTACCGGGGGAGTGGGAAGTACCGCTGTAGCCATGCTGGCGCAACAAGGGTATCGTGTTGCCGCAGGGACAGGGAAAGCATTGGAACATGATTATTTAAATAAACTAGGTGCAACAGAAATTCTAGCACGAGAAGAACTACTTAATCCAAATAAACGGCCGCTTTTGAAAACACGTTGGGCAGGTGCAGTAGATCCTGTTGGTGGAGATATTCTTTCTTACCTACTTTCCACTGTCTCCTTTGGTGGCTCTATTGCTCTGAGTGGCTTAACGGGAGGAGCTAGTTTTTCATCGACTGTTTATCCTTTTATTCTACGAGGGATCAATTTGCTTGGTATTGATTCAGCTCATATTAGCAATGAGTATCGAAGGCAAGTATGGAAGAGGTTAGCTACCGATTTAAAACCAGAAACTCTTTTGGAAAGCATCGGTAGTACAGAAATCACCTTAGACGAGTTGCCTCATGCGTTGAAGAGGATTTTACAGGGTGGTGTGCGAGGGCGCATCCTGGTGAACCTACAAGGGTAATGAGATTGGGGTCGTGACTGTAAGGAAGTCCTGGTGAGAAGTAGTTTCTTAAGATTCTGCTTCCTTAAGTGAATCTATCATGATATTTGTCTAGTGATAGTTTGTGTGACAATATTAAGATATACTTATTTAGAGAATAACGGAAATAAGAGGGGAAAGATGAAGGAAATAAAAAAGAGGAGCGTGGTAGAGTGAATCTATGGATACGAAGTGGAGTTGGTCTGCTCTTAGGGGTTTTGCTATTGACGGGATGTCAATCCGCTGATGGTGATAATGCGGAAAAACGAGCCAAAATGGCGAAGGAAGAAAAGGCCGCAAAAAAGGAAGAAAAAGAATCCCTACGTGTTGCGGTCAATGAAGAAACAAGTAAAGCCTGGCGAGATAAGAAGGGAAAAGTGAAGGCCATCGGTGCGGCTGCAATTCGTAATACGGGAAAAAAAGCGGTGGAATTGGACTCGGTTCAGCTTTATTTCCTAAGCAAAGACAAGAAACTACTAGCCAAAAAGGAAGTACTAGCTGTTGTACCTAAAATACTGAAACCCGGTGAGACTGCTTATGTAGGTGGTGTCCATGAGCTAACTTCCCTAAAGGAACCAGATGAGCTGGACCGAGTCTCTGTGAAGCCTCATGTGATTCCTGCTCTTAAATCAGTACCAGAGATAAAGTTGGTAGATATCAAGGGGGATAAGGATCGTAAAGGGAAGGTAAGTGTGAAGGGTACTGTTAAAAATGAGAGTACAAAAGAGATGAAAGATATACTTTTATCCGCGGTACTTAAGGATAAACAGGGAAGATTACTTGCGGTTTTACACGATTATCTCAATGTGAAGATTCCAGGAGGAAAGAGCGCCTCCTTTACTGCGGAAGATCATACATTACCGAAGGAATTAATGAAACAGGTGGATGTCAATCAATCAGAGGTAGAAGCATACCCACTAGTGAGTGGTAAGCAGTAATAAATAGTGTGCAGTAGACCTCCTAGGTAGATTCTTTCCATGCCTGCCTTTACAGATCTAGGCTCATTTTCTTGCGTAATAAAGAGCTGCAATTCTCTTTTATGAGATTGTAGCTCTTTATTTAAAAAGTCCATACCCTATAAATGCTTCTGTGTCCCTTCTTATATCTTTTGTTTGATCAGATGTGTAGGATGGTAATTCGGCTTACCATATTTCCCCTTTGTATCATATTCGTTAAAATAAGTTTCCGCAAAACCCGCAAAACCTTCATCCAATACTGGATTACAGCATTCCGCAAATAAGCAGGTATTTAGGGAAGCCCTGCGTTGTAGTCTTACAAAAATGTAAGGTTTATGTAAGGTAAATACATAGAAGGAGACCGATTCATCCAGTAAAGTATGAATCAAAGAGATCTGTTGGTCTAACTTACATGAATGAAGGGAGACATAGCACAGTGGAAATGTTAAAAGTACAAGGATTAAGTAAATTATATGCAGGGAAAGTATCGACGCGTGCTTTAACCGATATTCAGTTGAGTGTGGAACAAGGGGAGTTTGTTGGGATTATGGGTCCCTCGGGTAGTGGAAAAACCACTCTTCTCAATATGGTAGCCACCGTGGATACCCCGACTTCCGGAGAAATCATTATTAATGGTAAAAATCCTCATACCTTTAAGAAAAATAAATTAGCGAAGTTTAGACGAAGACATCTCGGTTTTGTATTTCAAGACTTCAACTTACTAGATACCCTAACGATTGCCGAAAATATTGTCTTGCCCCTTACTTTAGACAAGGAAAGTGTCAAAGAAATGGATCGGAAATTAAACGCCGTAGCAGAGAAATTAGGAATCGTCGAGATTCTAAAGAAACGAACCTATGAAGTCTCGGGAGGACAACAACAACGGGCGGCTATTGCACGTGCTGTGATTCACTCGCCGTCTCTTTTATTAGCGGATGAACCGACTGGGGCTTTGGATTCTAAATCGTCTCGTACCGTTATGGAAATGATCGAGATGATTAACGAAACGGAAGGAACCACTACTTTGCTGGTGACGCATGATGCACAGGCTGCTAGTTATTGTCACCGAGTGGTTTTTATTAAGGATGGCCAATTACACAGCGAAATTCATCGTGGATCCAATCGGCAAGCATTTTTCCAAGAAATTATCGATATGCTTTCTTTTTTAGGAGGGAATGATCATGAACTTTCGTCAGTTCGCGTTAAATAACGTCAGACGAAATGCACGGGCTTACTCCGCCTATTTCTTAAGTAGTGCCTTTGCGGTCATGATCTTTTTTACCTATGCGGTCTTTATCTTTCACCCTGATATAGTTAATAATCCTATGGGTACGACAATTAAACGAGGAATGAATGTTGCCGAGTATGTGATTTTTGCGTTTTCCTTTCTTTTTGTGCTCTACTCCATTAGTGCATTCCTTAAAGTCCGGAAAAAAGAGTTTGGCATTTTAAGTATCTTAGGTTCAGAAGGCAAGCAGTTAAATTGGCTGATCTTTTTGGAAAACATGCTCATTGGTATAGCTTCCATCCTTATAGGACTCGCTAGTGGACTGCTTCTGTCTAAATTATTCCTGCTAATTGGGGCTCGGGTGGCGGAGATGAAGGAACTTTCCTTTTATTTACCATGGAAAGCGATGGCACTGACTACGATTTGTTTTTTGGCACTCTTTTTCGTGATTTCTTTGCTGACCTTATTCCTCGTGCGTCAAAACCGAGTCCTTGAATTAATACAAGGATCGAGTAAGCCAAAATCAGAACCCAAAGCCTCCGTCTGGCTCTCTTTCTTATCCATGGCTTGTTTTGTTGGAGCTTTCTATTTGATGAAGCAAAAATTTGACCCTGACAATTTGATTTTCATTGTACTGTTAGGGACGATTGCGACTTACTTCTTTTTTACACAGCTCAGTATTTTTATCATTCGTTTATTAAAGAAGAATCGGCCCTTCTTTTGGCGGGGGACCAATCTTCTCTGGGTTTCGGAAATGGCGTATAAAGTCAAAGATAATGCGCGGATGTTTTTTATGATTACTATTGTTATCGCCATGTCATGCTCGGTGATAGGAATCATTCTTAACGTAAATGGGCAGATGGCGCAAGCATTTAAGAAGAGTGAATTTGCCTATAATTATGTGACATCTCAGGATGATAAGTGGAAATTCGACTTCACTCAAATAAAAAAAGATACCACGAAAATAGACCAAGAGTTGAAGAAAGCAGGTATCAAATATAAAAAAATAAGGTATTCTACGCTCAGTCCAGGTACCAAAGAAATCGAGGGCTCTACAGAAGTGATGAAAGTATCTAGCTTTAATCGTTTAGCAGATATATACGATGTACCCAAAGTTTCCTCATTACAGTCGAATGAAACCCTATTAATTCGAAATCCACTTTCTGCAGATAAGGAAAAAATAAAAAAAGTAAAAAATCTTACGATGGCAAAAGGTAAAGCGTCATTTATTGCAATAAAACAATTCGAAAAAAAGCTAGTTCCTTACGGTCACCTAGCTGTGATCTCAGATTCAGCCTACGCACAGCTGAAGAAAAAAATGCCATCAGCTGCAAGAGAGGATATTAGTACCTCTTATTACATTCCTGAATGGTCCAAGAATCAACTGCCTGATTCCTTAGAAACAAAGATTGGGAAAAAATTTGTAAATTTGTCTAGGGAAAACGCGAAGACCCAGGAAGACAGTATTGTTATTTTTCAGTCTCGTGCATATGACTATGTAATGATAAAGCAAGCGATGAATATCGCAAGCTTTATAGGCGTATTTATTGCAGCGATCTTCTCACTCTCTACAGCTAGCTTCTTATACTTTAAGCTGTATACAGACTTAAACCAAGACCGTTATCTTGTCTATAGCCTTTCTAGAATGGGGTTAAGCACTAAAGAGATGAAGAGATCTGCGACGATTCAAATTGCGGCGTTGTTCTTTATCCCCCTTGTTGTAGCAGGATTGGAAACACTGATTGCTTTATCTTTATTAAATAAGCAGCTTGGTCTAGGGGATTCCTTGATCCCTACCCTGATGGGAATTGGTAGTTTCTTTACCGTACAATTGATCTACTTCTTTATTGTGAGGTCTCGTTATCTAACTCAGCTTAAACGAGTCATGGTTTAACGATTTGCGATGAAGCAGGAGAAGCTGATGACGAGTACTCGATTTTTGAAGGAGAGCATTCGGCATGCGCCGGGTGCTCCTTTTTGCCTGAGAGCTGTGAAGTGTTTTAAGGATTTTTATTAATAAATCGATTGGGTGTAGTTGGCTTGTAACAACCAGTTCCTTGGCGAAAGGTAGCGACGACGAAGAGATAATAAAACTGTGAATGAGTTATGAAAGGATTGATCTAATGTGCAAAAAAATAAAAGGATTGTGCCGTTGTTTTTAGTGGCTATGCTCGTTGCTACTGTTATGGTTCCCTTTGAAACACAAGCGGAAAGTAAAAAGTTGATCGTCCGTTTTATAGATGTTGGGCAAGGTGATAGCGCTCTTATACAATTTCCCTCTGGGAAAACGATGCTGATCGATGGCGGGGAAAAGGAAGAGGGTTCTAGTCTCGTAAAAAAACTAAAGAAGTGGAAAATCAAAAAAATTGATATTCTAGTGGCAACACATCCCCATCCAGATCACATTGGTGGGCTTATCTCCGTGTTAAGTAGCATTTCTGTAAACAGTGTTTATGCTCCCAAGGTGAGTGATAATACGGATACCTATAGGGAGTTTTTGAAAAGGGTGAAGAGTAAGCGATTGACCATTAAAACAGCAAAGGCTAATATCACTCTGTCAGTTGGTAAGGATGCTACAGCAAAGATGATCGCACCTGTGAAGGCATACATAAACGGTAGGATAAACGACTGGAGTGCTGTAGTAAAAGTGACTCATGGGAAAAATAGCTTCCTCTTTACAGGGGACGCAGAATCAAAAGCTGAAAGTGATATGGTTAACAGCAAGCAACCTTTGACAGCTAATGTCTTGAAAGTTGCACACCATGGGGCAAAGTCTTCCTCTACAACAGCTTTTTTAAATAAGGCAAAACCAAAGTACGCGATTATCTCTGTAGGGAAAAATTCCTACGGTCATCCTGATAATGGTGTACTGGAACGATTGAAAAAGGCAGGTGCCACGGTTTACCGAACGGATAACAAAGGAGATATCATAGTCTCTAGTGATCAGAAAAGGGTCAAGTTTTCAAGTGCTCGATGATCTGGTGTGGTTTATGTTGGAAATTTCAGTATTGGCCATAGAGGCTTGAAGTCTCTCAGCTGGTCACTGCTGTCTATCTTGTAAATCATCTGCTGCAAAGTAGACAATGCCTATTATCTTAAGCAAGTCTATTAGTGACACAAGCGGTTCTAGATTCATTGGCCACTCACGGGCTGGATCAGTATTTATCATTTTTAACACTCGTTTTTTAGCATCGCGATTGGAAGCGGTTGTCTCATTTTAAGATCCAACAAATCGTCCTCAATAGTACAAAAGCTGGAAGTGTTATCTTGTTCCACTCAGGTGGGGGAGATCGTTCCCGTACTGTAGCTACTTTACCAAGACTGATCGATAAGTTGAGACAACATGGGTATCAATTTACGACAGTAGATCGTCTTATCGGAGTTTCTTCCTACCGGAACTAAGTGGAACTACATTGGTATATCATACAATGATATGTATATAATTTATCATTATGGGTTGATTTAATTAGTATATAAAAATAAAAATTTGCCCCTATTTTTTAGAGTTTAATAACAAATGAACTTATGTTTGAAATTGCCATCATATGGAGCTGGTTAAGCGAGCGAATGATTACTATAATGGTGGGTAAGATCATTTAAGGAGTGAATATCTTGCAAAACATTCGCCATTTCCCCCCTTTTATGGGTGCGTTTGCGCTATTTTTCGCTCTCTTTACCCCGGCGGCTTTTGCAAGTGGAGATGAACTTGTCGTAACAGCCAAAGAACAACAACAGTATCCTATCCTTGAGTCAACAGGTGCTAAAGTAGATCAGATCCTCAAGTCAACAGGTGCTAAAGTAGACCACTTTCTTAAGTCAACAGGTGCTAAAGTTGATCGCATCTTTTCGACAACAGGCGCTAAAGCAGGTAAAGATCGCGTCCTTACGGCAACAGGCTCTAAAGTAGTCAATCGTGTCTATAGGGCCATGGGAGCTATAGTAGATCGCGTCCATAGGGCAATGGGCGCTATAGTAAATATCCGTTCATAAGCAAGGCAATGAGTGAAAGAAAAAATAGAGTTAAGAGCGTCAAGTTAGGACGCTCCGGCTCAGTAAAATCCGGAATATTATGATCAATCGTTTGAATAGATATAGATGTAATTGAACCAGAACCCTGATATATAAGAACTATTATTTGTGAAGAAGGTACCACTGCTTTATGGTACCTTCTTTTTTTAAAATCTATCTTGAGGCGCACAAAGGCTGATATGATAGATTTAAGATTCAGGGAAGTGGATATTCTTAATATACATTATAGGGTAATACCAGCGTAGCTGGATTCAATGAGAACGAGAAGTTCGCCATTTTTAATGCTATATTTCAAAGTTCTCTGTCACAAAAAAGATCATTCCGGTGTCTATAAAGTGGAGAATCGGGAGTGGGGGGATGAAATGGTGGGGGTTATGAGCATTGGAGAAGATGAGGCTTCCACTTCGGAGGTGGAAGGGTTTGAGGGTATTTTTAAGCGTTACTATTCCTATGTGGTTCGGCAAGTAATGCGCATCATTCCTGCACAGTCCGTAGCCGAAGATATTGCTCAGGAGATCTTTATTCGTCTCTATCATGTGGATCGGTCGGAAATCGAGAATATAGAAGCTTGGCTTGCTAAATCAGCTACCAATGGAGCATATAATTATATACGGTCTGAGAAACGCCATAGAGCACGAATAGAAAAAGAGCGTCAACAGGCAGAAAAAATATCACAATCAGCGGAAATCCATTGGATTAATCAAGAGGAGATTGAGTCTGTTAGAAAAGCTTTAATCCTGCTAAGTGAGAGAGATCGAAATTTGCTTCTTTTAAAGTTTGAAGGATTTAACTACGAGGAGTTGGCACAAATCATTCAGGTTAAGAAAGAGTCAGTAGGTACTCTATTGACAAGGGCAAAAGAACGCTTCCGATCCCTCTACTTCCAGCGAAAGGAGGAGGAACAAGATTGCACTGTTACGAGCAAGGAACGCTACAAGCTTACATAGATGGAGAACTATCTCGAGATAAGCGAAAAGGGTTGGCTCTTCATTTAGAACAATGTAAGTCTTGTCACGATGTGCTCTCTCACCTGAAAGAGTTAAATGATTGGACGACCGTAGTGATGGCAGAAAGCTGCTCAGAGTCGGAAGCAAATCTTAGAATCGATGTAAACAAGGCTTGGAATCAATTGAATCAGCGGCTTCACAGCATCAATGAAGAAGAAGTGAAATCTATAGGCCATTTAACAAAATGGAAGAGAGGAATGAAAAGTATGGATAAAAAGAAAAAATGGTGGATGGGTGGAATTGCAGTGGTTACAGCTATGGCAGTCACTTTCAGCATCCCCCAAGCTCAAGCAGCAGCTAGTAAATTGTTATCTGTTTTTCGGGTAGATAAGGTAGAGTATATAAAAGTTAACCAAGAAGATATAGAAGAGATGAAGGACTTTCTTTCTTCTAGAAAAGTAGGTAACTATGAACTTCAAGGACTTGCAAAAGTGAACGCGAAACGACAAGGGAAGGATCAGACGTATAAAAGTGTGGAGGAGGCGAAAAAGGCTGGATATGATCTCCCATCCTTCCCAAAAAGATATCGTTTATCAAAAATGACAGTGTATGCTCCTGTAACAATGCACGTAGAACTAAATGCTGAGAAGATTAACAGACTATTAAACCAACTGCAAGTGGGTGAAAAATTAGATCAAGGGATGGATGGAAAACGATTTACCTTACGAAGTTACCCCGAAGTAAATATGGAATTAGCTACAAACTCTTTTGACGGTCAAATTTACTACACAGCTCAAAAAATAACACAAATTAAGACAGACAATGTAAAGCAAGTAGAGAAGTTACAAAAGACCCTTCTTTCACTACCTTTTATCCCGGAAAATATTCGTGGGCAATTAAGAGAGTTAAAGGACTGGCGTCGCACCCTTCCTATTCCAGTAATGGAAGAAAAGAATGCTAAAGAAATATCGGTTAATGGAGGAAAAGGAATCTTGTGGGGAGGAGAAAATAAAGACCAAATAACATTGATGTGGCAAAAAGGAGATATCATCCATCGTTTAAATGGTATTGGTGGAAAGATTTCAGAAAAAGAACTGATCACCATAGCTGAATCTATCGAATAGTGGTATATATAAAAAGGTGGCTTCCGATGGAGGCCACTTTCCTACATGGAGGAGTGATAAGATGAGTGTGTTTGCAATAGAAACAAAGGGGTTAACAAAACTACACTCGAAAAACCGGGGGTGTCGCAACATCACCCTTCAAGTACAGAAGGGAAGTGTATTTGGCTTTTTAGGACCTAATGGGGCTGGGAAGAGTACCTTTGTCCGTACGCTGCTGAGTTTAATCCACCCTACGGAGGGAGAAGGGTACATCTTGGGTCATTCTATTCGAGAGATTGCTGCTCGTAATCGTGTGGGCTATCTTCCGGAGCTATTTCGTTACCCAGACTGGCTTACAGGAAGGCAACTGTTAGATCTTCATGGAGATTTATGTAACCTCTCCCACAGAGTAAAGAAAAAACGAATCGATAAACTAATCGATCGTGTCGGTCTAGCAGGACGAGGGGATGAAAAGATTAAAGGATATTCCAAGGGAATGCAACAACGTATTGGACTGGCTAGTGCCCTTCTTTCTGACCCAGAAGTTATTTTTTTGGATGAGCCAACCTCCGCTCTGGACCCAATTGGCAGAAAAGAAGTGCGGGACTTGATTTGCGAACTTCGTGATGCGGGAAAGACCGTTTTCTTAAATAGCCATTTGCTCAGTGAGGCAGAAACTATCTGTAGCCATATAGGGATTATTAATCATGGAAAGCTGATTGTCCAAGGAAAAAAACAGGATTTATCATCGATTCATTCACAAGTGCTGATTACGTTGGTAGGTAAAGAGGAAGCCTGGTGGAAATCTGCTCCTTCTTGGCTGACTCAT
This sequence comes from Marininema mesophilum, assembly GCF_900106775.1. GTDB lineage: Bacteria > Bacillota > Bacilli > Thermoactinomycetales > DSM-45169 > Marininema > Marininema mesophilum. Next base: position 10,913 of record NZ_FNNQ01000016.1, read on the forward strand.
TGTGAAAAAAGACAGAGGGAAGGGGGGCGAACCACGTGGGTCGTCACTCTCAATCATCTGGATAACGTGCCTGACCTGGTCTCCTACTTGGCAGAGAAGGGGTTAGCAGTTTATCAAGTTACCCCTCAAGCACCCATGCTAGAAGATATCTTTATGTACTGGGTGAATCGGAAAGGAGATGAAAAGGTATGATAGCTATCATGAAACTAACCATGAGAGAAATTTTATATAAACGCATCTTTCATGTCATACTTATCCTTACATCAATTTTCCTCATCACCTATGCTATAGGTACCTATTATGTAGATCATGATCTAGATGTTAGTAATGGGATGGATCCTTTAACCAAGCCCTTTTTGTCGACTCAGTTATTGGGCATGGGGCTGTACTTCGCTGCTTTCATTGTGTCTCTCCTCGCTATTTTTAGTAGTGTAGGTAGTATCTCAAAAGAGATTGAGAGCAAGCAGATTGATCCCATTCTCTCTCGTCCCCTTTCGCGTAGCTCTTTTATATGGGGGCGCTTTATCGGGATGAGTATCTTACTTGCTGTCTATGCTTTCTTTCTCTTTTTGTGTATTACCATGATTAATCAATGGCTGGGTGGGGGCTTAAAAGTTGTTGTTTCAGGGATGCAACTACTTTCTGCCTTAGCGTTATTTGTTTTTCAACCTATTCTTCTAGTAGCCATTTCCCTTGCGCTTAGTGCACGATTTTCGAGCCTCAATTGTGGTATAACCATGGTAATGCTCTATGTATTAGGCATGATCAGTGGCTTTATTGAACAGATTGGGGCAATGGCAAAGTCGACAACGATGATTAACATTGGAATAATATCTAGTTTAATATTTCCGCTAGATTCCCTGTTCCGGAAAATGACCATCTTTCTTTTTGATTCAGCTGATGATCCACTTTCCTTCGCCACGCAAGGCATTTTTGGGAGCATGTCAGTGCCTAGCAATGCGATGCTCATCTATGCAGTAATCTATGGTTTGGTCGCTCTAGCAATAGCGATGCAAATCTTTGCCAAGCGTGATGTGTAGAGAATTGCTGAAAAAAGGGCCCCATCAAGGTAAGTTGTGATGGTTAAACTGCAAACTATTATTTATTTAATTATAGAGCGGATCGGTTATATAAACCTCTAACTAGGAGAACGAGCTATGGTGTATCTAAAAAGCGTAGAAGTAATAAGGAAAGATCACTCTTCTTCCGTCTCGTGAATATTTTTTTACGATACCTTCTATTCAGTCCCTAAGCCGCTTAGAATTTGTATCGCCTGTTACGGGCAGAGTCCTTTTATCATTTTGCTAATAACATTGCTAGATGAGTAGATATGCTCTTTTGATTCTCTTAATTAAGGGGTACGAAGGGGTTCTGTATTTTTAATTAGAACCCTTAAATTCTCTTCGTTTCCTTGGATTTTTTCCAATAGACTCCTGTCCAGTCAATTTTAACGATCGGTTCTTTGATACCATGTTCCTTTCTAAAATCGTGAACGGCCGTAGAGCAATTTGGGATGGAGAAATCATCGATAATGACATAGCCGCCGGGAGACACCTTGGCGTATAAGCTGTTCAGTGCGTCTATCGTAGAGGAATACATATCTCCATCTAGTCTTGCAATCGCTATTTTTTCAATCGGTGCGGTTGGTAAGGTATCCTTAAACCAGCCCTTTAAAAACTTCACCTGATCATCTAATAGATCATATTTTTCGAAGTTTTTCTTTACTTCCTCCAGTGATATTTTCAACCGTTCAAGCGTATGACAAAGGCTACTTGCGTCCATTGGATACTTACTATCTGGTTTTGGTAGTCCCTCAAAGGAATCGGCAACCCAAACCAGCCGATCGGTTACTTCACAAGCCTTAAAAAAACCCCTCATGAATATGCAAGCTCCTCCTCGCCACACCCCAGTTTCGATCACATCTCCCTCGATGTTCTCTTCAATAATGTTTGTCAAACACGTCTGCAAATGATTCATTCGCTCTCGGCCGATCATGCTATGCGCTGCAGCCGGCCAGTCTCTCCCTTGATGGCGGGAAATTATATTGGCATCGGGTTCATATTCAAGGTAAATCTCATTTAAAATAGACTTCTTCAACAATTCCAAATATAATTCCCTAGATACATTGACGCTATTATTCATTTCTCTACCCCTTTTAAAATAAATATTATCCTGAACCGCATTGATGAAGGTTATCCATATATCCTTTAAATGAGCAGGGATTCCATCCATTGTAAAAATTGTTTACCCTTCTTCTTAAGGGTTGCGGCAACGATTTACAAAGTAAGCTATTGGGCGTTTTCCGCGATACTTTATATTTAGGGTGGGGTTTTATTATTATGCAGGTCCTTTATCACAAAACTTCAGGGATCGCTTGAATCCTCTTACGGAGTTTCGTGTTGCTGAAGCAACGGTTAGGATATAAAGGGACATCCCCCAACAGACCTTTGGCTGGGGGATGTCCCTTTATATCCTATCAAATTACCAAATGGAAATCGGCTAAGATAGATGTATACGGTAAGGCTTTCGTTAATCTCCAACTCACAGTTGTAATGGTCTCTCTGATACTACGATGCCATCTTCATCTATATAGGCCCAGTGACCAGGAGTCCAAGTAACACCTGCGAAGGTAACTGGGACATCCCGTTCTCCTTTTCCTTCTTTGCGACTTTTTTTGGGCATGGGTGCTAGAGCGAGTATACCTACATTCATCGTAGCTAGATCCGCTGTATCCCGTACACAACCGTGAACGATGATGCCGGAGAGACCTCTTGTGACAGCGATTCCTGCTAAGCGATCACCTAGTAAGGCACAGGCCATCGAGCCTTCTCCATCCACGACGAGGATGCTCCCTTCGGGTACTGTTTCAAGGGCCTCAACCACCAATACGTTATCTTCTTTCACCTTGACGGTAGCGATAGGGCCAGAGAAGAGGGATTTACCGCCAAAATAAGTAAAAAGGGGCTCGGCAATTTGCAATTCTTCTGAATACTGATCACACAAGTCAGTAGTTCTTAGCACTTTAACCTCTCCTTTACAGTATCTATACTCATGATACGGAAAAGAGGGAGATTGGACAAGGTGAAGTAGATGGGAGTTCCCAAAGAATCCCCTGCCTTCAGGCATGGGGAGTGTCAATAGTGGATTCTTTTTTGGTAAACTAAGAAGAATACTATGGTTCCTTTGGAGGTAACACATGACATTTTCCCTACCCAATGACTGGAATGATACTCTTTCTCCTGAATTGTACCAGCCGTATATGCAGAAGCTACGACAATTTTTAGAAGAGGAACGACAGGAATATACGATATATCCCCCAGAGGAGGATCTGTTTTCTGCGTTTAAGTTTACCTCCTATCAAAATGTGAAAGTCTTGATTCTTGGCCAGGATCCGTATCATGGGGAAGGCCAAGCCCATGGACTTTCTTTTTCTGTACGTCCAGGTGTACGCCTACCCCCTTCCTTGCGCAATATGATGAAAGAATTAGAGCATGATCTTGGCTATCCTCCAATAACAAATGGGAACTTGGAAGCCTGGGCTCATCAGGGTGTTCTTTTGTTAAATGCTGTAATGACAGTGAGAGCAGGTAAAGCCAATTCTCATAAAAATAAAGGTTGGGAGAAGTTTACCGATGCGATTATTCGTACGGTGAACGAAAAGAAAGAACGAGTTGTTTTCGTTCTCTGGGGCAATTATGCACAAAAGAAGAAGCAGTGGATTGATACCTCGCGTCATACCGTCATACAATCCGTTCACCCGTCGCCATTGTCCGCTCGGGGTGGTTTTTTCAATAGCCGTCCCTACTCAGCGATCAATCGGGCTCTTTTAGAAGGAGGACGTGAGGAGATCGATTGGCGCTTGGATGAGAAACATGTATGGTTCCATTGAAAACTTCTATTTGTAAGAGATTATTGCCACGGAATCGTGATACTCCTTTGTTTGATAGGGTGAGATGGGTGCTATACTGGGGAGGAAGAATCATTCCCTAGGTAGGTGAATTAAAGATGGCAGATCAATCAAATGAGAATCCGTATGAAAAATATGGACCATCCAAAAATGGAAACTATACTCCGTGGGTCGTCATACTTTCAATCGCGATCAATTTGATCGTGACGATTCTCTTCTTTATGCCAGAGTTAGGCGGGTTTGACCATGTTGACCTGACGATTTTACCCATGCTAAATGCTATTTTTAACAGTTTTACTACGGTGTTCTTGTTGGCAGCTCTCATCTTTATCCTGAAAAAAAATGTGACGATGCATAAGCGATTTATCTATGCTGCATTTACAACGACCACGTTATTTCTTGTTACTTACCTTACCTATCACGCAATGGCACCCAGTACTCCTTATGGTGGCGAAGGTCCACTAAAGTATATCTATTACTTTTTTCTCTTGACCCATATTGTACTCGCTGTCGTGATTGTACCCTTAGCACTGATTACTTTTTTCCGTGGGATTAACTTTAAAGTAGAGAAGCATCGGAGGATTGCACGGTGGACGATGCCTCTTTGGTTATATGTCAGCATTACTGGCGTCATTGTTTATCTCATGATTTCTCCCTATTACAATTAATTGAGAGGATCAAAATAAATCGGCAGGTATGGATGATCATTCTGGAAAATAAATAGAAAGGAGGTTGAATAATAAAGGGAGGCTGAACCGATGCAAGAACAATTTGAAGCGATGTACACCAGTGGTGAATTTCGTGAGAAGTGGGACTATGTCCATCCATCCGCAGAATTAATCTCATTTATCGCTACAGCAAAGATTCCTGAGGGAGCACAGGTGTTGGATGTAGGGTGTGGCGCTGGACGAGAAGCGGTCTTCTTGGCTTCCCAGAATTATAAAGCGATAGGCGTTGATTTTAGTAAAGAAGCGTTAAAGATTGCTGAGACCCGTGCGCGAGAAGCCGAAGTGACAGTCGATTGGCGTCAGGGGGATGTGTTGGATCTACCAGTGGAGACGGGTAGTATCGACTTTGTGAATGACCGTGGTTGTTTTCATGTGATATCGGAGGATCAGCGAGGACAGTACGCAAGTGAACTCAGCCGGGTATTGCGACCTGGAGGAAGAATTCTGTTACGTGGATGTCGAGAACATCAATCAGGGTTGGATTGGTTTACGTTGGTTACACCGGAAGCGATTGACCGTCACTTTAGTGAAGATTTTACTTACGGTCCAGTTCTGGCTCTCTCCATCATCTCAGATGCGAGTAGAGAAGAAGGACAAGGACTGAAGTCCAATTTAGTGGTGTTGGAAAAAAAGTGAACATAAAATAGCCGCCGGATATATCCGGCGGCATTGAAGCCCTATTGGGGCTTTTTGTTAGTTAACCCTTTTGATCATGTCCTCTTCCTCACTGGGAGTTCTTGATGAGAAGGTTTGTAGTCGGTGACGGATTCGGTCAATGATTTTTTCAATCATAATGGCGCCAAAGTAAGACAAGAGAGCACCGACGACAAAAAACGAAACGATGATTATCTGTGGCTGCCATTCCTCCATATGATATGGACCCTCTTTCTTTGCAATCTCTCTGTTCCATATATATACGACAGTGAAATTCCCAACCCTCTTTCTTTATGAAGAAAAGGAAAAAATGAGATGAGGATAGTGTCGTTATCCAATTTGGGTAGGTCAACAATGTTGATGAATGGGGAAATGAGGGTAAATAACAGGCACAGATGTAGGATCTTAGTTCCAATGAATCTGCAAAAAATATAAGGAGGAGGAGAGGAATGGAACAGAAAAAAACCCTACTATTTGTTTATGGGTCCCTAAGAAAAGGGGAAGAAGTGGATCATTATCTGAAGGATGCTGAACCGGTTGCCTTGCAGGCATGGATTGAAGGCACGCTAGTCGACATGGGAGGAAAGTATCCGGGACTAATACTTTCATCAAATAAGAGAGTGTATGGTGAGGTCTACAGGGTTACAGAAGAGCAGTTGACCATCGTCGATCAGTGGGAGGATTATCTCCCAGGTCGTGAAGATAATTTATTTGAACGAAAGGTAGTTAAAGTAGGGACGGATCGAGGAGAGGTCGAGGCTGAGGTCTATGTTTATGCGAGACCGAGTGAGAAGTGGATGAAAGCCATACCTAGTGGAGACTGGCGATCCCGTTTACTAAGAGGAAATGAATTTCTCTATTTTGCTTATGGATCGTGTATGGACGATGAGCGCTTCACTACCCAGGGTGTTGCGGATGAATTTCTCAGCATGGAGGGGTGTGGTGTACTCAAGGGGTATGCCATGCGGTATACACTTCCTTTTGCGGATGGTGGACGCGCTGATATTGTGGAGGATGACGATATAGTGGAGGGGAAAGTATATCGGATTAATGGCAAAGGGCTTGAATACCTGCTGTGGAGAGAGGGTGTTCAACAACAAACTTATCGACCGGTTTGGTTGCCGATTCAGTTAAATGGTGAACTCGTATCAGATGTGCTTAGCTTTACTGTTGTAGATAAACAAGAGGAAGTAGCCCCCCCTGAACATTATGCACGGGAAATTTTGCGTGGGGCCAAAGGAACGGTTACAGAGGCCTATCATGAGCGTCTACGTAGAGATCTGGAGCAAAAATTTGCGATGAATGTATCGATCGATTAGTCCGGTTTTTAGCGGAATAATTTCTTTAAAAAATTGATTTCACTCGGTGAACTTCCTTTTTGTAGCAACAGTTTCAGCTCATTTGAGCTAAGTGGTGAAGAGGAGATGGTTGGAATGTGGTGGGCGGATGTTAGCTGGTTCACTCGTTGCAGATCAGTGAGATTCATACCGCCTGAGTTCCAAATTTCCAATTGTGTATCATCTGCAAAGTAAAGGGTATATTTCCCTAATAATATCTCACCTTCTGCATCAAGACGATGACTCACTGAGATCCATTGAACATCCTTCCAAGTATGGGTGACTTCTTTACCTATGCTATTCATAGGCGATTGGACGATCCGCTCGGGTCCGATCATGAGATAAGAATCAAAGGCGAAGAATAGAAGAGGAAGCGCACAGATGGCTAGAAGGCCAAAAAAGCGGATCGATTTCTGAATATCTCGCCATCCGTTTTGCAGAACGCGGATACAAAGAAATAGAAGTGCTAAAATCAATAAGAGAGAGACCGTACTAAAAGCTGTGTCAGAATAAGAGTTAAAATAGATCGCATCTTTTTCACTAAATATCCAGTTTTGTGCTAGATTAAATCCTTGGATGGTAAGGAGGATTGGAAGCACAAGAACAAGCAGATTCAAGAAAACGAATTTACCACCACGCAGAATTTTAAGTAAGAATGGAGTTCCTCTCCAAGGTACTTGTGGGGTCGGCTGAAGTGTAGCCATAGGTGACCTCCTATTGTGAATCGTTTTGTCAAAATGAGTTAATAAAATAATACTTAAGTACTAGTCAAAAAGCCACTACGGAAGCATTACAATTTGGTGTTTTTTTCGGTTTTATAAAGTTAAAAGAAGCGCTATCCATCGATTCCGTGGATAGCGCTTCTTTTAACAGATCAGACGTGAGAGACAATCCATTCTGTTTTGCCGTTGATGCGGAATGTATCTAACTCATGGGGAAGGATGAGATGATCCCCCTTCTGGAAAGGAAAACTTCCCTCAAATGTTTCGATTTCCCCTGCACCATCTAACACACTAGCTAATAGGAAGGGTTGTTCTTGATCAATTGATAACACTCCATCTACCTGCCAACGGTGAACAGTAAAATATTCGGAAGTGACATATGTGGTCCACTCACCATCACCTAGATGACGGATTTGACGGTCGGGAATGTCATTGTAGTGGGGGATCGTAGTTACATCAAGGGCTTTATCTAGATGGAGCTCCCGCTTGTTTCCTGAATCATCTTTTCGGTCGTAATCGTATACCCGGTAAGTGGTGTCCGAACTTTGCTGTGTTTCAAGAACCAATGTTCCTGATCCCAATGCATGGATCGTTCCACTCGGGACGTAGAAGAAATCTCCAGGTTTAATACGGAGTCGTTGGAGAAGGGTATCCCACTCTCCTCGTTCCATCTTTTCCTGTAATTCTTCACGATTCTGGGCATGATGACCGTAGATTAATTCAGCACCTGGTTTGCAATCGATGATATACCAACACTCGGTTTTTCCACGCTCACTATTTTCATGGTGGTACGCAAATGTATCGTCAGGGTGTACCTGAACAGAAAGATCCGTATTCGCATCCAGTATCTTTGTCAGTAAAGGGAAGGTTTTCCCGGGAAAATGGCCAAATAATTCGGGGTGTTGTGTCCACAAGAGATCCAGGGGAATTCCTTTATAGAGACCGTCTCGTACGATACTGGGTCCATGGGGGTGAGCCGAGATCGCCCAGCATTCTCCAGTATGATCAGAGGGGATATCATAGCCAAAACGATCACGAAGGGAAGTGCCTCCCCAGATGCGCTCCTGAAAAATCGGCTGCAAAAATATAGGCTGTTGCATGGTTTTTTATACTCCTTACTAAGGTGAGGTATCCGTAAAGCTGAAAACAGTCTATCCGCTTAAGTGTCAAAACACAAGGCAAAGGCGCATTAAAAAGACAAGCAAGGTGAGATTTATTTTTCTACACGGTCTGATTATCAAGAACACCGGGCGCATACGATTTTATCACCTAGTATGCTACCATCTACACTATAGTGAATTAATCTAAATATATACTTATATTTTATATTCGACGAAATATGGTTAAAAATATATTATATTAAAACATTTATAAAATAAATAAAAATAAATTTATGAAAAAATAAAAAACCGCCAAATAGACGGTTCAAAGTTCATCTTTATTAACCACCTGTCGGCGCACCAATATCTTGTCCAGAGTTTATTGTTAAATTCTCTGTTTTTTCTATATCACTCATAATTCCGACATTAAATATAGAAAAAACATAAATAATTGAAACTATATAAAAAATTGATCTGCTACTCTTTTTCAAGAATATCATCCCTTCCTTTTTTTAATTCCAAGTGTGTTTTATATATATTCAGTAGGGACTTTTCAAATTCCTTCTGATCATTATCCTCGTAGCACTGGGAGAGACGTATGTGCAATTGGCTTTCGGCTCGTTTATGATTGATTTTTTGAGCTAATTCTAGGGCTCGTTCATAGTAGGGGACAGCCTCTAATTTTGTGCCATTATCTTTCAAGAGATCTCCCATTACTCGTAGAGCATATGTAAGTTTGGGAGCATCAGTGTGATTTTCTGCATTTGTTATGGCTTGTTGAAACAAACTTTTCGCCTCATCCATCTTCTTCTGTTGAGCTTTCAGTATTCCAAGGCCAATATAATTATCTGTGAGGGATTCTTCATTCTTTAAGTGACGACTCGCTAGGCTGTTATTGAAACAATGTTCTGCCTTTTTCCATTGCTCTTTAGTAGTGTACAGGTTGCCTAGTACGGTCAGCAAGTCAAAGATTGCTATATAATGTTTGTTCATCCTAGCTAGTCGCAAGCCTTCCTTCGCGAAGTGAATAGCTTCGTCTACTAGTTCTACTTTTCTAAGAAGTTCAGCTCTCATAGCGTAGAAAGTTAAAATAGTATCCGTATCTTGTCCTCCTTCCAATGTGTCCCACACGTCCTGAATCACTTTTAAACCTTCTACATTTTTCCCTAATCTCTCTAGGAAGATGACCTTATTTCTAAGCAATTTAAACTTTACATATTGGCGATCATCATCCTCATAAAATGCATCTAAGCCACTATTAACAAACTCTAAGGCTTTTTCCATTTCATTTTGAAAGTAACAACACATACTTAAATCAAGGAAAGAAATCGCTTCCATGTTGTCTTTATCGTTATTTTGATTGCTAAGACTTATGGCCAATCCATAACACCTTTCTGCTTTCTTCCAGTTTTGTTCATAACGATAGTGTTTCCCTTTGATGTATTGTAAAAGCGCAGCATAGACATGACTATCTTCGAGTTCAATCTGATTCAACTGGGCTAAGATTGTTACTGAATCTCCCTCTAGCTCAATTAAGGTTTCAATGGAGTCTAAAGTGAATCTAAGTTCATTTAATTCGTCCTGCTGTTCCAGCAGAAGAAAGGGAATTTCGCTCATGCTTACCCCTAGTTTTTCGACAATATAGTAAACTTTAGACACATTGACATGAGTAATCCCCCGTTCGATGTTACTGATGGTAGCTGGAGATATATTTTCGTCTGCCAAATCTTCCAGTCGAAGGCCCTTGGACTTCCGTACTCTTCTAATAGCTTCACCAACATCTTTAATTTTCGATGGTTCCATTTCGACACTCCTTTACCTTTTATGCGTAATTACCCCTTATTCTACACTACATTTACTCAAAATGGGGATGATTAAAAATCATTGTTATTTTAATTTCGATATTGAATGGAAGACGAAAATAAATTGTTTTATTTCCAGTAGAAAGCACTTATTTGATATCCTTTCTATTAAAAATAATTTTACTAATTTCGGACATTTCTCCTCGTGTATAGTTGCCATTTTAACAGCCACTTTTTCGGCAAATATAGACAAAAATACCATGTTCAAACTAGTTCTTTTAGACTATATTTGTCTGAATATACAAAATACAGACTATAACCATCTACTAATAATTAGGATAGAGGTGGTTTGTTTAATTTTTTATGGAATGTGGTTGGTAAGAAGGGATCGTGTTTTATCCCATCGTCGCCATGTTGCGTAGTCAATGCAAGATCCGGCATGAGGTAATTAATTCTCATGGTGTGAGGAAATTAGGCGCGGGCTTTCGACCTGGAGCCTGGGTTTCTATAGTTTCTCTGTGGCCAGGATGTCCGTATCGCCTAGAAAGTATGTTAGAATACGAGGTGTAAAAGATGAAGGAGGGAAATTTCCCATGGTAGCTGAGCGTCAAGGTGCAATCACCTTTAAACAAAATCCCGTTACATTACTGGGGTCGGAGTTGAAAGTAGGAGATACCGCTCCTGAATTTACCGTATTAGCAAATGACTTAAGTCCAGTGAAACTGGCGGATAGCGCAAAGTCTGTGCGAATCATCAGTGTAGTGCCATCCCTAGATACTGGTGTTTGTGATGCTCAGACCCGTCGTTTTAATGAAGAGGCCGTAGCGCTTGGCGATAATGCAAAGGTGTTAACCATTTCAGTGGATCTTCCCTTTGCTCAAAAACGTTGGTGTGGAGCAACAGGAATTGATCGTGTGCAAACACTTTCCGATCACCGGGATCTATCCTTTGGTACCGCCTTTGGCGTAGCGATTAAGGAACTGCGCCTTTTAGCTCGGGCCGTTTTTGTAATTGATGCAGAGGATAAAGTGGTCTATACAGAAGTGGTTCCAGAAGCAACCGATCACCCAAACTACGAAGCAGCTGTTGAAGCGGCCAAAAAAGCACTATAATCACAAACATAACCCCTCTAAGAACAGTTACAGCACCAAGGAGATCACTTGGATGTCAACTGTAGTTTTAGAGGGGGTTTCTTTTTCGGGCGATGGCTAGGGTCAATTAGCGATCTTTGGACATCTTATATTAAAAGGCCTTCATGGTTGGATTGTAGGATGGCCAGATCGTAAAGGTAGGTGCAAGTGATGAGTTCTAATCCCTTGTATCGTTTATTTATCGCGATTCCTCTTCCTGATTATCAACGGCTCGCTTTATCACGCTGGAGTGAATCGATGCAAAAAGAACTACCCTTTCAGCGGTGGGTACATCCCTCTGACTATCACATCACCCTACAATTTCTGGGAGCGTGTACTTTTAAGCAAGCTCGTGAAGTTAAACGGGAGTTAAAACAGATTGTTGCACAGGAGGAACCCTTTCATCTTCATATCGACACTATCGGATTTTTTGGTGTCCCTACCCATCCTCGCGTCTTATGGGCGGGTCTTGGAGGAGACGTAGAGCGTTTGCTCACCCTTTATGAAACGGTGGCAAACAAGATTGAGCCCCTAGGTTTCACTAAAGAGAAGCGAGCCTATAAACCCCATATCACCCTAGCCAAAAAGTACTGGCGGAATGATTTTCCCTATGATCGCTTGGGAGAGTTGTCCCCAATCCATGGAGAGTTGTATTGGACAGTCGATGAATTAATCCTCTATCAAACCCATCAGTTTCGCTCACCGATGTATCATCCCATGGCTCAATTTGGGTTGGGTTGAGTTAATGACGATGAATAAATGACCCGCAAGGGTCGTTTTTTATTTAACATCAGGTATGGGAATTTGCCGTAAGTCACTTCCCGTGATAGATTTAAAAGAGGTAAGAGTGTCGTAAACCCACCACTCTTTAAAAACAAAACTAGGGAACCTATACGGATGGTGCTTTCTTTTCGAGGAGGCTTTTTCATCGTGGTTCCCCCTTTTTGAAAGGGGTATTTTTAATGGAGTTTAAAATACCAGATCGGGTTGAGCGACTTGGTGTGGATATTAAACAGTCAGAATTGCGTTACCATCGCAAGCGAGTGGCAGTGACCAAGTCCTTTACCTTTGATGCGGCTCATCATCTTCATGCATATGAAGGAAAGTGCAAAAATCTCCACGGTCACACCTATCAACTAACGGTGATGATGAGTGGACTGACGGATGAAGTAGGGATCGCCGTTGATTTTGGTGACATAAAACAAATGTTTAAAGAGGAAATCGATGCCCGATTAGATCATCGCTACTTGAACGAAGTGTTGCCTAATATGAATACATCTGCGGAAAATATGATCGTATGGATTTGGGAACAATTTGATGCTCGTTTGGAACGGGACGGATTAAAAGCGCGTGGACATCGTTTGGAAGAGATTGTGCTTCATGAAACTCCTACGAGTTGGGCGACGATGAAGCGAGAATGGATGGAAGAGAATGAGTAAGGGCTGGGATTTGTCGAAGCCGGATATCTATGAGCAGTGGAAACTGCCTATGGTAGAAGTATTTGAAACAGTGGAGGGGGAAGGGAGTGGAGCGGGGTTTCCCACCATCTTTGTTCGTGTGTTTCACTGTAATTTACGGTGTACTTGGTGTGACACCCCCTATAGTTATGCACCAGCTAAACCCGAGTATGAGGCGTCAGTAAAAGAGATCGCGGCTTCGGCTCATCGCTTTGCGAGCCAGCGGATTTGCTTTACAGGAGGAGAGCCTCTGATGCATCAGGAAAAATCTGCGGCATTACTTATGGCTCTGGCTATGCCAAACCATATTCAGGATGTGCATATTGAGACGAATGGAGCGATTGACCTCACTCCCTACGATGCGTTGCGTAAGCAACAACCATGGGGGGAGAAGGTCCGTTTTGTCATGGACTATAAATTACCTGCTTCAGGTGAAGCAGAGAAGATGGTTCAAAGCAATTTTGATCGGCTCACGGATCGGGATGAAATAAAGTTTGTGATTGGAAACGAGGAAGATTTTCGTATAGCTGTCGATGTGATTCGCCGTTTTCATAAACGGGGACAGATATTGTTTAGCCCTGTATTTGAGACCCTTCCTCCGCGGAAATTGGTAGAGTGGGTATTGGCACATTCCCTTTCCAAGGTGCGGGTTAGTTTACAACTCCACAAATTTATCTGGAATCCAGCAGAGAGGGGCGTCTAAGGTGGCAAAAAAAGCGGTTATTGTGTTATCGGGTGGCTTGGATAGTACGACATGTATGGGATTGGCGAAGAAGACAGGATATGAGCTATATCCGATCACCTTTAGTTATGGTCAGCGCCATGATCGTGAGGTGACCCAAGCAAAGGAAGTAGCTCAATTCTATGAAGTGCCTGAGCATCGGATTGTGGATATTAGCTTTTTGAGTCAAATTGGTGGCAGTGCCTTGACGGAGGAGAGCATCGAAGTACCGACGGAGGCTAAAGAAGGAATTCCCTCTACTTATGTCCCTGCAAGAAATTTAATCTTCCTTTCTCTGGCGGCGGCCTATGCGGAAGTGATCGGGGCAGAGGCTGTCTACACAGGGGTATCTGCTGTTGATTATAGTGGGTATCCCGATTGTCGACCAGAATTTATCGCTCATTTGGAAGAAACGATTCACTTGGCAACAAAAACAGGGGTTGAGGGTGGCAAAATCCATCTAGCGACTCCGTTGATTCATTGGAGTAAGGGAGAAACGATTCAAGAAGGTTTACGTTTGGGAGTACCCTATCATTTGACGACGTCCTGTTATCAAGGGGACGAAGAGGCTTGTGGAGAGTGTGATAGCTGTCGCTTACGTCTGAAGGGCTTTGCCGATGCAGGAGCAACGGACCCTATTTCCTATGGTGTAAAAAAGTAAGTTGAGATGATCCTTGAGCTAAAGAGGTTTTCCGCTCAAGGATTTTTGTTGGTATTATCGTTTGAATACGCTAAAAATAGGCGTGTGCAGGGATGAACATAAGCCAGTTTAAAGTATAATATGGATGAAAAAGTGGCCTGAGGAGGGAGTCGGTTCATGCGCAAGAAGAATTTGGTGAAGCGTAAATTGAAAGAAGCCAAAGGTTCCCTAGCAGTAGAAGGGCTGTATACGACAAAAACAGAAGATCAATTAATTAAACGAAGGTTAATGGGTGAAATTACGGAAAAAGAGTTCCTTCGACGTGCTAAAGAACTAGCTTCCCTTTCCCCTAAAAAGATGAAAGATGAGGATCGGTGACATCGGGTAAGTCGTCATATCTTTATCCAGGTACGGAAGTTCTAATTAACCTTGCAGATATTAAAAATCAGGCAGAACTGACCCGTTATGAGAGTATCGTCACTGCGCAATCCTTGGCCGAATTAAAAATTGAGCCTATCGATGGGGATTTTGATGGTGAGCATTTACGGCAGATTCATTATCATATTTTTAAAAATGTTTACCCTTTTGCAGGAGAATTTCGCCAAGTAGACATCTCTAAAGATCATACCTACTTCTGTAAAGTGAAGCATATTGAGTATGAGTTAGAGAAGTTATTTAGCAAACTAAAGGCTGAGAAATTGTTGCAAGGATTGAGTCTCGAAGAATTTGCTCGAAGGTCTGCTTATTACTTTGGTGAATTAAATATGATTCACCCTTTCCGTGAGGGTAATGGGCGTGTACAACGAGAATTTATTCGCTGTTTGGGGTTAAATACTGGCTATTTGATTAACTGGGATCTGATTATTTCTAAACTTATGGTCGATGCTTCGATCCAATCGGCTTTTGTAGATAATGTAGGCTTAGAAAATGTGGTGCGTTCTTGTATCATTCCACATCCATCTGATTCAGAAGAAAAGTAATCGATACAAAAGGAATAGGTTCACAGCTTGTAGTTACAGATCCTTGAAGGGAGAGCAATCTTCCACCGGGGATTTTTTTAATGGATCAAAGTTTGTCGGATGAAGGGGTTGCTTAGGATGATGGAATTTTGGACTTAAGAAGGTTTGCGCTACAATAAGAGGTAATAAGAAATCAAGAGTGGACAGAGGTGGAGTGGATGCGCGTCGCTTGGAGGAGAGTGGAAGAAAAGAGAGAGGGGACGAGCTTATTTGCCCATTTTATCGGTGGTTCTCAAATAGGAATCTATTTGGATAGTTGTGAGAAGGGTCGATATGATGTAATCGCATGGGAACCTGTAAGAAGCCGGAAGCTTAATCATGGTGAAGGGGATTCTCCGTTTTCTGTATTGGATGAGTTAGTTTCCCAGATTCCAACCGTAGAGGATACACCGGTAGATGCGCCTCCCTTTTTGTTTGGAGTACTCGGATATTTTTCCTATGAAGCGGCATGGGATGAAGAATGGATCGGCCTGCCAAAGGAACGGCTTGATCCTGTTCATGATGTTTACTTCATGATACCTGGTAAAGTAATTGTGCTCGATCATGAGGCTGAGGAAATGTGGCTGGTCGTTACTACTTTGGAAGAAGATCCTGATCCATCACTCGATTCATTAGTAGCGGAAGTATTACACCTCTCACAGAAGAAACTTCACCCTCAAGGAGGAGAGTTGGTCAGTCCATTGACTGCTGAAATCGATGTAACAACCTATCGCGAGCGTCTGGGTCGTGTACAGGAGTATATTGCTCGTGGAGATATCTATCAAGCCAATCTTTCCTATCAGGTGGAAGGAAGAGTTGCAGGAGACTCATGGGATTTATACTGTGTACTGAGGAAAACAAACCCTGGGGCCTATGCAGCCTATATTCGTATGCCGACATATGCCATCCTATCCTCTTCCCCTGAACAATTTATCCGTCGTCAAGGCGATATGATTAAGACACGTCCTATTAAAGGTACACGTCCCCGAGGTGCGACAGAGGAGGAAGATGAGCAGTATCGAGATGAGCTAGCAGGAAGTGAGAAGGACCAAGCGGAGTTGGTTATGATCGTGGATTTGGAGCGGAATGATTTTGGCCGTGTCTGTGCGATGGGATCTGTAGAGGTAACCGATTTATTCGCCATCGATCCTCATCCGACGGTTTGGCATCAATCCGCTCAGGTGACGGGTAGGTTGCCGGAGGGGACAAGCATGGGGGAAGTATTACGGATGGCGTTCCCGGGGGGATCGATTACAGGAGCACCTAAGATTCGTTCGATGCAGGTGATCCATGAATTGGAGAACCAGCGACGTGGAATCTATACTGGCTCCATCGGTTATGTAGATCCGCGAGGATCATCAGAGTGGAACATCGCGATTCGTACGATGACTTGGGTAGGAGGAGAAGGAAGGCTGTCCTATCGTGTAGGCGGAGGCATTGTAGCCGATTCAGATCCTGATCTGGAATTTGCAGAAACCTTGGCCAAAGGGCAGGGGATGGTTCGAGCGATCGAAGAATGGACAGCGACTCCAGCGATGAGGAGGTTGTCCCAATCGTGAAAACCATGTTTGTAGTAAACGGGAAGCTGGTTTCTATGAAACAAGCGACATTGTCTCTGATGGATCGAGGCGCCCGCTTTGGAGATGGATTGTTTGAGACTCTACGGGTGGAAAAGGGGGTGCCTCTTTTTTTAGAAGCCCATCTGACTCGTATGGAAGAAGGGGCAAAACACTTGTATTTTGCCAAGATCCCGCGCCATGAAGAATGGATCGAGGGAATAAAGGGTGTGATTGAGGCCAATAGGGTGACAGCAGGATATCTTCGTTTGAACCTAACTCGTGGTCAAGGGGGATTTGGCGTACCTCTCTTAAGCCTGTCGGACCCTGTTTGGTGGGTAGAGGCGCATCATCATATCCTTGACCCCAAACGTTATGACCAAGGAATTCGTGCGATCACGGTTTCGATACGAAAAAACCCTCTTCCCCCCCTCTCACGTGTGAAATCCCTTAATTATTTAGAGAGCATTCTAGCACGAGAAGAGGCTGTAATAGAAGGGGCAGAAGAGGGAATTATGCTTACACCAGAAGGAAAGTTATGTGAAGGTGCGTCTGCCAATATTTTTTTGATTAAGCGGGGAGCCTTGCATACTCCTTCCCTTGCCAGCGGACCCTTGCCTGGAACCGTGCGAACTTGGGTGATACAACAGGCGATGGATCTTGGGATTCATGTAGAGATACGCGAGATCGACCCCGAAGAATGGCATGAGGCAGAAGAAGCTTTTTTTACCAATTCAACGTGGGGACCGTTTCCGTGCGTTCAGATAGGCGAACAAATCCTTGCTGATGGAAAGCCGGGGTGGATGACCCGAACGTTTATGGATGCATGGAAGAAAGCTGTGGAAGAGGAGATCCAGTCATCCCCTCTCTAAGAACCTATGTAGATATCTCATCGGTCTTCAACTCCCGTTGAAATACCACGCGATCATTTCCCAGTCCATCGTAATCGGTGTGTACGGGTATACCATCCCTGAGGACGTCTCCTGTTAGAAGTTGAAAGCCCATGCTTCTGTGAAAAAGGATGGAGTTTTTGTTGATAGGTGAAGTGATGCAGCGTACCATTGTACAATTTTGTGCTGAGATAAATGCAAAAAAGTGTTTGTATAATCTACGTCCGAGTCCTAGGCGTCGGTATTCAGGATGAATGCCGACAAAATGAATATAGCCTTGTTGTTGATGGACAGGAGAGATAAATCCGATCAGAAAAGCGACTAATCGATCCTCTTCTTCCACAACAAAGCTAGTATTGTGGAAGTGGTCAAAGTATAGCTTTGGGAGCATATCGACCATCTTTCTGCCTCCCCACCATTCGTCGATAACTCTGATAATGGTCGTGTAATCTTTTGGACTAAGATTTCGGATATTCATATAAAAGCGCTCCTTAAGGATAGATTGCAATCATACAAGATTATATTTGAAACAACGATAGAAGAGAAGTAGACTGAGAGGGAGAATGTGAAAAGGTGTGGTAACTTTACAAAAGGAGGATTGCACTTTGTTGCCTCATGAACGTCAGGAACGGATTAGAGAGCGTATTCGGGAACTGGGACAAGTGAAGATTTCCCAACTGAGCGCAGAGTTAGCCGTTTCGGAAATGACGATTTACCGGGATATCCAACCCCTTTTACAAGAAGGATGGGCGCACAAAGTATACGGTGGGATTGCCCTTACCAGGCAAGAAGAGGGTTCCTCCTTAGTTGCAGATGGGAAATGTATGCTCTGTGGTAGGTCAGTAGATTCACGATTGGCGTATCGGCTCATTCTACCTGATCGGGTAGAAACGGCGTGTTGTAGCCACTGTGGGTTGCTACGTTTTAGTCAGCTGAATCGGTCGGATATTCAAGCGTTGTGCCAGGATTTTTTCACGAATACGACGATCAATGCGCAAATGGCTTGGTATGTACTAAATGGAGTGGTTGATGTAGGATGTTGTCGCCCTCAGCTTCTCTGTTTTGAGCAGGAGAGGATTGCTAGGGGATTTGTCAAAGGGTTAGGTGGAGAAGTGCTTTCTTTTAGTGATGCGATTCTACGAGTAACGAGTGCCATGGATGGAGCTCATGGATGTGGATGCACATCTCAGGAATAATCAGGACAGGTTTGCCATACATCATAACAGAAAGGACAAGATACTTATGGTACGGAGTGAATGGAAGCGGTGGGGTACCCTCTGTCTGATCGCCACAGGGCTTTTGCTTTTAACAGCCTGTGGTTCGGCACAAGATACCAAGGAGAAGGACCAATCAAAAGATCAGAAACAGATGAAGCAGGATAATAAACTTCAAGTAGATCTGATGACCAACCCGGAAAAGATAAAAGCAGGTAAACCGGCACAGGTCCATGCGATGATCATGCAAAAGGGCAAGCCAGTCAATGATGCCGATAGGGTTCGCTTTGATATCTGGCCGAAGGGTGAAGACGGAAAAAAGGAATCCCTGAAGACGAAACGGATGGATGATGGCATGTATGTCGCCAAAAAAACCTTTAAAAAGGCGGGCAAATATGAGGTAATGTACCATGTTACTGCCCGTGGTGCCCATGCGATGGATAGCAAAACCATAACCGTTCGTCCATAAACCCTTCCTCCGACCGGAAAGGGGATAGGGATTGTATGTCTGGGGAGAGAAGAGGCATTTTTTCTATCAAGCCGCTCACACTTATTATCGCGGTAGCACTAGTCGCAGGTGTGGGATGGTGGAGCTGGGGGAATGATGAAAAACCGGCATTGCCCTCCGCTTCAGACAAGATCGGTGTAAACAGCCTTCCAGTACCACAGTTCATTTATCGGGATCAAGATGGAAAAGCCTTTGGTATGAAGGAGTTAAAAGGGAAGGTCTGGCTAGCGGATATGATTTTCACTCGTTGTCCCGATATATGCTCTCCGATGACTGCCAATATGTCTCGGCTACAGAAAAAGCTGAGAGAATCGGGAATGAAGGATGTTCAATTGGTCAGTTTTAGTGTGGATCCATTGCATGATACATCCCCTGTGTTAAAACGGTACGGGAAGAACCTACGGGCAGATTTTAAAAATTGGACCTTTCTCACCCATGATAGTGAAGCACAAATGGAGCGCTTTTTGAAAATGGCCTTTGGTTCACCCATTGTACGTAAGGAGTCTCGTTCCTCTGATGAACCGCTGGTAATTAACCATCCGGCACGCTTTTATTTGATGGATAAAGAAGGAAAGATCATGGCCAAATATAACGCGATGCAACCTGATTATCAGCGTATCGTTGAGGACGTCCGCTCTATTCAATAGCGTTTATGCTTGTTAAGCCCTTTCAGAGGGCTTCTTTATATTTAGAATAATGGAAAGGAGGAAGGTTCTCGATGTGATCGACATACCTGATCTATTATCAAATCGTAAAGATTTCGATTTACATCCGGAGGATAACCATTTATAATTGGGTGAAAGCTGAGAAAACCAGCATGATGATACGTCTTGTCTGGGAATATAACAATACCGTTGTCGGAGGTGTAAGAGTTGTCTCGTTCGCGGTTAGCGTTCTTATTGTGCTTTATTAGCGTTCTAATGATTTCAGGGTGTTCCTCCTCAGGAATGGGAAATGTGGATAAAAAGGGGAAAGTGTTAGTGTACACAAGCTTCTATTCCCTTGCGGATTTTGCAAAAAAAATTGGTGGAAAGCATGTCATCGTAAAAAATATGGTGCCTCCAGGGGTTGAACCCCATGATTTTGAACCCAAGATCAGAGAGATGGCTCCTTTGAGTAAGGCTGATGTGTTTATCTATAATGGGATTGGGATGGAGTCTTGGATTAATCAAGCCAAACCGATGCTCGAGGATGGGAATGCAAAGGTAGTGAATGCCTCTCAAAGAATTGAGGCTAAAGTGAACCATAAGAAAGACCCCCATGTGTGGTTAGATCCGATGAAGGCGAAGCAGCAAGCCAAAGCGATTGAACAGGCTCTTATTAAAAAAGATCCAAGGCATAAGAAGGAGTATGAAAAGAACTATGCTTTACTTTCTAAGCGATTCGATGCGTTGGATCAAAAGTTTAAAGGGATCGTAAAAGGAAGTAAACAACGTACCTTTATCACTTCTCATGCTGCCTTTGGACATCTAGCGGATCGTTATGGTCTTACTCAGGTAGCGGTATCCGGCTTGTCACCATCCGATGAACCAAGTGCTAAGGAATTACAAGCAGTGGTTCAAAAAGCCCGTAAATACAAGGTACACACGATTTATTTTGAGGAGCTAGTTAGCGGCAAGGTAGCAGAGACCGTTCGAGAAGAAGTAGGGGCAAGGGCACTTACCCTTAGTACTTTAGAGGGACTTACACAAAAACAAAAAGAAGCTGGTGAAGATTACTTTAGCCTGATGGACAAAAACGTCGAGAATCTGGCTAAAGGTCTAAACGCAAACTAAAGAGAAAATAAATAACCTTCCTGCTTGTAAGAAGCAGGAAGGTTATTTATTTAATGAGAAGTCAGTGCCATTGCGATCAGATTAATGAGGAACATGCTTGCAATTACATAAACAAGTGAAGGCACCTGTTTCCAGCGACCAAGGGCTACTTTTAGAAGGGGATAAGCAATAAATCCAAAAGCAAGGCCATCAGCAATACTGGAGGTAAGAGGAATGCCCGCGATGATGAGAAAGGCTGGGAATCCTTCGGAGAAATCAGAGAAGGAGATATGGGCCACACTCTGCATCATCAATGCACCGACAATGAGGAGAACGGGTGCGGCAGCATTGTTGGGGATCATTCCCAGAACCGGCAGGCTGAACGTAGCACCTATAAAGAGAACACCAGCTACGAGGGCTGGAATACCTGTTCGTCCACCTTCAGCAATTCCCGATGCGCTTTCCGCCGATGCGATGGTTGGGCTCGTTCCAAAAAATCCAGCAGCCAAGGAGGTAACCGCCGTTACTCGATAGGAAGAGGAGAAACGGTCCATGTTGGGCAACATCCCAGCTAGCAGACCCATGTTTTCAAAAACGACAATCATCGTTAAGGAAAATACCGCGATCCAGAAGGAAAGCGAAGCAAGTGGGTACTCAGCCGCAAAGAAGACCTGGCTATAATCGGCAAAGTTGGTATCATTCAGACCGCCCGTAGAATGGGTACCAGTCAAAATGGAAGCTAATGTGATAAACAAAATGCCTATGAGAAAACTTCCTTTTACATTACGCACATAGAGGATGAGGGTAAATAGCAGACCAGCAAGTGTAATTAATGCGACTGGGCTGGTGAAATCCCCTAGTGAGACAAAACTCTTCGTACTGGGTACAATCAGAGCCCCCTTTTGCAGGCCAATAAAGGCGAGAAATAAGCCAATCCCAGCTGTGATTCCATGTTTTAATGAGGAGGGAACTGCATGGGATAACTTCTCTCCTAATGGTGTTATGGCGGCAATTAAGAAGAAGAGACCAGAGACAACGATGGCTCCTAACCCAGCCTGCCATGAGAGGCCGAGAGATTGTACGATGGTAAAGGTAAAAAAGGCATTGATCCCCATCCCAGGAATCAAGATAATCGGTGCCCGCGCCCAAAAGGCCATCAGCAAGCAGCCAAAGACCGATACAGCTACGGTGGCCATAACTCCTGCCCCGAGGGGAATTCCTGCATCACGCAGAATCAGGGGATTGACCACCAAGATATAAGCAGCAGTGAAAAACGAGGTTAATCCAGCGGTCAGCTCTTTCTTCCAGGAAGAACCCTCTGCCGCTGGGTTAAACCATTTTTGTAGTTGTTGCAACATCCTTTATCACTTCAATTGTTAATAGCCCTCGCCCACCCTCTATACCAAAAGTATAGCTATCCTATTATAAAGCCAGTATGTCTTTTTGTACATAGGTGAAATAATGGAAAATCGAAATAGAAAAGGAAAACCGTGATGGGTACAATCCATCACGGTAGGTTACGCGCTTTAATTTCATTGCATCCGTTTGGTGGAGGATCAATCAGAGGATGAGGCTAATAGCATAGGCAATACCCAACCAAACGGGAATGCTGAGTACCGTTGCATTGAAGAGACCAATTGCCGTCTGATTCATGATCCATCCACCCCTAAGTATTGTCGTTGAGTTTATTATACACAGGATTTCCCCGTTGTAGAGGGGTTTTGGCTATTTGTAAACAACGCTTAATATTCAAGTAGCCTAAGGGAAGATATAGCTACCCAGTGAACATAGCAAAAAGTCATGTATTCCTTGGTCTAACAAGGTTACGCATGTGGGATGGGTAAATATTTGGTTGATGTTATGTTACAGAAATAAGACAACCTGTCATGGTGCATTGGCCTCTCTGTGAGTTTAGGAATGGATTGAGCTATAATATAATAGTATGGGACCGTAGTATAAAGATCGGCATATAGGAAAGTGTCATGTAGTTGCTAGATAGTGATAAAGCCATATAGAGATGGGTTCATTCAGGAGGAACGAAGGATGAGTGAGATCGAGGAACAGAAAATGTTAGCAAAAGCAGCTTCTATCTATCAAGAAATCAAAGAGTGGCGTGTGATTGACGAATCCTTCGCTGAGCCTACTCCATTATCCTATGCGATAGAAGAGGCGATTGGTGAAGCAGTTGCCCATGGTGAAGTGCCGGCTACTCTTCGTATCTGGCAAGGACCGCAAGGACTAGTTGTCGCAAAAAAGGATATTCGTACCCAGC
Source organism: Marininema mesophilum (assembly GCF_900106775.1). Classification (GTDB taxonomy): domain Bacteria; phylum Bacillota; class Bacilli; order Thermoactinomycetales; family DSM-45169; genus Marininema; species Marininema mesophilum. The sequence goes on from NZ_FNNQ01000016.1 coordinate 34,303, forward strand.
AAGGGTTGAATGCGGCATTGATGATGAAGGGTGTAGACTGGCCCGTTTATGTTCGTCAAAGTGGTGGCACGGCAGTTCCCCATGGACCAGGAACGCTCAATTTTTCTCTATTTCTTCCTCGTCCTCAGGAGGCTACATGGACGATTGATGATATTTATCGCATGCTCGGTTTGCCCTTGATGAAGATGATTGAAACGACATGGGGGCTTGACTCCTATTTTGGTGAAGTGCCCGGTTCTTTTTGTGATGGGCGCTATAACGTAGTAATCCGTGGCAAGAAAGTGGTGGGTACATCACAGGTGTGGAAAGGGGGACCAGCAGGTCTTTCTTCCAAGCGCCCGGGGTATGTACTCGCCCATGGGACCCTCCTTGTACATGCGGATCGGGAACAAGCCGTGTCGGCACTTAATGCTTTTTACGAAATGGCAGATGGAGATCGACCTGTCTATATAGACACGGTGGCTACATTGGATTCCTTCACCTCCATGCCGAAAGAGAAGTTAGAGAGAGAAGTTCGTAAAGGATTAGTAGAGGCGATTCAAGAGTTAACTGGTAGTGCAAGGGTACGACAAACGGTTTCTACCAAAGAATACGAGCGTGCTCCTGCATTTTTGGAAGCATGTTGGCCACAGTTTTATCAGAAGTGATAGAGCTGGACTCTTATTGTTAGAAGAAGGTTTCTTGTGACATAAGGAAAGGTCTGGCGAAGGTGAGTATCGTCAGACCTTTTTGTTTAATTAGGTACTAAATTACTGAGGTAGAGAAAGGGATTGTAATGTTTTAATCATCAAAGGGGTCAGCTGATTGCTCTTTTGCTCCTGATAATTAAAGTGAACCAATACAGCTCGTCCGATGGCAATCAGTTCTTCTGTTTGCCGATCTAGTATTTGATGACGGACAGTGAAACTACTGGTGCCAATTTTTTCGATCTCGGTGGTGACCGTCAGCCACTGACAAAAGGAAGCTTGGGCCTTGTATTCGCAACTTGTAGACACAACAATTAGTTTCCAGTTGTTGAGGTCCATCTCCGGATCAAGGAGTTGAAAGAGCTCCGTTCGAGCGGCTTCCATGTATGTGTAATAGACTGCATTATTCACGTGTCCAAGGCCATCACATTCATTAAAGCGGACTTGGAGTGTGGTGTTAAGTGTCATCTGTGATCCCTCCGAATGGTGATATCCCTAAAATGATGATCCGGGTTCTCCTTACTTTTCGTGAATGGTTGGATGGATTCCTGTTCGCGAGGATATCCGCCGTAAAAATCATCTGTGAAAGGGCGACTGTTCATTTTTTTTCCTCAGATTCTTCAAGATTGTGGACAAAGTGAATATGATAGAATCGAGGTATAAAAAATGAGATGATCAGTTGAGGAGTGAAGGTTTTGCTTACAATCGCAGAAGAATTATTGTTACTTTGTTTGAACGAGAGGACTTGTGAAACACGGTCTGTTTGTGAGCGGCCTCTACCATATGGGCTATCAGGTGCGCTTCTTCTCGAACTGGTTGTGCAGAAGAGGATAGAGTTACGGGGGAAGAAAGTTGTGGTTATTGACGAGAAACCCACTGGGGATAAAGTATTAGATGAGGTGCTTAAGTCGACAATTCCTGACTCGGGTAATTTGGAAGCTTCGCATTGGATTCGAAAACTAGGTGATTCGGATATTTACAGTCGATTGAAAGAGCGGTTGGTACACCGAGGAATTTTACAAAAAGAGAAACAGCGTAAATGGGGCATGTTTTCTTCTACCTCATGGTCTATTAAGGATCGGGAACGAGTAGAATCCCTACAAGAAAAAATCCGTTCTCTCCCAAAGGATACCAGAGTCCCAGACGAACGTACCTTGGTGTTGGCCAGTGTGGCACTGAAGTGCAACTTGGTTCGTGTGTTATTCCCAGAGGAAGAGCAATCGAGGGCTCGTCGCCGATTAAGGGAGTTAAGTCGGGGTGAGATCTACAAGGAAGCTGTATCCGATACCATTGTAGGAATGCAAGCGGCTGCGACAGTTGCCGCTGTGGCTACTGTGACCGATATGTAATCAAGTGGATGAATAAAAAACACTGCTGGATTGGATTACATCTGTGGATTCGATCCATTGTGGGATAAAGACGTACAGGGAAAAACCGCCACTCGGTTAATCGAGTGGCGGTTTTGATGATGTCTAACACGTTACCTGTCGTCTATTTCTTTTCAGATTGGTTACCCTTTATTTGCGGTGTGATAAATTTGACTTCCTTTTTCACGGAATTCTGCTGCCTTTTCACGAAGTCCTTCTTCTTTAGCATCGGTAACGGGAAGTTGTTGTTCTTCGGCATATCGGCGAATATCCTGGGTGATTCGCATACTACAAAACTTGGGTCCGCACATGGAGCAAAAGTGTGCAGTTTTGGCTGGTTCAGCTGGTAGGGTCTCATCATGATAGGATCGAGCGCGATCAGGATCAAGGGAGAGATTGAACTGATCCTCCCAGCGGAATTCAAAGCGCGCTTTCGATACAGCATCATCCCGTTGTTGTGCCCGGGGGTGTGCCTTTGCCAAGTCGGCGGCGTGAGCAGCAATTTTATAAGCGATGACGCCGTCTTTTACGTCTTCACGGTTGGGTAATCCCAGGTGTTCTTTTGGTGTGACATAACAGAGCATCGCTGTTCCATGCCAGCCGATAAAGGCGGCACCGATAGCCGAAGTGATATGGTCGTATCCAGGAGCGATATCTGTAGTCAACGGCCCAAGTGTGTAGAAGGGTGCCTCATGACAAATTTCCTGTTCAAGGTCAACGTTTTCTTTAATCTGATGAAGGGGGACATGTCCAGGCCCTTCGATCATTACCTGTACATCGTATTCCCAGGCGATTTTCGTTAGCTCACCCAGGGTACGCAATTCGGCAAATTGAGCTTCATCGTTTGCATCGGCGATGGAACCAGGACGTAAGCCATCTCCAAGAGAGAAGGCGATATCATAGGTGCGCATGATTTCGCAGATCTCACGGAAGTGGGTAAAAAGGAAACTTTCCTGGTGATGGGCAAGACACCAAGCGGCCATAATGGAGCCGCCACGGGAGACGATCCCAGTCATACGATTAACGGTGAGAGGGATGTAACGAAGGAGTACGCCCGCATGGATTGTAAAATAATCGACGCCTTGTTCCGCCTGTTCGATCAGGGTATCACGATAGAGTTCCCAAGTGAGGTCAGCAGGTTCCCCGCCTGCTTTCTCCAATGCTTGATAGAGAGGAACGGTACCTACAGGAACGGGGGAATTACGAATAATCCACTCCCGTGTTGTATGGATATCCTGCCCTGTTGAGAGGTCCATAATGTTGTCTGCACCCCACCGGGTTGCCCAAACCATCTTTTCCACTTCTTCTTCAATGGAAGAGGTGACGGCGGAGTTACCGATGTTGGCGTTAATTTTTACATGAAAGTTTTTACCGATGATCATCGGTTCACTTTCTGGATGGTTGATATTGGAGGGGATGATAGCGCGTCCACTTGCTACTTCCTCCCGTACAAACTCAGAATCATAACCTTCACGGATGGCGATAAACTCCATCTCAGGGGTGATGATCCCTTTACGAGCATAATGCATTTGGGTGACATTTTGGCCGGCCTTTGCCCGAAGTGGGCGACGGGCAAGGGTGCCTGGAATTTCCGAACCTGATACGTTTTTTCGGCCATTATCTATTGGCTGGATTTGGCGACCTTCATATTCATCTACATCGCCTCGAGCAAGAATCCATTCCTTACGGTTTGGTGCAAGTCCTTTATGGATATCGATGGTGGCATTTGGGTCCGTATAAGGACCACTACTGTCGTAAACACGGATGGGTTCATTAGGTCGTTCACCATTGTCATCCTTTGTCGGGGTCAGCGCAATCTCTCTCATCGGTACGCGGACATTTGCCCTTGAATCGGTCACATACACTTTCTTGCTGTTGGGGAAAGCCCCTTGGCTGATTTCCATTGAAGTGCCCTCCTCAATTAATTGTTGGTCCACAAGAAAGGATGGGGCGGTTAGCAGCGTTTCCATTGGATAGAAAAAGGACCGTATCAGCGTACGGTCCTTCAATCCACCCGATGGTGGAAAAAAGACAGGGAGAAACCCTGGTTCCTACGCTGGCATTACCCAGATCAGGTGTTACGGTCGGCGTAGAATTTCCCCGCCCTCTCAGCCTGGCTCCTCCAAGCTCCCGTTTCTATGCGGTTACCGAGTTCACCATATCATAACTTCTCCATTGCCGCAATTGTAAAAATGGACTATAAAGGAAATTTTATGTTGATGGTAGGAAAGATTTCAAGTGAAACGATTAAACAATATGGTGAATCCCACTGCTTAGTATGGGAATATGAAGGAATTCAGCATTGAAAGTTTAGTTTTTTAGGTTATGCTTAATGTAGGTGGGTGGGTTAGATGAAAGGATGAGCCTTGTGTATATCGAATGGTCCCATGTGAATAAGCGGTTTCATGATTCCGCTAAGGTTCCTAGCCACCGACCGTATCGCATGGAATTCCGTCTTGGGCTCCTCGATTTCACTTCTACAGTAAGAAATGGCATCACGGCTGTTCTTGGTCCACAGGGTTCGGGTAAAACTACGCTGTTACGGATGACAGCCGGTGCACTGGTGCCCGATGACGGTCGGATAACCTATCATATCGGTCCAAATGAAGTCCGAGGATGGTCCCGGAGCGTCGCGGCGATAGGAAATGCCTCCTCCGCTGATGAGTTACGCAAACGGATTGGCTATGTACCTAGTAAAAAACGCTCTCGTCGGGAATGGACATTGGAAGAGTCTTTGTATGATATCGCTGAAGCTTGTGGCCACCTTCGTCCGAAAGTGAAAGTGGCAGAGATGATGGCTAAATGGGGATTGGCGGCGCACCGAAAACAACTGGTGAAAAACCTTCCAGAAGGAGTGTCATCCCGGTATATCGTCTCCCAGAGCTTAATGGCCGAGCCACCAATTTGGCTCTTGGATGAACCAACCGAAAGTTTGGATGAGTTGGGTTTGAAACTTTTGCATGAGGAGATCGCTGAACGTCGTCATAAAGGAATTATTTTGATTGCTACGAATGATCTCCAATTGGCAGAAGTGGCGGACTATCTTCTTCTTATGGAAGGCGGTTCTTGCCGTCGCTTAGGGCAACGAAGGTTGCTAACGGCAGGTGTTCCTGATGGGAGAGTCTCCTCTTGGTACAATTCCATGCAAACCTTTGCGCAGGTGCGCACACGGTTTAAGTGAGTGGTAATTGCAAATCTGTTTTGATAAAAACGCCCAGATAAGGGCGTTTTTATGTGCGCATTTTTTCTGGCTAGGAAAGGTACCCGTGTAAGGGGAGTGACATACATTGGATTAGCGAAAAAGTCGACGGATCTAATCAGCATTAAGTTGAAAAAGGTTCGTAGAATGGAAAGTAAGGAGAGTGTTGCATGCAAAAGCTAATGATACTCGCTCTAATTGGTCTAGCAGCACAGCTGGTGGACGGTTCCCTAGGAATGGCGTATGGTGCTACATCGGCTTCTTTGTTGTTAGCTTATGGAGTTGCTCCGGCAGTTGCGTCTGCTTCGGTACACATTGCAGAGCTTGTCACAACAGCAGCATCGGGTTATTCTCATTGGCGTTTTGGTAATGTGGATCGGAGCATTGTCCGGGGGTTAATCATTCCAGGGGCGATTGGAGCATTTGGAGGGGCTTGTTTTTTAAGTAGTTTGTCGGGTGATGTAGTGAAGCCCTATATTGCTGGATTCTTATTTTTATTAGGAGTATATGTTTTTGTTCGCTTTTTGTTCGTTAAACAAAATAGTGTCTCTCAAAAAACAGATCCGCCGAAGCGCCGATTTCTTATCCCATTAGGTTTGGTTGCAGGGTTTGCTGATGCCACGGGGGGTGGAGGGTGGGGGCCTTTGACGACCCCTACATTGTTAGCGCGAAAGGGTGCTCAACCACGAAAAGTAGTCGGTTCAGTAGATACCAGTGAATTTGCGATTGCCCTTGCGGCAACGGTAGGATTTTTGATTTCGTTGGGATGGAGCCAAGTGAGTTGGTCTTGGGTGATTGCTCTGATGGCAGGGGGTGTGATCGCCGCTCCCATTGCAGCTTGGTTGGTAAGAATAATTCCAGGGCCTTTGTTGGGTGTTTTGGTGGGCGGATTGATTGTGATCACCAATGCAAAAACTCTGATAGGTAATTTCGACTTGGTTACACCTTTGGGGGAAGGGCTTGTTTATACCGGATTAATCGTGATTTGGGCTGTTGGGATTACCTTTATCATATGGAAACTGGTAAAGGAGAAGAAAGTGACGCTGGATGGTGGTGAGGCGGTTAGCATGGAACAAAAGCCAGAAGAGAGATAAAGAGTAAACTGAGGAGTTATCCAAAGTTTTCAACCCTTCCATGGGTTTTCACATAAAAAAATCCCCCTTCGTAATCATTACGAAGGGGGATTTTTAAATACGTTCGATCAGTTCCAAGCGGTTACCGAAGGGGTCACGAAGCTCAAAGCGGTCATATCCTGGAATCGGAATCGAATCGAGGATGACTGCGCCTGCTTGCTCTAGCTTCTCCCGCCAGGATGAGAGCTCCTTCACTTCATATGCGAGGTGAACTTTCGTCTGCTGACGGTTAACACCATCTTCTGTACCGACGTGGATCTCCACATCTCCGAGAAGGAGCCAAAAACCACCGCGTCCAGCGAGGGAGTCTGGCTTGGAAACTTCGGTGAGTCCGAGGACGCTGCAATAAAAGCGACGAGCTTCCTCCTCAGTACCTTTTGGAACAGTGATCTGAACGTGATGAAGTCGCAGAGGCTTCATCACTTACGCATTCACTTCTTCTTTGTCGCTCAGGATCTGACGGAGTACCGTTTGCAGGATACCACCGTTTTTGTAGTAATGAACATCTACTTGGCTGTCCAAGCGGACGATGGCATCAAAATCTACTTTGGAACCATCATTTTTGGTAGCGGTAACGTGTACTTTTTCAAAGGGTTGGATCGCATCGGAGAGGCCTGTGATGTCGAAGGACTCTTCACCAGTCAATCCGAGGGATTTCCAGCTTTGTCCGTCTTCAAATTGAAGTGGCATTACACCCATACCAACCAAGTTAGAACGGTGGATACGCTCAAAGGACTCAGCGATTACTGCTTTAACACCGAGGAGGTTGGTACCTTTTGCTGCCCAATCACGAGAGGAACCAGTACCATACTCTTTACCAGCGAGTACAACCAATGGTGTGTTTTCTTCTTGGTATTTCATTGCAGCATCATAAATCGCCATCGTTTCACCTGAGGGGATGTGCTTGGTGAAGCCACCCTCTACGCCAGAAAGCATCTGGTTACGGATCCGGATGTTAGCGAAGGTACCACGGGTCATGATGCGGTCATTACCACGACGAGAACCATAGGAGTTGAAGTCGCGAGGTTTTACGCCATGCTCCTTCAGGAACTTCCCAGCTGGGCTACTTGGAGCGATGGAACCCGCTGGGGAGATATGGTCCGTGGTGACAGAGTCAGCCAATAGGGCTAGCGCACGAGCACCTTTTACTTCTTGCACCGGCTCCAGCTCAGCGGAGAGGTCTACGAAGAAAGGAGGCTCTTGAATGTAGGTGGACTCATCATCCCAACCATACAGGTCGCCTTTAGGGAACTCAATTTGGTTCCAGCGTTCATTTGCGTCAAATACTTGACCATACTGTTCACGGAACTGATCAGCGTTCATGGAAGCGGCGACGGTTTGTTTTACTTCTTCGTTGCTTGGCCAGATGTCTTTGAAGAAGACAGCATTGCCATCTTTGTCGTGACCGATTGGGTCTTTTTCAAGGTCGATATCAACAGTACCAGCAAGAGCGTAAGCCACAACGAGCGGCGGAGAAGCTAGGTAATTGGCTTTTACGTCAGGGTGGATACGGCCTTCAAAGTTTCGGTTACCAGAGAGTACGGAAGCTACGGTCAAACCGTTATCGTTGATTGCCTGGGAAATTTCCTCATGTAGCGGGCCACTGTTACCGATACAGGTAGCACAACCATAGCCAGCTAGGGTGAAGCCTAGTTTAGCGAGGGAGTCCATCATACCGGATTTGTTCAGGTACTCGGTTACCACTTTGGAACCAGGGGTTAAACTGGTTTTTACATAAGGCTTTACGGTCAAGCCTTTTTGTACCGCTTTATGAGCAACCAACGCAGCACCTAGCATTACGCTTGGGTTGGAGGTGTTGGTACAGGAAGTGATTGCAGCAATGACTACAGAGCCATTGTCTAGCTCGAAGGATTTGCCGTCCATTTCCACTTTCACTTTTTTGTTTGGGTCGGTCTCGCCGAAACCGCCCTCTTCGAGAGGTTTGGACAAGGTTTCTACCCAGGTTTTCTTCATATCAGTTAATTCGATTCGATCTTGCGGACGGCGAGGACCTGCAAGGCTCGGTTTTACATCGCTGAGGTCGAGCTCAATAGTATCGGTGAAAACAGGATCCTTGATATCGTCGGTACGGAACATGCCCTGAGCGATGTAGTATTCTTTTACCAAGTCGATCAAGGAGTCGTCACGACCAGTGTTTCGCATGTAGTTAAGGGACTCGTCATCTACAGGGAAGAAGCCCATGGTAGCGCCATATTCAGGAGCCATGTTAGCAACGGTTGCCCGGTCAGCTAAGCTGATGTTGGAGAGGCCGGATCCGTAGAACTCAACAAATTTACCCACAACGCCTTTTTTACGAAGCATTTCTGTAACGGTAAGTGCCAAGTCTGTAGCCGTTGCACCTTCAGAAAGTCCACCAGTCAGCTTGAAGCCGATAACTTCAGGTGTGAGGAAGTAGAGAGGCTGTCCGAGCATCCCTGCTTCTGCTTCGATTCCACCAACGCCCCAACCGGTTACACCGAGACCGTTGATCATGGTGGTGTGGGAGTCGGTACCTACGAGAGAGTCTGGGAATACTTGAGTTTCACCATCGACTTCGCGGGTTTGTGCTACTTTGGCAAGGTATTCCAAGTTTACTTGGTGGACAATCCCTGTTGCAGGAGGAACTGCTTGGAAGTTGTTGAAAGCTTCCTTTGCCCAGCGGAGCAAGCGATAACGCTCTTCGTTTCGCTCAAACTCTAGGTTCATGTTGTACTCAAGAGAATCCGCAGTCCCCGCTTTATCCACCATAACAGAATGGTCGATAACGAGATCCACAGGAATGAGTGGGTTGATCCGTTTTGGATTACCACCTACGCGGTCCATAGCGGAACGAAGAGCTGCCAAGTCTACAACTGCTGGTACACCAGTGAAGTCTTGTAGTACGATACGAGCGGGTTTGAAAGCTACTTCATTCTTGGTAGGTTTGTCTGCCCAGTTAGAAAGCTGTTCTATGTGTTCTTTGGTGACAGCTACACCGTCATATTGGCGGACAGCTGCTTCTAGAAGTACTTTAATAGAGAAAGGAAGGCGGGATACATTGCCGACGCCTTGTTCCTCAAGACCGGCTAGTCGGAAATAGGTATAGTCTTTGCCGCTAGAAGTTAGTGTGCTCTTCACGCCGAAGAGATCTTTGTTAGACATACGGAAAACCTCCTTATAGAAGTGAGTGTGTGCATTTTCTGTTTCATCTGCCGAAACGTGGTTTTGAAATTCCGGTATCATTATACAATGTTACACCACTCTTTGTATACCCTGAATTTGTCCTTTGCTCCCCTTTTTTGCAAGAAATAGCTTGATTGAGAAGGGTTATCAATTAGATGGGTCGAAATGGAAAAGGATCACAGGGAAAGATCTTGCTTGCGTTCCATGTCTGTCCTTTCTATAATGGGAATTGAAAATCATTTTCACTCTATGCAATGGAAGGAGGTTCCGCTTTGGAAGGAAAAAAGACGGTTCGTGCCGCTGAGCGAGCACTAGATATTCTGCTCTGTTTTACTCGCCAACCGACGCTCTCCTTAACAGAGATCTCTCATATGACCGAATTGAACAAAAGCACTGTCTATCGGTTGTTGGCTACCTGTGAGGAAAAGGGATTCCTCATTCGTGACCCGGATACGGACAAGTACCGGCTTGGGTTTCGCGTGTGGGAATTATCTGCGAACCTTTCCCGTACGGATGACATGGCGGTCCTCTTTCTGCAGGAGATGGAACGCCTCCGGGATCAAATTGATGAAACGGTGAGTTTATATGTACGGGATGGCTTTGAGAGGGTGCGTGTGCAGGCGGTAGAAAGCCTACAGGCGATTCGCCGAGTAGCGCCTATCGGTAGCCGGATGCCGCTGGCCGTTGGAGCCTCCAGCAAAGTGCTTGCAGCTTTTGCTACTCCTTCGGATCAGGCGATGATCTTAGGAGATCCCACCTGGCCGGAGTCAGTGGATCGGGTATCTTATCTTACCCAATTACAGGAAATTAAAAAGCATGGGTATGCGACAAGTAGTGAAGAGCGGGAGGCAGGTACGAGCGCTATCGCGGTTCCAGTTATGAATCCCAACCAGGAAGTAGTCGCAGCCCTCGCTGTCTCAGGGCCAGTGGGTCGGCTGACAATGGAACGGATGAATGAGGTGGCTGCCCCTGCATTAGAGGCGGCGGATCGGATGGGAAAAATGTTGAAAAAATAATCTTTTACTGGATAAACAATCAGGGAAGAACACATAAAGAACTAGACAGCAGGAGGGATCCGATGGTGAATCGTAAACCGAGTGATGAGGAGCTTAAAAAGAAGCTAACTCCTTTGCAATATGATGTTACCCAGAAGGATGCTACAGAGTCCCCCTTTCACAATGAATTTTGGAATAATAAAGAAGAGGGTATCTATGTCGATATCGTCTCAGGTGAGCCACTCTTTAGTTCTCAGGATCAGTATGATGCAGGGTGTGGATGGCCAAGCTTTACCAAGCCGATTATGAGGGAAGAGATTCAAGAGCGCGAAGACCGAAAGTTCGGCATGATTCGCACAGAGGTGCGGAGCAAAACAGCCGACTCACACCTTGGTCACGTTTTTAATGATGGCCCCGGTCCTGAAGGCCTTCGCTACTGTATCAACTCTGCTGCAATGCGCTTTATTCCAAAGGAGCAGCTGGAGAAGGAAGGATACGGGGAGTATCAAAAATTGTTTGACACGGAAAGGGAAGATGGGTAGTACAAGTACCTGTATAGGAAAACACCATCACCAAAATTGGTGACGGTCAAAGTGTGGAGAAAGTACCCTTTCGTTGAGAAAGAGGTGCTTTCTCTTATTTATAGGGTACAGATCGGTCACCCCTTATTTTTACATTTTAATACCCATATTCTTACTAAAAGAGAGACCAAAGGAGAGTATCTCCTTGGTCTCTCTGTGCGTAGAAATCCGATATTTTTTATTCCTGCCCTTCCTTTTTCCATATAGCTCTTGCCTGTCCTTGGGAGATAGAGGGTGATTTTTGTGTAGTTTTCCATTTGTGCCGTTTCAAAAGAAAAATTCATAGAATAGAGTATTTCATCACAAATATCTTTTTAAGGATGATGATAATGAGTAGGTTTACCGCTAATTTAGTAGGCAGAGAGGAAGTTCCTCCTGTTAAGACCAAGACTACTGGAGTGCTCAATCTGAAGGTAAATCAAAGCGAGACTCTCATTTGCTATCGACTAAGGGTGTTTAACATTAAAAAGCTCACCCAAGCCCACCTTCATCTAGCACCTCGAGGCGAAAATGGACCTGTTGTGGCGTTTCTTTTTGGACCCACTACTCCAGGGATTAGTACTCCTGAAGGTACCATCACAGGTACTATTCGAAGTGCTGACCTAGTCGGTCCCCTTAAAAACAAAACCATTGCCGACTTGATCACTCAAATTCGCCAGGGTAACATCTATGCGAATGTACACAACGAGCGTTTTCCGAATGGTGTCATCCGGGGGCAAGTACGTAGATTGATAAAATAAATCAAGGAGATATAGGGACTCCTCTTTTTTAATAAGTAAAGGGAAGGTGGGCGGTTGCTTGGCTAATGGCGTGATCGATGGCGACGAGTGGTTGTTTCAACATCTGACCATGTCCTGATGCAAGAAGGGAGGGTGTACATTCACGAATATGACGTGCACTTTCCACTGCCTTCTCTTTATTCCATGTGGCAAGGGCTGGGAAGGGAAAGAGTGGCCGAAGTGTACCGGAGACAGCCATTCCACCCCGAGTATGAAAAGCATCTCCGACAATCATGGCATCATTGCGGGTATCGATAAAGGCCATGGAACCAGGTGTATGGCCCGGGGTAGCAATGGCGAGTAAAGAGCCAATACGTGTTCCTTCCTGTAAAAGGATGTCTGGTGTAGTTGTTAAGGTAGTGAACCCACCTTGGATGGGTGTTTTTGGCTCATCTTCATCCAGTGTGCGATCACCAGAGAGGAGACGGGCTTCTCGATGGGAGATATAGACTGGTGCGTGAGGGAGCGCTTTTTTTAGTGTATCAAGTGAACCAACGTGGTCTGAGTGGGCATGGGTTAAGCAGATCCGTAAAATTGATTTACCCATCTGTTTTGCTGCTTTGAGAATACCCTTTGCACTGTAAGGGAGTGCCGTATCGATCAGAGTCAAGCCATCCTCTTCTTCGACAAGATAACAGTTCACTGGGAATAGCCGAGGAAGAAAGGTTAGTTGAATCACAGACATCTCACGCTGGATACGCATGGGTTACCCTCCATTTCAAGAATTAAATAACAGGATTAGCTTTATTGAAACTAATCCTGTTAGTTTTTGCAAGTATTACATAAAAAAAGACCGGCAAATGCCGATCTTTTGATTCCTTCTTTATGAGGATTGAATGGCAATAATCCCTGTCTCACCTTGTTGAATAGTGTCCCCTTCACGGAGAATTTCCAGCTTTTCTCCCTCAGTCATATTGGTAACCACAACCGGGGTGATTATCGACTTGGCTTTGTTTTTAATGATATCGAGGTCGACGGTGAGTAGCTTTTGCCCTTTCGTGACATGGTCGTCCTGTTTCACAAAGAGTTCAAACCCTTCACCATCCAATTGGACGGTATCGATTCCCACATGGAGAAGGATTTCCATACCATTATCTGCTTGGATTCCAATGGCATGTTTGGTGGGGAAGACATTCACGATTTTTCCATCCACTGGGGAGACGACTGTACCATCGGTAGGTTCAATGGCAAATCCATCCCCCATCATCTTGCCAGCAAAAACTTCATCGGGGACATCGGAGATGGAGAGTATCTTTCCATTCATGGGAGCAGCGATTTCATCACGACCATCTGTAACCTTTACCACAGGATCATCTCCTTTTGAACTCATTTTCACTTCTTGCGGAGATTCTCCACGCATAATGCTTTTCATCTGTTCTTTGAGGGCATCTGATTGGGTGCCGAAGATAGCTTGTACATTTGTACCGTATACCAAGACACCACTTGCGCCAAGGCGTTTTAAACGATCTTTATTTACCTTATCCGCATCATTTACTTGAATACGCAGACGTGTGATACAGGCATCCAATTTATCCAGGTTATCCTTTCCGCCAAAAGCATCGAGCACCTCATATGCGAGCCCATTCGAGGAGGTTTTTTTGTCGTCGTGATCTACCTCCTCCTCGGTATCATCCTCGCGACCAGGGGTTTTTAGATTAAATTTACGGATGGCGAAACGGAAACCGAAGTAGTAAATAACTGCAAAGGCAATACCTACTGGAATGATAAGTAAGGGACGTGTGTCCTGTTTAAAGAAGAGGAAATAATCGATGACCCCTCCGGAAAAGGTAAGCCCGGCTTTGACACCAAGCAGATCCAACACCATAAAGGAGATCCCTGCAAAAACCGCATGAATCGCAAAAAGCACCGGAGCAACAAAGAGGAAGCTGAATTCGATGGGTTCAGTGATCCCGGTAAGAAAGCTGGTAAGAGCGGCAGAGAGCATGATACCACCGATAAGCTTTTTCTTCTCAGGACGTGCCTCCTGATAAATTGCCAATGCTGCAGCGGGGAGTCCAAACATCATGAAGGGAAATTTCCCGCCAAGGAAGGTACCCGCAGTTGGATCCCCAGCAAAGAAGCGTGCCTGATCTCCCTTTATGATGTCACCTGCGGCAGTTTTAAAGGTGCCCAATTCATACCAGAAGGGAGCATAAAAGATATGGTGTAGACCAAAGGGAATCAAGGATCGTTCGATTACGCCAAAGACAAAAGCAGCCAGGGCTGTATTTTGCTGAGTGACGACGACCGAGAAGGAATCGATGACGCCCTGGATAGGTGGCCATACATAGAAAAAGATAATACCAAGTAAAAAGGCCGTGATAGCGGTTACGATTGGGACAAACCGGCGTCCACTGAAAAAGCCAAGTACTTGGGGGAGTTCAATATTGTGAAACCGTCGATGTAGCATGGCAGCGACCCAGCCTATGAGAACACCACCAAATACTCCCATGTTAACGGTTTTAATACCAAGTACCATATCTGTCTTCACATCTGTTCCTTGAGCCAATATCCCCATGGTTTGCGACATGATCAAAAAGCCGATAACCGCAGCTACCCCTGCACTCCCTTCGTTGTCGGCTAGCCCTACCGCAACTCCGATAGCAAATATGAGTGCAAGATTTGCAAAAATGATTCCTCCGGCTTCTTTCATCAAGGGGATTTCGGCGGCATTACCAATCCCTAGCAATAGACCAGCAGCTGGTAAAATAGCCACTGGTAACATCAAAGAACGGCCGATCTGTTGTAGATTTCCAAAGGTTCGCTTCAACAAGGTGATCTCCTCCTAGAGATGTAATGAAGAAGTGGTTAGGCAACGCCTCTGCTATCCTGCGGCGTACTTTAGATAGCGAGGAGTATATACCCGTTTTTTGTGTGGGAGGAACGGGAATAGAAAATAAAATAACTAGTAAAATTTAACTACCCCTTTAACCACCACATACCAACGGCGATGATGATACTAAAGCCGATCCCACTAGTCAAGAAGAGAATGGTAAGTTGTTGCCGTCGATCCAGATGCATAAAAGAGACCAACTGAATAAGAAACTGGATGAAAGCAAGGACGAGTATCAGCGCAAAGGTAACACGGGGAGAAAATCGTTCGAGGCTGACCAAGGCAAAAGAAACCGCAGTAAAGAGAAGCATCCAACCAAAGGAAATCAGATGTCTACCTGCTGTTTCTCGTGGACGATGTTGTTTATGTTGATTAGATTGGGTCACAAAATCTCCCCCTTTATTAAAAATCTCATTGTTTCGAGGATGTGCTCTAGCACCTGGAATTATGCAAGAGGAGAAACTTAAAAGCCCAGGTGGATGACCTGGGCTTTTAAGAATCAACAGTTTAATAGTTCATGCGAAACCAGTATTGGATAATGTCTCGTCTCTTCTCAATGGAATTAATTGGTATCTTTTGCACCTTACCTCGTTCTGTAATGGTAAAGTGATGATCAGAAACGGTAAGTCGTCCCCCGGGAGTAGCGATAGTACATAGGAATTTTTGCCGGAAAATCGAGGTTGGAGAGGTTTGCTGATGGATGCACATTCCTTCAAATTCCTCGAGCCGTCGTTCTTGCGTTGTAAAAAGATATTCTGGTAACCAACGTCGCCCTTTACGCTTTTCTAGAGCATAAATATTGGGATGAGTACGAAGCCGAATTCGGTACCAGCCACTAACATCCTTTCGCTTCGCACCAGAGATGGGGAGAGGATAGCGAAAGCTGTCTCCAAATCCAACATCCACTAGGTAGTCCTGATCTAACCGAACAAGAAGGGCCATATGGTCAGTTGATGTACGGACTCGTCCGGAAAGGAGTGAGACTTGATAGCCCAGTTCTTTGAGGAGATTAGCAAATGCACTATTTAACTCATAGCAGAAACCACCCCGTCGATGGTTAATGATCTTTTGAGCAATTTCGTCTGGGTGCAAGTGAATGGGCTTTCCCTCATGAATATCGATGTTTTCAAAGGGAACGGTGTAGAGGTGGTGTTGGATCAGTTTTGTGAGGGTAGGTAAGTCAGAAGACGTTACCCTTGGGGCGCCGATTCTGGCAAGATATGTTTTTGCGTCCACGAGGGTGCCTCCTTTTTGTATGGTGTATTAGTATGGTTAGGATCCGTTTTGTAAAGTAGACGCAGGGTTTCCTGATAGGTTACAATTAAAATTGAAGGAGGGATTCCAATGGCTCAGGATTTTTATATTCAACAGATGCAAATGATGGTGCAACCCATGCGAGACGAATTAACTCAAATTGGTGTAAAGGAATTAACGACCCCTGAAGAAGTTACAGAAGCAATAGAAGGTGAAGGAGCTAAGGGATTGACCCTTGTAGTTGTTAACTCCGTATGTGGCTGTGCTGCTGGTTTGGCTCGTCCAGCTGTAGCTCACTCCTTGGAAGCTGAGAAAAAACCAGATCATTTGTACACTGTTTTTGCAGGACAAGATCGTGAGGCGACTGAAAAAGCACGGGAATACTTTACAGGTTACCAGCCTTCCTCCCCTTCTTTTGCACTATTGAAAGAGGGACAATTGGTACACATGGTGCAACGCCATGAAATTGAAGGGCGTAGCTTGGAGGAAATTTCCGCTAACCTGACTAGTGCATACGAAAAATATTGCTAATTTGTACAAATGATAGATCGACCGTCTTAACCTGCCAAAAATATTAACAAATGAGGCTGCGATTTCTTAAATATTTTTTAAGGAGGCCCCTATGGCAGAAAGTTTGAATAACTTATTGGAAAAAGCAGAAGAAGTATCTGCTACAGAGTCTTTTGTACTACAAAACTCTCGTGCATTGAAAATTCATGTGACCGACTCCGTATACTGTCGAGCGGGTAGTATGATCGCTTATCAAGGAGATATCTCCTTTACCAGTACATCAGGTGGGATCGGAAAATGGATTAAGAAGAAATTAACTGGTGAAGGCTTTCCACTGATGAAAGCAGAAGGAACCGGTGATCTTTTCTTAGCGGACAATGCCGCTGATGTAACCATCTTAAAATTGAATGGAGAATCCTTATTTATAGAAGGACGCCATCTCCTTGCCTTTGAAAATACGATTGAGTGGAATATTTCTGTGCTGCGCGGTGCTGGAATTGCCTCAGGGGGCATGTTTACTTGTCAATTATCTGGACATGGTTATGTTGCCATCAGTTCACACGGTACCCCCATCGCGCTCGATTCCCCGGTCATAGTGGACCCCAACGCAGTCATTGGCTGGACGGATAATCTCTCTCCAAAAATGAAGACGGATATTAACTTAAAAACCCTAATCGGCAAGTCTTCGGGAGAAACCTTCCAACTTTCCTTTAACGGAGCAGGTAAAGTCCTTATTCAACCTGCTGAATTACATTCTTTCGGTAGTGAAGAGTAAAATTCCAAAGGATATTGCGGCTTGCTAAAATATAAAATACGAAGGCTTGAGAAATGATATGGATATCATTTAATCTCATCCCTTCGTATTTTATTTTTAATTTGATGCCTGATACCAGCGGGATGGGCAACGCTCACACGTTACTATATCAAAACCTGTTGCTTATAACATCCCCTAAAAAGTAGGGATAAGAGACCCTTCAAAAATGGTTATTATAAAAAAAAGTGTCCTTTTATTTTGCTGAAAAACTTGATATATTTGAATTGTTATTGTTGTGATGAATCGACAGAGAATTTTCTGATCGGTAAATCATGCCAAGATATTGGAGGAGGCTAATCAATGGTTCGTTTTTTTCGTGTTGGGATGTTGGCTCTGATGATGGTAGCTGTAGTGGGCTTGACTTTTGGAGTCAACGGAGCTTCAGCAAAGGATACGAGTGCTTTTCGTAAGGTGACTAAAGGAAGTCCATCGGTGGAGTATGTAGTTAGCGGAAAGGCGAGCGTTTGGGAAGCTACCTATAGTTTTCGTGTGAAAGATGGAAGTAAAACAGTTAGCAAAGGGTTTGGAATAGCTTCCACGGGTGCACCAAACTGGGGGGATTTTAAGCAGGTTATCAAATTGCCCAAAAGCGCCTCTGCGTTAAAGAAGACCTTGAAGGTTGAGTTATACGAAGAGTCCGCGAAAGATGGTTCCGAGATAAATAAAATCGTTTTTCCTTTGAAAAAAGGAAAATTTAGTGGGAAGAACATCTCCTTTAAAGATATATCGATTGCTGATCCGAAGGTAAAGTATTCATTTAAGGGAGAAGCTCAAGTATCAAAAGGTGTGTACCACTATGTTATCGGTGATGGTCATGACTATGTAGCGGTAGGGAGCGGGAAGGCTTCTGCTGACGCACCGAAATGGGGCAAGTTCAGTAAAAGTGTGAGCATCCCACTGAGTGATGTCCCAGTCAATGGTACATTGATGTTGGAGTTGTATGAAAAAAGCCCTAAAGATGGTCAACCGATTCACGGTTATTTAACGCCCTTGGATCAATTACCCTGGACGAAGTGACAATTCGAATAGAAGTGCAAACAACACCCCGATCCAATTGGACCGGGGTGTTGTTTATAGTTACTTTTCAAAGAAAAATTTCAACGCAATAGGCAAGTCTCGTTGCCAAAATCCCCAGGTGTGATCCCCTTCTTGCTCAGAGTACTCCACATCTGCATCTCTTTCCGAGAGAGCACGGTGAACCTCACGGTTACGGGCAAGTAGATCAAGGTTTCCTAAATGGGTAGGGACAGCCGTTTCCGACTTCCCGATCGTTTGATAGATCTCTAGGTAACCGAGGGAACCTGATTGGCCAATCTTATCCAAGGTTTGCTCTAAAAAAGCACCTGATTGGGAGAGGATGCGTTGGAATTTTTGCGGATATTGTAGTGCTAGATGTAAAGAAACGGTGCCGCCAAGGGAAGAACCGCCAAGAACCCGCTCATCGGGGTGGGTAGAGACAGGGAAATTCTCTTCTACAGCAGGTATTAGCTCCTCTGCGAAAAATTGTAGGTATCTATCAAAGCGTTCGCCGATGGGAGCATACTCCGAGGTGCGCTTTGCTTTATCTACTGGAAGGGCAACTGCAACAAAGGGGTGAATCTCATTATCCAGGATCAGTTGATTTGCTTGGGTAGCTAGACGTCCCAAATTGAAGTAATCATCGCCATCCTGCAGATACAGAACAGGGTAGGATTCACTTTCATCGTGTTCTGGAGGGAGATAGACCTGAAAGGGTCTTGTTTCACCCAGGTGCTGGCTCTCCACTTCTCTTTTTAATATGGTTCGTTTTAGATATCGCTTATCCATCACCAGCACACCGTCCTTTTCTTTCTGTGTTCCTTATTGTACCCCATTCCATAGTCTAGTACTACTATATCCAACCTCCTACGCAGCCCTTTGATGGCATAGAATAAATGGCTCCATGTTTTATATACCAAGCTCCTTTGGTGTCACTCCTTGTTAGAAGCTGAAATTGATCATCGATAATCGCCAATCCACAATCGTCTTCTAAGGCGAGTCCTTCTGTCCCCATTTTTGAAAGGGAGAGAAAGGCCTGTCTTCGATCTGTTTGGTTAAAATGAGGACAAATAGTTGTAGGGATTATTCCCCAGCCCTCGCTAAGGATATATTCTCCCTCATGCTCATAATTTGAACGCAATCCCTTCTCAAACCAACATATGGCTCCTGCGCTGATACCAACGATGACTTTCCCTTTTTTCCACGCTTCCTGGATCAGTGAATCCACCCGATGTTTCTGCCAAAAGGCCAGCATCTTGATATAGTTACCCCCACCAAGGTAAAGTAAATCAGCGTCTAAGATCGTCTTCCGTAGCGAATATTCTCGATCAGCAATGTCAGAAGAGCGCAGTACTTCTGTATGACAACCCAATTTTGCGCCATATAGGTTATGAAAACTTGTGATATATTCTTCTTCATCCCCACTGGCTGTAGGAATAAACAAGGCGAGTGGGGATTTTTTATTCGTTAGTTTAACAGCATAGGAATCGATTGCTTTGGTGCTGCCACTTTCCAACCATCCACCACCAATCAATATTAATTTCCTTTGCATAGTTATTTCCTCCTCAATTGATTTAAATAAAATAAGTATACTATTTAATCAATATCATAGAATAGTAGGTTGAATAGCTAATGTGAAAAGAAGTAAGCTCATTACTGGAATCACGCTTATATAGGTTCTCGATCAGTGTAACGTTTTGACCTAAGCGAGTAGGCCAATTAAAATAGAAGAGGTAGATGAAACTTCAGTTAAACGGGGTGGGCCGATGCATAAAGTAGCGTGGTTTCCTGAGGATGAACAAATCCACAAGATGCGAATGCACCGATTAATGACGAAAAATGAAATAACAGACTATGATGAATTATATCAACGTTCAGTAGAGGATCCTGCTTGGTTTTGGGATGAAGTGGTGAAGGATCTCCATTTGAAGTGGGATCAACCCTACTCGAAGGTGCTAGATCTTTCTAAAGGGGCTGCCTGGCCTCAGTGGTTTGTGGATGGCAAGATGAATGTGGCAACCAATTGCCTCGACCGTTGGGCAGATGACCCACACTCCCAGAATCGGTTGGCCATCATCACCGAGGGGGATGGTGGGGATGTTCAGCGGTGGACCTACCATGAACTTCGGGAAGAAGTAGCAGGTTTTGCCCAGGGTCTTATCGATATCGGTGTAATGCCTGGGGATCGGATTGCTATCTATTTGCCAATGGTAGTAGAAAATGTGATTGCGATGCTAGCAATAGCACGGATCGGTGCAATATTTACGCCTTGTTTCTCTGGCTATGGAGCGGAAGCGGTGGCTACCCGCCTGAGGGATTGTGAGGCAAAGTTACTCATTACGGCGGATGGTTTTTGGCGTCGTGGTAAAGTGGTGAAAATGAAGGAAGAGGCTGATCGGGCTGCTGAGCTTTCCCCAAGTGTAGAGAAAGTGATTGTCGTCCGTCGTATAGGAAGAGATGTCCCTTCCCATGAAAGGGATATCGAATGGGCTGAATTGGGCCGGAATAAGAAAGCGCTTTCAAGTGTGAAAACGAATGCAAATACTCCTTTTATGATCATCTACACCTCCGGTACAACAGGACGACCAAAGGGTACGGTTCATGTTCATGCAGGCTTTCCGATCAAAGCGGCTTTTGACGCTGGATATGGGATGGATTTGCGCCAAGAGGATACCCTTTTTTGGATGACGGATATGGGCTGGATGATGGGACCGTGGATGGTATTTGGAGCCCTCCTCAACGGAAGTACTATGGTTCTTTTCGAAGGGACGCCGGACTATCCACAACCCGACCGACTATGGGAGTTGGTAGAGAAGCATCGTATCAGTCACTTAGGTATTTCGCCGACTGTGATTCGTACATTAATGAAGTTTGGCGAAGAGTGGGTAGAAAAGCACGATCAATCCTCATTAAAAGTGTTTGCTTCTACGGGGGAACCTTGGAATCCAGAGCCTTGGTATTGGTTATTTGATCGTGTTGGTAAAGGACGAGTCCCGATTTGTAACTACTCAGGTGGCACAGAGATTTCGGGAGGAATTTTGTTTAGTAATTTGATGAAGCCCATCGCTCCATGTTCCTTTAGTGGACCCATGCCAGGAATGGATGCAGAGGTTGTGGATGAACAAGGGCAACCGGTTCGTGGTAAAGTAGGTGAACTTGTGATGAAACAACCCTGGGTAGGAATGACGCAAGGATTCTGGAAAGATCCAAAGCGATATGAAAAAGCGTATTGGAGTCGCTGGGAGGGAATCTGGGTTCATGGAGACTGGGTGCATGCAGAAGACGGGGGCTTCTGGTACATCACGGGTCGCTCGGATGATACATTAAAAATTGCAGGGAAACGGTTAGGTCCAGCTGAGATGGAATCTGTTCTTGTGGGCCATCCCTCAGTTATAGAAGCAGCCACGATTGGCGTTCCTGATGCTGTGAAAGGAGAGGCAGCAGTCTGTTTTGCTGTTTTAAAGCCGGGAGTTACAGGGAATGAAGAGTTGAAAAGTGAATTAGTCATGTTGGTTGGTGAACATTTGGGTAAGGCCTTACGACCACGGGAAATCCATTTTGTCTCGGAGTTACCTAAGACACGAAATGGGAAAATCCTACGTCGGGTCATCAAATCGGCTTATACGGGTCAAGATGCTGGGGATCTATCGGCACTGGAAAACCCAGCTGCATTGGAGGAATTGCGTAGAGAAAAGGGATCTACCTGATGGAATCCAGGTCAATAATTTACTTATACCATTTACTTTAATTGTAAAAGCCTGTATCCAAAAGGATGGGGGCTTTTTTTCTTAGGAAATCCTTTCTATTGATTTATTTGCGACTTATAATAAGAGGATAGGCTTCCCTGCCCTGGGATTAAGAAAGTAAATAATTTGCAAAATTTATCCTTATTATTAATTATCTTACATCTTCATAAGTCATGGTTTTATCGGTGGATATCATGACCACATAGGTTGTCTACCAAGAAAAAGTTCTTTCTAAATAACGGACAGAAAAAACGTAGGTGCTACGAATTATAGAGTAGGGAGAGGTGTCGGCATTGCATCCGGGGGACGGTGATCGAGACCAACATAGAGAAATGATAGAAAAACGTGTGCTGTTAGCTCAATCCGATCCATCATCGGGGGAGCGGGAAAGTTTATTAAGTGAGTACAGTTTATACGTCACTAAAATTGCTTCCCGCATCTGTCACAGACAGATTACGGTCCAGGATGATGAGTATTCGATCGCATTATCAGGTTTTGATGAGGCGATTACACGTTTTGAAGAGGGGCGACAATCTACCTTCCTTTCTTTTTCTTACATGGTCATACAGCGGCGCTTAACGGATTTTTACAGGCGGGAGAAAAAGCATACTCAGCAGTTAGCCATAGCACATAGTGGAACAACAGAGAGCGAATCGATCAGTCCAGAAGTAGTAAAACATTCTGTTGACCAATATAGAGAAGATGAGAGACGGAATATGACTCGCTTGGAAGTTGTTCAGTTTTCGCAGTTTCTCGAACGCTATGAAATAAAGCTAACTGACTTGGTTAAGTCTTCTCCCAAGCATAATGATACCCGCCGTGACATGTTAAGTGTGGCAAAGAGAATTGTTGCAGATGCAGAGCTTTATGAGGTATTTATGAACAAAAAGAAGACAGGGAAAGATTTTGCGGAACGAGTGGGTTGTCATCCACGGACATTAAAAAGACATCGCATGTTTTTAACCGCGCTAGTCCTTGTTTTCGTCGAGGATTTGCCCCTATTGCGGCAATATCTCGATATTCCATCGCATGTGAAGGGAGGTGGTTGATGTGCAGAGGGGAATAGTCATGGAAATCGGGTCAAAGGATTGTGTGGTGATGACGCCAGATGGACAATTTCTTACGGTACCACGCCAAGATAAGAACTTGGATCTGGGGGATGAGATTCACTTTCAATTGAAGAGCAAGCGAAGCTTAGCCGCAAGATTTGGCAGACCAGCTTGGATCACTAGTGGGTTAACGGCAGTAGCAGTGATGATATTTACTCTCCTGATGCCTCAATGGGCAACGGATGAAGCCCACGCTTCAAGTTATGTCTATATTGATTTGAATCCGAGCTTGGAACTTGCTTTGGATAAAGATCGCGAGGTTGTTAAGCTCCGGGCCCTCAATTCTTCAGCAAAGCATCTGGTGAAAGGGATGGAATGGAAAGGGGCCGAGGTGAAGGATGTCGTGGTTAATGTCCTCAGTCGAGCAAAGAAGGCCCGGTATCTCGATAAAAAGGAACGAGTACTCATTTCCCAAGTCGAGAAGGAAAAACAACCAACATCCAAGAAATTACTGGCGATGATCGAGCAGGAAGTAAAGGATACTCCAGAACTGAGTGATACACGCCTTGACTTATACACACTTCCTCTTCCTGATAAGTTGAAGAGAGAAGCAGAGACGAAAGGGATCTCTCCAGCGAAATATGCTGTGGGACTTGTAGCACGACGCAATGGAGAAAAGCTCTCGATCGAAGAATTATCTACCATGTCGATCTCAGACTTGATGAAGAAGGTAGACCTTTCCCCGGTCTTGCGCAATCCACCATCCGACCAAGACTGGACCACCTGGATAGAAGAAGATCAGAAGCAGAATTATGGTGACTCCAGCGGTTCAACCAATCGTGGAGTGCAAGATAAAAATACGGGTAGCACAGGAACCACAAAGGAGAACCCACCCAATAAAAAAGATAGGGATAATCAGGATAGGTCTTCACAGACCCCTTCTCTCCCGCTAAAGGAACCTGTGAGTATTCCAGAACCACCACCACCAGAACCCAAACCACCAGCTGTAACCGAACCACCACCATCATCCCCGGATGGTGATGGTGGGACAGAGGAGAAGCCCCCCGCAGATACTGGCGATTCAGCCAGTAGCGGTGGGGACGATTCCTCCCAATCACCTTCACCAAATACCGAAAGTAATGGTTCTACTCCATAAAAATAAAAAGACCACCTCCTCCGTGATTGGTATGCCGACTCTCCCGTTGTCTAACCAACTTACGAAAGATGGGGGATGTATAGATGAAAGGGATTGGTATTGTACGTAAAGTTGATCACCTAGGACGCGTGGTTTTACCGAAGGAATTGAGAGATACGATGAATATTCATCCGCATGATGGGGTGGAGATTTTCGTTCATAATGATTCGATTGTCCTGCAAAAATATAACCCGAGTTGTATTTTTTGCGAGTCTGCTGATCAACTTTTCTACTTTAAGTCGAAAATCGTGTGTGAATCTTGTCTTCAGGAAACCAATGTTCACGTTTCTTAACGAGACAGCCCGCAAGGGCTCTTTTTTTTGTTTTTGTTCAGGCATCGACGAAAGCAGGGTAGCTGACAAACAAGCGCTTGTTTTGATAAAATAGTAACCGTAGTCTTAAACAGACAGATAACTAAGGCGCCAATATCTTGTAAGCGGTTACTTTTATTATGGGAGAGGGGGAATTTTTGTGGAGTATCAATATATACAGGTTAGCCGTGATGGGGAGGTCGGACGAATTCTTTTATATCGTCCGAAAGTACTGAATGCCTTGAATACAGGCTTGATTTCTGAATTGGTTCAGACTTTAGAAGATATGGATCAGGATCCAACCATTCGATGCATCTTGCTTACAGGTGGAAATCGGGTTTTTGCAGCAGGAGCGGATATTGGTGAGATGGCGACAGCTACCTCTGCTGAGCTGATGCTATCAAACCAGTTTGCTGATTGGGATCGTCTTCGTCGCATTAAAAAACCGATTGTGGCAGCGGTTGTAGGGTATGCCTTTGGTGGAGGATGCGAACTAGCAATGGCTTGCGATATGATCGTGGCAGCAGAGAACGCGCGTTTCGGCCAACCAGAGATCGATCTGGGGATTATTCCTGGTGCAGGTGGGACACAACGACTCACACGCGCCGTAGGAAAAGCCAGAGCGATGGAGATGGTATTGACCGGTCGTGCGATAACCGCTCAAGAAGCTTTTTCTGTTGGGTTGGTTAACAGCGTGGTACCAGCGGAGAATGTGGAACTTGAGGCAATGAAATTGTGTCAACTAGTGGCTAGGAAGGCTCCTGTTGCTGTTCAGTTGGCTAAGGAATCTGTCTTAAATTCCTTTGATACGACGATTGCAGAGGGGCTCGATTACGAACAAAAACTATTCTACCTTCTCTTTTCAACAGAGGATCAAAAAGAAGGGATGCAAGCCTTTGTAGAGAAGCGTCGGCCCAATTTTCAAGGGAAGTAAAAAAAGGAGGAATTTTAATGGAAAATACCCAGGTAGAACAAACCGTCACATTATTAAAGGAAGATGGTGTTGGGATCATTACGCTCAACCGTCCTCATTTGTTCAATGCTTTCAACACGCAACTAAATATCGACCTGTTGGCAGCATTGAAGGATGTCGGGAAGGATCCTGAGGTTCGTGCAGTGATTATCACTGGTGCTGGTAAAGCCTTTTGTTCTGGGCAAGATCTCAGTGATCGTTCCGCGGTTCAGGGAGAGGTTCCTTCTCTAGGAGATAGTGTGCGTAAGCGATATAACCCATTAATCCTAGCGATGACTGAGATGGAAAAGCCAATTATTGCTGCAGTGAACGGGGCAGCAGCAGGAGCAGGATGTAGTCTTGCCCTTGCATGTGATATGCGCTTTATCTCGGATCGAGGGAAGTTCGTAGAGGCCTTTGTTCGGATAGGTCTTGCTCCAGATAGTGGGTCTAGCTGGTTCCTGTCGCGATTAGTTGGTGTAGGTCGCGCGATGGAATTGGCGATGACAGGCCGGAATGTTGGGGCTGAGGAAGCTGTGCAGATTGGTTTAGCAAATAAGCTTGTTCCTCATGATCGTCTATTAGAAGAAACGCTTGCCTTTGCGAAGCAACTTGCCCAAGGACCGACCCGTGCGATTGGTTTAACCAAGCGTGCGCTTTATAAAGCCTTGGATACCGATGTAGCAGGTGCCTTGGAGTATGAGGCACAGGTGCAAGAAATTGCAGGGAAAACGAAGGATTTCCACGAAGGAATCACTTCCTTTTTGGAGAAGCGTCCACCGCGCTATCGTGGTGAATAATCGGATCAAATAACTTCCGGTCGTGATTTTTAATGAACATTATCGCTTTACTTGGGTAGGTGCTTCGCAACTTCTCAGGATAGGGATGGTGGCCGATGAAGGTCTTAAACGATGGACAGCTCCGGGAGAGTGCGAAGGTTATAAAAGCTGAAAAGCAATCCAGTAGGGGCGTGATGATGGAAGATGTGTTCCGTCTCATGGAAGATTCTGGTCATGAGCAAGTAATCTTTTGCCGGCACAAAACCAGTGGGTTGAAATCGATTATTGCCATCCACGATACAACGATGGGTCCTGCTCTGGGGGGGTGTCGGATGGTTCCCTACGAGACAACCCAGGAAGCCCTTGATGATGTACTACGTTTGTCTAAGGGAATGACCTATAAATGTGGATTAGCGGATGTTGATTTTGGTGGAGGGAAGGCAGTCATCATCGGGGAACCAGAAACGGATAAAAGCCCAGAGATGTTCCGCGTGTTGGGTCGTTTCGTTGGAGGATTAAATGGACGGTTTTTTACAGGGACAGATATGGGTACAATGCCTGAGGATTTTGTCCATGCCGCTAGAGAATCCGAGTCCTTCGTTGGGTTACCAGTCAGTCATGGGGGTAGTGGGGATACGGCAATCCCTACCGCCTTTGGCGTGATGCAAGGCTTTCGCGCCACCGCGTTGCATTTGTGGGGGAGCGATAGTTTAAAGGGAAGAATCATTGCGATTCAGGGTACTGGCAAAGTAGGTGGCCGATTGGTTTCACAATTGGTTGAGCAGGGTGCACAGGTATTGGTTGCTGACATCCATGCGGAACGGGCAAAGGCGCTGCAAGAGCAATACACAGGTTACGTGCAAGCGGTGGATGTAGCGACGATTCATCAACAATCCTGTGATATTTTTGCACCCTGTGCAGTGGGAGGCGTGGTCAATGAGCGCACTCTTCCTGAGCTGGATTGTCGCGCGATTGTGGGTTCAGCGAATAATCAACTTGCGGAAGATTGGCATGGAGATGTACTCCACCAACATGGAATTCTCTATGCACCAGACTATCTAGTGAATGCCGGTGGTCTAATCCAGGTAGCTGATGAGCTAAAGGGGTATCGGCATGAACGGGTGATGGAGAAGACCCAAGAAATCTACGATATGCTACTCAAAATCTATCAATTATCTAGCGAAAAAGACCTGCCCACTTGTCGAGCTGCTGACCAACTTGTGCTGGAGCGTTTACATCAAGTGGCAGACTTGAAACGAATTTTACTAAGTGGGGTTACAGGTTGGAGCTGAGGAGGGATGATGAGTGGTTCAATCGATAGCACAAATGGATCCTCCCTATCTAAAACCAGATGGTACGTTGTCGCTAGAGGGGAATGACTTGTGGGAGGATCTATCTGAGGAGAAAAAACTCGCCTTTTATCAATGGATGGTCATGGTGCGCCACTTTGATCGCCGCTCGGTGATCCTTCAGCGGCAGGGGCGTATTGGTACGTATGCCCCTTTGGAGGGGCAGGAGGCTGCTCAGGTGGGAAGCGCTCTCGCATTGTCCGCTGAGGATTGGATCTTTCCTAGTTATCGCGAACACGGGGTAGCAATGCTTGCGGGACTTCCTCTTACCCATATCCTGCTCTATTGGATGGGGCGTGTAGAAGGGAACCGGACTCCTAAGGGTGTCCGGATTTTACCGCCCTATGTTCCCATTGCCACCCAAATACCCCAGGCTATGGGAGCGGCTTGGGCTGCAAAATTAAAAAAGGAATCCTCTGTCGCGGTCGCCTATTTTGGAGATGGAGCGACATCAGAGGGAGATTTTCATGAAGCACTTAATTTTTCTGGCGTCTTTACACTTCCTGCCATCTTTTTTTGTCAGAATAATGGATATGCAATCAGTGTCCCCTTTTCGCGGCAGTCTGCTGTTCCAACCGTAGCTGAACGAGCGGCAGCTTATGGAATGAAGGGTGTTAAGATCGATGGGAACGATGTTCTGGCTTCTTATCAGGCGACTCGAGAAGCTGTCAAGCGAGCTCGTGCTGGTGAAGGGGCTACTTTAATCGAGGCGGTCACCTATCGCAAAGGATCTCATACAACCGCGGATGATGCGAGTCGTTATCGTGAGAAAGCGGAGGTGGATGAATGGGTAGAAGGGAAGGATCCCCTTGCCCGCTATGAACAGCTTTTATATTCGGAAGGGCTCCTCGATGATGAGAAAAAAATGTCCTGGGAAGGCCAGTGTCGTGAACAAATCGATCAAGCCGTAAAAGAAGCAGAAGCGATGCCTGCGCCACCTCCTACCCATCTCTTTGACCATGTTTATGATGAACTGCCTACATCTCTTCGTCGTCAGCGCACGGAATGGGAAGGAGCCGGTGAGAATGGCTGAGCTTACCTTAGTGCAAGGAATAAACGATGGCTTACGAACGGCCTTAGAAATAGATCCTACTGTGGTGGTTTTGGGAGAGGATGTAGGAAAAAATGGAGGTGTTTTCCGAGCGACTGAAGGATTATGGGAGCAATTTGGCGATGAGCGAGTGATCGATACCCCGTTGGCTGAGGCGGGAATTATAGGGGCTGCCATTGGCATGGCGGTCAATGGATTAAATCCAGTTGCAGAGATTCAATTTATGGGCTTTATCTATCCAGCCTTTGAGCAAATTGTTACCCATGTGGCACGCTTGCGCACGCGAACCCAGGGAGAGTACCCAGCTTCTCTAGTCATCCGTGTTCCCTATGGAGGGGGAATTCGTGCTCCAGAGCTTCACTCTGACTCAACAGAAGCACTTTTTGTGCACACACCTGGACTAAAAGTCGTGGCACCTTCTACCCCTTATGATGCAAAGGGACTTCTTCTGGCCGCGATTCAAGATCCAGATCCCGTAATCTATCTTGAGCCGATGAAAATATATCGCTCGATTCGTCAGGAAGTACCACGGGATTGGTTTCAGGTACCGATTGGAAAAGCCCGCATTGTCCAGGAAGGGGATGATGTGACGGTACTCACCTGGGGAGCGATGGTACCTGTCGCCGAAAAAGCCGTCGCTACTTGGGCAGATAAAGGAATTACCTGTGATCTTATCGATTTGCGTAGCTTATATCCCTTCGATGAGGAGACGATTATTCAATCAGTGAAAAAAACAGGACGGGCTGTAATCGTTCATGAGGCTCCTCGTACAGGAGGACTCGGAGCGGAAATCGTTGCGCTTATCAATGAGCAGGCTTTTCTTTGGTTAGAAGCCCCAGTGGAGCGAGTGACAGGTTACGATGTACCTGTACCGATGTTTGCTTTGGAGGATCATTTTCGCCCAGGACTTGAACGAATTGGAAAGGCACTGGATCGTGTGATGACCTTTTAGGGAGGGCGGCCGCAGATGAGTTTCGAATTTTATCTGCCAGATGTCGGAGAAGGTGTAGCAGAAGCAGAGGTCCTTCGTTGGTTGGTGAAGGAGGGGGAAGAGGTAGAGGAGGATCAAGCGGTTGTTGAGGTGCAGACGGATAAAGCCGTGGTCGAACTCCCCTCCCCTTCTGCAGGATGTGTGGAGGCGATTCATTGGCAAGAGGGGGAGACGGTACCTGTAGGTGAAATTCTACTGGTGATTGGAAAGAGTGAAGGAAAGGCCAAAGCACAGGTGGAGAATCAAGATGAAGAGATGGGATTTAGCACTCAATCCGGTGAAGGGCGCTTTGTCGCTACAGCCGTTGCCGCATTGCCATCGGTGACGGATAGTGAGGTTGCTACTAAGACACGAAAAAGAGTACTTGCGGCGCCATCTACACGCCGCCTAGCGCGAGAGCTTTGTGTGGATATCAGATTAGTGACAGGGACTGGGCCTCAGGAAAGGGTCATGAAGGAGGATGTCCAGCAATTTGCGGATGCCTCAACGACTTCTCAAAAGGATTTGGACATTTCCTTTCTCTCGAATCGACCAGAGATTCCCGTAAAAGAGAGACAAGCGGTCGTTGAGGAAGATGAATTTCAAGATGAACCCTTATCTCGAACCCGTCAGATCATTGCTGAGCGACTTCGAATGTCCGTCACCCAAAAACCCCATGCTACCCATTTTGATGAACTTCATGCAGAAGGCTTAGTTACTTGGAGAAGGCGGCTGAAAGAGGAGGGAACTAAGGTTGGTTTCCTTCCAATCATCATAAAGGCCGTCGCTCAAAGTCTCCATCATCATCCTATATTTAACACGCATTTTATAGAAGAAAGCCATACAGTGCGTCGATATCGCGGTGTCCATTTAGGGATTGCTACAGATACGCCACGTGGATTGATCGTCCCCGTGCTTCGGCATGTAGAGGGAAAAAGTATCCTTCGAATTGCTGAGGCGCTAGCAGATTTGACCCGGCGTGCAAGGGAAGGAAAGATCGTGGCTAGTGAGCTAAAGGGGAGCACTTTTACCGTTAGCAATGCAGGTTCCCTTGGAGGCAAGTGGGCAACGCCCATCATTAATCCTCCTGAGGTAGGTATCCTAGCTGTTCACCCTGTAGAAGAGCGTCCTGTGATAGTGGAAGGTGAACTTTCAAAGGGTTGGCGGATGAATGTCTCGCTATCCTTTGATCACTCAGTTGTCGACGGAGCCGATGCGATACGTTTTACACAGACGCTGGGGGGATACTTAGTAGACCCTGGGAAATTGTTGTTGGAATTGGCGTAAGTGAGCATAGAGAGAAGCCCCGATACCCGCAAGGGATAGCTGGGCTTTTTTTATTGTCTACGATGGTTTTCGATTGTGGTGGAAAATAATGTCCCTGAAGAGCCATACATTCTCTTGCTTTCCAATGGGGAGTAAACAGCACAGAGGAATGGGCTTTTTGATCATTGGTATTATCGGATATGGATTGCTGGTACTATCTAATCAGCGTAAGGAATTGAAGAAAGATAAATAGGTTGATTAGAAAAGGAGGATTTATTTGTAAAGATGTACTATTTTATACTTTACCATAGTGGCTAAGGGCAGTAGTATATAGTAAAAAGATTGCAAAATAAAAAAATCTGTTAATAGACTGTGCGGGAGTTCATTGCATATGATAGAATTATGAATGAACATTCAATCACCAGGTGGGAATATGAGAAAAAAAAGCGCAATCTATACCGCACGACATCAACACGGAGAGGTTTATGCCCTCCATTGTCGGCTTACCTGCTGGGGACAAAATTTTCATATCTGGGTCTATGAGCTGGATGGACTTCTCATTGAAACAGGCCCGATTCGGGCACGTTGTGCAGTGGAGGAGTTTGTGAAGGACCGCCGTCCGGGTTCGGTAACATTGACCCATCACCACGAGGACCACAGTGGCAATGCGGGATGGTTGACGCGAGAGCAGGGGTTACCGCTCTATATGGGAGCAAAAACCGCTGAGATCTTAGCTGATCCCTATAAAATTCCAAAATATCGGAATTTAGTATGGGGCCAGATGGATAAGGTGCGAGGATGGGTGGCGGATTCGATTGAGACTGAACACTTTTTCCTGCGCTCTCTTGCTACTCCAGGTCATGCAGATGACCATATTGCATGGGTGGTGGAAGAAAAGGGATGGGCCTTTACCGGTGATCTTTATCTGGCTCCTCATCTTCAATATGGATTAAAGAGTGAGTCGATCCATACGATGATTCAGTCCATTCAGTCTTTATTGGCATTACCTGTGGATACGATATTTTGTTCTCATGCGGGAATTGTTGTGGAGGGGCGTCAAGGATTAGAAAAGAAACTCGTTTTTTTAGAATGGCTGCGAGATGAGACGCTGCGATTAAGCCATCAGGGTATGAATCCTTTGCAAATCGCCTCTCGATTATTGGACCGCCGCTTAGGGGCTGTACTCTTCTCTTGTGGAGAGCTTTCCCCTGTTCACTTGATTCGTTCGATTATTCGCGATGATAAAAGATAATAGTGAAAAAAATGGGTCCCCTTTTTGATATGATCCCCTTTGAGTAGACAGTGTGTAAGAAGTACACTACAGTTTACTTGGAGGGATTTTTCATGGGAGGAAGCTAAATAACCTTAGTCCGGTTGAGTACCGAACTAAGGTTGCTAATGTCATTGCTTTTATATGTCTACTTGACAGGGGTAAGATCAAGCGGGTGGAGTGCTCACAGCAGCTTGATTTAAGGCAATAGATGGAGCCGTATCATTTAAATTCTTTTTAAAAATGGCGACCTCAAGTATCGAACCTATAGTTGTGTTATTAGCAGGGTCAATATATCCAAATACCTCGGCACCCGTATTAGAGCCAGTTACACGACCAATCAATGTATAGGTAGAAGGTTTATTTATATTCAAAGTTACGGTAGCGCCATCCCGCTTACCTTCTGACCGTGGAGAACTGGTCCAGTTCTGATAGGTACCAACGGTTCCTTCTACATATGGGGGGCCATATGTAGATGCGCCATTTCCTAGTAATATCGTGTTCATATTGAAGTCGGGAGAAAAACTACTCGGTATATTATACGTACTAAATATGAAAAGATTTTCAGGTAGATTTAATTTATTTTCACTATTCCTATAATCATTGACGAAATCGCCATACAAGTTCAATGCATCAATGGCTCTATTAATAAATAGGGGATCGGCAGTTCCTTCTGCTATACAATTAGGGGAATCTGTAGAAAAATTAAGTGGATAGTACTTATTCCAAATTACACTTTCTTTAGCGGGGATTGTAGCGGTATCAAGTATCACTACCTGAAAACCCATATTTAAAGGTGCACACTGCCTAGGCAACATTTGAGTAACCGGTTCTTTTAGGACGTTAACACTTTGCCCTGCTAAAGTTATGCTCGGCTTATTGAGCGTGACGGGAGGACCGGGAGGAGGACCTATCATAGTTTCTTGCTGCTCGGATCGTTGAAGATTCACCTGGATGGTAGGGGACAGTACATTCACATAGTGTTCAAAGGCAGAGTTCATGGCTCCGTTTTTTCCCCTGGTTATAACAAAGGAAAGATCTGCGATTGCTTTTAATCGAACATCGATATTATTATTGGGAACCGTAGGAACTGTTTCTTGCCACGCAGCTATTTCCATAAACGCTTGTTTTCCGGCTTCGTCGTCTGCAATCAGCGGGTCAAAATTGAGAGTTTTGTTTCCTCCTTTGGTGGAAAATTGATATACGCTATTTTGTAGATACATTTTATACTCTTCAGTTATATCAGTGCCAATATTACCGCCGCCTAGACCTTCAACATTGATCCCAAAGCTGGTTTTAATTTTAGTCCGATCAAGTTTATTCACCGTCGAGACCGCGTTATAGTATCGAATAACTCCGCCATAAAGTAATTCGGATACAAAATAGCCGCCATACTTTTGAAAAAAAGTAAACCATGCGCTTTCATTGCTGGGATTATTCTCTTCAAAGGTAGCTGGAAGATTTTCGACATCGCTTTTAAAAGCATCACTTAAAAACGGATCCGACGTAGAAGAAGTGGAGAGACAGATGGTTCCTGTCACCAAATGACTGAGGTAAAAGCAATAAAAATATTCCTGGGTCATTTCATGGGTTTCCTCGTAATTAAGATTAAAGTCCCCAGAGAATGCCTTTGGTGCGAGGAACCCTTGAGAAGGGATCCCTGCTCCTGCAGAAATCCGCTGTTGTGTTTCGGTCCGTGTAGTGGCCTCAGCCAAATTGGTATACGTGGACCGCTTTTCGGCACAGGAATTCGGTATAGCATATTCGGGAATCAGAAAGGTGGTGCTGACATCCGGTGCCTGCCGACGAAATTCATATTCTTTCGTAGCGGCTTTTGCGGGATCAAAAATGGGATTTAGTGCAGAAGTAATATTGAGTGCTCCTTGTAGATTAAACCCAAACCCCAAAAACGTTGTACTACCTTGGACAACCTCAGTAGTTTGTAATAACGCGCACATGTTCTTCCCTCCTACTCGGGTGATTGTAAAAAAGCTTCATGAGAAGAATTGCTGGACTACGGCAACAAGTGTTCCGGAAAG
>NZ_FNNQ01000033.1 GCF_900106775.1 Marininema mesophilum
AGTTAGCCTGTTTGTGGCTCAATCCTTAATTATCAGTCCACCCATTCCACAGACAGTGCTTGAAACAACCGATAGTTTTACATTCCTCGACACCAATGCGAGTGGGGATATTACCTATTCTCTAACTCCTACTTATGTACAAGGAAACCCCGGGTCGAACTTACAAATTACAAGCAGGACCCTTATTGCTTCGGTGATCTAACCATTTTTTATGATTCGTACCAACGAAACGCTTGTTGCCGTAGTCCAGCAATTCTTCTCACGAAGCTTTACAATCACCCGAGTAGGAGGGAAGAACATGTGCGCGTTATTACAAACTACTAAAGTTGTCGACGGTAGTACAACGTTTTTGGGGTTTGGAATTAATACACTAGGAGACACCAGTGTTGGTTCTGCACTAGCTCCCATTTTTGATCCCGCGAAATCCACAATGATGAAAGAATATATATTTCCTCAAGCAATGGATGCCGGCACCTTTCTGATTCCCGCATATGCTTCAGGGGATCACTGTACCGAAACCCAGAAATCGTATACCAGAATGATTTCGGCCGCTACACGAACCGAAACACAAGAGAAGAATTCTGTAGACATAGGGTTCGGTAAACCGGGATTCATTAACGGATTTGACGGTTCCTTTACCCCAGCCTCTAGGACCGAGAACTATTTTTATTGCTATTTCCTCGATTATACGGTGACAGGAACCATCTGTGTCTCCACTTCTCCTGAGTCGGATCCGTTTTTAAGTGATGCTTTTATAAGCGATGTCAACATGCTTCCTGCTACCTTTGATAAGGCAAATCCCAGCAACGTCACCGCATGGTTTAATTTTTTTCAAAAGTATGGCGGCTATTATGTATCCGATTTAATTTATGGCGGAGTTTTCCAATACTATAACGCGGTCACGACGGTAGAAGATTTGCCAAGGGATCAAATTGACATCAATTTTGGGGCAAATATTGAAGGGATCAATACCGGTATATCGGCGGGTATTACTGATACGTATCAAACGTATAAGAGAAATAGCTCATTTCAATTTTCCACCATAGGAGGACAAATATTTCTCTATTTTGACCCGAGGGCGGTTGAAACCGATGCAGACGCGATGAAAGCGTTTAATGCTATAAAGGCGTGGAAAAAAACAATTCCTATGGATCCCAATGTGCAAACCGATATTCGAGTAAAAGCAATCGCAGATCTTCCCTTGGTTACATCCAGAGGACTAGGCGGAGCCATGTCCGCTGCCTTTGACTACTATTTTACGCTACATTCCCCTACCATCCGGGTGGAACTTCAACCACCATCCCAACGTCAATTTAGTTTTGTAGGTCCCTTTCCTCCCGAATCATCCAATAAGCCGATTATTACTATAGCAGGGACAAATGTTAACGACCTAAAAACACCGGTTACTCAAATGTTGCCTGAGCAATGTGCATCTTTTAATATGGGTTTTCAGGTAGTGATACTTGATTCCGCTACGATCCCCGCTGCAGAATCTGTACTTTGGAATAAATACTATCCAGCTAATAATTATCCTGTTGATGTTGATCCTACTTGTAACAAAGGAGTTCCTGTTACAGTTCCCTTCTTTAATAAAGTAGACATTGATAACCTGAATTTGTATGGCGATTTCGTCGATGATTTCAGTAATAGTGCGAATAATTTAAATATACCTGACAATCTTTTCATATTTAGTACGTATAATATGCCGACTAGTTTTTTTCCCGACTTCAATATGAACGCGATTTTACTAGGAAATGGCGCATCCACACGTGGTGATGCATATACCAGCGGAACCGTTGGTACCTATCAGAACTGGGTCAATTCTCCACGGCAAGAAGGTGAGCGAGGTTTTAATACTATCGTTTTGAATGTTAATATACCTGCTACCTATACATTGATTGGTCGTATAACTAGCTCTGATACGGGTGCCGAGGTATTTGGAGCTACTATGGATGGGCTTAGGACATCTATTAGTTCGATACTTGAAGTCAACATTTATAAAAAGGCAATAGATGATTTGCGTCCAGCTATTGCCTTAAATCAAGCTACTGTGAACGTTGCAACAATACCACCAAATATTCTATAACACTTTTATATTTTGATTCTTCGGTTGATTTCTTTGGATTTCCAACTTTTTGGTTATCTTCAGGTAGATTTACCGCTTTTATTCTTTCAGTTTTTCAACGAGAGCAAGCACATTCAATGCTTGATCTCGTTAGGAGGGAAGAACATGTGCGCGTTATTACAAACTACTAAAGTTGTCGACGGTAGTACAACGTTTTTGGGGTTTGGAATTAATACACTAGGAGACACCAGTGTTGGTTCTGCACTAGCTCCTATTTTTGATCCCGCGAAATCCACAATGATGAAAGAATATATGTTTCCTCAAGCACCGGATGCCGGCACCTTTCTGATTCCCGCATATGCTTCAGGGGATCACTGTACCGAAACCCAGAAATCGTATACCAGAACAATTTCGGCCGCTACACGAACCGAAACACAAGAGAAGAATTCTGTAGACATAGGGTTCGGTAAACCGGGATTCATTGGCGGATTTGACGGTTCCTTTACGGCAGCCTCTAGGATCCAGAACTATTTTTATTGCTATTACCTCGATTATACGGTGACAGGAACCATCTGTGTCTCCACTTCTCCTGAGTCGGATCCGTTTTTAAGTGATGCTTTTATAAGCGATGTCAACATGCTTCCAGCTACCTTTGATAGGGCAAATCCCAGCAACGTCACCGCATGGTTTAATTTTTTTCAAAAGTATGGCGGCTATTATGTATCCGATTTAATTTATGGCGGAGTTTTCCAATATTTTAACGCGGTCACGACGGTAGAAGATTTGCCAAGGGATCAAATTAACATCAACTTTGGGTCAAATATTGAAGGGATCAATACCGGTATATCGGCGGGGATTACTGATACGTATCAAACGTATAAGAGAAATAGCACATTTGAATATTCCACCATAGGAGGAAAGATATTTCTCAGTAGTATTGACCCGAGGGCGGTTGAAACCGATGCAGGCGCGATGAA
This sequence comes from Marininema mesophilum, assembly GCF_900106775.1. Classification (GTDB taxonomy): domain Bacteria; phylum Bacillota; class Bacilli; order Thermoactinomycetales; family DSM-45169; genus Marininema; species Marininema mesophilum. The sequence goes on from NZ_FNNQ01000033.1 coordinate 3,043, forward strand.
AGTGTTTAATGCTATAAAGGCGTGGAAAAAAACAATTCCTATGGATCCCAATGAGCAAACCGATATTCGAGTAAAAGCAATCGCAGATCTTCCCTTTGTTACATCCAGGGGACTAGGCGGAGCCATGTCCGCTGCCTTTGACTACTATTTTTTGCTACATTCCCCTACCATCCGGGTGGAACTTCAACAATCCGCAATTCAATTAGCTGTAATAGGTTCTTCCCAGCCTCCCCTCTCAAACAATAAGCCGATTATTACTATAGCGGAGAGCAATGTTAACGACCTAAAAACACCGGATACTCAAATGTTGCCCCCGCAGTGTGCACCTTTCAATATGGGTTTTCAGGTAGTGATACTTGATTCCGCTACAATCCCCGCTGCAGAATCTGTACTTTGGAATAAATACTATCCATTTAATTTTCTTGCTAGTTCTCCCCTGTGTATTAAAGGAACAGAAGAATTTACCCAACCATTCTTTAATAAAGTAGACATTGATAACCTGAATTTGTATGGCGATTTCGTCGATGATTTCAGTAATAGTGCGAATAATTTAAATATACCTGACAATCTTTTCATATTTAGTACGTATAATATGCCGACTAGTTTTTTTCCCGACTTCAATATGAACGCGATTTTACTAGGAAATGGCGCATCCACACGTGGTGATGCATATACCAGTGGAACCGTTGGTACCTATCAGAACTGGGTCAATTCTCCACGGGAAGAAGGTGCTCAAACTGGTACTAATATAATATTATTAAATATAAATAAACCTTCTACTTATACATTGATTGGTCGTATAACTAGCTCTGATACGGGTGCCGAGGTATTTGGAGCTTTTGATCCTACTCAATCATTAGCTATGAATTCGATACTTGAAGTCAACATTTATAAAAGGGCAATAGATGATTTGCGTCCAGCTATTGCCTTAAATCAAGCTACTGTGACCACTACACCAATACCACCAAATATTCTATAACAGTCTTACCTTTCTGTTCTAAGGCCAGGCCGGGTCGAAGTACACTTTCTATAACGCATTGAGATGAGACACACCATATCCCATTATGAACGCGAGGAGTGGATGAACATGGGAGTACCAGGTCAGAGGGGACCACGGGGGCCGCAAGGAATCCAAGGACCAAGGGGGCCTCAAGGGCCTATTGGATTTCAAGGCGTTGTGGGACCACGCGGAAGGAACAGGATCTTGCAAACCTTTTCCACTGTGGAGACAACAACAGCTACCCTCAATCCCGGAGGAAGCACGAACCTGCTTGAGCAAACAGTGACGGGATTAACAACCGCTAATAAAGTGTTGGTTCAAGTTTCGTATACGTATGCTTTTACATCGCTCCCGCCAAACGCCCCATCCATTGTCTGCGAAGCTATCTTCGGACTGAACAGTTCCTCTGCGCTACTTGGAGAAGCTAGCCTGTTTGTGGGTCAATCCTTAATTAACGGTTCATCCATTGCACAGACAGAGTTTCAATCAACTGATAGTTTTACGTTCCTCGACACCAATACGAACGGGAATACTACCTATTCTCTAACTCCTACTTATGTACAAGGAGAATCCGGGTCGAACTTACAAATTACAAGCAGGGTCCTCATCGCTACGGTGATCTAACAAGCGAAAGAATCCACCGAAGGAAGGAGATTGATGATGAGAAGATCACAACGCGGGACTGTCGGTCCCCCAGGCCCTCAAGGGCCCCCAGGCCCTCAAGGGCCTCGAGGGCCT
>NZ_FNNQ01000020.1 GCF_900106775.1 Marininema mesophilum
GTAATGATCACCACAGGATTAGGGATACATTTCACGAAGTTACTCTTTATACCGAACTCCCTAGGCATAGTTGTTTACATCCTTTCCATGATGGCCGCAATGAAATTATACAAAAAGAAATCCATGGTTTGGGTTAGCGGATTGATTTCGCTTATAGTGCTTGTACTGTTTAGTCCTTTCCTTGGATTACACCTCATCGTGCCTGTCTTGGTTAGTAGTCTTTATTTCACATACAAGAAATCAAGAAGTAGGAAAGATCTAATGCAAAAACCTGTTAATTATTCCTAGAAGGGGCTCTAATCCCACATGAACTCGATTGAACTTGGAGGTGTGAAAAATTAACATTTCCCAATCCGAAAAGTTATGGCAGGCAGTTGTTCAATGCGATGGAACGTACGATAGATGCTTCTATTATGCAGTAAAAACTACTAAGATATTTTGCCGTCCCTCATGTAGATCAAAGACGCCCAAGGAAGAGAACGTGGCATACTTTTTTCGAATCGAGGATGCACTTCGTTCCAATTATCGGCCTTGTAAACGATGCCGTCCCGATCTTTTCCAAGCTAACTATGAACCTACTCAAGAAGCGGTTGGTCAAGTTCAACAATTGTTGGAAAGTAAGTATGATCAATCGTGGACATTGGAGAAGCTTTCCAACCATGTGGGCATCAGTGCTTGTCATTTGCAACGACTATTCAAGAACAAGACGGGACTTAGTCCTCGACAGTATCTCAATCGAATTCGTATACAGCGAGCAAAGCGATTGCTTCTAAATGGAAAAATGAACAATGTGGAGATATGCTATGCGGTAGGATTTAGAGAACCCAATCAGTTTTATGCTGCTTTTCGCAAGGAAACGGGCTCTTCACCATTGAATTTTAAGCGGAGTCAATAATGTACTATTTCTCAAGCGAATTGATTTACCGAAAGTGGATTTGAGCTATTAGAACCGTGTGAACCATAAAAAAACACGATCCTGTTACTGGTTATTAGCCAGATTCACCCCAGGTTCGTGTACTTTCTTCAACTATATTGTTTGTTTACTATGGATAGCATGGTTTATTTTCTCAACTTCTATCAATATATTATCCGCATGTTTCTTCAGTTGCTTTCCTTCTTCTGTAATCTCAACGCCTCTTTTGGTGCGCTTCAATAATTTTACTTTTGTTTCTTCCTCTAGGCACTTTATTTGCTTGCTTAAGGCAGGTTGGGTGATATGGAGTTCTTTTGCAGCTTTTGTAAAGTTCCCAAACTTAACTACCATAATAAAGTAGCGTAGTTGAAATATCTCCATCTAGTTCTTCTCCTTTTTTGATACCGCAGAGTCAACGTATTGATTAACTTAAGTTCAGAAAGTGAAGAGCGAGTGGGGACAAACGAGTCTTGTCATTCCGCTAAGGACGAACAAAATTAACCGATGAGGGGCAGGAGTAAATCCTGTGGAGTACTGACGAATATGTTTCTTAACTTAAACGTTCAAATTCGCTTCTCCCCTCCACCGAGTTAAATAGCAAATCTCCTTGTCCCTCACGTACTTCCTTTCCACCACCTTTTTAGATAATCAACAATTCTGAGCGGAATCATCAAATATACAAAGGATGTTGATGGCTATGATAAATACATTCTTTGTCTATTATTTCGTGAAGGAAGGAAACGATGGATTTTTCCAATCTTGTTAGGATTTGAAATTCTATCGAACCGTGGGTGCAACTCAAGGAGTAGATATGATTTTGATGTAAAACTTTCTTCAAAAAGTTGCTAAAAAAAACAGATTCACTTAGCGGATCTATTACTATAGATACAGTAGAGCTCTCTTTGTTAAATGGTTTACTCGTTAAAGAATATGTGATTTTTTTATCGCACGGATTGGTTAATGTACCAATGAAAGTTCCTTCATCTGTAGTTTGATTATCAAATGATGTAACTTTTATAGGTGTTTGATATTTTGAAGCCCAGTTAACAGCTTCAGGATGAAGGACCCGAGCTCCTTTTGACGCAAGTAATAACGCAGCTTCATAAGAGAGGTGAGTAACGATTTTTGCATCCTTTACGATGTCTGGATCAGCAGTCATAATTCCTGGGACATCTGTGTATAGTATGATCTCTTGAGCATGTAAAGCATGACCGAGGGCAGCGGCAGTTGTATCGCTACCACCCCGGCTTAAGGTAGTGATTTCTCCATAAACACTGCTTCCTTGAAATCCAGCTACTACAGGAATCATTCCTTGTTGTATGTGATATTGGATATGTGAAGGATCAACATAGAGAATAGAAGAAGCAGTTTTGGAGTTTGTTGTGTATACGCCACTATCCAATCCAGTGATACATTTAGATGGAATACCCTCCTGCTCTAGTAGGTTGGAAAATAAAGATGCGGAAATAACTTCGCCGCAAGAAGCAATCAATGTGTAATTTGCATCAGATGGTTGATTTAGAAGTTGAACTAGTGAGTCAGTGGAATAAGGATTTCCATAGCGACCCATGGCTGAGACGACAATAACCGGTGTGATTCCCATGCTCAAAGCTCTTTTCACCTGAGATATTGCATTACTTCTACGTTGTTGATTTAGGAGAGCGGTACCACCGAACTTTAGTATTTGAATGGACACGTAATCCCATCCTCTTCAGATCATTTCATTCGATGTTACGTACAAGCAAGTATTGTCACAATCTAATAAAACATGATTAAATTCCTCAAGGTCTGACCAGTATAGTTCTGTTTCATCAACTCCAAAAATTTTAGATAACTCTTTTGAAAAATCCGGCATGATGGGCGCCGAAAAATATACTAGACCATAAAAAAGATATCCAATTGAGGTTAGGCGATTTTTGTAAGTTTTTTGGTCGATATTCCGCATCGGAAGAACAGACCGTTCAAAATAATATACAACCGACTTTAGATAATTATGAAGAGCAGCACTTGCTCTTTGTAAACTAAAGTTATCAATATGACAGTTAGACTCTAGACCTTGCTTGCATGATTGGTAGTAGCCAATCGCATGCAGGTCGATACTTTCTTTTTCTAATATCAATTTATGATATTTGTCTACTTGTAAGATGCTGATGAAATTTTTGATCGTAGACACTATTGGTTCAAGCTCATATGAAATGGTTAGCTCAAGTTCCTTGTAAGAAAAGTTTGTCTGCATGACTTCCGGATTAGTACGACAGAGATGATAACGTAAGTAATCTGGTTGTATTTCTTTTACTATATCTTGGCCCCAAATAGCATGACTTCTACTTGTAGAGAATTTTTCGTTTTCTAGCAGGTAAAACTCATTAGTAATGATGTGATCAGGATAGAGGTATTCCCCATCAAGAGCCAAGGCGGTTGTTAAATGAAGTACGGCATTAAAAAAACTGTTATCGTAACCCAAGAATTGAACAAATGTAGTGTGACTGTTGGTTAGTTTTAAATCTATCTGCTCGTCTTGAGCGTAATTCATTGCAGTACGGAGGTGGCCGGGGTACATTTCAAACCATACATTAATCGTTTGATCTTCAAATTTTGGTACAGGAACTTGGATTCCCCAATCCGAAGGATATGTTACTGGATAGTCAGGTATTGGATGTGAGGTAAGCCAATTGCAAAGAGCTTTTAGGTGGGGGCGCCAACTTTTTCTCGAAGAGTAAAAGGATTTGAGTGCAGAGCGATATTTGTCAATGGGAAAAAATAGCCCTGTGTATTGTGTTAGACGTGGTGTTGAGTCGCAAGTACTGCATTTAGGATCATAGAGATCTACCGGTCTGTTTATTCGGCCACACGCCTCACATAAATTACCAGAAGCGTTTTCGAAACAATAGGGACACTTGCCCTTAATATGTGATTCAAACAGAAGTTTATCGCAGTGATCACAACAGTATATTGGCTCTTTTTTTTCTTGAAATAGACCTTTTTCATACATTATTAAAAATAGATTTTGAACAAAGCGGATATGATCACGATTGCCAAGTGAGTTTGTAAAAATATCCATCTCGATGTTGACGGCCTGTAACGTTGACAAAATTCCTTTCGTCTTCTCTTTCACTAATTGATTTGGTGTGGTACCTAGTTTGTTGCTCGTAGTAACAATGTAGCTTTGATGATCATCTCCACTACTTTGAAAGGTAACTTGGTGTCCAAGCATTTTTTGAAAGCGAGTGAAAACATCCCCTGCGAGATAAGGGCCAGATAAGTGTCCAACATGTAGGTCACCATTTGTTGTTGGTGGTGTAGCAGTTACCAGGTAGTTCTTCACAACCTTCACCTCTTCATCATTTTTATGATGAAACTTCTCCCCACCAAATGCAGAGAATTTCCATATTTCCACTTCCATTATTAGTAACTGTATGAACTGAAAAAGGCTCTAAGTAAACGATATCTCCCCTTGAAACAGGAAATTCTTTTCCGTCAACAGACATTGTGCCTTCACCTTTCAAAAAGATAAACGCTTCCTCCTCATCATGGTTATGGGGTGTCGTACGTTCACTAGGGGGCAGAATGGCCCATCCAGAACCAAAAGGAGAGCTATTAGAAGCTTTTATTGGAAAGACTCTTCGAAAATCGGTTCCATACTCAGATTTGAATTTTGCGTTAGACTGTCGATCAATGGATGAATACTCTGATTCAACTGTTCTTTTTAAAGCTCTGCTCAAATACAGATCCACTATTTCTTCGTGGTAATGACTTTTCAATCCGCTTTCAACCATTTTCAAGTATTCGTCAGTAGGAGGATTGAGTTGTTTAATTTCTTTAGGCTGCAATGTAAATACTTCAACTTCTTTTCCTTCAATTGTAGCTGTGTTTTTTTTAAATTCATAACCATGTCCATTCGTGACAAGGTCTTCAAGTTTGTTTTGGTTCACTTGGTAAGCTACGCCTAGAACATGGCCACCTGTTAGCGGAAGGATGGTTGATGTTCCCTTATTTCCAAACTCAGGGTGTTCACCAGTGAAAGCATAGATATAGTCCCGTAGTGTTGCGCATACATATGAATGAAATTCTCCAATGTCTCTCTTCATTTCATTGGTGTCCGTACTAATGCCATAGGTAAAAATCCAAGGCATACTCATTCCCCTCTCTTTACCTTAATTTTTTAAAATAGCCATTTTGCACTTGATAGATGGCCCAAGGGAAATTGGCTAGATTATTTTGATCATCGAATAGAAGGCTACCCATCAGATGGTTATTAAGCTGAGACTTAGAATAAAACCATTTTAATAGCGAGTCAGTACAACCAACATCTCTCTCAGATAATGATGAAAGTAGCAATTTTGTTGCTATATAACTAGTTATCGAGTATGCACCTGGTTGTGAGCCTGAATGTTTATGATAACGTTCCAAAAAAGCGGGATATTGAGGATGAGTAGGATCATGACCTGTCGACACAACGTATACTCCTTCTGCAGCATCACCTCCTAAAAATGGAAATTCACTTATATATGCATCATCTGCCATCACGATCGGAGATTTGTTGCCCCTTCTATATAATTCTTTGATAACTTTACTTCCCACTTGATAAGTTCCCGCAAAAAGAATCGCTTCGCAATAGTCAGGAATGCGGGTATCTCCTTCCTCCCATGTAATCTCAGTTATATCAGATACATCATTTTTTCTAAGTTCGCACTTCAATAGTTGAGATAGACTATTGCCATGTTTATTATGCTGTTTTATAATTGTTACATTTTTCGATTTTAATGACTTTAAAGAAAATTCTACCATTTTATTTGCTAAGTGATGATCTTGACCAAAAAACCGCAATACATGCTTATAATTCTGTTGTGTAATATCAGGATGAGATGTTGCTGGAGCCAAATATAAAATCTTATTTTTTTCGTAGAGTGGAGCAGCTTTTAAAGCTTCTGTACTAGCTAAGTGTCCAATGACTGCCTGTACACCTTGTTGCACTAAATAATTGGCTGCTTCACTTACTGTAGATTCCTCCAAAACATCTTCTGCCCATACTATTTCTAAGGAATACAAGGGAGATGTTACTGACCAATCCTCTATCGCAAGATACACACCTGTACATAGCTCTCTTGTATGCCCTCCTAAATTACCACTAACACCCAGTTTAATAGTTTGGGATTGAGATGGATTGTACTTGTGGTTATGCTTCAATAAGGAAAGAGGGTTGAAGTCTGTTGTCTGCTTATACATAGAGTTGCCGTGCCTTTTGATATGGATTTTGATCCCTTCGAATTAAATCAGGGTTCAATGTTCTCTCTACAGCAGAGTAGTATGCGAATAATTGCACGGGTATAGCCTGAACGATGGGCTTTAAAAAAGTACTGCACAAAGGGGTTGTGAGCACATTTGGATTACCATAGAGGTGGGGATTGGAAGTAAGAACTAGACTTTGGGACCCTACGGCATCGATGGCACTTAGTGTCTCTTTTGTACGCTGACTACTGTTAGTGGGTGGGTCAATCATCATCACAAAACTTTCTTGATCACACATAACCATATATCCGTGTAATAATTGCTCCATATCGAGACCCATCGAGAAGATATGGTTTGTTTCAGCTACTTTTAGGGCAGCTTCCATTGCCAATGGGATAGTGCATCCTGAACCTGTAACTATACAATTTTTCACACCGGAGAGCTTATTAGCCCAATACAAAACTTGCTCGTCCAAATCCAAAGCAGCGCTTAGTAATCCTGGAAGTGAATCCACCCAAGTATCATCTAACTCGTAATTGTTCAGATTAATATTTTGAAAAACATGAAGTAATGTTGTGACACTCAGGGTATAGCTGATTGTGTGTGCAAAGGATTTCTCAAATGGATATCCCGTATCCAGCAAAAAATCGACATGTTCATTCAAAGGGCTCTCATTAAATCCGCAGATGCCTACTGTCAGGGCTCCTTTTTCTTTTGCCATTGCTAAGGTTTTTAATGTGAGGTGTGTTTTTCCGGAATGACTAACCCCAATTACAATATCTGTTTTGCGTATATCCCAATGATGAAGCAGTTCAAAAGAAGGAACAGCACGTATATTCCAATCTCCATCAGAAATTTGGTGTCCTATAGCTTCTCCTGCCATACAAACATAGAAAGAAGTACCACATCCCGTTAAAATAACACGATTTTTGCTTGTTATTTGTGTGGCTACCCTTTCTACAACCGTCTTAAAATGAGAATTTCTATTTAATTTATTGATATAGTCTGGTTGTAGGTTAATCTCCTCATACATATAGAAAGGATGCGAATATCTTGTACTGGCACACATGTGCGTACCACCTTTCTCACATATTTTCGTAAGGATAAGCAGGTTTATTTAGCCGGTTTTTTCTAAAACGATGATACCTAAAGGCATTCAATTCCTCTTGCTCTTGTCCACTCATTAATTCATCGGCGACAAGACTTCCAACTGCAGGTGCGATTTTGAATCCTCCACCGCTAAACCCTGTAGCTACATATAGACCCAACATGTTTTCTACACGACCAATAACTGCATGCTTATCGGGTGTATAGCTATCAAAGCTGGAGCGACCTCCGTAAAAAGCGATTGAGTCATTTATTTGAGGAATGCGGTCTTTTAAGAGATGAGCGGCTTTTTTAAGATCATCCAGATGAATAGGAGGAAGGGTTGTAGGATCCACATGTGGATGTTTTGTAATACCTACTAACAATTTTCCATCTTTTGTCCTACGGTAATACGTGCCCATCGTATCATCGAGAATCGTTCCCATATTTTTTCCGACCTCATCGTCACAACCGAAAAAACAAATGCCGATATGCTTTGTGTGCAATGGTAGCTGAATACCTATCGAGTCAATCAATGAGTAAGCTCCAAAATTGTTACACAGAATCACCTCCCCAGCTTCAATATCTCCCATATTCGAGTGAATTCCAACGATACGATTTTTTTTCAATTTTAAAGAAAGCGCCTGAACACCTTCCAAAATTTCAAGTCCATTATGTGTTGCTCGTTGTAAAAAACTGATAGTGGTCTGTGCAGGGTCTGCATAACCCCCCAGTGGCTCGTACGCAATCATACCAACACCTTTTAGAGAACAAAATGGTTGGTTTTTTAAAAAATCAGCAGAGGATATTTCTTCAGTTGGTATTCCGATATTTTTTAACATTGTTAAATTTTGTTTCATTGAGCTCCTGAAAGGTTCTCCAACCAACTGATAAAATCCCGTTTCCACAAAACCACAGTCGCCTCCGATAATCCCTTTCCAGTTACGAAAATATGAATAACTAGACCAAGCAAGCTTGGCTTGATGTGTACTGGTGTGATGCATTCTTACCAAACCACCTGACATGAAGGTGGATCCCCTACCTGGTGGTTTAGTTTTTTCACAGAGGACTACATGATGGTTTCCAGACTGAGAAAGATGATAGGCTATTGAACTCCCGATAATTCCTCCACCAATAATTAAATAATCAGCTGTGACTGTCATATAATTCTTCTCTGTTTGTGACTTCAAACAATGCATCTTCAAAAATAGCAAGTGCTTGTTCTAATTGATCGATCGTTACCGTTAATGGGGGAACCCAACGGATGACATGGTCCTCGGTCCCACATGTTAATAGAATCAACCCCTTATCGAGGCAGTATTTTCTAATTTTTGTAGCAATAGATGACCGCGTCAGTTTTTTATCATCAATAAATTCGCAGCCTACCATAAGTCCTAACCCACGTACTTCCCCAATACATGAGTAGTCCTCTGATAACGATTGCAGACGAGATATTAGATGATGTCCTGATTTTCTGGCGTTGTCCAGCAGGCTTTCATCATGAATAACTCGTAATGTCTCAATGCTTGCAGCACAAGCAAGCGCATTTCCACCATAGGTGCCACCATGTGAACCTGCTTTCCAGTGTTCCATCAACTTGTGATTGGCTACTAATCCACTGAGGGGCATTCCTGATGCTAATCCTTTTGCTATGAGCAAGATATCAGGTTTCACATTAAAATGCTCGTATCCAAATAATTCACCCGTGCGACCAAACCCGGTCTGTATTTCATCGAAAATAAGAAGAATGCCTTTTTGACTGCAAATTTCACGAAGATTAGCAAGAAAGTGTTTGGGTGGAACAACATACCCGCCTTCCCCTAGTACAGGTTCAATTATCATGGCAGCTGTTTCCTCAGGAGAGGTTTGTGTTTTTAGAAGATGCTGCAACTCATGAATGCACCACTTACTTAACATCTCTGGTGACATGTTTTTATAACGAAATGAATAGGGGAAGGGGGCTATATGCACCCCTGGCATCAATGGTTGATAATTAGAACGGTAAATTGTTTTTGCAGTGGTTAATGTCATGGCTCCTACTGTTCTTCCATGATAGCCTCCTTGAAAAGCAATGATGTTTGGTTTACCAGTAGCGTGTCGCGCAAGTTTTATTGCACTTTCTACAGCTTCGCTACCACTATTGGTAAAAAAGAAATTATCTAGAGAAGTGGGTAAAACACGTGCAAGTTTCTCAACAAGTTTTAGCATGGGCTGATGATACACGATCGTTGCTTGGCCATGAATTAATTTTTCCGCCTGTGCTTGAATAGCTGTCACCACTCTAGGGTGGTTATGCCCTATATTGGCGACACCGATCCCTGATGTAAAGTCGATATATTCTCGACCTTTTGTATCGTATAGATAACAGTTGCTAGCTTTTTCAACCTCTATTTGCGTAAAATGGGGCCATACTGGAGATAGTTTATGCTTATTACTTATTAAATCACGATACGGAGTCACTTTTTGATCGTCTCCTTTAACATGTATGACTCGCCTTCATGTATTTTATTTAGTTTATCCAAGATTTTTTGAGCTTTTACGGCCATCATAGTAAATGATGCAGAATCCCCAATTCCATGGGTTTTTTCCGTTAGCCCATTCACGAAAATATTAGGGAGAAAGTCTTCTCTTGTTTCCAACTGATAGTTACGAGTAACTACCAGATCGCCTTCTTCATCTGTCAACAGATGGGACCGCAGTGGTTCCAACATATAAGGCAGTTTTTCTTCTTTAAATCCAGTGCAAAGAATTATTTTATCCGTATAAATTTCTTGTGAGCTAGAGCTGTATTTATCGGTGATATTTAAGCGATATCCATCGTTATCTCTTTTCACACCTGTTATTTCTGAGCATTTAGTGACATGAATTCGATTTTTACCTAAAATATTTTCCTCATACACTTTCCAATAAAGAGCATGGCTAACATCCGCATCAACTGATGAGTAATTAGTAAATGCCATTTCCTTCAACAAGTTCATCCGACCACTTTTAGGGAGGGAATAATAGTAACTTGTAAATTTAGGGAAAAATACTTCATTACTGAAATGACCAAGATCATATTGTCTAAACCCTGTGTTTCTGTTTATCGAGTAAATTTTAGAATCAGGATACTCTTCTGATATTTTTAAAATAATTTCGATTGCATTTTGTCCAGATCCAACCACTGTAAATGTGTGATTTTTTTCTTTATCCAGTTTTTTCATGTTGCTTTTAAATTTACTTGAATGAAATATGTCTGAGCACAACTGATCTTGAAAAAGTGGAGGAACATTTGCTCGTCTACCAGTGCTGAGTACAATATTTTTTGCTTCAAATTCTTTGTTTTGGTTACTAATTAAATCTTTGGCTAAAACTTTAACTCTATCAACTTGCCCACTTTCATATATGGGCTCAACACTTAGTATTTCAGAACTATATAAAGTGTTTTCCGATACTTGTTCTGCTACCCAGCGAACATAGTCAGACCACTCAATCCTCCCAGGATTTCCTCCAATCAAACCAAATGAGAATATCCGATCCTTTTCTTTTAAATAATTTGCAAAAGTAAACCGACTACGTGGATTTCGTGGTGTAGCAAAATCACGAAAAAAATGGTGCTGAATATCGGTATTTGGTAAAAGCATCTCCGGTTGCCAATCAGAGTTTAGTTGTTTCTCAAGAAACATTGTACTCCACTTACCGATGGGTGCACCATTGAGTTCTTCATCATCTTTTATTGCTGTCGCCAAAGCAATGCCTGCTGGGCCGAACCCAAGCCCGATGATGTCATACACTTTATTTTTCATATATCAACGCCTCCTTCAAAAATAACTCACCGCAAATATAACATTTCTCGTATAATAATTTCCAATAACGAAAAGTTATTATTCCTTATTTTCATAACATTAAGGCGAAATAGAAGTAGTAGAACAGGATAATAAATTGAGGTATTGGTGAAAAAAATAAAAAATAGGTTGCCTGAAATCTTAGATGATAAAACATAATTCTTCATCAAGTTAATAGATCAATTATCTAAATGGTACAAGCATATTATCCATGATACCCTTCGGGTGTTCCTCCACATTTCTTGCCTTCGTCTTAACGATTTCGTTAGCAATAATAATTGTGGTGGCCGTCTGCGATGTATGCTTTATCTCATTCGAATGGATCCTGTATTTATTCAATTATTTCAGCTTTTAGAATACTTAATGGTTGAAAACATTTTGGTACCGGTTTTTGATTAGCGTGGTATTAAGTGAAAAAACTTGATTTACCAACACTTCTGTAACATCGTTTTCGTGTTCACAACGTCAACCTAAACTTGAACACCAACATTAAAGCAGCATGCTTAATGAATTGGCACGTTGTTTCTATTTTTTTAGAAGTGATTTAGTTAAAGTGCTTGAGTATACAGAATAAGGAATCTTTATCTCAGGCAATTAATTTAGGTAGAAACGTTAGTAATGTTCTTCGTCTAATGAATGATGGCAAGACGGATTCGTTTGGGGATTATTCCTCCTTCAAGAGATTGGGATATCGCTTTTTTAGAAAATCGACCTGAGCCTTTAAATAGGCGTTCTCTTCCTCGAGACTATCAAAATGTTTGCGGTTCCCCATCCCGCGATGATCCTCAAACGACTCTCCTCGTTGGGCCTGTCTCCCACTCAGAAACCTGGGTTTTGTTTTGGATGCCCAATCTCTCCTGGATCACACGATAGGACAATCCCTCTTCCAACCGTAGACGAACAGCTTCTGCTTTCGTCTCTGGTGTATAGCGATTAAATGTCTGTCCCTTTTTAGCCATAAGAAAATCCCCCTCGGATAAACAATGACTTCTGTCCAACTTAACAGATGGACTTTTTTCACTGTCTGCCTTTAGGGGACAATACCATCCCGTAGGGTTTTATTATTAAACATAGACCTCCTTTACTTAATCTAATCTCTCCTCAATAAGGTAATTAGCAGTTGCCTTTTGTAGAGAAGTTTTTTAGTTAATTATGAGTTATGTAGGTCTATGGGCATTTTCGAAAAGTATATCGCCCGTAGCTTCTTCTTTTGGATGACCCGTTTCCTCCATACCAAATACGATCACGTGGACATCGTCTTCATCGCTCACCACACCGAAGCGAAGGAAGTATCAGAGGATCATTTTTTCAGTAAGGGCGAGTCTGGCGGCACCATCTGCTCCTCCGCCTATCGAAAAGCCCTTGAAATTATCGATAGCCGCTATCCACCAAGTCGCTTTAACATCTATCCCTTTCACTTCTCCGATGGCGATAATCTCACCTCAGACAATGAACGCTGTGTCAAACTGGTAAATGAATTGATGAAACGTTCCAATTTATTTGGATATGGTGAAGTGAACCAGTATAATCGCCATTCTACCCTCATGACCGCCTACAAGAACATCGATAATCCCAAGTTTATGCACTACGTCATCAGAGAAAAAGGTCAGGTCTATGATTCATTGAAACATTTCTTCTCTAAACGCGAATCGGAAGCAGTAGGAAAATGAATCTATTACAAAAATATAGTATAAAATGATAGAAAGTGCCCTCTTAACTGTGGTAACTCCTTAGGGATAATCCACCATAATTTAAGGGGGCATCTTTGTTATTTAGGCAGCAAGAAGTTCAGTGAGAAAACTGGAGAGCCATTGCGACTAGAAGGTTGCTTTTTAGTCTGAGTTACTTCGCAAAAACGAAGGATCCAGCAACTCTATTAAATTAGCATACTATCAACCTATCAGCCTTCCATACCACCTTGACTAAATCATAGATTAGATAAGGGCTGATAAATGGGCATTTATCATTCTACCTTCTAACTATCGACCTCTTAATTTTTGGCAAAGAAGCCCGGTTAGGGTACAACCTTAGAACCGGGCTTCTTTTGTTTGCCTACTTTATCTTGATGACTATGTCGGATGACTCATATAGAAGAAAATATGCTAAAATCTATCCATTTGCCCGGTCAAAGTTTAATCATCTTCATAAAGTTATTATGTAATTACTCTTCACATGGATCACAAAGAGAGTGAAGGAAATGACCATGGTGTATCTCCCACCAGAAACTCCTGTAGTTACAAGCTGGATTTTGTATCCCGAACCAGTCTAGGAATAGGTGAGTCCAGGGGGATCGAAAGTGTTATTTGCCCGTTCATGTGCATCATCCGATCGGTTAAGAAATCGCTACTTGCACTCTCATTGTAAACACTGTTTGCTCCTGTTGGAGGGATAACCAGCGAGGATCTCCAAAGGATCACTTTGATTATTTTCGGTAACGAAAATACTGCCACAACAATCATGTTTGATAACCTCTTCTCTTTCAAATTATGATTCGTTAATATCAAAGGAGGAATTCATGATGTGTTGTTCACAAGCAACCTGTCCAGATCCGGTTAGGTTTCAAGAAGAGGTATGCGGTAATTACTCCACTACCCTCAACACAGATAATTTCATATGGAAAACCCTTACCAATACGGGTTCACTCGGACTGTTTGTACCGATAACCTTGAGTGTCTATGCTCTTACGGAATCCACACCTGTTGTTGTAGCTGCCATGACTCCAGCCGGAAACGTAATTTTAACGCCTCCTGGTAGCGAAATTATCGCAGGAACAACAAAAAGTTTCGTAATACCCGCTGTTAACTGTATTAACGTTCATGCTGTTACTGCTGGTGATCAAGTTATAGGGAAATTTACCGTTATTGCATATCATAATGTATACTAATGTCCTTGATATAGGAGGTATCCATTCGTGGTATCCCTTTTTCCTGGATCGAGCGTTTAAGTGTGAATAAATGAAAATGGCATATCGACTTCTCTATAGTACAGTCTAAGTATTTACAAAGGAAGCAGCAGATGGAACCATTAGAGATATTCTATGGAACAAAAATACACCCGACTCTTAGTCAGGTTTATTTTTCTGGTATGTACTTTTTCCATTATATATTAAAAACGTCCCCATTATCCGGCATGTACCCTTTCTTGCTGGGCACATATCCATAGTATCCTTTGGATAGAAACAGTAAGGCGGCAGAGAGGCACCCCTACCGCCAGTGGTACTACCTTAAACGAACGGCCACAGCTTGCGAGAAGTAACCCGCACACCTTTCCTGGGGAGCGGGTTACTTCTTTTTAATATCCCGATACGCTACATAGCCCCCTTCATCAGAGAAACCACTACCACCTTACTCAGTTTTAGGCCGCCCCTTTAATCACTTCATTCACGTATACCTCTTCGGATTTCTTCAGTTATCCTCGATTTTTTTCTGTATCCCTATTTGCATCAGCTCAGCAACATCCCTGTTTGAACAGCGTTCTCTAGAGTCCCTCACTCCTTCTTGCTCACCGTTTATGTAATCGTAAAAGTATTGCAGACACCACTCTCCCTAAGGAAGGCCAGCTTGGAAGTTTATTATTACAGAGGTAAAGGATAGTAGATCCCCTTGTGCCTTGATCGATCAAAAAGGAGATCTCTTTTTTATTGGTTTCATGGCGGATTTGCGATATCTATTTCCTAATTCCGCTCATTGATATCCTATATTTTACAATAATACCATTGATATTCACTTTAATATAGTGAAGAAGTGGCTTACACTTTTATGCAATGAAAAAGTATCCGTCCATCTCTAATCAACTGATTCAGAGGGGGTTGCTTATGTTAAAATGGAAAACTTGGTGTTCTTTGTTGGTGATCGTAGGGTTAATGATGGGGCTTTTTCCTGCTCCTACAACAAAAGCAGAAGGTGATCCTTCTCAAGAGAGAGCACTGGAACAGCGCTTACAGGAGATTATGAATGAGTATAAAGAAAAAAAGAATGCCGCAGGGATGTCTGTTGCTTATAACGTGAGTTCACTGCAAAATGGGACTGAGTTAGCCTCTTATCACCCTAAGAAAACATTGGTACCCGGTTCAGTATCCCAGCTGTGGACTGCTAGCGCTTCTCTAGACAAGTGGCCGAGCACTCACCGTTTTTCTACGGAATTACATGCCCGTGGAAAAGTTGAGCAGGGAGTTTTGCAAGGCGATGTGATAATAAAAGGCGGAGGAGATCCTACTCTAGCTTTAGCTGATGTGGACAAGCTGACTCGTGATCTTAAAAAGAAGGGTATTCGGAGTGTTAAAGGGGATGTCCTCGTAGATGACACACGATTTGACCCAAAGCGTCTCGGGACTAATTGGATGTGGGATCGAGAATCCTATCCGGCTTTTGCACCTATCGGAGCTCTGTCCGTTAATGGTAATACAGTAGATGTCACGGTGGAGCCAGGTCAATTGGGTGAACAGCCTAAAGTGAAAGTTTCTCCTGCTTCGCAAGAATTCAAGGTCATTAATCAAGCATCTACTTCAGCAGATGGTGGGTCGTTGACTGTTAGCCGTACAAGAGCTAAAAATGAACTCGTCGTCAAAGGGAAGATCAAAACAGGGCAATCACCAATTCATTTCAAGCGCACGGTAAATGATCCCTCATTGTTCGCGGGAGATGTTTTTCAAGAGCGGATGAAACACGTTGGCATTCAGTTTGCATCCGGTTCCCAAGTTAAAAGAGGCGATGCACCTAAGGAGAAACCGCTTCTGGAGCAGAAATCCCCTCCTATTAATAATATAGTATCGAAAATGAAGAATAAGAAAAGTAGCTTTATATCCGAGATGCTTCTTAGACAATTAGCAGTCGAGGCAGGGGAGGTTGGAAGTGATACAAATGGACTCGAGGTCCTAAGCAAATATGCGGATGAAAAAGCGAAAGTCGAGAATATCAGTACCTTTCAGCCGAAGGATGGATCGGGACTCTCTCGAATGAGTGTGATGTCTCCAGAGCACTTGGCGAGCTTGATGCAACAGGCTCAGAAACAAGTGACTCCTCTGTTAGCAACAGCAGGAGAAGGAGCATTAAAGGGTCGTATGAATGACACACCCGCAGAGGGGCGATTGCAAGCCTACCCAGTGGATGAGTCGGGTATTAGTGGACTGACAGGAATTGTGAAAGACAAAGTTGCTTTTTCCGTTATGGTGAATGGAGTGAAAAACCAGTCGGTTGCTGATGTCCTGGAGGATCAAATGGCAGCAGCCATCGCCTCTTATCCCAATGTACCAGATTCCAAATCTCCGCCTGAAAAGAAAACATATCCGCTCTCTGGAATATTGGACCCCTTGGTGGAGAGTAAAGGATATGAAGGGGTACAGACAAGCATGGTTGTTCGCTCTCTCGATACAGGGGAAAAGATGTATGCAAAGGATGGATCGACAAACTTAACACCTGCTTCCAATACCAAACTCTTAACGTCAACTACAGCCTTTGATGCTTTAGGGGTAGATTATCGTTTTCGTACGGAATTACTGGCAAAGGGTGATGTGGGCAATGGTACGCTAAACGGAGATCTCACCCTCAAAGGATATGGGGACCCCACGCTAACGACAGGGGGGTCGTTAAAAGAACAAGCTGGTCCTACGATTGAAGGAATGGTCAAAGATCTCAAAGAAAAGGGGATTAAGCGGATTGAAGGGAATGTCGCCGTTGATTCTACGGCTTTCTCGGATGAGGTATATGGTAAAGGATGGCCACAGGACAGTGAAAATGATGAATTTCAACCTCAGATCACAGCTCTCAGTTTAAACCGTGGTATCGTTCGTTTTGATTATTTACCAGGAAAAAAGGAAGGGGACCCTGCACGCTGGACCGTCACTCCAAAAACAAAGAGTATCCAAGTGAAATCGGATGTAACGACGGGAGCCGCTGGTTCAGTAAATACCTTTAATATTGAACGCGAGCGCGGAACAAACAACTACCGTCTCAGTGGCAGTGTCCCGCTTGATTTCAAAGGGGATTACACTAATATCCCAGTGGAAAAACCTCAACTCTATGCGGGGACGGTGTTAAAAGAAACCCTTGCCCGAGAAGGAATCGAAGTGACTGATTCTTCTCCTGTTGTCGAAAAGGAAGCCCCTCAAGGAAAAAAAGCATTAGCTGTTTATCAGTCACCTCCACTGTCTGAGGTGGCCAGACACCTCCTTAAGAAGAGTGATAATTTTTATGCACAGATGATTTTAAAAACCCTTGGCTTGGAGAAACGAGGAAAAGGGTCGGCGGCTGCTGGATTGGCTGTTGTAAAGAGCTATCTTCAGCGTATCCAACTTCCAGGAACATATCGACTTGAAGATGGAAATGGGCTGAGCCGCTATGACTTTATCTCACCTGAGCAAATAGTTTCTCTACTTGCGGCACAAAAGAAGACACCTTATTTTGATACGTTTTATCAAAACTTGCCTATAGCTGGAAAGGATGGCTCTCTCACTTATCGCATGAATGATACGCCTGCTGCTAACAACCTACGTGGGAAAACGGGTACACTTACCCATCTCAGTGGCCTTTCGGGATATGTGCGTACCAAGGACAATGAATGGCTTGCCTATTCCATCCTGATGAACGGATACACTTCCGAGTCATTGACATCTCTTCAGGATAAGATTGGGGCAGCGTTGGCAAGTTACTCTAAGAACGGAGATTCATATCCAAAAAAAGTAGGAACGCCATTCAACGATTCGTCTCTATTATCAACCTCTGAGCTATTGCGATCAACGTGCAAATTGAAGTTTTATCCTTCTCTTTTAGAGTCATGATCCCCAGTCTTCGGGATAACGCTCGAACCAGGTTATGGTGTAATCTTTGTGCTAGTTTTGCGAGGCTTAGCGTTATTTTGCGCTCACCGGATGCCACCGGTGGGCGTTTTTGCTTGTCCATCTCACTTCCTTCAAGACGAGAAAGGGAAATGCTCTTCGCTCTATTTTCCTCTCATCACTCCTATAGATCGAATTGTGTTCCACATTAAAATAAGAGAAAGGACCTTTTCGAAGGTCCTTTCTCCACACCCTAAACGTCCTAACTGGATATTACTAACTTTTTATTTTCTGAAGGAAAACCATTATTGAAGGGAGCTTTTTTGTTATCTATCGATCTTAGTTAGTTAGTAAGAAGCACGTTAATTTATTCTCTTTACTTTGTGATCTTTAGTCACTAGGATCTTAAATACGACTCCTGTGCTAGTCTTCTTTCCATCAACGGTTCCATGGAATCCTCCGTATACCGTGTATTTTCCAGGAGATAGTTGCTTTGTAGAAGCGAAATGATAATACTCATTACCAATCACTCTTTTGGAAGTGTGCTGATAAAGGGCTGGTTTGTAAGGCTTTTTGGCTATATTAATTGTCCATTTTCCCTTTGCTTTTTGTCCAGGATTCTTGAAAGCAAGGTTGAAAGTTCCTTTTCCTTGGGCTGTTCCGTCGATGGAGGCAGCTCTTTTAGCCGGAGTTATGTGGAAAGCTCTTTTTGCTGGAACTGTTCTATGAACTTGCCAATCTCTTTGCGTTTGGGTTGTTCGGTCAACTTGCCAATCTCTTTGTGCTTGAGTTGTTCGGTCAACTTGCCAATCTCTTTGTGCTTGAGTTGTTCGGTCAACTTGCCAATCTCTTTGTGCTTGAGTTGTTCTATCGACTTGAAAAGTTCTTTCTGTTTGGACTACGCGGGTAGCCTCCTTTGCTTTGGCTGTTCCGACATGGTCATTTCCACTTGCAAAGGCTGCCGGGGTCGCGACTGTGAAAAAGAGCGCAAAGGCGGTCGCATAAGGTAAAAAACGACGAAAACTCTTCATGTAATATTCACTCCTAAAATGTTGGTATGTGCTTATTATAGTGCGTTGAATTACTTCTAAAAAGTGACAGGAGGGGGGCTGATTGTCCATGTTTACACAATAAAAGGGTTAATTACCCATTAATGAGGCAGTCTTGAACATAAGCTTTTCGGAAATCGCGTGGCCCTGTTTCTTGATGTACCCAGCCAAAAATACTCCTGTACCAGCCAACTTCCCTTTTGTGTATTTGCAGAAGCGGATGAACGAAAAAACTCGCTCAGCGCGGGATTCGTCGAATAGATAGGGGAAATCATCATCCGTATCTTGCCGATCCAGATCCCTAAGGTGCCGCTCGCAGGCCAGTCTAACTCATTTCCCTGCTACAATCTCCTTCGCTACCACTTGGTTGGCATATTGAGTCACCGCATCCATTAGTCAAACATCTCCCCAAACGAATCCACCTCTTTTTTCTTCTGCGGCATGGCAAGACGAGCTCGAGAGCTAGGAGTTAAGCCGAACTCCACCGCGAGTGACTTCATTTGCTCGTGGAGTTGCTTCTTTTTGGTGAGGAGAGGGTGAGGGACTCGATTCGTTTCGGCGGAGTTGTTCGTGTACTCCACCATGAGCCCCTCTTCTTCAATCAATTTCGTGCAACCCATGTAATCGGCATAAGCGTCACAATAAGCGGCTAGCGCATTGACGTCCACATTCGTCATGAGGTTGAGTTTTTTAAGCTCCTCAGCCAGTCGCTTAAACTCTTTCTTACCGACCTTCCCCAGCCAAGGGGGTGGTCGGATGTGATCCGTGCCAGGAGACAGTGCTTCTTCTGCTTCCTGACGGGATTGGATCTCCTTTTTAGTGAGGCGCGACCCATTCCCTTCAACGATATGAAGCCCAATAGGCTTGGCTTTTCTCCCCATGCTTGTCACCCCCCATACTGTATAAATGGCAGGAGAGGATATTATGATAAACTCATTGGGTTCTAAGTCACGAAACCGCAATGAGCTATTCCTGATCATGGCTTTGATTGTATTGTGACATTCATTATTCTCTCCGCCCGATTTTTAGGCTAACACTCAGTCAGCAGCCATCATTGATGGGAGAACTAGCTAACAGAGAGGGAGATTGAAGATCGACTAGCAATCAGAAAACTGGACATTCCCCTTTCTTC
The DNA here is from genome assembly GCF_900106775.1 of Marininema mesophilum. GTDB lineage: Bacteria > Bacillota > Bacilli > Thermoactinomycetales > DSM-45169 > Marininema > Marininema mesophilum. The sequence continues at coordinate 20,006 of NZ_FNNQ01000020.1, forward strand.
TGTCTCTGTTTCTCAACCATTCGTTCTCTTACAATGAAGCTATACAACAACTAAGGAGTGATTGTTCATGCAAAAATTACGCCGTGTTCTACCCTTTGCAGCTGCCTTTGCGCTCGTTGTCACTGTCTCTACCTCAGCAGCCTTTGCAAGTGATGGAAATGATGCTACTAAAGCAGACAAAAGTCTCCCTACTAAACACGCTGTTAAAGCACCAAGCAACAGTACCCCTGCTAAATCAGGTAGCAAAAAACCTGTAGCCATTGCTAAAGATAAAAATGGCAATGTAACCATTAAACATGATAAAAGCCACACAGGAACCTCTGTTAAACCTGTTAGCAAAAAAGCTGTAGACATTACTAAAGATAAAAATGGCAATGCAACCATTAAAAAAAGTGATAGAAACCACACAGGAACCCCTGCTAAACCTGTTAAACCTACTAAACCTGCTAAACCTGCTAAACCCGGTAGCAAAAAAGCTGTAGACATTACTAAAGATAAAAATGGCAATGCAATCATTAAAAAAAGTGATAGAAACCACACAGGAACCACTCTTAAACCTGTTAGCAAATGAACCGTTGCCAAGAAATAAATTCATAGTAACGAGTTAGTAGCATCATCCACTCAGGCTGTCGAGAAAACTCGACAGCCTGTTTTTTTAATCCTTTCCATTTTTTCTTCTGCGGCATGGCAAGACGAGCTCGGGAGCTGGGAGTTAAGCCAAACTCCACCGCGAGCGACTTCATTTGCTCGTGGAGCTGCTTCTTTTTAGTGAGGCGAGATCCATTCCCTTCAACAATATGGAGCCCGATAGGCTTGGCTTTTCTCCCCATGCTCATCACCTCCTATAGCTATCTAGATAAGTACAAGAAAAAGTCGGGGCAGTGTAATACCCCGACTAGGCTCGTTTTTTTGGCTAACTCTCTATTCTTCTTCAAAGGGGAACACCGTAACGGTAAAGGTACCCGTAGCTGAATTGCCATTGGAGTCAATAGCGGTACAGGTAACCAGGGTCGACCCAATGGGAAAGAAGGATCCGGAGGCAGGATTGCAGGAAATTGTGATCGTGCCAGGACAGTTATCTGTCACCGTAGGGTCTGGATAGGTAACAATCGTGCCGATAGCGTTGTTGGCTTCAACGTCGATATCTCTCAACCCCGAGATGACAGGGGGTTCGGTGTCATTGACGGTAACGGTAAAGGTACAAGCTTCGATATTGGTGGGATCCACATTGCTGGTTGCGGTACTCGTGACTAAGGTGGGCGTTCCAACAGGGACTGTCGCTGGGTCACTTACTGTGGAGACGTTGGAACATTGTGGCGTAGGGAAGGGCACGGTGGCCCCGCAGGTTCCTGGATCATTGTCAAGGGTAATATCCGTGCAGGTAAGTGCAGTAACACAGCTGTCCAATAGAATAGATACGTTACCATTGGCTATATTGGTGACAGCTAAATCGGGGATGCCATCTTGATTAAAATCAGCGCTAGTAATCCCTATTGGTGCAGTTCCCACAGGAAAGGTGGCTTGAGGCTGAAAGGAACCAAGTCCATCATTTAATAATACAGACACTGTACTATCAACAATACTGGTAACCGCCAAATCAGGGAACCCATCGCAGTTAAAATCTGCGCTATTTATTCCGAATGGTGTAGTTCCCACAGGAAAGGTGGCTTGGGGCTGAAAGGAACCAAGTCCATCATTTAATAATACAGACACTGTATTATCGACAAGATTGGTAACCGCCAAATCAGGAAACCCATCTCCATTAATATCTGCGCTGGTTATCTCTTCTGGAAGAACTCCCACTGCAAAAGTGACTTGGGGCTGAAAGGAACCAAGCCCATTATTTAATAAAACACTAACCGTATTATCAGCAAAATTGGTAACCGCCAAATCAGGGAACCCATCTCCATTAAAATCTGCGCTAGTTACCGCTTGCGGTGTACCTCCCACAGCAAAGGTGGTTTGAGCCCCAAAGGATCCGGTTCCAGTGCCTAATAATACACTAACCGTATTATCAACCCGATTGGTAACCGCCAAATCAAGAGTCCCATTACCATCAAAATCTGCGCTAGTTATCCCTCTTGGATCAACTCCCACAGCAAAGGTGGTTTGAGCTCCAAAGGATCCGGTTCCAGTGCCTAATAATACACTAACCGTATTATCATTAGAATTAACCACTGCCAAATCAGGGGTCCCATTACCATTAAAATCTGCGCTAGTAATCCCTCTCGAAACATCTCCCGCAGCAAAGGTGGTTTGAGCTCCAAAGGATCCGGTTCCAGTGCCTAATAAAACACTAACCGTATCATCGGCCAGGTTGGCAACCGCCAAATCAGGAAACCCATCTCCATTAAAATCTGCGCTAGTTATCCCTTCCGGACCATTTCCCACAGCAAAGGTAGTTTGAGCACTAAAGGATGGACATACCATTTCCCTACCTCCTATTGGCTAATTTGTGCGTGATTCTTATTATTAAACCCCTTCAGACTTTGGACATGAGGAGACTAAAAATGTGGAGATTAGTTATGATTCATTCTTCGTACTGGACTGTCTCCTGTCCAAAGTTCGGGGTTTCATTCAGTTGGTTTTGATCTAGACTTTGTGAACTATGCCTATCTTATGGCAACGAGTTTAAATACGTGACGCAGCTTCCATTGCCGTAAGTAGATTCTACTTATGAAAGCCAGGTAGGAGGATTGTCACCCCCCTTTATGAAATAAAACGAATTTTATAAGCAGAAGATTCCCACCGGTCTATGGGCCGTCCCTCCCAGAGATTCGATCCCCCCTCTCTCAAACTCTTCCCCATCGTCCATCCTCTTTTGCTGTTTTCCGATCATGGCACCTCTTGCCAGTTATCTGTATCCCAGAGTAGGCCAGCATCACTCTTATGCGGTGTAATATGATCCACCACTGAAGCTGGTATCACGCCCATCCTTCTCGCACGCCCTTGCACAATGGACTACGCTTGAAATATGTAGCCCTGACCTTCCTCCACCTAGATCCATATCCTCTTTGTACAGCAAGACCACTACTCTGCTCGTATCTGTGAGCTTCCTGTTTCGGATGCTCCTCACAATAATGCCGCTGCGCTAACCTAGGGCATCCAGGGTGATTACAGGGGCTAGCGCAGTTAACAACCTTGGCATTATAAAAGAAGCAAATGGCCGCCCATATGTTAAACAGACGATAATTTGAAGAGGGACTATGTCTAACAGCTTTGGGGTAATAATATATATGTGTAAAACAAATGATATCCTTTGATAAAGATAAGTAAGAAAAGGAGATTTTACATTGAAAGATATTTCTTCATTCCGTCTACCTTATGGAGATCACCCGTCACAATTTGGAGTCCTGCGTATTCCAAAGTCGTTTGGACGAAGTCCAATAATTATTATGATTCATGGTGGTTTTTGGCAATCAAAATATGGGCTTGAATTAACTGATCCTCTGGCTATAGCACTAACTCGTCGTGGCTATGCTACTTGGAATATTGAATATCGTCGAGTCGGAGAAAGTGGAGGGGGGTGGACAGGAACATTTGACGATGTGATAGATGCCATAAATCACTTATCTAAACTTGAGGATCGCTATCAATTAGACCTTTCTCGTTTAGTTGTTCTTGGAAATTCCGCAGGAGGCCACTTGGCTCTTTGGTTGGCTTCCCGAAACAAAGCTCAAAGTGATGAGTTCAAAAAAACTCTACTTGTACCAATAAAGAATGTAATAAGTTTGGCAGGGGTTTCGGACTTGAAAAGGATGTGGGAGATTCATTCTGAAAGGGGGATGGATCGTAGTCTAGTAGCATCTTTTATTGGCGGAGCTCCTCAAGAAGTACCTGATCGGTATAAATTGGCATCGCCAATTGAACTGTTACCCATGAATGTCAATCAAATTTTAATTCATGGTGAGCTAGATGACCATGTACCAGTCGAATTGAGTGTTGAATATCATCGAAGGGCTATTGAGCAGGATGATAACGTTCGTTTATTACTACTTCCCGATATGGAACATTTTAAGATTATTGATCCAGAGGCATCATCATGGAAATCAGTGATTGATTCACTGGAATCTTTATTAGATGTTTAAATATATATAATTGCATAAAGGAATTTGCGTATTAGTCATAACTTTACGATCATCAGCTTTAGGAAGCTTTCCCCCATTTTTCGCATCTGTGCATCTGGTTGAATAACCTGACCACTTGCCATAAGCTCGGGGTCGTTGCGCCATTTTTCTGGGCGATATAGTCTACCGCAATTTAAGGGGCATGTTTGTTATTAGATGGAAACTTATTTTTGCCTGGTTATTTGTTTAATTTGATTGTCATGGATGTTGTGAAAGAATAAAAGAAACAGGATACTGCCGCTCAAAGCACAAATCATATCCCATTGTGTATCCCACTGATCTCCTTGATATCCCAACATGTCTTCCATGCTCCTAGCTTGCTGAAAATAACCAACAAGAAACTCCATAATCTCATAAGTGGCCGAACCTGCTAAGCTTAAACCAATGACGATATATGGTAAGAACTTTTTCTTCACAACATCTAATCGGATGAATATTTCTCTAAAGAAAGCACCAGCAACTACACCTTGAAAAACATGTCCAAATCGATCACAGTAATTTCGAGATAGGTTAAATAAACCTTTAATATTATTAAATAGTGGTGCACTTTCATAGGTATAATGGCTGGCAATAAGCATGATCAACCCGCTAATAAAAGCAAGGATATAGAATAGTGGTGTAAAAGAAAAGCGTTTAAATGTCCAACAAAGGATCACAAATCCCAAGACCGCTGGACCTGATTCAACATACCAAGTCGCACGACTCTTTGGATGGATTCCAGACCAAATAAATACGATAATGAAAACAACTAACATAATAATATATAGTACCATCCACCTTTTTTCTTTCATCATATATACCCTCTTCACCTATATTTATAAAACTTGATCGACCACAGCAATAAATTATTTTTTTGATATACTTCGTTCTTTTTACACCGGATTATTCGGAACAGGTTTATTGTTCGTATTTGGGAAATCTCTTATACGTGATGAGGTAATAACTTCAACATGATCCGAGGTACCCATCTTGAATAATTTCGAAAAACAGGCAATATGACTTTCACGGAAAGACCTCCTTTCCAGAGGCTTTCTAGACCATTAACACCCCCCTTTTCTTTAGTAATTGAAAGGGGGGTGTTCCTTTAAAATACGTATGGCAACGATTTGCCGAAAGCGGAAACCACATCCTTTGCCCCAAATAAAGACCACTGTCCAGTTATTAGACAGCGGTCTTTATTTATAGGGGGTAGAATTTTGGGCCATCTTTCCTTTTCATCAGTTTGCATAGAATCGCCATGTTTTTGAGTCACAAAAAGTTTTTCAATAATAAAACGGTTAAGATAGCACCTGGAATCACAAAGAGTATATGAAGCCGGAAATAGGCGATCCCTACAGCAACAATTCCCCCTATCAATCCAATGAAGGGTTGTCCCTTTTGTACAGACAAAATCCCTGGGAATATCATGGCCCCTAAAGCGGCATATGGTACATTATCAAGCCAGTCCTTTACCCAGCTGGATGGAGTGAATCGATCGACAATCCAGACAGGTATCCATCGCGGAATCATCGTAACCAAAGATATCCCCAAGATAAGAAATATTAATTGTTGTGTCATGACGTCCTCCTGGTAAATGGGATACCCAACAATCCGCCCCCTAGGGTTGCCAAAACTATCGCCCAACCACTGCTAAAAAATGAACTAAAAATAGTATTCAAGCCCATACCAAAAAGAGCAACGAGGCATAATTTCCAAGACCTACGAACAGCAGGAATGAGCAATCCGATAAACATCGCATAAAGAGAAATAGACATACTCTCACTAATCGTTGCAGGAATGGCATTGGACATGACTCCACCGAGAATCGTTCCAGTTACCCACGATAAATAAGCAGTAAGAAATAGGCCTGAGTAAAAAAATGGATCGGATTTTTCCTCTCGTAAGGAAGCAACAGCAAAGGTTTCATCCGTAATTCCAGAAGACAACATCACCCTATGAAAAATCGGTACACTACGAAATTTATCTTGCAAAGAAATACTCATCACAAACATTCTAAAATTCAAAATGAAACTGGCTAAGATAATCTCAAGAGCCCCTGTACCTGCTATAATCATATTAATTGCCATAAATTGACTCGCTCCTGCAAACACGAGTCCAGACATTAATACGGAATGAATTAGTGCTACCCCTGATTGTTGCGCAATGACTCCAAATGTCACGGCTACAGGAATATAACCAACTGCAATCGGGATAGCAGCCAGCACTCCCGTTTTAAATGAATGTTTTTTTAACTCCACTTATTAAGCTCCTTTCTTAAAGGCAAAGAAATGCGCCCCTGCATGCTTTGATATATTTTAAGAATGATAATACAGGAATAAAAGAAAGACAATAGGAACAACCCGCTTTCTTTTTATAACCATCGATCTATAGAAAATTGACAGAACTATATGCGCCCTTTAACAAAGAAACCTACCACCCTATCATCTATACCCAATCCCGTCCAGCAAAAAGAAACCTATACCCATACTTTTAAAAATGTCCATCGAAATGGCTCATTTTGGTCGATTGTGCATGTCGAAACAAGTCGTAAAAAGTCGAACTTTTAAAATACACTTTTTGTAAGGATTGTGATACTATTACACTGTGGCTGAGGCAAGCATCCATTTCACTTAGTTATAATTAACTTCAAAGGGGGGTGGAATTGGCCATCTATATCAATGGCCTGTCAATTATCTTTACCATATTTAATTATTCATTAGCGTTAACAAATACAGTCTTATCAATCACCCATCACAATAAAATCGTCGGATATTCATTTCTCCATTCGATGAATAACCATTTAATTAATCAATGATATTAGTCCATCAAAAATAACCATTTACATCACACCCACCGCCTATCCTATTACAAATCCCACAATCAAATTAGCGAAAATTGTCTAAAACAGTATAGTATCAACCTTTAAGGAATTTTAAATTGTAAGTAGCCCCTTGTTTAAGGGCTACTTTTTTTAAGAGATCCCAAAATGATCTTCCATGAAAAAACCCCTCCAAGTAAACTTAGTGCTCTTCTTAAACACTGTTTACTCAAAGGGGATAATCTCAGAAACCCAGGCTCTTTTACTCCTGACTCAAATACCGTTTATCCTTCAGGAATAACCGCCAAAAAAGATAAAATCCCGGTACCAAGATAGCCAATCCAATTCCATATGAATACAGGAGTGAAACAAAGGTGTTATGATTGGTTACGCTTTCCTCTAACGTGTATGTCGGATACAACAAGTAGGGTAGATGAGACATCCCATAAGCGGCGGATGCAAGGAAAAACTGGAGGATGAACGCAGTAAAAGCCGCCCGTGGCACTCCTTTTTTATGATCTTTCCTTTTCGTGGGCCACCAATATGCACTGTATCCAATGAAAAATATCACAGCGGAGGCGAAAAACCACCAGCGGTTCTCCTCAATATTTAATCGTAACCAACTGGCCTCTGCCCCCATTAAGGGGACTGCTACGACACCAATTAATAACGATAGCGGACCAAAGAGAAGAGCAAAACGGCGAAATACTGCATAGGCCTCATCATCATCTGCTTCCCGGGAGTAATCCGCGAGAAATGCCGCTGATAAAAAAAGCTCACTAGTTAGCCCAAAGGCTAGATAGGCATAGGTTATCGGACTAGTTAAGAGCTTGTCCGCGAGGAGCTGACCATTTTTAGGATCGGTAAATCCACCTGCCACCACAGGGAGAACCAATACGAGCAGTGCAGGGATTAGCAATCCTGTAACACCTGAGACCACCGACAATGCTCGCTGAAATCGTTGTGCAGAGTAGGCAAAAACCATAAAGGTGCTTCGAATAATGAGTAAGAGTAACACCAAAGAGCCAGGTATAAGAAGCGCTAGGGACAACCCTGTTAATGCGGATGGGAAAAAAGCAACCAAGGTGACCACCAACATGACCAAAAATACATTGGTTACCTCCCACGTTGGAGAAAGAAAACGGTTCGCTAATGCCCCTGCTCGATCATCCTTTTGACTATACACCATCCCCCAAAATCCAGCCCCAAAGTCTACCGACCCTAGAATCGCATACATGAAAACGAACAACCAGATAATCGAAGCAGCAAGGAGCGCGTCATTCAATGAAGACCCTCTCCTTTCTTACTCTGGGTAGCATGAGCATTTAACATCTCCTGCTCCAAAGGACGTTTTCGAAAGTACCCACGCATAATCCAAACAGTAGAAATAAGCAAGAACACATAGATGGCGATAAATAGGACAAACCACGTCATGATACCCGTTGCATCTGTTACTGCTTCGGATGTACGTTGAAGATTGTACACGGTCCAAGGTTGTCTACCACTACAGGTAAATACCCAGCCAAACTCAATCGATAACAAGGAGAGAGGCCCTCCTACTATCAACAAACGAAGTAACCAACGAGGTAAATGGTCCTTCCCTCTTCTCCAACGAATAAGCCATGCTAGGCCTGCAAAAAGAATCAAAAGAGTACCGATTCCCACCATTAAGTTAAAAAGAGTGTGCGTATAAAAAGGTGGCCATGTATCCCGCGGAAAATCGTTGAGCCCTTTGACGACTGTATCAAAACGATTGCCCGCTAGAAAACTGAGCATCCCAGGAATTTCAATAGCCCCTTTCAGCTTCCCCTCCTCGTTATCCGTTACACCCCCAATGGAGAGTGGTGCACGGGACTGCGTTTCAAAAAGCCCCTCCGCCGCTGCTAATTTCTCAGGCTGTTTTTCATGGAGTACTTGAGCTGCCCAATGCCCATTTAGGGCAGTTCCTATCGACACCACAAGGCCAATCGCAAGCGATAATAACAATGCCTTACGATGATAACGATAGGGGGCGTCCTTCTCTTTTCTTTTTAACATCCGCAAGGCTGCTATACTTGCTATAACAAAGGCCCCTGTCATATAGGCAGATAATAGTACATGAATCGCCGCCGCAGGAAAACTTGGGTTAAAGAAGGCTTCCCAAGGACGCACGTTGATGATCGATCCATCCTTTGCTAGTTCAAAGCCTGTCGGAGTGTTCATCCACGCATTGGCAGAGGTAATCAATGCCCCAGATAGACTACCACCCAAAGCAACAAAGAAGACACTTAAAATTCGCAGGGAAGGAGAAAGTCGATCCGCAGCGTAAACATAGATGGACATAAAGAGCGCTTCTAAAAAGAAGGCAAATAACTCTACCTGAAAGGGTAGAGCGATGATTTGACCGACCCACTCCATAAAGTTAGGCCACAATAAAGATAGTTGAACAGCAACAATAGTACCCGATGGAATCGCCACGCCAAGCAAGATGGCCTGAGCTTTCGTCCACCGTTTAGCCATCAACGTATAGTCCGGATCTTTCGTCACTTGGAAGAGAAGCTCTGCCATAAAAATCATCAATGGGATTCCCACACCCAGTGTTGCAAAAAGAATATGAAACCCTAACGAGCTACCAAATAGAGCGCGAGCCGTCATCAGTTCGTCCAATGGATTCACCTTTTCCATACAGGATGTCTACTTTAAGATGGACGAATAGCATCTAAACTATACGGTTATTGACGACTCTACCCCACTTTTTCAAAGCTAAACACTATTTATTCAAAATTAGTTGACTATTAGTTTCCTGCTATATGAAAGAAACGGTACTTTATTTTGGGAGTCCATGCGTGAGAATCTCTATAATCCCAGTAGCGTTGACGACTATTCACCGTATGGGCATTGACTAGAGGCATACCTGAGGCGTCTATCGCCGTTACAATGGTATTATGCGACCAGCGACCGTCTCCGTCCCAGTCATAGCAGATAATGTCTCCTTGACTTAATTGCATGGCATCTTGCTTTATTTCTGCTGGTGATCGACTACTTCTACTTAACCAGTTGACCAACCCATGGGCTACTGCCCAACTATAACTCCAATTTTCTCTACTTCCTCGATACCACCATCCCGAATCACGGCGGCTACCGTAATCCATTGAGATGCCACCTGCATGAAGACATTGGGAAATAAAATTAGTGCAATCGTCCTCAAACTTACGATATCTAGGATTGGCTCCATTCCACCAAGTTTCTGCATATTGCACGGCCTGCATTCGGTTATAACCTCCCCTCACCACATTCTCTTCTGGATGAGGCTGATAACACGACCAGACCTTATCGCGCTCCGTATCCATTTCCTCGATCAGAGAGCAATCCAATATCGCCCAACCATCGTTCCCCTCCAACAAATGAAGGCAATAGCCCTGTAATTCCTCTTGATCGCACACTGTATCCTTCATCAGATAAAAAAATCGTTGATGAACAGCCACGTTGACTACAACATGCCCATCTTGTTCTTGCCCTTCGCTTAAAATGCGAACTCTCGTTTCCCCTTTAATGGGTCGAATCTTTCGTAGGTGCTGTTGTTCTCGTACCCGTTGCCATCTCCTACGCTCCCGCACAACCCAATCCGCGTCCCCGTCTAATACCCAGGAAAATAGGCGATCGGAATCCCCCTCTACCCACACCTGATTTTGGCCTCGAAACCAAGTAAGCACTGGTTGTCTCCAAGGACGATCCACTGCGGGCACACCTCCCCCGTCCCTGATCATGTCTCTTTCACATCATATGAAAGAACAATGCCAGTGTATTCACCTAAAGAAAACCCCCGACGAAACTATCCATCGGGGGAAAGCGTTTATTTATGTTTTTAAAAAGGGGCGCTGTGGAAAATGCCAGTGAAAACGCAAAGAGACCATTCGCAAAATAACGATAAGAGTAAACAGGAGGTACAATTGCCATTCTTGAACCAATACCCCTGCCTGAATAACTACTCCAGCCAGTAAAGCCCAAGTCGCATAGATCTCTTTACGAAATACGAGTGGCTTCCTTCCTGCTAAAACGTCGCGCGTCACTCCACCACCGATTCCTGTTAAAATCGCTGCGATTGCCACAGCGATTAAAGGTAGCCCCTTCTCTGCTGCAGTCAATGCTCCTTGTATTGAAAAAGCCCCAAGGCCAATGGCATCAAAAAGAACCCATGTGCCTTTTCCCCGTAACAACCAGGAAGTAGGCAAAACAAATAACAGCGTACTCACTCCAAAAGCAGTATAAAGGAGTGTCTTCTGCTCCCAAAGGGAGAGAATAGGCTCCCCGATCAGGAGATTACGAATGACGCCCCCGCCGAAAGCCGCCACAAATCCCAACACCCATACGCCAAATAAATCATACTTTTCTTCCAGAGCGGTTAACGCTCCACTGGCGGCAAAAGCAATCACACCAATCACATTAAGGGAATCCCAAACCATTCTGCTCCCCCCTTTCTCTATCCATACAAAACAGTCATCTATCCAGATATCGTTCCATTATAAAAGGATCTTGGTCACTTTCCAAGCCCCTCGAGGCATTTTTAATATCCATAATTATCAAAAGGACCTATTGTAAAATAGGTCCTTTTTGCACCTTACAAAAACAGCACCATATGCTCTTCATCTAAGTACTGACCCCCAAGCTTCATCGCATGGGGTTCACGCCCGAAAGTGGTAAAGCCAATCCTTTCATATAACCCCTTCGCCACATGATTGTCTGATACAACACATAGATAGATTTGCTCTAGATTAGCTATTTGCCGCGCTTCCTCTATTACGCTATCTACTAAACGGCGGCCCATCCCATGCCCTCGTATCTCTGGAGCCACATACATCCCCCACAGCATCCCTTTATGCATCAGCTTTTTCTTGTCATACTGAACCAATCCAGCGATACCTTTAAGCAATCCATCCTGCGCAATGGCCCCTAGTAGAAACTGGCCGGGTCTCTCTTGTAACTGATCAGCAAATCGGCTCAGATCTTCATTATAAGCCTCACTATCTTCCACATCACTTGCAAAGGCTTCGGGGTGTTCCCGTAGACTACGTAGACGAATCTCACGGTATGCAGCCGCATCCGTAGGTTTCAGCTTGCGAATCGTAAATTGTTGCTTTGACTCCTGATGAATCGCTTGATCTTCCATTCCCTCACTCCTTCTTTTCCGACTTCCGTTTTCCATATATAATCATCAGATTTGACTACTATACGTTGACTTCTTCTTTCAATCCTTGTTGAAGCAAATACATTTTGTGATACAAACCTTGTCGGGTAAGGAGTTCCTGATGAGTTCCTCGTTCAACAATCTCCCCTTGGTGAAGGACAAGAATCAGATCGGCATCCTGAATCGTAGATAAACGGTGGGCGATTGCCAGTGTCGTTCGTCCCTGACGCATACGATAGAGTGCTTCTTGGATCTTTTCCTCTGTCTCGGTATCTACATGGGCTGTCGCCTCATCGAGGATCAGGATCTTTGGGGATTGTGCCATGGTCCGCGCAAAGGCAAGCAGTTGACGTTGTCCGCTAGAAAAAGTAGCCCCTCTCTCCACCACAGGCTCATTCATTCCCCCAGGTAATTTTTCAATAAAACTATCTGCTTGGACAAGTTCTGCCGCGCCCTGCACCACTTCATCTGTGAGTGCGTCATTACCCTGCCGAATATTGTCTCTTATGGTACCAACAAAGAGAAAAGGATCCTGTGGTACTAATCCCACTTGCTTCCGTAATTCTTGATCTACAAATGTTTCAAGGGGGTTGCCATCTATGGTTATCCTCCCTTGTTGTAAGGAATAAAAGCGCATCAGTAGATTATTGATCGTACTTTTCCCACTCCCTGTATGGCCAACTAAGGCAACGGTCTGCCCTGGTTCTACAACGAAGGAGATGTCTTTTAATACGTTTGTTTTTCCATCATAGGAAAAAGTGACATGTTCAAAGGTGATGCGACCCTCTTGGATCTCAGGATTACCCTCTCCTTCTTTACTAGGAGCCAACTCTTTTTCATCGAGTAATTCAAACACTCTACCTGCTGAAACAATTGCCTGTTGTAAGAACGAAAGCTGCATCATGATCTGATTGACTGGCTCAAACAACCTGCCCAATAGATTGATCATGGCATAGAGGACACCGATCTGTACGGCACTATCCCCTACCCCAATACCAAAATAGGTAAGGATGACGATCAGCGTAGCAATACTGAGAATGTCCACCGCAGGACGCAATAGAAGACTGTTTAATTTCATATTTTTCACATTGGCTTGAACATGTTGTTCATTAACCTCGTCAAATTCATCTGCGAATCGTTTCTCCTGTCTCCATGCCTGTACAACACCCATTCCCTGGATCGATTCTGACAGCCTTGCATTCATCTCGCTCAAGGTTTCTCGTACCACCCGATATACTTTGAAACTAAGAAAGCGATACGCCTGCATCAAACCAAAAAGGAGGGGCAAGAGAATGAACGAAATCATTGCCAATTTTGTATCGAGTAAAAACATTGCAATCACTACGCCTATGATCAGTACACTATTCTTAATAAATGTAGACATCACATTGACAAACAGTTCTTTAATTGCTTCGGTATCATTCGTAATGCGAGAGACGAGAGAACCATCCGCAACCCGATCAAAAAAAGCCAAGCCTAGGTATTGCACCTTTCCAAATACATCCATGCGCAATTGTTGAATCACCGCAAGGGCAATGCGATAAAAAGAATATTGTTGTAAGTATTGCAAAACGACTGCGATCAGATGAAGACCCAGGTAACTTGCCCCAAGAAAAATCAACGGAGTGGAAGGAAATCGTTCGGGAACGAGATAGTCATCAATAAATACTTTAATTAATAAAGGGCCTGTCATCTCCGCTGCTGTTGCGATAAAAAGGAAAAAAAATGCACCAATCAAGGCCTTACGATGGGGTATGAGGTACCGTAGTAACCGTCTTGTGATCATCCTCCCCCACCTCCTTTTACGATCAAAGATTCCAGCTGTTGTTGCCGATACATCCATGCATACCAACCTGAATTGGCCAAAAGTTGCTTATGGGTGCCCTTTTCCTGAATCTGACCATCTTCCAATACAATAATTTGCTCCGCATGTTCGACTCCTGAGAACCGATGAGCGGCAATAAGGGTTGTTTTCCCTTCTCTTTCACGACGCAATTCCGTTAGAATTGCTTCCTCTGTACGTGCATCGACGGCTGAGAGGGAATCATCAAGGATCAAAATCTCAGGATCCATCAATAACGCACGTGCGATGGAGATCCGCTGCTTCTGCCCACCTGAAAGGGTGACTCCCCGTTCACCGACCACCGTCTCATATCCCTTTTCGAAAGCGAGAATATCCTCATGGACACATGCCAGTCGGGCCGCGGCTTCGATTTCTTCCTGACTTGCCTTCGGGTCGGCAAAGGCAATATTTTTAGCAATCGTGGTTGAAAAGAGAAAGGGGTCCTGGGGAACATACCCAAAGGCAAAACGTAGAGCAGATAGCTGGTAGTCTGTAAGGGACTTCCCTCCGATTTGAATCTCCCCATCCACCATGTCCATTTCTCGCATGAGCAATTTAAAAAGGGTCGATTTCCCACTCCCTGTGCGCCCGACGATGCCTAGGGTTTCACCCTTCTTCACGAATACATTCACATCACGTAACACGGGTACATTCGCCTCTGTGTAGGTAAAGGAGTGGATATTCAATTGGATATCCCCGGTTGCAGGGGTGGAGATAGCCCCCTTATTTTCCTGGACATCCTCTTTCACTGCTAAAAGAGTGCGAATACGGGCATAGGAAGCACGCCCCCGTTGCAGGATGTTAAACAAAAAACCAAAGGCGAGCATCGGCCAGATCAACAAACCTAAATAAATGGTAAACTGCGTCAACTGCCCAATCGTCATCTCCCCACGGATGACATATCGACTGCCAAAAACGATGGCTAAAAAGAAAGCAATCCCTGCGATGAGAGAAATCGTTGGTCCGAATAGAGACTGTACTTTGGCAACAGCCAGGTTCTTACGCGTGACGTCCTCTGAAAGAGTCATAAAGGAAGCCTTCTCCCTCTCCTCCCGCCCAAAGGATTTGACTACGCGTACGCCAGAGATATTCTCCTGAACTTTATCATTAATATCTGAAAAAGCCGCCTGGGCTGTACGAAATCGTTCATGCATCCATTTTCCATAGTAAGTGATTGCCAAGGCCAAGATCGGCATTGGCAATAAAGCGATCAAGGTTAGTTTCCAACTTAGAGAAATCGCCATCATAGCAACCACTAAGCCGCCAAACACGATCGAGTCCACAAGCGTAAGTACACCTTCACCTGCAGTTGCTTGTACCGCCTGTACATCATTGGTAGCATGAGCCATCAAATCCCCTGTGCGATGACGATGGAAAAACTGAGGTGACATTCGACTCCAATGATTTAATAAACGCCGGCGTAATAATTGCGCAAGGCGGTATGATGCACCAAAGATAAACACCCGCCAAACAAAGCGCAGTACATAAAGCAGCAAGGCTGTCAGAGCCAAAACCCCTAACCACTGTAATAGCTTCTCTGAGGTCAGGGTTTGTTGTTTTATCTCATCCACGACCAGACGCACAACATAGGGGGGATAAAGTTCAAGCAATCCGACAACCAATAGAAAAAAAACACCTGCGATATAGTTCTTCTTCTCTTGACGAAAATACCACCATAAATCCTTAAAAACGCTCACTCATTCACCCCTCCATCACCCAGGAAAAAAGGATGCTCACTGTATTTGCGTCTACATCCCTATATTGTAGATTTTTAACATTATATCATGATATCATGTCGATTCTCCTAAAAAGGAAAATTTCATTCATGAATTTTACATAAAAAAAGTGAACAGCCTACTGCTGTCCACGATTAAAAAAACGAAAAAATATGAAAAAGTGCAAACCTACCTCACTTCACGCCTCCGCTTTAAAAGGTGACGCACCTTCAAGTGTGAGCAAGAATTCTTTAATTTTTAAGCCAGAACCATATCCAACTAACGACCCGTTGGAGCCAATGACTCGATGACATGGCACGACGATGGATACTGGATTTTTGTTATTCGCTCCACCCACTGCACGAACGGCTTTAGGCGCACCCATCGCCGCGGCCATATCTTTATAGGAGCGCAACTCCCCATAAGGGATCGTTTGTAGCTGTTCCCATACTAGTTTTTGAAAGGACGTTCCGTACAGATCTAAAGGAATCTCAAAGTGAGGATTTCCTCCTTTAAAATACTCCTGCAACTGCTTCGCAAAAGAAAGGAGTGCCAGATCATTTTTTTCAATCTGTACAGATCCAATCCATCTTCTCGCCCAAAGATCGATCCCTAGCCGGGCCTGTTCCTCACTGGAAAAATCCAAGCGGCATAGGCCCTTCTTTGTTGCTGTCAACAGGATTGGACCTACTGGGCTTTCTATCTCACTCCATGCGAGTACACGTGAACCTTCTGAGACCATCCCTGCCGCCCCCTGTTAGCAAACTAAACGACTTGCTCATGATCTGCCAAAGCATCCCGAATTTCCTCTCGCACAGCTTCATCGGTTTCCGTCGAGAGTGCCTGCTTTAACGCCGTTAAGACAACATCTCCACCAATTCTCCCAAGAGCCCAGGCAGCCGTTCCTCGAATTACCGGCCGTGGATCATTCTTCAACAAATGAGTGAGATCCGGAACGGCTGTATGATCCCTTACCCTTCCTAGGGCAATAATCGCATTGCGCTGGATTGGCTTTTTCCCTCGCCAGGATCCCGCCATGGTACCAAATCGTTCACGAAATTGACGATTACTCATGGTAAGTAAGGGTTTTAGTAAGGGTTTCACCTGCTCAGGGTCGGGTTGGAATTCTTTATGTTTGGATGGTTGCTTATTACGGTTATACGGACAAACCACCTGACAGGTTTCAAATCCGTATAGGTAAGTACCCAATTGATCTCGATATTCCTTCGCCAGGAAGCCCTTGGTCTGGGTCAAGTAGGCGAGACATGCCTGGGAATTAAGCTGTCCAGGACCGACTAAAGCCCCTGTTGGACAGGCGTCAATACAAGCATTGCAATCCCCACATCCTGCTGTTACGGGGGTATCTGGAGGAATCCATACATCGGTAATCATCTCTCCCAGATAAACCCAGGACCCATACTCCTCAGTGATAATCGACGTGTTTTTCCCACTCCAACCGATCCCTGCACGCTCTGCTACAGCACGATCTGAAAGCGCTCCAGTATCCACCATCACCTCACAATTCGCTTCCGGCTTCATTTCCAGTAACTTCGCTTTCAATGCCTCCAGTCTCTGTCTCAGCACAAGATGATAGTCGGCTCCCCAAGAAGCTCGACAAAACAATCCCCTGTATTCCCCTGGACTCGACGTTGGCAAATTTCCCATCTGGGATGGGTAGGCGAGAGCAATGGCAATAATCGTCTTTGCTCCAACTAAACTTTTTGCTGGATCAATCCGTTTATCCAGATCGGGTTCCTCAAAGCCTGACTCATAACCCGCCTCACGGTGCCTGATAAGACGTTCTTTTAGTTCCGTGAAAGGGTCCGCTGAGGCAAATCCAATTTTATCAATCCCCATGTTATGTGCCTCTGCGATCAATAACTCCTTCAATGATTCAGGTGCCATTCTCTCACCTCCCTTCCCACCTATTCCGTTGATTACTATCATAACATGCCCACGTCTCATCCGCTGAGATCGACACGGGATTGTTATTTCCATGTTATCCTTCTGTCATCTTTCCCATGAATGGACAAATGTAGATTTATTGTGGTACAGCACCACGCGCCAATTCATCACAACGATTATTCCACTTATCATCGGCGTGCCCTTTTACTTTAATAAACTCCACATCATGCCGACGAGTTTCTTGTAACAGTTGTTGCCATAAATCTTTATTTTCTACAGGTTCTTTACGACTATTTTTCCATCCGTTCTTCTCCCAGTTCACATACCAACGTTGTTTAAAACAGTTTTGTAAGTAGGCACTGTCCGTGTGAAGCTTCACTTTACATGGCCTTTTCAATGCTTGTAACGAGGAGAGGGCCGCTTGCAACTCCATCCGGTTATTCGTCGTATGTTTCTCCCCACCTGTCATCTCCTTTTTTAATTCCCCATACATCAAAACAGCGGCCCACCCTCCTGGACCAGGATTCCCTGAACAAGCTCCATCCGTATAAATCGTCACCTCTTTCACTGATTCACTTCCTCTCAAAAAATGGGTATGTACCATCTACCATCTACCATCTACCATCTACCAATCTCCTCATTTCACTCGCAGGGTACGAAGCCGATTAATGGCTCCTACTAGCTCCAACTTCCGTGGAAGAGCCAGATCCCCTGGGTGTCCCTTGAAGGAAGAGAGGATGTCCAATCCATGCAAGTCGATCTGATCATAAAGAACATCAATGATCTCCATCAGTTTTCGGCCATCTGCTTCTTTCCTCAAATTCCTCAGTAATTCCGCTAAGGCCCGTGTCTGGGAAGAATCCACCAACTGTTCTAAACCAGACAGATCCACCGTGGTCGTTCCAAAAAGGATGGTTGATAGCCCCTTTGCATCTACCTTTTCCCTCCTGCCTTTACTAGGATCTAACCCCTGGGTAAGGGGAACTCGAGAACTCAGCTCACCAAAGGAAGTACCGCCCTCTTCGATGCGCTCATTCATATGGTGTTCAGCGATCCTTTTTGCATCCTCGGTAACATCCACAGGACGATATTCATCCATCATAATTACCCGATCAGCCACTTCAAAATAATCTCCCGACCCACCGAGAACAAGCACCGAGGAAACTTCCCACTCCTCGTATAATTGACGTACTTTATCGATAAAGGGTGTGATCGGCTCTTTTCCTTTAGCTACTAGCCTCTGCATTCGGCCATCCCGAATCATAAAATTGGTCGCACTCGTATCCTCATCAATCAATAGAGAGGTAGCTTTCCCCTCGAGCCCTTCTATGATATTGGTTGCTTGAGAAGTGCTACCACTAGCATCCTCTGTTGAAAAGCGCAACGTATCTTTATGAAAGGGGAGATTGTTAATAAACGGGGAGATGTTTACCTTCTCTACCCGTCGTCCATCCTCAGCACGAACTTTCAGCGCATTCGCTGTCGTGATCACATACTCCCGACCATCTCCCGCTACATGATCATACACCCCCCGCTCTAAGGCCTGTAACAATGTACTCTTCCCATGGTAGCCACCACCAACGATAAGCGTGATTCCACTCTCTACGACCATCCCGCGAATCGGTCTGCCATGAGGTACTTCCAGTGTAATTGCCATCGAATCGGGAGCATAAAAGGGCACCACCGATTCTCTCAAAGGTCGGTCACTAATTCCACTCACCCGTGGAAGTACGGCCCCATCGGCTATAAAAGCAACCCAATTGTTTTTCTCGATATGTTGTCGAATAGCCTGTTGATTATCCACGAGACGCATTCTCTCTTCTACTGCCTCTGGATCTAACTTTTGCAGGGGAATTCCACCCTCCACCAGTTCGGGGATAAAGCGACACAGCATTTCCTCAGCCTTTTGACCAAGAACTTGTCGCCCTCTCGCAGGTAAGCCAATCGTTAACCGTACTTCTACAAAACTCTTCGTTACAACCACAGCTGTACGGGGCAGGATTTCCTGCCCTGGAGAGTCGACAGCAATCAGCCCACTCTTCCCTGTTCCACTATACCCAGAAAAAGAATATCGACGTGTGTTCTCAGCCCAAACCCGCGCAATCCAATCCTCAAGGGCAACCCGTCGATGAGGTTCTTTAAACCACGCTTCCGGGTACCCTACTTGTGATTGCGGAACCCGCACGCGGATTCTTGAAGGAGATGCAAAGGGATCCCCCTGCACATAGTCAAAAAATAAACGAAATCCGGGAAAGTCATACTCACCCTGGATCTCTTTATATGCCTTATATCCCCGCCCATCGATACGACTTATGGTCTTTTTAAGTTGATCCACAAGGGACCCTCCTCCATCATCAACTTCTCTCGCTAACAAAATTAAGCACTTAATTTCTCATGTTACTCATGACCTCCAAATAGGCATTTCGAATTCGCTTAAAGTCCTCCCAAGCTTCTCGCTTACCCGCAGGATTCCGCAATAAATAGGCTGGATGGAAGGTAGGGAGCATACGAACTCCCTTCCGCTCAAACCACTGCCCTCGCACCCGGGTAATTCTGGCCTTGGGATCGATGATTGCCCGTGTTGGTGCAGAACCAAGTGTTACAATCAATCGCGGCTGAATGGAGACAAATTGCTCCCGGAGGATTCTTTTGCATGTCTCCATTTCCTCCTCGTGTGGCGTTCGATTCCCTGGAGGGCGACATTTGACAATATTGGTAATGAAAATTTCTTCCCGTGGAATCTCTGCAGCTGAGAGCATCCGATCTAACAATTGACCCGCTTTACCGACAAAGGGCCTTCCTTGCCGATCTTCGTCTGCACCTGGTCCTTCTCCGACGAACAACAATGGTGAATGGGGATTCCCCTCACCAAGGACAATCCGGCTTCTCCCTTTATGTAAAGCACATCGTGTACAATCCTGGTGACGTCGATGCACTACTTCCAATTCCAACTGGGAACTCCCCTCTCTATCAATTCCTGTCAGCTTACTTTATTATCTCATAGCAGAGCCTCCCCTTCCATGACTGCCACTAAGGCTCTCAATTCTATTGATTTTATACTGCAAAGTATGTTATTATGCGTGGATATATTTCTATCATGGTGAACCCTTGTTGAGAGATCACTCTACTCGTTCAATGCACTCAACAACCATGGAGATGGAAATGACAAAGGAGATGATACGTATGAATCAACTCACATATCCACTGTTCGTTTCCGATATTGATGGAACACTAATTTCATCAGACCAACTGATTCATGATGCAAATCTAAAGGTTCCTGATGCGAACCTAAAAAGCATTGAAGAATTTCGCCGTCAAGGAGGGCTATTTACCCTCGCGACGGGTCGGAGTTATGCAGAAGCTAAGCGACTTATCGAATTTTTGGATATCCAGCTACCTGTTATTCTTTGTAATGGCGGGATGCTATACCATCCAAAAACCGACCAGCTCACACCCGTCGCCACCCTTGAACAAACGGTCGTCACAGAAATTATTTCTCAATTGACTTCGATCGTTCCGTCCATGGATCTCCTTGTTTACACGACAGATCGTATCTACTCTACTGGATTAAGTCCTATCGTCCAGGCAGTGCTCCAATCTGACTTTGATACAGAGGACCTCATGCCATTGGAAAATCTAGCATCCTTTGCCGATCTCCCTACCGTTCCTTGGATCAAGATCTGCGTAGTAGGAGAAAATCGTTGGATGAAGGACTTACACAAATGGGCAGACTCTACTCCCTTTTCTCTGGAAGTGGTTCAGTCCTCTGATAATTTCTTTGAGATCTTGCCTGTCGGCGTCTCCAAAGGAGCAGCCGTCGTAGCACTTGCCGAATCCCTCGGCCTCCCACCTCGTTCCGCAGCTGTCATTGGCGATCATATGAATGATCTTTCCATGACAAAGGTTGCTGGCACATCAGCAGCCATGGCTAATGCACACCCCAGCCTTCTCCAAGCGGCGGATCATATCACATTGAGCAACGATGAAGCAGGGCTATCCTATTTCATCAACAACCATCTCCTATCAACACCTGTAAACATTGCAAGCGAACGATAATATCCTCGCACACGAAGGGAGAAGCGAATATCGCTTCTCCTTTTTGTGTTTTTAAAAACATGGGGCAAAAGTGAGTAGTTACTTCAATTTTTATTTTCATATATTATAGCTATCGTTTAGCCGAAAAAGTGTGGCGTGTGGACGATCTACCACTTCCCTTCATGATAAAATACCAAATATACTATAGAACATAGGTGAAATACTCATCCATCTACCCTCCCATGAAAGGATCAACGATATGGAACATCCAATCCATGTGTTTTATGTAAAGATCCCTCAGATACCTATACCTAGACTTACCCCCTATTTGTCTATCTTAGATGAAGAAGAAAAGTGCGTTTTTCATCGATATAAAGTGGACCATAAGAAGGTGGAGTTTTTACTAGGCCGTTTATTGCTAAAAGGTGTACTGGCTAAAAAATTAAGAGTCTCCCCTCATGAAATAGCCTTTAGTAAAAACGAATATGGTAAACTTTTTCTCATACAAAATAGCGAGCCAGCCATACACTTTAATCTCTCTCACACAAAAGGCCTCTTAGCTTGTGTTGTCACTAAAGGAGTGGAAGTGGGCATTGATGTAGAAGGTACCGAAGAGGACCATCTTGAGGTGATGAAAACGGTATTTGTTGACCAAGAGATCTCCTATATACAGAATCAGAAGGACCTACAGCATCAGAAAGAAGCCTTCTATCTGATTTGGACACGGAAGGAGGCCGTGATGAAAGCGATTGGGAAGGGTTTTTCCCTTCCACCTCTCTCTTTCTCGGTGCCCGTGGATAGGAATCATGATAATGCCTTCACCTATTTCACAGACACACCTACGGAAGGCTTCCTACTATCCTGTGCAATCAAAGAAACAGCTATTGAGCCGAACTGGTGTATCCAAGAAGTTTTGTGGGGAGAATTACTTGATTAATTGACATCAGTGATGTTCAGCATTTTCTCAAAAGCCACATCAGGATTTGACGTACCATTGATAGATAGCCATTCTTGAAAATCCCCTTCATATATAGTTCCTTCATGTTGACACTCCCACAGCTGAAGCAGTGGGATTCTTGGGAACTCCCGTCTACTGACAGGATATACTCCAAGCTTAAACGGTCTGCCCAACCGCAAAAATCTTTAGTCCTTCTTGCAAGATGTTCTTGGATGCATTGATGTCTCGGTCATGGTGAGAGTGGCACGTAGGGCATATCCATGAGCGAAGATTCAGGTTCTTCAC